>NZ_JASZYB010000001.1:1446709-2893418 GCF_030317205.1 Variovorax sp. J2L1-78 | reverse complement strand
ATCCAGGCGCAGCTCAAGAGCGACCACCAGTCGAGCTCGCTGAGCCTGGGGTTCATCACGCGGGTGGAGGACAACGCGGGGAGGAAGGACCCGAGGGGGGAGGGGTTCGAGCTGCGCACCGATGGGCACGGGGCCATACGGGCCAAGGACGGGATGCTGATCACCACCGAGGCGAGAAGCAACGCCGCCAACCATGTGACGGACATGGGCGAGACGGTCGGTCGCCTGACGTCGGCGCGCGATCAGATCGAAGGCCTGGCGGACGCTGCTGGCCTCGCCAAAGCGCAGGACCGTGCGGACGACCAGAACGCCGTCGCGAAAGCCATCAAGAGCCAGAACGACGCGATACGAGGCCAAGGAGGGCAGCCGGCCGAAGGCCGTTTCCCTGAAATCGCCGAGCCGCATCTGGTGCTGGCCAGCCCCGAGGGCGTCGAGGCGACCGCCAGCACCGACCTGCACCTCCATGCCGGTCAGCACATTCAACTGACAAGCGGCGGCCATGCATCGTTCAGTGCCGGAAAGCGCATCCTGGCGAGCGTGGCCGACGGCATCCGGGCCTTTGCCCTCAAGAGCGGCATCAAGGCCTTCGCATCCGACGGCGATGTACAGATCGAAGCACACGCCGACGCGATCGACGCGACCGCGTTGAAAGACATCGACATCGTGAGCACAGAAGACACCGTCTACCTCATCGCCAAGAAGAAGGTGGTAGTGAACGGCGGCACCAGCTTCAGCGCGTGGAGCGCAGGGGGCATCCAGCACGGCACGCTGGGCAGCTGGGTCGAACATGCGGGGCAGCATGCGACGCCAGGGCCGGACACGAAACCCGTGCCTGCACCCCTTAGCGTGTGCTGGGAGTGCATGTTGCGCGCGATGCGGCAGCGTTCCGGCATGGTGCCGAGGGAGTAGCCCCATGGACACCACCACCCAAACCATGTTGCGCATTCTGGCAACCGACATTCAGGCGCTGCATCGCGGGATGCGGAAGGGCACCACGTTGTATGCGGTGGTCGAAGCCGGTAGTTGCAGCGCGCCAGACGCGCTGGCGTCATGGACGATGCGACACCGTCTGCCATCGAACAGCCTCTTCGCGGGCACGGCAGAGTCCCGCTATGCAGCGGAAGGACCGTGGTTGATCGCGCTCCCCGAAACATGTTCGCGCGCGCTGTTGGAAGAGCTGGCGGCCTTCGCGGCGCTTCATCGCGCACTGCTGCTCATCGGCAGCCCGTTGCCACTGCTTCGGCTCACGGTCCACCTCCAAAGCTGGCTCAACGCCGTCATGCAGGACACACAGGGCGGTTCGACCGAGCTACTCGTGCGCTACTTCGACGCGTGCATCGGCATGGCCATGGTCGATCTCTGGCCCGAGGCCGAGCGCCAGGCTTTTGTTGGCGCATTCGACTGGTGGGGCGGTTGGGACGAGCGGTTTGCCCCGCATGTTCGCCCGGGCCGGCGCGACCCGGTCGCTGCGATCCGTACCACGCCCCTGCACATCACGGAAGCCATGCTGGAACAGATCGACACCCTGAACCGTGCCGAGCGCCTGCTGGCGTTGGTTGCCGAGCAGGATGTCGACGCTGGCGAGCTCGACGGCATCCCGCCGTGGTTGCGTGGCGTCATCGCGCATCAGGCCGTGGCGCAGGCGAATGCCCTGGGTCTCGGCGGATGGCAGGACGCGCGCCTCGCCGTTGCGTTGGCCCTGCGCGTGAACCCGGAGATTCTGGCGCGCCCCGTCCTGCGCACCCCGATCAGCCACGCCAAGGAAGCCGGAAGCTTTGCCAACGCCATTGCGGGCCTCCCGCCCGATGCGCTCGCTAAGGAGCATGCAGAACACGCTGCTGCCGCGTTGCAGCGGGTCGTCGATCGCGTCGTGGCCGAAATGACAGCCCGCACAGGAGCAGCCGCATGAGTTTCGACAGCAGCCTCGTCAATTCGGAGCTTGGCAAGGACGACAAGTGCGTGACTTGCAACAAGGATGTGACGCCCCGTCTGCCGGCGGTGATCCTCTATCCCAATCTCGGCTGTCCGCTGGTGCTCGCTCCAGGGCAAACGCGGGCCAGTATCGTGATCGGCGTGAGCGCCGCGGATGCCACGCGCTTCGCGGTGAACACCGAAACAGGTATCGCGCAAGCGGCGCATCCGTACATCGACCGGCACTTGCGTCTGTACGGCATCGACCGGAAAGAAACCGATGTTGACACCTCGCAGGGCAATCTGTTCGGCGACGGGCGGTCTTATGAGACTGCCCGCACTGCCGTCACCACGCGCTGGATCGACTTCTTCGATGCCCATCGGGCCACCATCTGCAGCAACGGCATGGCCTTCAGCATCTCCGCCGCCGCAGTGCAGTTCTACAGGGAATTCCAGGGCGGAAAGCTCTTCGAGATCGACATCGACCTGAGCGTCGCGCCCTTCAGCAAGATCGGCAGCGGGGCATTCCACAGCTTTGCCTGGATGGTCGAGCTGACAGAGGCAGAGAAGAAAGCCTGGCCTGGAAATATCAAGCCGAAAGCCGCGCACTACCAGGACTTGCTGATCAACCGCTTCTTGACCGACCTGCCCGGAGGGCGCGGCAAGCCGCTCGGCACGCTCCACGAGTTCGACGTGAACGCTGTGAGAGGGGCCCGCATGGATGCGCCGAGTGCCGCGAGCCCCGCCCTGCAGGCGTGGCACCCGGTCATTCGGGCCACCGCGCAGACGCTGCAGCTGGGGCATTTGAGCGACGTGCACGTCAGCGTACGCCACGACGCGCTGGCGCGATCCCCGGCCGCCCTGATCGAAGACGCCGATGGCCCCGACGCGGGCAAGCTCGCGCAGAAGTACGCCGGCGACACGCTGTGCAATGCCTTCTCGCACCTGAAGACCCTTTTCGAGACCATCGGCGCCTCGAAGAAACCCGACACCGCCCTGCTGCTCACCGGCGACCTGATCGACTTCAACCGCAACATCGACCCGCGCAGGACAGGCGAGACCATCGGGGCGCAGTGGAAAGCTTTCAACATCCTGAGCAACATCCACGATTCGACGCTCTACCCGCGCTGGCAGGACGACATGCTCGTCTTCAGCCTGGTGCGCCATGCCTACACCCATCTCAAGCTGCCGGTGTTCATCACCACGGGCAACCACGAAGCCTACGAAATGCCCTACGGCATCAGCCCGCGCATGGGCAAGTGGGGCATGGCCCTGGGTGCCATGGAAGTCGCCGGGCGCAGCGACAGTGCACTGAATGCGCATCGCCAGAAGTTCGAGGAAGCCAGTGCTTATGCCAGCCTCAAGGCCAACGCCGGCATCGCAGCCGACCACAACCTCACGCTCTACGAGGCCACATTGGCCTATGGGCCGACCTATGGTCAGCTCTACACCGGCCTGAACTTCAACCCGGTCAACTTCGACTGGTTCGGGGCCCTGTTCAACCCGCTGGGCGATTTCGTGCTGGGCCTGGGCGGCAAGGCCGGCGCCAAAGACGCTAAGCAACTGGTGGCTGGCCTGGCATGGGGCGGCGAAGAGAACTTCCAGAACATGGACGAACTTCGGCGCCCCGTCGGCGTGGACCGCCAGGGCACCATGATCCTGCCGCGCGCCGCCGGCAGCTTCAGCCAGGCGCAGAAAGCACTGCTGCAGCATGCACAGAAACTCAAGCAGAAGAACGGCGCCCCGCTGGTGGTGGCCAGCCACTTCACCCTCTTCAGCTATGACCAGGACAAGACCCTGAGCGACCCCCACGCAGGCATGACGCCCGCCGACGACCCCGTCGGCAACATCGGCTCCGACATGGGCCTGGGCCCCTACAACATGGGCACCTGCGAGCGCAACCTGAAGTGGTACTTCGACGACATGGTGCTCGCGACGGACAAGCCCCGCGTCGACTGGCACCTGTCGGGCCACAGCCACCGCGCCGGTGTCTACCAGGCCGCGCGGGCAGCCGGCAGTGCGCGCGTCAATGTGCGCAGCGCCAAGGACCCCGGGCTGCACAAGGCGCAGACCCACGATGGCAAGACCACGCACTTCGTCGTGAGCAGCTGCGGCGGCCCCATCGGCTACCAGAACCTCGACGACGAACTCAAGGGCTGGACCCTGCGCCCGCCGGCAGGGAGCGTGGTTGACACCGACAAGAAAAGCATCCGCCAGATCGCCAGTGCGCAAGGCACGGGCCGACCGCGCCTGTGCGTGGCGCTCGACTACCTGCACGTGCTGTGGCCGAACGACCCGCCGCTGTCCTTCCGCTGGCATCCTCGCGCAGGGTTGGTGAGCAAGACCCGTTCGGCGAACGTGACGATGGTGATGAGCGAGGTGCTTCGGAAGCTCGATTGCGTCGGGGCGGTGAAGGTTTGGGTGTTTGAGGGGGCGAAGGACGGCGAGAAGCAGTTGGTCACCACATGGCACTGCCTGACGCCGGCGCTGCTCATCGGCGCCAAAGGCGAATCAGCGCTGACTTTCAGTGCTGAACAACTCGAGGTGCTGGCCCGTTGCATGGTGCGCAGTCGGTCACCCGCAGATCAGGTCAACAGCATCGGCGCCGAACGTCAGCGAAGGGGCGAGGGCCGCAACGTCACGGAACGTGCTGCCCAAGCTTTCTGCGAGGTCGTCCTCAAGAAGCCCCCGATAGCGAAGGGTCAGCCCGACTGGAGCGAGGACATGAACGTCGACGACCACTGGCTCTTTCCGTTGGACATCGGTACCGCGGCGAACACGGTGGACTTCATGCATCGCAGAGGGGGAGAGCATGGAGAGGTGCCCGACTGGAAGTGGCTGTATGCCACATGGGGCGCCGCTGTCACGGCGACGGGAAACACCTATCCCGACGCCGGTGCGATCGTCAAGGGAAGGTGAATCTCGATATGCAGCGCCGCACAGTCTTCATCAGTGGAGCCGGTTTCTTAATGTCACTGCATGGATGCAACATGAATACAAAAAAGAACATCAAGACGTTTGGAAAGCTCTTTGACTACCTCCTGGACCCGCAACTGCGAGAAAAGGGAATGGGCGATGCGTTGTTGACGTGCGAGGGTGCAGAGATCGGAGGCACCATCTTTCGTGGGCTGATCTGGCGAAACATTAGGTTCGTTGACTGCGACTTCGTCGGTGCCTATGAAATCAAGCTTGCAGAAATGTCGAACTGCGTGTTCGAGCGTTGCCGGTTCTCCGGCATCTTTGCGTGGGGTGTGCAGAACGCTGTCCGCTTTGTTGGTTGCACCGTTGCGGGCGCATCTCATCTCTGGGGTGAGGAGGGAAGCCGGGGCGTTACCTATGAGAAATGCAACCTAACGGGAACCAGTTCCGATTCAAACCGCTGGGGCAGCGTCGGCACCTATGGTGAAGCGACGTTCCTCAAGTGCAATGGGCGTTGGATGGGTGTTCTAGGGCACTCAAGTCTTGTGATTCAAGACTGCACCTTTGACTCGATGGAGTGCAAGATCGATTCGAAAGAGTCGAAAGGCATCGTTCCACACGCGCTGATTCAGGGCAGCAGGCTCCGTGGCCGCTTCGACATGGTCTCAAGTTCTTTCCAGTCCCTGACCCTGCGCGACATCGTTTTGGATGAACTCGACCTCACCCGTGCAAGGGTCAAGGGCGACATAGTGATGGAGCGAGTACGAGGTGGCTACATCAATGCCTACGTGGGCGAAGCGAAAAGCCTGAGCATGCGCAACTGCCAGATATCCGGCGACGGTCATAAGGTGTTCGAAGCGTACGCAGGCGGCATCAAGACCATCGAGATCGATGGTGTGACCTTTGGCGGCGGTCTGTCGACCGAGCCTGTGACCATCGCCGGGGGCTTCTCGCTGAAAAGCGTAGAGAGGATATCCAACGTCAGCGAATCCATCGTCATCAGGAATTCGACGATCCCAAGGCTCGATGCGAGCTACCTGAACACGCGCAGCGTGGTGCTTCAGAACAATACCGTCGATAGCCTGGATCTCTCCAACGGCCGCGTCGGCAATCTGCTCATCGGCGGCAACAACTTTGCCCGTACCGTTGATTTCACTGGCACCCACGCTCAGGAAAGCAAGGTCCAGCCCCTCGCCAAGGGCCAGGTCAAGCTTGACGGCTCCAACGTCGAGGTCGGTTGAGCCATGTGGCTGACAGTTTTCTCCGTCCCGCACGCCCGCTGCGCATTCTCATGACCGACCTCTTCCTTTACCTCTAATTTCCATGCGCGAATCCCAATACCTACAGTCCGGCGCGGAGGGAGACGACGTGCCACCTCAGGACCATCTCGATGCGGTCCACGTTCTCGATCTGCCACCAGGCATCCGCCTGGTCGCGGAACCCTCGATCGCCGCGCGCCTTGCCGCCGTGAAGGCGGCGCAGAACCCGCTGCTGGAGGCGGCGCAGACCTTGCTGCGCGCGCTGGCCGACATGCCTGCACAGCTCGATGTCGACAGCGTCGCGGTGTTGCACCGCCTGCTCGAACGCGAGGTCACCACCTTCCAGGCGCTGTGCAACGACGCCAAGATCAAGCACGAGCACGTGGTGGCCGCGAGCTACGCGCTGTGCACCGCCCTCGACGAGGCGGCCAACAGCACGGCGTGGGGGGGTGGCCGAAACGGCGACGCGGGCGTGTGGGCGGTGCGGCAGTTGGCGGCGCAGTTCCATGGCGACACCAAGGGCGGCGACAAGTTCTTTTTGCTGGTGGGGCGCCTGGCCGCGAGCCCGCAGGAGCACACCGACCTGCTCGAACTGATGTACCAGATCCTCGGGCTCGGCTTCGAGGGGCGCTTCAGCACCGAGACCCATGGCCGGCGCCAACTCGAAACCATTCGCCATCGTCTGTTGACGCTGCTCGTGTCCGCGCGCGGCGATGTGCCGAACGAACTGTCGCCGCACTGGAAGGGCGCAGGGGCGGGCAAGTTCCGGCTGCTGCGCAGCATCCCCGTGTGGGTCACGGTCGCGCTGCTGGCGCTGGCCTTGCTCGGGCTGTTCGCCTGGTACAAATACCAGCTGCTGCACACCAGCGAGGACGTGCAGCAGCGCATCGCGGCCATCGGCCAGATGCGGCCGCCGCCGGCGCCGCCCGTCAAGCCGCTGCGCCTGAAGGAACTGCTCAGCGCCGAGATCGCCCGCGGGACGGTGAGCGTCGACGAGGACGACCGCCATAGCGCCGTCACCTTCAAGGGCGACGACATGTTCGTGCCGGGGCAGGCGCGGTTGAGTGCCCGGAGCGTGCCGGTGCTGACCAAGGTGGCCGACGAGATCAACCAGGTCACGGGCACGGTGCAGGTGGTCGGCCACTCCGACAACCAGCCGATCCGGACGCGCGAATTTCCCGACAACCACGTCCTCAGCGAGAAGCGCGCGGCCGTCGTGGCGCAGGTGCTGCAGGACAAGGGCGTGTCGCCCTCGCGGCTGAAGATCGAAGGCCGTGGCGACACGGTGCCGATCGCCGACAACGCGACCGCGGCCGGGCGGGCCCGCAACCGCCGCGTGGACATCGTCGTCACGCAAGGCACGCGCTGAGCGCGGCCCAGGGAGTCTTCATGCAATACCTCAAGAGTTTTCTGAGCTTCTTCTTTTCGCGGCAGATGCTCGCCTTCCTGGCCGTGCTGCTGCTGGCGCTGGCCGTGTGGTTCATCGGTCCGCTGCTCGCGGTCAATGGCCTGCGGCCGCTGGCCTCCGTCGGCGTGCGTATCGCCCTCGTCGTGCTGCTGCTGGCCTTCGCCATCGTCTTGCTGGCATCGTGGTCCTTCAGCGTGGTGGGCGTACCGGCCGTCTGCCTGTTGATCTGGCATGCCGGGCCCCTGCTGTCGCTGGGCGACGCCAGGCCGCTGGCGCCGGTGAGCGTGCGCGTGGCGGTGATCGCGGCGATCCTGGTGATCTATGCGATCTACGGGCTCTACCTGCTGTGGCAGGCGCTGCAGGCCGATGAAAAGCTGGTGACGAAGATTCTGAGCTTCGGCAAGCGCAACGAGAAGGCCGACGAGGCCCAGGCCGAGCTCAAGACCGTGGCGGCCACGGTGCAGCGCGCCATGTCGCAACTCAGGAGCCTGCGCGGCCGCGGGGGTGTCTGGCGGCGGATCTTCGAGGGCAAGCGCTACCTCTATGAATTGCCCTGGTACATGATCGTCGGCAGCGCGGGTGCGGGCAAGACGACGGCCTTGCTCAATTCGGGCCTGCAGTTCCCGGCGATGCGCCAGATGGGCAACGCCTCGAAGCGCATGGTGCTGCAGTCGCAGGGCGGCACGCTGCATTGCGACTGGTGGTTCTCCAACGAGGCGGTGCTGATCGACACCGCCGGCCGCTACACCACCCAGGAAATCGCCCCGCAGAAGGATCTCGCCGAGTGGCGCGGCTTCCTGGGCCTGCTGCGCAAGCAACGCACGCGCGCGCCGATCAATGGCGTGATCGTCGCGCTGAATGCGGCCGAGCTGCTGACACCGTTCGACATCGAGCGTTCCGCGCAGGCCGAGCAGATACGTGATCGCCTGGCCGAACTGCGGCAGGAACTGGGCATCCGCTTCCCGGTGTACGTGATCGTCACGAAGATGGACCTGTTGAAGGGCTTCAAGGAATACTTCCAGGCCCTCACCAGCGAAGGCCGCACCCAGGCCTGGGGCTTCACGCTGCCCTACGAGACCGCGAAGGGCGCCAAAGCCGCGGACATCGCGGGCAATCGCCAGGCACTGCGCGAGCAGGTCGGCGAGGAACTGACCCTGCTCAAGGACCGTCTCGCCGCCGGCCTGCGCTCCCGCCTGAGCGAGGAGTTCGACGTGGATCGCCGCCGTCGGCTCTTCGCGCTGCCGCAGGAGCTGGCGGGGCTCTCGGTGCCGCTGGCACAGATGATCGACGAGATCTTTCTCGACTCCCGTTTCGACAGCACGCAACTGCACCACACGCTGCGCGGCGTGTACTTCACCAGCGGTGCACAGGCCGACGCCGAGATGGCGGCTAATCCCGACACGCTGCTGGAGCGCCTCCGGGGCAGCCTTTCTTCGCTGCGCAACGAGCGGTCCGGTGGCCAGGAGGCTGGCGAGCGCGGGCGAGCCGACACCAAGATACCGACCGCACACCAGGGCTTCTTCCTGCAGGACGTGCTGACCAAGGTGATCGTGCCCGAGGCGCATCTGGTGCGACCCAACCTGGGCTGGGAGGTCCGGTTCCGCGTCCTGCGCTTGCTGGGCCATGCGCTGGCCGTCGTGATCTTCCTCTGGCTCGCCGGCGCGCTGGCGCTGAGCTTCGGCAACAACCGTCGGTACCTCGACACGGTGGGCGCGCGCGCGCAGGTCCTGACGGAGCAGGTGCGCGGGCTCTTCGCCAACTTCAAGCCGACGGGCGTCCCCGACGTGCTCAACGCTGCGCGCGAGTTGCCGGGCTATGCAGGGCTGGATGTCGACAACCCGCCGGCGAGTTATCTGTACGGCCTGTACACGGTGCCGCCGGTCCTCGACGCCGCCGCCGAGACCTACGCGCAATTGCAGGACCACATGCTGCTGCCGCCCATCCTCCAGCGCATGGAGGCCGTGCTGGCGACGAGCGTGAAGGACGGCGATGCCAAGACGGCCTACGAAACCCTGCGCGTGTACAAGCTGCTGCACGACAAGGCGCGCTACATGCAGGATGGCGGCGCGCGCGACGTCCGAAACTGGGTGCTGAAGGACTGGGAGCGCGCGGACAGTGCCGCGGTCTTCGGTGGGCGTGCCTCCATGGTGGGGCATGTGGAACGGCTCTTCTCCGGTGCGCGGCCGGTGCAGGCTGCCTCGCTGCCGAACGAGGCGCTGGTGCGTGAGGTCCAGAGCTTCCTGAACGGCAACACCTCGACGCAGCGGGTGTACGAGCGCGCCAAGACGGCGATGGCGACCGACGCGCCGCAGGAATTCACGTTGGTGCGTGCCGTCGGCCCGCAGGTCGGTACGGTGTTCTCGCGCCAGGGCGGCTTGCCGCTCGAGAAGGGCGTGCCCGGGCTGTTCACCTACGACGGCTACCACGACCTTTTCAACAAGCGCCTGCCCGAGTTCGTCGCGCATGCGCTGGAGGACGACGCCTGGGTCATGGGGCGCGGCGCTGTGACGCCGGCCTTCGCGCTCGATCCCAAAAAAACGCTGGATGACGTCGCCCGGCTGCAGGACAACCCCTTGCTCGACGACATCCGCCGCCAGTACCTCGGCGAATATGCGCAGCACTGGGAGCGCTTTCTGGAGTCGATCCGCACGGTCGGCGGCGGCGACACCACCGGCACCAGCCTGGGTTTCGACCTGAGCGTGCTGCGCCAGTTCGCGGCCCCCGATTCGCCGCTCGCACGGCTGGCCCGTGCGGCCGCACGCGAGACCACGCTCTCCCGTCCGCTCGCCAGCCGAGCGCCGGAGGACAAGAGCTTCTTCGACAAGGCCACGGACGAACTCAACAAGCAGACGCGCGACATCGGCAAGACCCTGGGCATCCGGCGCGAAGAGCGGCTCGAGAAGCAACTCGTCGACGACCGCTTCGCCGCGTTGCGCGAGGTGGTCACCGGCCAGCCCGACATGGCACTCACATCGGGCGCGGGCGCGCTCACCGCCAAGCCCGGGCTCGAAGCCATCTCCGGCCTGGTCAACGAGTTCTACACGCTGCTCGTGGTGGCCGACACCGCGCTCACTGCGGGCAGCCTGCCGCCCGGCGGCGCCGAGGTGGGCGCGCGTTTGAAGATGGAGGCCGGCAAGTTGCCGGCGCCCTTTCGGGAGGTGCTGACCGCCCTGGCCACCAGCGGCGGCGACAAGGTCGTGCAGGGCTCGCAGGACATCCTGCGCAAGCAGGCGCAGTTGCAGCTCGACCGGATCATGGGGCTGATGGCCATGCAGGTCAGCGAGCCGTGCAAGCGTGGCGTCGAAGGCCGCTACCCGCTGGCGGCGGTGACCCAGGATGCCTCGGTCGAGGACTTCACGCAGGTCTTCGCGGTGGGCGGTGCGGCGGACGAGTTCTTCACCAAGTACCTGCTGCCTTTCGTCGACACGAGCGTGCGGCCCTGGCGCTACAAGAACCCCGACACGGCCAGTGCGATGGTGGGTGCCGAGAACATCGCTGCGGGCACGCCGCCAGCGCCGGTGGCAACGGGCCCGACACTCCTGGGCGAACTGCTCAAGCTGCTGGCGCAGAGCGGGCCGAACCTCGAGGCCTTCTACCGCGCCCAGCAGATCCGCGATCTGTTTTTCCGGGACGCGGGCGGCCGCAAGCTCGCCTGGAAGATGGACATGAAGGTGCTGGACCTCGACCCCACCATCACCGACCTGGTGATGGACATCGACGGCCAGGGCCAGCGCTACATCCATGGGCCGGTGCAGTCCTTCACCGTCAACTGGCCGGGGCCGCGTGGCGGATCGATGGCAGAGTTGGTGGCCAACCCGAGGATCTCGGGCGCCACGTCGACGGTCTCGACGAGCGGCCCCTGGGCCCTGTTCCGGCTGCTCGACAAAGGCCGTATCGTCGTAGGCGCGACGCCGGGCCGCGCGAGCGTGGAATTCAGCTTCGACGGACGCAAGGCGCTGCTCGACCTCAGCGCCGGGTCGCAGCCCAATCCCTTGAACAGTGACTTGCTCAAGGGCTTCCGCTGCCCGGGGCGGGCCGCATGAGGCGGAGGGCGCGATGCACCAGGCCCTGATCGCTTCCCGCCTGATCACGCCACCCGCCATCTGGGGCAAGTTGCCCGCGTACGCCGACTTCGTGCGCAGCGGCATGCGGCCAGGCGAGAGCGAGGGCTGGCAGCCCTGGCTGGCCCAGCAGGGCGACCGGTCGGGGGCGTCCGATGCCGCCGTTCTGCCCGCGGCCTTCGTGCTGGCGCCGGGCACCCTGGCCTTCGCGCCGCGCCGCTTCGTGGTGGGCGTGATCGCACCCTCGTGCGACAAGGTGGGGCGGCGCCATGCGCTGCTGGTGTACCAGTCCGCGCACCCACGCTGGGTCGAGCGGCATTTCGAACACGATGCCGCGTGGCCCGGCGACTGGCTGTTCTGGCTGGCGCGTGGCGTCGAACGCCACACCGGTGCGACGCGTGTGGCCGACATGGCGGCCCTCGAGCGAACCGTGCAGGCGCTCTGGCGGCTGCATGCGCCCAACTGGCGCGACGTGTGGCGTCCCCGCCCGCAGGCGCCCGCCCACATCATGCAACGGCACACCCGGGCCAACCAGGTGCTCGCGCAACTGGCCGGCCCTGTGCACCCCGCCGACCCTGCGCTGCGGCTGAATGGCGTGCGCTTTCTGCCCTGGGCCGATTGGCCGCAGCGCCTGTTCAAGCCCCGGCCCGACAGTGCCTTCTGGCAGCAAGATGCCTCGGGCGGTTTCGTCAACGCGGCCAGCCGGCTGTCCGGCTTGTGGGGGAGGCCGACATGAGCGCGAGTGCGATGCCGACGCCGATTCGCCTGCGCTTGGTACGCAGCCACGGGGACGCGGTCGACCTCGCCCTGCCGGTGCCGCCGCAGGGCCGCGGTCTGGCCGATGCGCTGGAACTGGGCGGCGAGCGACTCAACGACACGCAATGGCGTTCGGCGAATCGCTGTCGCATCGTCCCGAACGGCGATGCGTGGCAGCTGGCCAACGAGAGCCCCACGCTGGTCTGCACCCTGAACGGCATTCGGGTCCGGGCTTCGACATCCGTGGCCCTCGCCGCGGGCGACATGCTGGAACTGGCGTTGTTGCGCTTTCTGGTGGAGCCGGCCCTGGATGATGCGATGTCGGCCGCGCCGACGCGCCGTGTGGCAGGGCCGTCGGTCGTGCATCAGGCCGCGCCGAAAACTCCGCCGAGCGCCATCGCCGATGCCGTCGAATTCGACCTGCGAGACCTGGCCTTTCCAGCACAGGAAACCGGCGCGCAGCGCGCATCCGCCGCGAGTGATGATCCCTTCGGCGTGCTGGACATCGACGGCGCCGAGGCCCTGCCGGCCGCCAACCCCTTGGCCGAACTGCTGGGGGAAGACCCGGCGCCCCAACGACGCCGTGACCGGCGCGCGCCGCCACCCAGGGAGGACGGTGCGCCCGCGGACGGCGCACCGCTCCTGGCTGGCCAACCGTCGACCGCCATGCGCGAGGACGCCCTGTTCGCCGGACTGCACGAGGAGTTCGTGCGCGTGGCGCGCGACCCCACGCAGTTGGCGGGTCGTACCGATTGGGAAGGCCTGCTGGCAACGGGCGGTGCGCTCGCGCCGTCGTTCGACGATCTCGTCCGGCAAGGCGAGCCCTACCCGATGGTGCGCGACATCCTCGAGCCGCGCGAGTCCATCGACCAGGTGATCGAGGACTTCGATCCGCTGGGCCGACCGACCCTGCTCGATGTTCGCGACGACGAAGACATCCTGCACCTGTTCGCACCGGAACTCGCGCGCAAGGCCGTCACGGCGATGCCCAGCCTGACGCGCCAGGAGCACCACCACCTGTCGCCCGACAGCCACCTGCAACTCGGGGCCGCGCGACCCGAGGAGCCGGAGGCTTCCCGACCGCTGCGCTTTCCGAGCAACGACACGAACCCACCCCATCCATGAGTCTCCCCATGCCCCCGCCCGTTAACCTCGCCGCGTCTGAATCCTTCCGCAGTTGGTCGCATGCCAGGCCCCTGCTCGAATCGCTCGGCCATGCCGAAGCCGACGTGCGTGCCAGACCGCAGGCCCCCCAGTCCCGCTGGCTGTTGTTCGAACTGCTGTGCGTTCTGGGTCAGTGGGAGCGCGCGCTCAAGCAGTTGCAGACCTGGGCCAGCTTGTCGAAGGACTTCGACAGCACGGCGCACGTGATGCGCGGCCTGATCCGGGCTGAGCGTCAGCGGGAGGCGGTCTTTGCCGGCACCGCGCAACCCGCGACGGTGGCCGCCGCGGCCGACATGCCGGCTCCGGCCTGGATGGCCGGGATGGCCGAGGCGCTGCGGCTCACCGCCACGGCGAATGAGGACGCGATCGAAGCGGCCGACCTTGCGCGCGAAGGGGCCTTGGTCGCGGCGCCCGACAGCGCCGGAAGCTGCAACCTGCAGCAGCGCTTCGCCTGGATCGCCGATTCCGACACCCGGCTTGGCCCGATCTGCGAGGTGATCCTCGTGGGCGCCTACCGATGGGTTGCCTTTGCCGATCTGGCGTCGGTGACCAAGGCCGGCCCCCAGGGCCTGCTGGACTTGGTCTGGGCGCAGGTCGATCTCGAATTGCGCGACGGCTCGATGCTCAAGGGCTACATGCCGATGCGCTACCCGGTGCAGGCCACCGACCGCGACGCCCTGCGCATGGCGCGCGAAACGGTCTGGAGCGAGCACGGCCGCACGGGCGTGCACGCGCGGGGGCAGAAGATGTGGATGACGGACGCGGGCGACATGCCGCTGCTCGATCTCCGCCATTGCGAATTTGAGTCCGCCCGCGATGAAGCAGCTTGACCGGTCGATGCATCCCGGCATCCGGTCGCCTCGCCCGCCGAACACGAGCGCTGCGCGCGCGAATGCCCAGCTGCTGCCGACGCTGTTCGACCGCCTGCGCGATGACCGGCCGACGCAGAAAACCGAACTGCCGGCCGACTACGCGGTCAATGCCGCGCAAGTGCGCGACATCATCCAGCGCGACCTGTCGTTCCTGCTGAACACCACCAACGCCGAAGACCTGATCGACCGGGCGCGGTACCCGGAAGCTGCCGCATCGTCCGTGAACTTCGGGGTGCGGCCGCTGGCGGGCAGCTATCTTTCCGAGCGGCGCTGGGACGACATCGAACGCATCATCCGGCGCGCCATAGCGGACTACGAGCCGCGGCTGATGCCCGAGACCGTGACGGTGCTGCCGCTGATGAAGGAAGGCGCGAGCGACGCGTACAACGTGCTGCTCTTCGAGATCCGCGCCATGATCAATCTCAAGCCCTATCCGCTGGAGCTCACGGTGCAGAGCACGGTCGACCTCGAAACCAACCGCATGAGCGTGACGCGCGCTTCGCACGGGCCGACCCGTGCCGTCCGATAAGCGAGGCCGCCATGGATCCGCATCTGCTCGACTACTACAACCGCGAGCTCGTCTACATGCGCGAGATGGCGGGCGAGTTCGCCGCCTCGCACCCCAAGGTCGCCCGGCGCCTGGGCATGCACGGCATCGAGGTGGACGACCCGTATGTCGAGCGCCTGATCGAGTCCTTCAGTTTTCTGTCGGCGCGCATGCAGATCAAGCTGGACGCGGAGTTCCCGCGCTTCACCCAGCGTCTGCTCGAAGTGCTCTACCCGAACTACCTGAGTCCGACACCATCGATGGCGGTCGCACAGCTCCACCCGAGCGTCAGCGAAGGCGACTTCACCCGCGGCTTCCGTGTGCCGCGGGACACCGCCTTTCACGCGAAGGTGCCGGCGGGGGAGGAGACACCATGCGAGTTCCGCTCGAGCCAGGACGTGACCCTGTGGCCGATCGAGATCGTGGACGCCAAGCTGACCGGTGCCCCCCCCGACATCCCGGCGCTCGAACGCTACGTGCCGCCGCACGTGCAGGTCACGGGCGCCTTGCGCCTTCGGCTGCGCATGCTGGGGGAGGGGCACTTCGACCAGCTCGACGGCCTCGACCGCCTGCCGATCTACCTGCGCGGCAACGAGCAGATCGCGTCGCACCTGTTCGAACTGCTGCATACCTCGGCCATCGCGACCTTCACCGGCGAGCCCGGCCAACTGACGCAGCGGCCGCACGTGGTGACCGAGGGTGCGCTCGTGCACGAGGGACTGGAGCCCGGCCAGGGCCTGCTGCCGCTGGAATGGAACACCTTCCATGGGCACAACCTGCTGCACGAATACTTCGCGTGCCCGGAGCGCTTCTACTTCTTCACGCTGACGCAACTGGCGGCCGGGTTGAAGCGGGTCGCGGGCCGCGAGGCCGAGGTGCTGGTGCTGCTGACCAAGCCGCCTGGCACGCTCGGCGGCCTGGTCGACGCGGGGCAGTTCGCGCTGTTCTGCACCCCGGTGGTGAACCTGTTCGAGCGCCGCACCGATCGCATCGAACTGAACTCGGCGCAGCCTGAATTCCATCTGATTCCCGATCGTTCGCGACCGCTCGATTTCGAGGTGTACGCGGTGCGCGACATCGTCGGCCAGCAGGCGAAGACGACGGCCGCGATGGCGTTCCGCCCGCTCTACCAGACCCTCAACGAGGACGAAGGCAACTACGGCCGCTACTTCTCCGTGCGGCGCGAGCCGCGCCTGGCGTCCGACACCTCGCGCAAGTACGGCACGCGAACGCCCTATGTCGGCACCGAGGTGTTCCTGTCGCTGGTGGACCAGAACGAGGCGCCCTATCCGGAGGGCATCCGCTATCTGTCGGTGAAGGCGCTGCTCACCAACCGCGACCTGCCCTGCCTGGTGCCGCGCGACGGCACGTCGGACCTGGCGGTGGCCGATTCGATTCCCGTCTCGGGAGTGGGCCTGATCCGCGCACCGAGCACGCCCAAGTCGCCTTTCGCCCAGCGCGAAGTCGCATGGCGGCTGATCCGCCAGCTCGGCTTCAATCACCTTCCCTTGGCCGACATGCCGCATCGCGAGGGCGCGCAGGCGCTGCGCGACATGCTTCGCCTGTTCGTCGCGAGCGACAACGACGTGCAGCGCCGCCAGATCGAGAGCCTGGTCGGCTCGCGCATCGAACCGGTGACGCGTCGCCTGCCGGGCGCCGGACCGCTCATCTACGGGCGCGGCGTGCAATGCACGCTGAGCGTCGACGAAGAGGGCTTCTCGGGCACGAGCCCCTACCTGTTCGGCCTGGTGCTGGAGCACTACCTGTCGCGCCATGTGAGCATCAACGTCTTCACCCAGACCGTGCTCGAGTCGATGCAGCGCGGCAGCGTCGCACGCTGGCCGGTGCGCATGGGCGGCCGGGGCATCGTCTGATGCGGCGCGATCCGACCGCCATCGAACTCGGCCTGCAGGACTTGCTGCTGCGGCTGCGCGAGGCGCCCTGGAAATTCGGATTCACGTCGCTGATGCGTCGGCTGGCGGCGGTGCATGCGGCGCAGCCGCGCATCGGCCTGGCCAGCCGCCCGCAACAGGAGCCTTTCCGGCTGGGGCAGACGGCCGCGCTGATCTTCGCGCCGCGGGAGATCGCGGAGGTCGTGCTGCCCGGCGATGCCGATGCGCCGGTCATGCCCGGCGCGCCCGCGCTGCGCGTCGGCAACAACGCGGCGGTGCCGGTGGTGCGCCTGTACGGCCTCGGCCTGCTCGGCCCCAACGGCCCCTTGCCGCTGCACTACACGGAGATGGTGCGCGACCGCACCGAGAACCACAACGACAGCACGCTCGCCGACTTCCTCGACCTCTTCCATCACCGCTACCTCACGCACATGTACCGCGCGTGGTCGCAGAGCCAGGCCGCGGCGGGGCTCGACCGCGCGGATGACGAAACGTTCAGCCGCTACATCGCGCAACTGACGGGGCACGACCCGCTGGAGATCCGTGCGTCGGTGCTGCCGGCCCATGCGCGGATGGCGGCCTCCACGCACCTGAGCCGTGAAGCACGCAACCCCGATGGCCTGGCGCAGACACTGGCGCGCTTCTTTGCGGTGCCCGTTCGGTTGGAGGAGTTCGTCATGCACTGGATCCGCATCGACGACGAAGACCAGACCCATCTGGGCCAGCCGCGCACCTCCAGCGTGATGGGTGTCGGCGCGATCGCGGGGGAGGTCGTGGCCGATCGGCAGAACAAGTTCAGGCTCGTGCTCGGCCCGCTGCAGCTCGACCAGTACCTGCGCTTCACACCGCAGGGCAAGGACCTGCCCTTGCTGGTGGAGTGGGTGCGCGGCTTCGTCGGCTACGAGTTCGTCTGGGAGGTCGAGCTGCGGGTGCGCGCCGACAGCGCGCCCCCCGCTCGCCTGGGCGACACCGAGAAGCTCGGGTGGTCGACCTGGCTGGGCGGATCGAAAGCGGCCGGCTTCGGTGTGACGTCGCGCGCGATGCGCGCCGCGCCATCGGACGGCTATGCCGTCGGCATGGTGTTCGAGCCCGAGCAATACCTTCGCCCAGGCTACGGCGCATGACGCCTCGCCTCTCTTTTCTGGACCCGTCCCCATGACTTCCGTCAATCTGCCCTCCCGATCCGACCCATCGCCGTCTCCCGTGGGGCGCCCCGTCATCGACTGGCTTCAGCCGGTGAGCGCGCTCGCGCCTTGCGGGCCCAGCCTGGAGTACGACCATGAATACGCCGTGCTGCTGTCGCGCATGACGCCCCAGGCCGATGCCCAGTACGGCAACTTCGTCGGCACCCCCGAGGTTCCCAACTGGGCCGAGGTGGAGCGCGATTGCCAACGGCTGCTGCTGCGCACGAAGGACATCAACCTGCTGGTCTGGTGGTGCCGCGCCCGCACCCGCCTGGGCCAAGCGGCCGGGCTGGCACACGTGCTGGGCATGCTGCGCGAGTTGCTGGAGACCTGGCCCGACGCGGTGCACCCGCAGCTGATCATCGACGGCGAAGCCGAACCCGCCGTGCGCGCCAATGCGCTGGCCGGCCTGGCCGACCCCGAGGGCCTGCTCGCCGACGTGTGCGAGATCGCCGTGGCCACGAGCACCGCCCTGCGCCTGACAGTGCGCGACGTGGAGCGCGCCTTCGCTGTGCCGAGGGTGCCGGAGGCCGCCACACCGGAGTCGGTGACGCAGCAACTGGCAGCCTTGCGTGCGGCGGCCCCAGGCCCACTGTCGCCGCTGGCCTGCCTGGAGGTGGCGGCGGGCCATGTGCATGCGATCGATGCCTGGGCTCGCGCGCAACTCGGCGACGAGGCGCCCGCGCTGAGTCCGCTGAGCCGGGTCCTCGACCTGTTCGTGAACCCAGCCGCCAGGCCCGCTGTGGCCGACAACGCCAAGGCGCAGGAAATCATGGAAACCCCGCTGCCGGTGCCGTCGACCGAACACACTGCGCTGAGTCGCCGACAGGCCTTCACGCGCGACGATGTGCGTGAAAGCATCCGAAATGCCCGCGAATGGTTCGAACATCACGAACCCAGCAGTCCGGTGGCCGTGCTGCTGAAGCAGGCCGAGCGCATGGTGGGCAAGCGCTTTTCGCAGGTCGCGAGTTCGATTCCGCTGGACCTGCTCCAGAAGTGGGAAGGCGCCGACGACGGCGACGAGGTGCACGCATGAACGCCGACGGCGCATGGATGGTCGTCGTGGCCTTGGCATGCGGCCTGCTTGGCGCCGGGGTGGGCGGCCTGCTGGTGGCGCGTCAGGTCCGAGAACGCCTGGCGCGCGTGCCCGCGTCCGTCGCCGATGCATCGGCGCACGCCGAGGCGATCGATGCCCTGGCGGCATCGCTCGATGCCCGATTCGCCGCGCAGCAGCGCGTCTGGCAAGAAGCGCTGGACCGCCTTCCCCAGATCCTGCAACGGGCGTTGCAGGTCGAGCTCGACTTCCTGGCGCAGCAGCAGGCGCAGCGCGATGCGGCGCAAAGCCAGCGCGCACAGGAGCGCGACGAGGCATTGCGCCTGCTTATCGCGTCCGTGAAGGGGCGGGCGCCGCAGCCCGAAGCGCGATCGGCTGTCGCGGTTTCCGTGCCTGCGCCGGCGAGCCGTGCCGTTGCCGTGTCACCACCCGACGTCTCGGCACGCCCGCCCGAGCTTCTGCTCACGCCCCTCCCGCGGCCCGAGCCGGTGTACGACGAGCCGGAGCCCGAGCGTGTGCTCAGCGACGAAGAAATCGACGCACTGCCGCCCGAGTTGCCTCCGGTAGACCGGCCCCGAAAACGCCTTCTGTCACCACCGAAGAAGCCGGTCCTGCGCAACCTTTGAACGGCCGGCAAAACCGGCGGGTTCTCAAGGCGCAGAGAAACGCTTCTTCAGGTTGTCGAGCACGCTGGTCGATGCGCCGTCCGGGGCCTTCGGGAGGCCGAGCGTGTTGGACTGGGCTGGTTTCGACGTGGCGTCTGTCGGCTCGGCCAAAGGCTTGTCCAGTTGGCTCGGCGATTCGTTGGCGACCTGCGTGTGCTTGGGACGGACCTCTTTGTCGACGACCGAGATGGCGTTGGCCTGAAGCTCGACTTTCAGCGCAACCTTCGTGCCTGGCACGAGCGCGCGGTACCAGTTGGCATCCGTCGCTGGCGGCAGCTTGTGCACCACACGCCACACGGAATTGGGCAGGTCGCGGTACCCGGCGAAGATCCCGATGGCCGTGGTTTCGGGGTTCGACTTCCGCTTGATGTCGCGGCTCTCGCCGGGGCGGATGATGAACTGGTCGACGCTCAAAAGATCTGCGCCGAGAACGGCTTTGGCCGTGTTCTGGATCCCGAAGTAATCGGCTTCCTGGAACGCGACGTCGGACTTCAGTTCGTAGACCCGAAGCAGCATCGGTGCCCCACGTCCTTTGAGGTCGACGTTGAGATCATCCGCTGCCTGGACGGTGATCTCAAGGCGCGCTGGTTCCTTGGCAGTGGCAGCGTCGTTGCTCGAGAACACGCTGCAGGCGCTCAAGACAATGGGAAGAAGCCCCGCTGTCAGGTAACGGTGGGCTCTGCGAGGCATTTCGCGTTGCCCTGCATTCGCCCTTGGCGCGCCAGAATCGACGCACGGCTTTCCCTCGACGATGTTCGTCATGGTGTTTTTCTCCCTGTTCAACGGGATTACAACACCGGTCTGGGTGCATGTCTTCTGCTGCCACCGAGCCCTCGCGCACTATCGGGACGGAAGAGGAACCTTTGCACGGCTTCCAACGCAAAACGCCCCGCAAGTCATGGACTTGCAGGGCGTTCCTGTCTGGTGGCTCTTCACGGATTCGAACCGCGGACCTGTGGATTATGATTCCATCGCTCTAACCGACTGAGCTAAAGAGCCGAGCCCGAGATTATAGCCCGGTCGGTGGCAGGCCCGTCAACCGCCTTTCGGCAACTGGGCCAACTCCTCGGTCACCAGCCGCACGATGAGCCGGTCCAGCGTCTGCACCGAATAGTTGCTCACGTCGTGCACGGTCTCGCGGCCGGGGCCGCTCGCAGGGCGTTCGGCGTCCTTGTAGGTGAGGAAGACGAAGCGCCCGCCGGTGTACTGGGCCATCTGCCGCTGCACGACCTCGCCCTGCTTGTCGAGCCCGCTCGCCCCCACGCTGAAGATCTTGATGCCCTTGCCCAGCGCGGCGAGCATGTCGTCGTCGTACTGCGGGCCGCCGTAGTCCAGGTGCGGCGGCGCGTCGGCCAGCAGCACGACCATGCGGGTGGCGCCGCTGCCGCGCCAGCTCAGGCGGTGCACGGTGTCGTGCAGCGCCTCGTTCATCGCTTCGGGGTAGTCGCCGCCGCCGTTGGCCTGCAGCGCGTTCAGCACGCCCTGGAAGGCGCCGAGGTCGTTGGTGAAGTCGTGGCTGCGCAGCAGAAACTCGTCGCCCTTGTCGCGGTACGCCACCAAGCCGAAGCAGGTGTCGGGGCGGCTGGGCAGTTGCGCGACCTCGTTGGCGATGCTGCGCAACGTGGTCTTCAGGCGGCCGATCTCGTCGGCCATGGAGCCGGTGGCGTCGATGAGAAAGACAAGGTCGAGCCGCGCCCGCGTCGGGGCGGCGCTGTCGGCCAGCACCACGTCGACCGCGCTCTTCTGGCCGCGGCGCAGGAAGGTGCTGGCCTCGCGGCCGTCCTTGCGCACTGCCACTTCGTAGATCGCGCTGCGCGTGGTGTCGACGGCGTCGGGGTGCAGCCAGGCGCGACCGCCGGCGTCGGTGCGGGCCCACAGGGTGGCGCCGCTGGGGGCGGTCACGGCGACTTCGGCGTCGGGCACGACGGTGCCACGCGCATTGCGCACCTGCAGCAGGTAGCGCTCGCGCACGTCGCGGGCCCGGTGGGCGACCTGTGTGCGCTCGCGAAAGCGCAGGTATTCGCCGAAGTCGGCGTTGTCGTCGACCATGCCGGCGGTCACGGGCAGCGCCTGGGCGGGCGCGGGGCGCTGGCGCGGCGGCAGGGGCAGGATCGACGCGGGCTCGGCGTCGCGCGCGATGGGCGATGCGGCCACGGCGGCGGGCGGCGGTGCCGGCATGGCGTCGGCACGTTCGAGCGCCACGCCGGCGTCGGCACGCTTGCTGTGTGTCTCGCGCAGCCGTTCCGTACGGCTGTCGGCCAGATGGCCGCGCATCGGGTTCGACGTGGGCTGCTGCGGGTCGAAGCCGGGCACCTCACGCGTCTGGATGGGGCGCGCGCAGTGCGTGGCCGACGGCGCCTGGAAGTTCGGCATGGTGCGTGTCACCGCGTTCGTCGGCCAGGGCGATGCCGTGCGCGTGGGCTCGGGCGGCTGTGGCATCGGCTCGGGCCACACCGCGCCGGTGGGCGACACGCCCGTGGCGTGGCAGGCGCTGAGCAGCAGCTGCGCGCACAGGACGGCGATCAGTGCACGCGGGCGGCGCACGGTGCGCGCGGCCGGAGAAGAGGCGGGGGCAGGGGCTTGGGTCATCGACGACTCCGTGGTGAGGGATGCAGGCTGATACGGCGGGCATCGGGTCGCGGGGTTCGTCGATGAAAAAGAAAACCGAGGGACGCTAACCCCGATCCCGATCGGCCGCCGTACAAGCTGAGGTGAGAATCTGCCCATGCTTTCCCCCGTGCCTGTCGACGCCGTCGAGCCTGCCGAAGTCCCTGACGTCATGCCCGATGCCATGCCCGACGACCAACTGATGCTGGCCTATGCCGGCGGCGACACCGGCGCCTTCGACGTGCTCTATGCGCGCCATGAAGGCGCGCTGTTCCGCTTCGTGCGGCGCCTGCTGGGCATTCGCCTGGCGGCCGAGGTCGACGAGGTGTTCCAGGAAACCTGGGTGCGCATCATCACGGCGCGCGATTCGTTCTCGCCCCAGGGCGCGGCCTGGCGCACCTGGGCCTTCACCATCGCGCACAACCTGGCCATGGACCGGCTGCGCGCGAGCGGCCGGCAGATGGTCGTGCACGTGCACGACGATGACGACGAGGGGCTCGAGGCCGTCCAGCGCGTCAGCGGCCGACTGCTCAACGGCCAGGGCCAGCCGGTCGATGCGGCGCACCCCTCGGCCGAAGACGCGGCCTTCTGGCGCTCGGCCGGCAAGCGCCTGCTGGCCTGCCTGAACGAGCTGCCCGACGACCAACGCGCCGCCTTCCTGCTGCACCACGAAGACGGCTTCACCGTCGAGGCGATGGCCGCGGCGCTCGACGTCGGCTTCGAAACCGTCCGGAGCCGCCTGCGCTACGGGCTCAAGAAATTGCGCGGCTGCATGGAGCGCTATTTGTCGGTGCTGGGGGAGGGCGCATGAGCGATCCGAAGATGCCCGACGACAACTGGGACGAGGAGTGGGACGATGACTTGGGCGGCGACGACGACGGCGCGCTGCACGATCCGCTGCTGCAGCAGGTGCTCGACCACGCGCCCGACCAAGCAGCGACGCCCGACGTGGCGCTGCGCCAGTCCATCCGCGTGCTGGCCCACGAGGCGGTGGCGCCGTCGCTGCCCGCCGGCCCGGTCGGTGCGGAGCGGCCGTGGTGGCAGCGCCTGCTCGGCATCGGCGGCGGCGCGGGCTCGCGCATGCCGTGGAACGCCGCCTTCGCGACCGTGCTGGTCGGCGTGCTGGTCACGGTGATGTGGCAGCGCGAGCCGGTGCCCGGTGCCGCGCCGGATGCGCCGATGCAGGAGCGCCCGGCCGCACCCGTGCCGGCAGCGCCGCCAGCACCCGTGACGCCCGCGCCCAAACCCGCCGAAGCACCACCGCCGCCACCAGCGCCCAGCGTGCTCGACACCGCGCTGGCCGAATCGCGCGCCGTCACCGAGTCGGCCAAGCGCGCGCTCGACGAGCGCGACCGCGAACGCGAGCGCCAGGCGCGCCAGGCCGCGGCCGACCGCGAGGCGACGCTCGCGGCCGACAAGGCGGTCGAGCGTGCCCAGCAGGCGCTGGCCCGTGAAGAGGCGGCCAGGATGAAGGCGGAGCCGCCGTTGCCGCCGCCCGTGCAGTGGCCGCCGGTCATGGCGCCTGAGCCGGTGGCACCGGCTGCACCCGCCGTCAGCGCGGCCCCACCCAGTGCGGCGCTGCGTGCGGCCCCGCCGGCGCCATCGCGCGCAGCCGGCATGGCCGCACCTGCCCCGGCCCCGGCACCCAGCCAGGCACCCGAGCCGACCTTCAACGCGCTCGCGCAATGGACCCAGCTGCGCATCAGCCGCAACGGTACCGACAGCCGCGTGCTGCCGCGCGCCGAAGCGCGCGAGCTGGGCGGTCTTGTGGGCTCGGCGGCGCTGGCGGGCGTGGGCTCCCAGCCGCTCGCGGGCGCGGTCGACTGGCGCATCGCGCTCGAGCGCGACGGCGAGGTGCTGGGGGTGCTCGAGCTGGCCGGCGGCCAGGTGCGCTGGCGCGAGAAGGGCGTGCCGCCCGGCACCGGGCAGCCCGGCGCGGGCGCGTTGTCGTCGCTGCGCCAGGCGCTCGAAGAAGCGCGCTGACCGGGGCCGGCCGGCCCAGGTCGGCGGCGGCGCGTCAGCTGTGCGTGAATTCAGCCTTGCGCTTGGCGGTGAAGGCGTCCATGCCTTCCTTCTGGTCGTTGGTGGCGAACAGCGCGTGGAACAGGCGGCGTTCGAACATCACGCCATCGGAGAGGCCGCTCTCGAAGGCGCGGTTGACCGATTCCTTCGCTGCCATCACCGCGACCTGCGAGAAATCCGCGATGACCAGCGCGGCGCCGAGGGCCTCGTCGGCCAGCTTCTCGAAGGGCACCACGCGGCTGACGAGGCCGGCGCGCTCGGCTTCGGTCGCGTCCATCATGCGGCCGGTGAGCGCCATGTCCATCGCCTTGCTCTTGCCCACCGCGCGCGGCAGGCGCTGCGTGCCGCCGGCGCCCGGGATCACGCCCAGCTTGATCTCGGGCTGGCCGAACTTGGCGTTGTCGGCCGCGATGATGAAGTCGCACATCATCGCCAGCTCGCAGCCGCCGCCCAGCGCGAAGCCGCTCACCGCGGCGATCACCGGCTTGCGGATGCTGCGGACGGTTTCCCAGTTGCGGGTGATGTAGTCGCCCTTGTAGACGTCGACGAAGCTGTACTTGGCCATGGCGCCGATGTCGGCGCCAGCGGCAAAGGCGCGCTCGCTGCCGGTGACGATCATGCAGCCGATGGCGGGGTCGGCGTCGAAGGCCTTGAGCGCTTCGCCCAGTTCGGTCATCAGCGCGTCGTTCAGCGCGTTCAGCGCCTTCGGGCGGTTGAGGGTGACGATGCCGACCTTGCCGGCCTCGGTGCGCACTTCGATGTTCTCGTAGCTCATGGTGTCTCCGTGAGGGGTGGATGGATGCGGGGATGCGGGCCACTATACCCAGCACGGCAGCAGGTGGATGGCCTGGTTGTTGAGAATAATTCGCATCTAGAATGGCCGCTCGATATGGAGTCGCCCATGGAAGAAACCACCGTCCTGCTGCGCGCCTATGCCCGGGCGCAGGAGCGCTGCTCACGCCTGCTGGCCGATCAGGCGGCGCAGATCGTGCGCCTGCGCGCGGCGCTGATCGTGCGCGATTCGGCGCTGGCGCTGGTGCGCGACGAACTGGCGGCGCGCGCATCCACCGGCGCGGCCCTGCCGCAGCGGGTGCATGCGCTGCTCGCGCCAGCGCGCCGTCGCTCGCGGGGCGCCGGGCCGACGGCCGATCTGCGCGAGAAGGCCGTGCTGTGCGTGGGACGGGCCGAGGAGGCGTCGGCGGTGGCGCGGCAACTGGTCGAGATCGCCGGCGGCCGCTACCTGCACCACGACGGCCAGGACGACGCCGATGCCGCCGCCCTCGAATCCAGCCTGCGCGCCGCCGACCTGGTGATCTGCCAGACCGGCTGCATGAGCCACGGCGCCTACTGGCGCGTGCAGGACCACTGCCGTCGCACCGGCAAGCCCTGCGTGATGGTCGGCGATGAAGCGGCGGCGCAGCCGATCCGCATCGTGCGGCGCGGCGAAGCGATCGAAAGTTAGGCGTTCAGGCCAGCCAGGCCGAGAGTTTGGCCGCGTCCTGCGCGAACAGGCGCCAGGTGGTGACGCCCGTCGGCAAGGCAAGCGGTAGGCGCAGCAGCCGCTTGTCGCGCGCGATCAACGCGGTGATCTTCTTGTGCTCGCCCAGGTACAGCGCCAGGTCGTCGAGTTTCGACAGGCGCCAGCCCTGCACCGGTCGGCCCTTGGTGGCGGGCAGCTCGATGCCGATCCATTCGTCGTTGGCCGAGAACCCGGCCTTCTCGGCCGCACCGCCGCGCAACACCATCTTCACCTGCACGCTGCCGTTGGCTTCGGCCACGCGCAGGCCGAGTTCCTGCGCGCGCTGCGCCGGGTCGTCCAGCGCGGCGACGCCGTGGGCGCGCAGCAGGTCCGACAGCGGCAACTCCTCGGCGGCGTGCACCCAGTGCGCGAGTTCGGTGGCATACGACCGGCCGCCCACCGTCTCGAGCGCGGCGGCGATGTCGTCTTCGTCGATCGGCCCGCCATCGCTTTGCGTCCACAGCAGGCGCATCACGTCGTCGAGCGAGCCCTTGCCCTCGCGGCGCAGCGTGAGGTCCAGGCACATCGCGACCAGCGCACCCTTGGTGTAGTAGCTGATGGTCTGGTTGGGCGTCTGCTCGTCCTGCCGGTAGTACTTGACCCAGGCGTCGAAGCTCGCCTCGGCCACCGACTGCACCAGCCGGCCCGGTGCCTGCTGCACCTGGTTGATGGTCTTGTTGACCAGCCGAAGATAGGTGGCGTCGTCGATGCGGCCGGCGCGGCGCAGCAGCAGGTCGTCGTAGTAGCTGGTGAAGCCCTCGAAGAACCACAGCAGGCGCGTGTAGTTTTCCTGCGCGTAGTCGTAGCGCGCGAACTCCGCGGGCCGCAGCCGCTTCACGTTCCAGGTGTGGAAGTACTCGTGGCTGATCAGGCCCATCAGCGTGGTGTAGCCCTCGGGCTGCTTCTTGGCGTGGCGCTGTGGCAGGTCGTGGCGGGTGCAGATCAGCGCGGTCGAATGGCGGTGCTCGAGCCCGCCATAGCCGTCGTCGACCGCGTTGAGCATGAAGACATAGCGGTCGTGCGGCGGCTTGCCGCCACCACGCTTGCCCACCTTGTCGCCATGCCAGAAGCGCATCTGCGTCTCGCAGATCGCCTGCGTGTCGGCGATCAGCCGCTCACCGTCGAAGGAGGGCGGCGCACCCGCCACCACGAAGCGATGCGGCACGCCGCCGGCCTCGAAGTCGGCGCTCCAGAAGGCGCCCATCTCGACCGGACTGTCGGCCAGTTCGTCGTAGCCCGAGGCGAGGTAATGGCCGAAGCCGTGCGCATCGACCTTCACCGGCGGCAGCGCGGTCGCGCAGTGCCAGCGCGCTTCGCCGGCCACCGGCTTGGGCGCGACGATCTCCATCGCGTGCGGTGCGTCGGCATGGCCGTCGACCTGCAGGCACAGGCTGGTGCCGTTGAAGAAGCCGCGGTCGGCGTCGAGCCAGGCGGTGCGCACCGAATGGTCGTACGCGCAGACCTCGTAGCGCAGCACCAGCGGCTTGTCGGGTGCGCAGCCCGTCTGCCAGCTGTGCTTGTCGAGCTGCGTCACCGGCACCCTGCGCCGGCCCTGCGTGGCCTGCAGGTTCTGCAGGTTCTTCGCGAACTCGCGCACCAGGTAGCTGCCGGGAATCCACACCGGCAGCGCCACGCGCTGCAGGGCCGAGGGGGATTCGATGGTCAGCGTGACGGCGAAGAGGTGGGCATGCCGGTCCGCGCATTCGACGCGGTAGTGGATCGCTGCGGTGCCCGTCATCAGTTGGCGGCAGTCAGTTGCTTTTCGATCTGCGCGGCGGGGATCGCGCCGGGGGTGCGGGTGCCGTCGGTGAAGATCAGCGTCGGCGTGCCCGTGATGTTGTACTTGCGGCCGAACTCGACGTTGCGCTGCAGCGCCGCGGCGTCGCAGTTGCCGGTTTCGGGCTTGACGCTGGCGGTCATCCAGTCGGTCCAGGTCTTGGCCTTGTCCTTGCTGCACCAGATGTCGCGCGACTTGGACGTAGAGTCGGGGCCGAGCACCGGGTAGAGGAAGAGGTAGACCGTCACGTTGTCGATGGTCTTGAGCTCGCGCTCGAACTGCTTGCAGTAGCCGCAGTTCGGGTCTTCGAACACCGCCAGCCTGCGCTTGCCGTTGCCGCGCACGATCTTGAAGGCGTCCTTCATGGGCAGCTTGTCGAAGTCGACCGCGCTGAGCTTCTCGACCCGCTCCTCGGTGAGGTTCTTGCGCGCCTGCACGTCGATCAGGTTGCCCTGGATCAGGTAGTTGCCCTGCTCGTCGGTGTAGAAGATGTCGAACCCGTGGCGCACTTCCCAGAGCCCCGGCATCGGCGCCTTGCGCACCTCGTCGACGTTGGCCAGCATCGGGACGCGGGCCGCCAGGTTCTTGCGGATCTCGGCTTCGCCGGCGGTGGCCGCCAGCGTGCTGCCCAGGGCCAGTGCGGCGAGAAGGAGGCGAAGTGTTTTCATGGTGATCGGGTTCAGTTCAGGCCCATGGCCTGGCGGACGATGAATTGCTTGAGGACACGCGTGCGGTCGAAACCGCGCATGCCCCAGTTGCGCAGCGCCGGCAGCGGGTCGGTGCCGTGCGAGAACAGTTGCTGCAGGCCGTCGGTGGCCAGGCTCATCGACAGCACGTTGGTGCGGCGCGCGCGTTCGTAGCGGCGCAAGAGGCGCGGGTCGCCCACGCTGCGCCAGTATTCGCGGGCCTTGATCACCTCGGCCAGCACCGACGCGTCGGCCAGGCCGAGGTTCAGGCCCTGGCCGGCCAGGGGATGCACCGTGTGCGCCGCGTCGCCGGCCAGCGCCCAGCTCTTGCCGTCGGGCAGGCGCCCGGTCCAGCGGTCGGCGATGGCGCGTTGCAGCGGCCACGCCGCACGTTCGCTCGTCAGGGTGAGGGCGCCCAGCGCGTCGTGGCTGGCCTCGCGCACGGCGGCCTGGAAGTCGTCGGCGCCGAGCGCCATCAGGCCCGGTGCGCGGAACTGGTCGACCGACCACACCAGCGCCACCGACCGTCCACCTGGGCCGCCCAACGGCAGCAGCGCGAGGATGTCCCCCTTGTCGTTGAACCACTGGCGCGCGGTGCCGTCGTGCGGGCGTTCGGCATCGAGCCGGGCGGCGATGGCGTGCTGCGGATAGCGCGTCACGGCGTAGCTCACGCCCAGCGCGTCGCGGGTGGCGCTCGCCTTGCCTTCGCACACCACGGTGAGCGCGGCCGGCACGGGTGCATCGACCACGTCGATCTGCGGCTGGAAGCGCACGGCATCGGCGAGCTGCCTTTCGAGCGCGGGCACGTCGACGATCCAGGCCAGGGCCTCGACTTTCTGGATGGCGGCGCTGAAGCACACGCGGCCGCCTTCGTCGCCGTTCACGCGCATCTCGCGCACGGGGGTGGCGTGGGCCGCGTCGGGCCAGGCGCGTAGCGATTCGAGCAGGGTTCTGGATGCGGCGTTCAGGGCGTAGGCGCGCACGTCTTCGTGGGCGGCGGCCGGCGCCGGAGCGACCAGGGCGACACGGATGCGCTCGCGGGCGAGCAGCAGCGCCAGCGTGCGGCCGACGATGCCGGCGCCGCGAATGCAAACCTCGGGGGGAAGGGCCATCGGGGCATTGTAGGAGCCGCCTCCCGCCCGGCGGCGGACCGAGGACAATCGCGGCTTCGCCGCCGAGGACCCGACCGTGACCGATTCCGTTTTTGATCTCAACGCCACCATCGCCCGCCTGTTCGTCTACCCCATCAAGTCCTGCGCCGGGGTCGAGCTGCCCGAGGTGCTGCTCACCGAGACCGGCCTCGAATTCGACCGTGCCTGGATGGTGGTCGGTGCCGACGGCGTGTTCGTGAGCCAGCGCGAGCTGCCGCGCATGGCGCTCATCCGGCCGCAGATGAAGCAGATGGAGATGGTGCTGCGCGCGCCCGGCATGCTGGCGCTGCACATCGCCTTCGACCGCGTCGAAAAGCCGGTGCGCGTGAAGGTCTGGCGCGACGAGGTCGCCGCCTACGACATGGGCGACATCGCGGCGCAATGGTTCAGCGACTTCCTGTCGGAGCCGGGCAAGCCGCAGACCCTGCGCCTGGTGCGCTTCGACCCCGAGCACAAGCGGCTGTCGAACATGACCTGGACGAAGGGCGTCGAGGCGCCCAACCAGTTCTCCGACGGCTTCCCGCTGCTGGTGACCAGCGAGAAGTCGCTCGACGAGCTCAACGAGAAGCTGGTCGCGGCCGGCCACGCGGCGGTGGGCATCGAGCGCTTCCGCCCGAACATCGTGCTCGCGGGCATCGAGGCGCAGGACGAGGACCGCGTGGAGACGATGCACATCGCCACGGCCGAGGGCGGGGCGCACGTCGAACCAGCCAAGCCCTGCCCGCGCTGCCCGATCCCCGACATCGACCCGGCGACGGCGATCTCGACGCCCGAGGTCGGCGACGCGCTGCGCAGCTACCGCGCCAACGCACGCGTCGACGGCGCCATCACCTTCGGCATGAACTGCATCGTGGTCGACGGCATCGACCACCTGCTCAAGGTCGGCCAGCCGGTCGGCGCCAACTACCGCTTCGAATAAGCGACCAACACCCCCGGCCCTAAAATCGCCGGTTGATTCCAGAGGACCTCCATGAGTTTGCAATGCGGCATCGTCGGCCTGCCCAACGTCGGTAAATCCACCCTTTTCAATGCGTTGACCAAGGCCGGCATCGCGGCGGAAAACTATCCGTTCTGCACGATCGAGCCGAACACCGGCGTGGTCGAGGTGCCCGACCCGCGGCTCGCCCAGCTCAGCGAGATCGTCAAGCCCGAGCGCATCGTGCCCGCCATCGTCGAGTTCGTCGACATCGCGGGCCTGGTGGCCGGCGCCAGCACCGGCGAAGGCCTGGGCAACAAGTTCCTGGCGCACATCCGCGAGACCGACGCCACCGTGAACGTGGTGCGCTGCTTCGACGACGACAACGTGATCCACGTCGCCGGCAAGGTCGACCCGATTTCCGACATCGAGGTGATCCAGACCGAACTCTGCCTGGCCGATCTGGCCACGGTCGAGAAGGCGCTGCACCGCCACACCAAGGTCGCGCGTTCGGGCGACAAGGACGCGCAGAAGCTGGTCGGCCTGCTCGAGCGCTGCCAGAAGGCGCTCAACGAGAACATCCCGGTGCGCGCGCTGGAGTTCACGAAGGAAGAGCAGCCGCTGGTCAAGTCGTTCACGCTCATCACCGCCAAGCCGGCGATGTTCGTCGGCAACGTGTCGGAGGACGGCTTCGAGAACAACCCGTACCTCGATCGCCTGCGCGAATACGCCGCCAAGCAGAACGCACCCGTGGTGGCCATCTGCGCCAAGATCGAAGCCGAGCTCGCCGAGATGGACGATGAGGACAAGAAGATGTTCCTCGCCGAGATCGGCCAGGACGAGCCGGGCCTGAACCGCCTGATCCGCGCCGCCTACAAGCTGCTGGGCCTGCAGACCTACTTCACCGCGGGCGTGAAGGAAGTGCGCGCCTGGACCATCCACATCGGCGACACCGGCCCCCAGGCCGCCGGCGTGATCCACGGTGACTTCGAGAAGGGCTACATCCGCGCCCAGACGATCGCCTTCGACGATTTCATCGCCTTCAAGGGCGAGCAGGGCGCCAAGGACGCGGGCAAGATGCGCGCCGAAGGCAAGGAGTACGTCGTCAAGGATGGCGACGTGATGAACTTCCTGTTCAGCTCCTGACCGGCCGATCGCCGATGCTCACCGTCCACCACCTCAACAACTCGCGCTCGCAACGCGTCCTCTGGCTGCTCGAAGAACTCGGGCTGCCCTACGAGATCGTGCACTACCAGCGCGATCCGAAGACGATGCTGGCGCCGCCCGAGTTGCGCCGGGTGCATCCGCTGGGCAAGTCGCCGGTGGTGACGACGGACGACGGCCTGGTGCTGGCAGAGTCGGGCGCCATCGTCGAGACGCTGATCGAGCGCCACAGCCAGGGCCGCTTCGCACCGCCGGCCGGCAGCGCGGATGCCCTGCGCTACCGCTACTGGCTGCATTACGCCGAAGGCTCGGCCATGCCGCCGCTGCTGCTCAAGCTGATCTTCGACAAGATCGAGAGCGCGAAGATGCCCTTCTTCATCCGGCCGATCGCCAAGGGCATCGCCGGCAAGGCCAAGGCCGGCTTCGTGACGCCGAACCTCCGCGCGCACCTCGACTTCATGGAGGGCGAACTGGCCAAGAGCGAGTGGTTCGCGGGGGCCGAGTTCACCGGCGCGGACATCCAGATGAGCTTCCCGGTGGAGGCGGCGCGCGCACGCGGCGGGCTGGATGACAGCCGCCCGCGGCTGATGGCGTGGCTCGCGCGCATCCATGCGCGACCGGCCTACCAACAGGCGCTGTCGCGCGGCGGCCCGTACGGATTGCTCAGCTGACGCGATCGTCTATCAAGACGGCCAGATGTAGAGCAGCGCGACCGTCATCGTGACGTAGCGTGCGAACTTCCCGATCGCCATGTAGACCAGGCAGGGCCAGAAGGGCAGCTTGAGCCAGCCGGCGACGGCGCACAGCGGGTCGCCCACCACCGGCAGCCAGCTCAGCAGGCAGGCCTTGGGGCCGAGCCGTTCGAGCCAGGCCAGCACCCGCACGTGGTGCTTCGAATGCGCGTACTTGTCGGCCACCTTGTGGGCGCCGTAGCCCAGCCACCAGTCCAGGGCGCCCCCCAGCGTGTTCCCCAGCGTGGCCACACCGACGGCCGGCCAGAACATGTCGGGGCTGAGCTTGAGGAAGCCGAACAGCACTGGTTCGGAGCCGACGGGCAGGAGCGTCGCGGAGACGAACGCGGCGATGAAGACGGTCGACAGCCCGTATTGGGGCAGGGCGAGAAGCGCCAGAAGGGAGTCGAGCCAGGCTTGCATGTGGGCCGGAGTATAGGAAGGCGCGCCGTTCCCTCTCGTCGGATAGGACGCCGCCACGCATCGCGCAAGAGGCAATGCCCCTAGGCCATTCGTTTCAGCGCCTGAAATGCGGGTTGGCTACAATCGTGCCTCATTTTTCAGCAGCCGCGCGCTCGCTCCTCCTCTTTCCTCACCATGCAGATCGGCCCCATCGCGCTGGAAAACCGGCTGTTCGTCGCGCCCATGGCCGGCGTGACCGACCGGCCGTTCCGCATGCTGTGCCGATCGCTCGGCGCGGGCTACGCGGTCAGCGAGATGGTGACCTCGCGCAAGGAGCTGTGGAACACGCTCAAGACCTCGCGCCGGGCGGACCACGCCGGTGAGCCCGGCCCCATCGCGGTGCAGATCGCCGGCACCGATGCGGCCATGATGGCCGAGGCCACGCACTACAACATCGACCGCGGCGCGCAGATCATCGACATCAACATGGGTTGCCCGGCCAAGAAGGTCTGCAACAAGTGGGCGGGCTCGGCGCTGATGCGCGACGAGCCGCTGGCGCTGGAGATCGTGCAGGCCGTGGTCGATGCGGCAGCGCCGCATGGCGTGCCGGTGACGCTCAAGATGCGCACCGGCTGGAGCGCCGACCACCGCAACGCCGTGAAGCTGGCGCGCGATTTCGAAGCGGCCGGTGTGCAGATGCTCACCGTGCACGGCCGCACGCGCGAGCAGGGCTACAAGGGCGCCGCGGAGTACGACACCATCGCCGCCGTGAAAGCCGCGGTGCGCGTGCCGGTGGTGGCCAACGGCGACATCACCAGCCCCGAGAGGGCGCGCGATGTGCTCGCCGCCACCGGGGCCGATGCGGTGATGGTCGGCCGCGCGGCACAGGGCCGGCCGTGGATCTTCCGCGAGATCGCGCATTTCCTGGCGACGGGCACGCACCTTGCACCGCCGTTGGTGGCGGAAGTGCGGCTTCTGCTGCTCGACCATCTGCAGGAGCATTACGGGCTCTATGGCGACTACAGCGGCGTGCGCACCGCACGCAAGCACATCGGCTGGTACGTGCGTGCACTGCCGGGGGGCGAAGACTTCCGCGGCCGCATGAACGCGATCGAGGACTGTGCGCAGCAACTGCGCGCGGTGTCCGACTATTTCGAGGGGCTGGCCGAGGGGATGGACCGCATCCCTGCGCACCGCGAACCTGCCGACGTGCAGGACGGGTGGAACGGCGGCGAGGACGAGAAAGCGGCCACCGCCGCGCACTGACAACAAGAGAGCGCCATGAGCAAGAAGAACATCGAGGACTGTGTTCGCAACAGTCTGGAGAGCTATTTCCGCGACCTGCACGGCACCGAGCCGGACGGCATGTACGAGATGCTGGTGCGCGTCGTCGAAAAACCGCTGCTCGACGTGGTCATGGCGCGCGCCGAAGGCAACCAGTCGAAGGCGGCCCAGTGGCTCGGCCTGAACCGCAACACCCTGCGCAAGAAGCTGGTCGAACACAAACTTTTGAAATGACGAAGAACCCCATGGCCCTGACCGCACTCCTTTCCGTTTCCGACAAGACCGGCATCCTCGAATTCGCGCAGGCGCTGAACGCGCTGGGCATCAAGCTGCTGTCCACCGGCGGCACCGCCAAGCTGCTGGCCGATGCCGGCCTGCCCGTCACCGAGGTGGCCGATCACACGGGCTTCCCCGAGATGCTCGACGGCCGCGTGAAAACGCTGCACCCGAAGATCCACGGCGGCCTGCTCGCGCGCCGCGACCTGCCGGCGCACGTGGCGGCGATCCAGGAGCACGGCATCGACACCATCGATCTGCTGGTGGTCAACCTCTACCCCTTCGAAGCCACCGTGGCCAAGCCCGGCTGCACGCTCGAGGACGCGATCGAGAACATCGACATCGGCGGCCCGGCCATGGTGCGCAGCGCCGCCAAGAACTGGAAGGACGTCGGCGTGCTGACCGACGCCTCGCAATATGCCGTCGCGCTCGCCGAGCTGAAGGCCGACGGCAAGCTGAGCGACAAGACCAAGTTCGCGTTCTCCGTGGCCGCGTTCAACCGCATCGCCGACTACGACGGCGCGATCAGCGACTACCTCTCGGCCATCGACTTCGACGCCAGCATCGGCCAGCCCGCACCCAAGCGCGCGCTGTTCCCGGCGCAGAGCAACGGCCGCTTCGTGAAGATTCAGGACCTGCGGTACGGCGAGAACCCGCACCAACAGGCCGCCTTCTACCGCGACCTGTACCCGGCGCCTGGCTCGCTGGTGTCGGCCAAGCAGCTGCAGGGCAAGGAGCTCAGCTACAACAACATCGCCGACGCCGACGCCGCCTGGGAATGCGTGAAGAGCTTCGACGTGCCTGCGTGCGTGATCGTGAAGCACGCCAACCCCTGCGGCGTGGCCATCGGCAAGGATGCGGCCGAGGCCTATGCGAAGGCCTTCAAGACCGATCCGACCTCGGCCTTCGGCGGCATCATCGCCTTCAACCGCCCGGTCGATGCCGACACCGCGCAGGCCATCGCCAAGCAGTTCGTCGAGGTGCTGATGGCGCCGGGCTACACGCCCGAGGCGCTCGAGGTCTTCCAGGCCACCAAGGCCAAGCTCAACGTGCGGGTGCTGGAAATCGCGCTGCCCAAGGGCGGCGCCACCGACTGGGACAACGGCCGCAACATGATGGACGTCAAGCGTGTCGGTTCCGGCCTGCTGATCCAGACCGCCGACAACCATGAGCTCGCCGCCAGCGACCTCAAGGTGGTCAGCAAGAAGCAGCCGACGCCACAGCAGCTCGAGGACCTGCTGTTCGCCTGGAAGGTCGCGAAGTACGTGAAGAGCAACGCGATCGTGTTCTGCGCGAACGGCATGACGATGGGTGTGGGCGCGGGGCAGATGAGCCGCCTCGACTCCGCGCGCATCGCCAGCATCAAGGCCGAGCACGCCGGGCTGTCCCTCCAGGGCACGGCGGTCGCGAGCGATGCGTTCTTCCCGTTCCGCGACGGCCTCGACGTGGTGGTGGATGCGGGTGCGAGCTGCGTGATCCAGCCGGGCGGCTCGATGCGCGACCAGGAGGTCATCGACGCGGCGGACGAGCGCGGCGTGGTGATGGTGCTCTCAGGCGTTCGCCACTTCCGCCACTGAGAACGCGTGAATGAACCTACTGCGCCCCCCGATCTCGCATCTGCGGTCCTCACCGCACGCGAGTGCGGCTCCGGTCCTCGACGCAAGCTCGGGGCGCTCGCGACGGTTCCTTCACACGTTCTGAGCTGGCATTGTTTCGCCGACCGGTTCAGCCGCCAAAGCGGTACTTGAGCTGGAAGCTCAAGGCGCCGTAGAGGCGGTCCTTGTAGCTGGGGATGAACGCAATGTTCAGGCCCCAGTTGCGCCCTTCGATGGCCGCGGTGGGGATGAGGGCCGGGAACCAGCCGCCATGGCGGAAGTTGGGGTAGCCGTCGAAGGCGCCGACCACCGCGCCGAGCTTCACGCCGTAGAGCTCGAAGGGCATCACGTACACGCCGAGGTAGCGCGAGGTCTCGCGGTCGCTGTTGTGGAAGATGCCGGCCGTGAGCGAATAGGTGGCATCCAGCGTCCATTCGACGCCGAGCCCGGGGTTCACGTCTTCCAGGCCCTTGTGGCGATCGAAGTGGTACGAATAGAAGCCCGGGTTCAGCCAGAGCCGGCTGGGTTCGGACTGGGCTGCCGCCACGCCCGGCAGCAGCGGGCTCAGGGCCAGGAGGGTGGTCGGCAGCAGGGAGCGCAGTCGCATGGTGGCAGGGCGTCAGAGGGTCTTGAAGATCTGCCGAGCCGCATCGATCGTCGCGGCGATGTCGTCGTCGCTGTGCGCCGCGCTCACGAAGCCCGCTTCGTACAGCGCCGGCGCGATGTAGACGCCGCGGTCCAGCAGGCCATGGAACAACGTGTTGAACGTGGCGTTGTCCGTGGTCATGACTGTGGCGTAGTTCTGTGGCAGTTCGTTGAACAGGAAGAAGCCGAACATGCCGCCTTCGCTGTCGACGCTGAAGGGCACGCCTTCCGCGGCGGCTGCGGCCTTCAGTCCTTCGACCAGCCTGCGCGTCTTGGCCGACAGCGCTTCGTAGAAGCCGGGCTTGGCGATCTCCTGGAGCGTGGCCAGCCCGCAGGCCGTGGCCACCGGGTTGCCCGACAGCGTGCCGGCCTGGTAGACCGCGCCGAGGGGGGCGAGCTGTTCCATGATGGCGCGCGGCCCGCCGAAGGCCGCCAGCGGCATGCCGCCGCCGATGACCTTGCCGAGCACCGTGAGGTCGGGCGCGATGCCCAGCACGCCCTGCGCGCCGTGCAGGCCGACGCGAAAGCCCGTCATCACCTCGTCGAACACCAGCAGCGCGCCGTGCTGCGTGCACAGCTCGCGGCAGCGCCGGGCGAATTCGGGCGTGGCGCGCACGAAATTCATGTTGCCGGCAATCGCCTCGATCATCAGGCAGGCCATCTCGTGGCCGTGCAGCGCGAAGGCCTCTTCCAGCTGGGCGATGTTGTTGTACTCGAGCACCAGCGTGTGCTGCACCGCTTCGGGCGGCACGCCGGCCGAGGTCGGATGGCCGAAGGTCGCCAGGCCCGAGCCCGCCTTGACCAGCAGCGCGTCGGCGTGGCCGTGGTAGCAGCCTTCGAACTTGATGATGTACTTGCGGCCCGTGGCGCCACGCGCCAGGCGCAGCGCGCTCATCGCGGCCTCGGTGCCCGAGCTCACCAGGCGCACCATTTCCATCGATGGCACCAGCGCGAGGATGGCCTCGGCCAGTTCGATCTCGCGCTCGGTCGGCGCGCCGTACGAGAAGCCTTCGGTCACGGCCTTCTGCACCGCCTCCACCACCGCCGGGTGGCCGTGGCCCAGGATCATCGGCCCCCAGGAGCCGATGTAGTCGATGTAGCGCTTGTCGTCGGCGTCCCAGAAGTAGGCGCCCTGCGCGCGGGTGATGAAGCGCGGCGTGCCGCCCACGGCCTTGAAGGCGCGCACGGGCGAGTTGACGCCGCCGGGGATGACGGCGCGCGCGCGTTCGAAGAGGCGTTGGTTGTTGTCGATGTCGATGGTCATGAAATCAGTGGCGGGTGTCGTGGGGTGGCAGGGCGAAGTCGGGGGGGACGTCGGTGCCATCGTCTTCGTCGTCGTCCTCGGGCTGGGCCCAGAACAGGCGGTCGGGCAGCACATGGCCCATGCCGGGGCGGAAGCCCGCGTCGAGGCAGCGGTCCATGTAGCTCAGCGCTTCGGAGGTGGCCGCGACCAGGTCGGTGCCGCTGGCCAGCAGCGCGGCCAGCGCGGCCGACAGCGTGTCGCCCGCGCCGGCGAAGACGGCTTCGAGGCGCTCGTACTTCTCGCTGGCCAGCACCGCCTGCGGCGACGCCAGCACGTTGTCGATGAACTGGTCGGGCAGCACGATGCCGGTGACCAGGGTGTAAGGCGTGCCCTGCTCGCCGGCGGCGCGGGCGATGTCGCGCGCCGTCGGTGGCTTGTCGCCGGCCCAGTCGGGCAGCAGCCAGCGCCACAGCGTGCTGTGGTTGCCCACCAGCACCGTGGTCTGCGGCAGCACCAGTTCGCGGAATGCATCGAGGTAGGCCTCGATCTGGTTCTCGTCCCACCACGACAGGTTGGGCATGTACGCCACGACCGGCACGTCGGGGTAGTCGGTGGCGGTTTCGGCGATGGTGCTGAGGTTTTCCGGCGAGCCGGCGAAGCCGACCTTGATCAACTGCACCTCGACGTCCTCGAGGATCGCGCGGGTCTGCTCGGCGACAGCCTCTTCGTCGAAGGCAAAGTGGTCGAAGATCTCGGCGGTGTCGCGTGCATACGCGCCGGTCACGACCGGCAACATGTGAGCGCCGACTGACGCCATGGCCAGCGTATCGCCGGCCAGGCCGCCGGCACCGCTCGGGTCGCTGGCGTTGAACACCAGCACGCAGGGCGGATTCAGCTCGGCCTCTGCGGCGGCGATGTCGTCGGGATTCGGGTCGTTAAGATCACCCATGCTGCAGGCGCCTTCCGCGGGTAATAGGTAAGTTGTCAAACGCCATTTCAAGCCGGGGCCATGGTGGCAGATGTGAGACGGTCGCCACACAATTAAGTGATACGTCTAGATACAATCGTTGCATTCTATGAACAGGGACTTTAAGCTGCGATGAATACGAAAACCTGGATGTGCCTGATCTGCGGGTGGATCTACGACGAAGCGGTTGGGGTACCTGAAGATGGTATTGCGCCCAATACGGCCTGGGCCGACGTTCCGATGAACTGGACTTGTCCGGAATGCGGAGCGCGCAAGGAAGACTTCGAAATGGTCGAGATCTGAAGCATGGCATAGGGTGACACCCGCCGCACGGGGCGATGTGCGGCGGTCGACGGAAGTCTCTAACGAGGAGCGTGTGGCAATGAGCACGAATGGGTCCGGGTACAAGGTGCTGGTCATCGACGACAGCAACACCATTCGGCGCAGCGCCGAAATCTTCCTCAAGCAAGGCGGCCACGAAGTGCTGTTGGCGGAGGACGGCTTCGACGCCCTGTCCAAGGTCAACGACCATCGTCCGCACCTGATCTTCTGCGACATCCTGATGCCGCGCCTGGACGGTTACCAGACCTGCGCCATCATCAAGCGCAACGTCGACTTCTCCAACGTGCCGGTCGTCATGCTGTCTTCCAAGGACGGCGTGTTCGACAAGGCGCGCGGTCGCATGGTCGGCTCCCAGGATTACCTCACCAAGCCTTTCACCAAAGACCAGCTGCTGCAGGCCGTGCAGCAGTTCGGCATCGTCCAGCAGAAAGAAGTGCAGTAAATGCCCATCCACAAAGTCCTCGTGGTCGACGACTCGAAAACCGAACTGGTGTTCCTGACCGACCTGCTCCAGAAGAACGGCTTCTCGGTCAAGACGGCGGAGAACGCCGACGACGCGATGCGCCGCCTGGAGGAAGAGCAGCCCGACCTGATCCTGATGGACGTGGTGATGCCCGGCCAGAACGGCTTTCAGCTGACGCGCGCCATCGCCCGCAACCCGCAGTACGCAAGCGTGCCGATCATCCTGTGCACCAGCAAGAACCAGGAGACCGACCGCGTCTGGGGCATGCGCCAGGGCGCGCGCGACTACATCGTCAAGCCGGTGAACGCGGCCGAGCTGATGGCCAAGATCAACGCGCTCGCCTGAGCGACATCCGCCGCCCATGGCCAACCGCGACGCTCTCCGCGCTTTCCAGTCCCGGCTCGCTTCCCGTCTGCAAGCGGCGCGCACCTCGGACGTGTCCGCCTCGTGGCTGGCCGTGGAGGCCGGCGACGGCAAGTACCTGTTTCCGCTGGGCCACGCCGGGGAGATCTTTCCCTGGACGCCGCCGCAGCCTGTGCCCTACACCGAGCCCTGGTTCCTGGGCGTCGCCAACCTGCGCGGCGGGCTGTACGGTGTGGTGCAGCTGTCGACCTTCGCCACCGGGCGGGCGCCAGCCGCGGCGGCGCCGACCGTCGAAGGCGTTCGCGCCCAGTCGCGGCTGGTGGCCCTCAACGAGTTGCTCGAAGTCAATTGTGCCCTGCTGATCGATCGCCTGGTCGGACTGCGCGGCGTGGAAGCCTTCACCGATTCCCGCGCCCCGGCCGCCGACGCGCCGGCCTGGCTCGGGCATGCCTACATCGACGCGGCGGGGGAGCAATGGCAGGAAATCAACCTGCAATTCCTCTCGCAGCAATCCCGTTTTCTGAGCATCGGCGCCTGAGGGCTTGCCGGGCGTTGCCATCAACGTGAAGGACCGACCGTGAGTTCGATCGCCGACAAGTTAAAGAAGTACCTTCCCGCCAACGACGACCACGCCAGCGTCCGCGTGCACGGCGATTCGACGTTGTCGCTGGACAATGTGGAAACCATGCAACCCCCCGAGGAGCGAACGGTGCATTTCCCGCGAACGGAGAACGATGCCTTCCCGACCGGTTCCGTCCTGGACGCGCCGGCCATGAACGAGCCGATGCCGCCTCTTGCCGTCGAGGCGCCCGTCGCGAGCGGCGGTGGTGATGCCGGTGCAGCCGCTGCGCCCTCGAAGGTCAGCCCCGCCAGGCAGCAGCGCATCTTCGCCATCGCCCTGGCCGTGGTCGTGCTGCTGCTGCTGCTGGTGGCGGGCTCCGCCATCCTGCGTGCCGACCGCTTGGCGCAACAGGTGGCATCGACCGGCCAGTCGCTGATGCAGTCGCAGCGTCTGGCCAAGTCGGTGTCGCAGGCCCTGGTGGGCAACGCGGCCGCCTTCGCCGAAGTGCGCGACAGCTCGGACGACCTGGCCCGCCGGGTGCAGGGCCTGGCCAACGGCGACGACGCGCTCAACCTGGAGCGCGTGGGCGGCCAGTACGACGCCGACCTCGCCAAGATCACGCCGCTGGTCGAGCGCGCCGACAAGAGCGCCAAGGCGGTGCTCGCGCAGCAGCAGATCCTCACGCAGGTGGGCGCCGCGCTGCGCGACATCAACCGCCAGTCCTCCGACCTGCTCGAGATGGCCGAGACGGTGGCCTCGATCAAGATGCAGCAGAACGCCACCATCCCCGAGATCGCCGCCGCCGGCCAGCTCGTGATGCTGACGCAGCGCATCGGCAAGTCGGCCAACGAATTCCTGACGGTCGAAGGCGTGAGCCCCGACGCCGTGTTCCTGCTCGGCAAGGACCTGAACACCTTCCAGGAGGTCTCGCGTGGCCTGCTCGACGGCAACGCCCAGCAACGCCTGCCGGGCACGCGCGACGCGCAGGCCCGCCAGCAGCTCGAGGCCATCCTCAAGACCTACGAACAGACCCGCACGCAGGCCGGCGCCATTCTGGGCAACCTGCAGGGCCTGGTGACCGCCCGCGAAGGCCAGTCCACCATCCTGGCCGACAGCGAACCGCTGCGCCTGGCGCTGGGCGAGCTGCAGGTCAAGCTGTCCGAGCGCACGGGCCTGGGTCTGGGCACCATCGCCACCCTGTTCATCCTGTCGCTGGCCGCGCTGGCCCTGGCCGGCGGCATCGGCTTCGTGCAGGTGCGCGAAGGCCGCGAGCGTGCCCTGGCCGCCGAGCAGGAGCGGGTCGAGGCCGAGCGCCTGAGCGAAGAAGCCAGCCGCGTGAACAGCGCCAACCAGGCCGCCATTCTTCGCCTGATGAACGAACTGCAGACGGTGGCCGAAGGCGACCTGACGCAGGAAGCGACCGTGACCGAAGACATCACCGGCGCCATCGCCGACTCGGTGAACTACACGGTGGAAGAACTCCGCCTGCTGGTGGGCAACGTGCAGAACACGGCGACCCGGGTGGCACACACCACGTCGCAGGTGGAAAACACGTCGACCGAACTGCTGGCGGCCTCGACCGAACAGCTGCGCGAGATTCGCGAAACCGGCCAGTCGGTGCTGACCATGGCCGAGCGCATCAACGGCGTGTCCTCGCAGGCGCAGGAATCGGCCACGGTGGCGCGCCAGTCGCTGAAGGCCGCCTCGTCGGGCCTGCAGGCGGTGCAGAACGCCATCGGCGGTATGAATGCCATCCGCGACCAGATCCAGGAAACCTCCAAGCGCATCAAGCGCCTGGGCGAGTCGTCGCAGGAGATCGGCGAAATCACCGAGCTGATCTCGGACATTACCGAGCAGACCAACGTGCTGGCGCTGAACGCCGCCATCCAGGCCGCATCCGCCGGTGAAGCCGGCCGCGGCTTCTCGGTGGTGGCGGAAGAAGTGCAGCGGCTGGCCGAACGGTCCGCCGACGCGACGCGCCAGATCTCCGCACTGGTGAAGGCGATTCAGACCGACACGCAGGACGCGGTGGGCGCCATGGAGCGCTCCACGCAGGGCGTGGTCGAAGGGGCCAAGCTGTCCGACAACGCGGGTACCGCGCTGTCCGAGATCGACCGCGTGTCGCGCCGCCTGGCCGAGCTGATCGAGCAGATTTCGCAGTCGGCGTCCCGCGAGGCCGATTCGGCCAACGTGGTGGCCGCCAACATCCAGCACATCTTCGCCGTGACCGAACAGACCGGGGAGGGCACGCGCACCACCGCCCAGCAGGTGCGCGAGCTCTCGCACATGGCCGAGGAGCTGCGCCAGTCGGTCGCGCGCTTCAAGATCGCCTGACCCGCCGAGCGCCCAACGTGCCGATGCCCGTGCCCGCCAACGCCCCGAACCCCGGCACGTCGCCGGCCGCCAGCCAGGATCTCGGGCCATTGGCCTGGGTCATCGACGAAATCCAGAAGACGCTCGACGGCGCCGGCAAGGCGCTGCGCCGCTTCGCGCGCGAGGGCGCCGCGGAGCCCGACACCGGCCCGCTGCGCCTGGCGCGCCAGCAACTGCACCAGACCGTGGGCGCGCTCACGATGGTCGGCCACAAGGCGCCGGCCCTGGTGGTGGGCGCGATGGAGTTCGCCGTCCAGCGCTACATCGACGAACCGGCCGGCTGCAGCGAAGCGGCGGTGCTCAAGATCGACCGCGCCGGCTTCGCCGTGGCCGACTACCTGCATGCGCTGCTCGGCGGCAAGCAGGTGTCCTCGGTCGGGTTGTTCCCGCAGTACCGCGACGTGCTGGAGATGGCCAGCAGCGACCGCGTGCACCCGGCCGACCTCTGGACCCACACCTGGCGCTGGGCCGAGATCAAGCCTTCGCCCACGCAGACCGCGCTGGTCTACGACCCGGCCGTGCGCTCCAAGCTCGACCGCGAAGTGCTCAAGATCGTCAAGAGCGGCGACGACCGCGCCGCCCGCCGCCTGTACGAGCTGTGCCTGGGCCTGGCCCGGGGCTCGTCGGTGCCGCGCGTGGTCAGCTTCTGGACGCTGGCCGCCGGTTTCTTCGAGGCGCTGGGCGCCGCGCTGCTGCCGGTCGACGTGTACGTGAAGCGCGCGTCCTCGCGCGTGCTGCTGCAGTACGCCACGCTGGCGCGGGGCGACTCGGCCGTGTCCGAACGCCTCGGGCAGGACCTGCTGTTCTTCTGCGCGCAGGCGGCGCCCGCCGCGAGCGACGAGGTGGCGACCCTGCGCCAGGTGCGCCAGGCCTGGGGCATCGCCGACGACGAGCCGGCGGTCGACTACACCGTCGAGCAGTTCGGCCGCTTCGACCCGCTGGTGCTGGTCCAGGCGCGCAAGCGCATCGAAGCCGCCAAGGAGATGTGGTCGGCGCTCTCGGCCGGCGACGTCTCGCGCACCCGCCAAGTGGCCGACACCTTCGCGCAGCTGGGCGAATCGCTGCAGAAGCTGCATCCGCCGAGCCTGCCGATGGCGCAGGCGCTCAACAACGCGGTCGATGCGTCGCTGCGCTCCGGCGTGCCGCCGAGCACCGAACTCGGCCTCGAAGTGGCGACGGCCGTGCTCTACCTCGAGGCGGCCTTCGAAGATCTCGACCCGCAGGACCGCCAGCTCACCGCGCGCACCGTGCAACTGGCCGGCCGCATCGAACGCGTGCGCGACGGCGGACAGGCCGAGCCGCTCGAGCCGTGGATGGAAGAGCTGTACCGGCGCGTCAGCGACCGCCAGTCCATGGGCACCGTGGTCGACGAACTGCGCGCGCACCTCGGCGAGCTTGAGAAGTCGCTCGACCAGTTCTTCCGCCGCCCGCACGAGCGCAGCGCGCTGCGTACCGTGCCGAGCCAGCTGCTGCAGATGCGCGGCGTGTTCTCCGTGCTCGGCCTCGACCAGGCCGCGCAGACCGTGCAGCGCATGCGCGAGAACGTCGATCGACTGCTGGAGACCGCGTCGCCCACCGACGAGGCCCGCGACTTCGACTCGCTCGGCAACAACCTGGGCGCCTTGGGCTTCCTGATCGACATGCTGGGCTACCAGCCCGCCCTGGCCAAGCGTCTCTTCGTGTTCGACGCCGAACTGGGCGAACTCAAGCCGCTGATGGGCCGCAGCGCGGAGGCCGCGGCGGCCGACGCCGCCGTGCCCGATGCCACCGCCGCCACGCCTGCCGCCGGGCCGGTGCTGAGCGTCGAGGAGGTCGATGCGCAGATCGCCGCCAAGCTCGCGGCGCTGGCCGCACCGACCCGCAAGGCGGCCACCCCGATCGAGGAATTCAGCCGCGCTGCCGACAGCTGGACCGCCAGGATCGTCGGGCCGACGGCCTTGCCCGACACCGAGGTCAACGAGCTCGACGAAGACGACCTGCAGAACATCTTCCTGGACGAAGCGCGCGAGGTGCTGGAGAACGGCGACGCCGCGGTGTCCCTGCTGGCGGAAGACCCGACCGACGTGGGCGAGCTCACCGTGCTGCGGCGCGCCTTCCACACCCTCAAGGGCAGTTCGCGCATGGTCGGCCTCACGGCCTTCGGCGACGCCGCCTGGTCTTTCGAGCAGGTCCTGAACACCTGGCTGGCCGACCAGCGCCCGGCCACGCCCGAACTGCTGAGCGCCACCGAACGCGCGCTGAAGGACTTCTCCGCCTGGGTCGAAGCCATCGCCGCCGGCCAGCCGCACGACTGGGAGCCCTCGGCCTTCAGCCGTGTCGCCGAGGCCCTGCGCAGTGGCGACCCGCTGCCGCCACCGGCAGCCATCGCGCCCCATGCGCTGGCCGTCGCGGCGCGCCACATCGCCGCGGAGGCGCCGCCCGCACCGCTGCCGGTGGTCGAAGAAGCTGCGGCCGCGCCGGAACAGGCGCCCGCTCTCGAAGCTGCCGTTCCCGAGCTGCCTGCCGTGGAAGCGCCCGAGACTGAAGCACCCGACACGCGCCGCGCCAGCGAGATGGACGACGACTTCGCGTCCACCGACTTCCTCGATTTCGCACCGCGGGACGTGACGCCGGCCGCCGAGTTGCCGCCACCCATCGATGGCGAGGACATCGATTTCCTCGAGACCGCGCACGCATCCTTCGATCCGTTCCGCGTGCCGACGATGACGCTGGACTTCGATCTCAGCGAGTCCGCACCGCTGGAAGTTCCCGTCGAGCCGCGCGCCACGCCGGCGCCCGCCGTGCTGCCGCCGCTGCCCGACCTGTCCTTCGCGACACCGCCATCGGCATCGGCATCGGCCGAAACGCCGGAGGAGCCCGACGCGGCCCAGGAAGAACTCGATGCGCTCGCCAGCCTGCTGGCTGCGCCGGCGGCGTCGGCCGACGCGTTCGACCTCCCCGACGTCGAGACGGCACCGCCCCTCGTGGCCGAGGTGCCGCCAGAGCCAGAGCCAGAACCGGAGCCCGAGGCCGCGCCCGAACCCGCCGCGCCCAGCGCCGACGACGCCGTCAAGGCGATCGGCCCGCTGCGCATCGGCATCGCGCTCTACAACGTCTACCTCAACGAAGCCGACGAATGGTCGCGCCAGCTCGCCACCGACGTTGGCGAATGGGCGATGGAGCCGCACCTGCGCATCGGCGACTCGACCGTTGCGCTGGCGCATTCGCTCGCGGGCAGCTCGGCCACGGTCGGCTTCCAGGGCCTGTCGGGCATGGCGCGGCTGTTCGAAACCGCGCTTCAGCACCTGCACCGGCAAGGCCGCGGCACGGCCGAGCAGGGGCGCGTGCTGGTGGCGGCGGCCGACGAAGTGCGCTACCTGCTGCACCAGTTCGCCGCGGGCTTCCTGCGCGATCCGTCGGACGAGACGCTGCAGGACCTGCGCGACGTCGCCGCGTCGCAGCTGCCGGCCGATGCCCTCGACAGCGGCCCGGCGCCGCTGGGCTTTGCCGCGGCCCGCGCCGACGTGTCGCTGGACGATTCCGACGATGCCTACGACCTGGCCGATTCGGTCGACCTCGACCTGTTCCCGATCTTCGAGGAAGAGGCGGCCGAACTGATGCCCAAGCTGGGCGGCGCGCTGCGCGACTGGCTGGCCGAGCCCGGCAGCGATGCGCCACGGGCGTCGGTGCTGCGCACGCTGCACACGCTCAAGGGCAGCGCCCGCCTGGCCGGCGCGATGCGTCTGGGCGAGCGTGCGCACCGCATGGAGTCCGAGATCGAGGCCATCGGTGCCCAGGGCGCCGACCGCCTGGCCGTCGAGGCACTGCTGGCCCGCTTCGATGCCCTCCAGTCCACCTTCGACGGGTTGCGCGGCATCGGCGGCGGCGACGCGCCGCTGGACGACGAGCCCTTCGTGGCGCCGGCGCCGGTGGCCGCACCGGTGGTCGACACCGCGACGCCCGTCGCGAGCCCGGAGACCACCGCCGCCAACGAGCCGCCAGCCGCCGCGCCGGCCGTGCGCACCGGCACCGTCGCCGTGCCGCTGCCGTCGATGCTCGTGCCGCTGCGCAGCAGCGCCTCGCAGCAGGCGGTGCGCATCCGCACGCAATTGCTCGACCGCCTGGTGGCCCAGGCCGGCGAGGTGATCATCACGCGCTCGCGGCTGGAGGCCGAGCTCAACCAGTTGCGCGGTTCGCTCGGCGACCTGACCGGCAACCTCGACCGCCTGCGTCAACAGCTGCGCGACATCGAGGTGCAGGCCGAAAGCCAGATGCAGTCGCGCCTGGCCCAGGCCAAGGACTCGCAGCAGGGCTTCGACCCGCTCGAGTTCGACCGCTTCACCCGGGTGCAGGAACTCACCCGCATGATGGCCGAGTCGGTCAACGACGTGGCCACCGTGCAGCGCACGCTGCAGAAGACGGTGCAGGCGACGGAAGACGACCTGTCGGCCCAGGCGCGCCAGACGCGGGAGCTGCAGCGCGGCCTGCTGCGCACGCGCATGGTGGAGTTCGAAGGCATCTCCGACCGCCTCTACCGCGTGGTGCGCCAGGCGTCGAAGGACACCGGCAAGCAGGTGCGCCTGGACATCGTCGGCGGCTCCATCGAGATGGACCGCGGCGTGCTGGAGCGCATGACGCCGTCGTTCGAGCACCTGCTGCGCAACAGCGTGGCCCACGGCATCGAGAGCGCCGCGGCGCGCGAGCAGGCCGGCAAGGAGCCGAGCGGCCTGATCGCCATCGAGTTGCACCAGGAGGGCAACGACGTCTCGGTCAGCTTCCGCGACGACGGCGGCGGCCTCAACCTGGAACGCATCGCTCAGCGTGCACGGGCCCTGGGTCTGGCGGCCGACGGCGAAGTGCTCTCGCCCGAAGCGGCGGCCGAGATGATCTTCAAGCCCGGCTTCTCCACCGCCGAGCAGGTGTCGGAGCTGGCCGGCCGCGGCATCGGCATGGACGTGGTGCGCGCCGACGTGGCGGCGCTGGGCGGCCGCATCGAAACGCACAGCACGCCGGGGCAGGGCACGAGCTTCAAGCTGGTGCTGCCGCTGACCACCGCCGTGACGCACGTCGTGATGCTGCGCGCAGGCGGCACGTCCATCGGCGTGCCCTCCAACTTGGTCGAGCTGGTGCAGCGCGTGAGCGCGGCCGAGCTCGACGTGGCCTACGCCAACCAGCACTACCTCTTCGCCGGCGCGCCGGTGCCCTTCTACTGGGCCGGTGCGCTACTGCAGTCGTCCGCCCGCAGCGAAGCCTCGGGCAGCAAGACGCACGCCATCGTGGTGGTGCGCAGCGCCGCCCAGCGCGTGGCGCTGCACGTGGACGAAGTGCTGGGCAACCAGGAAGTCGTGGTCAAGAACCTCGGTCCGCAGCTGTCGCGGCTGCCGGGCATGGCGGGCATCTCGGTGCTCGCGTCTGGTGCCGTGGCGCTCATCTACAACCCCGTGGCGCTGGCCGCCGTGCATGGCGACCAGGCGCGGGCGATGCAGCAGGCGGGCAGCGCCGCTGCCGCCGCGGGCCCGGACGGGGCGCAGACAGCGGCCGCGCCGGTGGTGGTGCAGGAAGCGCCGCTGGTGCTGGTGGTCGACGACTCGATCACCGTGCGCCGGGTCACCCAGCGCATGCTGCAACGCGAGGGCTACCGCGTGTCGCTCGCCGCCGACGGCTTGCAGGCGCTGGAGCGGCTGCAGACCGAGCGTCCGGCGGTGGTGCTGTCGGACATCGAGATGCCGCGCATGGACGGCTTCGACCTGGCGCGCAACATCCGCGCCGACGCGGCGCTGGCGCATCTGCCGATCATCATGATCACCTCGCGCATTGCCGAGAAGCATCGCGAACACGCGGCGCAACTGGGCGTGAACCACTACCTGGGCAAGCCCTACTCGGAAGACGAACTGCTCCGGCTGGTGCGCACCTACGCGCAGGTCGAGGTCCCGGCCGCGGCGTGACACACCCGGCGTGCATACCGGGCCGCACTGCGCGGCCATGAAGCCGGTGCGAGCAAGTCCAGAGCACCCGCGGAACTGGCTCTGCCAGGCCGCCGGGTGCGCCCCCTTGAGGGGGCAGCGGCGACACGCAGTGCGCCGCCTCGGGGGTGGGCTCAAGTCGGCAGCCCGGCCCGCACTAGGTCGATCTGCCGGTTGCAGCCCATCTTGTCCTTGATCATCGCGATCTGCTTGCGCACAGTGTGGATGGACACGCCGCGCGACTGCGCATGCTGCGCCGGCGACTGGCCCGCGATCAGCGCGCCGAGCACCCGCTGCTCGGCCGCCGTGAGGTCGTAGGCCGGCCCGAGCGTGCGCAGCCGGGCGTCGATCGAATCGGGCGCAGGCCGGATGCGCAGCAGCAGCAGCGCCTCGTTGCCCAGTCGCGCGATCCGCGCTGCCGGCGCCAGGTCGATCTGGCAACCCGCCACCTCGCCCTCGTCCGGCAAGGTCAGCGTGAGCCGGCGGTCGCGCTCGGCGACGCTGGCCAGCGCGCCGTAGAGCGCTTCGCGCAGGGCGGGTGCGGCATGCCACAGCCGGCCCTGCCGGATGCGCAGGATCTGGTTCAGCGCGAACCAGGCCTGGGCGCGCGGCGACTGCCGCAGCACGGTGCCCTTGCTGCTGACCACGCAGAGGGCTTCCTCGAAACCGTCGAAGGCCGACTCGGTGGCGGCGAACCAATGCTCCGTGGCCGTCCGGCGCGCTTGCACGGCCTGGCCGATGGCAGCCGCCAATGCCGCACCCACACCCTGCCCGAGCTGCCGGCGCCCGGTCTCGCGCGGCTCGGCGCGCTGCACCGTCAGCCCCCCGCGGCGGGTCGGCGACTGCTCCACGAGCAGCGTGAGCATCTGGCGCATGCGGTGTCGGCACATGAAGTCGACGTAATAGCCGTTGCGCGAGAGCGTCTCCGGGCTGAACAGCTCCGCCGTGTCGAACCAGGTGCCCTCCGGCGATCCGGTCGTGGCGGGCGTCACGATGTCGTGGGCGTGGTAGTGCGCCACGTATTCCTGCTCGGCGGCCGTCGAGATGCCGCGCTGCTGGCAGTCGAGCAGCTCGCCGGTGTGGCTGAACAGGATGAAGCTGGCGCTGTCGCCGCCGATCAGTTGGCGGGCGCCCTCCAGCACGTCCCCCCAGGGCGGCACGGCGTCGCTCAGGTGGTGGGCCGCTTCCAGGGTGCGATGGAGCACGGGGTCTTGGATCACGAATACCTCCGCAGGCTGTCCTCGATCAGTCGACTCCCTGCACGGACCCTACGCGCCCGCGGTGCGCCGTCAATCCCACGAACGGGGGATGTAGGAATCGGCGTACAGGCGCGCGTGGTGGACCCGGAGCGTCTCAGTTGTGCGCTGCAGCGGCATCATCCAAAGTGATGACGTCCTGCAGCGTTTAGGCCTCAGTGGCCCGTGGCCACCTTGCGCACCACGCCGTAGCGCTGCAGCGTGCGATCGCGTGCCTCGGCGTGGTCGACGATCGGTTTGGGGTACTGCTCGCCCAGCGTCAGCCCGGCCGCCTCGAGCTCGACCGGCGACGCGGTCCACGGCGCATGGATGACCTTGTTCGACAGCGATGCCAGTTGCGGCAGGTAGCGCCGGATGAACTTGCCCTCGGGGTCGAAGCGCTCGCTCTGCGTCACCGGGTTGAAGATGCGAAAGTAGGGCTGCGCGTCGCAGCCGCTGGAACTCGCCCACTGCCAGCCGCCGTTGTTGGACGACAGCTCGAAGTCGTTGAGGTGCAGCGCGAAGTAGGCTTCGCCGCGGCGCCAGTCCAGCCCCAGGTCCTTGCAGAGGAAGCTTGCCACCACCATGCGCAGGCGGTTGTGCATGTAGCCGCTCTGGTTGATCTGCGCCATGGCGGCGTCGATCAGCGGGTAGCCGGTGCGCCCCTGGCACCAGGCGTCGAACAGCATGTCGGCGTGCTTGCCGTGGTGCCAGATGATCTTGTCGTACTCGGGTCGGAAGCTCTTGCCTTCGGCGAGGTGTGGGTTGTGCGCCAGGATCTGGAAATAGAAGTCGCGCCAGATCAGCTCGCTCAGCCAGGTCGCTGCGCCGGCGTTCCCCTGCAGCGACAGCTGGTGCGCCACGCTCGCCAGTTGGCGGATCGACACCGTGCCGAAGCGCAGGTGCACGCTCAGGTAGCTTGGCCCGCGCACGGCCGGGAAGTTGCGCGCCGCGTCGTAGCGGTCGATGCGGTCGAAGAAATCCTCGAACAGCGTCGCGCCACCTTGCGCGCCGGTGGGAATCTCCAGCGTCGAAAGGTTGGTCGCCTCGAAGCCGATGTCTTGCAGGGCGGGCACCGGTGCGTCGTAGCGGGCGGGCGGTGCGATCAGCGATTCGGCATACCCGCGCGACGGGTAGGGCTTGAGGAAGAAGTCGTCGAGCTTGGCCAGCCAGGCGCGCTTGTAGGGCGTGAACACGGTGTAGGGCTGGCCGACCTTGGTTAGCACCTCGTCGCGCTCGAACACCACCTGGTCCTTGGCCGTGTGGAAGGTGATGCCGGCATTCGCCAGCGCACCGAAGACCTTGGCGTCGCGTGCGATGGCGGCGGGCTCGTCGTCGCGGTTGGCGAACACCGCCTGCACGTCCAGCGCATGGGCCAGCTCGGGGATCTCGTCCTCGGCCAGGGCGTGCCGGACGATGAGGCCGCCGCCCAGTGCCCGCAGTTCGGCGTCGAGTTCGACCAGCGATTCGCGGATGAACTCCACGCGCCGGTCGGCGCGGGGCAGGCTGTCGAGGATCGCCTTGTCGAAGACGAAGACGCAGACCACTTCGCGACAGGTGCGCAGGGCTCGCCACAGGGCCGCGTTGTCGTCGACGCGCAGGTCCCGGCGGAACCACATGAGACCTTTGGGATAGGTTTTGTCGACGGCCAGTAAAATCGGGGGCATGTCCTCCGATTCTGCCCCGATGAACCTCACGCATCATTTCCTGATCGCGATGCCGGGGCTGTCGGACCAGGTCTTCAACCGCAGCGTGGTCTACCTCTGCGAGCACAGCGAGCGCGGCGCGCTCGGCCTTGTCATCAACAAGCCCAGCGACATCAACCTCAAGGTGCTGTTCGAGAAGATCGAGCTGCACCTCTCGCGCCCCGAGCTCGGCGACGCGCCGGTGTTCCAGGGCGGCCCGATGCAGACCGAGCGTGGCTTCGTGCTGCACGAGCCGGTCTTCGCCGACGCCGACAAGCCCGAGGAATCGGTCTACGCGTCGACCATGACGATCCCCGGCGGCCTCGAGATGACCACCTCGAAGGACGTGCTGGAGGCACTCGCCACCGGGGCCGGTCCGCGCAAGGTGCTGGTGTCGCTCGGCTATTCGGCCTGGAGCGAGGGCCAGCTCGAAAGCGAACTGGCCGAGAACAGCTGGCTCACCGTCGGTGCCGACCCGGCCGTCATCTTCGACACGCCCGTCGAGCAGCGCTACGACAAGGCGCTGCTGCTGCTGGGGCTGGAGGCCTGGAAGCTGTCCCCGGACGCCGGCCACGCATGAAGGCCGTCATGCCCGACGCTCCTGCCTCCGCCCCCGCTCCTTCCGTCACCGTCCCGTCCCATTTCCAGAGCTTCCTGGCCTTCGATTACGGCCAGAAGCGCACCGGCGTCGCCACCGGCAACCGGCTGCTCGGCACCGCGTCGCCGCAGCCGACCATCAAGGCCGAAGGTGACGCGCGCTTCGTGCAGGTGGCCGCGCGCATCAAGGAATGGCAGCCTGACGCGCTGGTGATCGGCGTGCCCTTCCACCCCGACGGCGCCGCCCATGACAACACCCGCGCCGCGCAGAAGTTCGCGCGCCAGCTGCGCGGCCGCTTCAACCTGCCGGTGTACGAGGTCGACGAGCGCTACAGCACGACCGAGGCGCTCGCCTCCGGCGCCCGCGACGCCGACGCCGCATCGGCCTGCATCATCCTTGAGCAATTCCTGAGGAGCCTTCCTTGAACTCCATTCCCGAAGCGCAGGCGCTGTACCGCGACCTGCTGCGCGGCGTGCAAGCGCTGATGCGGCCCGACACCCGCCTGGTCGGCATCACCTCCGGCGGCGCCTGGCTGGTCGAGCGCCTGCAGAAGGACCTGGGCCTGGCGGGTGCACCCGGCGTCATCTCGTCGGCCATGCACCGCGACGACTTCGCGCGCCGCGGCCTGTCGTCGAGCGCGCAGACCGCGCTGCCCTTCGACGTGAACGGCGCCGACGTGCTGCTGCTTGACGACGTGCTCTACACCGGCCGCACCATCCGCGCCGTGCTCAACGAGCTGTTCGACTTCGGCCGGCCGGCGTGCGTGCGGCTGGCGGTGCTGGTCGATCGCGGCGGGCGCGAGCTGCCGGTGGCGGCCGACTTCGCGGCCGCGACACTCACGCTGCCCGCCACGCGATCGCTGGCCCTGGCGCGCAGCGAGAGTGGTGCGTTCAGCTTCGACGTGAAGGAGGCCTGAGGTGCTCTACAAGCGCAACCCGCAACTCAACAAGAACGGCGAGCTGATCCACCTGCTGTCGATCGAGGGCTTGCCCAAAAGCATCCTCACGCACATCCTGGACACGGCCGCGAACTTCACCAGCGTCTCTGATCGCGAGGTGAAGAAGGTGCCGCTGCTGCGCGGCAAGAGCGTGTTCAACCTCTTCTTCGAGAACTCGACGCGCACCCGCACCACTTTCGAGATCGCGGCCAAGCGGCTGTCGGCCGACGTGCTCAACCTCGACATCGCGCGTTCGTCGGCGAGCAAGGGCGAGTCGCTGCTCGACACCATCGCCAACCTCTCGGCGATGGCGGCCGACATCTTCGTCGTGCGCCACAGCGAGTCGGGCGCGCCCTACCTGATCGCGCAGCACGTGGCGCCGCACGTGCACGTGGTGAACGCGGGCGACGGCCGCCATGCGCACCCGACGCAGGGGCTGCTCGACATGTTCACGATCCGGCACTACAAGAAGGACTTCGCGAACCTCACGGTCGCGATCGTCGGCGATGTGCTGCATTCGCGCGTGGCGCGCTCCGACATCCACGCGCTCACCACGCTTGGTTGCGCCGAGGTGCGCGTCGTCGGCCCCAAGACGCTGGTGCCCGGCGACATGGCCGGCATGGGCGTGCGCGTGTGCCACACGCTCGAAGAGGGCATCAAGGACTGCGACGTCGTCATCATGCTGCGCCTGCAGAACGAGCGCATGAGTGGCGCGCTGCTGCCGTCGAGCCAGGAATTCTTCAAGACCTACGGCCTCACGCCCGAGAAGCTGCAGCTGGCCAAGCCCGACTGCATCGTGATGCACCCGGGCCCGATCAACCGCGGCGTCGAGATCGACTCGGCGGTGGTCGACGGCAAGCAGAGCGTGATCCTGCCGCAGGTCACTTTCGGCATCGCGGTCCGCATGGCCGTGATGAGCATCGTCGCGGGCAACGAAGCATGAACATCCTCATCACGAACGGCCGGGTGATCGACCCGGCGTCCGGGCTCGACCAGCCGGGCGATGTCGCCATCGCCGATGGCAAGATCCTCGCGATCGGGCGCACGCCCAGCGACTTCCGGGCCGAGCGCACGCTCGACGCCGCGGGCTGCATCGTGGCGCCCGGACTCGTCGACCTGGCGGCGCGCCTGCGCGAGCCGGGCTACGAGCACGAAGGCATGCTCGACAGCGAGATGACCGCGGCCGTGGCTGGTGGCGTGACCAGCCTGGTCTGCCCGCCCGACACCGACCCGGTGCTCGACGAGCCCGGCCTGGTCGAGATGCTGAAGTTCCGCGCCGAGAAGCTGCAGCGCGCGCGCCTCTTCCCGCTAGGCGCCGTCACGCGCAGCCTGGCCGGCGAGGTCCTGACCGAGATGGTCGCGCTGACCGAAGCCGGCTGCGTCGGCTTCAGCCAGGCCGACGTGCCCCTGACCAACACGCAGGTGCTGCAGCGCGCGCTGTCGTACGCCGCCACCTTCGGCTACACGATCTGGCTGCGCCCGCAGGACCGCGACCTGGGCAAGGGCGTGGCCGCCAGCGGCGCGCTCGCCACGCGCCTGGGCCTGGCCGGCGTGCCGGTAGCGGCCGAGACCATCGCGCTCTTCACGATCTTCGAACTGATGAAGAGCACCGGTGCCCGCGTGCACCTGTGCCGCCTGTCGAGCGCGGCCGGCGTGTCGCTGGTGCGCGCCGCCAAGGTCGATGGCCTGCCGGTGAGCTGCGACGTCAGCATCAACTCGCTGCACCTGACCGACACCGACATCGGCTTCTTCGACAGCCGTGCGCGGCTGAACCCGCCGCTGCGCCAGCAGCGCGACCGCGACGCGCTGTCGGCGGCGCTGGCCGACGGCACCATCGACGTGCTGGTGTCCGACCACACGCCGGTCGACGCCGATGCCAAGACGCTGCCCTTCGCCGAGAGCGAGCCGGGGGCCACCGGCCTCGAACTGCTGCTGCCGCTGGCGCTGCAGTGGGGCGAGCGCAGCGGCGCCGGCCTGGCGCGTGCCCTGGAGGTCGTGACCTCGGCGCCCGCGAAGCTGATCGGCGCACCCGGCGTCGGTGCACTGTCCGCCGGCGCGGCCGCCGACCTGTGCGTGATCGACCCGTCGCTCGAATGGCAGGTCGACGCCGATGCGTTGCGCAGCCAGGGCAAGCACACGCCCTTCATCGGCTACGCCCTGCAGGGCCGCGCGCGCTTCACGCTGGTGGGCGGACGCGTCGTGCACGAGGCCATCGGCGCCGACTGACGCCATGCGTTCGCTGCTCGCCTGCGGGAAGCTGTTGCGCGCCGTCGCCCATATGGTGAGCGGCTGGTGGACCATCCGCCGGCACTTCGATGGCATGCCGCAGCCCGAGCGCGATGCGCGCGTGCAGCAGTGGGCCGAACGAATGCTCGCCATCATGGGCATCCGGCTGGAGGTGCAGGGCACGCCGCCGGCGACAGGCCCGGCCCTGGTGGTGTGCAACCACCTCTCGTGGCTCGACATCGTGGCCGTGCATGCCGCGCGCCATGTGCGCTTCGTCTCCAAGGCCGGCGTGCACCACTGGCCGGTGGTCGGTACGCTGGCCGTGGGCGCCGGCACGCTCTTCATCGAGCGCGAGAGTCGGCGCGATGCGTTGCGTGTGGTGCATCACATGGCCGAGGCCCTGCGCAACGGCGACATCGTGGCGGTGTTCCCCGAAGGCACCACCAGCGACGGCCGCGGCGTGCTGCCCTTCCATGCCAACCTGCTGCAGGCGGCGATCGTCTCCGGCGCACCGGTGCTGCCGGCGGCGCTGCGCTTTGCCGATGCCGCCACGGGCGAGACCAGCCCGGCCCCGCTCTACGTGGGCGACGACAGCCTGGTCGGTTCGCTGTGGCGCACGCTGACGGCTCCGCCGCTGCTGGCGGTGGTGCGCTTCGGCGAGCTGCAGCCCGCGGCCGACCGTGACCGCCGCGCCTGGGCGCAGTCGCTGCACGCCGACGTGGTGGCGCTGCGCGACGCGATGCGCTGAGCGCTGGTTCGACCGGGTGCCGATGCGCCGCGGGCGCGGCTACGATGCGCTCCGCGGCGCGCGCCGCAGCACACAACAACAGGAGACACCATGCGCACCCCTTTCCTTCGCCTCGGCCTGGCGACCCTCGCCGCGACCGCCTTCCTCGCCGGCTGCGGCGGCCTGCCCGCACCCGGCACGCAGCGACAGCTGATGCTGGTCGCCAACGACGAGAAGCAATCGTGGACCGACGCCGGCGCCGTGGTGCTCGCACCGCGCGGCCGCGACAGCCTGCAGGTGCTCGACATCGGCACCGACCCGCTGGCGCCGAAGGTCGTCGGCACGCTGGCGTTGGACAACACCATCGCCGGCCCGCCGACTAACCTGGCCATCACCGCCGACGAGCGGCTCGCGCTGGTCGCCAATTCGCTCAACGTGGTGGAAGAGAACGGCGTGCGCAAGCAGGTGCCCGACAACCGCCTCTTCGTGATCGACCTTGCCGCCAACCCGCCAAAGCTGATCGACACGCTGGTCATCGGCCGGCAGCCCTCGGGCCTGTCGATCAACAAGGCCGGCACGCTGGCGCTGGTGGCCAACCGGGCTGACAACTCGGTGAGCGTGCTGCGCATCGCCGGGCAGAAGGTGACGCTGATCGACACGGTGGTCATCGGTGAATCGGTGGCGCACGTGCGCTTCACGCCCGACGGCCGACGCGCGCTGGCGGCCAAGTTCCCGAGCCACAAGATCGCGCTGCTCGACGTCGACGGCGAGAAGGTCACGTACAACAAGGTCGACCTCGCGGCCGGCCTGTGGCCGTACAACGTCGACGTCACGCCCGATGGCAAGCTGGCGCTCACGGCCGACAACGGCAACTCGGGCGCGTCCGATGGCCAGGTCGACACCGTGAGCGTGATCGACCTCGAAGCCACGCCGCCGCGCGTGATCGACAAGGTGGTGGTCGGCGACGGTCCCGAAGGCCTGGCCGTGAGCCCGACCGGCAAGCTGGCCGTGGCGGTCATCCTGCGCGGCAGCAACGCGTCGAAGAGCGCGTACTTCTACAACCGCAACGGCTCGGTGGTGGCGCTCAAGATCGACGGCAAGAAGGTCACGCGCAGCAACGAGGTCGTCGTGCGCGGCCTGCCCGAGGGCGCCGTGTTCAGCGCCGACGGCAAGTACCTCTATGTGGGCAACTTCATCGACCAGGACGTGAGCATCCTGCGCGTCGAAGGCGACACGCTGGTCGACACCGGCAAGTCCTTCGGCCTGGCCGGGCACCCGGCGGCGATGCGCGGGCGCGTGACGCACTGACCTGCGCAGGCGTCAGCGCGGCTCGCCTGCCTCCTCCAGCGCGCGCGGCTGTGACTCGCGCGTGAGCGTCTTGGCGAGCAGCCGCAGGGCATCGGCGAAAGCCGTGGTCGCATCCGACAGCACGGCACCCCTGCGGTAGGCCAGGCCCAGGTCCATCGACGGCACCGCGGTCGACGTGACGGTGCGGCGGATGCGTCCGCCGTCGTGTGACCATGGGCGGAACACCAGGTCGGACAGGATCGTCACGCCCACGTTCTGCGCCACCAGGCTGCGCACCGCCTCGATCGACTTCGTCCGGAACACGACCTTGGGCTTGAGCTTCTGTGCGCTCCAGTAGCGGTCGACCGTCTCCACATGTTCGTCCATGTCGAGCAGCACATAGGGCAGGGCGGCGATCTCGCGCAGCGACACCGACTTCTTCTGCACCAGCGGGTGGTCGAGCGCAGTCCACAGCCGCCGTGGCGACTTCAGCAGGTTCTCGCGCCGGATGTCGGCCGCGGTCGAGAGGTTCGACACCAGCACCACCGCCAGGTCGAACTCGCCGCTGCGTAACCCGTCCTCGATCTCGATGCGGTTGCGCTCCACCGGCTCGAAGGCGATCAGCGGCAACTGGCGCCGCACGGTCGCGATCACCTTGGGCAGCAGGTATTCCGAGACGGTGTCGGTGATGGCGATGCGCACATGGCCCGCCACCGACGACGTGGCGTTGCGGGTTTCGGCCACGGCCGCGTCCAGCGTGCTGAGCATGTGCTCGGCGTGCCGCAGGAAGCCCTCGCCCTGTACCGTCAGACGCAGGCCGTCGGCATGCCGCGTGAACAGCGGCACCTTCAGCGTCGCCTCCAGGTTCTTCAGCGAAGTGGTCAGCGATGGCTGGCTGACGTAGCAGCGCAGCGCGGCGCGCGAGACCTGGCCCATGTGCGCGGCCGCGACGAAGTGCTGCAGTTGCTTGAGCGTGATGGACATAGATCTACTCTATATCGTCGTATCAAAAATAGAGATTATGAATTCATGGGGGCGCTCGGTAGCATGGCGCCGCCCGGTGCATCCCTGCCGGGCATCCACCGCCCGACGTCCCTCGTTGCCCGCCGCAGGAGTCCCCATGCCACCGACCTCTTCCTCCCCATCAGCCCTGCCCGTCGGGGTGCATCCTGCCGGGCCGTCGACGTCGGATGGCCTGCTCACGCGGCTCGGCCTGCGCTTCACCGCCTGGGCCGAGCGCTGGTTTCCCGATGCCTTCGTCTTCGCGGCCATCGCCGTCGGGGTCGTGGCGCTGGCCGCGCTGGCCAACGGGTCCAGCCCGCAGGTGATCGCGAAGTCCTTCGGCGACGGCTTCTGGAGCCTGATCGTCTTCACGATGCAGATGGCGCTGGTGGCCATCGGCGGCTATGTGGTGGCCAGTTCGCCGCCGGCGGCCCGCCTCATCGCGCGGCTCGCCGCGGTGCCCTCGAGCGCGCGCCACGCGATCGCCTACGTGGCCGCGATCAGCATGATCCTGTCGCTCTTCAACTGGGGCATCAGCCTCATCTTCAGCGCGCTCTACGCCCGTGCACTGGCGCGTCGAACCGAACTGCGCATGGACTACCGCGCGGCGGGCGCTGCCGCCTATCTGGGCATGGGCGCGACCTGGGCCCTGGGCCTGAGCTCCTCGGCCGCGCAGCTGCAGGCCAATGCGAGCAGCCTGCCCAGGAGCATCCTGGGGATCACCGGCGTGATTCCCTTCACCGAGACCATCTTCCTCTGGCAATCGGCGGTCATGGCACTGGTGCTGATGATCGTCTCCATCGCGGTGGCTTGGTGGTCGAGCCCCGGTGCCGACCGGGCGGTGACCGCGCAGGACCTGGGCATCGATCTGGCGGAGCCCGCACCCACCCCGGCCTCGGGGTCGGGTCGCCCGGGCGAATGGTTCGAGCGCAGTCCGCTGCTCACGCTGCTGCTGTGCGCCCTGGGCTTCGGCTGGCTGGCGCAGGAGTTCATGAGCAAGAGTCCGCTGATCGCGATCTCCTCGCTGAACACCTACAACCTGCTGTTCCTCATGCTGGGCCTGCTGCTGCACTGGCGCCCGCGCAGCTTTCTCGATGCGGTGTCGCGTTCGGTGCCCGCCACCTCGGGCGTCATCATCCAGTTCCCGCTCTACGGCGCCATCGCGGCGATGCTGACGGCGGCCAAGGGCGACGGCGGCGTCACCTTGTCCGACCGCATCGCGCATGTCTTCGTGAGCATCTCGACGGTCGACACCTTCGCCGTGGTGATGGGCGCCTACTCGGCGGTGCTCGGCTTCTTCATTCCCTCGGGCGGTGGCAAGTGGATCATCGAGGCGCCTTACGTCATGCAGGCCGCCAACGACCTCAAGGTGCACCTGGGCTGGGCCGTGCAGGTCTACAACGCCGCCGAAGCGCTGCCCAACCTGATCAATCCCTTCTGGATGCTCCCGCTGCTGGGCGTCCTGGCGCTGCGGGCACGGGACATCGTCGGCTTCACCTTCCTGCAACTCATCGTGCACACGCCGCTGGTCCTCTTCATGCTGTGGTTCTTCGCACGCACGCTGACCTACGTCGCCCCCGTCACCCCCTGAGCAACGCGGCGTCAGCGGAGCCGGACACCGCGGCCCGGAACAACGAGAGACAAGGAAACGCCGGCCATGGCCACCGAGGACAAGCAGGGCTACTGCACGCTGTGCCGTTCGCGTTGCGGGACGATCAACACCGTGCAGGACGACCGGCTGATCGCCGTGCGGCCCGACCCGTCGCACCCGACCGGCCAGGCGATGTGCATGAAGGGCCGCGCCGCGCCGGAACTGGTCGAGAGCCCGCATCGCCTGCAATACCCGATGCGACGCACCCGCCCCAAGGGCGAGGCCGACCCCGGCTGGGTGCGCATCGGCTGGGACGAGGCCCTGACCGAGACCGCGCAGCGACTGGCCGCCGTCAAGGCCGAGAGCGGTGCCGAGTCGGTGGTCTTCGCCGTGACCACGCCCAGCGGCACGCCGCTGAGCGACAGCATCGACTGGATCGAGCGCTTCGTGCGCCTTTTCGGTAGCCCCAACATCTGCTACGCCACCGAGGTCTGCAACTGGCACAAGGACTTCGCGCACGCCTTCACCTTCGGCTGCGGCATGCCGCCGGCCGACTACGCGAACGCCGAACTCATCGTGCTGTGGGGCCACAACCCGGCCAACACCTGGCTGGCGCAGGCCCATGCCATCGGCCGTGGCCGGGCGCGCGGCGCGAAGATGGTGGTGGTCGACCCGCGGCCGACCGCGCTGGCGCGGCAAGCCGACGTGTGGCTGCAAGTGCGGCCGGGCACCGACGCGGCGCTGGCGCTCGGGCTGATCCATCTGCTCATCGCCGACGACCGCTTCGACCATGCCTTCGTGCGTGCGTGGACCAATGCGCCGCTGCTGGTGCGCAGCGACAACGGCCTTTTCCTGCGCGAGCGCACCCTGTGGCCCGACGCCGCCACCGACCGCTTCGTGGTGTGGGACGACGCGCGCGGTGGCCCGGTGCCCTTCGATGCCGACGTGGCGGTCGATGCGCGGGACGCCCAGTCCTTGCGCCTGCGCGGCGAGGTCGTCGTGATGCGGGCCGACCGGCCGCACGGCGCGCAACCCCTGCGATGCGCCCCGGCGTTCGAGCTGCTGGCGCAGGCCTCGGCCGCCCACCCGCCGGCCGAGGTGGCGCGCATCACCGGCGTGGCCGAGGCGCCGCTGCGTGCCGCGGCCACGCTCTTCGGCGAAGGCCGGCGCGTGGCCTACCACGCGTGGACCGGCATCGGCCAGCACACCAACGCCACCCAGTCCGAGCGCGCCGTTGCCACGCTCTATGCGCTGACGGGGAGCTTCGACACCGTGGGCGGCAACCGGGTGCGCACCCCGCCGGCGACGCGCAGTGTCAACCCGCTGTCGCTGCTGCCCGAGGCGCAGCGCGCCAAGGCGCTCGGCCTGGCCGAACGCCCGCTCGGCCCGCCCGCGCATGGCTGGGTGACGGCACGCGACACCTACCGCGCCATCCTCGAAGGCACGCCCTACCGGGTGCGGGCGATGGTGGCCTTCGGCACCAACCTGCCGGTGTCGCAGGCCGACACCGCCATGGCGCACGAGGCGCTGCGCGCACTCGAATTCCACGTGCACTGCGACCTCTTCGAGACGCCGGCCGCCCGCTACGCCGACGTCCTGCTGCCCATCAACACGCCCTGGGAGCGCGAAGGCCTGCGCATCGGCTTCGAGATCGACGATGCGGCCGCCTCGCGCGTGCAGCTGCGCCAGCAGATGGTGTCGGCGCGCGGCGAATCGCGCAGCGACAACGACATCGTGTTCGACCTTGCGGTGCGCTTGGGGCTGGCGGCCGACTTCTTCGGCGGCAGCCTGGAGGCGGGCTGGAACCACCTGCTGGCGCCCATCGGGCTCAGCGTCGAGCAGCTGCGCGCGCAGCCGGCCGGTGTCGACTGCGCCGTCGATGCACGCGAGCGCAAGTACGCGTTGCCCGATGCGCAGGGCCGGCTGCGCGGCTTCGACACCGAGACCCGCCGCGTCGAGCTGTACTCCGAACGGCTGCTGCGCCACGGCCAGCCGCCGATCGCGCGCTTTGTCGAACCCGCCGATTCACCGCGCGATGCCGCGACCACGCGAGGCGGGCGCTACCCGCTGGTGCTGAGCTCGGCCAAGAACGGCCTCTACTGCCACAGCCAGCACCGCAGCCTGGTGTCGCTGCGCAAGCGCGCGCCCGACCCGGTGGTCGAACTGAGCCCGGCGCTGGCAGCGGCGCGGCAGATCGCCGAGGGCGACTGGGTGCGCATCCGCACCCGCACCGGTGCGGCGCGCTTCGTCGCGCGGCTCACGCCGTCGCTGGCCGACGACGTGGTGGTGGCGGAGTTCGGCTGGTGGCAGGCCTGCCCGGAACTCGACCGCGAAGGGCTGCCGGTCGACGGCGCGCTGGGCAGCAACTTCAACGCGCTGGTGTCCGCCGATGCCAGCGACCCGGTCAGCGGTTCGGTGCCGCACCGGTCCTTCCTGTGCGACATCGAACGCGATCCGGCCGTCGAGGCGCGCCAGCGCCGCTGGGCCGGCTGGCGCCCCTTCCGCGTGAGCGCGCTGCAGGCTGAGGCCGAAGGCGTGCTGGGCATCGCCTTCGAAGCGGTCGATGGTGGCCTGCTGCCCGACTACCGGCCGGGCCAGCACATCGAGCTGCAAGTCCAGCCGCAGCCGGGCGCACCGGCGGTGACACGGGCCTATTCGCTCACCGGCGCGGCGGTGGTACCAGGCCGCACGCACTACCGCATCGCGGTGCGCCACCAGCGCGGCCGCGCGACCGATGGCGTGGCGTACGAGGGCCAGGTGTCGGGCCATCTGCACCGCGCGCTGCGGGTGGGCGACGTGGTGGCCCTGCGGGCACCCTCGGGCGGCTTCGTGCTGCCGCGCGTGTCGCCGCAGCCGCTCGTGCTGCTGGCCGGCGGCATCGGCATCACGCCCTTCCTCAGCCTGCTCGAGTCGCTGCCCGACGGGGCAGAGGCGCCGGAGATCTGGCTCTACGGCGCCAACCAGAACAGTGCGACGCACGCCTTCCGCCAGCGCATCGCCGCGCATGCGGCCCGGTTGCCGTGCCTGCGGGTGGTGGACCACTACAGCGCCCCGCTGCCGCACGACCGCGCGGGCATCGACTTCGCGTCGCGGACACTCATCGACGCGTCGGTGGTGAGCGATGCGCTCGTCGCGCGCCGCGCCCGCTTCTACCTGTGCGGACCGGCACCGATGATGGAGGCACTGACCACCGGGCTGGTCGCCCGCGGCGTGCCGCGCTTCGACATCTTCAGCGAGGTGTTCCGATCGCCGGCAGCGCCCATGCTCGACGGCGACCAGCGCTTCGACGTGCGCTTCGCGCGATCCGGCGGCGCCGCGGCGAGCTGGTCGCCGTCGCGCGGTACGCTCCTGACCTTTGGCGAGTCCCTGGGCCATGCCATGCCCAGCGGCTGCCGCGTCGGGCAATGCGAAAGCTGCGCGGTGCGGCTGCTGGCCGGCCGGGTGCGGCACCTGCACGGCAGCGAGCCCGATGACCCCGCCACCTGCCTCACCTGCCAGGCAGTTCCCCTGGAAGACATCGTGCTCGACGCCTGAGAACATGTGAATGAACCTGCTGCGCCCCCCGATCTCGCATCTGCGGTCCTCACCGCACGCGAGTGCGGCTCCGGTCCTCGACGCAAGCTCGGAGCGCTCGCGACGGTTCCTTCACATGTTCTGAGGACCCCAACAACGAAAGACACACGCCACGCCATGAAGACCATCGACGCCGCCGCCACCCGCGACGCCCTGCCATTCGACCGCCTCATCCCCGCGCTGCGCGCCATGTTCGTGGCGGGCTGCGAGGTGCCGCTGCGGCACACGCACACGCTGGCCGATGCGGCAGGCGATGCGGCCGGCACGCTGCTCATCATGCCGGCGTGGCAGCCGGGCGCCTACCTGGGCATCAAGACGGTGGGCATCTTCCCGGGGAATTCGCAGCGCGGGCTGCCGGGCCTGCACTCGACCTATCTGCTGTTCGATGCGCAGACCGGCGTGCCGCTGGCGCAGCTCGATGGCAACGAGATCACCTCGCGTCGCACGGCGGCGGCTTCGGCATTGGCCGCGTCCTTCCTGTCGCGCGCCGATGCGCGCCACCTGCTGGTGGTGGGGGCCGGGCGCGTCGGCAGCCTGCTGCCCGCGGCGTACCGCGCCGTGCGGCCGATCGAGCGCGTGACGGTGTGGGACCGGCACCCTGCCAGCGCGCAGGCGCTGGTCGAGCGGCTGCGCGCCGACGGCATCGAGGCGGAGGCGGCCGGCGATCTCCACGCCGCCGCGGCGGAGGCCGACATCGTCAGCTGCGCCACGCTCGCGACCGAGCCGGTGCTGCACGGCGCCTGGCTGCGCCCCGGCAGCCACCTCGACCTGATCGGCAGCTTCACGCCAGCGATGCGCGAGGCCGACGACGCCTGCTTCAGCGACGGGGCGCGCCTGTACGTCGACACCGCGGAAGCGCTGCAGAAGAGCGGCGAGCTGCTCGGCCCGATGGCGCGCGGCGTGTTCGCGGCGGCCGACGTGGCCGGCACGCTGGCCGACCTGTGCAGCGGGCGCGTGCCGGGCCGGCGCGACGGCGACGGCCGCACCGTCTTCAAGTCGGTGGGTACGGCGCTGGAAGACCTGGCCGCTGCCGTGCTGGTGTTCGAGCAGGCCGGCGCCGCCTCAGGCTGACGCCAGCGCGATCGCCTCGACCTCGACCTTCAGGCCGAAATGCAGCGCGCCGGTGGGCACCACCGCCCGGGCCGGGCGCGCGGTGCCGGCCCATTCGGCGTAGATCGCATTGAAAGCCGGCCAGTTGGCGATGTCGTCGACATACACCCGCACCTGCAGCAGGCGGTCGATGCCGCTGCCCGCGGCTGCAAGGGCCGCAGCGAGGTTGGCGAGCGTCTGGCGCGCCTGCGTCTCGAAGGGCGCATCGGTCAGGCGCGTGCCGTCGGGTGTCACCGGCAACTGGCCGGAGACGAACACCAGTCCGGCTCCCACCGTCGCATGGCTGTAGTGGCCACCGGGCGGCGCGAGCGCCGGCACGTCGATGGCGCGAAGGTCGGTCGATGCATCACCAGCCATGAAAGCGGCTCCAGGTCTGCACCGTGCCGTCTTCGGCGAGTGCGTGGTATTCGGGGAACTGCGCGCCGGTGGCGCAGGCGTGGTTCGGCAGGATGCGCAGGCGCGTGCCGACCGGGAAGCGCGTGGCGACGTCGGGCTCGGGCGTGCCTTCGCGCGACACGATGCCGTGTTCCTGGTTCGCGCCGGACAGCAGGTAGCCCGGCAGCGGTTCGCCATCGACCGTGCAGACCTGGCCGTAGCCGAAGTCCTGCCCCATGCGCGCGGTGCCGCGATCGCGGCTCATGGCCATCCACCCGGCGTCGACGATGGCCCAGCCCTTCTCGGCCTGGTGGCCGATCACGGTGGTGAGCACGCTCAGCGCGATGTCGTCGGTGCGGCACACGCCGACGTTGTGCATCACCAGGTCGAAGAACACGTACACGCCGGCGCGCAGCTCGGTCACACCGTCGAGCCGGGTGGCCTCCAGCGCGGTGGGCGTGGAGCCGACGCTGACCACCGGGCAGGGCAGCCCGACCGCGCGCAACCGCTCGGCGGCCTGCACGCAGCCGGCGCGCTCCTGCTCGGCCAATGCGGCGAGCGCGGCGGGCGTGTTCAGTTCGTAGCTCGACCCGGCATGCGTCAGCACGCCGCCCAGGCGCATGCCGCCGTCGTGCAGCACGCGGCCGATGTCGAGCAGCGCGTCTTCCTCGGGCCGTATGCCGGAGCGGTGGCCGTCGGTGTCGATCTCGATCAGCACCTCGAAGGCCTCGCCGTGGCGCCGCCCGAAGTCGGCGATGGCCCGCGCGCCGTCGAGGCTGTCGGTGATGATCTTCAGGTCGCAGCCGCGCCGCCGCAGCGCCAGCGCGTGGTCCAGCCGGTGCGCCGCCATGCCGACCGCATAGAGGATGTCGGTCACGCCGTTGGCGAAGAACTGGTCGGCCTCCTTCAGTGTCGAGACCGTGATGCCGTGGGCGCCGGCCGCGATCTGCGCGGCGGCGACCGGGGCGCACTTGGTGGTCTTCACATGCGGGCGGAAGCGCACGCCCAGCGCGTTGGCCTGCTGCTGCATGCGGGCGATGTTGCGCTGCATGCGCGGCAGCGCGATGAGCGCGGCGGGGGTGTCGAGGGTGTCGAGGGAAGAGGAATGCATGGGTCGGGTCGGATGCACGGCGTGCCGTGGGGAGATGCGAAGAAGCGTGTTCAGTCCAGGTACTCGCCCTTGGCCTTGAGCGCCGGCACGTCGTCGCGCAGGCCGATGGCGATGCGTTGCGCGATGGCCGCCGAGGTCGTGTCCGCCGGCTTGGGCAGCTCGACGCCCACACCCTGCAGCTGGCGGATCAGTCCCGCATCGCCAACGGCATTCTGCAGGGCCTGGGTCAGCGTGGCGAGCACGGGTGCGGGCGTGCCGCGCGGCGCGAACAGGGCGTTCCATGAACGCACGTCCAGCGGGTAGCCCGCTTCCGTGGCCGTGCCGGTGCGGGGCAGCGAAGCGAGGCGCTCCTTCGACAGCACTGCGATCGCCTTGATGCGGCCGCCCGCGACCTGCGGCAGCGCGGTGGTCGTCTGGTCGCACATGAAGTCGGTCTGGCCGCCCATCAGGTCGTTCATCGCCGGTGCCACGCCCTTGTAGGGCACGTGCGTCGCGTTCTGCTTGATCGAAGACAGCAGCATCACGCAGCCATAGTGCGAGATGGAGCCGACGCCGGCGCTGCCGTACGAGGCCTTGTCCCGGTTCTTGCCCAGCCAGGCGATGAACTCCGGCAAGGTGTTCGCAGGCAGGTCGGCCCGCGCGAGCAGCAGCATCGGCGCGCTGCCCGCGGGGCCCACGGGGACGAAGCTTTCCACCGGGTCGTAGGCCAGCTTCTTGTAGAGCGCGACGTTGGCCACATGGGTGCCGATGCCGCCGAACGCGAGGGTGTAGCCGTCGGCCGGCGCCTTCAGCGCCTTCGTCAGGCCGATCACGCCGTTGGCGCCGCCCAGGTTCTCGATGACGATGGGCTGGCCCAGCTGATCGGCCATCTTCAGTGCCACCGCACGGGCGAGCGCATCGCTGGGCCCCCCGGGCGGAAAGGGCACGACGAGCGTGACGGGCCGGTTCGGGAAGGTCGGCTGCGCCGATGCGGCACTGCCGAAGAGCGCGGTGGCGCCGGCTGCCATCAGGGCGAGGACGAAGCGGGTGCGACGAAGCATGGCGATCTCCAGGGCAGGACGAAAAGGGATGTGGGTCAGGCCGTCACGTGGCCGAACCCGCGCAGCCAGGGCAGCACCGGCGCCAGCGTCGGCGCTTCCTGCTCGGCCGTGGGGGCGCCCTCCGGCCGGGCCAGGCCCACGCGGTTGTGCCAGAAGGTCCGCAGGCCGACCGCCGACGTGCCGAACAGGTCGTAGCCCGAGCCGGCGACGAAGGCCGCCTCGTGCGGCGCCACGTCCAGTTGCTGCAGCGCGAGCCGGTAGGGCCGCGGATCGGGCTTGTAGAAGCCGGCGGCCTCGGACGTGACGACGACATCCCATTCGATGCCGAGCCGCGCGGCGGCCCGGCGCCCCAGGCGCTCGGAGCAGTTGGTGACCACGGCCAGCTTGCAGTGCGGGCGCAGCGCATGGAGCAGGTCGGTGGCGCCGGACCACGGCGGCAGCGCATCCCAGTGCGCCTCGAGCGCTTCCGGCGCCGTCGCCGCGAGGCCGACGTTGCGTGCCGCGTCCTGCACCAGCTGCTCGTAGGGCACATAGGCACCGCAGCCGTAGGTCAGGCGCAGGTATTCGGCGCGCCAGGTGCGGCCGGCGGCCTCGGAGCCGGCGGCGGCGTTCCAGACGGTCCAGGAATCCAGCAGCGCCGTGAGCAGGTCGAACAGCACGGCGCGCGGGTAGGCAGGGGCGGTGTCGGTGGATGAGGTGGTGGCTTGCATGGCGCCGACTGTAGGGCGGACGGCAGCGTCTGTGGTTCACTGAACGGTCATCTATCGTTAAGCTGTGCTGAATGATCCAGATCGAAGACCTGCAGCTCGCGGCGGCCCTGCTGCGCGAACCTTCCCTCAGCGCCGCGGCGCGCTCGCTCGACGTCACGCCGCCAGCGCTGTCGATGCGCCTGCGCAAGCTGGAAGCGACCCTGGGGCTGGCGCTGGCCACCCGCACGGCGCGCCGGCTGAGCCTCACGTCCGAAGGCGAGCGCTTCGGCCGCGAGGCGCAGGCGCTGCTGGCGCAGCTCGACGGCCTGCGCGATTCGCTGCAGCGCGACGACCAGCGGCTGACCGGCACGCTGCGCGTGGCGGCTCCCTTCGGCTACGGGCGCGCGCGGGTCGCGCCGATGCTCGCGCGCTTCGCGCGCCTGCACCCGGGTCTTCGCGTGCAGCTCGACCTGCGCGAGACGCCCTGGCCCGACAAGCACGACGCCGACGCGGTGGTCCACATCGGCGTGGTGCGCGATTCGTCATGGGTGGCGCGCACGCTGCAGTCCAACGCGCGCTGGCTGTGTGCCAGCCCTGGCTACCTGCGTGCGCATGGCACACCCCAAACACCGCGCGACCTGGCCTACCACGCGTGCATCTCGATCCGCGAGAACGACGAGGACGTGACCTTGTGGCATGTACGCCCGGGCCAGGGGTCGACAGGCGGCCGCGGCGAGACGCTGCGCATCCAGCCGGCCTTCGTCACCAATGACGGCAGCGTGGCGCGCCACTGGGCCGAACAGGGCCTGGGGCTGGTGCTGCGCTCCGAATGGGACGCCGCCGAGGCGGTGGCGAGCGGCTCGCTGGTCCGTGTGCTCGCCGACTGGGACTTCGACAGCGCGCCGGTCGTGCTGCTGGTGCCCTCGCGCAAGGGCCGCACCGCGCGGGTCCAGGCGCTGGTCGGCTTCATGGAGGAAGCGCTGCAGCCACCCTCGGCCCGCCCCCCGAAAACCCAAAAAAAAGCGCCCCGAAGGGCGCTGTAGAACGACGCCTTGCGGCGTCGCGAGGAGGGATCTTCCCAACCGGGTCGGCTCAGAGGATGCCGAAGATCTTCAGGGCGATGATGGCGACAAGCGGTACGCCGCACAGCCAGAGAATGATGCTTTTCATGGAGGCCTCCGAGCCTTGAATGAGTGAGGCTCCAGCCTAGGCGCGTGCTCGCCGTGCGGCCTGCGGGAGAAGGCATGCCAATGGCGTGGTCCCCTGCCTACAGCCGAGGCCGCTACATCACCGTCGCATGCGGGTGCAGCGGATGCGCCAGCGTGTCGGCGATGAGCCGCAAGGCCTGGTCGCAGTCGTCACGCGACATCGGCCCGCCCAGGCAGATGCGCACGGCCTCGGGCGGGTTGCCGTCGGTCGAGAAGGCCGCGCTCGCGACCACGCCCACGTTCTGCGTGCGCAGGTACGACGCGAACTCCACCATGCTCCAGGCCGACGACAGCGGCAGCCAGAGGTGGAAGCTCTCGCTCGGCGCGGCCATGCCGTAGGCGCCGAGGTGCTTCTGCGCCATCGCCTGCCGCACGTTCGATTCGGTGCGGATGGCCTGCAGCATCGCGTCGGCCGTGCCGTCCTCCACCCACAGCGTCGACAGCGCGTTGGTGATGGGCGAGGCCATCACGGTCGTCGCACGCAGTGCGCCTGCCAGCCGTTGCGACTGCCGCGCGCTGGGCGAGCGCACGTAGGCATTGCGAAGGCCCGCGCCCAGCGTTTTCGAGAAGCCGGTGATGTAGTAGGTGAGGTCCGGTGCCATCGAGGCGAGCGTCGGCGGCATCTGGCGTGGCAGCAGACCGTACGCGTCGTCCTCGATGATCGGGATCGCGTAGCGCAGCGCGATGTCGGCCAGCGCTTCGCGCCGCGCGCGGGAGATGGTCGCGGTGGTCGGGTTGTTGATGGTCGGGTTGACGTACAGCGCCTTGGGCTTGAGCGTCTTGCACGCGTGCTCGAAGGATTCACCCATCGGCCCTTCCTCGTCGAGCGGCAGCGCGTGCAGCTGCACGCCCAGTTGCGTGGCGATCGCCTTCACGCCGGGGTAGGTCAGCGCCTCCACGCAGATCAGCTCGCCCGGCCGCGCGAGCTGCGAGAACAGCGCGGCCAGCACGCTGTGGATGCCGGGGCACACCAGCATCTGGTCGAGCCGGCAGTCGGGGATGCGCGGGCGGATCCACTGCATGCCGGCCTCGCGGTCGCGCACGGTGCCGCCGAAGTCCTGGTAGCGCAGCAGGTCGTACACGTCGGTGTCGGCCATCACGCGCGCCGCGCTCTCCTTCATGCGGTCGAGCAGGCCGGCATCCTGCGGTTCGGGTGGCAGGTTCATCGTCATCTCGGCACCGCCGCCACCGCGCAGCGGCACGGCCGGGCTGGTGCCGCGGATGAAAGTGCCGGTGCCCGCGCGCGAGTCGATCAGCCCGCGCTTGCGCGCCTCCGCGTAGCCGCGCGCCACCGTCGTGTAGTTCAGCCTCAGCTCGGCCGCCAGATCGCGCAGCGTCGGCAGCTTGTCGCGCGCGGTCAGGCGGCCGGTGCGGATGTCCTCGGCGATGAGGTCGGCGAGCAGCAGGTAGGCCGGCTTGTCGCTGGCTTCGAGGCGCTTCTGCCAGGGCTGGGTGATCTTGATCATGGCGAGTTGATCGCATCCATTGATTGCATCGATGCCCAGGGGTGAACGCATGAAGCGTGCCGTGGTCCCAATGCCCGCATGCATTGATCGCGTGCGTTCAGACCCATTGATCGGGTGCATTGATTGCACGTCAGGTGCATCAATCGGGTGCGAAAAGCCAGGCCAGCGCCTGTTGGAAAGCGCCCCCCACGGTGTCGCAAATATTTTTTCGGGCCCGCGCGGCGCATGCCAGCTGATTGATCGCGCATTGATCGCACGTGCGCGCTGGCGGGGTGGCACATCGCATGCAAAAGACAAGGGCGCGCAATCAACCCATCCCAACGTCTTTCAACTGGAGTCACCCCATGCCCGCAGTCACCAAAGCCCCGAACGTCGCCGGCGAACACCTCGTCGACTACGAAGAGAAAGTCTTCGAGGACGTCAAGGCCGAGCCCGGCGAGAAGGCGCTGGTCACCTTCCACACCGTGGCCTTCGAAGGCTCGATCGGCTTCGTCAACCTGCTGCAGGCCACGCGCCTGAAGCGCAAGGGCTACGAGACCTCGGTGCTGCTATACGGCCCCGGCGTCACGCTCGGCGTGCAGCGCGGCTTCCCCACGCTGGGCGACGAAGCCTTCCCGGGCCACCAGAACTTCAACAAGCAGATCGTCAAGTTCATGGAAGAGGGCGGCAAGGTCTACGCCTGCCGCTTCGCGCTGCAGGCCCTGTACGGCCACGGCGAAGGCGCGCTGATCCCCGGCATCAAGCCGATCAACCCGCTCGACGTGCTGGACATCGTGCTGCTGCACAAGAAGGCCGGCGCCGTCATCCTCGACACCTGGACGCTGTAAAGGCGGGCGCTGCCATGAGTGCATCACGCATCGTCCGCGCTGCCGCCGTGCAGATCGCGCCGGACTTCGAGAGCCACGACGGCACCTTGCACAAGGTGTGCGAGGCCATCGATCAGGCAGCGTCCAAGGGCGTGCAGTTGATCGTCTTCCCGGAGACCTTCCTGCCGTACTACCCGTACTTCTCGTTCGTGCAGCCTCCCGTGCTGCAGGGCCCCGCCCACATCCGCCTCATGGAGCGCGCGGTGGTGGTGCCGGGGCCGGTCACGCTGGCGGTGGCCGAGCGGGCGCGTGCCCACGGCATGGTGGTCGTGCTCGGCGTGAACGAGCGCGACCACGGCAGCCTCTACAACACGCAGCTGGTGTTCGATGCCGACGGCAGCCTGCTGCTCAAGCGCCGCAAGATCACGCCGACGTACCACGAGCGGATGATCTGGGGGCAGGGCGATGCCGCCGGCTTGAAGGTGGTCGACACGCAGGTCGGCCGCGTCGGCGCGCTCGCTTGCTGGGAGCACTACAACCCGCTGGCGCGCTACGCCCTCATGGCGCAGCACGAAGAAATCCACTGCGCGCAGTTCCCCGGCTCGCTGGTCGGGCCGATCTTCGCGGAACAGATGGAAGTGACCATCCGCCACCACGCGCTCGAATCCGGCTGCTTCGTCGTCAACGCGACCGGCTGGCTCACCGATGCGCAGATCACCGCCATCACGCCCGACGCTGGCCTGCAGAAGGCGCTGCGCGGTGGCTGCCACACCGCCATCGTCTCGCCCGAAGGCAAGCACCTCGCGCCGCCGCTGACCGAGGGCGAAGGCATGCTCGTCGCGGACCTCGACATGGCGCTCATCACCAAGCGCAAGCGAATGATGGATTCGGTCGGCCACTACGCGCGGCCTGAACTGCTGAGCCTGGCCATCAACGAACGCCCGGCCGCGACCACCTTCGCGATGCCGGCCGGTTCGCCTGTTTCATCCACCCCTCACGGAAGCACCCCCCATGACCACGACAGCCTCGCCGTCCAGCCGCCAGTTGATGACCGAGTTGCAGTCCTTCGGGTTGCGGCTGGTTGACCCTTCGGCCGGCGCGGCCAGCCGCCGCGGCGGCGCGGGCCCGTCGGACCACAAGGCCGTCACCGTCGACGGCCACACGATCATGGTGCCGGTGCACACGTCGACCGCATGGAACTCGCCCTTCACGGCGCAGGCGCCCGATGCGAACGGCCTCAGCACCATCACGCGGGGCACGATTCCCATCGCCAGCATCAGCTTCCCGAAGCAGCCGCGCTTCACGAAGATGCAGACCTTCGACGGCGTGCCGTATTCGCACATCGCCACGCTGCACGGCAGCGACGTGCTCGCGACCACGGTGCTGCAGACCTGCATCCGCTACGAAAGCCGCCGGAAGACCTGCCAGTTCTGCGCGATCGGCCAGTCGCTCGCGGCCGGCCGCACCATCGCGCGCAAGACGCCCGAGCAACTGGCCGAAGTGGCGCGTGCCGCCGTGCTGCTCGACGGCGTGAAGCACATGGTGCTGACCACCGGCACGCCCAACGCCACCGACCGCGGCGCGCAGATCCTCTGCGAGAGCGCCTTCGCGATCAAGGCGGCGGTCGACATCCCGATCCAGGGCCAGTGCGAGCCGCCAGACGACGACCAGTGGTTTCACCGCATGAAGGCGGCCGGCATCGACACGCTCGGCATGCACCTCGAAGCGGTGACGCCATCGGTGCGCGAGAAGATCATGCCGGGCAAGGCCAGCGTGCCGATCTCGCGCTACATGAGCGCGTTCGAGGCGGCGGTCGGCGTGTTCGGCCGCGGCCAGGTCAGCACCTACATCCTGGCCGGGCTGGGCGACACGCGCGAAGCCATCCTCGACATCTGCGACCAGCTGCTGGCGCTGGGCGTGTACCCCTTCGTCGTGCCCTTCGTGCCGATCAGCGGCACGCCGCTGGAAGACCATCCTGCGCCCACGCCCGAGTTCATGAAGTCGATCCTCGAGCCGCTGGGCCAGCGCGTGGCCGCGGCCAACCTGCGGTCGAGCGACATCAAGGCGGGGTGTGGGAAGTGCGGTGCGTGCTCTTCGCTTTCCGTGTACGAGACCTGAGCCATGAGCTGCATTGACGACGTCGTCGACCCGGTGGCGCACTACGCGCCGGTCGAGTTCCTGGTGCGCGAGGCCGCGCAGCAGTGGGAGCGCGACGAGGCGCACGCGCTGCGGCGCGTCGTGTTCTGCATTGAGCAGGGCGTCTTCGTCGGTGACGACCGTGACGCGATCGACGACCACGCGCAATTGCTGGTCGCGATGTCGTGTATCGGCGGCATGCCCGACCAGGTGGTGGGCACGGTGCGCATCTACGAAGCCTCACCCGGCGTGTGGTGGGGCTCGCGGCTGGCAGTGCATGCGGCCTTTCGCAGCCAGGGCCATCTGGGCGCGACGCTCATCAAGCTGGCCGTGACGCGCGCCCATGCACAGGGCGCCCACACCTTCATGGCACACGTGCAGGCGCAGAACGAGGCGTTGTTCCGCAAGCTGCACTGGCGCACGACCGGCACGCTCGTCATCCATGGTCGCGCGCACGTCGAGATGCAGCCGGACTTCGCGTACTACCCGCCGTGCCACGACCCGGTGAGCGGCTTCGTCTCGCGCGCCAGGAGCCGCGCATGAGCGCCGCGCCGGGCCGCCCCAAGCAAGCTCGCACCGAAGTGCGAAGCACGGAGGTCATCGAATGACGCTCGCTGAACTCACCGTCGCGCTGCGCGACAGCCGCGGCTTCGCGCACAAGCGCGACATCAGCGACATCGTCACCGCGCTCGGGCATTCGATGCCCGGCGGCGGCGCCGACCTCGCGCAGGCTGTGCCGGTCGGCGACGACTGTGCCGCCATCCCGGACGGCCACGGCGGCTACCTGCTCTTCGCAATCGAAGGCCTGGTCGAAGACTTCATCGAGCGCATGCCCTGGTTCGCCGGCTACTCCGGCGTGATGGTCAACGTGAGCGACATCTACGCCATGGGCGGCCGGCCGACCGCGGTGGTCGATGCGTTGTGGAGCGCCGGCATGCAGCCGGCCGACGAGATGCTCCAGGGCATGGCCGAGGCCTCGTCGAAATACGGCGTGCCGATCGTCGGCGGCCACAGCAACAACCGCAGCGTGCGCCCGCAGCTCGCCGTCGCCATCCTCGGCCATGCGAAGAAACTGCTGACCAGTTTCACCGCGCGGCCGGGCGACCTGCTGGTGATGGCGGTCGACCTGCGCGGCGCCTACCAGGAACCCTTCCCGTACTGGAACGCCTCGACCACCGCGCCGGGCCCCCGCCTGCGTGCCGACCTCGAGGTGTTGCCCACGCTCGCCGAGGCCGGCCTATGCGACGCGGCCAAGGACATCAGCATGGCCGGTGCCATCGGCACGGCGCTGATGCTGCTCGAATGCTCCAAGGTCGGCGCGACCATCGACCTCGACGCCATCCCGCGGCCCGAGGGCGTGCCGCTGCTGCGCTGGCTCACGTCCTTCCCCAGCTTCGGCTTCGTGCTGAGCGTGCGGCCCGAGGCGCTGGGCGAGGTGCTCACGCGTTTCTCGGCGCGCGACATCGCCTGCAACGTGGTCGGCCAGGTCGACGACAGCCGCACGCTGGTGCTGCGCCAGGGTGACGAGCGGCAGCTGCTGTGGGACCTGAACACCGACGCGTTCATCTGCCAGGTCGGCGAGGTCCACCGTGCATGAATCCATGGCTTCGCGGCCGCTGAAGATCGGCCTGCTCACGCACTCGGTCAACCCGCGCGGCGGCGTCGTGCACACGCTCGAACTCGCGCACGCGCTGCACGATGCGGGGCATGACGTGACGGTGATGGCACCCGCATCGGCCGGCCAGCAGTTCTTCCGCCCAGTGCGCTGTGCCACGCGCCTGATCCCGGTCGGCCTCACGCCGCGCGACATGGTCGAGATGGTCGGCACGCGCATCGATGCGTTCACCGCGTCCATCGGCGAGCTGCTCGCGACCACCCGCTTCGACGTGCTGCACACCCACGACCCCATCGGCGGCAATGCGCTCGCCAACCTGCAGGAGCGTGGGCTGATCGACGGTTTCGTGCGCACGGTGCACCACCTGGAGGTGTTCGCCGACGTGCAGCTCATGCGCTGGCAGGCGCGCGGCTTCCGGGCCGCGCGGCAGGTGTTCTGCGTGAGCCGGCTGTGGCAGAACCTGCTGGCGACGAAGCATGGCGTGCGGGCTGCGGAAGTGCGCAACGGCCTACAGCGCGGGCGTTTCAGCCCGGAGCGACAGCCCGGCGATGCGTTGCTGGCGCAGCGTTTGGGCATCCGCACCGGCGCACCCGTGGTGCTGGCACTCGGCGGCGTGGAGGAACGGAAGAACACGCTTCGCCTGCTCCAGGCCTTCGTGCTGCTGCGTGCGCATCGGCCTGATGCGCAGCTCGTCATCGCCGGCGGCGCCAGCCTGCTCGACCATGCGCAGTACAGGCGCGACTTCGCAGCGCTCGCCCAGGCCAGCGATCTGCCCATCGGCCCCGGCGCGCCCATCGTCCTCACCGGCGCGCTGCCCGACGAGGACATCCCCGCGCTCTACCGCCTGGCCGACGTGGTGGCGATGCCGTCGCTCAACGAAGGCTTCGGGCTGGTCACGCTCGAAGCGCTGGCCAGCGGCGTGCCGATCGTGGTCTCGCGGATCGCGCCCTTCACCGAATACCTGCGCGACGGCGACTGCCACTGGGCCGATCCGTTGAAGTCGGCCTCGATCGCCGAAGCGCTGCAGTCGGCGCTGGCATCGCGTTCGCCGGTGCGCATCGCGGCGAGCGCCACACGCCTCGGCGAGACCTTCAGCTGGGCCGCGAGTGCGGCCCGCCATGTGCAGCTCTATCGCGAGGGCCTGTCGCAAGGCGCCACCGCGGCCGCCGCACGAACCCACCTGTGTTGAGGACCCCTCCCATGCCCGTCATGCATTTCCACGTCCGCTGGCCCGACCAGAGCGAGACCCGCTGCTATTCGCCTTCGCTTGTCGTGCAGGACTTTCTGACACCCGGCCAGGCCTACCCGCTGCCCGACTTCCTCGGCCGCACGCGCGAGGCGCTGGGCATCGCCTCGGAACGGGTGCGCGCCAAGTTCGGCTTCGCCTGCTCGCAGGCGATGGACCAGCTCGCGGAGATCGAGCAGATCGCCACCCGCTTCACCGGCCAGCCCGACGCGCAGGTCACCGTCGTCGCGTTCGACTGACATCCCTTCAAGGACACCCCATGACCCCCAAGACCACCCACTACAGCGTCGTCATCGTCGGCGGCGGCCAGTCCGGCCTGTCGCTGAGCCACTGCCTACAGCAGCGCGGCATCGACCATCTCGTGATCGAGAAGCGCACGCTGGTGCATTCGTGGCGCAGCCAGCGCTGGGATTCGTTCTGCCTCGTCACGCCCAACTGGCAGTGCAACCTGCCGGGCTGGTCGTACAGCGGCAGCGACCCGCACGGCTTCATGGTGAAGGACGAGATCAACGCCTGGCTCGCCGGCTTCGTCGAGCAGGTGCAGGCGCCGGCCATCGAGGGCGTGACGGTCGAGAAGGTGTCGAGGGCCGGCGAGGCGGACCGCTACACCATCGACACCAGCGCCGGCCGCTTCACCGCCGACCAGGTGGTGGTGGCCTCGGGGGGTTATCACAAGCCGGTGGTGCCGCGCATGGCCGAGAAGCTGCCGCCGTCGATCGTGCAGTACCACTCCGCGCAGTACCGCAACCCCGCGCAATTGCCCGAGGGCGCGGTGCTGGTGGTGGGCTGCGGCCAGTCGGGCGCGCAGATCGCCGAAGACCTGCACCTGGCCGGGCGCAAGGTCTACCTGGCCACCGGCAACGCGCCGCGCTGCGCACGCTTCTACCGCGGCAAGGACGTGGTCGATTGGCTGGCCGACATGAACTACTACGACATGCCGGTGACGCAGCATCCGCTGCGCGAAGGCGTGCGCGACAACACCAACCATTACGTGACCGGCCGCGACGGTGGGCGCGACATCGACCTGCGCCGCTTCGCGCTCGAAGGCATGGAGCTCTACGGCCTGATGACCGGGCTCGACGGCGACACGCTGCAGTTCCAGCCCAACCTGCGCGCCAACCTCGACCATGCCGACCAGATCTTCAACGGCATCAATGCGTCGATCGACAAGTTCATCGCCGCCAACGGCATCGACGCGCCGCCCGGCAGCGTCTACGAACCGGTGTGGGCGCCGAAGGAAGAGCGCACCGCGCTGAGCCTGCGCGAGTCGGGCATCACCAGCGTCGTGTGGTGCATCGGCTTCCTGCCCGACTTCGCCTGGGTCGACGCGCCGGTGTTCAACGGCCGCGGCGAGCCGGTGCACCTGCGCGGCGTGACGCAGGTGCCGGGGCTCTACTTCCTCGGACTGCCGTGGCTGCACACCTGGGGCTCGGGCCGCTTCTCGGGCGTGGCGCGGGATGCGGCGTACCTGGCCGAGCAGATCGACGCGCTGCGCGCTGCTGCGGCGGCAGCGCCTGCACAGTTGGCGGCGGCCTAGCGCGCTGCCTGCAGCTGGCTGCGCCGCCACGCCGCCGGCGGCGCGCCGTACTCGCGGCGGAAGGCGCGGCTGAAGGCCGTGTCGGTCTGGTAGCCCACGTCTTCGGCGATCGCGGCCAGCGGTGCGTTGCTGCCGCGCAGCAGGTTGGCCGCGATCACCATGCGCCATTGCGTGAGGTACTGCATCGGCGAGCTGCCGACCAGCTGCTGGAAGCGTTCGGCCAGCACCGAGCGCGAGCTGCTCGCGGTGCGCGCCAGTTCGTCCAGCGTCCACGGATGGCCGGGGCGGGCGTGCATCGCCTTGAGCGCGGTGCCGACGACGCGGTCGTTCACGCCGGCCAGCCAGCCGGTGCGGCCTTCGGCCTGTTCGTTCATGTAGAGCCGCAGCACCTCGATGAAGAGCACCTCCGCCAGCTTCGCGAGCACGCCTGCGCCGCCCGGCCGGTCCGGCGATCGCGCTTCGGCCAGCGCGTAGCGCACGGAGGCCTCGAGCCAGGCGCCGGCCGGGGAGCCGCGCACATTCACCTTCACCAGCGAGGGCAGGCCGTTGAGCAGCAGCCGTGCGAGCCGTGCGTCGCACGCGAGGTAGCCGCAGACCAGCCGCGTGGTCGGCCCGCCGCCGCCGTAGGCCAGCGTGCGCGGCCGGCGCGCCAGCACCGCGTCGAGCCGCGCGCCGCTGGCCGGTGGCAGGCCGGGCTCCGACGCCATGCGGTGCGCATGGCCCTGCGGAAAGATCACCGCGTCGCCGGCCACCAGCCGGGCCGGCGGCGCATGGCCCATCTCGACGAAGCATTCGCCTTCAGTGATGAGATGGAAGATGACGACGCGCTCGGCACCGGGTTCGAGAAAGGGCGCGGCCTGGTCGGCATGCGGCGACTGGTAGCACCACGGCGCGGTGAAGCGCGCGTTGATGAAGATGGCGCCGACCAGGCGCACGACGCGCAGCGTCTCCGACAGCGCATCCATCGGCGTCCTCGTGCTCAACCGCCTGCGGCGATGCGCAGGTCGAGCGGCAGCGCGGTCTGCACCGCGCAGGGCACCGGCGACTGCCGGCAGGCGCGTTCGGCCAGGTCGCGCAGCTGCGCGGGTGCGATGCCGTCGGCGGCGATGCGGACCTGCAGCTGCAGGTCCTGCGGCGTGGCCGGCACGGCGCTGCCGTCGCTGTCGTGCAGGCCGAGCATGCCGCGGGTGTCGGACCGGCTCGCGGCGCGCACATCGAGCGCGCGCAGGGCCACGCCTTCGCGTGCGGCGAGCATCGCGATGCAGGTGGCGGCGCAGCTGGCGAGCCCGGCGCGGAACAGCCAGCCGGGTGTGACCTCGCCGCCGCCGCCGCCGAACTCGCGCGGCATGTCGGTGGGCACCTCGGCGCCGTTCGGGTGGCGGGCCACGAAGCGCGTGCCGCCGTCCCAGCGCACGCTGGCCGGCGCGTCGTCGTGCACCCCCGCTTCGGGCCGGCGTTCCAGCACCGCGGCCACGCGCTGCAAGGCGTCGGCGATGTCTTGGGCCATGAGGGGCACCTCCGGGGTCGTGCTGAAACAGGCATTCTGAAACGTGCATCGCGACGCGGCCACGGCCGAAACGGGCTAGGCCGCTTGGCGGAGGCGAGGCCCTACCGGGCTAGGCCATGTGGCGGCGCGCGCCTGGACGATGGGGCAGGCATTGCCGACGCGCAGACAGGACGCCAGGGCGCAGCGGCGCGACAGTCCGGTCTCCATCCAACGATTCGACAGGAGACGATCACCATGACCACCGACACCCCCACCAGCGTCCCCGCGACCGACCTGGAGGCCCTCAAGAAGCGCCAGATGGCCGCGTGGGGCAGCGGCGACTACGCCGTCATCGGCACCACCCTGCAGCTCGTCGGCGAGCAGCTCGCCGAGGCCTGCGACCTGCGCTTCGACGAGCGCGTGCTCGACGTCGCGGCCGGCAACGGCAACGCCACGCTGGCGGCCGCGCGGCGCGGTTGCCGCGTCACCTCGACCGACTACGTGGGTGCGCTGCTCGAGCGCGGCGCCGAGCGTGCCCGCGCCGAACGGCTCGACGTGCAGTTCCAGACCGCCGACGCGGAGGCGCTGCCCTTCGCGCCGGCGAGTTTCGACGTGGTGCTGTCGACCTTCGGCGTGATGTTCACGCCCGACCACGCCCGTGCTGCCGGCGAACTGCTGCGCGTGTGCAGGCCGGGCGGGCGCATCGGCCTGGCCAACTGGACGCCGGAGGGCTTCATCGGCCAGGTCTTCAAGGTGCTGGGCCGCCACATGCCACCGCCGGCCGGCGTGCAGCCGCCGTCGCTGTGGGGCACCGAGGCGCATCTGCAGGCGCTGTTCGGCGCACAGGCCACCCACATCGAGGTGACGCGCCGGCTCTTCCAGTTCCGGTACCGGTCGGCGGCGCACTTCCTCGAGGTGTTCCGCACCTGGTACGGCCCGGTGCACAAGGCCTTCGCCGCGCTGCCGCCGGATGGGGCGGAGGCGCTGGAGCGCGATCTGACTGCGTTGCTCGAGCGCCTCAACCGCGCCGGCCCCGGCGCGATGGTGGTGCCGAGCGAGTACCTGGAGGTGGTCGTCAGCCGGCGTTGATGCGCTCTATCTACTGCCTGCGCTGCGGATGGCCCCGCCGTCGCGCGGGGACCGAAGCCGCCTCAGCGGCGAAGGCTGCCGGGGATGGTGCTGAGCAATTCGGCGGACTTGCGCAGCCGGTCGTCGACCTCGCGCGCCATCCGCATCGATTCGCGGTCGTGGTAGTTGAGAGCGATCCAGACCAGCCAGACCAGGCCGACCAAGCCGGCAGATAGATACAGTTGCACGCCCATCGTCACTCCAGAAATGAGTGGGCAACCCTTGCACAGCGCCGGCATTTTCGCAATAGGCGGAGATGCACACACGGCGCTGTCAGGCGCCGACAACACCTTTCCCGCCCGGCCGTGTGGCCCGGCAGGGGTACCGCGAGGCGCTGACCTGCGTTCAGCGACCTGCGTAGAACGGCAATTCCCATTCGGCCGTGGCGGCGCCGGCGGGAATCGACAGCGTGAACACGGCCGCCGCGGCGAGCGAGGCGAGGACGGTGGCGATGAAGGGCGTCATGAGGGGGACTGTAGAGGCCGGTCGCACGATGGTGTGTCAGCCGGGAGCGATGGCGTCTGCACGCCAACTGCCCATGCGTCGGTGGACCGCCGATTTCCTGCATCGGCCGTCGCCGCTGTCCGTCCTCGCGTGCCGCAGGGGCGTGCGACGCTGGGATCTTCAAATCAGGAGAAACCGATGGCAGACGACAAAGCCGAGCGCGGCCCCGCCGACGCGGCGCGCATCAACGTGAACGAGGCGCACGAGATGCGCTACTGGACCCGCATCCTCGGCGTGACCGAACAGAAGCTGCGGTCGGCCGTTGCGGCGGCTGGCGTGATGGCGAAGGACGTGCGTCGCTACCTGGGCGTCGCCGAGCGCTGACGCGCGGTATTGCCTGACGGCCCTCGGGGCATGGCCGCTCGTGCAATGATCAAACGATGCAGCCCTGCAGCGACACGCTCCCGACCCGCCTCGCCGCCCGAGCGGACGTCGCGCGCGTGCCACAGGCCTCGGGCGAGCGACGGGGGCCGGCCCCGCGGGACCCGATTGCCCGAAGCATCGGCTTGGACACCGTGTCGTCCCTGTCCACACGGCCGATCCAGGGTTCCCGCATGACGGTCAGCCGGCTGTCGATCGGGGCCGACCGCCTCGGGTTGACACGGCCCGTGCCTGCCGAAGACGCGTTCGTCGTGGCCGTCTATCTGCACGATCTGGCCGACCACGAGCTCTGGAGCCGCGGCCGTCCCGTGCTCCGGCGCGGCTACGCCGCGCAATCGATGCGCATCGTCAATCTGCAGGACGAGTACGCCGCCAACCTGCTGCAGCCGCACGAGACCCTCGTCTTCCATATTCCGCGGCGCGCGCTCGATGGCTTCACCGACGATGCGGGCCTTGCGCGCGTCGGGCATCTGGCGTGCGAGCCGGGGCTCGTGGATCCGGTGGTCGGGCATCTGGCGGGCGCCCTGTCCGCCACGCTCGCGATGCCGGCGGTCGCGAATTCGCTGTTCATCGACCAGGTGTGCCTGTCGGTCTGCGCGCATCTGGCCGGTCATTACGGCGGGCAGCGCAGCGCCCCGTTGCCGGCCGCGAGCGGTCTGTCGCCCGGCATGGCATCGCGCGCCAAGGAGCTGCTGGCGGCCCATGTGGCCGAGACGCTGTCGATCGAAGACCTGGCGCAGGCCTGCGGCCTGTCGCGCAGCCATTTCGGCAAGGCCTTCAAGCTGTCGACCGGGCTGACGCCGCACGCGTGGCGCCAGCACTACCGCATCGAGCGGGCCCAGGCGCTGCTGCTGGGTGAACGCGTCGATCTGGCCGCCATCGCAGCGCTCTGCGGCTTTGCGGACCAGAGCCATTTCAATCGCGTCTTCGCGCGACTGGTGGGCGACACGCCGGGCAACTGGCGGCGCATGCGCCTGCGCTAGCGCGGTCGACGCGGCGGCCTCAGGCCTTGTCCCTCACCCTTGGGTTCGCGACGATTGCGCCACGCTGCGCAGACCTGCGAGTGCGGTCACGGCGCACGCCAGTGCGGCGAGCGCGATCACCGACAGCAGCGCCAGGTGGATCGCCTGCGGGTCGCCGAAGCCACGATCGATGAGCAGGCCGACGGCGCCCGGGCCGATGCCCACGCCGACCAGGGTGACCACCGACACGAGCAGCGCGATGAGCACGCCGCGCACCCGGTCGGGCGTCAGCAGTTGCCAGCCGGTGAGGCCCGCGGGCGTGGCGGAGAACACCAGGAAGTTGAAGGCGGCGTAGGCGGCGCGGCTGGTGTCCGGGTCGTCGGCCAGGCAGAAGACCGCCGCCGCGGGCAGGCACAGCAGGGCGGCGGCCGCGAGCAGGAGGTTCGACGGCGCGGGCGCACCGCGGCGCTGCAGGTGCGTGAGCACGCGGCCGCCCACCCATTGCCCCGAGGGCGCGGTGGCCAGGAAGATGAAGCCGACCATCATGGCGCTCTCTCCGCTGCCGAAGCCGAAGCGCCGCGAGAAGAACATCGGCATCCAGGCCGCCTGGGCCTGTGCCAGCGTGACGCTGCACGCCGTGGCGGCCGTGAGGAAGAAGTAGGCCGATGCGTGCGATCGCAGGTGGCGGGCCGCGGCCGCGAGACCGCCGCCCGCCGTTGGCTGCGGCGTGCCCGCCGTGCGGGGCGGCTCGGCCATGCACAGCGCCAGCACCGCCAGCAACACGCCCGGAACGGCGGCGACGACGAAGAGCACGCGCCAGGCGTCCGGCGCGTCAACCCAGGCCGCCCCCCAGGCCTCCCAGGCCGTGCTGTCGGCCATCCAGGCCAGCAGGCGCCCGCCGCCGATCAGCGCCGCGGCGTTGCCCAGGGTGGCCCCCATCAGGAAGACCGTCACCGACCGCGCCATGTGCTCGCGCGGGATCGCGCTTCCGAGCATCGACATCGCCACGGGCACCAGGCAGGCCTCGCCCAGGCCGACGCCGATGCGCGCGACGAAGAACAGCGCGAAGGAATCCGCCAGCCCGCAGACCGCCGTCATCACGCTCCAGAAGAGCAGGCCGCCCGCCAGGATGCGCCGCCGATCCGCCCGGTCCGCCAGCCAGCCGAAGGGGATGCCGCACAGGCAGTACATCGCGACGAACGCCAGCCCGTGCAGCAGGCCGAACTGCGTGTCGCTCAGCGCGAAGGCCTGCTTGATCGGCGCGCCGGCCACCGCCACCAGGGCTCGGTCCACGAAGGAGACGGCGTAGCTCAGGCTCAGCAGCAGCACCAGCCGACGGCCTTCGGCGGACATCGACGGCCCACGCGGGCGGAGCGGGTCCGCGTGAACCGGTGGTGAAGGGGATTGCCAGGACATCGGCTGGGCCTTTCGAGGGGTGTCGGGCCGCCGATGCTGCCAGACCGTCGCTCAGGGCACGGCGACGCCGTTCACCGCGGCCTGCTTGACAGCGCTGGCCTGCAGCTTCCACTTGGCGACGATCGAGGCGTAGGTGCCGTCGGCGATCAGCTTCTTGAAGGCTGTGAGCACCGCGTCGCGCAGCTGCGTGTCGGCCTTGGCGAAGGCGATGCCTTGTTGCGCGCCGCCGAAGGGCGCGCCCAGCGGCTTGTAGATGCCGGGTTCCAGCGTCATCGCGTACGGCACGGTTTCGCTGCCCTGCGCGCCGCCTTCGAAGCGCTCCTGCTTGAGTTGCGCGCGCGCGGCCGCGTTGTCGCTCGTGCCTTCGACCGTGATGGCCGGCTTGCCGGCGGCCACGCAGTTCGCGTCGCTCCAGGTCTTGATCTCGGCCGGGAAGGCCGTGCTGCGGCTGGTGCCCACCGTCTTGCCGCACAGGTCGAGCGGCTGATTCACCGTGCTGCGCGAGGCCAGCGTATAGAACTGCACGCCCGAATGGAGGTAGTCGACGAAGTCCATGGTTTCGCGGCGCGCCGGGCGGTCGTTCAGGCCGCTGAGGATCATGTCGACACGGCCGGTCTGCAGCGACGGGATGAGCTGTTCGAAGGCCGCCTCCTGCCACTCGAGCGTCACGCCCAGTTCCTTGGCCAGCGCGTTGCCGAGGTCGACGTCGAAGCCGATCAGCTTGCCGCTCTCCGGGTCCTTGTATTCCATCGGCGGGTAGATGGCGTTCACCGCGATCTTGATCGTCTTGGTCTTGGCGATGCGTTCCGGCAGGGTCTGGGCCTGGGCCGCCAGGGTGGCGCCGGCGACGAGGGCGCCGAGGGCGAGGGTGCGAAGGAAGGTCAAGGGAGGGCTCCGGAGGGGAAGGTCGAGGACGTGGGGGAAGGGGGGATCAGCAGAGGAGCTCGTGCAGCGATGCCTGGCCCGCGAGCAGCGGCAGCAGGGCGCGCGCGTCGGCGAGGCGGTCCAGGTGCAGCAGCGATTCGGCGAGCGTGGCCACGCCATCGGCCGGCAGCGCCACGCCGGCGAGCTCGGCGAACTTGCGCTGCAGGGCCGCGTCGTCCAGCGGGTTGGCCGGGGCACCGAGGGCCAGCGGCACCTGCAGGGACACCGTCTCGCCGCCGGTCGAGGTGATGGTCACGGTCGGCTCCTCGAGCGCCGGCATGGCCGGGTCGGCGTGCAGGTGCACCAGCGACATCGCGGCCGCCAGCCGGGCATCGCGCCGGGCCGGCGCGAGGTAGCGCGCGAGGCCGGCGTCGCCGAACACCCAGGCGAGCGACACGGCGTAGGGCATGCTCATCTGCGCGCTCGACAGCGTCGACAGGTCACGGCCACCGCACATGTCCATCACGAAGGGGCTCAGCCGCACGTCGATGCGCGCGACCCGCTGCGCCAGACCCGGGTGCGCGGCCATCAGCGCGCGCACCGCGTCGATGGTGGCGTGGTTGCTGCGGCAGGAGGCATAGGGCTTGATCGAGCAGCGCATCAGCTTCCAGGGGCTGCCCAGATCGGCCAGCAAGGCCTCGGGTTGGCGTGACTGCGGGGCGAAGGCGTTGAAGAAGCCGCCCCACACGTCGTCGAACACCCGGCTCGGCCCGCTGATGCCGCGCCCCGCCAGCAGCGCCGCGGTGAGCCCGCCCTCGGCCGCGCGGCCGGCGTGCAGCCGCTTGGTCTGCGAGGCGTCGTGGATGAAGGCCCAGAGCCCGCCACTGGCGCTGGCGGCGTGGCCGAACGCAGCCATCGTCTGCATCGCGTCCAGCCGCAGCAGCTTGCTGGCCGCAGCCGCCGCCGCGAAGGTGCCGCAGGTGGCGGTCGAATGCCAGCCCTGGCCGTTGTGCGGGGAGTAGCCGCCGCAGGCCTCGAGCACGCGGCGACCGACGTCGTAGCCCAGCACGACGGCGGTGATCAGGTCGCGGCCGCTGACCGGCACGTCACCGTGGCCGGGCGCGCTCAGCGCGGCGAGGGCGGCCGGCAGCACCACCGCGCCGGAGTGGTCGCAGCCCCCGGTGTCGTCGAGTTCGAGCGCGTGCGCGGCCACGCCGTTGGCGAAGGCCGCGTCGCGCATGCCCAGCCGCTCGGCAGTGCCCCAGACCGGCGCACTGCCGGCACTGCGTTCGGCGCTGAGCATGCCGAGCACCGCGCGCGGTTCGGCCGCGGCGCTGCCGGCCAGCGTGGCGCCGACGGTGTCGAGGATGTGGCGCGTCGTGCGTGCCACGAGGTCGTCGGGCAGGTCGTCGAAGCGCGTCTCGGCGCAGAAGCGGGCGAGCCGCAGGGCGGTGCTGTCGGTCATGAAACGCTGGGCTGGTGGAGGGGTGCGAGCACGTCGACCGGATGGCCGGGTGCGTTGCCGGTGTGCTGGCTGCGCCACCAGGCGCCCACCTCGCCGCCGGTGGCGAACCACACGTCCGGATGCGCCATCGCGCCCACGAGAAATTCGCGCAGCAGGTCGATGCGGCCGGCCGTGCCGATCACCTCCGGGTGCAGCCGCAACGGCAGGCACAGGCCGAAGCGGTGGAAGCCGGCGAAGTCCTGCTGCCAGTTGCCCAGCACCTCGCGGTACGACGCGATGCGCGGCTGGCCCACGGGGATGGGCGGGAACAGGTTGAAGGCGAAGTAGGGTTCGTCTTCCAGCTCGTAGTGCAGCGGCAGCTCGATCAAGGGCTTCGTGTCGGCAGCGCCGGGATGGAAATAGGGCAGGTCGTCCCCGCGCCACGACGACGACCAGGCGATGCCCGCGTCGCGCAGGTGCTGCGTGAAGCCCGGCGCCCAGTTGCCGAAGGGCGCGCGGAAGCCCGTGGGCCGTTCGCCGATGAGGTCGGCCAGCACGGCCTGGGTGCGGGTGAGGCTGTCGCCCTGCTGCGCCAGCGTGAGCGTGTCGAAGTTCTCGCAGGCGAAGGTGGCGTTGCCGACCTCGTGCCCCGCGCGGTGGATGCGCTGCACCAGTGACGCATGCGTCTGCGCCACGCGGCCGGGCACGAACCAGCTGGTGCGCAGCTTCAGCGCGTCGAAGAGGTCGAGCAGCCGGTCGACGCCGCGCTTGGCGCCGTACTGCCAGACCGACAGGCTCTTCTCGCGGCCGGCCATGCGCGGCTCCTGCACGAGGATGGCGGCGTCGTCGAAGAAGTCGACGGTGACGACGAAGGCCATGCGCTTGCCGGCGGGCCAGCGGCCCAGAGTCGTGCTCATGCTGTGCCTTCCGCGGACAGGTGCCGTTCGCGCCACCACTGCGCGACCTCGCCGCAACGCGCGAACCACACGCCCTCCTGGGCCCGCATGTGCGCGAACAGACGCTCCAGCAACAGGATGCGGCCGGGTTTGCCCGAGACCTTGGGGTGGAACAGCGTGGTCAGACACAGGCCGTCGCGGTGCGAGCCGTCGAACTCGCGCCGCCAGTTGTCGAAGGTGGTGTCGTAGCTCGCGATGCGGTCGAGGCCGGCCGGGTAGTCGGGGGCGCGCTGGTACGCGAGCGACGCGTAGTCGTCGAGTTCCCACTTGCCAGGGATCTCGACCAGGCGGCGACCACTCGCGGCATGGTCGATGACGTAGGGCCGGTCGTCGCCGCGCATCGAGCTCGACCAGGTCACGCCGGCGTCGAGCAGCACCTCGATGGTGTCGCCGCCCCAGTCGCCCGAGGGCGTGCGAAAGCCCGCCGGCGCGAGCCCGAGATGCCGCTGGAACAGCGCGAGCGACTGCGCCATCACCTGTTGCTGGCGCTCGCGCGTGAGCTGCCAGAAGGCCTCGTGCTGGTGGCCGTGGTAGCCGATCTCGTGGCCACGGTCGACGATCGCCTTGATCTGCGCCGGCCAGGTTTCGAGCACCCAGGTCGGCACGAAGAAGGTCGCGGGGATGCGGTGGTCGTCGAGCAGGTCCAGCAGGTAGCCGACGGCACGCCACGGCCCGTAGGCACCGAGCGTGAAGAACGACGGGTTGCGCCAGATCGAGCCGTCGAGCATCGCGCCGCCGGTCGGCCCATCGACGTCGAAGGCCAGGGCGACCGCCGACTGCACGCCGGTCGGCCAGAGACTGTCGTTCATCGTGGTCGCCGTCGCGGTCTGGTAGGGGTCAGTCGGCGCTGTCGATGATCAGCTTGGTGACCGCGAAGTCCCCCAGGCCCCACTTGGCGATGATCTTCGCGTAGGTGCCGTCGGCGATCAGCTTGGTCATGGCGGCGGAGAGCTCGGCGGCGATCGCCTCGTCCTTGCGGTTGGTCGCGAGGCCCACGTACTGGAAGACGAAGGTCTTGCCCACGGTCATGTAGGTGTTGGGCTCCTGGCCCATGATGTAGGGCATGGTTTCGCCACCCTGCACGGCGGCGTCGAGCCGGCCCTGGCGCAGCTGCGTGCGCGCGTCGGCCGAGCCGTCGGTGCCGGTCACCACGATGGCCGGCTTGCCGGCTTTCACGCACTGCTCGTCGCTCCACTTCGTGATCTCGGCGGGGAAGGAGGTGCGGCGGCTGGCGCCCACCTTCTTGCCGCACAGCGCGGCCATGTTGGGGAAGTCGGCTGCGCGTTCCTTCATGACGTAGAACTGCGGGCCGGTCTTGAGGTAGTCGATGAACTTCACGGCTTCGCGGCGGGCCGGAATGTCCGTCATGCCCGACAGGATGATGTCGACGCGGCCGGTGGCCAGCGAGCTGAGCATCTGGTCGAAGCTGGTCTCTTCCCACTTGATCGTGGTGCCGGCCTTGGCGGCGAGTGCTTCACCGATGTCGATGTCGAAGCCGGTCAGCTTGCCGGTGGCCGGGTCCTTGAACTCCATCGGCGGGTAGTTGGACACCACGGCGGCCGTGATGGGCGCGCCCTTGGCGCGTCCGCTCTGGGCCTGCGCGACGGGCAGGACGGCGGCCAGGGCCACGGCGAGAAGGCCGAGGCGGATCGACACAGGGATGGTGCTGCAGGTCATGGTGGGGCTCCGGTGGGTCAAAGAAAGTGAAGAGAGGGCTCAGCCGCGGACGGCGGAAATGAACTCGCGGGTGCGCGGATGCTGCGGGTCGGACAGGACCTGGGCGGGCACGCCGGTCTCGACGATCTGGCCCTTGTCCATGAACATCACGCGGGTCGCCACGTCGCGGGCGAAGCCCAGCTCGTGGGTCACGACGACCATCGTCATGCCGCTGGTCGCCAGGTCGCGCATGACCGACAGCACCTCGCCGACCAGCTCGGGGTCGAGCGCCGAGGTGGGCTCGTCGAACAGCATCAGCTTGGGCCGCATGGCGAGCGCGCGGGCGATGGCCACGCGCTGCTGCTGGCCGCCGGACAGGTCGATGGGGAAGCTGTCGCTCTTGTGCGCCAGGCCGACGCGCTCGAGCAGCGCGCGCGCTTCGGTGACGACCTCGTCGCGCGGGCGGCGCTGCACGCGCAGCGGGCCTTCGGTGACGTTCTCCAGCACCGTCAGGTGCGGGAACAGGTTGAAGCGCTGGAACACCATGCCGGTCTTCAGGCGCTGGCGGGCGATTTCGTTCTCCGACAGCGCATGCAGCTTGTGGCCCGCACGCCGGTAGCCGACCAGTTCGCCGTCGACCCACAGCGCGCCGCCGGTGACGGTCTCCAGCTGGTTGATGCAGCGCAGGAAGGTGCTCTTGCCGGAGCCGGACGGGCCGATGACGCAGAGCACCTCGCCGGCGGCGATGTCCAGCGTGATGCCCTGCAGCGCGGCGAAGTCGCCGAAGTTCTTGCGCAGGTCGACCGCGCGGACGATGGGGGCCATGGCGCTTTCCGTTGCGGCTTTCATCGCGTTCACTGCCGGGCCGAGGCGCGGCCGGCGCCCCGTGCGAAGCGCGCTTCGACGCGCGACTGCAGCAGCGACAGCACCGTCACCACCACGATGTACCAGATGCCGGCGACGATCAGCAGCTCGATCACGCGGGCGTTGGCGTAATAGATGTTCTGCGCGCTGTGCAGCATCTCGGCGAACTGGATCACGCTGGCCAGCGAGGTCAGCTTGATCATGCCGACGAACTCGTTGCCGATCGGCGGCACGATCACGCGCATGGCCTGCGGCAGGATGATGCGGCGCAGCGCCAGCAGGCGCGGCATGCCGATGGACTTGGCCGCTTCGTACTGGCCCACGTCGACCGACAGCAGCCCGGCGCGCACCACCTCGGAGGTGTAGGCGCCCTGGTTGATGCCCAGGCCCAGCAGCGCGGCGAGGAAGGGTGTCATCACGTTCACGGTCTTCGCTTCCCACAGGCCGGGGATGCCGAGCGTCGGGAACACCAGCGCCAGGTTGAACCACAGCAGCAGTTGCAGGATGACCGGCGTGCCGCGGAACAGCCACACGTAGCCGCGCGCCACCCAGCTGAGCACCGGGTTGCTCGACACCCGCATCACGGCGGTGACCACGCCGAGCGCGATGCCCAGCGCCATCGCCAGGATGCTCATGACGATGGTGTTGACCAGCCCGGTGAGGATCGACTGCGCCGTGAGGAAGCGGCCGACGTACGACCATTCGATCTTGCCGCGCGCGAAGGCGTTGAGCACGAACAGGATCGCGACCACGATCAGTGCGGTGGCGAAGTACCGGCCCCAGTAGCGGCGTGGCACATGCTCCAGTTGAGAGATGTCGGTGAAGGCCTCGGGGGCCTTGCCGCCGGCGCTCAGCATCGCGGCCCCCGGTAGTCGGCGGCCCAGGCGGCCTGCTTGTCGAGCACGGCCTTGAGCCGCGCGATCTGCTCGGCGACGCGCGCCGGTGCGGTGCCGCCCTGGCCGGTGCGCGCGCCGATGGCCGCTTCGAGCGTCAGGTGCTTCAACACTTCGGGCGTCAGGCGCGCATCGACCTCGGCCAACATGGCCGGCGTCAGCGCACCGAGTTCGATGTCCTGCGCCTCGCAGAATTTCACCAGCGCGCCGGTGATCTCGTGCGCTTCGCTGAAGGGCACGCCCGACAGCGCCAGCCAGTCGGCCACTTCGGTGGCGAGTGTGAAGCCCAGCGGCGCGTGGCGGCGCAGTTGGTCGACGTCGACGCGCATCGTGCGGATCATGCCGGCCATGGCAGGCAGCACCAGCGAGAGCGTGTCGATGCTGTCAAAGGCCGCGCTCTTGTCTTCGGCCAGGTCGCGGTTGTAGGCGAGCGGCAGCGACTTGAGCGCCGACAGCATGCTCACCAGGTTGCCGATGAGGCGGCCGGCCTTGCCGCGGCTGAGTTCGGCGATGTCGGGGTTCTTCTTCTGCGGCATGATCGAACTGCCGGTGCAGTAGCCGTCGTCGAGCACCACCCACTGAAACTGCCGCGACGACCACAGCACCACCTCCTCCGAGAGGCGCGAGAGTTCCACCGCCAGCATGCTGGTGATGAAGAGGAACTCGCACACGTGGTCGCGCGCCGCCACCGCATCGATCGAGTTCTCGCACGACGCGTCGTAGCCCAGCTCGGCGGCCGACAGCTCCGGCGATCGGCAGATGGCCGAGCCGGCCAGCGCCGCAGCGCCCAGGGGCGAGCGGGCACTGCGCCGGTCCCAGTCGATGAGCCGGTCGACGTTGCGGCCGATGGCCTGGGCATGCGCCATCAGGTGGTGGGCGAAGACGATCGGCTGTGCCGGCTGCAGGTGCGTGAAGCCGGTGGAGAGCGTGTCGATGTGCTGTTCGGCCTGTGCCACCAGCGCGGCCTGCACGTCGCCGATGGCCGTGGCCAGCGTGCGCGCCTTGTCGCGCAGGTACAGCTTCAGGTCGTTGGCCGCCTGGTCGTTGCGTGAGCGGCCGGCGCGCAGCTTGCCGCCGATAGGGCCGAGCCGCTGCGTGAGCACGCGTTCGAGGAAGGTGTGCACGTCCTCGTCGGCTTCGATCGGGTGCAGGTCACCGGCGACGAAGGCGTGTTCGACCTCGTCGACACAGGCCAGCAGTTGCGCCAACTCGTTCGCATCGAGCACACCGGCGCGCTGCAATTCGCGGGCGTGGGCGCGGGAGCCGGCCAGGTCGTAGGGCGCGAGGCGAAAGAAGCTCGGTTCGGACCGGGACAGCGCCTTCAGCGCCGCGGAGGGTTCCGATTTGAAGCGCGCGCCCCAGAGGCGTTTCGTCGAGCTTGCTTCTTGGTTGTCGTCCATGCGTGACCTTCGTAGAGATGGGCGGATCGTAGTGATGAACCCGAGGGCTGGAAACCGAGAATTAAGCGAGGATGGGCGATCAAAAATCTCAGCATCGTTCGCCCCTCCGCACGCTCGAAACCCACGCAAAAACCGGTTGTGGCCTGAACCTTGCATGCGTGACGGCCCCCTCGAAAACAGAAGAACATTTCCATGCTTGAACCCGGGAAGCGACAGAACGGAAGGAACCGGCTGCCGCCCTTGAACGCGCTGCGCGCTTTCGACGCCACCGCGCGGCACCTGACGGTGGTGAAGGCGGCCGACGAACTCCATGTGACGCCCAGCGCGGTCAGCCATCAGCTGCGCACGCTCGAAGAGGCGCTGGGCGTGCAGCTCTTCAGCCGCAACAAGACACGTCTGAAGCTCACGCCGCACGGTGAGGCGCTGCTGCCGTCGGTGCGCTCGGCCTTCCAGATGATCGCGTCGGCCGCCGCCAAGCTGGGCGACCCGGTGATGGGCGGCAACCTGGTCGTGTCCACGCCGGTGGGCCTGAGCTCGCGCGTGCTGACGCGGCACATCGGCGAGTTCCTCGCGGCCTACCCGGACGTGCAGTTGAAGATCATCGCGTCGAACGACGACAAGGAGGTCTATTCGCCGTCGGTGGACCTGTGCATCCGCTACGGCACCGGCATCTGGCCCGACCGCGAGGTGCGTCTGCTGACCCATGTGGAGCTGTTCCCCGTGTGCAGCCCGGCCATGATCAACGGCCAGTTGACCGTGCGCTCGGTCGACGAGCTGCGCAGCCATCCACTGCTGTGCGAAGACGGCGGCACCGAGTGGACGCGCTGGCTGCTGAGTGCCGGTGTGCCGGTCGAGGGTTTCCGCATGACCGAGATGGGCAACGCGCACATCGCGATGGAAGCCGCGGTGCACGGGCAGGGCGCCGCGCTGGGCGACAGCCTGCTGGTGGGCGACGACCTGGCCGAAGGCCGGCTGGTGCGGCTCTTCGAGCGCAGCGTGCCGGCCAAGCACGCCTACTACATCGTGTGCCGCAAGGAGATGTGCGACAGCCCGCTGGTGACGGCCTTCACCGAATGGATCGCGGGCAAGGTGCGCAGCGACGCGTGATGCGTCGTGGCAGGCGCGGCGCTGCGGCCGCCGTCAGCTGCGATACGCCACGCCCGGCATGACGCACAGCATCTCGTAGGCGAGGTTGGCGCCGACCAGGGCGGTCGTGCCTTGCGGGTCGTAGGGCGGCGAGATCTCGACGATGTCGGCACCGACCAGGTTCAGGCCGCGCAGGCCGCGGATGATCTCCAGCCCCTGCTGCACCGTGAGCCCGCCGATCTCCGGCGTGCCGGTGCCCGGCGCGAACGACGGGTCGAGCCCGTCGATGTCGAAGCTCAGGTAGACGGGGGCGTCGCCCGACGGGCCCGCGACGCGCTCGATCACTTCCTTCATGAGCGGCGCGAGGCTCTTGTGCCAGCACTCCTCGGCCTGCACCACCCGAAAGCCCTGCTGGCGGCACCAGTCGAAGTCGTCGGCGTGGTAGCCGGTGCCGCGCAGGCCGATCTGTACGACGCGCTGGCAGTCGAGCAGGCCTTCTTCCACGGCGCGGCGAAAGGGCGTGCCGTGCGCGATCTTCTCGCCGCCCATCGTGTCGTTGACATCGGCATGCGCGTCGACGTGCACCACGCCGATCGGGCCGTAGCGCTTGTGCATCGCCCGCAGGATCGGCCAGGCGATGGTGTGGTCGCCGCCGATGGTGATCGGCCGGCAGCCGTTGGCGATGATCGCGTCGTAGGCGGTCTCGATGCGGTCGATGGAATCGAAGATGTTGTACGCGTTGGTCGCCACGTCGCCGATGTCGGCCACCTGCAGCGAGTCGAAGGGCGCCGCGCGCGTCGCCATGTTGTAGGGGCGCAGCAGCACCGATTCGCTGCGCACCTGGCGCGGCCCGAAGCGCGCGCCCGAACGGTTCGAGGTGCCGAGGTCGAAGGGCACGCCGACGAAGCAGGCGTCGAGCCCGTCGGACGTTTCCTGGAACGGCAGCCGCATCATCGTCGCGATGCCGGCGAAGCGCGGTACGACGTCGCCGCCCAACGGTTGGTTCAGGGGCTTCTTGTCGGTGGTGGGGAGGGCGTTCGACATCTCGTTCATTTCGATGAATGAGGTCGATGTTAGGGAGAACACCCGATGGCGCGGATCAAAAAACTCAGCATGCGGGCTTAGATTTCGTCCGGGGGGGGGGGGCGCCCGTCATCCCGCAATGGAGCGCAAGCCCTTCACGATCCCTTGTTGCCTGCGCCACCCGAGGGCCGGTGGCCGGCCAGGAAGGTCTCCAGCGCCCGGCCGACGGCCTCCCGGACATATCCCTTCGTCAGCTTTTTCTCGATGCCGAAGAGGCGAGGCGTGATCGTCTCCGAGTCCAGCAGCGCCATCAGGTGATGGGCGGCGACGATCGGATCGCTCTGTCGCAGCTTGCCCTTTTCCATCTGCAGTGCGAGGAAGCGGCCGAGCTCGGCCGTGCCCTTCTTCGGGCCCCCTTCGAAGAAGCGCACCCCGATGTCGCTGCGCCCCGATTCCGCGATGATCGCGCGCCGTGCCTGGACGGCCGACTCCTGGCAGAGCACGGCCAGCGTGCGCTCGCCGAAACGCTGCAGGGCCAGCGGCAGGTCGTCGCTGTCGTTCTCCAGCGCCGCGAAGATGCGTTCGAAATGATGCTTGGCTGCGCTGTGCATCACCTCGACGAACAGGTCTTCCTTCGAGCCGAAGTAGCCATACAGCGTCGCCTTCGAGCCGCCCACGCGTGCCGCGATCTCGGCCATCGACGCGCCTTCGAAGCCTGATTCGAGGAAGACCTGCGACGCGGCCTCGAGGATCGCTTCTCGCTTGGATTCGGTTCTAACGCGCACGGGGTGGTCTCCTCATTGGCTCCTCATTTCTATACCAGAGTGTTCAGTATTGCTTGACGGGGTCGTCAAGTCAACCTACATTACCGTACAGTACGGTATGTTTAAAGCCGAACCGCTCTTGTCCTGAAGCCTTTCCTGGAGATCGCCATGCGTCCTGTCGCCACCTACAGCTCGACCCTCATCGCGGCGCTTGCAGCCGCCTGCCTGCTCACCGCCTGCGGCAAGCCGCCCGGAGGCGCGCCGCCGGCAGCCGGTACCCCCGTGGTGGGCGTGCTCACGGTGCAGCCGCAGCGCGTCGCGCTGAGCACCGAACTGCCGGGGCGCACGGTTCCTTTCCTGATCGCCGACGTGCGCCCGCAGGTCAACGGGATCGTCAAGACGCGCAATTTCCGGGAGGGCAGCGACGTGAAGGCGGGCGCGGCGCTCTACCAGATCGACCCGGCCACCTACAAGGCGGCCTACGACAGCAACGTGGCCGCGCTGGCCAAGGCGCAGGCCAGCCTGAAGACGACGCGGCTGAAGGCGGACCGGTACAAGGAACTGGTCGCGATCCAGGCGGTCAGCCAGCAGGACTACGACGACGCCGCCGCCTCCCTCGGCCAGGGCGAGGCCGACGTGGCGTCTGCCAAGGCCAATGTCGAGACCAGCCGGATCAACCTCGCGTACGCCCGCGTCGACGCACCGATCTCGGGGCGCATCGGCAAGTCGAGCGTCACGCCGGGCGCGTTGGTGACGGCCAGCCAGACCACCGCGCTCGCCACGATCCAGCAGCTCGACCCGATCTATGTCGACGTCACCCAGCCCAGCGCGTCGCTGTTGCGCCTGAAGCAGGCCCTGGCCCGTGGCGACCTGCAGCAGGCCGGCACCAACGCCGCCAAGGTGAAGCTGTTGCTGGAAGACGGCAGCACCTACCCGCTGGAGGGGAAGCTCGAGTTCTCCGACGTCACGGTCGATCAGAGCACCGGCGCGATCACCTTGCGCGCGGTGTTCCCCAACCCGAAGGCCGACCTGCTGCCCGGCATGTACGTGCGTGCCGTGCTGCAGGAAGGCGTGAAGGAACAGGGCCTGCTGGTGCCGCAACAGGCCGTGTCGCGCGACAACGCGGGCAAGCCGACGGCCTACGTGGTGGGCAGCGACAACAAGCTGCAGCGCCGCACGCTCGAGACCGACCGCGCCGTGGGCGACCAGTGGCTGGTGCGCAGCGGCCTCCAGGCGGGCGACCAGCTCGTGGTCGACGGCCAGCAGAGCGCCCGGCCGGGCGCCGAGGTGAAAGTCACCGCGTGGACGCCGAAGCCGGCCGCCGCCACCACCACCAGCGCGTCGAACTGACCCGCGCGAAAGACCGCCATGGCACGCTTCTTCATCGACCGCCCCATCTTCGCCTGGGTCCTCGCCATCATCGTGATGCTGGCCGGGGTCCTCTCGATCTTCACGCTGCCGATCGCGCAGTACCCGAGCATTGCGCCGCCCGCCGTCGCGATCAGCGCCACTTACCCCGGGGCCTCCGCCAAGACGCTGGAGGACACCGTCACCCAGGTCATCGAGCAGAAGATGAAGGGGCTCGACCGGCTCAGCTACATGGCTTCGACCAGCGAGTCCTCGGGCCAGGTCACCATCACGCTGACCTTCGGGAACGGCACCGACCCCGACACCGCGCAGGTGCAGGTGCAGAACAAGCTCTCGCTGGCCACGCCGCTGTTGCCGCAAGAGGTGCAGCAGCAGGGCGTGACGGTCACCAAGTCGGCGACCAACTTCCTGAACGTGCTGGCCTTCACGTCCGAAGACGGCAGCATGAACGGCTCCGACCTGTCGGACTACGTGGCGGCCAACGTGCAGGACGCGATCAGCCGGGTCGAAGGCGTCGGCGACACCACGCTGTTCGGCGCCCAGTACGCGATGCGCGTCTGGCTCGACCCGGACAAGCTCGCGAACTTCAGTCTCACGCCGATCGACGTCAAGACGGCGATCACGGCGCAGAACGCCCAGGTCTCGGCCGGCCAGCTCGGCGGCCTGCCCGCGACGAACAACCAGCAGATCAACGCGACCATCACCTCGCAGACGCGGCTGAAGACCGCGCAGGAGTTCGAAGACATCCTGCTGCGCACCCAGACTGACGGCTCGCAGGTGCGCCTGCGCGACGTCGCCCGCATCGAGCTCGGCCGGGAGTCGTACGCGACCGTCGGCCGCTACAACGGCAAGCCGGCCGCCGGCCTGGCCATCAAGCTGGCCACCGGTGCCAATGCGCTCGACACGGTGAAGGCCATCGACGCCCGCGTGGACGAGCTCGCCAAGTTCTTCCCGCAGGGCATGAAGGTGCAGAAGCCCTACGACACCACGCCTTTCGTGCGCATCTCGATCGAAGAGGTGGTGCGCACCCTGATCGAGGCCGTGGTGCTGGTGTTCCTGGTGATGTACCTTTTCCTGCAGAACTTCCGCGCCACGCTGATCCCGACCATCGCCGTGCCGGTGGTGCTGCTGGGCACCTTCGGCGTGCTGTCGATGTTCGGCTACACCATCAACACGCTGACGATGTTCGCCATGGTGCTGGCCATCGGCCTGCTGGTGGACGACGCCATCGTGGTGGTGGAGAACGTCGAGCGGGTCATGACGGAAGAAGGCCTGTCACCGAAGGAGGCCACGCGCAAGTCGATGGACCAGATCACCGGCGCGCTGGTCGGCGTGGCCCTGGTGCTGGCCGCGGTGTTCGTGCCGATGGCCTTCTTCGGCGGCTCGACCGGCGTGATCTACCGCCAGTTCTCGATCACCATCGTGTCGGCGATGACGCTGTCGGTGCTGGTCGCGCTGGTGCTCACGCCGGCGCTGTGCGCCACCCTGCTCAAGCCGGTGCCCAAGGGCCACGCCATGGCGAGCACCGGCTTCTTCGGCTGGTTCAACCGCAGCTTCGACCGCGGCAACGGCCGCTACCAGGGCGTCGTGCGCCACATGCTGGGCAAGGGCTGGCGCTACATGGTCGTCTACGCGGTGCTGCTGGCGGCGGTGGTGTTCGGCTTCATGAAACTGCCGGTCGGCTTCCTGCCCGACGAAGACCAGGGCACGATGTTCGTGCTGATGCAGCTGCCACCCGGCGCCACCGCCGCACGCACCGACGAGGTGATCCTGCAGGTGGAGCACCACTTCCTGGAAGACCAGAAGGACGCGGTCGCCGGTGTGTTCGCCGTGTCGGGCTTCAGCTTTGCGGGCAGCGGCCAGAACACCGGCTTCGCCTTCGTCAAGCTCAAGCCCTGGGACGAACGCAAGGGCGACGCGCTGAGCGTGACCGGCGTGTCGGCCAAGGCCAGCGCCTTCTTCGCGACGATCCGCGATGCGAAGGTCTTCGCCTTCGCGCCGCCGGCCGTGGCCGAACTGGGCAACGCCACCGGCTTCGACCTGATGCTGCAGGACCGGGGCAACCTCGGCCACGCGGCGCTGATGCAGGCGCGCAACCAGCTGCTGGGCGAACTGTCGAAGGACAAGCGCCTGGTGGCGGTGCGGCCCAACGGCATGGAGGACACGCCGGAGTTCCGCCTGGAGATCGACCCGCACAAGGCCGGCGCGCTGGGCCTGACGATGGCCGACATCAACGACACCTTCTCGGCGGCCTGGGGCAGCAGCTACGTCAACGACTTCATCGACAAGGGCCGCGTGAAGAAGGTGATGCTGCAGGCGGACGCCAGGTACCGCATGCTGCCGGAGGACATCGACCGCTGGTACGTGCGCAACAGCGCCGGCACCATGGTTCCCTTCACGTCCTTCTCCAAGGCGAGCTGGACGTCGGGCTCGCCGCGGCTGGAGCGCTACAACGGCGTGCCGTCGGTGGAAATCCTGGGCATGGCCCTGCCGGGCACGGCATCGAGCGGCGAGGCGCTCGCCATCGTCGAGGCCGCGGTGGCCAAGCTGCCCCCGGGCATCGGCTACGAATGGACCGGCCTGTCGCGCCAGGAGAAGGCGTCGAGCGGCCAGACCGGCGTGCTCTATGCGCTGTCGATCCTGATCGTGTTCCTCTGCCTGGCCGCGCTCTACGAGAGCTGGGCGATCCCGTTCTCCGTGATCATGGTCGTGCCGCTGGGCGTGTTCGGCGCGCTGCTCGGGGCGATGCTGACCTGGAAGATGAACGACGTGTACTTCCAGGTGGGCCTGCTCACCACCATCGGCCTGGCGTCGAAGAACGCCATCCTGATCGTCGAGTTCGCGAAGGATCTGTACGAGGAGGGCATGAGCCTGGTCGACGCGGCGCTGGCGGCCGTCCGCATGCGGCTGCGCCCGATCCTGATGACCTCGCTGGCCTTCATCCTGGGCGTGCTGCCCCTGGTGCTCGGCAGCGGTGCCGGCGCCGGTGCGCAGCACGCGCTGGGCACGGCGGTGATCGGCGGCATGCTGTCCGGCACCGTCCTCGCGATCTTCTTCGTGCCGCTGTTCTTCGTCCTCGTAGTGGGCCTGTTCAACCAGCGCAAGCCGGCCGCGCCGGGCGCGGCGGCCCCCCATGACCAATCGGCTGCGGCCGCTTCGGAAGGTGTCTGACATGTCCCGCTTCACATGGGCTCCCCTGGCGCTCGCCGCCTTCCTTGCCGGCTGCAGCCTGATGCCGACCTATGAGCAGCCGGCCGCACCGGTGCCGACCACCTTCTCCGGCGACACCGGTGGCACTGCCACAAAACCGGTGGCCGAGATCGGCTGGCGCGATGTCTTCACCGACCCATTGCTGCAGCGCGTGATCGAGCTGTCGCTGGCCCACAACCGCGACCTGCGCGTGGCCGCGCTCAACATCGAGAAGGCCCGCGCGACCTACCGTGTGCAGGACGCGGCGCTGTTCCCCACCGTCAACGCCAGCGGCAGTGGCAGCGGCAGCCGCACGCCGGGCGACCTGTCCATCAGCGGCCAGCCGACCGTCTCGCACAGCTACAGCGCCACGCTCGGTTTCAGTGCCTACGAGCTCGACTTGTTCGGCCGGGTACGCAGCCTCAACGCCCAGGCCCTGGAGCAGTTCTTCTCCACCGCCGAGGCGCGCCGCAGCACGCAGATCAGCCTGGTGGCCGAGGTCGCGACGGCCTGGCTCACCCTGGCCGCCGACCAGGACCAGCTCAAGCTCGCGCAGGACACGCTCGCCAGCCAGAGCAACACCTACAAGCTCAACCAGCGCAGCTTCGACCTGGGTGTGGCCTCGGCGCTCACGTTGCGGCAGGCGCAGACCAGCGTCGAGACGGCGCGGGTCGACGTCGAGAAGTACACCGCGCAGGTGGCGCAGGACCGCAATGCGCTCGTGCTGCTGGTGGGCGCCGACCTGCCGGACGACCTGCTGCCCAAGGGCCTGCCCGACGGCGCGACGGCCGCGGCCAACCCGCTGGCCAGCATCCCGCCCGGCCTGCCGTCGGACCTGCTGCAGCGCCGCCCCGACATCCTCCAGGCCGAGCGCGACCTGAAGGCCGCCAACGCCAACATCGGCGCCGCGCGCGCCGCCTTCTACCCGCGCATCAGCCTCACCGCCTCGGCCGGCAGCTCCAGCGCGAGCCTGTCGAACATGTTCAAGGGCGGCTCGGGCAGCTGGAGTTTCTCGCCGCAGATCTCGTTGCCGATCTTCGACGGCGGCGCCAACCAGGCCAACCTCGACATCGCCAGGACCGAGCGCGACATCACCGTGGCGCAGTACGAGAAGGCGATCCAGACCGCCTTTCGCGAGGTGTCCGACGCATTGGCGCAGCGCAGCACGCTCGGGCGCCAGCTCAAGGCGCAGCAGGCGCTGGTGGATGCCACGGCCGACAGCTACCGCCTGTCCGACGCGCGCTTCAAGCGCGGCGTCGACAGCTACCTCAGCGTGCTCGATTCGCAACGCTCGCTCTACACGGCGCAGCAGAACCTGATCAGCACGCGGCTGTCGCGCTTCACCAACCTCGTGACCTTCTACAAGACGCTGGGCGGCGGCTGGGTCGAGACGACGGGCACGCCGGTGGCGACGCTTTCCGCCGCCGCGCAGCCTTGATCGACGCGACGCATGCCGCCGCCTCCCACCGAGCTTGCACCGTGGTGAGACACACCAAGGCCGAAGCCGACCGCACCCGTACCCGCGTGCTCGAGGCCGCGCTCGCGGCCTTCGCCGAGGGCGGCGTGCGCACCACCAGTCTGGAAGACGTGGCGGCGCGTGCCGGCGTCACGCGCGGCGCCGTGTACTGGCACTTCGCCGACAAGGCCGCGCTGGTGACCGAGCTCGTCGAGGGCGTGCGCTGGCCGCTGGACATCGGTGGCGACGTGGCGGCCTACGAGGCGCATCCGCAGCCGCTCGAACTGTTGCGCGAGCAGTTGTGCCGGCAGATCGAGCGCTGCATGGCCGACCCCTGGCAATCGCGCGCCGTGAAGATCGTGCTGCGCCATGGCGTCGAGTCGGAGCTGCCTGCGCCAGCCATGGCGCGTGTGGAAGGCGCCCTGGCCGAGACCGTGTGGCGCCTCGGTCGCGTGATGGCCATCGCGCACCGCCGCGGTCAGCTGCGCGCCGGCCTGCGCCCCGCGTCGGTCGCACGCTGCCTGCATGCAGTCGGCATCGGCGTTCTGTCCGACTATGCGAGTGAGGCGGCCGCCGCACGGCAGAACGCCTCGCCGCTGTGCCTCGAACTGTTCATGGCCGGCGCCGGCAGCGCCGGGGGCGATCGCTTCAGCGACGCGTCGACAGGCCGTTCAGGGTCGCCAGGTCTTCATCGCTGAGCTCGAGCGCCGCACTCGCCAGGTTCTCCCGGAGATGCGCCACCGACGACGTGCCGGGAATGAGCAGGATGTTCGGCGAACGGCGCAGCAGCCACGCGAGGGCCACCTGCATCGGCGTCGCCCCCAGCCGTGCGGCCACGTCGTTGAGCGCGCCCGACTGCAGCGGGGTGAACCCGCCCAGCGGGAAGAAGGGCACATAGGCGGTTCCGCTGGCGGCGAGCTGGTCGATCAGGGCGTCGTCGCCTCGGTGCACGAGGTTGTAGTGGTTCTGCACGCAGACGATCGGCGTGATGCGGCGGCCCTGTTCGATCTGCGCCGGCGTGACATTGCTCAGCCCGATGTGCCGGATCAGGCCGCGGCGCTGCAGTTCGGCCAGCGCCGTCAGCGGCGCCTCGATCGAGCCTTCGGCCGGGCCGTGCACGTCGAACATCGCGCGCAGGTTCACCACGTCGAGCACGTCCAGGCCGAGGTGGCGCAGGTTGTCGTGTACCGCGCGTTCCAGGTCCGCTGCGGAGAAGGCGGGCTGCCACGAGGCGTCGTCGCCGCGCATGGCGCCGACCTTGGTGACGATGACCAGGTCGTCGCGGTAGGGATGCAGCGCCTCGCGGATGAGCTGGTTGGTGATGTGCGGCCCGTAGAAGTCGCTGGTGTCGAGGTGGTTGATGCCGAGGGCCATGGCTTCGCGCAGCACGGCGAGCGCGGCGGGGGTGTCCTTGGGCGGGCCGAACACGCCGGGGCCGGCGAGTTGCATGGCGCCGTAGCCCAGGCGATTCACGGTGCGGGTGCCCAGGCGGTAGGTGCCGGCGGAAGCGATGCGGGTCATGGTGTGGTCCTTCGGGAAGTGGTGTGTCATGAATCTAGGAGCGCAGGCACTGCGCGACAATCCACTGCAATCTGCACAGGCCGTGCAGAAATCAGGACAGTCCATGGACGATCTGGCAGACCTCACCGCCTTCCTGGCCGTCGCCCGCGAGGGTGGCTTCCGCAACGCCGCGCGCGTGGCCGGCACCAGCGCCTCGCGCCTGAGCGATGCGGTCCGTCGGCTCGAAACCCGGCTGGGGGTTCGGCTGCTGCATCGCACCACCCGCAGCGTGGCGCCGACCGATGCCGGCGCGCGCCTGCTGGAGCGGCTCGCGCCCGCGCTCGGCGAGGTGCACGCGGCGCTGGACGTGGTCAACGGCTTTCGCGACCAGCCGGCGGGCCGCCTGCGGCTCAACGTGCCGGTGAGCGCCTCGCGGCTGGTGTTGCCGCGCATCGTGCCGCCCTTTCTCGCGAAGTACCCCGACATCTGCCTCGAGGTGATCGCGGAAGACCGCTTCGTCGACGTGCTGGCCGAAGGGGCCGACGCGGGCATCCGCTATGAAGAGCGGCTCGAGCAGGACATGGTCGCCGTGCCCATCGGCCCGCGCGTGCAGCGCTTCGCGGCCGCCGCATCGCCGGCCTACCTCGATCGCCGCGGCCGCCTCGCGCATCCGCGCGAACTGCTCGGCCACGACTGCCTGCGCGGACGCTTCGCGAGCGGGGCGATGCCGGCATGGGAGTTCGAGCGCGACGGCGAATCGGTCAAGGTCGACACGACCGGGCCGCTGATCGTCGGCCTGGGCGCGACCGTCGACCTCGCCGTCGACGCGGCTGTGGCGGGCAGCGGCGTCATCTACCTCTTCGAGGATTGGTTGCGTCCATTCATCGATCGCGGCGAACTGGAACCCGTGTTGGAGCCATGGTGGCCGAGCTTCTCGGGGCCGTTCCTTTACTTCTCGGGACGACAGCACCTGCCGGCACCGCTGCGGGCGTTGGTCGACTTCGTGCGGGAGATGGAACACTGACAACCGACCGGTGAGCCCTGCCTACGTGCGCACGCCCTGTTCTCCGGCTGGAGGTCGCGCGAGGTCTGGTCAAGGTCGTGAGCATCCAACCCGAACGAAAAGGATCTGCCATGACATCGAGCTCCGACAAGACGACGCTTCCCGCACCCACGACGGCAAAGGACATGAACGAAGCCCGCGCAGGCGACCGCGGACCTGCCTCCGGCCGGAACATCGAGCAGAACCGCGCCATCGGCCAGGACGACCCGATGGACGGAAGCCGCATGGGCCGCGAACAGCACAAGGCCCGCGACTACCCGGGTTCGGGCGAGGCGGGCGATGGTCAGGGCACCGACGCGACGCAGGTCGCCGAAGGGGTGAAGGACAAGCGATAGCGGCAGCGATGCCGGCCGCAGAATGAGCGCCATGCCCCTGATCAAAGCGCTCGTCTCACTGGCGGCCTGTCTCACCGTCGGCGCGGCCTTCGGCCAGGCCCCTGCTGCCGCGCGAACCGGACCGGCGGATGCGGAGATGCCCGGCGATGTGCTGACGAACGGTCGCGTCGATGCGGCCAGGTACCGTGCCACGGCCGCCGCCATGGGCACGGAGGTCGGCATCGCCTATCGCTACGGGCCGAGCGCCGCGGACCTTGGCTATCCCGCAGCGACGGTGACCTATGGCAAGCGGCCGGACAAGAGCTATGACCCGATCTCGGTTCGCCTCGGCTGGAGCAACCGCAGTTGCGTGTCGCCCGGCGGCTGGTGCGGCACATGGCAGATCGGCCGCGCGACTTCGAAGGAGCCGGGCGACTTCAGCTCGTCGATCGTGAACGTAGCCTACGTGCCGGATGCGGTGCCTCCGCCGTCGTTCTTCCCGAAGAAGTACTTCGGCGTCGCCAGCCTGCAGCAGTTCGGCATCGCGCACGACGTGGTCGCCGTGAAGCCCGAGCATTCGTGGACCACCTACGACGGCCTCGCGCGCGACGGTGGCGCCAACGACGGCAACATCGAGGCCGCGGCGCAGACCATCGCCATGGACCAGAAGCCGGTGGCGGTGGGCAAGTGCTACGGCCGCGGCGGCTGGTGCACCAACTCGATCGCCGTCTTCGCCAACGGCTGGCTGATGGGCGTCGGCTCCAACACCGCGCACAACCGCATGCGGGTGAAACTGGCCGACGGCAAGGTGCCGACCGCCATCGCGGTCACCAACAGCGGCGAGTTCGCGCTGGTCACCGTCTGGGACACGGCGGCGGTGCGCGGCCAGATTGCGGTGGTGGCGCTGGCCGATGGCTGCCAGTGGTGCGACCCCGCCAAGGAACGCGACTGGGGACGCAACTGGGGCAGCGCCCGGCGCATGTATCACGGCTTCCCCGGCCTGGGCAACTACATCGCGGCCAAGGTGATCGGCTACGTCGACCTGCCCGACACCTTGAAGGCTCCCACCGAGATCAGCGTGAGCACCGGCAAGAGCCACGGCGACTACGAGATCGTGCGCGACTTCTGGGCGAACGACATCGACACCGCCGAGCGCCGGGCCCAGTACTTCGACGGCGACGAGCGCAGTCTGGCGATCGCGCGCACCGGCATGGCGGTGGTGATCAGCAAGAACGAGAAGCGCGCTGCCTTCATCGACCTGCGCCCGCTGTTCCAGTACTACCGTGCCCAGTACCTCGGCCAGGACCAGGCCAGATGGCATGCGCTGATCGCCAGCCGCGGCGAGGCGCCGAACCAATGGCCCTACGCCTTCAGCGCCGCACCGGCGCAGGTGCCGACCGTGGTGAAGGTGATCGACCTGCCGGCACGGCCCACGGCCGTCAAGCTGGGGCTCACGGCGCCGTACCGCGCCTTCATCGCCACGCAGGAGGGCCGGCTGCGGGTGTTCGACCTCGGCACCGCCTACCTCGACCAGGCCGGCAAGGCCGTCGGCAAGCCCGCCGACATCGTCGAGAAGTTCGCGGTCGAGGTCGGCAGGAACCCCACGGACATCACCTACGTCAAGGAGCGCGGCTGGAACGAGACCACGGCGCTCTTCGGGCCGCTGGGCCTGAAGCACGACCGCTCCTACTGGGTGACCTCACGCGGCGAGCGCAAGGCGCAACTGGTGAGCTTCGACGCGACTTTCGGCAGCGCACGCACCGTGAAGACCCTGGCCGACAGCCGCATCGTGGATCCGATCGCCTCGGACGACGCTGCCAACCATGGCACCGAGAGCTACGTCCTCACGCTGGCCGACTACGGCGGCAAGACGGTGCGCAACTACCTCTACGGCCCGGTCATCGCATGGACCTACGGCACACAGGACGGGTGGACGATCTGCCCGGCGCCGCAGGGCTGCACGCTGCTCGACGGCAAGCCCTTCGAGTATGGCGGCGGCTACGACCTGCCGGGCAAGCCGTTCCACGCGGCGGGGGCGAACATCAATTGAGCGCAGCGGCTATCGAGTGATCAAGCCCCATCGGTTGGGGCAGATCTCATTTGCCCCCCTGTCCGCCTAGGACCGGGTTGCGAGGGAGATCAGTGACAGCACCAGGGCGAGTGCCAGGCCGACGACGAGCGCCGCCTCACCCCAGACCCGGTCGCGCCTTGGCGGCCGGCTCGGTTCGTAGGTGCGAAAGCGCGCTGCGGGCCGCGCGTCTCTCTGAGGCTTGTCGATCCACCAGCCGAAGTTGGTATCCCAGTCTTTCTCGTGCGGTGATGGCGAACTCATGTCACCAAGTTTAGCTACGCCGCTGACATTTGGTTAACCAAAGTATTCATTCGTGCGAGACGTGCGCAGTAGTTCACATGCGAGCGCGAACGCGCAGCTGTTCGATGCTTGGCCCTCGGCGCGGCGTCCAGGGGAAGCTGCCGGCGATTGGTCAGACGTAAATATCCACCTGCGTGCCCAGCGCACCCTCCCCAGCATCGGCTGACTTGGACCGCTCGGTCTCGTGGGAGCGAACCTGTGCCATTTGGCGCGCGGTGCTGGCTGCAGCCTGCTGGCGCTGCAGGTCCGAGATCTGCTGCTGGATCATTTGCATCTGCTGCGCCAGCAGGTCCAGCTGCATCTTGATCGCGTCTCGCGCGGGGCCTTCAGGGGCGCCGATCAAGGTCGACTGCGTGTCCTGGATCTGCTTTTGCAGCACGACCAACTTCTTCTGCAGCGCCGCGATCTGACTGCCTGAGTTACCGCCGCGCGCAGGCGTCGCTGCCGCTGAGCCAATCGCCTGGACCATTGCGTTTTCTTCCTTCATGAATTTGAGTCTCTATCGGCACTTCAGTGATGGTTCTGAAGGGCTGACACGCGGACATCGCACTGAGTGGCGCTTGACCACCAACGTGAAAGCGTGCCGCTGGTCCGCCGCTGGTTTTCGTTCCGCCGTCCGGCCCGAATTTGCCGAACTTGATTCGGCGCCCAGGCCGGCCGCCTGAGGTCGTCCGCGTGGTGCGGTGCGCGCTGCGCGATGGATCAGCGTCCGCCGCCAGCTCCCCCGCCCCCAGCTCCGCCTCCACCGCCTCCGCCGCCTCCGCCCCCGGAGCCCCCTCCGCCGCCGCCAGATCCACCGCCTCCGGCACCACCGCCCCCTGAGCCTCCGCCACCAGAACCGCCTCCGGAGCCCCCGCCACCCGCGCCGCCTCCTCCAGACCCGCCTCCCGGGCCGCCGCTGCCAGAGCCACCTGCGCTCGCGCCTGCGGCAGCACCGGCGCCAAGGCCGGCGTCTGCAGCCGCACCACCGCCGTCGCCGCCGACTGCGCCTTGGCTTGCGGCGCTACTCCCGCTCGATGCCATCGCCGTTCCAAGGGTGCGCAGGGCGTCAAAAACCTTGTACAACGGGTTTCCACTGGTCGCGGCAGCGGCGCCGGCCGACGCCGACGAAGGGGCGGCGCTGCCTGATGCCGCAGGCGCAACCTCGGCTGAGGAGGGCGGCGGTCCACACAGGGCACTGAGCCGCGCATCGCAGCCGGCCGAAGGCACCGGTTCCTGACGGGTCGGCGCTGGTGATCGGGCAACTGGCGCCGTGCGAGAGCTCTGTCGCCGCACTCCTTCCTCGCGTACCGCGGCCACGCGCTGACGTCGGACGAGTGCCTTCTGCGTCGGCAACTCCGCCGGCTCTCCGCGTACCGCACCGCTGTCGAGGGAGGGTGGGCTGGAACGCTCGTCCGGCGTTGGTCTCGCAGGCGAAGAAGCCTCGACACCGGACATGTCCAGCGAGTCCAAGGCGCCTGATCTAACAGAGGGAATGTCCGGCGCAGCGGAGTGCGCCGTCGTGAGCGCCGGGGGTTCAACGGCAGACTGCGGTTCAGCAGCAGTGGAAATTTGCGGCTGAGCGCTGGACGCTGGCACGAGCTGCAGCGCAGGCGCCACCGCCAGCGAAGCAGAGTGAGTCGAGGGCTCGTCGTTTGTCCTCGTCGGACTCTCCAAGTACGCCGATGGGGTCGGCCGAGTCAAATACCAGAGCATGAAGCTGCCTTGCAGGACGGTCAGTGCCAGCACCAACCACACCACCGACACGTCTATGCCCATCAGCACCGGGAGCCATCGCCAGCGTGATTCGCTTGCCTTCCATGGACGTGTGGCCGGGGCGGAAATCTTCCGGGTCTCCAGGGGCGCCGCGACGAGCACCGCGTCGCGCCGCGTGGAGTCAAACGCGGTGGCGGGCGTCTTGATGCCAGAGAACCTGCCTGTGCATCCGCGACAAAAGCGCGCGCTGTCGCGGTTCTCGGTATGGCATGAACTGCAAAACTTCGTCATGACGGAGCTCCTGGGAAGCGATCCCGAAGCCTTCCAGCCCTCGCGGGCAAACGGTCGCCAAGAACGGCAAGACAAATGCCAAGAAGAGCGCGACGGACACGATCCAGTTGATCGCCGCAGCCGCGTGAAAGGCGCAAAGGTCCGCTTCTGGCGAAGCGCCGCTGCCCGTCCACGGCGCCACGTTCTTTACGACGATCCATCGCTACTGAGGACAACCCAGACGGTCCGCGCGAGAATCTTGACGTCCAGCCAAAGCGACCACTGCGATGCGTAAGTCATGTCGAGCTCGACGCGGGCGGCATAGGAAAGCCGGTTGCGACCGCTCACCTGCCATAACCCCGTCAGTCCCGGTCGCATCTCGCAATAGCGGTTCCAATGTGGCCCGTAGAGCGTGCGCTGGCGCGTCATGCAAGGCCGGGGGCCCACAAGACTCATGTCACCCTTGAGCACATTGAAAAATTGCGGAAGCTCGTCAATGCTGAACTTCCTCATCACTTTGCCGAGCGGCGTGATCCTCGGGTCATCAGCAAGCTTCTGGAATGCGTTCCATTGGTCGCGCGCTTCTGGGTTCGCGGCGAGGTGCCGTTCCAGGATCTCGTCGGCGTTCACCACCATCGAACGAAATTTGTAGAAGCGAAACGTTCGCCCGCCCTGGCCGATACGGTTTTGCCAGTAGTGCACCGGGCCACCCATGCACAGACGCACTGCCAACGCGATGGCAACGTAGAACAGGCCGAAGCTCAGGAGAAAAAATAAGGCGCCCGCAATGTCCAGCGCGCGCTTCGCGACGCGTTGTGACGTTGTCAAACAATAAGGGCTCGCCTCGTCCGGACAACTGACAAGCTTCGGTGCTTGGACAGGCCGCGAAACGGCGAAGAAGTCGAAATCAGGTCGCATGGGTCGGCTTACGAGCGGTACGTCAAAGAATGTGAAAAAATCACATTGCGTTGTCCCGCATGCGCGGCTTGCTCGATGTAGGACTAAAGGCTGAATTTTCGCGTTCGACCGCCGCTGCTTAGACGCGTGCGTTTTGCGATACGACTTCCAGCGTCACGTCCTGCCCGGTGCCCACCGCAGATTGGTACCGGTTTGATTCCCGGCTCATCTCAGCTCTTGCGATCGCTCGAAGCCGGGGCGAAATGAACGTTCAGAGGAGTTGGCCTCCCGCGCATCATGAATGCGTCTGCGCTCCAGGTCAGCGTTTGAGTCGACCTCTGCGGGGCTTGAAGTTGCCGTGTTTGAAATCCGGCATAACGTTGCCGCTGCGGCAAGACTTTGCTGGTTTTACAGGGTCGGTGATCCGGCCTGGTCTGGCCTTGGTGCCCTCGACAGGAATCGAACCTGTATCTGAGTCTTAGGAGGACCCCGTTCTATCCATTGAACTACGAGGACGCTGGGCAGCGGCGACTTTAGCAGTTCGTCAGTCGTACTTCAGCGTGTAGATCAGGTCGACGCCGCTCTGGATCCCGGCTTGGCCGCGCAGGGTGAGGCGCTGGGTCAGGTCGTAGAAGATGTAGAGCGTACCGAGCATGCCGGTCAGGCTGCTTTCATAGGTGACGTAGAAATCGCTCGACAGGCGCTTGCCCAGCGTGACGGCCGATTCGCGCAGTTCGCCGCCCGGGTTCGGGCCCTTGAAGCCGATCTCGTCCAGGCCCAGCCGGCTCGCCAGGCTGCCCCCCGAGCCGCCCTTGCCGAGGCCGCCGAGCAGGGCGAGCGCAGCCTGCTGCATCAGGATCGACTCGCCGCCGCTGCTGGCCGACGCGCGGCCGAGCACCACCCACGACAGCGTCTCGACGTCCGACAGCACCGGCTCTGAATACAGCTTGACGCGCGGCGACTGGGCCGTGCCCGTGACCTGCACGCCCGCACGCTGCGTGATGTTCGGCCGGATCGCCAGGATGTCGAGCGAGGGGTTGTCGACCGGGCCGTTGAATCGCGCCAGGCCGGTCTCGACGTCCAACTGCTGGCCGTAGGCGCGGTACTGGCCCTTGACGGTGCGGACCTCGCCGGTGACGCGCGGCGGCGCGGTGAGCGACGTGCTGCGGATGTCCAGCTTGCCTTCGAGCCGGGTCGTGATGCCGCGGCCCTGCACGGCGAAGTCCTTGCCGAGATCGAAGGTGACGGCCACGTCGGGTGCCTTCGCGGTCTGTGGCTTGGCGGCATCCGCGCTGGCACGGGCAGCGTCGCGCTGCGCGGTGGCAGCGGCTTCGGCGGTCTTGGCGGCGGAGCGCACGACCACATCGCTGCCCAGGCTGGGTGCGCTCTCGTCGGGCAGGATGATCACGGCGCGCTCGGTGTCGATGTTGCCGCGCACGGTGAACTGGCCGTCGGCGAGGCCCGCCTGCAGGTCGCCCGACACCGTGATCTGCCGGTCGGAGCGCACCAGCAGGCGCAGGCTGCGCAACTGGGCGCGCATGTCCATGCGGATGCCCGACGCGCCGCTGCCGGCGGGCACCGCGCCCCAGCTCATCTGGCCGGTGCCCGACAGCGTGCCGCCGTCGCGCGCCGCTTCGCTCGCGGTGGTGCTGACGTTGCCGCTCTGGCCGGCGATGCGCGCGCTGCTGCCGCGGCCACCTTTGAGCGTGAATTCGGTGATGTCGACACGGTGGCCCGACAGCGTGGCGCGCAGCCGGCCGTCGCGCAGGTCGAGCCCTTCGACCAGCGCGCGCAGGGCGAGCTGGTCGGCGGCCAGCGTGCCGTTCCAGCGCGGTTCGGTGCGGCTGCCCGACAGCGTGGCATCGGCGTCGAGCGTGCCGGCGATGCGCCAGCCCGGCGGCGCCAGCATCGACCAGACGCCCAGGCTCGGCATGCGCGCCTTGACCGCACCGGACAGCGGCGCGTCGGCCGGCCACTGCCAGCCGCCGTCGCGCTGCAGCACACGGGTGCCGAGGGTGGCGTCGATGTTGCCGGCGCGCATGCTGTCCCACACCAGCTTGGCCTGCACCGATTCGCCGCGCGCCTCGATGCGCAGCTCGGCCTGGCGCAGGCCGGCGGGCGTGCTCGGCCCCTCGACGTTGCCGGTGCCGCTGACCATCTTGATCTCGCTCCTGGCGCCGGTGCCGCGGCTTTCGATGCGGGTGACGAGTGCGGCCTCGCCAGCCTGCACGCGGATGTCGCCGCTGCGGCGCGCCAGGCGCAGGTCGGCGCGCAGGGCGTCGCCGGCCTCGATGTCCCAGTCGCCGTCGAAGATCAGGTCGCCGGTCACGCCCATGCTGGCGAGCGAGCTGTTGCTGTCCATGGCCTCGGCCCAGGCCATCGGCAGGCCCTGCATGCGGCCCTTCGACTGCAGGCGGAAGGCGCGCTGCCCGGTGGCACCGGTCTGGCGGAAGCGCACCGGCTCCCAGTCGATGCGCACGGTGCCGGGCACCGGCCCCTGCAGCGTGGCGCCACCGGCGGAGGTGTCGACTTCGAGGCCGCCGGCGGTGCTGCGCACGTTGGCGTTGAGCGGCGCGCTCAGCGCCACGGTCCAGGGGCCGGGGCGGGTGCTGTCCTGGGCCTGCACGCGCAGGCTGGCCAGCGCGGCGCGCCAGCGGCCGGGGCCTTCGAGCGCACCGCTGGCGCGGGTGTCCAGCGTCATCTTCTGCGTGCCGCGGGTCGCCTCGCCCTGCAGCGCCAGCGTGGCCTGCGCCAGGCTGCCGGACAGCTCGGCGCGCAGGCCGCGCAACTGAACGGGAAGCGCCGGCGGGGGCGGCACGCTGCCGGCAGGCACTGCAGCAGCAGGAAGGCGCAGGTCGAGCCGCGGCACGGTCAGCGTGGCCTGCACGGTGGGTTCGGCAGTGCCGCGCGGCGCGGGCGTGGTCGCGTTCTGCAGCCGGCGCTGCACGGCCTCCCAGCCGCCGTCCCAGCGCGCGTCGAGGCGCGCACTGCCGTCGGCGCTGGCACCGGCGAAGACCTTGCCAAGGCCCGGCAGCGTTTCGACCCAGCGCTGCAGCGTGGCGGCGTTGTCGATCTGCGCGTCGATCTGGCCGCGGCCCTGCGCCGGCGCGATCCGTCCGGCGACCTGGGCGTTGCCGCCAGGCAGCACCAGCTTCAGGTCGCCGCTGCCGGCGCGTTCGGCGATGCGGGCCTGCAGCGTGCCGGCGACACTGGCCTGTGCCGCCTCGACGCGCAGCGTGCGCAGGTCGAGCACCTCGTTCTTCCACTGGCCCTGCGCGACAACGCGGTCGAGCCGCAGGCCCTGCAGCGCGGCGCTGCCCGCGGTGCCCTGCGCCTGCAGCGCCACGTCGAAGACCAGCGCATCGTCGCGCTGTTCAAGCTCGGCCTTGCCGCCGACCGGCGCACCGGCCAATTGGGTGTGCAGCGCGCCCGGCTGTACGTTGCGCACGGTGGCGCGCACGGCCCAGGGCAAGGGGGCAGGGCTCCAGTCGCCTTCGGCGTCGATGCGGCCGCCGCCGGTGCGCACGGTGGCGCCGGGCACCGTCCAGGTGGTGCCGTCGTAGGTGGTGCGGGCCTCGACGCGCTCGACCGGCAGCTTGCCCTGGTCCCACGGGCCGGGCAGGGCGTTGCGAATGTCGGCGCTGGCCTGCCATTGCACGCCGCTGCCGGCTGCGCCGGGGCCGGCCAGCACCTGGCCGCTGAGTAGCGTGGCCGGGGCGGTGGGCCACAGGCGCGCGAGGTCGACGTTGCGCAGGTCGGCGTTGGCGTCGATCACCGGTTGCGGCTGCCACGGCGCGATGTTCGCCTGCAGCTGTGCCTGCATCGGGGCGGTGGCGTCCTGCTCGGCGGGCTTCAGGTCGGCGGCGATCGCCAGGCGGGCGTCGGCGCCGGCGAGCGTGCCCTTGGCCGTCGCGGTGGCCAGCACGTCGATGCTGCGGCCTTCGGCCAGCGGCGCGCGTACGCGGCCGTCGAGCGCGAGGTCGAGCGCCATCGGCGCATCGCCCTGCAGCCCGACGCGCGCGCTGTAGTGGCCGTCGGCCATGTCGACGCTGTCGACCTTCAGCGTGTGCTGGCGCTGCGCGTAGATGTAGTGGCCGGCGAGGTTGGTGGCCTCGACCACCGGCGGCCCGGCCCAGCGGACGGTGCCGACGCGGAAGGGCAGGTCGACATCCACCGGCAGCACGATCTGTTCGAGCGGCTGCAGCGGCTCGCTGGTGTCGGGCGCGGGGCCGCGGCGCTCGATGCGCACGTCCTTGGCGACGACTTCGCCAAGCTGGACCTTGCGCTGGAACAGCGGCTTCAGCGTCCAGCCGATCGCGGCATCGTGCACCTCGACCGAGAGCGTGGGGCTCTGCCATTGCAGGTAGCCGATGCGGCCGCCGGTGCGCAGCGAGCCGCTCACGTCGCGGCTCTGCAGCGTTTGGCCGGGCGGCATGTAGTGCGCGGCCTTGGCGAGCGCATAGGCGAGCGACTGGTCGGAGCCCAGCCACCACCACGCGCCGGCGCCGATCGCGATCACCAGGACGATGAGCGTCACGAACGCCCATGCCAGGCCGCGCAGCACGCGGCGCGTGCGCGACCGGCGTGGCGCGGGCAGAGGGGTGAGCGTCTCGGTCGTTGCCACGCGTGTGCCTAGAAGCTGAAGCCCAGCCGCAGGTGCAGCCGGTACTTCTTCGTGTCGACGCCGTAGGCGACGTCGGCCTGCACCGGCCCGACGGGGCTGCGCCAGCGCACGCCCACGCCGGTGCCGACCTTGGCCTTGAGCTCGCCGAACTTGTCGGCCACCGACCCGGCGTCGACGAAGACCGCGCTCTCGAAGTCGCTGAGCTTGCCGTTCCAGAGGATGGGCCGCTGCCATTCGACGCTGCCCACGCCGAGGTAGCGGCCGGCGACGATGGCGCCATCGCTGCGCTCGGTGCCGATCTGCCGGTAACTGTAGCCGCGCACCGTGGTGTCGCCGCCGGTCAGGAACAGCAGCGTGGTCGGGATCTGCGCGTTGTCGCGGGCGACGACGGCGCCGCTCTCGGCGCGGAACTGCAGGCGGCTGCTGCGCGAAGCACCGCCATCGGTGCCCTGCACCGTGCCGATGGGCAGGATGCCGAGCCAGCGCAGGTAGCTGCGGATGAAGGGCGCGCGCTCGCCGATCAGCGTCTGGCCCACGCCCAGTTCCAGCGACAGCCCCTGGCCGCGTGTCGGCGCCGCGTTGTCGTCGAAGTAGCGTCCGGTCCAGCCCCAGTTGGCGCTGATGGCCGACGCGGACGGGGGCGCGCCTTCGCCCTGGTTGGTCGCGTAGTCGTACTGCAGGAACAGGCTGCGCTCGATGCGGTCACCGGTGCGGCCACGGCCGGCGCGCAGACGGCCACTGTCGGTGTCGTAGGTGCCGGCGGTTTCGTGCTTGAGCAGGCCCGAGCCGAACCAGCGCCAGCCGGTGTCGTCGGGAATGGCGTTCCAGTCGGTGCCCAGCGACTGGGTCTTCTGGTCGATCGACAGCTTCGACACCGCCCGCCAGCCCAGCAGCGGCATCTGGTTGTGCACGTGGTCCAGCGACACGCGCGGGCCGCTGTCGGTGGTGAAGCCCACGCCCGCCACGACCTTCTGCAGCGGCGCCTCGCGCACCTGCGCGATCACGGGCGCGGTCTGCGGGTCGGTGCCTTCGGTGTCGAGCGTGAGGAAGACCGAGTCGTAGTAGCCGCTGCTGGCCAGCCGCTGCTGCGCGTCGAGCAGCTTCTGCTGGTCGTAGTCGGCGCCGGTGGGGATGCGGGCGATGCGGCGCGTGCCGTCGGCGCTGTAGCGCTGCACGCCGCGCACGTCGAGCGGGCCGAAGCGGTACGCCGCGCCGGAGTCGTAGCTGACGCCCAGCTTCGCCTCGCTCTTGTCGGCATCGATCTCGGCCCGGCTGGTGGCGACGCTGCCGGTGGCATAGCGCTTGGCCGTCAGGCTGCGCAGGCCGACGGTCTTGGCGTTGTCCCAGGCCTGTTGCGTGAAGAGCTGGCCGGTGCGCAGCGTCCAGGCTGCGCGGATCGCCTCGCGCTGTGCGGCGGCGCTGGGGTCGTTCGCGATGGCGCCGCGAAAGCCGATGTCCACCGCGCCGATGCGGGTGGGTGGGCCGGGGTCGACGGTCACCACGACCTGGCGCGGTGCCTTGCCGCCGAGCGTCTCGTTCAGTTCGAGCGTGAGCGTGGGCGTGAAGTAGCCGAGCGTGCCGAGCAGCTCGCGCGCATTGGCCTCGGCCGCCACCATGAGCCGCGACAGCTCGGTCGCGCCGAGGTCGGCGATCTTGCTGTAGCGCTGGATTTCGAGGTGCAGCGCGAGGTAGTTGCGGACGTCATCCGGGCCGCGCACCTCCAGCGTGAAGGCATCGCCGGTCGACGGGGCATCGGCCACCACGGCCTGCTTGCTGGTATCCGTGTCGGCGTCCTTCTTCGGCAGCAGGCTGCATCCCTGCAGAAGAAGGACGATTGCAAAAAGCAACGCCGGCCATGACGCCGGCGTTTGAAGGGAAGCCACCCTGAGCATCGCTGCATTCTGACAGCAGTTCCTGCACGCTCCGGGCCGCGGCGCGTCGGACGGCGGCGCGTCTTGCGCTTAGCGGCCTGTGACCTTTTTGGCCAGGCGCCAGAGGATCGGCGGCACCCACTGGCGCAGCATCGCCTTGGCGGCGTCGATGCGGCGCGGCTGGATGAAGATGGAAATCGAGCGATCCAGATCTTGCTCGGGCATCGGCGTGCCGGTGTAGAAGTAGGTCGCCACCGAGCGACGTGGCCGGTCGTCGGGCGCCTGCAGCGGGGTGGGGTGGCCGTGGAAGCTCCTGGGGCCGTGCGGCATCAGCAAGGTGCGACCGAACTCGGGCTGCACGGTGGTGACGCACTGGCCGTCCTTCGCATCCCACAGCTCGAGCGCCGAGCCCCATTCGGGCTGCCAGCCGCGGTTGAGATAGGTGATGAACACCATCTCATTCTTGAGGCCGGTCTTGGGATGGCGATCGAAGTCGCGGTGCACGGCGAAGCTCCCGCCGGTGCGGCTTTCGTGCAGCCCGCCGCCGTGGCGCAGCGGGTCGGGGATCAGGTAGGGCGTGCCGGTCACGTCGGACAGCCAGGTGGTGAACCAGCCGGCATTGACCAGGTCGAAATAGAGCTGCGTGGCCGGCCCCAGCGTGGCGCCGAGCACCGAGCGGCGCGTGCGCTCGTAGCTGCTCTGCACGTCGTACCAACCGCCATCCTCGTGCGTGTCGAATTCCTCGAGTACCAGCGTCAGCAGGTCGGGGTTGAAGAGGCCGTCGACGACCAGGTGGGGAAAGGGGGCCGCGCCGGCGAGTTGGGCGCGCAGGCGCTGGCGCGCCTCAGGCGTGAAGAAGGCCGGGTCGACCAGTTCGTCCAGCAGCAGTGTCGTGCCGCGGAGCGTGATGCAGTCCGCCCGTCGGGTTCGGACGATGCCCAGGGGAGAAGGGTCGCGCAGGGCAGAGGCGAGGGCAGGCATGGTGCTGGGTCTCGAAGGGCAACCACCGGGAGAAGTTCTCGCCCCATGAAGCCGTTATCGCCAATGTAACAAAAAGCACTCAAATCGCGAGGGATTTTTGCCGCACTTTTCAGTGTGTCGTTATTTCGACAGCATCCGCATGGCGTCCTCGAGGCCCCGGAGGGTCAGCGGGTACATGCGGTTGGACATCATCTGCTGGATGACCGCGATGCTTTGGCGGTACTGCCAGACCCCCTGCGGCTCCGGGTTGATCCAGGCGAACTTCGGGAAGGTGTGCGTGAGGCGCTGCAGCCATTCTGCACCGGCTTCCTCGTTGTTGTATTCGACGCTGCCGCCCGGCTGCAGGATCTCGTAGGGGCTCATGGTCGCGTCGCCGACGAAGATGAGCTTGTAGTCCTTGTTGTACTTGCGCAGGATGTCCCAGGTCGCGAACTTCTCGGAGAAGCGGCGCCGGTTGTTCTTCCACATGAAGTCGTAAACGCAGTTGTGGAAGTAATAGAACTCCAGGTGCTTGAACTCCGTCTTGACGGCCGAGAACAGTTCCTCGACGCGCTGGATGTGCTCGTCCATCGTGCCGCCCACGTCCATCAGCAGCAGCACCTTGACGTTGTTGTGCCGCTCGGGGCGCATCTTGATGTCGAGGTAGCCCGCGTTGGCGGCCGTCTTGCTGATGGTCTCGTCCAGGTCCAGCTCTTCTTCGTGGCCCTCGCGGGCGAACTTGCGCAGGCGGCGCAGCGCGACCTTGATGTTGCGCGTGCCCAGTTCCTGCCCGTCGTCGTAGTCCTTGTAGGCGCGCTGGTCCCACACCTTGACCGCGCTCTTGTTCTTGCCCGCGCCGCCGATGCGCACGCCCTGCGGGTTGTAGCCGCCGTGGCCGAAAGGCGAGGTGCCGCCGGTGCCGATCCACTTGTTGCCGCCCTCGTGGCGCTCCTTCTGTTCCTCGAAGCGCTTCTTGAGCGTCTCCATGAGCTCGTCCCAGCCCATCTTCTCGATCTTGGCTTTCTCCTCGGCACTGAACTCGCGTTCCAGCGTCTTGCGCAGCCAATCGAGCGGGACGTCCTTGGTGAAGTCGGTCAGCACGTCGACGCCCTTGAAGTAGCCGGCGAAGGCGCGGTCGAACTTGTCGTAGTGCTTCTCGTCCTTCACCAGCGTGGTGCGGCTCAGGTAGTAGAAGTCGTCGAGGCTGCAGGCGTCGTCGGAGTTGGGCCCCACCACGTCGGCCTGCAGCGCTTCGAGCAGCGTGAGGAACTCCTTGACCGACACCGGCAGCTTGGCCGAGCGCAGGGTGTAGAAGAAGTCGATCAGCATGCGTGGACCCTCCGTGGATCAGTGCTCGGCCGGGCGCGGCTTGTCGAGCAAATAGAGCAGGTGCGCCTTCACCTCCGGCCATTCGCCGGCGGTGAGGCTGTACATCACCGTGTCGCGGGTGGTGCCGTCGCGCCGCAGCGCATGGCCGCGGATCACGCCGTCCTTCTTGGCGCCCAGGCGCTCGATCGCGCGCTGCGAGGCGAAGTTGTAGTTGTCGGTGCGCCAGCCCACGGTGCGGCAGCCCATCGTGTCGAAGGCATGGGTGAGCATCAGCAGCTTGCAGGTGGTGTTGATGTGGGTGCGCTGGCAGCGTTGGGCATACCAGGTGTAGCCGATCTCCACGCGCTTCACGGCCGGCAGGATGTCGTGGAAGCTGGTGGTGCCGAGCACCGTGCCGCTGGCCTCGTCGGTCACGGCGAAGGCGAAACGGTGGCCGTCGTCGCGCCCCTTGAGCGCGGCCTCGATGTAGGCGCCGGTCTGCTCGGGCTCGGGCACCGAAGTCACGCGCAGTTGCCAGAGTTCGCCGTCGGCGGCCGCAGCGCGCAGGCCGGGCTCATGGTCGAGCGCCAAGGGAACGAGCGCGAGGCCCCGGGCCTTCAGGGTGGTGGGTTCGACGAATGCCATGTTCAGACTCTGGGATCTCCGTATTTGCGCCGGTACCACGCCCGACCCAGTTGCACGCCACCGCCGCCGCCGAGGCCGATGAGCGCGATGCCCAGCATGGCCGGGCCGTCGTAGCCGTTGGGCCCGAAGGCATCGAAGCCCAGCACGATGCCGAGCCAGCGGCCGAGCAATGCACCGACCACGAAGCCCAGCGCCTGGGCGATGCCGAGCAGCAGCAACTGGCGCGGCGGATGCGGCGTCGTGTTGTTCATGGCTTCAGCGGTTGTTGCGCTGCATGAAGACCAGCTTCTCGAACAGTGTCACGTCTTGCTCGTTCTTAAGCAGGGCGCCGACCAGCGGCGGCACCGCGACCTTGTCGTCCTTGCTCTGCAGCGCTTCGAGCGGGATGTCTTCGGCCACCAGCAGCTTGAGCCAGTCGAGCAACTCGGAGGTCGACGGCTTCTTCTTCAGACCCGGCAGGTTGCGCACGTCGTAGAAGGTCTTCATCGCCGCGGCGAGCAGGTCCTGCTTGAGCGTGGGGAAGTGCACCGCGACGATGCTCTTCATCGTGTCCGCATCGGGGAACTTGATGTAGTGGAAGAAGCAGCGGCGCAGAAAGGCGTCGGGCAGTTCCTTCTCGTTGTTCGAGGTGATGAAGACCACCGGCCGGTGCTTGGCGCGGATCAGCTCGCGCGTCTCGTAGCAGTAGAACTCCATGCGGTCGATCTCGCGCAGCAGGTCGTTCGGGAATTCGATGTCGGCCTTGTCGATCTCGTCGATCAGCAGCGCCACCGGCCGGTCGGCCGTGAAGGCCTGCCAGAGCACGCCCTTGACGATGTAGTTGTGGATGTCCTTGACCCGCTCGCCGCCATCGATGTCCGAGAGCTGCGAATCGCGCAGCCGGCTCACCGCGTCGTATTCGTAGAGGCCCTGCTGCGCCTTGGTGGTCGACTTGATGTGCCACTGCAGCAGCGGCAGGCCCAGGGCCGCGGCCACTTCCTCGGCCAGCATCGTCTTGCCGGTGCCCGGCTCGCCCTTGACGAGCAGGGGGCGGGTCAGCGTGATGGACGCGTTGACCGCGAGCATCAGGTCCTGGGTGGCAACGTAGTTGTCGGAGCCCTTGAATTTCATGGATGACATCGAGCGGGGAGTGGGTGAATCGGCCCATTCGATCCTGCGTTGCCGGCCGGCGGTGTCGCCGAGGCACGGGGCTGCAAGGAGCCCCCGCATATAATCAAATGTTGATCTAAAAAACTGTTCCTCCACGAGATTGTGCGCGCAAAATGAACAAGTTGTTGACCACGATGTTTGCCCTCGCTGTCGCTTGCGGGACGGTTTCCGCCCAGGCCCAGACCGTCACCGGCAAGGTTGAAGACGGCGCCAAGAAAACCGCCATGTGCGTGGGCTGCCACGGCATCATCGGCTACCAGGCCAGCTTCCCCGAGATCCACAAGGTTCCCAAGATCGCGGGCCAGAGCGCGACCTACATCCGTTCCGCACTCGCCGCGTACAAGGCCGGCGACCGCAAGCATCCGACGATGCGCGCCATCGCCGATTCGCTGACCGAACAGGACATGGCCGACCTCGCCGCCTACTATGCGCAGCTCGGCGTGAAGGAAGGCGACGCACCGCCCGCCACCCCGGCCAAGCAGCCGAGCGAGCGCGTCCAGGCGCTCATCACGCGCGACAAGGCCAACGCCTGCACCACCTGCCATGGCGCCAACTTCAACACGCCGAACGACGGCACCGTCGCCAAGCTGGCCGGCCAGCATGCCGACTACCTGTTCGTCGCGCTCAAGTCGTACAAGGTCGAGAACCACGCCCAGCTCGGCCGCTCCAACGGCGTGATGGGCGGGCAGGCCAAGAAGTTCACCAACGCCGAACTCAAGGAACTGGCGGGCTACATCAGCTCGCTGCCTGGTGAAGTCAAGACGGTGCCCGAGTCGCGCTTCCACACCGCCGCCAAGTAAGCGCCGTCCTTTCTGCCTGTGCAAAGCCCGCCCCGTGCGGGCTTTGTTGTTTCCGGTCGTCCGTGCGTTGCGTGCAGGAGAAACCCTCGAACTGGTCGATCAGCGACCGAATGCGCGCGATGATCGATCGGGACGAACGCGTGCCGTCTCGACACCGGCCCACGCGCCGGCCTACAGTTCCCAGCGACCGACGATTCTTCGACGAGACGATCCATGACCTCCACCATCAGCGGCAACACCCAGGCCTATCTCATCCCGGGCGATCCGGTGCGCAATGTGCGTCTGCCGCGGATGTTCAATGCCGTGTTCGAGCGCTTCGAGATCGACGCGGTGCTGCTGCCGATGCAGGTGCCGCGCCGCGACTTCGCGGTGTTCTTCGCCTCGGCCTTTCTCGCGCGCAACGTGCGCGGGATGCTGATCGCGCCGCCGCACAAGCCGCTGGTGCTCGACCTGCTGGACGGCTGCGGGCTCATCGGCCGCGTGGCGGGTTCGGTCAACGTGGTGCGTCGCATGGACGACGATCGGCTCGAGGGTGATCTGTTCGACGGCGAAGGGCTCATCGGCGCGCTCGACCACTACCGCATCCCGTTTCGCGGCAAGCGCGTGCTGATCCTGGGCGCGGGCGTGAGCGCTGCCGCCGCCGGCGTGGCGTTGATCGAAGGCGGCGAGGGCGGGAGCGACGGTGCCGCGCATGTCGCCCTGTTCGACACCTCCGCCGGCAAGGCGGCGGGTGTGGCGGCCAAGCTCGACGCCTTCTTCGATGCCGACGTGACGGCCGTCGACAGCAATGCGCCGGAAGGCTACGACCTGGTCATCAACGCGACGCCGCTCGGCCTGAACGAGGGCGATGCCCTGCCGGTCGACGTCGCGCGCATGGAGCGCCACGCCGCGGTCTTCGACATCCTGCTGCGCGGCCAGCCCACGCCGCTGGTGCAGGCGGCACGCGCGCGCGGCCTGAACGCGCAGGCGGGCTTCGAGATGCTGATCCAGCAGATGCCGCACTACCTGCGCTACTTCGGCTACGAGCAGGTCGCGCGCGCCCTGAGCCAGGACGCCGACTTCCTGCGCGAGGCCATCTACCCGCCCGCGATGCACGCCGAGATCCGGCAGCCGCTGCGCTACCACGCGCCTTGAGGCGCGGCGTTCCAACATCCCTCCGTCCCCGATCCACCTCATGATTTCTGGCAAGACCACCCTCATCGCCCATCTGGGCTACCCCACCGAAGCCTTCAAGGCACCGATGATCTACAACCCCTGGTTCGACAAGCAGGGCATCGATGCGGTGGTGGTGCCGATGGGCGTGAAGCCCGACGCCTACGCCACGGTGTTGCGCTCGCTGTTCCAGCTGACGAACATCCGCGGCGCGCTCGTCACGATGCCGCACAAGATCGCGACCGTGGCGCTGATGGACGAGGTGACCCCGACCGCGCGCATCGCCGGTGCCTGCAACGCGATCCTGCTGCGGCCCGACGGCACGTTGCTGGGCGACCAGTTCGACGGCGCGGGCTTCGTGCGCGGCGTCGAGCGCAAGGGCCGGCTGTTCAAGGGCACGCGCGTGCTGGTGTCCGGCACCGGCGGCGTGGGCTCGGCCATCGCGGCGTCCATCGCGGCCGCGGGTGCAGCCGAGATCGCGCTCTTCGACGTCAGCGATGCCTCGGCGCAGGCACTGGCCGGTCGTCTGCGGGCGCACTACCCGGCGCTGGCCGTGCGCACCGGCTCGAAGGACCCCGCCGGCTTCGACGTGGTCGTCAACGCCACGCCGCTCGGCATGAAGGAGGGCGACCCGCTGCCCTTCGACGTCGACCGCATCGCCCCCGACACCTTCGTCGGCGAGGTGGTGATGAAGTCGGAATACACGCCGCTGCTGCAGGCCGCCAAGGCCAAGGGCTGCGCGGTGCAGGTGGGCACCGACATGCTCTTCGAGATGATCCCGGCCTACCTGGAGTTCTTCGGCTTCGGCACCGCGTCGCCGGACGAACTGCGGGCCACCGCGCAGCTGCGCTATTGAACTGCGCTGCGCAATCGCACTAGATGATCGGCCGCATGGCCTCGGCGACCTCGCGCAGCACCGGCAGCAGCTTCTTCGTCAGTTCGTCGTCGGGATAGACCTGCCGCTGCACGGTCACGCTCAGCGCGTACTGGCAGCGGCCCTTGCGGTCCTTCAAGGCGACCGCGAGGCCGCTGAGGCCGACGTTCAGGTGCTGTTCGGCCTGCCAGTAGTCCAGCTGCCGTGCCGCCAGCACGCTCTCGCGGAAGCGTGCCGCATCGACCGGCGCCGCGCCGGTGAAGCTGGCGAAGTCGTGCGCGGAAATCCAGGCGTCGAGCGCTGCGTCGTCGAAGGTCGACAGCAGCACGAAACCCTGCGACACCACGTGCGCCGGCACCCGCGCGCCGGGGTGGAAGCCGATCGACACCATGCGCGGCGCGTTGCTGCGCGCGAGGTACACCACCTCGTGGCCGTCGAGCGCGCCGACGTTGAGTGTCTCGCCGCACTGCATCGAGGCCCGCTGGATGTAGGGCTGCACCAGCCGCGGCACCCGCGCGCCTTCCAGGTAGGCCTGCCCCAGCCGCAGCACGCGTGGCAGCAGCCAGTAGTACTTGCCGTCGGTCGCGGCGTAGCCGTAGTGCACCAGGCTCAGCAGGTAGCGGCGGGCGGCGGTGCGCGTCAGGCCCGCGTGCTCGCCGGCCTCGGTCGCCGTCAGGCGGGTGCGTTCGTCGGTGAAGGCCTCGATCACGCGCAGCCCCTTGCCCAGGCCTTCGATGAGCAGCTTGCGGTCGATCGGAGCGGCGTTGTCGGTGGTGGTCATGGCCTAGGTGTAACCCGAGTTTCGTGCGTATTCTGACCGCATGCGGTCGATCATCGATCGCAACCAAGGCTCAAGTCGTTGTCGGCTGGGCAGGGCCTTCCTACAGTCGACCCATGACCACCCGCCGCCACGACTGACCATGCACCGCTCGATCGCCACGGTGTCGCTCAGCGGCACGCTGCGCCAGAAGCTCGAAGCCATTGCCGCAGCCGGCTTCGACGGCTTCGAACTGTTCGAGAACGACTTCATCCAGTTCAACGGCTCGGCCGCCACGCTGGGCGCGATCGCCCGCGACCTCGGCCTGTCGGTCGACCTGTACCAACCGTTCCGGGACTTCGAAGCGATGCCGGAGTTGCAGTTCCGCCGCAGCCTGGAGCGCGCCGAGCGCAAGTTCGACCTGATGCAGGCCATGGGCGCGCGGCTGATGCTGTGCTGCTCGAACACCTCGCCGATGGCTGTCGACGACCCGGCGCGCGCCGCCGCGCAGCTGCATGCGCTGGCCGAGCGTGCCGCGCAGCGTGGCCTGCGCGTCGGCTTCGAGGCGCTGGCCTGGGGCCGCTGCACCTCGCGCTACGGCCAGGCCTGGGACATCGTGCGCCGCGCCGACCATCCGAACCTCGGTCTGATCCTCGACAGCTTCCACACGCTCTCGCTGAAGGACGACCCGGCCGGCATCGCCGACATTCCCGGCGACAAGATCTTCTTCCTGCAGATGGCCGACGCGCCGCTGATGGCGATGGACGTGCTGCAGTGGGCGCGGCACCACCGCTCCTTCCCCGGGCAGGGCGACTTCGACGTCGTGACCTTCCTCGAGAAGACGCTGCAGGCGGGCTACACCGGCCCGCTGTCGCTGGAGATCTTCAACGACGTGTTCCGCGAGACGCCCAACCGCCGCACCGCCGTCGACGCGATGCGTTCGCTGCTCTACCTCGAGAGCCAGGTGCGCGAGCGCTTGGACGATGCAGCGCCCCGCGCGGTCACGCTGTTCAGCCCGCCGCCGCTGCCGGACCTCTCGGGCATCTCGTTCATCGAGTTCGCGGTCGACGAGGCCGCCGCCGCGTCGCTCGGCGCGCTGCTGCAGCAGCTCGGCTTCCGCCGCGTCGGCCAGCACCGGTCGAAGGCGGTGGTGCTGTACCGCCAGGGCGACGTGCACCTCATCGTCAATGCCCAGCCCGACTCGTTCGCGCGCGAGCGCTTCGACGCGCACGGCGCTTCCGTCTGCGCCCTCGGCCTGCGCACGGACGACCCGGAGGCCGCTGCGGAACGTGCCGTCGCGATGCGCTCGCAGCCGCACCACAGCCCGGTCGGCCCCGGCGAAGTGCGGGTGCCGGCCATCGTGGCACCGGGCGGCAACCTGGTGCACTTCGTCGCGAGCGCGCTGGGCCGCGACGGGCTCTACGCCGCGGACTTTGTGCTGGACGACGACGGCCCCGGCGCCTCGGATGCCGGCCTGCAGGCGATCGACCATGTTGCGCTCGGCCTGGACATCGACCAGCTCGACACCTGGGTGCTGTTCTCGCGCGCCGTGCTCGGCCTTGAGCCCGGCGAGAGCCTCGAGCTGGCCGACCCCTTCGGCCTCATCCGCAGCCGCGGCGTGGCCAACGCCGATCGCAGCGTGCGCCTGGTGCTCAACGTGTCGCTGAGCCAGCGCACGCGCACTGCGCGCACCCTGCGCAGGAGCGGCGGCGGGGCAGTGCACCACATCGCGCTGCGTTGCGACGACATCTTCGAAAGCGTGGCGCACCTGCGCGCCAACGGTGTGGCCTTCGTGCCGATCTCCGGCAATTACCATGACGACCTCGCCACGCGCATCGATCTCGACGGCGGGCTGATCGAACGCATGCGCGCCGCTGGCGTGCTGTTCGACCGCTCGCCCGCGGGCGACTACCTCCACATCTACACCGAGAGCTTCGAGAACGGCCTGTTCTTCGAGGTGGTGCAACGCGTCGACGACTACGACGCGTATGGCGCGATCAACGCGCCCGCACGCATGGCATCACAGGCCCAGTCATGACCAACCGATCACCGACCAGGAGACAACCATGAGCAGCATCCACTTACCCGGCGAGCCGCAAGGCAAGCACCAATCCCGAAAGGCCACCGCCAGCGGCTGGATCGGCTCGGCGCTGGAGTACTACGACTTCTTCATCTACGCCACGGCCGCGGCGCTGATCTTTCCGCAGATCTTCTTTCCCAAGGGTGACCCGCAGATCGCGATCATCGCGTCGCTCGCGACCTACGGCGTGGGCTACGTGGCGCGGCCGATCGGCGCCATCGTGCTCGGCCACTGGGGCGACACGCACGGGCGCAAGCACGTGCTCATCGTCTGCATGTTCCTGATGGGCTTCTCGACCGTGGCCGTGGGCCTGCTGCCGACCTACGACCAGGTCGGCCTGTGGGCACCGGCGCTGCTGGTGCTGATGCGCCTGATCCAGGGCTTCGCGGTGGCCGGCGAGATCTCCGGCGCGAGTTCGATGATCCTCGAGCACGCACCCTTCGGGCGACGCGGCTTCTTCGCCAGCTTCACGCTGCAGGGCGTGCAGGCCGGCCAGATCCTGGCCGCGGCCGTGTTCCTGCCGCTTGCGCACTACATGGACAAGGACGCCTTCAACAGCTGGGGCTGGCGCATTCCGTTCCTGCTGAGCTTCCTGGTGATCATCGCCGGCTGGATCATCCGCCGCGAGGTCCACGAGACGCCGGCCTTCACCGAAGTCGACCAGAGCGGCCAGGTGCCCAAGGCCCCGGTGATCCAGGCCGTGACCGAAAGCTGGCGCGACATGCTGCGCGTGATGTGCTGCTCGCTGATGAACGTGATCCCCGTGGTCGCCACCATCTTCGGCGCGGCCTATGCGGTGCAGCCCGGCTACGGCATCGGCTTCGAAAAGGACATCTATCTGTGGATTCCGGTGATGGGCAATATCCTCGCCGTGATCGTGATTCCTTTCGTTGGGAACCTGTCGGACAAGGTCGGCCGGCGCATCCCGATCATCGTCGGCGCGCTCGGTGCAGGGCTGCTGTCCTTCGGCTACCTGTATGCCATCAGCATCCACCACGTGCCGCTGGCCATCGTCATGTCGCTGCTGATGTGGGGCGTGGTCTACCAGGGCTACAACGCGGTGTTCCCGAGCTTCTACCCCGAGATGTTCCCGACGCGCACGCGGGTGTCGGGCATGGCGATCGCGCAGAACATCGGCACCGCCATCACCGCCATGCTGCCGGCGCTGTTCGTGGCCGTCGCGCCCCCCGGTGCGATGAACATTCCGCTGATCGTCGGTTCGATCACGCTGGCCATCTGTGCCATTGCGGCCCTCGCGGCCTACACGGCGCGCGAAACCTACCGCGTGCAGATGAAGGACCTCGGCAGTGTCGACGCGGTGCCCGTGCCGGCGCAGGAGTACGAGCGCCTGCGGGCACAGGCCATGGACGAGGGACGCATGACGCGCGTCCCGGCCTGACGACAGTCATGCAGAAGTCCGCGACCGGAAGGTCACGGACCTGCGCGCCTCATGGGAGGACGCCCCACACGTCGGGGGGGCAATGGTTTCCAGCTGGCCTTGAATGGACAGGACTACAAAGAAGTTAAGATAAGAATAGTTCTCATTCGTTGATGCTTGAAGCGATTCACCGTGCCATCCGACGTCGTCGTGCTGCAGCAGCATATCCACACGCTCTACAGCGACCATCACGGCTGGTTGCAGGGCTGGCTGCGCAAGAAGCTTGGATGTACCCATGGTGCTGCCGACTTGGCACAAGACACCTTTCTGCGCTTGCTGACCTCGCGTGTTCCTTCACATCTGGACGAGCCCCGGGCCTATCTGACCACCGTGGCTCGCCATGTGCTGCTGAACCATCACCGGCGGCAGAAGCTGGAACGGGCCTGGCTGGCAGAACTCGCGCAGGTGCCACCAGCGTTCGCGCCATCGGCGGAGGACCGCGCGATGGTTCTCGAAACGCTCGTGGCCATCGATGCCATGCTCGACGGTCTGTCGACGAAGGCGCGACGGGCCTTTCTGCTCAGTCAGCTCGACGGGATGACCTACGCCGAAATTGCCGCTGAAACCGGCGTTTCGGTCAGCCGCGTGCGCCAGTACATGTCGCAGGCGCTCACGCGCTGCTATGCGGCGCTCTAGCTCAGATTCAGGTGGTCTGCCGCAGAACTTGCATGCGGCGCCCGATGCCACCGATTCCATCGCCGCTCAGGCCATCGCATGGGCAGTGCAACTGCGCTCCGGCGAAGCCACGGCGGCAGAACGCGCGGAATTCGAAGCCTGGCGGCAGCGCGATCCAAGGCATGCCGCCGCCGCCGAGCAAATGGACCGCGCCTTGGGCCGCTTGGAAGCGTTGCCGGACGGGCTGGCCCCGCGCCAGGCCATGCGCCGCAGCTTGCTGCCGCAGCCGGGGCGGCGCACCGCCTTGCGCAGTAGCGTGGGGCTGGCGTTCGTGGGCGCAGGTGGCGGTCTGTTATGGGCCCATGCGCAGCGCCCCCTGTCTGCGCTCGGTGCCGATTTCGCGACAGGCACGGGAGAGCGCCGTGTCCTCGTTCTGAACGATGGCAGCCGCCTGTGGCTCAACGCCCGCAGCGTCGTGGAACAGGCTTTCGACGGCACGGCTCGTCGTCTGCATCTGCGGGCCGGCGAACTGATCGTCGATGTTGCCAAGGAATCCGGCACGCGCGCCTTCATCGTTCAGACCTCGGAGGGTAGCGTTCAAGCCCTGGCAACACGCGTCCTGGTGCGAAAGCAGGAGGGCAGCAGCCTGATCGCGGTACTTCACGCTGACGTACGGGTCGCCCCGTTGCACGGCGATGCGGTCACGCTCACCGAAGGCCGGAGCGCCCGCCTCACCGCACAAGGCGTGCGGCAGGAGACGCTGTCGCCGCAGACCGCCAGCGCGTGGGAAGACGGCTTTGTCGAGGTGCACGATCGTCCATTGCAGGACGTGGTGGACGCCTTGCGTCCCTATCGCCCCGGCCTGTTGCGGGTCTCCCCGCAGGCCGCCCGCCTGCGGGTGACCGGCAGCTTCTCCCTCGACGACAGCGAACGCACGCTGAGCGCCCTTGCCGCCGCGCTGCCGATCACCGTCCGGCGGCGCACCGGCTGGTGGGTGAGCATCGACGTCAGCTGATTTTTCTTGCATCCCTCTGTCACTTTTCTCCGCTCGCGGTTCATGGCTAGTGAAGACCTCGACTTCAGCCATCCACTTGCTTTCCGGAGAAACGCATGCATCCACACCATCGCCCTGACGGCACGTCCAATCCGTTGCACCCACTCTCTCTGGCAGTTCTGCTCGCGTTGACGGGTTCGCTGTTCCATCAAGCGGCCTGGGCGCAGTTGGGCGGCAGCAGCCAAGCCACTGCCTACGATCTGCCCGGTGGACCGTTGGACGCTACACTCACCGGCATCGCCCGCCGGGCTGGCCGCATCATCGTCATCGATCCCGCGCTGGTCGCCGGCCGCACCAGTGCCCCCGTGCGTGGGAACCTGACGACGGAACAAGCCTTCGCCCAGGCACTGACCGGCACCGAGTTGGAGATAGCGCGTAGCGATGAGCGCGGCTACACGCTGAAAAAAGCACCGCCGGTGGTGGGGAAGCCTGAAGCAACAGCGCCGCTCGGAGCGCCCATGTTGCCCATGGTCACCGTGAGCGCTGGAGCCGGGCAGGAGACCGCAACCGGTCCTGTCGACGGCTATGTGGCCAGACGCAGTTCGACCGGCACGAAAACGGACACGGCAACCCGCGAGATCCCCCAGTCGATCTCGGTCGTGACCCGCGACGTGCTGGATGCGCGCGGCGCTTCGAGCCTGGCTGAGGCTTTGGAGTACACGCCGGGTTTCACACCCATGACCTACGGGCGCGATGACCGCTACGACTGGTCGATTGCCCGTGGCATCGGCACTACCTACGGCGCCAATTACCGGGACGGACTGAAGGAAGTGGGCGGCGCCTATGCCGTGCCCCGGCTCAACAGCTACGGCGTGGAACGCGTCGAATTCCTCCGCGGCCCGGCTTCGCTGCTCGTCGGCAGCAATGCACCCGGCGGGGTCGTCAACTCGATCACCAAGCGACCGACCCAGGAAACGCAACGCGCGATCCGGCTGCGCGCAGGCGATCTCGATCGCCAAGGCGTGGCCGCCGACCTGTCCGGCCCGTTGAACGAAGATGGCACGGTGCTCTATCGGATGGTCGCATTGACCGAGCACTACGACCTGCCGACCCCACAAACCGACAAGGATCAGCGCTATTTCGCGCCTTCGCTGACGCTCCGCCTGAACCGCGATACCGAGCTGACGCTGTTGGCGGACGTCCAGCAGGAGAAGATCAGAGGTGACGCGTACCCCTACAGCTACGACGAAGCCTTCGGCCGCTACGTCAGCGTGGTCGAAAGGGGGCGGGACCGCTTCTATCGCGACCAATGGTCGGGCGGATTCCTGCTGGACCACCGCTTCAGCGACGCATTGAGCTTTCACAGCCGCACCCGATACACGAACACCAAGCTCGACTACCGGCGATCGTTCCCAGCCAGCATTCCACGCGGGACGCTCGTGGAACGCGCCGCGCAGGACATGCAGGACGAAGGCAAGGCATGGCAGTCCGACAACTTTGTCGAGGGCAAGTGGTCGGTCGGCAAGTGGGCCAACACGACGATCGCCGGTCTCGATCTGAGCAACGTCGAAGGCGCGATGTACCGCGGCGTCGGCATGACTTCACCCTATGACCTGTCGACAGGCCAGGGCGTGGGCGCGTACATCGCACCGGAACTCGTCCCGTTCCAGCTCTCGAAGAGCCGGCAGGCCGGCCTGTATGTGCAGAACCAGGCCAAATTCGACAACCAGTTCGTCGTTGTGGCGGGTCTGCGTCAGGACCGTTATCGGGAGACCGTCATCGCCTCCTGGGCCGATGCGCCCATCCGGCAAAACAAGGTGACCGGACGCCTGGGAGGCGTCTGGCTGTTGGCCGACGGTCTGTCGCCCTATGTGAGCTACAGCACTTCGTTCGAGCCCCAATCGGGTGCCAGCTTCGATGGCACGCCCTTCAAGCCGACGAGCGGGCGTCAGTACGAGGTCGGCTTGCGCTACGAGCCGCAGGGAACGAACGCGATGATCTCGGCCGCGGTGTTCGACATCTCGCAGCGCAACGTGTCGGTGACCGATCCGCTGCGACAGGACTTCAGCGTGCAGCGCGGGCGGGTAGGCTCACGCGGGCTGGAGCTTGAGGCCAACGCCAGCCTGAGCCGGGGGCTCGACGTGACGGCGAGCTACAGCTACACAAACGCCAAGGTGACCGAGGACACCAACCCTGCGCTGGTGGGGCGCAAGAACGGTTTGGTGCCTGCGCACAAGGCGGCGGTCTGGTTGAACTACCGGGTGCCAGCCGATCTGATCCAAGGACTCAAGCTGGGGCTTGGCATCCGCCACACCGGCAAGGTCCCCGACTATGACAATGTGCGCTGGGTGCCGCGGGTCACGCTCGTGGATGCTCGCATGGGTTACCAGGTGAATCGTCAGTGGGAAATTTCACTCAACGCGCGCAACCTGTTCGACAAGAAGCATCTCGTCAATTGCAGCTACGGCACTTGCTATCCGGGTGACGAACGGGAGTTCGTCGCGACGGCCAACTATCGTTGGTAGAGGCCGATCTTTCGCCGGCGCGCCGGAAGGCGCGCCCCTTCTGTATGCGGGAAAAGACTCAGACGTCGAAGAACACCGTCTCGTTCGCGCCCTGCATGTGGATGTCGAAGCGATAGAGCACCGCGCCGTCCTGCTCCACGCGCTGTGCGATCAGCGTGGGGCGGCGCGCGGCGGGCACGCTCTGCAGCACCGCGTCTTCGGCGTTGGCGGCCGCCTCGTCGCTGAAGTAGATGCGCGTGAACGCATGCAGCAGCAGGCCGCGCATCGTCACGATCACGTTGATGTGCGGTGCTTCGCCCGGCGCTTCGGCGCCCGGCTTCACGGTGTGGAACACGAAGCGCTTCTGCGCGTCGGTGCCGGTGCCGCAGCGGCCGAAGGCGCGGAAGCCGCGGGCCTGCGCGTCGTCCACCGATTGCGGATAGCGGCCTTCGCCGTCGGGCTGGCTGATCTCGATCATCGCGTCGAAGATCGCATTGCCGTCGCCGTCGAACACGCGGCCTTCGAGCCGGATGCGTTCGCCGGTGGCATCGTCGAGTGCCACGGTCGCGTCGAAGGGCTGGTCGAAGTCGTAGCCGTACTGCGTGGCCGTGAGGCCGTAGGCGAAGTAGGGGCCGACCGTCTGCGACGGGGTCTGGCCGAAGTTGGTTTCCAGTGCGCTCATCATGGTGGGAGTCTCCTGCTTCAGCGGTTTTCGAAAGGCGTCTCGTCGGCACCGCGCAGCACGATGTCGAACTGGTAGCCCAGCGCGAAGTCGGGCTCGGCGATGTCGAGGCTGAAGTCGGCGATCAGCCGGTTGCGGTACTTCTCGGGCGTGCCGGTGACCATCGGGTCGTACTGCAGCAGCGGGTCGCCGGGGAAGTACATCTGTGTCACCAGCCGGCTCGCGAAGTGCTGGCCGAAGAGCGACAGGTGGATGTGCTGCGGGCGCCAGGCGTTGGGGTGGTTGCCCCAGGGGTAGGCGCCGGGCTTGATGGTGAGGAAGCGGTAGCGGCCCTCGTCGTCGGTCAGGCAGCGGCCGGCGCCGAGGAAGTTCGGGTCGAGCGGTGCGTCGTGCTGGTCGACCTTGTGCACGTAGCGGCCCGACGCGTTGGCCTGCCACAGCTCGACCAGCGTGTTGCGCACCGGGCGGCGGCGCTCGTCGAAGACCTGCCCGGTGAGGATCATGCGTTCGCCGATCGGCTCGCCGTTGCGGCGCGCGTTGCGCGTGAGGTCGTGGTCGAACTCGCCGATGCTGCTGTGGCCGTACACCGGCTGCTGCAACTCGCCGAGCGAGGCCTTCAGCGGAATCAGCGGCTGCAGCGGGCCGCGCTTGGCCGTCGACTTGTAGCCGGAGTAGATGTACTTGGGGTGGCTCTCCCAGTCGCGCGGGTCGAGCGTGGGCAGGGCGGCGCCGGGAGTGGCGGGTGAGGTCATGGGTGTCTCCATCGTCGGGGGAACTCGCACTCTATTCATGCGCGCTGTTGATGTAAATTGATCATTCTTTGATTTCTCATAACCATTGGTAATTCGATGACGACGCCTTCCGAGGTCTTCGCGCGCGGCGTGCAGCTGCGGCATCTGCGCTGTCTGGTGGCGGTGGCGCAGGAGCGCCATCTGGCGCGGGCCGCGGAGCGGCTGTCGCTGAGTCAGCCGGCGATGTCCAAGACACTGGCCGAGCTCGAGGCGCTGGCCGGCACGCGGCTGGTCGAGCGCGGCGAGGCAGGGCGGCGCGGCATCCAGCGCTTCACCGTCGCCGGCGAACAGCTGCTGGCCCATGCGCTGCGCGTGCTCGAAGCCATCGACGCCGGCGCAGAGGCGCTGCGGCCCGATGGCGGCGAGCGCGTCGAGCGCCTGCGCGTGGGCGCGTTGCCCAGCGTGGCGCCGACCTTGCTCGTCGATGCGCTCCTGACGCTGCGCGAACGCATGCCGGCGCTGCAGGTCGAGGTGCGCACCGGCGTCAACGCCGTGCTGTTCGATGCGCTCCGCGCTGGCGAACTCGACCTGGTGTGCGGCCGCATGAGCGACCCGCAGCGCATGGCGGGCCTGAGCTTCGAGCTGTTGTGCGCCGAGCCGCTGGCGATGGTCGTGCGTCCGGGGCATCCGCTGGTCGGTGCCGCATCGACTTCGGTGCAGGACGCGATGGCGCATCCGCTGGTGGTCTACAGCGAAGGCACGATTCCCCGGCACCACACCGAGAGCCTGCTGTCGGGCCTCGGGTTGCGCCTGCCCGCGACGCACACGCAGACGCTCGATCTCGCGGTGGCGCGGGCGCTGGTGCTTCGCTCGGACGCCGTGTGGTTCACGCCGGCCGGCGCCGTCCGCGACGAACTGTTGTCGGGCGCGCTGGTGCGGCTGCGCGTGCCCACGGCCGGTACCGAAGAGCCGGTCGGCCTGCTGCTGCGCAGCGGGGTGGAACTGTCGGCCGCGCAGCGCACGCTGGCGGCCTTGCTGCGCGAAGGCGCATCGGCGCACGCGGCGGCGCTGGCACCCTAGAACGCGTGGCGAATTCCGAGGTCGTAGCCCGTCGAGCGCGCCGGCGCATAACCCGTCGTGCCGGCACCCGTCGACAGATAGGCTGCGGTCCCAGTGGCCACACCCATCACGGCCGGATTGTTCTGCGCGTTCCTGGCACGGACGCGCGCGGCGGTCACGTACAGCGCGGTGCGCTTCGACAGGTTGTGCTCGTAGCCGACGGCGATCTTGTCGACCGAGGCATCGCGCGACGGGCCAGCCGCCGAGCCCAGGTCATTGTCGAACCTGACCTTCGAGTACGCCGCCTTGATCAAGCCGGCGCCCACCGGCACCGTCACGCCGACCAGGCAGCCGTTGTACCTGTCGTCGTCGCGCGTGAGCAGCAGGCCCGTCGCGCCGGGCGCGGTGGAGGCACGCTGGTCCTTCACACGGGAGAGTTCGCCGAACAGCTTCATGAATCCGAGGTTGTACGAAGCACCCAGGTTGAGCGTCTTGAGCTTCTCGTCGAGATTGACGCCGTTCGGCTGCCCGGTGGCGCCGAGCCCCGTGGTGTCGGCCGCGACGCTCTTGCCGTAGGCCAGCGCGATGTCGAACGCGCCGGCCGCATAGCCGAGCCGACCGCCGGCGAACTGGCCCTTGTGCGAGGGGCTGCCCACCTGCCCGCTCTGCGAGACGTTCTCGTGCAGCGCGTACTGCACCTGGCCGTAGATGCCGCCGAGGTTCGGCGGCAGGAAGTAGCCGATGCTGTTGTTGGTGCGCAGGTAGTTGTCCGAAGCGGCCGTGGCCGATCCCGGGCCCCTGGCCACGGCGAGGTTGGTGCCCACCGCGGAGATCACGTTGGCGCCGACGCCGATCGTGCTGAACGGGCTGAAGAGCGAGTCGTTCCAGAAGGTCGGCGTGAAGTCGCGACCGAGCCGGATCTCGCCGATCGGACCCGACAGGCTGACCGTGGAGCGACGCGAAAAGAACGTCGCGCCACCGGCGTCATTGGCCAGGGCCGCCTCGAGCCAGAAGCCTGCCGCCCATCCACCGCCGAGATCCTCGACACCGCGGAAGCCGAGCCGGCTGTTGGACGTGCCGCTGTTCGACATCACGGTCTGGCTGCGACGCACGCCCGCAGGCGGCGTCTGGGGCGGTGCGACCGACTGGTTGGTGTTGTTGTAGAAGCTGCTCTTGGCCGTGTAGTAGCTCACGCCTGCATCGAGCACGCCGAACAGCGTGACCGAACTCTGCGCGGTGGCGGCCGCGCTGCAGCACAGCAGCGCAGCCGCTGCGATGGACGTCTTCATGGGATGTCTCCGTTTTTTCTGGTTGGATGGAAAGCGATGCGCCGGTTCACTCGGGCTTGAAGCCAGCGTCCTTCAGCAGCGTGGCGCTCTGCGTCACGTAGCCGTCGATGTAGCGGGAGAACTGCGCGACGTCCTGCGTTACCGGCTCGATGCCCAGGCCCGAGAAGGCGCCCGACTTGCCGAGCTCGCGCACCGCGTCGTTGATGGCCTGGTTGAGGCGCTGCACCCGCTCCGGCGGCGTGCCTTTGGGCGCCCACACGCCGTACCAGGAGGCGTAGCTCAGGTTCGGCAGCCCGCTTTCCTGCGCGGTCGGCACGTCCGGCGCGAGCGGGCTGCGGCGCGCCGAGGTGATCGCGATCGGCTTCACCCGGCCGGCCTTCGCGAGCGGCAGCACGGAGATCATCGAATCCAGCAGCAGGTCCACGTGGCCGCCGGCGACGTCCACCAGCGCGGGCTGCGTGCCCTTGTAGGGCACGAAGCTGAAAGCGACCTTGCCCTGCTGGGCCAGCAGCAGCGTGGCCAGATGGCTCGGCGCCCCGGCCGCGGGAATGGCGGCGGTCCACTTCGTCTGCCTCATGGCCGCGAGCAGTTCCGGGAGCTTGGTCGCTTCGTGCTTCGGTGCGATCACCAGCATCAGTGGCGCTTCGGCCACGCGCGCCACCGGCGCGAAGTCCGCCTGCGGGTCGTAGGGCGCATTGCTCATCACCTGCTTGGCCAGCACGTGGGTCGCTGCGGAGAAGAGCAGCGTGTAGCCGTCGCCGGGCGCGGTCTGCACCGCCTTGCCGCCCAGCACGCCGTTGGCCCCCGCGCGGTTCTCCACGATCACCGGCACGCTCAGTTGCGTGCCGAGCTGCTGGCCCAGCAGTCGCGCCGTGGCATCGACGCCGCCGCCGGCGGCAAAGGGCACGACGATGCGGATCAGCCGATCCGGGAACTTGGGCGCCTGCGCCCACACGGGTCCGACCACGACCGCTGATGCGGCGATCAGGCCCAGAATTTTATTTTTCATGATGTCTCCATTGGCTTTCAAGTGAATCAGGGCGAGATCTCTTCGAGTGCGCGGTTGGCCGTCTCGACCATCCGGCGTGCGGCGATGAAGCCGACGACGTTGGCCAGCGCGAACATCAGGAACACAGCGGCGATACCGTGGGCGGACAGGACGATGCCGACCAGCGCGGGCGCCGCCGCCGACGCCATGCGCAGCCAGGAGGTCGCCAGCCCGGTGCCGATCGCACGCATCCGCGTCGGGTAGATCTCGGGCGTGTAGAGGTACAGCAGCACGGTCGTCGTGCCCATCACCGCATAAGCCGTGGACGCCAGCGCCACCACTGACCAGGCACTGCCGGTGCCGAACGCGGCCAGCAGGCCCAGCAAGGCGCCGCTGACCACGAAGCTTGCCGTGGCCCAACGTCGGCGGCCCACGCGGTCCACCAGCAGCGCGCAGCCCAGCACCGCGCAGGTGCTGAGGACGTTGGTCAGCGAGGCCATCCGCAACGCCTGTTGCAGCGGCAGGTGGTAGACGGTGCGATAGAGCGTCGGCAACCAGTTGTTGATGCCGTTGGCGACGAAGTACGACGACGCCCAGAGCACCCACACCGCCAGCGTGCGGGGCCGGTACATCGGCGAGAACAACTCGCGCCACGAGGCTGGTCGGGTGGTGGCCAGCCCGGCCGCCAGCGTGTCGACCCGCGTCGCGATGCGCGCCTTGTCCTGTACCGGATCCAGGCTGCGCGCCGGCGTGCTCGCCTCGAGCTGCTCGATCACCCGTTCCGCCTGGTCGAAGCGCCGCTTCGACGCCAGCCAGCGCGGCGACTCCGGCAGCCGTGCCATGAAGAACAGGATCACCAGGCCCGGAATGCCGCCGACCAGGAACATGAACTCCCAGCCGAAGCGCGGCACCACGAAGGCGCCCACTTGCGCGGCGGCGAGCAGGCCGAGCGGGAAGATGAGTTCGTAGAGCAGGAAGAACCGCCCCCGGCCCTTGGCCTGCGACAGTTCGTTGATGTAGGCCGCGGCGATTGGCACCTCACCGCCGACGCCGATGCCCTGCACGAAGCGCAGCGCGAACAGCGCGTTGAAGCTGCCGGCGAAGGCACAGGCGATGCTCATCACCGACATGAGCGCGACCGCCGCGGTCACGCTCGGAACCCGGCCATGGCGTTCGGCCAGCCAGCCGAACAGCAGCGCGCCGATCACCTGGCCCGCGTAGCCGGAGGCGATCAGCAGGCCGACCTGCAGCGCGGACAGATGCCACAGCGCGATCAGCACCGGCAGCACGAAGGCCAGCGCCAGCGCATCGAAGGCGTCGAAGAAGGTCGCACTGCCCATGACGATGCGGGCCTTGGTGTGCCATCGGCTGAAGGGCACGTTCTCGATGCGGAACAGCAACCCGGCCGCGCGCTGGAAGGTCGCCTGCGGTGGGCTGGAAAGTGCTGGGCCAGGGATGGATGGGTTGGCTGTCATCTTCTTGTGTCTCCGAATCCGTCTGCGGCGCGATCTGCGGCGTGTTTTGCGGGGTGGCTCTCAGGGCGCAGCGTCCGGTGGCGGTGCCGCCGTGGCGACGGGGCGACGCATGTGCCGGCGCAAGAGCACGTCGAGCGTGTCCTCCAGCGCTTCGGCGTCGACACCGCGGGTGATGAACACGATGCGCGTGCGCCGGTCCGGCCCCGGCCAGGCCGGGAGCAGCGTCGGCGGCGCGAACAGGTGCTGCACGCCGTGGATGACCATCGGGCGGTCGGGCGCATCGGCCAGTTGCACCAGGCCCTTGACGCGCAGAAGGTCTTCGCCGCGCATCGCGATGACCATGTCGAGCCAGGCCGCGAAGGCGTCGCGTGGCAGTGGTGCATCGCGCACGATGACGAAGGAACGGATGCCGTCGCGGTGCGATGCGGTGTCCGCCGTGCCTGCGTCGGAGGCGGCCGGCCCCCGGTAGAGCGGCGCCTCGGGCGCGAATGCCTCTGCGCCGGTATCCGCGGCGCGGCGCACCAGCGTCGAGAGCAGCCGCAACTGTTCGCCGCGGTCGGCATGCAGCGTCGCAGTGGCGTTGATGTCGCGCAGCCGCTGCAGCAAGGCCGGCGGCGGCAGTGCGCCGTCGAGCAGGTCGGTCTTGGTCAGCAGCAGGTGGTCGGCGAAGGCCAGCTGCCGCACCGCTTCCGGATGCCGGTCGAGCGTGCCCATGGCCAGCACGGCGTCGGCGGTGCAGAGCACGCCGGCCAGCACGAACTGCGCGCGCACCGCGGCATCGCCCATCAGCGTGCGCACGATCGGGCCCGGGTCGGCCAGGCCGCTGGTCTCGATCAGCACATGCCGCAGCGGCCGGTCCTGCCGGGCCGCCAGACGGTTCAGCGCCTCGACCAGGTCGCCGCGCACCGCACAGCACAGGCAGCCATTGGCCAGCAGCACCGTGTCGTCGTGCGTCTGGGCGATCAGGTCATGGTCGATGCCCACGGCGCCGAACTCGTTGACGATGACGGCAACGCCGTCGAGCGACGGCTCGCGCAGCAGCTGGTTGAGCAGCGTGGTCTTGCCGCTGCCGAGAAAGCCGGTGAGCACCGTGACCGGCACACGCCTGCCCGCGATGGCAGGCTGCGCGACCAGCGCCGAGAAATGGCCGCCGGTATTCGTCATTCGCCACCTCGCGGCCCGTGCAGTTCCGCGAAGGAACGCAGCGTCTTCTCGACCTTCGGCAGCAGCCAGTCGGCGACTTCTTCGGGAAGCCGGCCCTCGCCGGCGTCTTCCAGCAGCTGCCGCAACGGCTGTGGGCGCGCTTCGGCCTGCGCCAGGCCGCCGAAGAACCCGACCAGCGCCGGTACGCCCGAGCGCAGCGCGGCGTCTTCGAGGTAGCCGACGATGTCGAGTTCGAAGTCGTCCAGGCGCAGGCTGATGCCCCCGGTGCCGCAGGCGCAAGCACCACTCAGAGCGACATGCCGCATCGACAGGTCGCTCCAGAGGGCCAGCAGGCGCTCGGCGCGCAGCGCGGACTCGTCGGCCATGGCAACGGTCACTGGCCGTCCCAGGCCACCGTCGACGACGCGCTGACCCCGGCCTTCGGCGCCTTGCGCAGAGTCTGCGTGGCGGCATGGTCGACCTGGCCGCGTGCATCGAGCGCCACGCGGTAGACCTCGCGCGCCACCTCTGCGCTGACATAGCCTTCGCGCACATCCTCGGCGACCAGGTCGAGTTCCCGCTCCAGCGGGCTGCCGAAGCCGCCGCCGCCACCCGAGAGCATCTTGTACGCGTCGCCACGTTCGAGTCGCACGTTGAAGATCTTCGCGTTGAGGTGGTCGGTCTTCCACTCGCCCTTGTGGCGCACGGCGATGCCGTTGCCCATCGCGTCGCCGCCGCCTTCCAGGCCCCAGGGCTTGCAGTGCACGCGGTCGATGCGGGTGGTCACGGTGAATGGCGACAGCGCCTGCACCACCATTTCGGCGCCGAGGCCGCCGCGGTACCTGCCGGCACCGGCGGAGTCCTGCCGGATCTCGTACTTCTCGACCAGCACCGGGTACTTGGCCTCGAGCTGCTCGGTGGGGCTGTTGTGGGTGTCGCCGTCGTTGATGCACACGGTCACCGACACGCCGTCCTCGGTCGACTTCGCGCCCCAGCCGCCGCCGAGCGGGCCGATGCCGACGATGAACAGCCGCCCGTCCTCCGGCGAGATGCCGTGGATGTTCGGGAACACGAGGTCGGCATGATGGCCGGCGATCGAGCGGTCGGGGATGGCCGGCGCCAGCGCCTTGAAGATGGTGTCGATCACCGTCATCGGGAAGGTCATCCACACCCGCATCGGGTACGGCCGCTCGGCGCTGATCACCGTGCCCATGGGCATGATCACCTTCAGCGGCCGGAAGCTGCCGTCGTTGACCGGGTAGTCGGTCGGCGTGGTCAGGCACTTGTAGGCCACTTGCGCGCAGGCGATGCCCGTGGTGAAGCCCGAGTTGTAGAAGCCGCGCACCTGCTTGCTCACGTCCGACAGGTCCACCGTCATCTCGTCGCCGGTCACCGTCACCTTGACGCGGATCGGGATGCGCTTGCCGATCTCCAGGCCGTCGTCGTCCATGAAGGACTCGGCCTCGTACACGCCGTCGGGGATCGACAGCGTGTTCTTGCGCGCCACCGCTTCGGACGAATCCATGATCTGGCGAATGGAACCGTTGACCGCATCGGCGCCGTAGCGCTGCAGCAGCTCGACATAGCGCCGCTCGCCGGTGGTGATGGCGGTGATCTGCGCGCGCAGGTCGCCCAGCGCCCGTTCGGCCAGGCGCACGTTCATCGCGATGATGTCGATCAGGTCCTGGTTGACCACGCCTTCGCGCTGGTACTTGATGATGGGGATCTGGATCCCCTCGCTGAAGATGTCGGTGGTGACGTTGCCCAGCGTGCCGCCCACGTCCAGCCAGTGCGCCATGCAGCAGGTGAAGCCTTCGAGCCGCCCTTCGTGGAACACCGGCATGGTGAAGGTGAAATGGTTCAGGTGGCTGCCGGTGGTGTACGCGTCGTTGGTCACCAGGATGTCGCCGGGCAGGATGTTCTCGTAGCCGAAGTGCCGGATCTTGGCCTTGACGGTTTCGGACATCCCGCGGATGAACATCGGCAGGCCCAGGCCGATGGAGACGGTGTCGCCTTCCTTCGTGAACAGGCCGACGGTGAAGTCGAGCGCCTCGTAGATGATGAGGTTGTAGGCCGTGCGCGTCAGGTTGGTCTTCATCTCCTCGGTGACGGCGTAGAGGCCGTTGCGGATGATCTCGACGGTGACCGGATCGATCGCCGCGGCGCTGGCGGTGGGGGTGTTCATGAGCGGTCGCTCCCGATGGTGATTTGCAGGTTGCCGAGTTCGTCGACGCGCAGTGCGTCGCCGGGCTGGACGACGGTGGTGGACGCGTGTTCCTCGATCAGCGCGGGGCCGTCGATCGCGTTGCCCGCGCGCAGCAGGTCGCGTGTGTAGACCGGGGTGTCGGCCCATCCGCCCTGGCGGAAGTACACCGGCTTGACCGTGCGCAGCGATGCCTTCTCGGGCTGCGCCGAGCCGGCCTCCACATGGTGCTTCGGCGGCTTCTTCATGGTGCCGAGCACCGTCACGCGCAGGCTCACCAGGTCGGCCGGCTCCTTCGGCGCCGAGGTGCCGTAACGCACCTTGTGCAGGTCGTCGAACTGCTGCTTGATCGCCGCGCGGTCGCGGCCCGCGAAGAAGGCCATCGGCAGGTCGACCGTGACGGCATGTTCCTGCCCGACGTAGCGCATGTCGGCCGCGCGTTCGATCACCACGCCGTCGGCCTTGACGCCCGACTGCGCCAGCGAGGCGCGGCCCTCTTCTTCCATCGCCAGGTAGGCGGCCTCGATCTCCTCGAAGGACAGGTCGTTGAGCTTGCGGAACACCGAGCGCACGTAGTCGTAGCGCAGGTCCGAGAACAGCATGCCGTAGGCCGAGAAGTAGCCCGGCGCGAACGGGATGAGCACCTTGCGTACGCCGATCTCGCGGGCGATGGCCGACGCGTGCAGCGGCCCGGCGCCGCCGTACACCACCATCGTGAAGCTGCCGGCGTCCAGCCCGCGCTCGGTGGTCACGGCCTTCACCGCGTGCGACATCTGCGTCACCGCGATGCGCAGGATGCCGTCGGCCGCCTCGGTCGGATCGAGTCCCAGCGCATCGGCCACGCGCTCGCGCATCTGGCGTTCGCAGGCCGGCAGGTCGAGCTTGAGTTCGCCGCCGAGGAAATGCTCGGCGTCGAGCCGCCCGAGCAGCAGGTTGGCATCGGTCACCGTCGGTTCCGTGCCGCCGCGTCCGTAGGCCACCGGGCCCGGGATGGAGCCCGCGCTCTGCGGGCCGACGCGCAGCGCGTTGCCGGTCTCGATGCGGGCGATCGAGCCGCCGCCGGTGCCCACCTCGTGGATGTCCATCATCGGGATCTGGATCGGCAAGGCGCGTTCGTAGCCGCCGATCAGCGCCGAGCCGGTGGTCAGCGGCCGGCCTTCGCTGATCACGCCGGCCTTGGCGGTGGTGCCGCCCATGTCGAAGGCGATCGCATCGCCCATGCCGAGCTGGGCGCAGATCGCCTGGGCGCCGATCACGCCGGCCGCGGGGCCGGACTCCAGCATGCGCACGCAGTCGCGCCGCGCATGCTCGCTCGGAAACAGGCCGCCGGTGGACTGCACGACGTAGAAGTCACCACCGAAGCCTTTCTTGGCCAAGTGCGTTTCCAGTTCACCCAGGTAAGCCGACACGCGCGGGCCCACGTAGGCATTGGCCACCGCGGTCGAGACGCGTTCGAACTCGCGGTACTCCTGCGACAGCTCGTGCGAGGCGCAGACGAAGGCGCCGGGCAGCTCTTCCTGCAGGATCTGCTTGACGCGCTGCTCGTGCGCCGGGTTGCGGTACGAATGCAGCAGCAGCACCGCCACCGCTTCCACGTCATGGCCGCGCAGTTCGCGCGCCAGCTCGCGCACCGCCGCCTCGTCGAGCGGCTTGTGGGTGCTGCCGTCGGCGCGCAGGCGCTCCGCCACCTCGAAGCGCAGCGAGCGCTTGACCAACGGCTGGTGCTTGTTGAAGAAGAGGTTGTAGGCGTCCGGGCGATTGACGCGGCCGATCTCGTAGATGTCGCGGAAGCCTTCGGTGATCAGCAGCGCCGTGCGGGCGCCGTTGCGCTCGAGCAGTGTGTTGATGGCGATGGTCGAGCCGTGCAGGAAGAGCTGGCCGTCGCGCAGGTCGATGTCGGCGCTGTCGAGCGTGGCCTGGATGCCGTTGACCAGCTGGCCGTGCGTGGAGAGCGCCTTGCCGAACAGCAACTCGCCGGTCGCCTCGTCGAAGGCGGCCATGTCGGTGAAGGTCCCGCCGATGTCGACGGCGATGCGCAGGTTGGGGGTGGAACGTGTGGCCATGGTGTCGCGTCGCTTCAGGCGTCCGTTCCGATGCGGTTGCGCAGAATGCCCAGGCCCGTGACCTCGACCTCGACCACGTCGCCGTCCTTCATGTAGAGCGGCGGCTCGCGCCGGTCGCCGACGCCGCCGGGCGTCCCGGTGGCGATGACGTCGCCGGGCGACAGCGGCGTGAAACGCGAGATGTATTCGATGATCGTGGGGATGTCGAAGATCAGGTCGCCGACGCTCGCGTGCTGCATCACCGCGCCGTTGACGCGAGTCTCCACCGTCAGCTGGCTCACATCGGGCACCTCGTCGCGCGTCACCAGGTACGGGCCGAAAGGAGCGGTCCCGGGAAAGTTCTTGCCCGGCGTGAACTGGTGCGTGTGGCGCTGCCAGTCGCGCACGCTGATGTCGTTCAGGCAGGCATAGCCGGCGATGTGCTCGAAGGCCTGCGCCTTCGGGATGTGGCGTCCGCCCTTGCCGATCACGAAGGCCAGTTCGCCTTCCCAGTCGAAGCGCTCGGAGAAGGCGGGGCGCAGCACCGTGTCCCCGTTCGCCGCCAGCGTGTCGTTGAAGCGCAGGAAGAGCGAGGGGTAGTCGCTGTCCGCGCGCTTGGTCTCGGCAACGTGGCTTTTGTAGTTGAGGCCCACGCAGATCAGCTTGGTGGGGTTCGGAATCACCGGCAGCGCTCGGACATCGCTGGCGGCCACGGCGATGCCGCTGGCTGCAGCGCTGCGCCCGAGCGCCGGCAGCGCGTCGGCGCGCAGCACCGAGACGAGGTCGGGATGGCGCGCGAGGAAGTCCGGCGTGGGCAGCAGATAGCGGCGGGCGTCCTGCACGACGCCATAGGTGGGCTGGCCCGCATGAACGAAGCTGGCGATTTTCACAATGTTCTCCTTGGATGCGTCGCTCGCGCAGGGCCTCGACATGAGGTGTACGGCAAGCGAATCGGAGGACTTTAGAAATCCGTGTGCTCACTGCCTAGATAGAATTCGGAGCTTTCAGGCATGCCAAAAATAGCATGACAAATGCGGGAAATCCCTATGAACATCGCCTCGGTCCGGCTGTTCCTCGAGGTGCTGGAGGCCGGCAGCATCAGCAAGGTGGCCGCCCGTCGGCAGACGGTGCAGTCGCACATCAGCCGTCAGATCAGCGAGTTCGAGTCGGGCTTTGGCGGGCCGCTGTTGCGGCGCACCGGCCGCGGCGTGGTCGCGACCGAACTGGGGCAGCGCTCAGCCGCGAGGCTTCGGCTGTGGGTGCAGGAAACCGAGCGCCTGACCGAGGAACTGCGCGAGGAGTCCGGAACACTGCTCGGCGAAGTGCGGGTGGGCATCATTCCGTCGGCCGCCCATCCGCTGATGACCCACGTCTTCGCCAGGCTGCAGGCGGAGCAGCCGGGTATTCGGCTCAACGTGACCGAAGCCCAGGGCACCGAGCTCAATGCCATGCTGGACAGCGCCACGGTCGACATGGCGATCCTCTTCCGATTCACCCGGCCGGGCGGCAACGACGAAAAGCTGCTGGGCGTGGCCCACACCTACCTCATCTCCGGACCGGGCGACGAACTCACCGCCGATGCGACGGTCATGTTCTCGAGGCTGGCAGAGCGGCGGCTGGTGCTGCCCCGCCGCCCCAGCCACTGGCGCAACGCTCTGGACGAAGCCGCACGCAGCCTGGGCTTTCGCCTCTCGCCGGTGATCGAGGTCGACTCGCTCACGATGCAGAAGGAACTCGTCGCGCATACGCCAGGCCTCTATTCGATCCTCGGCCCGTATTCGATCGCGGACGATGTCCGGAGCGGGCGCCTTCAGGCCAGCAAGTTGGTCAAGCCTGACCTGTTCCGCAACGTGACGCTGTCGTTCCCGAAGCAGGGGAAACTGTCACCGGCGTGCCGATGGGTGGCGGGCCTCATCCAGGAACTGGTGGCGTCGTGGGGGAACGACCTGAGCCACCCCGTGGAGCATCCGTGACCGCGGTGCCGGACGTGTCGCAAGACGGAGCCGGTCAGAAAATATGTCGGATCCCCAGGTCCAGGCCGGTCCAGTTGGCGTTGACCACGCCTGGCACCCCACCGCCGCTCACAGCCGCGCCATTCCTGTTTTGGATGCGGGAGTACGTCGTGTACACCGCGGTTCGCTTCGACAGGTTGTGAACGTAGCCCACGGCGATCTGTGCCGCTTTCCGTTCGGCAGCGCTGTTGTCCTGCACTTGCGAGTAGGAAACGGGGAAGTAGCCTTGCCCCAACTCGATCTGGGCACCCACGAGCCACCCGCGTGAGCGCGAAGGCGCTGCGGCCCGCTCCTTTGCGTCTCGGTAGAACTGCGCCATGAACTTGAACGAACCGACGGTGTAGCTTGCACCCAGATTCCCCGTCGACACGTCACCCGAAGCGAGTGATGTCGTGCCATAGGCCGCAGCCACGTTGAGCGGCCCTGCCGCATAGCCCAGGCGCGCGCCGGCATAGTTGCCGTCGTTCCTCGTGCCGGCAGGCGCAGGCGACACGTTCTCGCCCATCGCGTACATCGCCTGCCCGTAGAACCCGTTCATGGCAGGCAGGAAGTAGCCGACGGAATTCGATGCACGCAGCCCGGTCACCACGGTCGAGACGCGCGTGAGGCTGCCCTGCGCCAGATTGGCCGCGGAGCCCGCGCCGGCCGTGCCGAAGGGATCGAACACGGTGATGTTCCAGTAGGTCGGCACGAAGTCTCGGCCCAGCCGGATCTCGCCGAGTTCGCGGCTGCTCAGGCTGACCGTCGAGCGGCGATTGAACGTGGTGCCTGTCGCCGGCAGATTCACCTGGTTGTTCGCACTGGTCGGTGCACCGGTGCCTGTGTCGACGTTGAGCCCCATGTCGAGAACGAAGCCAGCCGCCAGGCCGCCCCCCAGGTCCTCGGTGCCCCGGAATCCGAGCCGACTGAACTGGTTGCCACCGGCGCCGAGCAACCGGTTGGCACTGGCGCCCGCCTGACTCGCGTGCTGGACGGTGGCATCCACGACGCCGAAGAGCGTGACGGACGATTGCGCCATGGAGGCGCCGCTGACCGCAGCAAGCGCACAAACAACCACTGCATGTTTTTGCATCGGATCCCTCAGATCATGGGGGTAACTCACTAATGGTGAATTATTGTCAGTCCTGGAGCCTTCAGAATTCCGTACTTACCCGATGAAGCAGAGCGACAGTCCAGACCATGAGCAAACGCACGACGACCACGCGAACGGCAGCCGATCCGGAGGCCAAGACGCGTGATGCAGAGCGCTCGCGCAAAGCGATCCTCGCGGCCGCGAAGGAGGAGTTCTCCCTGCATGGTCTGGGCGGCGCGCGGCTCGAGCGCATTGCGGAGAAAGCCGAGGTGCACAAGCGCCTCGTCTACTACTACTTCAAGGACCGGGACACGCTGTTCTCGGCCGTCCTGGAGTCGGTCTATGAAGAGATCCGGGATGCGCAGCTCTACCTCGACCTGCGGGACATGCCGCCACTGGCCGCCTTGCGCCGGCTGGTCGAATTCACGTGGGACTACTACATCGCACACCCGGAATTCATCACCTTCCTCAACAGCGAGAACCTGCACCGCGCCAGACATCTCGCAGCGATGCCCCGGATCACCGAGCTGAATTCGCCGCTGCTGAAAACACTGTCCGACATCGTCGAGCGCGGGCAGCAAGCGGGCCTGTTCCGGGCGGGCATCGACCCCATGCAGCTCTACATCACCATTGCAGGCTGTGCCTACTTCTACCTCTCGAACATCCACACCCTCTCGGTGGGCTTCAACACCCCACTGGGCAGCGAGAAGCTGCTGACGCAGCGGATGACGCACATCATCGAGGTCGTGACGGCTTACGTGCTGCGCTAGGGAAAACACGGGCGATGCCCGCTTGCGCCAGGGCCAATCTCCTTCGCATAATTCACCTTTAGTGAACTAAAGAGCGATTCGACAGCGGGCCTGCGTCGTCGAACTCGGCTCGCAGCCCTCAGGACGCCCATGCGAAAGATCGACAGTTACGCCCATATCCTGCCCAAGGCCTACTTCGACAGGATGGCCGCCATCGCCAAGGACAAAGGCGCCATCAAGCGCTGGCTGACCATTCCCGTGCTCTACGACCTGGACGCACGTCTCGAGATGATGGAAGGCTTTCCGGGCTATCAGCAGGTCCTCACCCTGTCCAACCCGCCGATCGAGATGATCGCCGGCCCGGAGGATTCGCCGGAACTGGCCCGTCTTGCGAACGACGAGATGGCGACGATCCGCGATGCGCATCCGGACAAGTTCCCCGCCTTCGTCGCCTCACTTCCCATGAACAACGTGCCCGCGGCGCTCGCCGAGATGGAGCGGGCCATCACCCAGCTCGGCGCGCGTGGCATCCAGGTCTTCACGAACGTGAACGGCCGACCGCTCGACGATCCCGAGTACTGGCCCCTCTTCGAAGCAGCCTGCGAGACGTACGACGTGCCTGTCTGGATGCACCCCGCACGCGGTGCCGGCATGGCCGACTACAGCAGCGAGACGAAGTCGAAGTTCGAGATCTGGTGGACCTTCGGATGGCCCTACGAAACCAGCGCAGCCATGGCACGCATGGTGTTCTCGCGCTTCTTCGACCGGCTGCCCGACCTGAAGGTGATCACCCATCACATGGGTGCCATGATCCCCTACTTCGACGGAAGGATCGGCCCCGGGCTGGACCAGTTCGGGTCGCGCACCTCGGACGAAGACTACGAAGGCCTGCTGGCGCGCATGCCGCATCGGCCCATCGACTACTTCAAGCGCTTCTACGTGGACACCGCCCTCGCGGGGGGCAAGTCGGGCATTCGTTGCGGCCTGGACTTCTTCGATGCCAAGCAGGTGCTGTTCGCCACGGACTGCCCCTTCGATCCGGAAGGGGGCCCCATGTTCCTGCGCACCATCCCCCAGGCCATCGACGAACTCGACCTGCCGCAGGACGTGCAGGACGGCATCTATTTCGGCAACGCGTTGCGCCTGCTCAAGCTGAAATGCTGCTGACACGGCGCGTTCCCCGAAGTCGGCAACCACAAGGAGACAAGCCATGAGAAAAAGACAGTTCGTTCAAGCCCTGGCCCTGGTGGCCGCCGTGGCCGCGCCCGCGTTCGCCTGGGCCGACACGTACCCTTCGCGCCCGGTCAGGATCATCGTTCCCTACGTGGCCGGCGGGACGGTCGATCTCGTGGCGCGCGTGCTCGCGCAGAAACTCGGCGAGCAGATGGGGCAGCCTTTCGTGGTCGAGAACAGGCCGGGCGCGAGTGGATTGATCGGCAGCGAAGCGGTGGCGAAGGCGTCGCCGGACGGCTACACGCTCTTGCTGCAATCGCCGACGCTCGTGGCGAGCCCGCTCATCATGAAGAAGACGCCCTATGACGTGAAGAGAGACTTCACCGCTATCTCGTTGCTGGGTTCCGTTCCGATGGTCGTGGTCGCCTATCCAGGCTCGCCCGGGACGAACCTGCGCGAATTTCTCGATGCAGCGCGGGCCAATCCCCAGAAGTTCGCTTTCGGTACGTCGGCGACCGGGTCGCCGATGCACCTTGCACAAGAAGCGATCAAGCGCGGCGCCAAGCTGGACGTCCCCATCATCATCTACAAGGGGACTGCCGCAGCGCTGACCGATGTGATGGGGGGACAGATCAGCGCGCTGATCGATGCGATTCCATCGTCGGCGCCGAACATCGCGAGCGGCAAGCTGAGGCCGCTCGCCGTGACGACACGGCAACGCTTGCCATCGATGCCCGACGTGCCGACCGTGGCCGAGTCCGGCTTGCCGGGTTTCGAGATGGTGTCGTGGTACGGCTTGTGGGCGCCGGCCCGATTGCCCGCGGCGATCACCTCCCGATTGGCATCGGAGGTGCAGACCGCGATGAACTCCTCGTTCGTCAACGAGCGCCTGAAGCCTCAGAGCTTCGTGTCGGCTTCGGGCACCCCAGCAGAGTTCTCGGCCTTCCTCGACAAGGAGATGGCCAACTACGCGCGCATCGTCAAAGACGCGAACATCCAGGCGGAATGAGCGCGGCGTCGACGCGCCTCAGTCGCGCGTGGCGCGCCGCTGCACGCAATCGACATACGCCTCGCCATCGGGCGGACGGCCGGCGCGCTGCGCCTCCCACATCATTCGGCCGAGGCATTCCATCGCCGCGTGGTGGGCATCGAGCAGCGAGCTGCGCGCGGCGAGCAGCTCGACCGCCTGGCGGATGCCGCGCGGCTGGTCGATGGAGCATTGCTCGCTGATCGACAGGTGCATCGACAGGTGCAGGAACGGGTTCTCCTGTCCGTTCTTGCCGTCGTACACGCGGCTCACCGCTGCGTCGGCATCGACCAGGTCGGCGTGGTACTCGGGGTGCGCGTCGATCCAGCCGGCGGCGATGGTCTCGAGCGCTTCCATCGGCAGGCCGTCGCGGCTCTTGGCGTAGACGTTGCAGAAGAAGCGGCGCACTTCCTCTTGAGTGGGATTGAACATGATGCGGGCGAGGGTAGCACCGGCCGCGCGGGCCGTCAGAGCAGCCGTGAAATCTCCGCAGCCGCGGCGCGCAGCCCCGGCAGCATCGTCTCCTGCATCACCTTCGCGCTGGTGCGGTTGGCCTGGCCGCTGACGTTGAGCGCGGCCACGGTGCGGCCGTTGCGGTCGGTCACCGGTGCGGCGATGGAGATGAGGCCTTCTTCCAGTTCCTGGTTCATCAGGCACCAGCCCTGGCGCCGCGCCTGCGCGACCTTCGCGACCAGCGTGTCGACGTCGGTGATGGTGTAGCGCGTGAGCGCCGTGCGGTCGGACGCCTCGAGCCGCTCGCGCACCGTGGCGTCGTCCAGGTCGGCCAGCAGCATGCGGCCGAGCGAGGTGCAGTAGGCCGGCAGCCGCGTGCCGACCGCCAGGTTGATGCGCATGATCTTGTGCGTCTGCACGCGCAGCACGTAGACGATGTCGGTGCCGTCGAGCACCGCGGCCGAGCACGACTCCTTCACTTGCCGCACCAGCGCTTCCATCACCGGCTCGGCGCGGTTCCAGATCGGCATCGACGACAGGTAGGCGAAGCCGAGTTCGAGGATGCGCGCGGTCAGCCCGAAGCGCTTGCCGTCGGTCTCGACGTAGCCGAGCGACTGCAGCGTGAGCAGGATGCGCCGTGCGCCGGCGCGCGTGAGGCCGGTCGCGGCGGCGACTTCGCTGAGCGTCTGGCGCGGTGCGGTGGCGCTGAAGGAGCGGATCACCTGCAGCCCGCGCGCGAAGGATTGCACATAGCTGTCGCCCGGCGCCGGGGCGGGCTCCTCTTCTTGTCTCGTGTTTGCCATCGGTGGCCTTTGTTGTTTAGAATTCATTATAAGAACAAATGTTCGCTATACGAACAAATTGAGAGGTTCCTCCGAGTGTCATGCTCGGTTTCTCCATCCTTCACCGGAGACAGTTCCCATGATCGACAAGATCGCGCCTTCGATCGCCGACGCCATGTCGGGCATCCAGGACGGTGCCACCGTCCTCATCGGCGGCTTCGGCACCGCCGGCATTCCTCTCGAACTCATCGACGGCCTGATCGAACAGGGCGCTCGCGACCTCACGGTCGTCAACAACAACGCGGGCAACGGCGAGACCGGCCTCGCGGCACTGCTCAAGGCGGGCCGTGTGCGCAAGATCATCTGCAGCTTTCCGCGGCAGGTCGACAGCCAGATCTTCGACGGCCTCTACCGCAGCGGCAAACTCGAGCTCGAACTGGTGCCGCAGGGCAACCTGGCCGAGCGCATCCGCGCTGCCGGTGCCGGCATCGGGGCCTTCTTCTGCCCGACCGGCTACGGCACCGAACTGGCCAAGGGCCGCGAAACGCGCGAGATCGGCGGCAAGCACTACGTGCTGGAGTACCCGATCTACGGCGACGTCGCGCTGGTCAAGGCCGAGACGGGCGACCGCTGGGGCAACCTGAACTACCGCATGGCGGCGCGCAACTTCGGCCCGGTGATGGCGATGGCGTCGAAGAAGACCATCGCGACGGTGCACGAGATCGTCGAACTCGGCGCGCTCGATCCCGAGAGCATCGTCACCCCCGGCGTGTTCGTGAAGCACGTGGTGAAGATCGATCGCGTGGCCACACAGGCCGGCGGTTTCAAGAAGGCGGCATGACCATGAGCACCACGACTGCAACCTACCAACGTCGCACCAAGGACCAGCTCGCAGCGCGGGTTGCACAGGACATCTTCGACGGCGCCGTCGTCAACCTGGGCATCGGCCAGCCCACGCTGGTGGCCAACCACCTGCCGGCCGGGCGCGAGATCGTGCTGCAGAGCGAGAACGGCATCCTGGGCATGGGCCCGGCACCCGCCGCCGGCAACGAGGACTACGACCTGATCAATGCCGGCAAGCAGCCCGTCACGCTGCTGGCGGGCGGTTCGTTCTTCCACCATGCCGACAGCTTCGCGATGATGCGCGGCGGCCACCTCGACATCTGCGTGCTCGGCGCCTTCCAGGTGTCGGCCACCGGCGACCTGGCCAACTGGAGCACCGGCGAAGAAGGCGCCATCCCCGCCGTCGGCGGCGCGATGGACTTGGCCATCGGTGCGAAACAGACCTGGGTCATGATGGACCTCTTGACCAAGGCCGGCGTGAGCAAGATCGTCAAGGAATGCAGCTACCCGCTGACCGGCATCGGCTGCGTCAAGCGCGTCTACTCCGACCTGGCCACGCTCGAATGCACGCCCGACGGGCTCAGGCTGATCGACACGGTCGACGGCCTCACGCACGCCGAACTCGAGAAGTTGATCGGCCTGCCGATCGCCGCCTGAACGCACCGCCCCGAAACAACCAAGGAAGAGACATGAGCAGCAAAGAAGCCTTCATCTGCGACGCCATCCGCACCCCCTTCGGCCGCTACGGCGGCGCGCTCTCGAGCGTGCGCACCGACGACCTCGGCGCGATCCCGCTCAAGGCGTTGATGGAGCGCAACAAGAACGTCGACTGGCAGGCCGTGGGCGATGTGCTCTATGGCTGCGCCAACCAGGCCGGCGAAGACAACCGCAACGTGGCGCGCATGTCGGCGCTGCTGGCCGGCCTGCCTATCGAACTGGGCGGCGCAACCATCAACCGCCTGTGTGGTTCGGGCCTCGATGCGGTCGGTTCCGCAGCGCGCGCCATCAAGGCCGGCGAAGCGGGCCTGATGATCGCCGGCGGCGTCGAAAGCATGAGCCGCGCCCCTTTCGTCATGCCCAAGGCCGAGTCGGCCTTCAGCCGCGCCAACGCGGTGTACGACACGACCATCGGCTGGCGCTTCGTCAACAAGCTGATGAAGGCGCAGTACGGTGTCGACTCGATGCCCGAGACGGCCGAGAACGTGGCCACCGACTACAAGATCGAGCGCGAGGCGCAGGACTTGATGGCGCTGAATTCGCAACTGCGCGCCGTGGCTTCGCAGAAGTCCGGCTTCTTCGACGCCGAGATCGTGCCGGTGACCGTGCCGCAGAAGAAGGGCGACCCCATCATCGTCAGCAAGGACGAGCATCCGCGCGAGACCAGCCTGGAATCGCTCGCCAAGCTCAAGGGCGTGGTGCGGCCGGACGGCACCGTGACCGCCGGCAATGCCAGCGGTGTGAACGACGGCGCTTGCGCGTTGCTGCTGGCCGACGAAGCCAGCGCCGCCCGGCACGGCCTGACGCCGCGCGCCCGCGTGGTCGGCATGGCCACCGCTGGCGTCGCGCCGCGCGTGATGGGCATCGGCCCGGCGCCCGCCACGCAGAAGGTGCTGGCGCTGACGGGCCTCACGATCGACCAGATGGACGTGATCGAGCTCAACGAAGCCTTCGCGGCCCAGGGCCTCGCGGTGCTGCGCCTGCTGGGCCTCAAGGACGACGACGCCCGCGTGAACATCAACGGCGGTGCCATCGCGCTGGGCCACCCGCTGGGTGCCAGCGGTGCGCGCCTGGCGACCACCGCCATCAACCAGCTGCACAAGCAGGGCGGCCGCTACGCGCTGTGCACGATGTGCATCGGCGTCGGCCAGGGCATCGCGCTGATCCTCGAGCGCGTCTGATCCGCGTTCTTCCCCGGGGCCGCGGTGCGGCCCGCTTGAAGTGAAAGTGTCTATGAGTCCACAAGAAGTCGCCCTGGTCACGGGTGGCAGCTCCGGCATCGGCCGGGCCACCTGCGAGGCGCTGCTGGCGCAAGGCCGCACCGTCGTCAACCTCGACTACAACAAGCCGGACTGGAGCCATGCCAACCTGGTGTCGTTCCAGGCCGACCTGACGAAGGAAGCCGAGACGCAGGCAATCGCACAGCAGATCACCTCGACCTATGCCGTCACGGCGCTGGTCAACAATGCGGGCGCCACGCGCCCCGGCACGATCGACACCGCGACGATGGCCGACCTCGACTATGTCGTGGGCCTGCACTTCAAGGCCAGCATGATCCTGATCCAGGCCGCGCTGCCGGCGCTGCGCGCGTCGGGCCACGGCCGCATCGTGAACGTGTCGTCGCGCGCGGCGCTGGGCAAGCCCGAGCGCATCGTCTATTCGGCCACCAAGGCCGGCCTGATCGGCCTCACGCGCACGTTGGCGATGGAACTCGGCGGCGACCAGATCACGGTGAATGCCGTGGCGCCGGGCCCGATCGCGACCGAGCTGTTCCGCAAGAGCAACCCCGAAGGCGCGCCGCAGACCAAACGCATCATCGACAGCATCGTCGTGAAGCGTCTGGGCACGGCCGACGACGTGGCGCGCGCCACGATGTTCTTCCTGTCGCCGGACAACGGCTTCGTCACCGGACAGGTGCTCTACGTGTGCGGCGGCACGACGCTGGGCGTCGCGCCGATCTGAACGGTCCGGGCTCCTGTCCCCTCCGCAGGCGAACTTTTCGCCAATTTTTTCAGGCGCAGCCCTCAAGTTCTCAGGGTAAGTGCCGATATAGAACCTGTTTCGTCCGCTTCGCTCCAGGCGCATGACCGCCTGTGTTTCCATCTTTTCCGAGGATTTCCCATGTCTGCACTGAATCGCCGTACCTTCGCGCTCGCCACCGTGGCTGTCGCCAGCGCGTTGTCGCTGGCCCCCCTGGCCGCCCAGGCCCAGGCTGCCTTCCCGAGCAAGCCGATCACGATCATCGTGCCGTTCTCGGCCGGTGGCACCACCGACATCCTGGCCCGCGTGGTCGGCCAATTCATGAGCACCGACCTCGGCCAGCCGGTGGTGGTGGACAACCGCGCCGGTGCCGGCGGCAACATCGGTGGCCAGGCCGCGGCACGCGCCACGCCCGACGGCTACACGATCTTCATGGGCACGGTGGGCACGCACGCCATCAACCAGGCGCTCTACAAGAAGATGCCTTTCGACCCGATCAAGGACTTCGCCCCGCTGTCGCGCGTGGCGATGGTGCCGAACCTGCTGGTGGCCAACCCGTCGCAGCCGTACAAGAACGTCAAGGAACTGATCGCCTATGCCAAGGCCAATCCGGGCAAGGTGAACTTCGGTTCGTCGGGCGCCGGCAGCTCCATCCACCTGTCGGGTGAACTGTTCAAGCAGATGGCCGGCGTCGACATGCAGCACGTGCCGTACCGCGGCAGCGCGCCGGCGGTGTCCGACCTGCTGGGCGGCCAGATCTCGATCATGTTCGACAACATGCCCTCGGCCATTCCGCACGTGAAGGGCGGCAAGCTGCGTCCCCTGGCCGTGACGACCGCCAAGCGCTCGCCGGCCCTGCCGGACGTGCCGACCATCGCCGAATCCGGCGTGCCCGGCTACGAAGCGACCTCGTGGTTCGGCCTGCTGGCCCCGGCCGGCACGCCGGCACCGGTCATCGCCAAGCTCAACGCGTCGATCCTCAAGGCGCTGGCCAATCCGGAAGTGAAGAAGAAGCTGGCCGAGCAGGGCGCCGAGGCCGCCGGCGAGAAGCCGGAGCAGTTCGCCGCCTTCATCGCAGCCGAGACCGCCAAGTGGGGCAAGGTCGTGAAGGAGTCCGGCGCGACCGCCGACTGAGCTTCTCGATCTGAGCGTGTGAGCGGACGGGGGAGAATCCCCGGCTTTGTCCGAGAGACCGAGCCTTGACCTTCCCCGTCATCACCGACCCGTTCTTCTACGCGGTCGCCGTTCCCGCCGTGCTGTTGCTCGGCATCAGCAAGAGCGGCTTCGGCGCCGGCTTCGGCTCGCTGGCGGTGCCCATGATGGCGCTGGCCGTGACCGTGCCGCAGGCCGCGGCCATTCTGATGCCGGTGCTGCTGATGATGGACCTGTTGGGCATCGCGGCCTTCCGCAAGGATTTCGACCGCCGCCTGCTGGCCTTCCTCATCCCCTGCAGCCTGGTCGGCGTGCTGCTCGGCGCCTTGCTGTTCCGTGTGCTGTCGGCGCATCTGGTGTCCGGCATCGTCGGCGTCTTCACGCTGCTCTTCCTGGCGCAGCACCTCGTCTTCCCGCCCAAGCCCGGCGACGCGCCGCCGCCGCGCGCGGTCGGCGCCGTGCTGACGGCACTCTCCGGCTTCACCAGCTTCATCGCGCATGCGGGCGGCCCGCCGCTCAACGCGTACCTGATCCCGCTGCGCCTCACGCCCGTGGCCTTCACCGCCACCGTGGCCTACCTGTTCTTCGTGGTCAACCTGGCCAAGTGGGTGCCGTACGCGTGGCTCGGCCTCATCGACCTGCGCAACATGGCGACCTCGCTGATGCTGCTGCCGATCGCGCCGCTGGGCGTGTGGATCGGCATCCGCATCGCGCGGCGCATCAACCCCCTGTGGTTCTACCGCTTCGTCTACTTCGGCATGCTGCTGGCCGGGTTGAAGCTGGTCTGGGACGGCTTTATCGCACCCTGAGCGGCGGTGCGCTTCATAGATAAATCTTCTGCAGCAGGCGGATCAGCGTGTCGCGTTCGCGTTCGGTCAGGCGCGCGCTGGCGTCCTGCTCGAGCTGGATGACGGCTTCTTCCGCCTGGGCCACCAGCTGGTGGCCGGCCGGGGTGAGGTGCAGGCCGAGCGCGCGGCGGTCGTGCGGATGGGGCCGGCGCTCGATGAGGCCGCGCCGGTCCATGTCGGCGACGATGTTGACGAAGTTGGGCGGCAGGATGTCCAGCGTCGCGCACAGCTGGCGCGAGGTGGCGCCGGGGTTGTGTTCCAGCAGCGAGAGCACCGAGAAGTCGACCGGCTTCATGCCGTAGACCGCCATGCGTTCGGCGAAGGTGGCGCTGATCACCAGGTACGCGCGGCGGGCGTTGTAGCCCACCAAGCCCTCGAGCACGCGGGTGTCGAGCGGCTCGGGCCCGGCGCTGCCATTCGGTGCGGTGGTCGTGTGGGCTGGGGAAGCGAGGGAAGCAGCGCGCTTGCGCGGGCGGGGTGCGGTGGCCATCGGCCCCGAGCCTAGCGCATCGCCCCGGCCTGCTGCGCGATCGTCTCTTCGCAGGCGCGCTTGACGATGCCGGCCCGCATCTCGAACTCCGGCAGCACCCAGCGCCGGAAGGCCGCGGCCGCGCGGGCATGGCCCTCGTCCGCGCCCGGTGCCTGCTCGATGCGCGCCCAGGCCCAGGCCAGCATCGCGAGCATCACCAGCCGCAGGTAGTCGTCGGCCACCTCGTAGGCCAGGCGCGGGCGGGCGTGGGCGGCCATGGCGAGCTGGGTGGTGAGGTAGCGCAGCTGCGCCAGGCGGCGCTGCACGTCGGCATCGGCGTCGCGCGAGGCGTCGAGTTCATTGCGCAGCGCGAGCAGCGTCGCGGCCAGGCCGGCGCCGGCGTCCGGCAGCACCTTGCGCACCAGCAGGTCGATGGCCTGGATCTCGTTGGTGCCCTCGTAGATCATCGTCACGCGCGCGTCGCGCACGATCTGCTCGATGCCCCACTCGCGCACATAGCCGTGCCCCCCGAAGACCTGCAGGCAGGCGCTGGCGCCGTCGAAGGCCTGCTGCGTGCAGGCGGCCTTGAGCACCGGCGTCACCAGGTTGCACCAGCGCTGCGCGGCCTCGCGGGCGGCGGCGTCGGCGCCATGGCGGGCGATGTCCAGCTGCATCGCGGTGCGGTAGGCGATGAGGCGGGCGCCGTCGATCCAGGCGCGCTGGGTGTCGAGCACGCGCGCGACGGCGGGGTGCTCGACGATCAGGCTGGCTGCGTCGCCGGTCGCGCCGGGTGCCCGCATCTGGCGCCGCTCATGGGCATACGCGTCGGCCTTCTGCCAAGCGGCGTCGAGCAGGCCGATGCCCTGCAGCGCCACATGCAGCCGGGCGGAATTCATCATCACGAACATGGCGGCCAGGCCGCGGCCGGGCTCGCCCACCAGCCAGCCGGTGGCGCCGTCGAAGCGCAGGACGCAGGTCGGGCTGCCGTGCAGGCCCATCTTCTCTTCGATGCGCTCGCAGTGCACCGCGTTGCGCGTGCCGTCGTCCAGTTGCTTGGGCACGAGTGCCAGCGACAGCCCCTTGGGGCCGGCCGGCGCCTGTACTTCAGATCCTTGCAGGCGGCACAGCACCAGGTGCACGATGTTGTCGGTCAGATCGTGTTCGCCGCCGGAGATGAAGATTTTGGTGCCGGTCACGCGCACGCTGCCGTCGGCCTGCGGCTCGGCGCGGGTGCGCACCTGGCCCAGGTCGCTGCCGGCATGCGCTTCGGTCAGGCACATGGTGGCCAGCCATTCGCCGCTGGCGATCTTCGGCAGGTAGCGCTGCTTGAGCGCCTCGCTGCCGTGGTGGCGCAGGCATTCGAAAGCGCCGTGGAGCAGGCCCGGCGCCATGGTGAAGCCGTGGTTGGCGGCGGCCAGCCATTCGTACAGCACCGCCTCCAGCACCGCGGGCAGGCCCTGGCCGCCGTCGTCGACCGGCACGGCGAGGCCGGGCCAGCCGCCGGCCACGAAGGCGCGGTAGGCCTCGGGGAAGCCGGGCGGCGTCTGCACCGCGCCGCCTTCCAGCCGGCAGCCGACTTCGTCGCCGGTGCGCTGCAGCGGCGCGACGATGTCCGCGACGAAGGTGGCCGCCTGGTCCAGCACCTGGCCCTGCAGTTCGGCGTCGACCTCGGCGAAGGGCGGCAGCGCGGCCAGCTGGCGCGGCGCGTCCAGCACGGCCTCGAGCAGGAAGCGGGTCTCTTCGGTGGAGGGGCGGTAGTTCATCGTGGCGGTGCGGCGGTTTCAGGACTCGGCGGTGAAGCCGATCTGCTTGACCAGCGGCGCCCAGCGCTCGAATTCCGCCTTCTGGTCGGCGGCCATCTCCTGGGCGCTGCTGGGGTGTGCCAGCAGGCCGACCAGCGCGAGCGAATCGATCACCGCCTTGTCCTTGAGCGCCTGGTGGATGGCGGCGTTGGCATTGGCCAGCGTGGCCGCGGGGGTGCGGGCCGGCGCATAGAAGCCGAACCATTCTTCCGACGTGACGTCGGGGTAACCCAGTTCGGTGAAGGTCGGCACGTCGGGCAGGTAGGGCGAGCGCTGCCTGCCCGAGGTGGCCAGCACCCGCACGCGGCCGGCCTTCATGTACTGCAGGTAGTCACCGCTCGGGTTCATCGCGGCCGACACCTGGCCGCCGACCAGGTCGGTGATGCTGGGCACGGTGCCGCGGTAGGGCACGTGACGCAGCGGCACGCCGGCGCGCAGGCCGAGCAGGGCGCCCAGCAGGTGCGGCATCGAGCCGGCCCCGGGCGAACCGTAGTTGGCCTTGTCCGGGTTCGCCTTGGCCCAGGCCAGGAAGTCCTTGAGCGTCTTCACTTCGGCCGGCACCGCCGGGCCCACCGCCAGGCCATGGAACATCACCGCGCCGATCGAGACCTGGGTCACGTCGTCCGGCTTGTAGCTCAGCTTGGGGTAGATGTGCGGGTACACGGCCAATGCCGAGACCGGCGCCAGTGCCAGCACCGAGCCGTCGGCCGGCGAGGCCTTGAGCGTCTCGATCGCGATGCGGCCGCCGGCGCCCGGCTTGTTCTCGACCACGCCCGGGTTCTTGGTGTACGCCGTGCCGGCCAGCTTCTCGGCCACGCGGCGGGCCACGCTGTCGCCGGCACTGCCGGGCGGGAAGCCGTAGAGGATCTTCACCTGGTCGAGACCCTGGGCCAGCGCCGAGAACGGGGCCAGCGCGCCGAGGGCGGCGGCGCTGCCGAGGGTGTGGAGGAAGTGGCGACGATGTGGCATGGCGTTGTCTCCTGGGTGAATGGCTCAGCGGCAGCTGAAGCTGGCGGCGTCTTCCAGACTGCCCACGCCGTTGTAGCGGGCGACCTGCGGATAGGGGCACAGGGGACGACTGCGGTTGGGCGCCCAACTCGCCGGCACGTCGGCATTGACGCCGCCGGCGTTGCCGGCACCGCGCGCGGTGGCGAGCACGCGTTCGGGCGCCTGCCCTTGCTCGACCCAGCTCACCAGGGCGCTCAGCATGTCGAACTGCTCGGTGGCCGGGCCGCCGCTGCAATGGTTCATGCCCGGCACCAGGTAGAGCCGCGCGAAGTTGGCGGCATCACCTGCGTTGTCGGCGCGCAGCTTCTGGTACCAGTCGACGCTGTCGTCGCTGGAGAAGATCGGGTCGGATGTGCCGTGGTAGACCATGAGCTTCGCGCCGCGCTGCTTCAGCGCCGGCAGCTTGCCGTAATTGGGCGGCGTCATGAAGGAGAGCGCGTTCTCGGTGTAGACCGCGTCGGTCGCCTGGATCTTCGTGAGCAGGCTGTCCAGGTTGCTGGTGAGCGAGAAGGCCGGCCCGTTGAAGCCGGTCGGGTTCTCCGGTGGCACCTGCCACACGAACGCGACCGCGCCCGAATCGAGGTTCAGCGAGTTGGCGAACTTCCAGCCGGCCCAGCCGTTCGTCGCCAGGCCCGCGTCGTAGGGGAAGCTGGCATAGATCGTCTTGCCGCTGCCGGTGATCGCGCCCTGGAACAGGCGCGCGATGCTGTTCTTCTGCGCGGCGCTGAGGCAGCTGCCGTCGCGCGTGCCGCTGCAGGTCGGCACGTCGCGCGCCAGGTCGAAGCTGGCCTGGCAGGCGGCGGTGTCCTGCACCAGCCCGTCGGCGGCGCCATCGAGCGCATCACAGCGGGCCAGCACCGCCTGGCTCACCAGCGTGCGCTCGGCGACGGTGAAGCCGGTGGCCGGATCACCGGGCGTGGTGGCGAGGGCGTTGTAGGCCTGCGCACCGGCGATGTTCGCGATGGCCGCCAGCGGCAGGCGGGTGCCGGGGTTGCCCGCCAGCACGCCGTCGTACTGGTCGGCGTAGCGGGACGCGGCGACCATCGCATGGCGGCCGCCGTTGGAACAGCCACCGATGTAAGAGCGATCGGGTGCCTTGCCATACGCGGCCTGGATCGCGCCCTTGGCCATCGGCGTGAGCGTGCCGACGGCGCGGTAGCCGTAGTCGAGGCGGGCCTGCGGATCGAGGCCGAAGAAGGGGCCGAGCGCGCCGGCATGGCCTGCGTCCGAGCTCAGCACCGCGAAGCCCATGTTCAGCGCGTTGTTCAGCGGACCGCCGCCGCCGATGCCGCCGCTGGCGACGCCGATGCTGCCGTCGAGCCCGCCGTTGGCCTGGTAGAAGAAGCGGCCGTTCCAGTTGCGCGGCAGGCGCATCTCGAAGCCGATGGCATAGCTGCGGCCGTCGACCGCGCTCACCCGGTCGTTCATGCGGCCCGTCACGCGGCAATGCTCGCCGACGTCCTGGCCGGCGATCTTGAGCGTGCCGGCCGGCACCAGCGCGGCGGCCGTCACCGTGGTGGCTGCGAAGTTGAACTGGCTCGCGAGTTCGGCGCATTTCTGCAGGCTCGCCGGGGTAGCGGCGGACAGTCGCGGCAATGGCTCCGCCGCCGAGGAACTGCCGCCATCCGAGCCGCCGCCGCAGGCCGCGAGCAGCAGCAGCGGCGAGGCGGAAGCCCACTGACGCAGGCGCGAAAAACGATCGATCGTCATGGCTGTGTCTCCTTCTGTGGATGGATGGGGGGTGGCCCCGCTGCGGTCAGCGCGGCGCCATGCGCAGCGCGCCGTCGAGGCGGATCACCTCGCCGTTGAGGTGCCCGTTGGTCACGATGTGGCAGGCCAGCTCGGCGAACTCCGACGGCTTGCCCAGCCGCGGCGGAAAGGGGATCGATGCCGCCAGCGACTGCTGCACCGGCTCGGGCAGCTCGAGCAGCAGTGGCGTGGCGAAGATGCCCGGCGCCACGGTGCACACGCGGATGCCGTGCTGCGCCAGGTCACGCGCCATCGGCAGCGTCATGCCGACCAGGCCGCCCTTCGACGCGCTGTAGGCCTGCTGGCCGACCTGGCCGTCGAAGGCCGCGACCGAGGCGGTGAACACCATCACGCCGCGCCCTTCGCCATCCTTGCCGTCCAGCGGGTCGAGCTTCGCGCAGCGCGCCGCGAACAGGCGGCTCATGTTGTAGGTGCCGATCAGGTTGACCGTGATCACCTTGGAGAAGTCCTCCAGCGGCGCCGCGCTGCCGTCCTTGCCGACGATGCGCTTGGCGCTGCCGATGCCCGCCACGTTCATCAGGATGCGCGCGGGCCCGTGCGCCGCGGCGGCGGCCTCGAGCGCGGCCTCGACGCTCGCGGTGTCGGTGATGTCGCAGGCATGGGCGCTGCCACCGATGTCGGCGGCCACCTGCCGCGCGCGGTCGATGTTGCGGTCGAGCACCGCCACCTTCGCGCCCAGCCGGGCCAGTTCGCGGGCCGTGGCTTCGCCCAGGCCCGAGGCGCCACCGGTCACCAGGGCGGCTTGTCCGTCGATCTTCATGGTCTCGTCTCCTTCGTCGGGTCGGGGTGGGTCACTGCCACTGCGGCTTCAGGGTGAAGGGCAGGGCGTCGGTGTGCAGCGCCTGCACCTGCGCATCGCGGTGCTGGAGCACGGCGCGCTGGTTGATGGAACCCTTGTCGGTGACCTCGCCCTTGTCGATCGACGGCGGCTCCGCCACCAGTGCCGCGCGGGCGATGCGGTTCGCGCTGCCGGTGGCGTCGGCCGCCAGCCGGTCGAGCACCTTCTGGAAGTGCAGCTGCACCGCCGGGCTGTCCACCACCGCACGCATGGGCGCGTCGGCGGGCAGGCCGGCGAGCTCGCGCACCGCCTGGGTCGGGAAGATCAGCGCGCCGACTTCCTTCAGGTTGATGCCGGTGAGCACCGCGTCCTGCACGTAGGGCGCACCGAAGGCGATGATCTTGGCGCGCAGCGGCCCGACGCTCACGAAGGTGCCGGTGGCGAGCTTGAAGTCTTCCGCGATGCGGCCGTCGAAGCGCAGGCCCAGGTGGATGTCGGTCGGGTCGATCCATGTCACGGCGTCGCCGGTGCGGAAGAAGCCTTCCTCGTCGAAGGCCTCGTGCGTGGCCTCGGGCAGGCGCCAGTAGCCCGGCGTCACGTTCGGGCCGCGGTAGCGGATCTCGGTCTTGCCGTCCACCGGCACCAGCTTGATCTCCATGCCGGCCGTGGGCAGCCCCAGGTCGCCGGTGCGCACTTCGGGGCGGGTGATGTACAGGCCGAAGGGGCCGGATTCGGTCATGCCCAGCCCGGTGCCGATGACCAGGCGTTCGCCGAGCTCGGCTTCCTGGATGCGGTGCAGGTCGTCCCACAGCGATTGCGGCAGCGCGGCGCCGGCGTAGAAGAACAGCTTGCAGCGCGACAGCAGCGTCTTGCGCAGGACGGCGTCCTCGGCCATCGCCTGGGTGATGTACTCGAAGCCGGTGGGCACGTTGAAGTAGACGGTGGGCGCGATCTCGCGCAGGTTGCGCAGCGTCTCGGCGATGCCGTTCGGCGTCGGCCGGCCGTCGTCGATGTAGAGCGTGCCGCCGTTGTCCAGCACGATGCCCACGTTGTGGTTGCCGCCGAAGGTGTGGTTCCAGGGCAGCCAGTCGACCAGCACCGGCGGTTCGTCGCCGAGCGCGGGGATCGACGCGCGCAGCTGCGCTTGGTTGGCGCACCACATCCGGTGCGTGTTGATGACGGCCTTCGGGTTCTTGGTGGAGCCGGAGGTGAAGAGGAACTTGGTGATGGTGCCGGGGTGCGTCGCGTGCATCGCGGCTTCGACCGCCGACGTCGGCTCGGTGGCGATCAGTTCGCCCAGCGGGGTGACGGCACGGCCTTCGAGCGTGCCGCTGCTCATCACCACCTCGACCTCCGGTGCCACGGTGGCGGCGATGGCGTTGGCATAGCGCGTGTCGGTGGCGAACACCAGGCCGGGTGTCAGCGTCGCCATCACGTGGCGCAGCTTCTCGAAGTCCTTGCTGACCAGCGAGTAGGGTGGCGACACCGGGCAGTAGGGGATACCGACGTAGAGGCAGCCGAGCGCCAGCATCGCGTGCTCCAGGCTGTTCTCGCTCAGCAGGGCCACCGGCCGCTCGGGCGAGAGTCCGCGCTGCAGCAGGGCCTGGCCGATGGCGCGCGCGGTGTGCAGCGCCTCGCGGTAGCTGATGCGGACCCAGTCGCCGCTGCTGCCGTCGGCATTGCGCGCCCGGCGTGCGACGAAGGTGCGATCGGGCGCCACCGCGGCCCAGTGCACCAGGCGCTCGGTCATGCGGTGGGCATAGGCGCCGAGCGGCTGGTCGGCCTGCAGGTACTGCACGCCGCCGTCGCCCTCGCGCAGCACCCCCCGGGTGATGCCGAACGCAAGTGGCCGATAGCGGGGTGCGCCAACACCGGCGGCTGCCGTGGTCGGCATTTTGGTTGTCTCCGGCATGTTCTTCTCCTGCGGTTTGTGAAGCGGGCTCAGCCCTTGGCGACCTTGGCGGCCTTGCCTTCGAGGAAGGCCCGGACGCGGGCCTTCGCTTCGGGCGCGTCCTGCGCGATGCCGGCCATCAGCGCTTCGGTGAAGTAGCCGTGGTCGGCCGGCTGGTCGGCGATGCGGGGCAGCGCATGCATCAGCGCGTAGTTGGTGAGCGGCGCGTTGGTGGCGATGCGCTGGGCCAGTTCCACCGCCTTGTCCAGCGCGGCGCCTTCGGCGACCAGGTACTGCGCGAAGCCGACGCGCTCGCCGTCCTCGGCGTTGTAGACGCGCCCGGTCATCATCATGTCGGTCATGCGGGCCACGCCGATCAGGCGCGGGATGCGCACCGAGCCACCGCCGCCCACGAAGATGCCGCGGCTGCCTTCGGGCAGAGCGTAGAAAGTGCTCGCATCGGCCACGCGGATGTGGCAGGCACTGGCCAGTTCGAGCCCGCCGCCGACCACCGCGCCGTGCAGGGCGGCCACCACCGGCACCGGCCCGTGCTGGATGCTCTCGAGCGCGTCGTGCCACATGCGCGAATGGCGCAGGCCGGCGCCGGCGTCGCGCTCGCTCAGCTCCGACAGGTCGAGCCCGGCGCAGAAGTGCGGGCCCTCCCCGTCGATGACGGCCGCGCGCACCGTGTCGGGTAGGTTCTGGAAGGCGTCGCGCAGCGCCAGGATGAGCCCGTCGTTCAGCGCGTTGCGCTTGGCGGGGCGCGTCAGGCGGATGATGGCGATATCACCTTGGTGATCGATGCGAAGGTCTGTGTTCGTCATGATTGCGTTCCCGAGTTGCATCGATTATGGTTATGAAAAATAACCAATTCAACCGCCGCACGTCCGCCAGCGGTCGGTGTTTACCCGAACCGGAGACACAGCATGGACATCGCCAACCTCGTCGCCATCGACACCCACACGCACGCCGAAGTGAGCTGCTGGAACCCCTTCGACAACTACGGCGAGGAATACGACCGCGCGGCCGACAAGTACTTCCGTTCGAGCAAGCGGCCCACCATACAGGAGAGCATCGACTACTACCGCGAACGCAAGATCGGCTTCGTGATGTTCGGCGTCGATGCCGAGAGCAACCTCGGCCGGCGCCGCATCCCGAACGAGGAGATCGCCGAGGCCGCGCAGAAGAACCCCGACGTGATGATCGCGTTCGGCAGCGTCGATCCGCACAAGGGCAAGATGGGCGCACGCGAGGTGCGGCGCCTGATCGAAGAGCACGGCGTGCGCGGCTTCAAGTTCCACCCGACGGTGCAGGGCTACCACCCCTACGACAGGATGGCCTGGCCGCTCTACGAAGTGATCGCCGAGCACAAGCTGCCGGCCGTCTTCCACACCGGCCACAGCGGCATCGGCTCGGGCATGCGCTGCGGCGGCGGGCTGCGGCTGGAGTACAGCAACCCCATGCACCTGGACGACGTCGCCATCGACTTCCCCGACATGCAGATCATCATGGCGCATCCCAGCTTCCCCTGGCAGGACGAGGCGCTGTCGGTGGCCACGCACAAGCCCAACGTCTGGATCGACCTGTCGGGCTGGAGCCCGAAGTACTTCCCCAAGCAGCTCGTGCAATACGCCAACACGCTGCTGAAGGACCGCATCCTGTTCGGCAGCGACTACCCGCTCATCACGCCCGACCGCTGGATGAAGGACTTCCTCGAGGCCGGCTTCAAGCCCGAGGTGATGCCCGGCATCCTGAAGGACAACGCGGTCCGGCTGCTGGGCCTGAAGTAGCCCCGCCACGCGCGGTCAGTCGTCGGCGCGGTCCCAGTCGCTGCGCACGCGCTTTTGCCGCTCCTCGCGTTCCCGCGCCATCTGCTCGGCGAACTGCTGGCGGCCTTCCTTCGCGACGGCGATGAGCTTGGCGCGGTCCTTGTAGTGCGGATAGCCGTCGGCCGTGAGCTTGATGTTCCGCTGGCGGAAGCGCATGGCCGATTCGCGTGCCTCGTGCGCCGGCCAGCCCAGCACCTCGAGCACCGACCGGGCGCTGCGCAGCGACGACTCGAACAGCTCGCGCTCGATGAACTCGACCTTGCGGTCCTGCAGCTGGTAGAGGTGGCCGACATTGCGCGCCCGCGCGACCAGCCGTGCCTGCGGGAAGTGTTCGCGCACCAGATCGACGATCTCGAGCGACTGTTCCACGTCGTCCACGGCCACCACCACGGTGAGCGCGGTCGCGGCGCCCGCGGTGCGCAACACGTCGAGCCGGGTCGCGTCGCCGTAGAACACGCGGAAGCCGAATTCGCGCAGGCCGGCCACCGTGTCGGGGTCGTGGTCGAGCACCGTGACCTTGATGCCCTGAGCGCTGACCAAGCGGCCGACGATCTGCCCGTAGCGGCCGAAGCCGCAGATCAGCACCTTGGGCTCCTGCTGCTCGGAGATCTCCTCCATCGCCGGCGCGCTCGACCGGCTGTAGCGCGGCAGCACGTACTTATCGATCAGCACCAGCAGCAGCGGCGAGATCAGCATCGACAGCGCGACCGCGCCGATGAGGAAGGACGCCACGCCCGGCGGCAGCACGTTCGGCCCGGCCGCCTGGAACACCACGAAGGCGAACTCGCCGCCCTGCGCCAGCAGCAGCGTGAAGACCGGCCGCTGCTGGTAGGGCACCTCCATCGCCTTCGCCAGGGCGTAGATGACGCCGAACTTCAGCACCAGGAAACCCGCCACCACCAGCGCCATCAACCCCGGCTGCGCCATCAGCACGCCGAAGTCGATACTCATGCCGACCGCGATGAAGAAGAGGCCCAGCAGCAGGCCCTTGAAGGGCTCGATGTCGGTCTCGAGCTCGCGCCGGTACTCGCTCTCGGCCAGCAGCACGCCGGCGAGGAAGGCACCGAGCGCCATCGACAGGCCGACCAGCTGCATCAGCGCCGCGATCGCCACCACCAGCAGCAGGGCCGTGGCGGTGAAGATCTCGGGCGTGTTGCTGCGCGCGATCCAGCGCAGCAGGGGGCGCAGCAGCAGCCGGCCGCCCAGCACGATGCCGGCGATCACGCCGACGATCTTGGCGGCCTCGAAGGCACGTTGCGCGTTGCCGATGGGCTCGTGCGCATCGCCCACGGCCAGCAGCGGCAGCAGCGCGAGGATCGGGATCGCCGCCACGTCCTGGAACAAGAGGATCGAGAAGCCGGCCTGCCCGCTGGCGGTGCGCAGCAGGTTGCGTTCGCCGAAGACCTGCAGCGCGATGGCGGTGGACGACAGCGCCAGCCCCAGCGCCGCGACCAGCGCCACGCGCCAGCTCGCGCCGGCCAGGTAGCCCACGGCGAACAGCACCGCGGCGCAGGCCACGACCTGCGCCGTGCCCCAGCCGAAGATCGGCCGTCGCAGGTTCCACAGGCGGGCGGGCTCGAGCTCGAGACCGACCAGGAAGAGCATCAGCACGACGCCGAACTCGGCGAAGTGCAGCACCTCTTCGACGCTGGACACCAGCCCCAGGCCCCACGGGCCGATGGCGATGCCGGCCGCGAGGTAGCCGATGATGGAACCGAGGCCGAGTGCCTTGGACAGCGGCACCACCAGTACGGCGGCGCCCAGGTAGATCAGGCTGCTGGTGAGCCAGGCAGGTGCGTGGCCCATGTCAGCGGGCCTCGCTGCTGGCGGTGGCGCGCGCGATGGCGTCGCTCATCGAACGATAGAGGCTCGGGCCTTCTTCGGCGGTAGGCGGCCGGTCTTCCGACGGCACGCTGCAGGTCGGGCAGTCCTCGAGCGCGTCCATCTCCGGCCAATCCGGGTAGCTGGCGAGGCGCTGGGCGAAGGTGTCGACGTGCGCGTCGACCTCCGAAGCGCTCGCGCTGCGCGCGCCGTGCAGGATCAGCGGCGGCAGGAAACGCATGCCGCACAGCACGGCGGTCTGCTCGTAGGGCGGCAGGAAGGCGTCGAAGAAATAGCGGTTGTAGCTCGACGGGTGGTAGCTTTCCTCGGGGCCGCCGGTGGTGGCCGCCAGCCACAGGTCCTTGCCCGCGAGCGCGTTGCCGCCGGCGCCGTAGGCCCAGCCGTAGCGCAGCACGTCGTCGAGCCAGAGCTTCTGCAGCGGCGGCATCGAGTACCACTGGATCGGATGCATCAGCACCAGCAGGTCGGCGCGCGCCAGACGCTCGCGCTCGGCGTCGGCGTCGATGGCGTAGTCGGGGTAGCTGGCGTAGAGGTCATTCACGTCGACTCCATCGACCTCCCGCGCGGCCGCCAGCAGGCGGCGGTTCACGCGTGACTCGCGCCAGTGCGGATGGGCGCCGATCAGGTAGATGCGGGGCCCCTCGGTGCCCGTGTGTGTTGTTGTCGTCATCCCGCGAACATAGCGCAGCGCGGGCGGGTTTGCGCTGCGGGCGCCGTGTTGTCGCTTCTACGCGGTCATGGCCGGTGGATCCGGAACGCCGCGTTGGCTCCCCACGTCGCCACCACCAGGCCGCCATCCGGGGCGAGCGCCAGACCCACCGGGCTGCTCAGCCCGTCCGCAATCACCGTACGAACGCCTCGCCGGTCGACGCGGCTGACGGTGGTCCCGCCGTAGTCCACGACATAGACGGCGTCCGCGCCCGCCGCGACGATGCCCGGGCCGGGGCTGCGCAGGTCGGCGTTGATCGTCCTGGCCTTCCGCCCGCCGGACACCAGGGCGATGCCGCCGGCGATGTTGCTGACCAGCAGATCGCCACCAGGCAGTTCGACAGCACCGACCGGTGTCTGCAGGCCTTCGGCGGCGACCTCCATGCTTCCGTCCGGATGCGCGGCAAGAATCTGGTGCGTCCGCCGGTTGGCGATCAGCAGGCGACCCCGCGCATCGAAGGACAGCCCGGCAGGCGTTGCCAGCCCGCGCACGAAGACCGCCTTGTCGCCGTTCGGTGCGAAACGCCACACCAGGTCGTCGTTGTAGGAGGCGACGTAGACATCTCCCTTGCACGAGATGGCCAGCCCCGAGGGGCCGCTGAGCCCGCTGGCGAAGACCGTCTGCTCGCCCTTGGGGGTGAAGCGCATCACGGTGCCCGCAGACCAGTTCGCCACATAGAGGTTCCCGCCCGCGTCGTAGGCCATGCCGACCGGCGCGCTGAGTCCTGCATGGCTTGCCGTGCGGTCCAGCGTCCACATGCCATCCGGTCGCGCCTGGGCGAAGGCTGGCTGACCCTGCGCCGTCACCATGAAAAGCGCCAAGCCGACGGCGTGGAGGTTCCGCTTCATGCCGGCGCCTCGTGGGAGAAGATTTCCTTGGCCGCAAACAGGCCGTTGAGCGCGGCGGGAAAGCCGGCATAGACGGCCATCTGCATGATGACTTCGACGATCTCCTGCGGAGTGCAGCCGACGTTGCGGGCGCCGTGGATATGCACCTTGAGCTGCGGCGCAGCGTTTCCCATGGCCGTGAGCGCGGCCACCACGGCGAGTTCGCGCACCTTCAGGTCGAGCCCCGGCCTCGAGTAGATGTCGCCGAACGGAAACTCGATGATCAGCCGTGCGAAGTCGGGGGCGATGTCCTTGAGGCTTTCGATGACGTTCTCGCCCGCCTGGCCATCGACCTCCTTGAGCTTTGCCCAACCCCGTGCATACCGTTCGTCATTCATGAATCTGCCTTTCGTCGCTGTGGATCGGCGTCACTCTACGAGGGGCTCGTCAACGCCTCCAATACCTTTTGTGTGATACCTTTTCGGTATGAATGGATCGATCGACCTGCGACAGTTCCGGTACTTCCTGGCGGTCAGCGAGGAGCTCAACGTTGGGCGGGCCGCGGCGCGCTTGCACATCTCTCAACCACCGTTGAGCCGGCAGATTCGTCAGTTGGAGGAGCAGCTCGGCGTCGAGCTGTTCGTGCGGACCCAGACCGGCGTGACGCTGACGAAGGCAGGGGTCGCATTTCTGCCTGAAGTCAGGCGGACGCTGGCGCAGGCGCGCAAGGCCGTGGCGGTCGCGAAGGCGGCGCAAGGTGCCGAGCGTGGCCAGTTCGTCGTGGGCTACACGACGGTGTTCGATCGAAGCGCCATTCCCGATGTGACCGGGCCCTTGCAGCAGGGCTTTCCGAGCTGGCGGATCGTCACCCAGGGCAGACACTCCATCCGCCTCGTGCGAGACATCAAGAACGGCGCGATGGACGTGGCCTTCATCGGCTTGCACACCGAGACCCGAGGTCTCGAGGTCGAGACACTGCGCGAGGAGCCGGTCATCGTCGCGCTGCCCGCCAGCCACCCCCTGGCGCACAAGCGCCGGCTCGGGTTCGACGACCTTCGCGGGGAGTCGATCTTCCGGTTCGAGCGTCGGCTGAATCCGGGCTTCTACGACCACTGCCAGGCGTTCTTCGAACGGATCGATTTCAAGCCCCGCACGATTCCGGAACCCGACGACCACCACATCCTGCTGGGCCTCATCGCCGAGGGGCGAGGCATCGCGTTCATCTCTGCCTCGCTGCAGAACGTCAAACGCAAAGGGGTTGTCTTCCGACCGCTCAAGGAAGAGGCAGGGCCGCTGACCAGCGGGATCGCCGTGGTCTATGCGGCCGGCGACCCCTCACCCATCCTGGCGCAGTTCCTGGAACTCGTGAGAGCCTCGGTGCATGTCGGCCGCATTCGGTGCTAAGGTCTTGGCGACATGAAAAAGACCTTCCAGACCCTTCAGGATCTGGCCGCCTGTGTCGGCCAGGAAGTGGCGGTCAGCGACTGGATCGAGATCACCCAGGCCCAGGTGAACCAGTTCGCCGATGCCACGGGCGACCACCAGTGGATCCACGTCGACGTGGCGCGTGCCAAGGCCGGCCCCTTCGGCGCGCCGATCGCGCACGGCTTTCTCACGCTGTCGCTGCTGCCGAAGTTCTACGAGAACGCGTTCGAGGTGGTCGAGTCGCGCATGGGCGTGAACTACGGACTGAACCGGGTGCGCTTCATGGCGCCGGTGCCGGTGGGCAGCCGACTGCGCGGGCGCATGAAGCTGCTGTCGGCGGAGCCGATCGACGGCGACGGCCTGCAGATGGTCTGGGAAACCACGATCGAGCTCGAGGGCGCGGCCAAGCCGGCCTGCGTGGCCGAATCGGTGGTGCGGCGCTACCGCTAGGGCCTGTTAACGCTATTCCCGGAGATTGCGTTGCCCGGCCCAGGAGCTGGATGCAAGGCGCCCGGGCGCAGCAAGGCTGAAGCCTTGCAAGCGCGGGCAACGCCGTAGACGGCCCCTGGGCCGGGCAACCCGAAGGGAAGGCATGCCCAGGCCGGCCACTCGGCGTTGCGCTCCTTGCATGTGCCGACGCACATGCGGCGTCACGCGCCTTGATTGGCCCGCCTGGGCATGCCTTCGCAACTCCGGAAATAGCGTTAACAGGCCCTAGGCGAAGCCGTTCTGGCGCCAGGCCTCGAACACCGTCACCGCGACGGCGTTCGACAAATTGAGGCTGCGCTGGCCGTCGCGCATCGGCAGTCGCAGGCGCTGCAGCGGGTCGAAGCGCTCGCGCAGCTCGGGCGCGAGGCCGCGGGTTTCCGAACCGAAGACCAGCCAGTCGCCCGCCGCGAAGGCCACGTCGTGTACCGGGCGGCTGCCGCGCGTCGTGAGGGCGAACATCCGATCGGCTGCCGGCGCTTCGGTCTCGAGCAATGCGGCCCAGCTGGCGTGGCGCCGCACCTCGGCGTACTCGTGGTAGTCGAGGCCGGCACGGCGCAGCAGCTTGTCGTCCATCGAGAAACCCAGCGGCTCGACCAGATGCAGCGTGCAGCCGGTGTTGGCCGCCAGGCGGATCACGTTGCCGGTGTTGGGAGGAATCTCGGGCTCGACCAGGACGATGTGGAACATCGGCCGATTGTCCCTAATGTCCCTCGTGCCGTTCGCCCGGCGGATCGGTGCGGGCCAGCACCAGCGCGGTGACGTGCGCCGCGCCGGCCGTCTTGAGCACCTGGGCGGCCGTGAAGGCCGACGCGCCGCTGGTCATCACGTCGTCGACCAGCAGGACATGGCGGCCGCGCACTGCCGCCGCGCGCAGCGGCTCGAGGGCGAAGGCGCCGCGCAGGTTGCGCAGCCGCTCGGCGCGCCCGAGACCGCTCTGGGCTGGCGTGTCGCGCGTGCGCAGCAGCAGCGCCGCCTCGGTCTTGCCGGGCGCCAGCCGGCGCGCCAGTTCGAGCGCCTGGTTGAAGCCGCGCTGGCGCAGCCGCGCGGTCGACAGCGGCATCGGCAGCACGAGGTCGGCCTGCTCCACCGCGGGCTCGGCCCACGGCATGCTGCGCATCAGCATCGCGAAGGGCGCGGCCCAGCCGGCGTGGCCCTGGAACTTGAACTCGCCGATCGGGCCGGGCCAGGGCCAGGCATAGGTGCAGGCGGCCAGGCAGGCGTCCAGCGGCGGCGGGTGGCGCACGCATTCGCCGCAGCGCGCCACGCCGGCCGGCACGGGCAGGGCACAGGTCGTGCAGCGTGGTGTCGGCGGGGCGAAGCGCGCCACGCAGGCGTCGCACACCGGTTGCGAGGGCCAGGCGCGGCAGACCGCGCACTGGCTCGGCAGGCGGTCGAGGAGCGACGAGAAAAGGGACGGAAGAAAGGACGGTAAAGGCCGTGCAGCCGAGCCGAAGCGCATGGCTCAATATACTGAGCTTCTCCATGTCCAACGATCCCGTTCAGCGCCCGCCGACCATCGATCCTCCGGCCGCCGCGCGCTGGGCCGGCCTGCCACCGGGCGCCGCTTCGCCCTGGCTGCACGAGGAAGTCGGGCGCCGCATGGAAGACCGGCTGCAATGGATCACCGCCCGGCCCAAGCGCTGGGCCGACTGGTCGCCCTTGCGCGGCGGGCGCGAGGCGCATGCGCTGGTAGCGCGGCGCTACGGCCAGGCCGTGCCCTATGTGATCGAGCCGTCCGATGCACTGGCGGCGCCCACGGCCGAGGCACTGGGCGCGCCCTGGTGGAGCGCGCGGCGCTGGCAGGGGGCTCGGGCGCGCTTCGATGCACCGCCGGAAGAGGGCGTTGACATGCTCTGGGCCAACATGGCCCTGCACATGGCGGCGGATCCGCAGACACTGATCGCGACCTGGCACCGGCACCTGGCCACCGATGGCTTCCTGATGTTCTCCTGCCTCGGGCCGGACACCCTCGCCGAACTGCGGGCGCTGTACGCGCGCTTGGGCTGGCCGCCGGCCTGCCACCAGTTCACCGACATGCACGACTGGGGCGACATGCTGGTGGGTGCCGGCTTCGCCGAGCCGATCATGGACATGGAGCGCATCGTGCTGACCTGGGCCACGCCCGAGGCCGCACTGGCCGAGCTGCGCGACCTCGGGCGCAACCTGCACCCCGGGCGCTTCCCCGGCCTGCGGGGGCGGCACTGGCAGGGCGAACTGCGCGCCGCACTGGCGGCCTCGGCCACGCCGTCCGAACCCGGCAGCCCACCCCGGATCTCGATGACCTTCGAGATCATCTACGGCCATGCCTTCAAGCCGCCGCCGCGCGTTGCGCTGTCCGGCGAAAGCGCGGTTTCGTTGCGTCAGATGCGCGAGATGCTGCAACGTGGGCGACCTTGACCCAGGTCAATGCCTGCAACCGAACCGCTACAATCCGCCGCTGCGTGAACTCCCGGGGCTTTTCCCGCGATCGGCACCTGTCGAACCCTGGTAAATCGGGCTCGGCGTGTGTCGATGAACCGATCTGCCGAACTCGTCCGTGTCGAATTTCGTGTTTCGTTTTGCCACCGTCTCAGGCCAGAGCATCCACTGGTTCCTGAAGCGCAACTGTTCGGTCACGCCGAGCCAGTTGGGGTGGCTCTACGCGTCGCTGTGCGTGGTATCGCTCGGCGTCGGCACGGTGTTCTGGCTGCATGGCGCACCGATGGTGCTGCCGTTCGCCTGGATCGAGCTCGTGGCGGTCGGCTTCGCCTTCGTGCTGTACGCCCGGCATGCGACCGACGGAGAGCGGATCGCGTTGCAGGGTGGGCGGCTGGTGGTCGAACTGGAAAACGGCGGGCACTACGAGCGCACGGAATTTTTGCCGCACCAGGTGCGGATCGAACCTCAGGCCAGCGACCGGTCGCTGATCGAGGTGTCAGGACAGGGTCGGTCGGTCAAGGTGGGGCGCTATGTACGCCCGGAATTGCGGGCGGCGCTGGCACGCGAGATTCGGATGGCACTGCGTGGCGCCTGAGCGGCACGCGGCCGGCGAGGCAGACCGCTGGGTTCAACGGACACATGAAAAAGTAAACACGATGAAGAGCAATTGGCGCACGAAGTTCAAGCCCGCACAGGTGTTGCTGGCAGCCGGCACAGCCTTCAACGGCATGGCCCATGCCGTTCAGGATCTGCCGGGTGGTCCGACGGTGCGTCAACTCAACATGCCGGTCGGCGTGACCAAGATCGCCCAGGAGCAGCACTTCCTGCACACGGTCATGATGATCCTGTGCACCGTGATCTTCATCGCCGTGTTCGCGGTCATGTTCTATTCGATCTGGAAGCACCGTAAGTCGGTGGGCCACAAGGCGGCCAACTTCCATGAATCGGTGGTGGTCGAGGTCATCTGGACCATCGTGCCCTTCCTCATCGTCATCCTGATGGCGCTGCCGGCCACCAAGGTGCTGGTCGCCCAGAAGGACACCACCAACGCCGACCTCACCGTCAAGGCCACGGGTTACCAGTGGAAGTGGGGCTACGACTACATCAAGGGCGAGGGCGAGGGCCTGGGCTTCATCTCGACGCTCGACAGCTCCCACCGGGCCATGTCCGACGCGGGTGCCAAGGGCGAGATTCCCGTGGACTACCTCTTCAAGGTCGACAACCCGCTCGTGGTGCCGGTCGACAAGAAGATCCGCGTCATCACGACGGCCAACGACGTGATCCACGCCTTCGCCGTGCCGCAGTTCGGCATCAAGCAGGACGCGATACCCGGCTTCGTGCGCGACACCTGGTTCCGCGCCGAGAAGGTCGGCGACTACTACGGCCAGTGCCAGGAACTGTGCGGCAAGGAACACGCCTACATGCCGATCCACGTGAAGGTGGTCTCGGCCGCCGACTACACGGCCTGGGTCGACACCAAGCGCAAGGAAGCCGCCGCCAAGCAGGACGATCCGAACAAGGTCTGGGCGCTGCCCGAGATCATGGCCCGTGGCGAGAAGGTCTATGCGGCCAACTGCGCCGCCTGCCACCAGGCCAACGGCAAGGGTGCCGGCCCGATCAAGCCGCTCGACGGCTCGGCCAAGGTGCTCGACGCGGACCACACGATCCAGATCGACGTGCTCCTCAAGGGCCAGAACAACGGTGCGATGCCCTCCTGGAAACAACTGAGCGACACCGACCTCGCCGCCGTGGCCAGCTTCACCAAGAACAGCTGGTCGAACAAGACCGGCCAGCTGGTGCAGCCGGCCGAGGTCAAGGCCGAACGGGCCAAGCTGTAAAAGAGGCCGCAGGCCCCGCGACGAAGCAATTGCAAGGAACATCGACATGAGTGCAGTCCTCGACCCCCACGGTCACGCCTCCGGCGACCACGCGCACGACGACCATCACGGCGCGCCCACCGGCTGGCGCCGCTGGCTCTTCGCGACGAACCACAAAGACATCGGCACGCTGTACCTGCTGTTCTCGTTCACCATGCTGATGGTGGGCGGGGTGCTCGCGCTGCTGATCCGCGCCGAGCTGTTCCAGCCCGGCCTGCAATTGGTGAACCCCGAGCTCTTCAACCAGTTCACCACCATGCACGGCCTGATCATGGTGTTCGGCGCGATCATGCCGGCCTTCGTGGGCTTCGCGAACTGGATGATCCCGCTGCAGATCGGTGCGTCCGACATGGCCTTCGCACGGATGAACAACTTCAGCTTCTGGCTGATGATCCCCGCGGCCATCATGCTGGTCGCGTCCTTCTTCATGCCCGGCGGCGCACCGGCGGCCGGCTGGACGCTCTACGCACCGCTGACCCTGCAGATGGGCCCGTCGATGGACGCCGGCATCTTCGCGATGCACATCCTGGGTGCCAGCTCGATCATGGGCTCGATCAACATCATCGTGACCATCCTCAACATGCGCGCCCCCGGCATGACGCTGATGAAGATGCCGATGTTCTGCTGGACCTGGCTCATCACCGCCTACCTGCTGATCGCCGTGATGCCGGTGCTCGCCGGCGCCATCACCATGACGCTGACCGACCGCCACTTCGGCACCAGCTTCTTCAACCCCGCCGGCGGCGGCGACCCGGTGATGTACCAGCACATCTTCTGGTTCTTCGGCCACCCCGAGGTCTACATCATGATCTTGCCGGCCTTCGGCATCATCAGCCAGATCGTGCCGGCCTTCGCCCGCAAGAAGCTCTTCGGCTATGCCTCGATGGTGTACGCCACCTCGTCGATCGCCATCCTGAGCTTCATCGTCTGGGCACACCACATGTTCACCACCGGCATGCCGGTGACCGGACAGTTGTTCTTCATGTACGCCACGATGCTCATCGCCGTGCCCACGGCCGTGAAGATCTTCAACTGGGTCGCCACGATGTGGCAGGGCTCGATGACCTTCGAGACGCCGATGCTGTTCGCTGTCGGCTTCATCTTCGTGTTCACCATGGGCGGCTTCACCGGCCTGATCCTGGCCGTGGCACCGATCGACATCCAGCTGCAGGACACCTACTACGTGGTGGCCCACTTCCACTACGTGCTGGTGGCCGGCTCGCTCTACGCGATGTTCGCCGGCTTCTACTACTGGTGCCCGAAGTGGACCGGCGTGATGTACAACGAGACGCGCGGCAAGATCCATTTCTGGTGGTCGCTGATCTCCTTCAACATCACCTTCTTCCCGATGCACTTCCTGGGGCTGGCCGGCATGCCGCGCCGCTACGCCGATTACCCGATGCAGTTCGCCGACTTCAATGCGGTGGCCTCGGTCGGCGCCTTCGGCTTCGGTCTGGCCCAGGTCTATTTCTTCTTCTTCATCGTGCTGCCCGCGATGCGCGGCCAGGGCGCGCCCGCCTCGGCCAAGCCGTGGGAAGCGGCCGAAGGCCTCGAATGGGAAGTGCCGTCGCCGGCGCCTTTCCACACCTTCGAGACGCCGCCGCGCCTGGACCCGACCGCCACCAAGGTGATCGGCTGATCGGCCGAATGCTGGAGCTGCGATGACACCGGAACAGAAGAAGAACAACCGACGCATGGGGCTCACGCTGGCTTCCATCGCGGTGCTGTTCTTCATCGGATTCTTCGTCCGCATGGCGTGGATCGGTGTCTAGCATGGGCATCGGCCAACGCATCCGCCGCGAGAACGTCCGCATGGTCGGCAAGCTGGCCGTGGTGGCCGCGGGCATGTTCGCGTTCGGCTATGCGCTGGTGCCGCTGTACCGCGCCATCTGCGAGATGACGGGCATCAACATCCTCGCGCTGTCCGAGCTCGAGGTGCCGGGCGGCGCGTCGGGCGGCAAGAACGTGCGCGTGCCCGACAACACCCAGGTCGACATCAGTCGCACCATCACGGTCGAGTTCGACGCCAACGTGCGCGGCCTGTGGGACTTCAAGCCCGCACAGCGTTCGATGCAGGTGCACCCCGGTCAACTGAACACGGTGATGTACGAATTCCAGAACGTGCAGAACCGCCGGATGGCCGCGCAGGCCATCCCGAGCTACGCGCCGCAGCAGGCGGCGCCCTACTTCAACAAGCTCGAATGCTTCTGCTTCAACCAGTACACCCTGGATGCGGGCGAGAAGAAGCAATGGCCGGTCGCCTTCGTGATCGACCCCAAGATTTCCAAGGACGTGAAGACCATCACGCTGTCGTACACCTTCTTCGAGGTGGGTGGCAAGACGCCGGCGGCACCGACGGCGTCGGTCGCGCCGCTGGTGGCGGAGCCGCGTTCGTGATGGCCACTGAGATGCCGGACACCCCCGAAGAGCCCCGCAAGGGCTCGCTGTGGCGCACCCTCAAGGCCGTGGCCTGGGGCTTCTTCGGCGTTCGCAAGAACAGCGACTACCAGGAAGACATCGCCAGGCTGACACCGCTGCACATCGTGATCGTCGGCCTGGTCGCGGTGGCCTGCTTCGTCGGCGCGCTGATCCTGCTGGTGAAGTACGTCGTCGCCGCCTGACCGCCACGCCATTGCCCAACGAAACGACAAAAGAGAAAAAGCAGGAGCTGATATGAGTTCAACCACCCACGGCACCACGCCCTACTACTTCGTGCCCGGGCCGTCGCGCCACCCGATCATGGCGGCCATCGGCTTGTTCTTCGTGATCCTGGGGGCGGGTCAGTGGATCAACGACCACCAGTGGGGTGCCTACTCGCTGGCCTTCGGCCTGCTGTGGTGGTGGGCTGTGCTCTTCCAGTGGTTCCGCGAGGCCATCGGCGAGAGCGAGAGCGGCCAGTACAGCCACAAGATCGACCTGTCCTACCGCTGGAGCATGAGCTGGTTCATCTTCTCGGAGGTGATGTTCTTCGGCGCCTTCTTCACGGCCCTGTGGTGGACGCGCACCCACGCGCTGCCGGCGCTCGGCAGCCTCGACAACGCGCTGCTGTGGCCCGACTTCAAGGCCGTGTGGCCCAGCGTCGCCGCCGGCGTGACCGGTTCGCCGGCCGACATCGTCGAACCCTTCCAGACCGTCGGCCCGTTCTGGCTGCCGACCATCAACACCGCCCTGCTGCTGAGCTCGGGCGTGACGCTGACCATCGCCCACCACGCGCTGCGTGCCGGCCACCGGGCCCAGTGCATCCGCTTCATGTGGCTCACCGTCTTGCTGGGCATCGTCTTCCTGAGCGTGCAGGGCTACGAGTACTACCACCTCTACACCGAGCTGAACCTCAAGCTCAGCTCGGGTGCCTACGGCTCGACCTTCTTCATGCTGACCGGCTTCCACGGCCTGCACGTGTTCGTCGGCATGCTGATGCTGCTGTTCATCACGCTGCGCCTGCAGAAGGGCCACTTCACGCCCGAGCGCCACTTCGGCTTCGAGGGCGCGGCCTGGTACTGGCACTTCGTCGACGTGGTGTGGCTCGGCCTGTACTTCCTGGTCTATTGGCTTTGAGCGAAGCACCGACCGGCACCCAAAAAAAGCGCCGCAAGGCGCTTTTTTCATGGCGCTCGTGGACCTGGAACGAGCACGATCTACTTGCCGACGGGAAGCCCGCCGGGCTGGATGTAGCCCAGCTTCCAAGCGAGCAGCACGCACAGGAACAAAAGCACCGACAGGCCGATCCGAATGGTGAGCGCGCGCACCATGCCGCCGCTCTTGGCGCGGCCGTCCCGCCCGTCCTTGAGCATGAAGAACAGCGCCCAGCCCAGGCTGGCCAGGATGCCCGCGAACGCCAGGGCGAGGATGTATTTCATGAAGCCCATTATCGGCCGCCAGGGCAGGCCGACGTGATGCGGGAAACCTTGCGTCCCGCGTCACCGTCATTGTCGAAGTCGCGCCGCCGCGGGCGCTTCTGGATCGTCACGCTGGCCGCGCTGCTCACGCTGGCGGCGACCGTGTCGCTCGGCCGCTGGCAGCTGTCGCGGGCCGCGCAGAAGGAAGCGCTGCAGGCCGAGATCGAAGCCCAGCGGCAACGCCCGGCGCTCGACCAGGAGGCCTTCCTCGCGATCGACAAGCCGGCCGACGCACTGCACCGCCCGGTGCACCTGCGCGGGCTGTGGCTCGCCGACCAGACCGTCTACCTCGACAACCGCCAGATGCACGGCGTACCGGGCTTCTACGTGCTGACGCCCTTCGCGCTCGAAGGCAGCGAACAGACGGTGATGATCCAGCGCGGATGGGTCCAGCGCAATTTCAACGACCGGGCCCAGCTGATGCCGGTGGAGACGCCGGCTGGCCTCGTCGAGGTGACCGGGCGCATCGCGCCGCCACCCGCGCACCTGCTGGAACTCGGCAAGCCCGCCGCGCCAGCGTCCGCCCCCGCATCCGCACCGGAAGGCACGCCGGCCGGCGAGGCCGCGCAGCCTGCCGTGGGGTCTTCGCCCATCCGGCAGAATCTGGACCTCGAAGCGTTCCGCAGCGAGACCCGTCTGCCCTTGCGCACCGACCTCACGCTCCAGCAGATCGGCGCGGCCTCCGAAGGCCTGCAGCGCGACTGGCCGGCGCCCGCGCTGGGGGTCGACAAGCACTATGGCTATGCATTCCAGTGGTTCGGCCTCGCGGCCCTCGTCGTCATCCTCTATGTCTGGTTCCAATTCATCGCACCCCGGCGCAAGCCCCGCCATGGCGAACGCTGACGAGCCGCTGGGTCTGACGGTGCACTCGATGCCGTCACCGAACCAGGCGCTCGACGGCAGCGAAGGCCGCCGCACCGCGATCGGCCGCTGGAAGATGATCGCCGTGATGCTGTGCTGCGCCGCGCCGGTCATCGCCTCGTACTTCACCTATTACGTGATCCGCCCGGAAGGCAAGCGCGTCTATGGCGAGCTGATCGACCCGCAGCGGCCGCTGCCGGCCACGAGCGCGATCGCACGCGACGGCACGCCGACCACGCTGCGCGCGCTCAAGGGCCAGTGGCTGCTGATGACGGTGGCCGATGCCGCCTGCGATGCGCTGTGCGAGCGGCAGCTGTACCTGCAGCGCCAGCTGCGCGAAAGCCTGGGCCGCGAGAAGGACCGCCTCGACCGCGTCTGGCTGGTGAGCGACGACGCCCCGGTGCCGCACCGGCTCGACAACGGCCTGCATGGCGCGACCGTGCTGCGCGTGCCCGCGGCCCAGATCGCCCAGTGGCTTGCGCCCGCCGCCGGCCATACGCTGGCCGAGCATTTCTACGTGGTCGATCCGCTGGGCAACTGGATGATGCGTTTCCCGGCGCGCATGGACACCGAAGGCGCCGGCCGCGCCAAGCGCGACCTCGACCGGCTGCTGCGCGCATCCGCCTCCTGGGACGAAGCCGGCCGCTAGCACGTCATGGAAAGCCAGTCCCTCTACGACCTGACCCCCATCGCCTGGCTCATGGCCATGGGCGTGCTGATCGCGCTCGGGCCGCTGGTCTGGGTGTGGCGCCGCCATGTGGGCGCCGGGCCGGCCCGTCGCCTGCACGCGCTGACCGTGCTCACGCTCTTCCTGACCTTCGACCTCACCCTGTTCGGCGCCTTCACCCGCCTGACCGACTCCGGCTTGGGCTGCCCCGACTGGCCCGGCTGCTACGGCAACGCCAGCCCGCTCGGCGCGCGCCACGAGATCGCCATGGCGCAGTCGGCCCAGCCGTCCGGCCCGGTCACGCACAGCAAGGCCTGGGTCGAGATGGTGCACCGTTACCTGGCGACCGGCGTCGGTGTGCTGATCCTCAGCCTGGCGGTGGCGACCTGGGTGGTGCGGCGTCGGCAACGCAAGCTGCCGGCGCGTGCGCAGGCTGCGGGCGACCCGGCCGCGCTCAGCGCCTGGTGGCCCGCGACCACGCTGGTGTGGGTGTGCCTGCAGGGCGCATTCGGCGCGCTCACGGTCACGCTCAAGCTGTTCCCGGCCATCGTCACGCTGCACCTGCTCGGCGCCATCGTGCTGCTGGCGTTGCTGTGCATCCAGGCCGTGCGCTACCGGCAGTCGGCCGCGGCGCGCGGCCCGGTGGCCATCGCGTCGCCGCTGCGCACGCTGCTCGTCGCCACGACCGCGCTGCTGGTGCTGCAGATCGCCCTGGGCGGCTGGGTCAGCACCAACTACGCGGTGCTGGCCTGCACACAGTTCCCGACCTGCCAGGGCAGCTGGTGGCCACCGATGAACTTCAGCCAGGGCTTCCAGATCTGGCGCGAGCTCGGCGTGGATGCCGGCGGCACGCCGATCGAGTTCGCCGCGCTCACCGCCATCCATTACGTCCACCGGCTGATGGCCTACGTCGTGTTCGTCGCGCTCGGCGTGCTCGCCTGGCGCCTGCGCCGCATCCCGTCGCTGCAGCCCCAGGCGCGCTGGCTGGCCGGCCTCGCGCTGCTCCAGCTCGCGACCGGCCTGGGCAACGTGCTGCTCGGCTGGCCGCTGGCTGCGGCCGTGCTGCACACCGGTGGCGCCGCCGCTCTGGCGGTGGTGCTGACCTGGACGCTGTGCGAAAGCCGCCGCGCCCCCCGCGAAGCCGCCGTGCGCACGCCCGGCACCGCTTCGGGCAGGATGGGGGCCGCATGAGCCGACCGCTTCCCGCCACCTCGCCCGCGAGCGCCAGCACCGCCAGCGTGCTGCGCCAGTTCTACGCGCTCACCAAGCCGCGCGTGGTGCAGCTCATCGTCTTCTGCGCGCTGATCGGCATGGTGCTGGCCGTCCCCGGCGTGCCGGGCTGGGCGGACGTGCAGCGCGGGCTGCTCGGCTGCATCGGCATCTGGCTCGTGGCCGGCGCCGCCGCCGCCTTCAACTGCCTGGTCGAGAAGGGCATCGATGCCAAGATGAAGCGCACCGCCTGGCGCCCGACGGCGCGCGGCCAGTTGAGCGACCGCCAGGCGCTCATCTTCTCGGCGGTGCTCTGCGCCGCGGGCTCCGCATTGCTGTGGTTCACGGTCAACCCGCTGACCATGTGGCTCACCTTCGCCACCTTCGTCGGCTACGCGGTGGTCTACACCGTCATCCTGAAGCCGCTGACGCCGCAGAACATCGTGATCGGCGGCGCCTCGGGCGCGATGCCGCCGGTGCTCGGCTGGGCCGCGATGACCGGCGACGTCGGCCCCGAGGCGCTGATCCTCTTTCTCATCATCTTCCTGTGGACGCCGCCGCACTTCTGGGCCCTGGCGCTCTACCGCGTCGAGGACTACCGCAAGGCCGGCCTGCCGATGCTGCCCGTGACGCACGGCAACGAATTCACGCGGCTGCAGGTGCTGCTCTACACCTTCATCCTGTTCGCCGCCTGCCTGATGCCCTTCATCTACGGCATGAGCGGCTGGCTGTACCTGGCGGTGGCGGTCGCGGTGAGCATCGGCTTCAGCGGCTACGCCTTCGCGCTGTGGCGCCACTATTCCGACGCGCTGGCGCGCAAGACCTTCCGCTTCTCCCTGATCCACCTGAGCGTGCTGTTCGCGGCGCTGCTGGTCGATCATTACCTCTACTGATCTCGATGGGCGCACGCATGAACAAGCGCGATTTCCTCCGACTGGCCGGCGCATCGGCTGCGGCGGCTGCCATGGCCGGCTGCACCGACCCCAAGCCCAGCTTCAACGCCGTCGACATGACCGGCGCCGATTACGCCAAAAACTTCGCCCTGAAGGATGCCGACGGCAAGGAGCGCACGCTCGCCGACTTCAAGGGCAAGGTCGTGGTCCTGTTCTTCGGCTACGCCCAGTGTCCCGACGTCTGCCCCACCACCATGACCGAGATGGCGCAGGTCAAGCAGCAGCTCGGCAAGGACGGCGACAAGCTGCAGGTGTTGTTCGTCACCGTCGACCCCGATCGCGACACGCCCGAAGTCATGAAGGCCTACATGGGCGCCTTCGACCCCGCCTTCGTCGCGCTGATCCCCACGCAGGACCAGCTCGCGGCCATGGCCAAGGACTACAAGGCCTACTACAAGAAGGTCGACGGCAAGACGCCGACGAGCTACTCGATGGACCACTCCGCCGCCAGCTACATCTACGACACGCAGGGCCGGTTGCGCCTCTACGCGCGCTACGGTGCCGGCGTCGCGCCGATGGTGGCCGACGTCCAGGCGCTCATCAAGCAGGGCTGAGCCGATCGGCGCGCCATGAAAAAGAGCCCCCACGTTCACTCACTGCGTGTAGCTCTCGGCCCCCCGAGGGGGCGCTTCATGCCTTGGGGCGGCCCGGCGGCATGAAAAAAGCCCGGTGCATGCACCGGGCTTTTTCGTTGGGAAGTGCGCTCAGGCTCAGGCGTAGTCGGCCAGTGCCTTCTTCATCTTCTTCATCGCCGCGACCTCGATCTGGCGGATGCGCTCGGCCGAGACGCCGTAGTCAGCCGCCAGTTCGTGCAGCGTCATGCCGCCCGAGCCGTCGTCGTTGACCTTGAGCCAGCGCTCTTCGACGATGCGGCGGCTGCGGTCGTCCAACGCTTCGAGCGCGGTCGAGATGCCATCGCTCGACAGCCGGTCGCGCTGGCGCGACTCGAGCTGGGCGGTCGGCTCCTGCGTGGCGTCGGCCAGGTAGGCGATCGGGCCGAAGGCCTCGTCGCCATCGTCGGACGGGCTCGGGTCGAGCAGCACGTCGCCACCGGACAGCCGCATCTCCATCTCGAGCACTTCCTCGCGCTTGACGTTGAGCTTCTCGGCCATCTGCGTGACCTGGCTGTCGGTCAGCGTCGCGCGGTGCGTGTCGCCATCGGCGGCGGCATCGTCGGCCTTGAAACCCTGCTTCATCGAGCGCAGGTTGAAGAACAGCTTGCGCTGGGCCTTGGTCGTCGCGACCTTGACCATGCGCCAGTTCTTCAGGATGTACTCATGGATCTCCGCCTTGATCCAGTGCATGGCGTAGCTCACCAGCCGCACGCCCTGGTCGGGGTCGAAGCGCTTGACGGCCTTCATCAGGCCGATGTTGCCTTCCTGGATCAGGTCGCCGTGCGGCAGCCCGTAGCCCAGGTACTGGCGAGAGATCGAGACGACCAGGCGCAGGTGCGACAGCACCAGCGCGCCCGCGGATTCGAGGTCGTTGTGGTCGCGCAGACGGCGAGCGAAGCCCTGCTCTTCTTCGAGCGTGAGCATCGGCAAGCGGTTGGCGGCCGAAATATAGGCGTCCAAGTTGCCCAGCGGCGGCACCATCGACCACGGGTTGGCGACGGCGAGTTGGTGGGTCGTAGAGGCTCCAGACAGACTTGTCATTGGGGAAACTCCTTTGTTCATCGACATATTAGCACTCGGTTAGAGGGAGTGCTAAGGCAAGGGTTCCCCAACGGTGAGGGCCAAAACCGGCATCGAATTGTTCACGAAAGTTCTCATTTTTGAGGCGTTTCACAGTTCGACGGGCTCCGTCAATCAATTGTGGCTGAAAAATGGCGGCCGGCGCGACCGGTGGTGCGCCAGCGCCCGCAGAGGCGTTTTTTCCAGCAGCAAGGGAGTTCGTCAGCCATGCCACGCCTCATCATCCTGTCCAAGGCCGGGACCCCCCGGCAGATCAACCTGGCCGAGGGCCGGACCACCATCGGTCGAACAGACCGGAATACCCTGGTGCTCGACAGCCCCCTGGTCAGCCGGGCCCATGCGGCGATCGACGTCGTCGGCACCTCCGTCACGGTGACCGACCTGCGCAGCAGCAATGGCACGCTGGTGAACGGCCGCAAGATCGGCGTGCATCCGCTGAAGAACCGCGAGGTGCTGGAGATCGGCGATGTGCAGCTGCGCTTCCTCTCGGTGGTGGAGGCGGCACGGGACGCCGAGCCGCTCCGTCTGGCGCCGCGGACGGATTTTTCGCCCTTCGACGAAACCGCCTACCCGCGCACCATCTTCCCGCGCCGCTGATCAGCCGAGCAGGGCCTGCGCGAACTCGCGCGCGTCGAAGGTCTCGAGGTCTTCCAGCTTCTCGCCCACGCCGATGAAGTAGACCGGGATCGGCCGCTCGCGGGCGATGGCACACAGCACGCCGCCCTTGGCCGTGCCGTCGAGCTTGGTGACGATCAACCCGGTCAGGCCCAGCGTTTCGTCGAAGGCCTTGACCTGCGCCAGCGCGTTCTGGCCGGTGTTGCCGTCGATCACCAGCAGCACCTCGTGCGGCGCGGTGGCGTCGGCCTTGGTGACCACACGCTTGATCTTCTTGAGCTCGTCCATCAGGTGCAGCTGCGTCGGCAGCCGGCCGGCGGTGTCGACCAGCACCACATCCTTGCCGCGCGCCCGGCCGGCATTGACGGCATCGAAGCTCACCGACGCCGGGTCGCCGCCCTCGTTGCTCACGATCTCGACCGTGTTGCGGTCGGCCCAGACCAGCAGCTGCTCGCGCGCCGCCGCCCGGAAGGTGTCGGCCGCGGCCAGCAGCACCGACGCGCCTTCGTTCGCCAGGTGCTTGGTGAGCTTGCCGATGGAGGTGGTCTTGCCGGCACCGTTGACGCCAGCCACCATGATCACGGTCGGCGTGTACTGGCCGATGACCAATGGCTTTTCCAGCGGGCGCAGCAGGTCGGTGATGGCCTCGGCGAGCAGGCGACGCACCTGCTGCGCGTCGGTCGCCATCTGGCGTTTGACGCGACCGCGCAGGTCCTCGAGCAGGAACTCCGTCGCTTTCACGCCGGTGTCGGCCATCAGCAGGGCGGCTTCCAGTTCTTCGTAGAGCGCCTCGTCGATCTGCGCGTTGACGAACACCGCCTGGATGCCGGTGCCGGTCTTTCGCAGGCCGGTCTTGAGCTTGTCGAGCCAGCCGGTGCGCGACGGGGCAGGGGGCGCGATGACGGGCGCAGGGGCCGGCACTGCCACGGGGGCCGGTGTCGGGATCGACGGGGGTGTCGCCACGGGGGGCGTGGGCGGCACGACCGGTGCTGGCACAGGCACAGGCGGTAGCGAGGGCGCAGGAGGCGCGGTCGGTGCAGGCGGCGCCTCGCCCCGGAACCAGCTCGACGGCGAGAACATCGACTTGGCGGGCGGCGGTGCCACGGGCACCTCGACGGCTGGCGCTGGCGCCGGAGCAGGCGCGACAGGGGCATCGACCGGCGGTGGGGCGGCCTCGGCCGGCTTTTTCTTGAAGAAACTGAACATCAGATGGTTTTTACAATCCGACCCATTCTATGAAACACCCCTCGCCACGCCGCACAGCGTCCGGTGCGGTGCTGACCCTGGCGCTCGTCGCGCCATGGACGCTCCCCGCCCTGGCCCAAACGCTCCCGACTCCCGCCCCCTCCACCGCCGACGCCCGCGCACCTGTGGCCGGTGCGTCGACCCAGGCGCGCCAGTTCACCCTGTCGAACGGCATGACGCTGATCGTTCAGCCCGACCGCCGCTCGCCCACCGCCGTCCACATGGTGTGGGTGCGGGTCGGCTCGATGGACGAGGTCGACGGCACCTCCGGCGTGGCGCACGCCCTGGAACACATGATGTTCAAGGGCACCAAGCACATCAAGCCGGGCGAGTTCTCGCGCCAGGTCGCAGCCCTGGGCGGGCAGGAGAACGCCTTCACCACGCGCGACTACACCGGCTACTACCAGCAGATCCCCAACGGCAAGCTGGAAGACGTCATGAAGCTCGAGGCCGACCGCTTCGCCGACAACCAGTGGCCCGATGTCGAATTCCAGCGCGAGATCGAGGTGGTCAAGGAAGAGCGCCGCATGCGCACCGAAGACCAGCCGCGCGCGCTGCTGGGCGAGCAGCAGAGCGCGGCCGTCTTCGTCGCGTCGCCGTACCGCCGGCCGGTGGTCGGCTGGATGAGCGACCTCGACGCCATGACGGCCGACGATGTGCGCAGCTTCCACCGCCAGTGGTACGTGCCGGCCAACGCGGCGGTCGTGGTCGCGGGCGATGTCGACATCGAGCGCGTGCGTGCGCTGGCCGAGAAGTACTACGGCCGCATCCCGGCCCGCGCCGTGCCGGCGCGCAAGCCGCGGACCGAGCCCGAGCAGCGTGGCATCCGCCGCATCGAGTTCAAGGCGCCGGCCGAGCAGTCCTACGTGTCGCTCGCCTTCCGCGCGCCGCGGCTGGAAAGCCTCGACGGCGAGAGCGACGTCTGGGCGCTGGTCGTGCTGTCGGCCCTGCTCGACGGCTACCCTGGCGCGCGGCTCGACCGGGCGCTGACGCAGGGGCCCGACCGCGTCGCCGACGAAGCGGGCTCGTACGCCGGCCTCACCGGCCGCGGGCCGCAGCTCTTCGAGCTCGACGGCGTGCCGGCCGCCGGCAAGACGCCCGAGGCGGTCGAGGCCGCACTGCGCGCCGAAGTCGCCCGCGTGGCCCGCGACGGCGTTGGCGCGGCCGAGCTGGCCCGCGTCAAGACGCAATGGGTCGCCAGCCAGACCTACAAGCTCGATTCGGTGATGGCGCAGGGCCGCGAGCTCGGCGCGAACTGGGTGCAGGGCCTGCCGCTGGACGCCAGCGCCCGGATCGTCGCGCAATTGCAGAAGGTCACGGCCGCGCAGGTGCAGGCCGTCGCCGCGAAGTACTTCGGCGACGACCAGCTCACGGTCGCGACGCTGCGGCCGCTGCCGCCCGAAAAGAATCCGCGCCCGCGCGGCTTCAACACCCCCGCCGGACCGCTGCGCTGAAAGACCGCCCCATGCTGACCCTGAAGAAGATCGCCGGCGGTGCCGTCATCGCGAGCACCGCCCTGCTGGCTGCGCTGAGCGCGCAGGCCGCCATCCCCATCCAGCACTGGACGCTGGCCAACGGCGCCAAGGTGTACCTCGCGGCCACCGACGCGCTGCCGATCGTCGACGTGCAGATCGACGTCGACGCCGGCAGTCGGCGCGACCCGGCCGCGCAGGCCGGCCTGGCCAGCGCCAGCGCGGGCATGGTCGAGAAGGGCGTGCGCGCGAGCGACGCCGGCCCTGCGCTCGACGAGAACGCGCTCGGTGAAGCCTGGGCCGACCTGGGCGCGAGCTTCGGCGCGGGCGCGGGTGCCGAGCGCACCAGCTTCTCGCTGCGCTCGCTGTCCGACCCGGCGCTGCTCGACCGCGCCGTGGCCCTCGCCGCGCGCGAGATCGGCGAGCCCTCGTTCCCTGCCGACGTGTGGCAGCGCGAGCGCGAGCAGATCAACGCCGCGCTGAAGGAGGCGAACACCAAGCCCGGCACCGTCAGCGCCCGCACCTTCTCGCAGGCGGTGTACGGCACGCATCCCTACGGCCAGGAGACGACCGAGGCGACGCTCGCGAAGATCGACGTCGAGACGATGCGCACGCGCTACGCGCAGCTGATCCTGCCGTGTCGCGCCAAGGTGAGCATCGTTGGCGCCGTCACGCGCGCGCAGGCCGATGCCATCGCCACGCGCCTGCTGGCACGGCTGCCCGCGCAGGACGGCCGCTGCGAGCCGCTGCCGGCCGTGCCCCCCATCGCCGTCCTCACGGCGCCGAAGGAAGAGCGCATCCCGTTCGCGTCGGCGCAGGCCCATGTCGTCATCGGCCAGCCGGGCTACCTGCGCACGGACCCGGACCACTTCGCGCTCACGATCGGCAACTACATCCTGGGCGGCGGCGGCTTCGTCTCGCGGCTGATGAACGAGGTGCGCGAGAAGCGCGGTCTGGTGTACGGCATCTCCAGCGGCTTCGCACCGGGCCTGCATGCGGGCGCCTTCCGCGTCGGCTTCCAGACGCGGCCCGACCAGGCCGACGCCGCGGTCCAGGTGTCGCGCCAGGTGCTGGCCCGGTTCGTCGCCGAAGGCCCGACCGAGGCGGAGCTGAAGGCCGCCAAGGACAACCTCATCGGCGGCTTCCCGCTGCTGCTCGACAGCAACCGCAAGCTGCTGGGCAACGTGTCGAACATCGCCTGGAACGACCTGCCGCTGGACTATCTCGACACCTGGACGGCACGCATGAACGCGGTCACTGTGGCCGACATCAAGGCCGCCTTCGCGCGCAAGCTGCAGCCCGACCGCATGGTGACGGTCGTGGTCGGGGCCAAACCTTGACGACCTGGGCGCATTCGCGGGCTATGCTCGGCCCATGAAGAAGGTTCCCACCAAGACACCTGCCAAGGTGCCGCAACACGACAAGCGCCCCCACGAAGTCCGCATCATCGGCGGCCAATGGAAGCGCACCCGCCTGGCCGTGGCCGACAAGCCGGGTCTGCGCCCCACGCCCGACCGCGTGCGCGAGACGCTGTTCAACTGGCTCGCCAGCCTGGCCGGCGCGGGCGGCGGCGAGCTGCCGGGCTGGCACTGCCTCGACGCCTTCGCCGGCACGGGGGCGCTGGGCCTGGAAGCCGCCTCGCGCGGCGCCGCCTCGGTGCTGCTGTGCGAGCAGGACGCCGATCTGATCGCGCAGCTGCAGAAGGCCAAGGCCAAGCTGTCGGCCGACGCGGTGCGCATCGAGCGCGGCAACGGGGTGACCGCGCTGGAGCGCGTGCCGGCCGGCAGCTTGCAACTGGTGCTGCTCGACCCGCCCTTCGAGAGCCCGGCGCTGTACGAGCCCGCACTGCGTGCGGCCGCGCGCGCGCTGCATCCCGACGGCGCGGTCTACCTCGAGGCGCCGCGCCGCTGGGCCGACGACGAGCTCGCCGCCTTCGGTCTGGCCGCCTTCCGCCACCTGAAGGCCGGCGCCGTGCACGCGCATCTGCTGCGGCCCCTCGCCGCTGCGCCTGCGGACCCCGCACATGCCCCTGCATAATCCGCCGACCCCGGCCGCTGCGGCCGACAAGGAGTACCTATGTCCAGCGTGATCGCGGTCTATCCCGGCACATTCGATCCCATGACGCTGGGCCACGAAGACGTGGTGCGGCGCGCCACCCAGCTCTTCTCGAAGGTCGTCGTCGCGGTCGCGGCGGGCCACCACAAGAAGACGCTGTTCTCCCTGCAGGAGCGCATCGAGATGGCGCGCGAAGCCGTGGCGCCCTACAGCGACCAGGTGGTGGTCGAAAGCTTTTCCGGCCTGCTGCGCGACTTCGTCGTGGCACGCGGCGGCAAGGCGATGGTGCGGGGCCTGCGCGCCGTGACCGACTTCGATTACGAGTTCCAGCTGGCCGGCATGAACCGCTCGCTGATGCCCGACGTCGAGACGGTGTTCCTCACGCCCAGCGACAAGTACCAGTTCATCTCCAGCACCTTCGTCCGGGAGATCGCCATGCTCGGCGGCGAGGTCGACAAGTTCGTCTCGCCCTTCGTGCAGGACAAGCTCGTCGCCAAGGTGCGCAGCCTCGGCCGCGAATGACGCCCCGACTCCATTCCCTGGGCGACGCCGCACTGCTCTGCGAGCTGCCGCCGCCCGCCACGCTCGCCCAGCAGCAGCAGATCTGGGCGCTCGCCAACGAGGCCCTGCAGTGGCCCGCCGTGCAGGAAGCCCTGCCGGGCATGAACAACCTCACCTTGATGTTCGACCCGGCCCGCATCGATGCCGCCGAGCTCGAGATGCAGGTGCTCGCGGCCTGGCCGCAACTGGCGGCGACGGCCATCGAAGGCCGCACCATCGAGATCCCCGTGGCCTATGGTGGCGAGCACGGTCCCGACCTGGCCGACGTCGCGGTGCACACCGGCTTCACGCCCGCTGAAGTGGTGCGCCGCCATGCCGCGGGCGAGTACGTGGTCTACCTGCTGGGCTTCCTGCCCGGCTTCGCCTTCATGGGCGGGCTGGCGCCCGAACTGGCCACGCCGCGTCGCGCCGAGCCCCGCGTCGCGGTGCCGGCGCGCTCGGTCGGCATCGGCGGTGCGCAGACCGGCGTCTATCCGCTGGTCTCGCCCGGCGGCTGGCAACTCATCGGCCGCACGCCGCTCGAGATGTTCGACCCCGCCGCCGCGGAGCCGACCCTCTTGCGGCCGGGCGACCGCGTGCGCTTCGTCGTCGAAAGCGTGCAGACATGATCGCCGTCCTCAAGCCCGGCATGCTCGCCTCGGTCCAGGACCTGGGCCGCCACGGCCACCGCCAGAGCGGCATCTGCCCCGGTGGCGCGCTCGACACGCTCGCCCTCACCATGGCCAACCGCCTGGTCGGCAACCCTGACGAAGCCGCAGGCCTCGAACTGACCATGGGCGGTTGCGAACTGCGCTTCGACACCGCCACCCGCATCGCGCTGGCGGGCGACGACTTCGGCGCCCAGCTCGACGGCGTGCCGATCTGGCCGTGCTGGAGCGTGCCGGTGCAGGCCGGCCAGACCCTGAAGCTGGCCGGCGCCAACGTCGCGGCGGGCAAGAAGGGCCTGCGCACCTGGCTGGCGGTGGCGGGCGGCATCGACGTGCCGCCGGTGCTCGGCTCGCGCAGCACCGACCTGAAGGCCGGCTTCGGCGGCCTGGCCGGCCGTGCGCTGAAGAAGGGCGACCGGCTGCCGCTCGGGGCGCCGACCCTCAACAGCGCGCAACTCGCGCGGCGCCGCTTCGGCGTGCGCCCGCCCGACTGGGTGATCGACGACCGCGAGTTTGGCGAGGCGATCCCGCTGCGCGTGATGCCGGGCCCCGAGGCCGGCCTGTTCACCCCGGCCTCGCTGGCGGCGCTGTGGCGCGAGCCCTGGCGCGTGACGCCGCAGAGCAACCGCATGGGCAGCCGGCTCGAAGGCCCGGTGCTCGAGCGCAAGCGCGCCGGCGACATGCTGTCGTCGGGCGTCATCCCCGGCACGATCCAGGTGCCGCCGTCCGGTCAGCCGATCATCCTGATGGGCGACGCGCAGACGACCGGCGGCTACCCGCGCATCGGCGTGGTGATCCGGGCCGATCTCTGGAAGCTCGCCCAGGCGCCGCTCGGCGGCATGCTACGGCTGGTGCAGGTCGACGCGGCCGAGGCGCTGCAGGCCTGGACCTTGCAACAACGCCACCTGATGCAAATGACCCAGGGCCTGGCCGCGAGCGGCTGGCCCGTGCCGCCCACGGCGGCGCAGCCAGCGGTCGAACCATCCGACGGAGCCCCCACGAAGGAGTGACCCCATGCAGATCGACTTGAACGCCGACCTCGGCGAAGGCGCCGGCAGCGACGAAGAATTGCTCAAGCTGGTGAGCTCGGCCAACATCGCTTGCGGCTGGCATGCGGGCGACGCCAGCACCATGCGCCAGTGCGTGCGCTGGGCCATCGACAACCACGTCGCCATCGGCGCGCACCCGAGCTTTCCCGACCGCGCGAACTTCGGCCGCAGCACCATGCATCTGCCGCCCGAGGAGATCGTGGCCGGCGTGCTCTACCAGATCGGCGCACTGGCCGCGATCGTCAAGGCCGAGGGTGGCACGCTGGCGCACGTCAAGCCGCACGGTGCGCTCTACAACCAGGCGGTGAAGGAGCCCGAGCTGGCCGCCGCGATCGTCGATGCGGTGCGCCGTTTCGACCCCGGCCTGCGCTTCTTCGGGCTGGCCGGCAGCGGCATGATCAGCGCCGCCGAACGCGTTGGCCTGAAGCCGGTGGAAGAGGTCTTCGCCGATCGCGGCTACATGCCCGACGGCAGCCTGGTGCCGCGCAGCCAGCCGGGCGCGCTGATCGAGGACGAGGAACAGTCGCTGGCGCAGACGCTGTCGCTGGTGCGCGACCACCGCGTCACGGCCATCGACGGCAGCGTGGTCGCGGTCAACGCGCAGTCCGTGTGCCTGCACGGCGACGGCGCGCACGCGCTGGCCTTCGCGCGGCGCATCCGCTCGACGCTCGAGCGCGAAGGCATTGCCGTCATGGCAACGGCCTGAGTTCGAAGCCGCCTGCGCGGCTTTTTCTCGCCCGCGCACCCGCGGGCCTTCTTGTTCCCGATCCTGGACAAGCGCCACGCGCGAGCGTGACCTTTGTCCTTGGTGGCCCCGCACCCAGCGGCTAAAAGGGCGCCATAAAAATCGGACAGGGAGTCGTCACATGGGTCATCTCGAATTGCGAGACCTCGCGCTGAGCGTGCGCGAGCTGCCCGACCGCAGCTTCGGCTGGGTCATCCTCGAAGGCACCGGCGAGCAGAGTGTCTTCGCCAACTACACCGTGATGCAGAGCGCCGAGCAGGGCTATGCGAGCTATGCCGACGCGCTGCTGGCGGGCTTCGTCGCCCTGCGCGGGCTCACCGGGCGCAATGGGCCGCGCGGCGTGGGCCGGCTGCACCACGACCCATGAATTCAGACGGGCTGCAGCTCGCGCAGCCAGTCGACCAGGGCTGCGTTCACCGCGGCGGGCTGCTCCATCGTGAGCATGTGGCCGGCGCGTTCGATCCACCGCAGCCTGGCGTGCGGCACCAGCGCCGCGATCTCGCTGCTGCAGTCGGGCGGCGTCAGCCGGTCGGCATCGCCGCACAGCACCAGCACCGGACAGCGGACCTGCGGCAGGTGCCGGCGCGCGTCGGGCCGCTGCATCACCGCGCGGTTCTGGCGGATGAGCTGCGCGGCGCCGCCGTGCAGCACCATCTCCACATAGCGCCGCATCAGCGCCTTGTCGGCCGCCTGCGCCGGATGGAAGGCGAAAGCGGCGTTGAACTCGATCACGTCGCGCGCCTCGCCGCGTTCGAAGAGCTCGATGGCCGACTCGCGCAGCTGGAACATCTCGGGCGTTTCCGGCCGCGCGTTGGTGCCCAGCAGCGCGAGGCCGACGATGCGCTCCGGCGCCTGGCGCGCGGCCTCCATCGCGATCATGCCGCCCAGCGACGCGCCGCAGAGGATCAGCGGGCCGTCGTTCTCGGCCAGCACCGCCGCGGCCATGCCTTCGATGCAGTCGTGCCGCGCATGCACGTCGGCCACGCGGACGTCGAGGTGGGGAGGCAGCGCAGGCCGCTGGGCCTGCCAGAGGCGCTCGTCGCAGGCGAGGCCGGGCAAGAGGACAAGTCGGGACATGGCGCCATTGTGTTGCATGGACTGCAGCGCGGTCGATGCGGGGACAATCGGTGCCAGCCATGACCACATCCCCCTCCGTTCCCACCGAATTCATCCTCATCCGCCACGGCGAAACCGACTGGAACCGCGAGCTGCGCTTCCAGGGCCACGTCGACATCCCGCTCAACGACACCGGCCACGAGCAGGCGCGCCGGCTCGGCCTGCGGCTGGCGGGGGAGGCGGTCGACCGGGTCTACAGCAGCGACCTGATGCGCGCGCAGCAGACGGCCACGCCCGCCGCGCAGCAGCTGGCCTTGCCCATCGTCACGCAGGCGGCGCTGCGCGAGCAGCACTTCGGCGTGGTGGAGGGCATGAAGGCCGAGGAGATCCGCGCGCTGCATCCGCGCGCCTGGGAGCAGTGGCTGGAGTTCCGCGAAGACCACGCCATGCCCGAGGGCGAGTCGCCGCTGCAGTTCCACGCGCGCATCCTCGCCGCGCTCGGCGCGCTGGCCACCGCGCACACGGGGCAGCGGCTGCTGGTGGTGACGCACGGCGGCGTGCTCGACATGGTCTGGCGCACCGCGCGCGGGCTCGGCCTCAACGGGCCGCGGCAGAGCGACATCCCGAACGCCGGCATCAACCGCATCCGCCTCGCCGACGCTTCCAATCCGTCGCAGATCGAGGTGCTCGACTGGGCCGACGCCCGGCACCTGGCCGACCTGCCGGCGCAGCCGAACTACGACCAGCGCCGGCACTTGAAGTAGGACGGCCGCGCGCCGCCCGCAGCCGATGAAACCGGCGCGCCCAACTGCCAGGGCACCCGCGGAACCGGCTTTGCCGGGCCGCCGGGTGCGCCCCCTTGAGGGGCTGAAGGCCGCGGCTCCAAGTCTGCCTGCGCAGACTTGGACGGCCTGAAGGGCCGCAGCCTCTGGCTGCGAGCGCAGGGCGGCGACACGCAGTGCGCAGCTTCGGGGGTGGGCCTCACCAGTCCGCGTGGTGCCGCGCGTACAGGTCGAGCACGATGTCCTTCACGCCTTCGACATGCGCGGCCACGGCCTGCGCCGCCGCCTCGGCATCGCCGCGCCGGCAGGCCGCGACGATCAGCCGGTGGTCTTCGTTCGAGCTGCGGTTGAAGCCGGCCAGCGACAGCTGCATGAAGGACATGCGCTGGATGTGGCCCTGCAGCATCGCGAGGATCTGCTTGGACAGCGGCTTGTCCGCCGCGCGGTAGAGCAGGTCGTGGAAGCGGCCGTTGAGTTCGCTGAAGGCCCAGGCGTGGCCAGCGTCGTCCATGGCGGCGATCAGGCGCTCGGCCTCGTCGAGGTCGGCGTCGGTCAGCAGCGGCGCGGCGGTGCGCATCAGGTGCGGCTCGACCATCATGCGCAGCTCGAAGGCGTCGCGCAGCTGGCCCAGCGTGAGCGCCTTGACCAGCGCGCCGCGGTTGAGCAGCAGCTCGACGAAGCCGTTGGCCTCCAGCGTGCGCAGCGCCTCGCGCACCGGGATCTTGCTGACGTGGAACAGCGTCGCCAGCTCGTCCTGCCGCAGTGCCTGGCCCGGCGCGAAGAGGCCGCGCACGATGGCCTGCTGCAGCAGATGCACGATGTCGTCGGTCGACAGCCGGCCGCCGGCCTCGCCGAGGCGCGCGCGCACCAACGCCTGCAGCGGCGATTCGGCCACGGCCGGGGCTTCAGATGGCGGTGTCTTGACGACGGGCATGGCCTTCGTGGATCGTGTCGCGCACGAAGCCGCAGATCTCGTTGAACAGCGGGTCTTCCTGCATCTCGGCGCGGCGCGGCCGCGGAAAGGGCACGCGGATGTCGGCGACGATGCGCGAGGGCCGCGCGTTCATCACCAGCACGCGGTCCGACAGGTACACCGCTTCGCGGATGCTGTGCGTGATGAAGATCGCGGTCTTGTGCACCTGGTCCCAGAGCTGCGCGAGCATCAGGTTCATGTCGTCGCGCGTGATGGCGTCGAGCGCGGAGAAGGGCTCGTCCATCATCAGGAGGCGCGGGTCGTTGATGAGCCCGCGGCAGATCGCCACGCGCTGGCGCATGCCGCCCGACAGCTCGGCCGGCCGCTTGTCGCGGAAGGCCCAGAGGTCAGTGAGCTTCAGCAAGCGCTCGGCTTCGCCCAGGTAGTCGGCGACCGGACGCTTCTGCGTGCGGATGGGGAACAGCACGTTGTCGAACACCGTCTTCCACGGCAGCAGCGTCGCGTCCTGGAAGACATAGCCGAAGTCGCGTCGCGGCGCCGTGATGGGCGTGCCGCCGACGGTGATGCGGCCGGTGGTCGGCGTCTCGAGCCCGCCGATCATCGACATCAGCGTGCTCTTGCCGCAGCCGCTCGGGCCGACCAGGCTGACGAAGTCGCCCTCGGCGATGTCGAAGTCGGCGCGCTCCACCGCATGCACGTCGCCGTTGCGCGTGGTGTAGGTCTTGCGGGCCGCCTGGACGGAGATGTAGCTGGCGTCGCGATCGGCCGCGACGCTCGTCGGTTGCAGCCAGGTGCGGCGGGTGTCGGTCATCGCGTTCATTCGCCGAAGGCTTTCTGGGTCCAGCGTTCGAGCCACGCGACCGCGCCGTAGAACAGCAGCCCGAAGGCGCACAGCACGACGATGGCGGCGAGGATCAGCGAGGTGTCGGCCTGCGAGGAGGCGAAGAGAATCAGGTAGCCGAGCCCGGCCTGCGAGGTGATGAACTCGCCCACGATCACGCCGATGATGGCGAAGGTCGTCGCGATCTTCATGCCGCTGAAGACATAGGGCAGGGCGTGCGGCAGCCGCACCGAGGCGAACACCTGCCAGCTCGAGGCGGTGAGCGCGCGGCACAGGCGCAGCAGCGACTTGTCGACGTTGTCCAATCCAGCCAATGCGGCGATGACGACCGGGAAGAAGCTGATGAAGACCGAGAAGGTCAGCCGCGACTGGAAGCCGATGCCCAGCCACACGATGAAGAGCGGCGCCAGCGCGATCTTCGGGATCAGCTGGAACAGCACGACGTTCGGGTAGAGCATCTGGCGCATCAGGCCCGAGGCGCTCAGCAGCGCCGCCAGCGCGACGCCCAGCACGGACGCGATGGCGAAGCCCGCCACGCTTTCCCACACGGTAGGCCAGGCGTGCTGCATCAGCAGCGGAAAGGTCTCGACCAGGCGCAGGCCGATGGCACTGGGCGTGGGCAGCAGCACCTCGCGGATGCCGAAGGCACGCACCACCGCTTCCCACAGCAGCAGCGTGCCGAGGGCGAAGGCCAGGGGCAGGCCGACGCGGCGGATCGGGCTGTCGGGGGCGATGCTCATGGGGTGGCCAGGCCGTCGAGCAGCGCGACCATCTCGTCGGTGCTGCTGGTCCAGCCGAAGAACTTCTCGATGTTGAACACGCTCACGTCGAACACCGCCTGCGAGCCGGCCTGCAGCGTGGCGTCGGCCACCATCACGGCGAAGAACTCGCGGTGGAAGGCGTCGCGCACGGCGGTCTCGACGCACACGTTGGTGTTGACGCCCACGAACACCAGCGTCGTGATGCCGTGCGCACGCAGCAGCATCTCGAGGTTGGTGCCGGCGAAGGCGCTGTAGCGCGGCTTGTGCACGACGGGCTCGTGCGGCAGCGGCGTCAGTTCGGCGACGATGGCGTGGTCCCAGGTGCCGCGGATCAGCAACTGGGCGCCCGGGTTGGCGCGCATGTACTTCAGCGGGTTCGACTTGTGCCACATCGGCGAGGTGGGCGGACCGGCCTCGGCCAGGCTCTCGCTCCAGCCGTTCTGCGCGTGCACCACCAACAGGCCGGCACGGCGCGCTGCCTGCAGCACGCGTGCCGCACGCGCGATCACCGGCGGCGAGCCCGACACGTCGAAGCCGGCCAGGTCGAGGTAGCCGCCCTTCGACAGGTAGCCGTTCTGCATGTCGATGACGACCAGGGCGGTCTGCGCCGGCTCGGCCGTCAAGGGCTCGGGCCGCGCCGGAATCACGAAAGGCATCAGGCGATTCCGAGCATCTTGTTGTACGGCGCGACGTTCTTCTTGATGGCGTCCCACTCGGCGGCGCTCAGCTTGATCTTGCCGACGAAGCGGTTGGTTGCCAGGTCTTCGGGGCGCAGCGGCTTGGCGTCGGCGGTGAGCGCGCCGGCCTTGGCGGCCAGCGAAATCATGCTGGCCAGCGTCGGGATGCTGCTGTAGCCCATGCCGTTCTGCATGGCTTCGGGCGCGACCATGGTGGCCTGCGCCAGGCCCTGGGAGATGACGGCGTTTTCCTTGCCGCCCTTGGCCATCGCGATCTCGGGCTGCGCCTTGTAGAGGATCTCGAGCGACGCCTGCGGGTTCTTCAGCGTGTAGACGACCGATTCGAGGATGCCGTCGACCATCGCCTGGCACAGGCCGGCGTCGGCATCGATGGTCTCGCGGCGGGCGATGACTTGCGCGGCGTACAGCTGCACGCCTGCATTGGCCCACGGGATGAAGCGCGTCTTCACGCCCAGCGAGTCGAGCACCGGGATGCTCGACGAACCGATGGCGGTGATCGCGTCGACCTGCTTGTCCATCAGCGCGCGCTCGATCAGGCGGGCGTCGAGCTGCTGCCGCGTGACCTTGGTCAGGTCGATGCCGGTCTTGGCCGCGTAGGCGGTCCAGTAGGGCGATTCGGCCGAGGTGGCGACGGTGCCGACGCGCTTGCCTTCGAAGTCCTTCGGGCCGCGGATCGGCGAATCTTCCAGCACCAGGTTGCCCATCAGCGCGTCATAGCCGACGGTGGCCAGCGCCTGCAGCGGCAGGCCGCGCGCCATGTTCACCAGCGTGCCGCCGAAGAAGACCACGCCCAGGTCGAACTGCTTGTTGGCCACGGCCTGGGCGGCCGCCACCGAGCCGTTGCCGCGCGAGACGGTCAGGTCGATGCCGCGCTTCTTGAAGTAGCCCAGTTCCTTGCCGACCATCGGCCAGTAGTTGGAGCCGTTCACCACCCAGGGCAGCGTGAGGCTGATGGCGCGCGTCTGCGCGAAGGCCGGCGCGGCGATCAGGCTGCAGGCGGCGGTGGCACCCGCCGCCTGCAGGAGGCGACGGCGCGACAGGGTGGCGGGCAGGGCGGACGAACGGATGGGGTGCATGAAAACTCCAGAATGCGGCGGCCCATCGCGCGCAGGCCCCGCGATGCACCAAAACGTATACGAAACCAGATACGCTAACGTGATGCCCTGCCGTAAGCAGGTTGCGTACCAAGCCGGCGAGTCGCCGGTCGGTCAGGCGCGCTCGACCCAGCCCTCGGGCACTGCCTGCAGCAGCGGGCTGTGGAACACGCCGATCAGGCGCGCGGCGCGTTCGGCGCCCAGCGTCTGCTGCCAGCGCTCGCCCTGCAGCATCGCCACGCCGCAGGCCAGCACCTCGGCACGGAGCGACTCGATCAGCGTCCACGGCGCCTTCAGCGTGCTGCCGCTGCTGACCGCGTCGTCGACCAGCACCACGCGCTTGCCCTGCACCAGCGGCAGCAGGTTCGGGTCGAGGTAGACGCGCTTGCCGGCCGTGGGCGTGGTGATGGACTGCACGGCGCCCGAGAGCGCCTCGTCGTACCAGAACTTGCGCGAATAGCCCATCGGCACGTAGCGCGTGTGGCCCAGGTGGCGGGCGACCACGGGCGCGAAGGTCAGGCCCAGCGTCGGGATGCCGATGACCACGTCGGGCTTCAGCGGCGCCAGCTTGTCGGCCAGCATGCGGCCCAGCGTCTCGATGACCTCGAGCGAGGCCTGGTTGCAGATCAGCGAGGCGACCGCCTGCGTCGGCTCGCTCGCGAGCTGGCGGATCGGCAGCATCAGCACGCGGCCATCGGGCAGGCGAGCGGGATAACCGTAGCGCCAGGGCGCCGCGGGGTGGGCGACCTGATCGGGCTCGATCAACTGCTGCCAGTAGGCGGTGGTCGCTTCGGTGTAGTGCGGGGTCATGGACTTGAACGGAAAGGGCGGGACTGGCGCGGCGTCGGATGGTACGCGTCAGTTCGCGGCCGGCAGGCGCAGGCCGGCGTACACGCGGTCGAGCTGGCGCTTGAGCCGCCGCGATTCGGGCTGGCCGTTGACCTGCTGCTGCAGCAGGCCCTGCGCCGCGCCCAGCGTGCGCTCGGAGCCGCGACGCACCAGTGCGTCGAGGTGGACCTGCTCGAACAGGTCGCGCTGCGCATGGCTGCCGCCGATCTCGATGAGGCGCGGCAGGGCCAGGCCCAGCCCGGCGATGGCGCCGTCCATGTCGCCGCGCGCATGGGCCAGCAGCCCGTGTGCGGCCGGGACGCAGACGCGCACCCACGCATCGCGTGCCCCGGCGGGCGCCGTCGGGGCAAAGGCCTCGATGCGCTGCAGCAGCACGTCGGCTTCCGGCCGGCCGGCACGCGCCAGGCCATAGAGGTACTGCAGGTCGAGAAAGGGCAGCACATGGTCGTCCAGTCGGGTGATCAGACGCTGCGCCACGTCCTGCCAGCGCGCGCCGACGTCGATGCCGGCCAGCTCGAAGCGCGCCAACAGCGACACGGCGCCGATCTGGTCCTGCGTGTAGTCGGGCACCACGCCCCAGACTTCGCGGTCGTACACGGCCAGCGCTTCGGCCTCGTGGCCCAGGTCGATGAGGAACAGCGCCACGTGCCACCAGTTGTGCGTGACCATGAAGGAGTTGAGGCCGGTCCAGGTGTCGCTCACGCTGCGCAGGAAATCCAGGCCCTCCGACAGTCGGCCTTCGGTCAGCATGACATGGCCCAGCGCATGGTGCGCCCAGGGTTCCTTGCGGCACATCGCGATGGCGCGTCGCGCGCTGGCCTCGGCCTCGCGCATGCGGTGGCACTGCTCGTGGCCGAAGGCCGCCATGCCGTGCAGGTAGGGTACATCGGCCGCGTGCGGCAGGGCGGCCAGGGCGAGCCGCAGCATGCCGGGCCCGTCGCCGCGGTTGAAGCAGTGGTACTGGCCGAGCTTCACCGACACCAGGTCACGCGGATGCGCCTGCGCCTGTTCTTCGTGCAAGGCGATCGCGCCGTCGATGTCGCCGTCGATCCAGGCGGCGACGGCCGCGATGAAGCGCTGCTCGCGTGCCGTCCCACGTGACGCGCCCTCTTTTGCGCGGGCGATGAAGGGCCGCGCGTTCGGTGCACCCTCGCGCGATTCGGCGAACATGTGCAGCGCGGCGCAGCAGGCCTGCACCAGCGGGCTGGTGTCTTCGGCGGCCTGGAGCACGTTCGCGGCGCGCGCCTCGCAGGCGATGAAGCCGCCGACGAAGTCGTCGACCGCCGTCAGGCTAGCGGGCTCATCGAGCGTGACGGCGTTGCCGAGGATGTCGGTCAAGGGGCGGGGCGCTGCGCTCACAGAAAGGTCCTCGAAGGTAGTGGCTCCTGCCATGGTGCCACGCTCTCGCCGCGCCCGTCGACGCTACACGCCGGCCTGCTGGTGGCGGTGCTCCTGCGTCAGCCCGCCATAGCCATAGGCGGCAGCCCGCGCGTCGATCACGTGGACGTACGACACCTCGTGCAGGTCGGGCAGCAGCGCCGCCATGGCCGCGTGCACCTCCCGCAAGTAGCGCGCCTTCTCGGCCTTGGTGTTGGTCTCGTCGGTGATGCTGATGTCGAGCTGGAAGGCGCTGCGGCCGAGCGAGGCCAGCGTCTCGCCGCCGATGAACCACTGGTCGGCGGCGATGTGCTGCACCGCGACGGCGATCACCGGCAGCTTCTTGTCGAGCACCGACTGCGTCAGACGCACCACGGCATCGACCGCCTGGCGGGTCCGGGTGGCATCGGGTGCGCCGGAGAGGTGAAGGACGATGTGTGGCATGGCGGCTCCTGGGATGGCGAATGAATGAGGGTGATTCTTCGTCGTTGAACGCCATCGGAAAAGCGGGAAGATAAGATGGATTCCATCGGAATATCGGGTGGATTCAATGGCAACCTTCGACATCGAGCAGCTGCGCACCTTCGTGGCTGTCGCCGAAGCCGGCAGCCTCACGGCGGCGGCACCCCGCGTCTTCCTCTCGCAATCCTCGGTCAGCGAGCAGGTGCGCAAGCTGGAGGAGCGCGCCGGCCGGTCGCTGTTCACCCGCAGCAAGGCGGGCGTGGCGGTGACGGAGGCCGGCGCGCGCCTCCTGGACCATGCGCGTGCCATCCTCGCGCTCAGCGAGACGGCTTACCGTGACATGCGCGACGAACAGCTGCAGGGCACGTTGCGCCTGGCCGTCACCGACTATTTCCGGCCGGCCGAACTCGCGGGCCTGCTGGCGCGATTGGGCGAGCGCTACCCGCAGGTGCGCCTGCATGTGAGCGTCATGAAAAGCGGCGACGTCGAAGCCGCGTATGCGCGCGGCGAGGTCGATGTCGGCGTGGCGATGCGCATCGCCGACACAGCCGCCGTGGCGCGCGGCGCGGTGCTGCGCCGCGAGGCCCTGGTCTGGATGGGTGCGCGAGGCCTGTCATGGCAAAAGGGCACACCGCTGCGGCTGCTGGTGCTGCCCGACACCTGCGCGCTGCACCAGTTCACCGTGAAGCTGCTGCGGCAGCGGCGCGTGCCTTACGAGGTGGCGCATGTCGCGTCGGGCGTGGCCGGCCTGCAGTCCGCATTGGCCGCGGGCCTGGGCGTGGCCTGCCTCAACGAATCGGCGTTGTGCGACGGTGTGGTGCCGCTGCGGCTGGCCGGGTTGCCGGCGCTGCCGCGTGTCGCTTTCCATGTGCTCCCGGCCCGACAGGGCGAAAGCGACTTCGTGGCACGGGCGCGCGAACTGCTGGTGGCGCAGTTCGCCTGAGCCTCTTCACACCTTTTCAGTGTTCCGCAGCGCCACACGTCACCGCAGCCGATGAAACCGGCCCGACCGAGGCCAGAGCACCCGCGGAACCGGCTCAGCCGGTCCGCCGGGTGCGCCCCCTCGAGGGGGAAGCGGCGACACGCAGTGCGCCGCTTCGGGGGCGGTCCATTTCACCCCCAGGAGAGGGCCGACAGGTCGTTCGCGAAGATCGGCAGTTCCTTCCACAGCCCCTTCACGTTCTTCTTCGCGATGGTCGGGAACTGCGGCTGGAACAGGAAGCCGTTGGCCGCGTCAGCGGCCAGCATCTTCTGCGCGTCGCCGAGCAGCTTGTTGCGCTCGGCGATGTTGCCGGTGTTCTTGATCTTGTCGAACAGCGCCACGAAGGGCTTCGACTGGTAGCCCCAGTAGTAGTCGGACTTGGCGTAGTTGCCCAGGTCGAAGGGCTCGACGTGCGACACGATCGACAGGTCGTAGTTCTTGTTGCCGTAGGTGCCGCTGAGCCACTGCGCCCACTCGACGTTCTGCACCTTCACCACGATGCCGATCTTGGCGAGCTGGGCCACGACCATCTCGCCGCCCTGGCGGGCGTAGGGCGGCGGCGGCAGCGTCATCGTCAGTTCGAGCGGCGTCTTCACGCCGGCTTCGGCCATGAGCTTCTTGGCCTTCTCGATGTCGAAGGGGTTCACGCCGGTGGTGTCGACGTAGCCGGGCGCACCGGGCACGTAGTGGCTGCCGATGGGCGTGCCGAAGCCGTCGGCTGCACCTTCGATGATGGCCTTGCGGTCGAGCGCGGCCAGGATGGCACGGCGCACCCGCACGTCGTCGAGCGGCTTCTTGGCGTTGTTGATGGCCAGGATGGTCTTGCCGCGCGAGCCGGCCAGGATGGTCTGGAACTGCGGATTGGCCTTGAACTGCGCCACGATGCGGGTGGCCGCGCGCGGGAACACGTCGACATCGCCGGCCAGCAGCGAGGCGGCCTGCGCGGCCGGGTCGGAGATGAAGCGGAAGGTGATCTTGTTGATCTTGGCCTGGCCCGGGTTGCGGAAGCCGTCCCACTTGCTCAGCGTGAGCGACGCCCCCTTGTTGTAGGTATCGAGCTTGTAGGGGCCGGTGCCGATCGGCTTGGTGGCGTTCGTATCGGCGCTCTTGGGCTCGACGATGATGGAGGTGGCCTGGCCGAGCACGAAGGGGAAGTCCGGGTCGATTTCCTTGTTCAGCAGCACGACCGTGTAGTCGTCGATCACCTGCACGCCGAGGTTGGCGAAGGTGCGCTTGTCCTTGTTGACGCTCTTCTCGCCGCCGGCGCGCTCGAAGGCGAACTTCACCGTCTGGGCATTGAAGGGCTCGCCGTTCTGGAACTTCACGCCCTTGCGCAGTCGGAAGGTGTAGGTCTTCAGGTCGGGCGAGATGTCCCAGCTCTCGGCCAGGAGCGGCGTCACGCTGCCGTCGGCGTTGATCTTGGTCAGCGTCTCGTAGATGTTGTAGAGCGTGACTTCGCTGATCGACACGGCGGCGGCTACCGTCGGGTCGAGGCCGGTCGGCTCCAGCGTCATGCCCAACACCATCGCGTCCTTGCGGCTTTGCGCGAACGCCAGCGAGGGGAGGGCCGAGGCGAGCGCGGTGGCGGCGGAAGCGGTGAGAACGGTGCGGCGTTTCAACATGGTCAGGCTCCTGGAAAGGGCGGAAGGAAGACGGGGGACGTTATAGCAAGCGCGATCAGGCGTGATCAGACGGACATCGGCTGCGCACGCGCGGGCGGCTCCGCGCGCGGCACGGCCGCGAGCAGGGCCTGCGTGTACGGGTGCTGCGCATGCGCGAAGAGCTCCTGCGGGTCGCCGCGCTCGACCACCAGCCCGCGGTGCAGCACGCACACCGCGTCGCACAGGTGGTTCACCACCGCGAGGTCATGGCTGATGAGCAGGTAGCTGATGCCGAACTGCTGCTGCAGGTCCTGCATCAGGTTGAGCACCTGGGCCTGCACCGACACGTCGAGCGCACTGACCGGTTCGTCGGCCACGATCAGCTTGGGCCGGGTGATGAGCGCGCGGGCGATGGCGATGCGCTGGCGCTGGCCGCCCGAGAACTCGTGCGGGTACTTGTCGAGGTCGGTGCCGCGCAGGCCGACGGCGGCGAGCGATTCGGCGGCGCGCTCGCGCTGTTCGCGGCGGCTGGTTTCGGCCAGCGCCTCCAGCGGTTCGGCCACGATGCGCGCCACCTTCTGGCGCGGGTCGAGCGAGCCGTACGGGTCTTGAAAAACCATCTGCACGTCGCGCCGCGCCGCGCGCAGTTCGGCACGCGGCAGCTTGTGCAGGTCGCGGCCGAGCAGCTTCACGCTGCCCGAGGTCGGTGCGTCGAGCGCCATCACCAGCCGGGCGATGGTCGACTTGCCCGAGCCCGATTCGCCGACGATGCCCAGGCTGCGGCCGGCCTCGATGCGAAAGCTCACGCCGTTGAGCGCCTTGACCTGCGGCGGCGGTGCCAGCAGCTTCTCGCGCGGCAGCGTGTAGTGGCGGACCAGGTCGGCGACCTCGAGCAGCGGTGGGGTGGTCGTCATGCGCTGGCTCCTGCGGCGGCGGCCACGGCGTCGAGCCGGATGCAGCGCACCTGGTGGCCGTGCGGCAGCGGCGTGGCCGGGGGCCGCGTGGTGTGGCAGTCGTCGATGGTGAAGGCGCAGCGGCCGGCGAAGGGGCAACCCGGCGGCAGGTCGACCAGCTCGGGCACGCTGCCGCGGATGGTGGCGAGCCGGCCGCCGCGCCGCGCACCGAGCGCAGGCCGCGCGGCGAACAGGCCCTGTGTGTAGGGGTGCGCGCGTTCGGCGAAGACCGCACTGGTCGGGCCACTCTCGACCACGCTGCCGCCGTACATCACCAGCATCTTCGACACGCTCTGCGCGATCACACCCAGGTCGTGCGAGATCAGGATGAGCGCCATGCCGCGCTCGGCCACCAGGCCCTGGATCAGGTCGAGGATCTGCTTCTGGATCGTCACGTCGAGCGCCGTCGTCGGCTCGTCGGCGATCAGCAGGTCCGGGCCGCAGGCGAGCGCCATCGCGATGCCGATGCGCTGGCGCTGGCCGCCGGAGAACTGGTGCGGGTAGGCATCGAGCCGCGAGGCTGCATCGGGGATGCCGACGCGGTCGAGCAGCGCGAGCACTTCCTTGCGCGCGGCGGCGCCGGTCAGCCCGCGGTGCAGCCGCAGCGGCTCGCCGACCTGGCGCGCAATGGTGTGCACGGGATTCAGGGCGGTCATCGGCTCTTGGAAGATCATGCCGATGCGGTTGCCGCGGATGCCGCACATCGCGCGTTCGTCGAGCCCGACGAGTTCGGTGCCGTCGAAACGGATGCTGCCGCCGACCTTGGCGCTGGCCGGCAGCAGGCCCATGAGCGACATCACGGTGATCGACTTGCCGCAGCCTGATTCGCCGACGATGCCCATGGTCTCGCCGCGTTCGAGCGAAAAGCTGATGCCACGCACGGCGTCGGCCGGGCCGCGCTGGGTCTGCAGGCCGATGTGGAGGTCGTTGACTTCGAGCAGTGGCATGGTTCAGCGCCCGCCCGGCCGCCCGAAGGGCGCTGAGCGCCCCCTCGGGGGGCAGCGATACACGAAGTGATGAGCGTGGGGGTTCATGGGTCAGCGCGCCCTCGCCAAGCGGGGGTCGAGCAGGTCGCGAAGACCGTCGCCCAGGAGATTGAGGCCGAGCACCGACAACGCGATCGCCAGGCCGGGAAACACCGCCAGCAGCGGTGCCTGGAACATCATCGTCTGCGCCTCGCTCAGCATGCGACCCCACGAGGGCTGCGGCGGTTGCGTGCCGAGGCCGAGGTAGGAGAGGGCGGCCTCGGCCAGGATGGCGATGGCGAAGCGGATGGTGATCTGCACGATCAGCACCGCCGAAATGTTCGGCAGCACATGCTGCATCGTGATGGCGAAGCCACCCTTGCCGCAGGCGCGCGCGGCGGCGATGTACTCGCGCGACCAGATCGCGTTGGCCGAGGCGCGCGTGATGCGCGCGAAGGTCGGGATGTTGTAGATGCCGATCGCGACGATTGCATTGACGATGCCCGGGCCGAACACCGCCGTCATCATGATGGCCGAGAGGATCGCGGGGAAGGCCAGCGAGAAGTCGCTGAAACGCATGATCGCTTCTTCGACCCAGCCGCGTCGCGCCGCTGCGAGCAGGCCCAGCGCGGTGCCCACGGTGAGCCCGATGCCCACCGCGATCAGCCCGACCAGGATCGACGCCCGAGCCCCCACCAGCAGCAGCGACGCGACGTCGCGCCCGAAGGGGTCGGTGCCCAGCCAGTGCGAGCCGCTGGGCTTCTGCAGCTTGATCGCCATGTCCATCTCGTAGGGCGACCACGGCGTCCACACCAGCGACACCGTGGCGGCCAGCAGCAGCAGCAGTGTGAGCACCGCGCCGATGACAAAGCTGCGGTGGTGCAGCGCCCGGCGCCAGAAACCGGGCACCGTCAGGGCGGCGGCGCTGGGCACGGCCGTTGGGAGCGCGCTCATGGTAGCCGCCGCCGGGCCGCCCCAAGGCGGGCTGAGCCTCCCCCTCGGGGGGAAGAGTTACATGCCGCGAAGCGGCGTGAAAAGCCGGGGGGCCTCATATGTCGGACGCCTTGATGCGCGGGTCGATCACGGCATAGAGCACGTCGACCACGAAGTTCACGATGACCACCAGGGCCGCCAGCAGCATCACGCAGTTGCGCACCACCACCAGGTCGCGGTTGCTGATGGCCTGGAAGATCAGCCGGCCGAGGCCGGGCAGGTAGAACACGTTCTCGACCACGATGGTGCCGGCCAGCAGTTCGGCGAACTGCATGCCCATCACGGTGATCACCGGGATCATGGCGTTGCGCAGCACGTGGGTCCAGAGCACGGCGCGCTGCGACACGCCCTTGGCGCGGGCGGTGCGCACGAAGTCTTCGCGCATCACCTCGAGCACGGCCGAGCGCGTGATGCGCGCGAGGATCGCGGCCTGCACCACGGCGAGGGACAGCGCGGGCAGCAGCAGCGACTTGATGCCGGCCAATACGCCTTCGCCCCAGCCGTCGAAGCCACCGGCCGAGAACCACTGCAGTTGCACCGAGAACACCAGGATCAGCAGGATCGCGAACCAGAAGTTGGGGATGGCGATGCCCACCTGCGTGAGGCCCATCAGCCCGACGTCGCCCAGCTTGTTGTGGCGCGCCGCCGCCGTGACGCCCACCAGCAGCGCCAGCACCGCCGTCAAGGTCATGGCCATCAGGGCGAGCGGCACCGTGAGGGCCAGGCGTTCGAGGATGAGGTCGAGCACCGGCGAGCCGTAGGCGTAGCTGTCGCCGAGGTTGCCCGTGAGCAGGCCGCCGATCCAATGCCAGTAGCGCGTCCAGGCCGGCTGGTCGAGCCCGAGCTTGGTGGCGAGCGCGGCCACGGCGTCGGGCGACGCGTCAGGGCCGAGGAGCAGCTGCGCGGCGTTGCCGGGCAGGATCTCGAGAACGAGGAAGACGATGACCGAGGCACCGATCAGGGTGCCGATCAGCGTCGCGAAGCGCTTGAATAGAAACAGACTCATGGGGCGGGGCGCAGCATAACCCGACTGTCGCAGCAAGCACGCCAGCGGCGGATAATCGCGCCATGGCCCTCATGATCACCGACGAATGCATCAACTGCGATGTCTGCGAGCCGGAGTGCCCCAACGACGCGATCTACATGGGCGCCGAGATCTACGAGATCGACCCGCGCAAATGCACCGAATGCGTTGGCCACTTCGACGAGCCGCAGTGCGTGCAGATCTGCCCGGTCGCCTGCATTCCGGTCAGCCCGGACCATGTCGAGACGCGGGAGACGCTGTGGCAGAAGTTCGAGCGGCTGACCGCGGCCAAGAAGGCCGCCGAAGATGCGACCGGCAAGTCGTCGATCGGTGCCGCCTAGCTGCCGGCGTCGGTCTTCTCAGCCTTCTTTTTCTTCGACGCGCCCGGGCCGGCGGCGGTGAAGAAGTCCGGCTCCTTGCGTCCCTTCTTCTTTTTCGCCGCGGGATGCACCGGTTCGGCCGGCGAGGCGGCCTGCGTCGGTTTCGGAAGGTGGATGAGCGGAGAGGGCGCGGCCTTTTCCTGGCGCAGCCGATCGCGCTCCATCCGGTCGGCCGCGGCCTGGGTGCGCCGCGTGTTGCGCTCCGCCTCGCGTGCCTGGTCGGCGCTCGGCGCCGCGTCGAGCGCCACGGCCTTGCCGCCCGTGCAGGGCTGATCGGTGTAGGTGTTGCCGCAGCGCCAGGCGCCGGACGCCTCCTGCCCCTGGACGGTGCCGATCCACGTGCAGAGCGCCATGCAGACGATGGCGGTGCGTCGATGTCCTGTTCTTTTCATTCTTCGCTCCCTTTCGTTTCTTCCCGGTTGGCGCCGCCCTGGCTAAGGGGCGGCGGGCTCGCCGCCGCCCTCGCCCGGTTCCCGCCGAGGCGGTTTGGGGCGGGGCGGCTTGCTCGTGTGGATCTGCAGTGTGGCCTTCTCCATCTCGCCGGCCAGCAGCGCCGGCACGGCATGCAGCGTGCGGACGATCGCGTCGTCGATGGCCTCGCGCTGTTCCTTCAGCGGCTTCTTCAGCACCCAGTTCACCACCTCGGCCTTGACGCCGGGGTGGCCGATGCCGATGCGCAGCCGCCAGTAGTCGGCGGTGCCCAGTTGCGCGTGGATGTCGCGCAGGCCGTTGTGGCCGGCGTGGCTGCCGCCGAACTTGAGCTTGACCTGGCCGGGGACCACGTCGAGTTCGTCGTGCACCACCAGGATTTCCTGCGGCTCGATCTTGAAGAAGCGCGCCAGGGCGGACACCGACTTGCCCGACAGGTTCATGAAGGTCTGGGGTTCGAGCAGCCAGACCGGTTGGCCGTGGACGTTCGCGCGCGCGGCCAGGCCGTGGTAGCTGCGTTCCGGCGCCAGCGACACCTTGAGATCGCGTGCCAGCGCATCGATCCACCAGAAGCCCGCGTTGTGCCGCGTGGCTTCGTACTCCAGGCCCGGGTTCCCCAGGCCGACGAACAACTTGATCATGTCGGGATTATCGAGGCGTCGGAAATGAAAACGGCCCGCACGAGGCGGGCCGTTGGCCGGATGGCTGCGAGAAGTGAATTACTTCTTGGCGGCAGGCGTCTTGGCAGCCGGGGTCTTGGCGGCGGGCTTGCCGCCCTTGCCGGCCGGCGCGGCGGCAACGGCTTCAGCGCCTTCGGCCGGTGCGTCGACTTCTTCAACGGCCGGGGCGGTGGCCGAGGCCAGCACCACGTTCACCTTGCCGTGGCTGACCCACTTCACGCCGCGCGGCAGCTTGATGTCCTTGAGCGTGACGGTGCCGTTCTTCTTCAGGCCCGACAGATCGACCTCGATGAACTCGGGCAGTTCGGCCGGCAGGCAGTTCACTTCGAGTTCGGTGGTCACGTGGTTGACCAGGTTCAGCTCGATCTTGACGGCTTCGGACTCTTCTTCACCCTTGAAGTGCAGTGGCACCTTCATGGTCATGCGGGTCTTGGCGTCGACGCGCTGGAAGTCGATGTGCTGCACCAGCGGACGGAACGGGTGGTACTGCACGTCGCGCAGGAGCACCTTGCTCACGGTGCCGCCGAGTTCCATCTCGAGGACGGAGGCGTGGAACGCTTCCTTCTTGAGGGCGTGCCACAGGGCGTTGTGATCGATCTCGATCATTTGCGCGGCGGCCTCGCCACCGTACACGATACCGGGCGTCTTGCCCGTGATGCGGAGACGGCGGCTCGCACCCGTGCCCTGCTTGGCGCGCTCAAAAGCGACGAATTTCATAGTTAACTCCTTGGAGCGAAGGCGCAATGCCGTTTCGCTTCTTGAGCGCCGACCGCGACCAGTGCGGCGCCGGTTTCAAAATGGCCTCCCGTACGCCGTCAAGCGCTGGGAGACCGGCTTTTTGCTCAGAACAAGTTGTCTTGGTCCGAGAACAAACTCATCACCGACTCGCCCTTGGCAATGCGCTGGATCGTCTCGGCGATCAGCGGTGCCACGGAGAGCTGGCGAATCTTTCCGCAGCCCTTGGCGCTGTCGGAGAGGGGAATGGTGTTGGTGACGACGACTTCGTCGAGGGCCGAGCCCTGGGCGATGCGCTCGATGGCCGGCCCCGAGAAGATCGGGTGCGTGCAATAGGCGTAGACCTTCTTGGCGCCGCGTTCCTTCAGCACCTCGGCCGCTTTGACCAGCGTGCCGGCGGTGTCGATCATGTCGTCCATGATCACGCAGTTGCGGCCGTCGATTTCGCCGATGACGTTCATCACCTCGCTCACGTTCGCCTTCGGGCGACGCTTGTCGATGATGGCCAGGTCAGTGCCGAGCTGCTTGGCCAGCGCACGGGCACGAACCACGCCGCCGACGTCGGGCGACACCACGATCAGGTCTTCGTAGTTCTTGGTCCGCAGGTCGCCCAGCAGCACCGGCGACGCATAGATGTTGTCGACCGGGATGTCGAAGAAGCCCTGGATCTGGTCGGCGTGCAGGTCCATCGTCAGGACGCGCGACACGCCCACGGTCTGCAGCAGGTTCGCCACCACCTTGGCCGAGATCGGCACGCGGCTCGAGCGCGGGCGGCGGTCCTGGCGGGCGTAACCGTAGTAGGGGATGACGGCACTGATGCGCTCGGCCGATGCGCGCTTGAGCGCATCGACCATGATGAGCAGTTCCATCAGGTTTTCGTTGGTCGGTGCGCAGGTCGACTGCACCACGAACACGTCGCGGGCACGGACGTTCTGGTTGATCTCGACCGTGACCTCGCCGTCGGAGAAGCGGCCCACGCGCGCGGCACCGAGTTCGGTGCCGAGATGCTGTGCAATTTCCGCTGCCAAGCCCGGATTGGCATTGCCGGTGAAAACCATGAAGTCAGGGGATTGAGCCTGCATGCGTGCGTCCAGCAATGGGAAATGGCTCTTTAGGGAGCCGCCAGTGATCTCGTGGTGTGTGCAGCCTGTCGGCTGCAACGCTTGGGGTCGCGTGACCTGTTTTCAGGTCGGCAATCGGGTCGGTTTTCGCAAAAACGCACGGCCCCTTCGGGCCGCGCGTCGTGTATTTTGGCAGGGGAGAAAGGATTCGAACCTTTGCATGCTGGAATCAAAATCCAGTGCCTTAACCAGCTTGGCGACTCCCCTACACGGGTCGGAGGCTTGCGCCCTCAACCGATATATGTCGCATCGAACCGCCGAACGGTTCGATTATCTTCTCTCTAGGCGGCCCAACCGACGAGCGGATGGAAGGCCAGATTGCTGCACTGCCGGAGCTGCCATCCCTCTGGAGGTGCTGGCAACGCCGCTTCCTGCGGCATCGCTGCAAACACGGCACTTCCGGAGCCGGTCATTCGCGCTGTGAGCCCCTGGTGACCGAGCCATTCGATGGCGTCGGCGACGGCAGGGCAAAGCTGCTGTGCAACCGGCTGCAGGTCGTTGTGGCCGAAGTCGAAGACTTCAGTTCCGCGATATGCAGCAAAGCCTGTGATTATAGCAGCGGGTGTTGCGCGTTGTAGATGGGGTGAGGAAAAAATACGACGCGTGTCCAAACCCGGGGTCGGCTTGAGCACCGCGAAGCGCCCGGCGGGCAGTTCGATCGGCGTGATCTGCTCGCCGATGCCCTCGACCCAGGCGTTGTGCCCGCGCAGGAAGAACGGCACGTCGGCGCCGAGCGAGAGGCCGATGGTCTCCAGCGTCGCGAGCGGCAGGTCGAGCGACCACAAGCGATTGAGCGCCAGCAGGCAGGTGGCGGCGTCGGACGAGCCGCCACCCATGCCCGCCTGCGCCGGCACCTGCTTTGCCACGCCGATGTGCGCGCCCTGGCCGGGCCGGGCATGCGCCTGCAGCGCGCGGGCGGCGCGCAGCACCAGGTCGTCGGGCGGCAGCGCCACGGTGAGGTCTTCGCGGCTGAGCTGGCCGTCGCTGCGCAGTTCGACGTGGAGCGTGTCGCACCAGTCGATCAGCATGAAGACCGATTGCAGCAGGTGGTAGCCGTCCTCGCGCCGGCCGGTGATGTGCAGGAACAGGTTGAGCTTGGCCGGTGCGGGCAGGTCGTAGAGCGCCTTCATGAGCGCTCGAACACGATGCGCAGGTCGCTGCGCGGCAGGGGCGACTCGCGCACCGCCTGCAGCTTGCCGGTGGACCATTGCGTCAGGTCGGGTCGCCAGCCGGTGACGGTGTCGTCGCGTCCGCCGAGCCAGCTGAACAGGGCATCGACCGGGATCGCTGCGCCGGTGGCCGCTTGGATCAGTGCGTCGACCGAGCTGTAGCGCCGCGTTTCGCTCCCGTTCTTCAGCCAGGCCTCGCCGGGCGACCATTGCAGTTCGGCCAGCGTGCTGCCGATGGGCGTGGTCAGCGTCAGCGTGCCGCGCTCGGGCGTGCCGCGCAGGTCGAACAGGGCGGCGAAGGTCTGCACCGGTTCGCTGTCGACGCGCAGCGACAGGCGCCCGCTCCAGCTCTCGGGCGGCGTCGCGCCGGCACCGGGGCGAACCGGCGTGGCGCAGCCGGCCAGCAACAGCACGCCGCAGAAGGCGGCGGTGATCACCCGGCGGCGCGCCGTGGTCACAGCTTGACGCGCAGGCGCTTGAGCGTTTCCTGCAGCGTCTCGTTCTCGGCGTCAACGAGGGAGGCCTCGCGCCAGATTGCCATGGCACGGTCGCGGTCGCCGGCTGCCCAGAGAACCTCGCCCAGATGCGCGCCGATCTCGGCATCCGGCCGCCGCTGGTAGGCCGCCTCGAGAATCTTGACCGCCTCGGCCGTGTTGCCCAGGCGGAATTCGACCCAGCCGAGGCTGTCGGCGATGAACGGATCCTGCGGCGCCAGGTCGACCGCCTTGCGGATCAGCGTGCGGGCTTCCTCAAGCCGGATCTTGCGATCGGCGAAGGAGTAGCCCAGCGCGTTGTAGGCGTTCTGGCTGTCCGGCTTCAAGGCGATCTGCCGACGCAGCAGCCGCTCCATCTCGTCGAGCCGGTTGATCTTCTCGGCCATCATGGCCTGGTCGTAGATGAGGTCCGCGTCGTCCGGGTCGGCGGCGCTCGCCTTGGCGAGCAGGTCGTAGGCGACCTGGTATTGCTTCGCATCGCGCAGCAGCTGCACCTCGGCCTGGAACTTCTGCTTGGCATCGTCGGGCGTGCGCTCGGGCAGGGCGCGAATCAGTTCGCGTGCCTGTTGCATCTTGCCCTGACGCGCCAGCAGGCCTGCGCGCCGCATTTGCGCGACCTGCGCCTCGTCGGTGCTGTCGACGCGGTCCAGCCAGCGGCCGGCTTCGGCGAAATCCTTGCGGCGCTCGGCCAGCTGCGAGAGCAGCAGGTAGGCCTGCGTCAGCCCGCGGCGGCCTTCGTCGCCGGCAGGAAGGGCTTCGGCCAGCCCCAGATAGCGCTTGATCGACGCTTCGGCTTGCGCGTCCTGCCGGCCTTGGGCCTGCAGGCTGCCCAGCAGGATCCACGGTCCCGGCAACTCCGGCTTGTCGCGGGTCAGCGTGGAGAGCTCGGCCGTGGCTTCGGCGTAGCGGCGCGCTTCCATCAACTCGCGGGCGTAGCCGATGCGCAGTTCCGGCAGGGCCTGCGGGGTGGCGAGGTAGCGCTTGACCAGCGGCTCCGCGAGCGGTCGGTCGGGGTCCATCAGTTCGAGGGCGAGCAGCGGCGGCCCCTCGGACGAGGGGTCGGCCTGCTGACCCTGGATGGCGGCCTCGAGCGCGCCGGTGGGATCGCCGGCGCCCAGGCGCAGGCGACCGACCGTCGCCCAGGCGAAGCCGGCGGTGGCAGGGTTCTTGAGGTCGTCGACCAGCGCCTGCTCAACCACCGAGGCTGCCTGCTTCTTGTCGGCCGCGCGCCCATAGGTCCGTGCGATCACGGTCATCAGGAACGGCCGTTCGGGCAGCGGTGTCGCAGCGATCTCGGCGCGCAGCGGCTCGGCGGTTTGGTCGATGCGGTTGAGGGCGATCAGGATCTGCAGTTCGAAGCGGCGTGCTTCCCGCGAGTCGGGCAGGCTTTGCTTCCATGCACGTGCGGCCGCCAGCGCCGCCTCGCCCGAGCGCGACTGCAGCGCGATCTCGACCGCTCGCTGGAACAGTTCGGGGTCGCGCGCGCGCTGCGCCGCATCGAGCACCAGCGCATAGCCGGCGCCCGGATCGCCCGAGCGCGCCGTGATCTCGCCCACGAGCACTTCGTAGAACAGTTCGGCGCTGAGCGCGGAGGCCTTGGCTTCGGCCTCCACGGCCGCTTGACGGGCTGCCCGGCTGGCAGGGCGGGGCTGAACGACAGGCGCGGGACTGGTCGGCTCGGCGGCCGGCGGTATCGCGGGGGGGCTGGACTGGACGGTCGGCTGGGCTTGCGCGGCGATGGCGATCAGGGCAGCGGAGAGGGCCGCCGCAAGGCGGAGTCGGCGGGGCAGTGGGGTCATCGAACTCATATTAATCCAAGGCTTTCGGTGTGAGCGTCTGCGGGTCATCCAGTTCCCCGTCGGCGCTTTCATGGCACGCTCGCCCCATGCCAGAACTCCCCGAAGTCGAAGTCACACGTCGCGGTTTCGCCGACCGCATCGCCGGTGCCCGCATCGAAGCGGTCCGCATGGGCAAGCCCTTGCGCTGGGCGCTGGGGGTGGCGCCCGACAGCCTCATCGGCCGCACCGTGCGTGCGGTCCGTCGACGCGGCAAGTACCTGCTGGTCGATCTCGACGCGGGCCTGCTGCTGCTGCACCTGGGCATGTCCGGCAGCCTGCGCTTCGACGCGGTGCTGCCCTCGGCCGGCTCGCACGACCACTTCGATCTGGTGACCAGCCGCGGCACCCTGCGGCTGAACGACCCACGGCGCTTCGGGGCTGTCGTGCATGTCGAAGACGAAGGGTCGCCGCTCGCGATCAAGCTGCTGGGCGGCCTCGGCATGGAGCCGCTGGAGGACAGCTTCGAGGTCGAGGCGTTCCACGCCGGGCTGCGCAAGCGCCAGGCGGCGATCAAGCAGGTGCTGCTGGCCGGCGATATCGTGGTGGGCGTCGGCAACATCTACGCGTCCGAGGCGCTGTTCCTCGCGGGCATCCGGCCGACGCTCGCCGCATCGCGCATCAGCCGGCCGCGCGCGCTGCGGCTGCACACCGCGGTGCGCGAGATTCTGGCGCGGGCGGTGGAACGCGGGGGCAGCACCCTGCGAGATTTCTCCAACATCGATGGCCAGAGCGGCTACTTCCAGTTGGAGGCGACGGTCTACGGGCGGGCCGGGGAACCCTGCCGGGTGTGCGGCACACCCATCCGTCAGATTCGACAAGGACAACGTTCGACCTACTTTTGCCCGAACTGTCAAAAATTCTAAGCAAGCGTCGTCCTTGGATGACGGCGCGCCGACGGACCCGATGCTATATTTTGTAAGCTCCACTTACAGCTTCCTCTTTTGACCCCTTCCTTCAACCAGCAGTTCGACCAGCACGGTGCCTGGCGGCGCAGTTTCGCCAAGCGCCTGAAGTGGCTGTCCGGCTGGCTCGACGAGAACGAGCTGCTGGACCAGGCCGTGGCCGAGCGCCTGAAGGAGCTCGAGGCGCAGATGCGCACGAGCAAGGTGATGGTCGCCTTCGTGGCGGAGTTCTCCCGCGGCAAGTCGGAGCTGATCAACGCGATCTTCTTTGCCGGCTACGGTCGCCGCATCATGCCGGCGAGCGCGGGCCGCACCACGATGTGCCCGACCGAGCTGGGCTACGACGCCGAGCAGCCGCCCAGCCTGCGGCTGCTGCCGATCGAGACGCGGCTGGAACCCCATTCGCTCATGCACTGGCGCGACGAGCCGGCGCGCTGGACCGACGTGCCGGTCGATGTCGACAACGCCGAAAGCCTGTCGGCAGCGATGTCCAAGGTGGCCGAGGTACGCTGGGTGCCGCTTGCCGAAGCGCGTGCGCTCGGCTTCTGGAGCGACGATGCGCCGGACGACAACCCGCTGCCCGACGACCAGGGCCGGGTCGAGATTCCGCGCTGGCGCCACGCGGTGCTGAACATGCCGCATCCGCTGCTCGAGCAGGGACTGATCATCCTCGACACGCCCGGCCTCAATGCCATCGGCGCCGAGCCCGAACTCACGGTGAGCCTGATTCCGCAGGCGCATGCCGTGGTCTTCATCCTCGGCGCGGACACCGGCGTGACCCGCTCCGACCTGTCGATCTGGCGCGAGCACCTGATCACCGAAGGCCCGGCGAGCGAGACCCGCATCGTGGTGCTCAACAAGATCGACACGATGTGGGACACGCTCAGCACGCCGGCCCAGATCGATGCGCAGATCGAGCGCCAGCGCAGGGGCGCGGCCGAGTTGCTCGGCGTGCCGCTGCCGCAGGTGCTGCCGGTGTCGGCGCAGAAGGGCCTGCAGGCGAAGATCCGGCGCGACGACCCGCTGCTGCGTGCGAGCCGCCTGCCGGGGCTCGAGGCGGTGCTGGGCGAAGGCCTGCTCGGCAAGCGCGAAACCATGCTGCGGCTGGCGGTCGACGCCAGCATCGGTGCGCTGCGCGCCGAAGCCTCGCGGATCATCAACGTGCGCCAGCGCGACCTGTCGGAACAGGTGCTGGAGCTGCAGGGCCTGCGCGGCAAGAACGTCTCCGTGATCCGCCACATGCGCTCGCGCATCGAACAGGAGCAGAACGAGTTCGAGACCAGCAACGTGCGCATCCTGGCGGTCCGCTCGGTGCAGGGCAAGCTGCTGCGCGAGGTGTATGCGGTGCTCGGCAGCACGGCGCTCAAGGCCGACATGGCGCACCTGGCGGCCGCCTTGAAGCGGCCCGGCATCAAGCTGAGCGTGCGCAAGGTGTACGGCGAAACCTTCGATGCGCTGCGCAACAACCTGCGCGAGGTGCAGGCGACGACCGGCGAGATCCAGTCCATGTTGCACGCGACCTTCCGCCAGCTCAACGCCGAGCACGGCTTCACGCTGCAGGCGCCGGCCGAGCCCGACCTGAGCGGCTTCGAGGAGCAGCTCACGCAGATCGAGCAGAGCCACATCCACTACCTGGGTGTGGGCAACCTGCTGAAGCTGGCGCAGGCCGACTTCTGCGACAAGCTGGTGCGCGCGCTGTCGAGCCGGCTGCGTGTGGTCAACGAGGCGGCCATGACCGAGGTCGAGCGCTGGAGCAAGGGCGCCGGTGCCCAACTCGATGCCCAGCTCAAGGAGCGCCGCCGCAACTTCGGCCGTCGGCTGGAGTCGGTCGAGCGCATCCAGGGCGCGGCCGGCAACCTCGACGAGCGGCTGGCCGAGATCGCAGCGCAGGACAGCGGCCTGACCGAACTGCAGCAGCGGCTCGACGAGCTCACGTCGCTGCTGACCAGCAACGACGCGCCCGTTGCCGCGACGGCTGCCAGTGCGGCCTGAGGGCCGCGCGCCGGCGGTCGCCACGATCGCCGGACCCGACGACGGGTTCGCGGCACAGATCGTCGCCTGGCAGCTGACGCACGGCCGCAGCACACTGCCCTGGCAGAACACGCGCGACCCCTACCGCGTGTGGCTGTCGGAGGTGATGCTGCAGCAGACCCAGGTGAGCACCGTGCTGGGCTACTTCGCCCGATTTCTTGCCCGCTTTCCCGATGTCCGCGCGCTCGCCGAAGCCGGCGAAGACGAGGTCTTCGGCCTCTGGAGCGGCCTGGGGTACTACAGCCGCGCGCGCAACATGCACCGCTGCGCGCAGGACGTCGTGGCGCGCTTCGGCGGCGAGTTCCCGCAGACCGCGGCCGAACTCGTGACACTGCCCGGCATCGGGCGCTCCACCGCCGCGGCGATCGCGGCCTTCTGCTTCGGCGAGCGCGTGGCCATCCTCGACGGCAACGTCAAGCGCGTGCTCACGCGCGTGCTCGGCTTCGGCGGCGACCTGGCGTCGAGCGCGCAGGAGCGGGCGCTGTGGGACCGCGCCACCGCATTGTTGCCGCCGGACGGCCAGCGCGCCGACATCGCGCGCTACACCCAGGGTGTGATGGACCTGGGCGCGACGATCTGCCTGTCGCGCAAGCCCAGCTGCATGCTGTGCCCGGTCAGCGAGCGGTGTGTGGCACGGCGCGAAGGCGAGCCGGAGCGCTATCCGGTGAAGACGCGCAAGCTGCGCCGCAGCTCGCAGTCCCTCTGGATGCTCCAGGCCGACGACGGCCAGGGCCGGGTGTGGCTCGAGAAGCGGCCCGCGCGCGGCATCTGGGCCGGGCTCTATTGCCTGCCGGTCTTCGACAGCCGCGAGGCCTTGCTCGACACCTTGCAGGCCGCCGAGCGCACGACGGTGGTGGATGCGCCGGCATTCCTCCACGTGCTCACCCACAAGGACCTGCATCTGCATCCCGTGCAGGTGGCGGCCGACGGGCGGTCGCTCGGCGAGCAGGGCGGCTGGTTCGTGCCCGATGACTGGTCGGCGCTCGGCCTGCCCGCGCCGGTGCGCAAGCTGCTGCTCGCCGCCCCAGGCGCTTAGCTCCCGTCCAGCTCCCGGTGCCGTTTGAGGGCGGCCCAGCGCGCGCCGAAGCCGCGTGCGAGCTGCTCCACGAGGAACACCGACCGGTGCTGGCCGCCGGTGCAGCCGATGGCCACGGTGACATAGCTGCGGTGGTCCTGCGCCAGCGCGTCGAGCCAGCGCGCGAGGAACTGCTCGATGTCGCCGTACATGCGCGCCACATCCTCGTGCTCGCGCAGCCAGTCGATCACCGGCTGGTCGCGCCCGGTCAGCGGGCGCAGCGTAGGCACGTAGTGCGGGTTGGGCAGCATGCGCACGTCGAAGACATAGTCGGCATCGAGCGGCACGCCGCGCTTGAAGGCGAAGGACTCGAAGACCAGCGTCAGCGCGCTCTGCGGCGCCGAGATCAGCGCCTTCACGTAGCTCTGCAACTGGGCCGGGCGGATGATGCTGGTGTCGATCACGTCGGCGCCGTCGCGCAGGTCGGCCAGCAGTTCGCGTTCGAGGTCGATCGACTGGATCAGCACGCGTTGCTGCTCCGGCGCATCGGTGCGGGCCTCGCCGCGCGACAACGGGTGGCGACGGCGCGTTTCCGAGTAGCGGCGCACCAGCGCGTCGGTGGTCGAGTCGAGGAAGAGCGAACGCAGTGCCACGCCTTCGCGCCGCAGCGCTTCGAGCTGCTGCGGCACGATCGGCAGCGACACGCCGCTGCGCACGTCCATCGCGATGGCGACGTGCGTCGCACCCTGCTCGCGCTGCAGGGCGATGAAGGGCATGAGCAGTTCGGGCGGGAGGTTGTCGACGCAGTAGTAGCCCGCGTCTTCGAGCGCATGCAGCGCGACCGACTTGCCCGAGCCGGACATGCCGGTGATCAGCACGAGCGCGAGCCCGTCGGCCGCCGTGGCCGCTGCAGCCGTGGCTGGTGGCCCATCGCTCATTCGGCCCCCACGCGCTGTCCGCCGAGCATCTCGCGCGCATGCGCCAGCGAGGTGGCCGACGGGCGCTCGCCGCCGAGCATGCGGGCGATCTCGCGGGCGCGTGCGTCGCCGTCGAGCGCGGACACGCCGCTCTCGGTGCGCGGCGCCGCGCCGCCGTCCGCTGCGGTCTGTCGCTTGGCCACCAGCAGGTGATGGTCGGCACAGGCTGCGACCTGCGGCAGATGGGTGACGGCCAGCACCTGGCGGTCACGTCCCAATTGCTGCATCAGACGGCCGACCGTCTCGGCCACCGCACCGCCGACGCCGGCGTCCACCTCGTCGAAGATCAGCGTCTGCGCCGTACCGAGTTCGCTCGTGGTGACCGCGATGGCCAGCGCAACGCGCGAGAGCTCGCCACCTGAGGCCACCTTGCCGATGGGGCGGGGCGTGCTGCCCGGATGGCCGCTGACCAGAAAAGCCACTTCTTCCAGGCCGGCGCGGCCGGGCTGCGGCAAGGCCTGCAACGCCACGTCGAAGCGGCCGCCCTGCATGCCGAGTCCCTGCATCGCCTGCGTGACCGACTGCGACAGCTTGGGCGCTGCCTGCTTGCGCAGCTTGCCCACGGCCTTCGCCTCCTTCAGGTAGGCCTGTTGCGCGGCCTGCTCACTGCGTTCGAGCGCGTCGAGATCGCTCTGCGCATCGAGCGCCTGCAGCTCGGCCTGCCAGCCGGCGAACAGTGCGGGCAGTTCGTCGGGGCTGCGCTTGTAGCGCCGCGCGAGCGACATCCACAGCCCCATGCGCTCGTCGAGTTCGGCCAGGTGTTGCGGGTCGGCGTCGGCATGGCGCAGGTAGCCGTGCAGCGAGTGGGCGGCGTCGGCCGCCTGCGCGATGCTGGAGGCAAGCACCTCGGCCAGCGTCTTGAATTCGGGTTCGATGTGCTCGCAGCCCTGCAGCAGGCCGAGCGCCCGGTTGAGGCCGACGAGCCCGCCCTGGTCATCGTCCTCGAGCGCCGCGCGGGCGCCTTCGGCGGCGTCGATCAAGGCCTGTGCGTTCGACACGCGCGTGTGGTTTGTCGACAGCTCGTCCCACTCGTTCTCTCCAGGCGCCAGCTTGGCGACTTCGGCGATCTGCCACTGCAGGCGCTCGCGTTCGCGCTGGAGCGAGTCCTGCGCGGCGCGGGCGCCGTCGAGTGCGGCCTGCGCCTGGCGCCAGGCATGCCAGGCGCTGTCGAGCGCATCGGTGCGCACGCCGGCGTAGGCGTCGAGCAGGCCGCGCACCGCGTCGGGCCGCGTCAGGCTCTGCCAGGCGTGCTGGCCGTGGATGTCGAGCAGGTGGTCGCCGAGTTCGCGCAACTGGGTGGCGGTGGCCGGGCTGCCGTTGATCCAGCCGCGGCTGCGGCCCTGCAGGTCGACCGTGCGTCGCAGCAGCATCGAATCACCGGCTTCGAAGCCGCCTTCGTCGAGCCAGGTGGCAAGCGCCGGGTCGGCATCGAACTCGGCGCTCACGTCGAGCCGCTCCGCGCCTTCGCGGACTGCACCCGCGTCGGCGCGGTTGCCCAGGGCGAGCTGCAAGGCGTCGATGAGGATCGACTTGCCGGCGCCGGTCTCGCCGGTCAGCACGGTGAAGCCCGTGGACAGGTCGATGTCGAGCGCGCGCACGATCACGAAGTCGCGCAGCGCGATGCGTCGCAGCGCCATCAGGAACCTCCCTCGTTCCAGTGCAGTTTCTTGCGCAAGGTGTCGAAGTAGCTCCAGCCGCGGGGGTGCAGGAAGCGCACGCGGTAGTCGGAACGACGCACCACCACGCGGTCGCCGATCTCGACCGATGCCAGCGACTGCATGTCGAAGTTCGCGCTGGCGTCACGGCCGGACACGAGTTCGATCGTGATCTCGTCCGCATCCGGCAGGAGGATGGGGCGGTTCGACAGGGTGTGCGGCGCGATCGGCACCAGCACCCAGCCTGGGATGGACGGGTGCATCAGCGGGCCGCCGGCCGACAGCGAATAAGCGGTCGAGCCCGTGGGCGAGGCGATGATCAGGCCGTCCGCGCGCTGGTTGGCCACGAAGTGGTTGCCGACCGACACGCGCAGCTCGACCATCCCGGAGGTCGCACCGCGGTTGACGACCACATCGTTCATCGCGAGCGCATCGAACACGCAGGCGCTTTCGCGCATCACCTGCGCGTGCAGCAGGCTGCGGTGGTCCTCTTCGTATTCGCCTGCGAGCATCGGCACCAGCGTGGCCTGGTAGTTGTCGAGCGGGATGTCGGTGATGAAGCCGAGCCGGCCTCGGTTGATGCCGATCAGCGGCACGCCGTACGGTGCGAGCTGCCGCCCGATGCCGAGCATGGTGCCGTCACCGCCGACCACCAGCCCCAGATCGCAACGCTCGCCGATCTCTTCGACCGTCAGCGCGGTGTAGCGGCTGCTGTGCAATTCGTCCGCCGTGAAGCGTTCGACCGAGACTTCGCAGCCCTGCGATTCGAGAAACGCACCGATCTCCGCCATGATGTCGTCGTCCGGTGCGCCGGACGACGCCCGTCGGCCGGACGCCTGGTACTTGCCAATGAGGGCGACATGCCGGAAGCGCGAGGTCATCTACAAATTACAACACTAAAATCAGACAATGCTGGACGACCGTGCCAAGTTGCTGCTCAAGACGCTGGTCGAGCGCTACATCGCCGAGGGGCAGCCTGTGGGGTCACGCACGCTCTCGCGCGCTTCGGGGCTCGAACTCTCGCCCGCGACCATCCGCAACGTCATGTCGGACCTCGAAGCGCTGGGGCTCATCACCAGCCCGCACACGTCCGCCGGACGCATTCCGACGGCGCGCGGTTACCGGCTCTTCGTCGACACCATGCTCACGGCGCAGCGCGACCAGTTGCCGGCACCCAGCCTGGCCCCTGACCAGCCGCAGAAGGTGATCGCCAACGCGGCGAACCTGCTGTCGAGCCTCTCGCAATTCGTCGGTGTGGTGATGGCGCCGCGCCGCACCTCGGTGTTCAAGCAAATCGAATTCCTGCGGCTGTCGGATCGGCGGCTGCTGGTGATCATCGTCTCGCCCGACGGCGACGTGCAGAACCGCGTCATCTTCCCCGAGTCGGACTACTCGCAGTCGCAGTTGGTCGAGGCCGCCAACTACATCAACGCGCACTACGCCGGTCTCACGATCGAGCAGGTGCGCGACCGGCTGCAGTCCGAAGTCGAGAAACTGCGCAGCGAGATCGCGTCGCTCATGCAGGCGGCGATGCAGGCCAGTTCGGAAGTCATGACCGAGGCGCAGGACGACGTCGTGATCTCCGGCGAGCGCAACCTGCTGTCGGTGAGCGACTTCTCCAGCGACATGGGCCAGCTGCGGCGTGCCTTCGATCTCTTCGAGCAGAAGGCGCAGCTCATGCGGCTGCTCGACGTGTCGAGCAAGGCCGAAGGCGTGCGCATTTTCATCGGCGGCGAAAGCCAGGTGGTGCCCTTCGAAGAGCTGTCCATTGTCAGCGCCAACTACGAGGTGGACGGCCAGGTCGTCGGCACGCTGGGCGTGATCGGCCCGACGCGGATGCCTTACGACCGCATGATCCAGATCGTCGACATCACATCGCGGCTGGTGACCAACGCGCTGAGCCACCGCAAGCCCTGAACAGGGCCCACTAGAATCCCGACGCGTGGGCCGTTAGCTCAGTTGGTTAGAGCAGCGGACTCATAATCCGTTGGTCGATGGTTCAAGCCCATCACGGCCTACCACGCGAAATTTGCGATGCATCCGGGACACGTCGAAAACGCATGCTATAATCGCAAGCTGTGCGGCTGTAGCTCAGTTGGATAGAGTACTTGGCTACGAACCAAGGGGTCGTGGGTTCAATTCCTGCCAGCCGCACCACTCTCTGAAGGGTCAGCTCGTGAAAACGAGCTGACCCTTTTCTTTTGCCCGCAGCGATCGACAATCAGGCATGAGCAAGGCTTTCACCAAAGAGACCGATGCCGATGATGACGACGCGGCCGAGGGCGCCGCGCCGCCCCTGCCATCGGGCACCAGGAACTACATGACGCCGGCCGGCTACGCGCGTCTGCGCGACGAGTTGCTCGCGTTGATGGACGTCGAACGGCCCAAGGTCGTCGAGGCCGTGCACTGGGCGGCGAAGAACGGCGACCGCTCCGAGAACGGCGACTATCTCTACGGCAAGAAGCGGTTGCGCGAGATCGACCGGCGCATCCGCTTCCTCACCAAGCGTCTCGAAGTGGCGGAGGTCACCGACCCCTCGGTGCACCATGGGCGCGACCAAATCTTCTTCGGCGCCACCGTGCGCTATGTCGATGCGGCTGGCAACGAGCGCGCCGTGACGATCCTGGGCATCGACGAAGCCGAGAGCGCCAAGGGGCAGGTGAGCTGGATCTCGCCGATCGCCCGCGCGCTGCTCAAGGCCCGCGAGGGCGATGTCGTGAAGCTCGCCACGCCTGGCGGCCTGCAGGAGCTGGAAATCCTGTCGGTCGCGTATCCGGCGCCTGCAGGAGCCTGATCAGGCCGCGGGCACGATCCGCGTGGCGGACAGCACCGAGGGACTCCGATTGATGGCGCGCAGCACCGCATCCAGGTGCGCACGGTCGCGCACGGCGATCACGAACCGCAGGTCGGTCGAATCCTGCGGTGTCTCTTCGGTCATCTCGACGTGGGTGATGTCGGCTTCGGCATCGGCCAGCGTCGAAGCCACCTTGGCCAGCACGCCCTTGTCGTTGCGAACCGTGACGACGATGCCCGTTTCGAAGGTGCGCACCGGCTCGTCGGCCCATTCGACCGCGAAGAAGCGCTCGCTGTCCTTGTAGTGCAGCCGCTGGCCGACGCCGCAGGTCTCGGTGTGAACCACCAGCCCTTCGCCATGGCCAAGGTAGCCGACGATCGGGTCGCCCGGGATGGGGCGGCAGCACAGGGCAAAGCGCACCGACGAGTTCTCGCTGCCGTCGAGCGTCACGGCACCCTGCGACACGCTCTCGTGCGCGGTGAAGCGTTCGCGGCTGAGCATCAGCGCGTCAGGTTTCTCGCCACGCTCGGCCAGCAGCGCCATCAGCCGCTTGGCCACGATGCTGGCGATGCGCTTGCCCAGGCCGATGTCGGTCAGGAGTTCGGCGCGGGTGCGGTTGCCGGTGAAGCGCAGCAGCTTTTCCCAGATCGACTGCTGGTCGGCGTCCTCGCCCGGCAGCGTGCCGAGGCCTTCGGCGCGCAGCGCCTGGGCCAGCAGTTTCTCGCCGAGCTCTTCGGATTCGACGTGCGCCAGCGTCTTGAGGTAGTGGCGGATCTTGGAGCGCGCGCGGCCGGTGCGCACGAAGCCCAGCCACGCCGGATTCGGCGTGGATACCGGCGCGGTGATGACTTCCACCACGTCGCCGTTCTTGAGTTCGGTGCGCAGCGGCACCTGGTCGCCATTGATGCGGGCGGCCGCGGTGTGGTCGCCGATGTTGCTGTGGATGGCGTAGGCAAAATCGACCACGGTGGCCCCGCGCGGCAGCGCCATGATCTGGCTCTTGGGCGTGAAGACGTAGACCGCGTCGGGGAACAGGTCCACCTTCACGTGGTCCCAGAACTCGGCGGCATCGCGGGTTTCGTCCTGGATGTCGAGCAGTGACTGCAACCACTTGGCGCCCAGGCGCTCGCCGTTCGCGACGCTCGGGTCGGACGCCTTGTACAGCCAGTGGGCGGCCACCCCGGACTCGGCGACGACGTTCATGGCCTCGGTCCGCAGCTGGAACTCGACGTTCACGCCGGCCGGGCCGACCAGCGTCGTGTGCAGCGACTGGTAGCCGTTGAGCTTGGCGATCGCGATGTGGTCCTTGAACTTGCCCGGCAACGGCTTGTACATCTGGTGCAGGATGCCCAGGCCGGTGTAGCAGGCGATCACGTTCGGCACGATGAGCCGGAAGCCGTAGATGTCGGTCACCTGGGCGAAGCTCAGTCGCTTCTCGTCCATCTTGCGGTAGATCGAATACAGCGTCTTTTCGCGCCCGGCGATGCGCACGTTCATGCCGGCCTCGCCGAAGGCGGTCTCGACCTCCTTCTGCACCTTCTGGATCAGGTCGCGGCGTCGGCCGCGCGCCTTGGACACGGCCTTCGACAGGATGGCGTAGCGCCAGGGCCGCAGGTGCCGGAACGACAGCTCCTGCAGTTCGCGGTAGGTCTGGTTGAGCCCGAGCCGGTAGGCGATGGGCGCGTAGATTTCCAGCGTCTCGCCCGCGATGCGCGCCCATTTCTCGCGCGGTGCGTCGTCCAGCGTGCGCATGTTGTGGGTGCGGTCGGCCAGCTTCACGAGGATGACCCGCACGTCGCGCGCCATCGCCAGCAGCATCTTGCGGAAGGACTCGGCCTGGTTCTCTTCGCGGGTGTTGAACTGCAGCTTGTCGAGTTTGGTCAGCCCGTCCACCAGTTCGGCGACCGGCGCACCGAAGCGTTCGATCAGCTCGGATTTGGTGACGCCGCAGTCCTCGATCGCGTCGTGCAGCAGGGCGGCCATCAGCGCCTGCGCATCGAGCTTCCATTCGGCGCACTGGGCGGCGACGGCAATCGGGTGCGTGATGTAGGGCTCGCCGCTGTTGCGCAGCTGGCCCAGGTGCGCCTCGTCGGCAAAGCGGTAGGCGCGCCGGACCAGTTCGGTGTCTTCGGCGCTCAGGTAGTCGAGCCGGGCGGTGAGGGCGGCGAAGCTGGCCGCAGCCGCATTCAAGGCAGCCGGACTCGGCCGGGGCATGCCTCGAGGTGCATTGGACTGGGGCTTGACGACCGCGCTCATGAGGGACACTTTAGCGCGGCGTCCACACGGCCGCGTTCAGGCATAAAAAAAGCACCGCGTGGCGGTGCTTCTTTGTTGCAGCGCAACGTCAATCAGCCTGGGACCTTCTTGAGCATCTCGATGCCGATCTTGCCTTCGGCGATCTCGCGCAGCGCGGTGACGGCCGGCTTGTTCTTGCTTTCGATCTTCGGGGCATGGCCCTGGCTCAGCATGCGCGCACGGTAGGTCGCGGCCAGCACGAGCTGAAAACGGTTAGGGATCTGCAGCAGGCAGTCTTCGACGGTGATGCGGGCCATGAGGATCTTTCGTTGCGGACGGTGGTCGATTCAGGGGATATTCAGAGCGGCGAAGGTGTCGGCACGGGCGCGGCGCTGGGCGGAGTACCGCAGCCGCTGGGCGTGGACGATGGCTTTCAGGTCGAAAAGCGCGCGCTCAAATAACTCGTTGATTATAACGAAGTCGAATTCGCTGGCGCGCGCCATCTCGTCCGCCGCATTGCGCAGCCGCAGCTCGATGACCTCCGCGCTGTCTTCGCCGCGGCGCTCGAGCCGCGAGCGCAGCTCTTCCCAGCTCGGCGGCAGGATGAAGATCAACACCGCATTCGCGAAGGTCTTGCGGATCTGGATGGCGCCCTGGAAGTCGATCTCGAGGATGACATCGACGCCTTGCGCCATGCGGTCCTCGACCGCCTTTTTCGACGTGCCGTAGCGCTGGCCGTGCACGTGCGCCCACTCGATGAAGGCGTCGCTTTCGACCATCGCGTCGAACTCGCTGGCCGAGGCGAAGAAATACTCGCGGCCGTGCTTTTCCTGCCCGCGCGGTGCGCGCGTGGTGTGGGACACCGACGGCTGGACCGCCGAGTCGAGTTCCATCAGCGCCTTCACGAGGCTCGATTTGCCGGCGCCGCTGGGGGCGGCGACCACGAAGAGATTGCCGGGGTAATCCATGGTTGGGTCTACTCGATGTTCTGGACCTGCTCGCGCATCTGCTCGATCAGCACCTTCATGTCGACGCCGATGCGCGTCATCTCCAGGGCGGCCGACTTGGAGCCCAGCGTGTTGGCTTCACGGTGCAGTTCCTGGATCAGGAAGTCCAGCCGCTTGCCGATCTCGCCGCCCTTCTTCAGCAGGCGCTCGATCTCGTCGAGGTGGGAGCCGAGGCGGGTGAGCTCCTCGGCCACGTCGATGCGGATGGCGAAGGCGGTCGCCTCGTTCAGGGCCCGGTCCTGCGCGGCTTCGGGCAGCGTGCCGCCCGTGAGGCCCATCGCGTCCTGCCAGCGCTCGAGGAAGCGGGTGCGCTGCTGCTCGACCAGTTGCGGCACCAGCGGCACGGCCTGGGTGGTGAGCTTGCGGAGCTGGCCGAGGTGGTCTTTCAGCATCGCGGCCAGGCGGGCGCCTTCGCGTTCGCGCGCTTCGACCAGACCGTCGAGCGCCTTCCTGGTCACGTCGGCCACGATGCTGCCCCAGTCGCCAGCCGAAGTCGAATCGCCTGCGGCGATGCGGAGCACGTCGGCAACGCTCAGTTCGCGCGCGCTCGGCAGCCAGGCGCGGATGCCGTCCTGCACCCCGTTGAGCCGTTGCAGCAACCGGGTGGAAGGCTCCGCGACGCCGCCCTGCGCGGTGCTTTCGACCGCGGCACGCAGCTCGACCTTGCCGCGCTTGAGCCGGCCGGTGAGCATTTCGCGCAACACCGGCTCGTATGGCCGAAGGTCTTCCGGCAGCTTGAAAGTCAGGTCGAGGAATCGGCTGTTGACCGAGCGGATCTCGACCCCCAGACGGCCCGCCGCCAGAGGGCGCGGGTCGGTTTCTGGCGGGGTTCCGGCAGGGCCGTTCTGGCCGCTGGCATAGCCGGTCATGCTGTAAACTGACATTGCGCCTCACTGTGGAAATGTTGCTCGCACGGAGGCGACGGCACAGCGTTCGCTTGCCGCCCCCTTGCCTTCGGGCGAAACTCCCGGATTATGTCAAAGGTCAAACCTTCGCCCCTGCTGCCGGACACCGTCATCGGAGGCTACCGCGTCGTGCGCCGCCTGTCGGCGGGTGGTTTCGGCGTGGTGTACTTGGCGGTCGACCACAGCGGCCAGCAGGTGGCGATCAAGGAATACCTGCCCTCGTCGCTGGCCACCCGTGGCACCGGCGAACTGGCGCCGCAGGTGCCGCCCGAGAAGCTGTCGCTCTACCGGCTGGGGCTCAAGAGCTTCTTCGAGGAAGGGCGCTCGCTGGCTCAGATTTCGCACGCGTCGGTGGTCAGCGTGCTCAACTTCTTCCGCGAGAACGAAACCGTCTACATGGTGATGAACTACCTGGAGGGCGCGACCCTGCAGGACTTCATCGTCACCGCGCGTGACCTGAAGAAGCAGAAGGTCTTCCGCGAATCGACCATCCGCTCGCTGTTCGACGAGATCCTGCGCGGCCTGCGCATCGTCCATCAGCACAAGATGCTGCACCTGGACATCAAGCCGGCCAACATCTTCGTGACCGACGACGACCGCGCCGTGATGATCGACTTCGGCGCGGCCCGCGAGGTGCTGTCGAAGGAAGGCAACTTCATCCGCCCGATGTACACGCCCGGCTTCGCGGCGCCCGAGATGTACCGCCGCGATTCGTCGATGGGCCCCTGGACCGACATCTACGCGATCGGCGCCTGCATCTACGCCTGCATGCAGGGCTACCCGCCCAACGACGCGCCGCAGCGCATCGAGAAGGACCGGCTGGGCCTGTCGTTGTCACGCCTGCGCGGGATCTACTCGGACAACATGATCGAAGTGGTCGAGTGGTGCATGTCGCTCGACCCGCTGTCGCGGCCGCAGTCGGTGTTCGCGCTGCAGAAGGAACTCAGCCGCGAAGGCGAGCGCCGCTACACCAAGCTCACGGTCGGCGAGAAGGTGCGCCTGTCGATCGACAACATCCGTTCCTTCGACAAGAAGGGCCTGCCCAAGGCGGCGGCGCCCACGACCCGACCGGCATGAAGTTCTCCGTTTTCCAGGTCAGCCGCAAGGGCGGTCGTCTCAAGAACGAAGACCGCATGGGTTACTGCTACACCCGCGAGTCCGGCCTGTTCGTGCTGGCCGACGGGATGGGGGGGCACCCCGAAGGCGAGGTCGCGGCGCAGATGGCGCTGCAGACCATCGCCGCCCTGTACCAGCGCGAAGCGCGCCCGGTGCTCAAGGACGTGAAGGCGTTCCTCACGTCGTCCGTGATGTCGGCACATCAGCAGATCATGCGGTACGCCGGCACCAAGGGCATGCTCGACACGCCGCGCACCACGGTCGTCGCGGCGGTGCTGCAGGGCACGACGGCACACTGGGCGCACTGCGGCGATTCGCGGCTGTACGTGGTGCGCGACGGCGCGCTGCTGACCCGCACGCGCGACCATTCCCACGCCGAACGCCCGCGCCCCGGCGGCGGGCCGGAGCCGGTCAACCGCAACCTGCTGCTGACCTGCCTGGGCTCGCCCACGCCGCCGATGATCGATGTCGCCGCGCCGCTGCAACTGCAGCGCGGCGACCGCCTCATGCTGTGCTCCGATGGCGTATGGGGTGTGCTCGACGACGCGCTCATCGTGCACACGCTCTCTTCCGGCAAACCGGTGTCCGACGCGGCGCCCGACCTGGCCGAGATGGCGCTGCGCAAGGGCGGCGCGCACAGCGACAACGTGACGCTCATCGCGCTCGAGTGGGAAATGCCCGATGCCCCCGGCATCGGTCGGGGCATCTCGACCGACAGCATCAGCGACGGCGTGTTCGCGTCCACCATCCAGGCCGGGATGCCGTCGGAGACCGAACTCGACGACCTGGACGAGGACGCGATCGAGCGCTCCATCGCCGAAATCAACGAGGCCATCCGCCGCTCTGCAGCGCGCAAGGCCTGACCCGTTTCTCTCTTTCTTCTCTTTCCGCCCATGACCGATTTCCTCCGCAGCGGCGCCCGCGCCGCCGACCAGCTGCGCCCCGTGCGCATCACCCGTGGCTTCACCATCCACGCCGAAGGCTCCGTGCTCATCGAGTTCGGCCAGACCCGCGTGCTGTGCACCGCCTCGGTCGAAGAGAAGGTGCCGCCGCACAAGAAGGGCAGCGGCGAGGGCTGGGTCACCGCCGAATACGGCATGCTGCCGCGCGCCACGCACACCCGCAGCAGCCGTGAGGCGGCCAAGGGCAAGCAGACCGGGCGCACGCAGGAGATCCAGCGCCTCATCGGCCGCTCGATGCGCGCCGTGTTCGACCTCAAGGCCCTGGGCGAACGCACCATCCACCTCGACTGCGACGTGCTCCAGGCCGATGGCGGCACCCGCACCGCGGCCATCACCGGCGCCTTCGTGGCGGCGCAGGATGCGGTCGCCAAGCTGCTGGCCAGCGGCGCCCTCACGGCGTCGCCTATTCGCGGCCACGTCGCGGCGATCTCGGTGGGCATCGTGCAGGGCACGCCGCTGCTCGACCTCGAGTACATCGAAGACTCGGCCTGCGACACCGACATGAACGTCGTGATGACCGGCGCCGGCCACTTCGTCGAAGTGCAGGGCACGGCCGAAGGCGCCGCCTTCACGCGCGACGAGATGGACGCGCTGCTCGGCCTGGCCGAGAAGGGCATCGGCGAACTGGTGCTGATGCAGCAGCAGGCGCTGGCCGCCTGAAAGCCGGACGGGGGCAGGGCACACGCATGAGACTCGTTCTGGCATCGAACAACGCCGGCAAGCTCGCCGAACTGCAGCAGCTCTTCGCGCCGCTGGGCGTCGAGCTGGTGCGGCAGTCGGAGCTCGGCGTCGGCGAGGCGGAAGAACCGTTCCGCACCTTCGTCGAGAACGCTCTGGCGAAGGCGCGCCATGCCGCCGCGGCCACCGGCCTGCCGGCCATCGCCGATGACGCGGGGCTGTGCGTCAACGCCTTCGGCGGGCTGCCGGGCGTCGACACCGCCTACTACGCCACGCAGTTCGGCTACCCCAAGGGCGACGCCAACAACGTGCGCGCGCTGCTCGAGCAGATGGCGACGGTCGACGACCGCCGCGCCGCGCTCGTCAGCACGCTGGTCGCCCTGCGCAGTGCCGATGACCCCGAGCCGCTGATCGCCGTCGGCCGCGCACCGGGCGAGATCACCCGCGAACCCGTCGGCGACAACGGCTTCGGCTTCGACCCCGTGATGTTCCTGCCGTCTCTCGGCAAGACCTTCGCGCAGCTTCCGCCCGACGTGAAGAATTCGCACAGCCACCGCGGCCAGGCCGCGCGAGCCATGCTGGCGCTGATGCGCGCCAACTGGCTGTGAAAGCCTCCGTCCCGATCGCCGCGGCCGTCGAGCCCGGCGCGCCGCACGCCAACGATGTGCTGCACCTGATGCGCCCCGGCCCGCTGCAGCTGGCCGCGCTGCCGCCGCTGTCGCTCTACGTGCACCTGCCCTGGTGCCTGCGCAAGTGCCCGTACTGCGACTTCAACTCGCACGAGTGGCGCGCCGGCGGCGAGGCACTGCCCGAGCAGCGCTACCTCGATGCCCTGGTGGCCGACCTCGACGCGGCGCTGCCGTTGATCTGGGGCCGCACCGTCCACACGATCTTCATCGGCGGCGGCACCCCGAGTCTGTTCTCGCCCGAAGCCATCGACCGCCTGATCGGCGACCTGCGTGCGCGCCTCAAGCTGGCACCCGACTGCGAGATCTCGCTCGAAGCCAACCCTGGCACCTTCGAGCGTGACCGCTTCCGCGCGTATCGCGGTGCGGGCGTCACGCGTCTGTCGGTCGGTGTGCAGAGCTTCAATGACGCGCACTTGCAGGCGCTCGGCCGCGTGCACGACCGCGCGCAGGCCATCGCGGCCGTCGAGGAAGCGGCCAGCGCCTTCGACACCTTCAACCTCGACCTGATGTACGCGCTGCCCGGCCAGACGCCGGCGCAGCTCGAGGCCGACCTGGCGCAGGCCCTGGCGCTGGCACCGCCGCACCTGTCGGTCTACCACCTCACCATCGAGCCCAACACCTACTTCGCCAAGTTCCCGCCGGTGGTGCCCGAAGACGACGACGCCTACGCGATGCTCGACCGCATCACCGAGGCGACGGCAGCGCTGGGCATGACGCGCTACGAAGTCTCCGCCTATGCGCGCGAGGGGCACCGCTGCGCCCACAACCTCAACTACTGGCAGTTCGGCGACTACCTGGGCATCGGCGCGGGCGCGCACAGCAAGCTCAGCTTCGCGCACCGCCTGGTGCGACAGGTGCGCTACCGCGAACCGCAGCGCTACATGGCCCAGGCGCTGGCCGGCGCCGCCGTCGCCCAGAGCGACGAAGTCGCCATCGCGGACTTGCCCTTCGAATTCATGCTCAACGCGCTGCGCCTGCGCGAAGGCTTCACGTTGGCGCAGTTCACCGAACGCACCGGCCTGTCGATCACCGCCATCCAGCGCGGCCTCGAGGCCGCCGAGAACAAGGGCCTGCTGCAGCGCGACCTGTGGCACGCCTGGCCGACCGAGCGCGGTCTGGATTTCCTGAGCGATCTGCAGACGCTTTTTCTGCCGGATGCGTAGATTCTTCGGGCGACGCGCCGGACTCGCGCCGATGCCCGCATAAAATCGCCGGCGCTGCGCCGCAACGGCGCGGCATCGGAGAGTTGGGTGAGTGGTTTAAACCAGCAGTCTTGAAAACTGCCGACGTGAAAGCGTCCGTGAGTTCGAATCTCACACTCTCCGCCGGAACGGCATCCTTTGATGAGATCCGAACAGGCCCGCCCTGATCGCGACGTCCGAGCACTTCATGCACGGCGAGCACTTCCACCGGCTCGCGGTACGCGGCAATCTCTTCCTCGATTGAAGGCACCAAAGTGCGGTTGGCGCGTCATCGCAGTGATCGGTTGCGCACGTCTGTCGACGGCGGCGATTGCTCCTGTAGTCCACAAGTACGCAGTCCTACATCGATCCACGCCATTGTGAGCCGCGCCATATTGGGAGCCGAGGTAGACCGTTGCCTTTGCCAAGGCATAGCATGGAAGACACCAGATTCAACGACGCAAGTTCACCGGACACGATCGACCATCTGAACGATGAAAGGCTTCGCAGGAGCGAGGAGGGCGCTCGAGGCTGGCGGCGGAACGGGATGGTCTTGCTGCTGGTGCTCCTGGCGGCCGTGGGCTACTGGGTGTTGCGCTAGAGACTGTTGCGCTATTTGAGGCTGCCGAACCCAAACCCAAACTGCGCGCGCTTGACCTGCTGCGTTGGCGCCTCTTCCTCGCGCGGTCCAGCGTCCAGGTCGACGATCATCTCCTGCAGGGCGCGCAGCCCTGCGGCCATCGCCTTCGCGTAGCTGGCGACGGGCCGCTTGGCCCGTTTCAACGCCGCCCACTGGGTGCCCTGCTCGAGCAGCACCCATTCGAAATCGCCGGGCTCCGGTTCCTCGACGGTCAGCGCGATGTGCCTCAGGGCACCGGCCACCCTTAGACCTCCGGCAAGCCGAGATGGGCGCGCACGTCCTTCGCCATCACGCCGACTTTGGCAACGGCCTCGCGCAGCTCGGCCTCGGGGACGTTGAGCGCCTTCGCCCAGTAGCGAAGCTCGTGCTCTTCGTTGATGTTGATGCGGGCCGCGTCAGCCGCGCCGCGCTGGGTTCTGTCGTCTGCCATGCGATACCTCCAGTGGGAACTCGAGGACTGTGCAGCGCGCCGTGGCCGGCGTGCGCCAGAACAGAAGTACAAGGCGCGTCGGAGAAGGCCGGGCGCAGATGCCCCGCGGCTTCCGCTGGCCGACCTCAGGCTGACATCGGCCAGGTTTCAGTCGCAGTTCGGCCACCCGTTCGGCACGCAGCGTGACGCGAAAGACGGGACTCAGTCCTTCATGTTCGCGAACTTCACCAGGCCGGCGAACTTGGCGACGTCGTCGCGCATGATCTTCGCGAGGTCCTCGTTGCCGGTGGCCGGCACCGAGCCGCCGGCTTCCAGGCGCTTGCGGATCGCCGGGTCTTTCAGGCCCGTGGCCAGCGCGGTGCGCAGGCGTTGCGTCACCTCGGGAGGCAGGTTGACCGGGCCGGCGAGCGCGAACCAGCCCGAGAGCTCATAACCCTTGAGCTGCGGGTTCTCGCCCAGCGCGGGCACGTTGGGCAGGCTGGCCATGCGCGTGGCCGAGGTCACGCCCAGCGGCACGATGCGCCCGCCCTGGATGAAGGGCACGGCGGCGGTCGGCGAGATCATCGCGAAGTCCAGCGTGCCGCCCACCAAGTCGGTCGTGAGCGACGAGGTGCTGCGGTACGGGATGTGCGTCATGAAGATGCCCGCGCGCTGCTTGATGAGCTCGCCCGCGAAGTGCAGCGTCGAACCCACGCCCGAGCTGCCGTAGCTGAACTTGCCGGGGTTGCGCCGAGTCAGCTCGATGAACTCGGCCAGCGACTTCACGTTGGTGCGCGGGCTCGCCACCAGCAGCACCGGCGCGGTCGCGATGAGGCCGATGGACGTCATGTCCTTGAGCGGGTCGTACTTCTGCGCCGGGTTGACCTGGCCCGTCGCAGCCATCTCGTTGCTGGAGCCGGTCAGCAGCGTGTAGCCGTCGGCCGGGCTGTTGACGAGGCGCTGCGCTGCCACTGCACCGGCGGCGCCGGACTGGTTGTCGACCACCACGGTGGCGCCGATCTGCGCGGCGATCACGTCGGCCGCGATGCGCGCGGCCATGTCGACCGAGCCACCCGGTGCATAGCCCACCACCATCTTGATCGGCTTGGCGGGGTAGCCCTGCGACCATGCCGGCGCGGTCGGCAGCATGGCGAGCGCGAGGGTGGACAGCAGGCGGCGGCGCGCGGGGAGGGCGGTGCGGAGGGTCATGGCGGCGGGCAATCGAAAAGAATGGAAAGGCAACAAGGAGCTTCAGGCGGCCGGTGCAAGAAAGCGGCGCACCAGCTGCACCCAATAGCTCGCGGCAGTCGGCAGGATGGCGTCGTTGAAGTCGTAGCCCGGGTTGTGGACCATGCAGCCGCCGGTGCGATGGCCTTCGCCTTCGCCGTTGCCCACGATCAGGTAGCTGCCGGGGCAGTGCTGCAGCATGAAGGAGAAGTCCTCGCTGCCGGTGAGCGGTTCAAGCTCGCCCAGCAGGCCGTCTTCACCGAGCCAGTCGAGCGCGACCTGCCGGGCGAAGGTCGTGCTGGCCGCGTCGTTGACCAGCGCCGGGTAGCGCCAGTGGTAGTCCACCTCGGCCGTCACGCCCAGCGTGGTGGCCTGCGACTGCACCAGCTGCGTGATGCGCTCGCGCAGCAGCGCACGGGTCTCGGGGCGGTAGGCGCGTACCGTCAGGCGCAGTTTCACCTCGTCGGGGATCACGTTGGGCGCATCGCCGCCGTGGATGGCGCCGACGGACACCACTGCCATGTCGCGCGGGTCGACGTTGCGCGCGACGATGGTCTGCAGCGCCACGATGATGTGCGCCGCCGCCACCACCGGGTCGGCCGACAGGTGCGGCGCGGAGCCGTGGCCGCCGCGGCCCGAGACGGTGACGAGCACGGTGTCGGACGATGCCATGAAGGGCCCGGCCTTGAAGCCGAACTTGCCGACCGGGAAGCCCGGCATGTTGTGCAACGCGAAGATGGCGTCGCAAGGGAATTTCTCGAACAGGCCCTCTTCCACCATGCGGCGCCCACCGCCCAGGCCTTCCTCGGCCGGCTGGAAGATGAGGTTCAGCGTGCCATCGAAGGCGCCTTCCTGCGCGATGCAGCGCGCCGCGGCGAGCAGGATGGCGGTGTGGCCGTCATGGCCGCACGCGTGCATCTTGCCGGCGTGGCGGCTGGCGTAAGGCAGTTGGGTCGTCTCGTGGATGGGCAGCGCATCCATGTCGGCACGCAGGCCCAGGCGGCGGGTGCTGGTGCCCCGCTTCAGCGTGCCGACCACGCCGGTACCGCCGAGGCCGCGGTGCACCTCGTAGCCCCATTCCGCCAGCCGCTCGGCGACCAGGTCGCCGGTCGCGAATTCCTCGAAGGCCAGTTCGGGGTGCGCGTGGATGTGGCGGCGCAGCTGGACCATGTCGGCGGCGATGGCGCTCACTTCGGGCAGCACGGTGCCTGCGGGGCGGACGGGGGGATCGAGTTCGGCAGCGACGGTCATCGGGTGGGCAGCGAGGCGGTAGGTTGCGGAGGCGCCAGCCAGTCTAGGCATGCTCTTTGCGTCGAGGCAGACAGGTAAAAACCGTTCACCCCGGGGTGCTTCCTGTCCCTCGGCAGTGCCAGGCCCCCTCATCTCTCTGCGTTCATCTTGGTCATGAAGCTCCAGCAACTCCGCTATCTCGTCGCCGTCGCGTCCGAGGGCAGCATCCGCGCGGCCGCCCGCGCGTTGTGCCTCACGCAGGCGACCGTCACGCAGGGGCTGCGCGAGCTCGAAGGCCATGCGCAGGTCCAGCTCTTTCAGCGCCACAGCAGCGGTGCGCTGCTCACGGCGGCGGGGCAGGAGCTGCTGGACCATGCCCAACGCGCGCTCTCGCAGATCCGGCAGGCCGAGGAGGCCGTGGCGCGGCACCGCAACGGCGCCTCGCCGCAGCGGCTGTCGGTGGGTGTCACGCCGTGGGTGGCGCAGACGCTCATCGCGCGCGTGCTGCCGCGCTTTCGCGCCGAGCTGCCCCACATGCAGCTGGAGCTGTTCGACGGACTCTCAGCGCTGGCGTATCCGCGGCTGCGCGCGGGCACGCTCGACTTCATGATCGGACGGATCGCTTCCGATGCGCTGATGGACGGCCTGCATGCCCAGCCGCTGTTCAGCTACGAGATGACGGTGGTGGCGCGCACCGGTCACCCGGCAGCCACAGCGAGGTCCATCGCCGAGCTGACCGACCATGACTGGGTGCTCAACTTCACGCCGGGTGAAGCGGCCTCGTTCATGCACAACCTGTTCGGCCAGCATGGCGTGGCGGCGCCCAACCAGCGCATCCACCTCGCGCACTCCGCCATGCTCATGCTGACGCTGGTGCGACAGGCCGGCATGCTCACCTTCTGCCCGTGGCCGCTGGTCGAGACGAGCAGCATGCGTGAAGGCATGGTCGCGCTGCCGCTGCGGGAGCGCTTCGACACGCACGAGGTCGGCGTGGTCCGCCGCAGCAACGAGCCGCTCTCGCATGCCGCGCAACGCTTCGTCGCGCTGTTCATGGCGGAGGTCCGCGCCTGTGTTGCCTCCGACGACCCGGAGCTCAAGCGTGTGTTCTATTCGGTGGAATTGATGGGCGAGGCCCGAGCGGCCGACGACGAACCCGGGCCGACGGCAGGCCTCGAGCGCCGGTCGGACCGAATCCTGCACGTCGTCTGACCAAGCGGCCCCTGCGTTCTCACACGACCGGCCCGCCCGCCTCGCGGATGGTCAGCCCGGTGGCGCCCAGCTTGGCTTCGTGCTTGGCCAGGGCGGCCGCGTTCGCCACGTCCTGTGCGTCCTCGAAATCCCCCGGCGCCACCAGCAGCGCACCGACCGACAGGGTGGTGAAGCCGAAGAAGCGCAGCACGCCGTGCCGGTCTTCGCCCTCGATGCCGCCGGCCTCGAGTTCGCTGTCGTCGTAGAGGCGCATCGCCGCGCTTTCGAACTGGTCGATCATCCGCAGGCAGCGCTGCTTCCAGTCGGTGCTCTGGAATAGCACCAGGAAGTCGTCGCCGCCGATGTGGCCGACGAAGTCGCGCGTCGGATCGGCGTTGCGCACCGCGATGCGGGCCAGCAGCCGGATCATCTCGTCGCCGCGCCAGTAGCCGTAGTGGTCGTTGAAGGCCTTGAAGTTGTTCAGGTCGCCGTAGCAGGCGACGAACGGGATGTTGTCGATCAGCAGTTGCTCGATGTGGATGCTGATCGGGATGTTGCCGGGCAGGAAGGTGAGCGGGTTGGCATGGCGCGCCGCTTCCACACGCAGTTCGGTCACCGCACGCAAGAGCTGATCGGCCCGCCCGAGGCCGGCATACCGTCCGTTCTCGGTGACGATGAAGCCTTCGCTCAGGTAGCGCGGGTCCGACGCCATCAGTGCGGCGACCAGTTCCTGCACCTCCGCGTCGAGTTCGACGATGTGCGGCGACGTGTTGGCCAGGGCGCGGCACGACGCGCGGCCCGACGTCTCGCGAAAGCGCGGGCGTGCGTAGGCGTTCATGAAGGCGAGGCGCCCGATCAGTGCGACCGGCCGCCCGTCCTCCACCACCGGCAGCGCCTGAAGGTCCATGTGCGATTCGAAGAGGGCGAAGACCTCGTCGTTGACCGTGTGCCACGGCACCGTGGGCGCGTCGACCATGGGCAGGCTGCGCAGCACGGTCTTGAGCGACCCCTGCGCCTGCGGCGAATCCATGTCGGGGGCCGGGCCATGCAGGGCGTCCTGCACGGCCGGGGCCAGCGCCTGCGTGGGGGCGTCGGCGGTCGCGACGCCGACGAGCAGCGGCCCTTGCGCATACGGCACGCCCATGTCGCGCAGCGCGGCGAGGTCGTCGGGGTCGGCCACGCCGGTGGCGATGAGCGTGCTGCCCATGGCGCGTCCGAGCGCCGCCACCGCGCGGGCGACCTCGAGGCGCCGCATCGAACGGGCGATCCCGCGGGTGAGGGCGCTGTCGATCAGCATGTAGTCCGGGCCGAGCTCCGCCCACAGCCGGACGTGGGTGGACTCGTCACCCAGCTGGCCGATGGCCCAGCGCAAGCCCTGGCGGCGCAGGGCGGTGACGATGCCACGCAGGTCGGCGTCCGAGCACGCGTGGACGGCCGCGCTCACGTCGATGATCAGCGGCGCCCGGGGCGTGCCGAGCGCGGCGAGCAGCTTCTGGGTCCAGCGGGCGGTCGGGCATGCGGCCGCTTCGTGCAGCGCGGCCGCGCCGGGCGCCACGATCAGCAGGGTGGTGCTGCTCGCGCCATCGAAACCTGTGGCACCGGCCGGCGCGCGGCTCGGCGCCGCGGGCAGCCGCGTACCCCATCGGCCCGGCAGGTGCAGATGGTGGCCCACGACGACGACCCGGTTCAGGTCGACGATGGGCTGGCAGCGGAGCGCGAGCGGATCCGTGTCGATCTGTTCGGGCAGGGTTTCGATGGGCATGGGGCATACACCGGTTTCATGAGCCGGTCCCTGGATATCGGCCGCGCCATGCAATCTTGAAGCGTGTCGCCCGTGCCGCGACGATTCGCGTAACGGTGGCCCCCGGGAATGTCAGTGCCTGTCTGATTGTTGAATGTGATGTTTTCCCATAGGGTGTTCGCATGCCGAATGCCTGCTGTTGCCTCCCCGACCGTCGCCCCTTGCGTGTCCCGGCGCTTCCTTGCCTCACTCTTTGGGTGCCGCTTGCCGCGAGGTGCCCACGATGAATGCCATGTCGACACTGGAAGATCTTCGCCAGGCGCTGGGGCGGTGCGCAGCCACGCTCGAGGAGCATCGGGCCGATCTGATCGAATCGCTGGGTGACCGCATGTGCGGCAGTGGCACGGGACCCCGGCCGGAGGACGTGGAGCATCTGCACCTGCTGGAGCGGATGCATGACGCGTTGCGTCTGGCCTATGCGGATGGCTTGCAGCGCGAGGGGCGGGGGAGCCACGCCTGAGGTGCTACGAAAAGTAGTACCTTGGTTTTCGTTAAAAACTCCCGCGAAACGCCAGGGATGTGGCGACAATTCGTTGACTATCTTGTGACCACAAGAAAGTGTAGGCACAATGTACTACATGACGCCTACATGCCCACCCTCATGGACTTCGAAGGGACTGCTTTCAGTCCTGCGTGACACCCTGCCGGAGCACGAACTCGCTTCGGTTTTGGCGCCAGACGCCGTGCCGGGCGCTCCGGTGCCGGGCGACGTCGAAGCCCGCCAGGCGCGCATCGACCGCATGGCGCATCGCCTCAAGCAATTGGTGCAAGTGGCTGACGCGCCTGCCGCGGCGGCCGTGACAGCATAGGTCTTCCGTTCAGGCGGCTCTTCGTCTTTTCCCGGTATCCATTCAACCTTCCAGCAGGGGCACTCATGAAATCTCAATCGGAAGCCATCCGCGACGGTTACTCCGTCGATCTGTCCGGCCCGGGCCGCCCCATGGGCGCGCGAGGCAAGTACCCCAACTACGACGTGATCCCCTTGCTGACCGACATGGAAGCCGAACTGCTCAACACGCTGTCGCTGATTCGTTCGTTGCTCGCCGAAGGCGCGCCGACCGAGGATTCGAAGCATGGCGTGGTCCAGGCGATCGACGGCTTGCTGTCGGTGGCTCGCCACTGAGGCGGGCGTCAGGCTGTTTCGGCACAGGCCGGCGCCCAGTCGTCGTCCGGTCGCGTCGAGCAGGCCGTGAGCGCTTCGGCTTCCAGGATCCGGTCGAGATCCAGCAGTCGCAGCGCGTCACCTTCTTGTGTACGGATCTCCAGGCTGTAGGCATCGTCCCGCCGCGGGGCATGCGCCATGTCGCTGCGGCGCACGCCCAGGACACCATCGGCGGTGAAGCACGCCAGCCGTGCATCGATCGCCGCCACCACCACCACGGCCGAATGCGCGAGGTCGGCGGCCGGCAGCCCAAGCGCACGGCGCAGATCCAGGTGGGGAACCATCGCCCCACGTAACTCGAGCCAACGCCGCCGCTGCACTGCCGGTCGGCTCAGGCTGGCTACCGCCCCATACCCGCGCAACTCCTGCACCTGCCGCATGTCGATGCCGCAGGCCATGCCGGCCAGCCGGAACGCCAGGCACGCCGAAGGCAGGACCGAGGCCCCCTGCATCGCGGGGGGAAACGATCGCGCGGCGGAAAAGGCTTCTCTCATCGGGGCTCCAGTGGCAGGGGGCAGGCTGCGCGAGCGACGGCTGCCGTCTCGCTTCCTTCTTCTATCGTCCCTCCCGGGAGAAACTTGAGGCCGGCATTTCGTCGAATGAAACATTTCGTTGACTTGTGTGATTGGGTTGTCGTGCGTAACGTCATGTAACTCGTTTCTTCGTCCATTCGATGATCACCAAGCGCCGCGCCCTCGAATCTCTCGCCCTGACCCTCTGCGCTCCGGCCGCCTGGGCACAGAAGCCGACCTCTTCGGGCAGCGCCAGCACCTGGCCTGTCAAGCCGGTGCGGCTGCTCGTCGGCTTCCCGGCCGGCGCGTCACCCGACCTGGCGGCGCGCGCCATCGCGGCGCCCCTGGCGAAGTCGCTGGGCCAGCCAGTGCTGGTGGAGAACAAGCCGGGCGACAGCGGCAACCTGGCGGCCGACCTGGTCGCGAAGGCGCAGGACGATCACACCATCGGCGCACTGATCAACGGCAACCTGACGATCGCCAAGCTCCTCAACCCCAAGACCCCCTTCGATCCCGAGAAGGACTTCGCGCCCGTGGCCATGGTCGGCACCGCGCCGCTGGTGCTGGCCGTCACCGGCCAGGCGCAGGGCACTACGCCGACCGAACTGCTCCTGTGGGCACGCAACCTCAGTTCGCAGGGCAAGTACGGCACGCCGGGCATCGGCACCGTCGGCCATCTCGGCATGGAACTGGTCAAGAGCCGCAGCGGCATTCTGGCGACGCACGTGCCGTTCACCGGCAATCCGCAGGTCATCGCGGCGATGCTCGCGGGTGATGTGCAACTCGCGCTGCTGCCGCCGGCGCTGGTCAAGCCGCACCTGCAATCGGGCAAGCTCAAGGCCATCGGTGTCACCTCGCCGCAGCGCAGCCCCTTGTCCGGCGACATGCCGACCCTGCGGGAAGCCAATGTGCAAGGCGCCGATCTGGAGATTTGGACCGCCATCGCAGCACCTGCAGCCATGCCGCCGGCCGCCGTGACGCGTCTGAACGAAGCCCTGGCGGACGTGACCCGTCTGCCCGAGGTGCAACAGGCGTTGCTCACGGCGGGCTGGCAAGCCCAGCCGGGCACGCCGAAGGCGCTCAGCCACCGGATGCGTCAGGACACTTCGCTGCTGGGCGGGGTGATCCTCATGCGCGGCATCAAGATCGAGGCCTGATCGTCGCTCAGTGGCCGCAGGCGAAGCGCAGCGCACGCGCCGTGTCGTGCACCCGCGCGAAGTCGGTGTCGACGAGCTGCAGCGGCGGTGCGCCGCGCAGCCAGGCGTTGGGTTCGACGAACCAGTCCGCGAGCTCCCAGTCGTCGAGGACGTCCGACAGCTCGTCGATCAGCACGCGCACCGATGGGCGCACGGTCAGATCGCCCGGCTCGAACTGAAAGACCGGCAGCCAGCGCTGCCCCGCCCAGTCGACGCTGACCACCGTGCGCGACGTGATGGCCCGGGCAAGCGCGGACAGCCCGATGACCGACTGCCGGGCCGCGATCTCGGCGCCGTCGGCGAGCCCGCCCGACGCGCGGTAGGCATTCAGCAGGCCGATGAAGTGCGCATCGCCGCCGACAACGGCATCCACCGCGCAAGGCCACGGCGCCAAGCCGGCGCCGCGCAGCGGGGAAGGGGTGTGGGATGGATTCTGGATGGCTGGCATGAGGTTCCTCGGCGGCAGTGCGGACGCGTTGAAGCCCCGATGGTGAGAGGCGGCCCTTGCCGGCCCGTGTCATTTCGCGGGCGCCATGTTTCAGCTGCAATGCGGTGCGTATCGAACCGCCACGCGAGATCGGCCTTCGCATGGTCGTTTCACCTCCGCCGCTGTGCCCCGAGGCGCATTCAAGTTTTCCACGCTGCTGCCGATAAGAAGGATGACCCGGTCATCGGGTGCCTTCTTTCGATGGGAGTTCGCAGTGATCTTCAACCTGACCACGGTCAGCCCTTCGGTGGTGTCCGCGGCGATGGGGTCGTCGCGCGCGACCAGCCCGGTGGCCGCCACGGACAGCGTGTCCTCGCCGGCGGCGGCCGCACCGGCCGCCGTCTCCGTGACCCTCGGACAGGCCACCACGTCCGCCGAGGCGCAGACCTATTCGATGCCCAGCCGAACGGCCCCCGCGACGGTGTGGGAACAGCGGCCGGACGACGAGATCTCGTCGCTCATGGCGAGCAACATCGCCTACCGCTCGCCCGGAAGCCGGTTCTACGGACTGGGCGCCGCGATGCTGGAGCGCTTCGCCGCTGAGGCGGTGGATTTCTCGCAGTCGGCGACGGTGCAGAAAACGTCCGTCGCCAACCCGGGGACGGGCGTCTCGGCTTTGCAGACGGCGATGCAGTCGCAGCTGCACACCGACGCGGACAACCAGATCACCCTGTCGATCCGGACCGCCAGCGGCGCGACGGTCGAACTGCGCCTGGGCAGCCAGGACGAGGGGCTGGCCGTGCAGGTCAAGGTCTCCGGCGCCGAGCTCACCGAAGCCGAGCGCGCGGCGCTGGTGCAGCTCTCGGGGGCCTTCCAGGAGGCCATCGACGGCCTGGGTGCGGTGCCGCCGCGTCTGGCGCTGAAAGGGCTCGCGGTATTCGATCCGGCGGTGCTGTCGTCGGTCGATTTCAAGGCACGCATCGAGACCGATGACAAGGGCGCGATCGACGCCGTCGAATTCCATGCCGACGCGCGGTCGCGGTCGGTGAGCGCCACCGGGCCCTCCGGCACGGTGAAGGTCGACGTCGATGTCTCGAACCCGGCCATCCTCGGCAATGCCGCGCAGCAGGCCCAGGCCATGGCGCGCTACCTGCAGCAGTTCGATGCCGCGGGCAGCCGGGGCCGGGGCGACACCGCCCTCGTGGAGATGTTCAAGGATGCCTTCACGCAGATGAACAGCGACTACGGCGTGACAGCCCCCGTGGAGGGCCGCGCGGCACCCGGTGTGCTCGCGCTGAACGCGGGCGACCACAGCCTGCTGAGCGGGCTGGCGGATTTCAGCGCGTCGATGGTGCAGGCCTCGGAAGCGTCGAACCCGATGCGGCCGGAAGAACTCGACACCTTCTCGTACCAGGTTTCTCAGAGCACGAGCGTGATGGGCCGCGATCCGCGCAACCGCACCATCCATCAGGAGCAGCAAGCGCAATTGAGCGCCAGCTACCACCGGCCGCTGTCGCCGGAGCTGTCGCTCTTTCTCACGCTGGCGAAGGAGTCGCAGTTCTACGAGTACATCGAGATCGACGACGAGGCCAAGGTGTCGACCGACGTCGCGTACAAGGACGGCGTGCGCATCGACGCGTCGGTCGAGCAGTCGGCGCGCCAGTCCACGCGCGTGCAACGCTACCTGATGGGCAAGCTGGAATCCGACACGACCTTTCCCTCGGACGCCACGCGTGTCGCCGACGTGCGCGCGCTGCTCAAGACCGTCGAGCAGGCGCAGCGGTCGCGCGACCCGGAGGACGCGCGCCGCCGTGACCAGGCGCTCGCCACGGCCGCTTCGCTCGCGGTGCTGCCGGACGACCCGGCCGCGCTCAAGCGACGCGTGGACACCACGCCATCCTGAGCGCGCGGCCACGCGGCTTGCGAGAGGACCAACCGAATTCCTACGCGGGGCGCACCGGCACGCCTTCTAGAGTGAACCTTCTACGCCGTTCGAACGGCGACGCCGCTTCCGTCGGCGACCACGATGAAGGATCACCACCATGGACATCTCGAGCAATCTGCCGATCACGCGGCGCGGGCTCCTCGCGGCAGGCGCTGCTTCGGCGTCGGCCACGATCGTCGCCCAGCCCGCCACGGCGCAGACCCCCGCCCGGCCCGCTGCGCAGGCGGGCACCCCGGCGCTGTCGACCGTGACGATGCAGGTCAACGGCACGACGCAGCGCCTGGACCTCGACACGCGCACCACGCTGCTCGACGCACTGCGTGAGCACCTCCACCTCACCGGCACCAAGAAGGGTTGCGACCACGGCCAGTGCGGCGCCTGTACGGTGATCGTCGACGGCCAGCGCATCAATTCCTGCCTCACGCTCGCCGTGATGCACGAGGGCAGCACCGTCACCACGGTCGAAGGCCTGGGCACGCCCGACAGGCTGCACCCGATGCAGGCCGCCTTCGTGAAGCACGACGGCTTCCAGTGCGGCTATTGCACGCCGGGCCAGATCTGCTCGGCCGTGGGCGTGCTGCGCGAGATCGAACAGGGCGTCCCGAGCCACGTCAGCGCCGACCTCACGGCCAAGCCGATGTTCTCGGCCGACGAACTGCGCGAGCGCATGAGCGGCAACATCTGCCGCTGCGGGGCTTACAGCAACATCGTCGACGCGGTCACCGAAGTGGCCAAGGGGGCCGCATGAGAGCCTTCACCTACGAACGCGCCGCCTCGGCCGAAGACGCGCTGGCGAAGGCGGCGCGCATGCCCAACGCCAGGTTCATCGCCGGCGGCACCAACCTGCTCGACCTGATGAAGCTGGAGATCGAGACGCCTGCGCATCTGGTCGACCTCAACGGACTCGGCCTGAAGGCGATCGAACCCACGCAGGACGGCGGGCTACGCATCGGTGCCCTGGTGAGCAACACCCAGCTGGCCGCCGACGACCGCGTGCGCCGCGACTACGGCGTGCTCTCGCGCGCCCTGCTGGCCGGCGCCTCGGGCCAGCTGCGCAACAAGGCGTCGACCGCGGGCAACCTGCTGCAGCGCACGCGCTGCCCCTACTTCTACGACACGAACCAGGCCTGCAACAAGCGCCAGCCCGGCAGCGGTTGCGCCGCCATGGGCGGCTACAGCAAGCAATTGGGCGTGGTGGGCACGAGCGAGGCGTGCATCGCCACGCACCCGAGCGACATGGCCGTGGCGATGCGGGCGCTCGATGCCTCGGTCGAAACGATGCGGCCCGACGGCGTGCGCCGCGTGATCCCCATCGCCGATCTGCACCGGTTGCCGGGAACGACGCCGCACATCGAGACCGAGCTGGCGCGCGGCGAGCTGATCACCGCGGTCACGCTGCCGGCGCCGGTGGGCGGCACGCACATCTACCAGAAGGTGCGCGACCGCGCCTCCTATGCCTTCGCGCTGGTGTCGGTCGCGGCCATCGTGCAGCGCGACGGCAGCGGACGCGTGGCCGTGGGCGGCGTGGCGCCCAAGCCGTGGCGCATGGACAGCGCCGACGCGCAACTGCCGCGCGGCGCCAAGGCCGTGGCCGACGCGCTCTTCGCCGGCGCGCGACCGACGAAGGAGAACGCATTCAAATTGCCGCTGGCGGAGCGCACGATCGCTTCGGTCCTGGCGCAGGCAAGGAGCCGAGCATGAAATTCGACACGCCCGCGGGCACCAACCCGATCGATCAACTGAAGGTGGTCGGCCAGCCGGTCGACCGCGTCGACGGCCGGCTCAAGACCACCGGCACGGCGCGCTATGCCTACGAGCAGCACGACGTGGTCGCCAACCAGGCCTATGGCCACGTGCTGGGCGCCGGCATCGCCAAGGGCCGCATCGCCGCGATGGACACCGCCCGCGCCAGGGCGGCACCGGGCGTCATCGCGATCGTCACGGCCGAGAACGCCGGCAAGCTGGCCAAGGGTTCGCGGAATGTGGCCAAGCTGCTGGGCGGCCCGGTCATCGACCACTACCACCAGGCGATCGCGCTCGTGGTGGCAGAAAGCTTCGAACAGGCGCGCGCCGCGGCCCAGATGATCCGCGTGGAGTACACGCGCACCGACGGCCACTTCGACCTGGCACACGCCCGCGAGACCGGCGCGAAGACCACCGACAGCGACAAGGCCGTGGGCGACTTCGCCGCCAACTTCGGCCGGGCCGAGGTGCAGCTGGATGCGACCTACACGACACCCGACCAGTCGCATGCGCAGATGGAGCCGCAGGCATCGATCGCGGCCTGGCGCGGCGACAAACTGACCATCTGGACATCGAACCAGATGATCGACTGGGCCGCGACCGACATCGCGAAGACGCTCGACATCCCGCGGGCGAACGTCCGCATCATCTCGCCCTTCATCGGCGGCGGTTTTGGCGGCAAGCTCTTCCTGCGCGCCGACATCCTGCTGGCAGCCGTCGGTGCGCGCATCGCGAAGCGGCCGGTCAAGGTGGCGCTGCAGCGGCCGCTGATCGCCAACAACACGACGCACCGGGCCGCGACGATCCAGCGCATCCGCCTGGGCGCGTCCAAGGACGGCAAGCTCACGGTCATCGGCCACGAAAGCTGGTCGGGCAACCTGGCCGACGGCGAGCCGGAGGACGCGGTACAGCAGACCACCCTGCTCTATGCCGGCGCGCACCGCCTGACCGGCACGCGGCTCGCCCGGCTCGACCTGCCCGAGGGCAACGCGATGCGCGCGCCCGGCGAAGCCCCAGGCCTGCTGGCGCTGGAGATCGCCATGGACGAGATGGCCGAGCGCCTCGGCATGGACCCGATCGAGTTCCGCGCGCTCAACGACACGCAGGTCGACCCGGCCGATCCCCAGCGCAAGTTTTCGCAGCGTCGCCTGAACGACTGCCTGCGCATCGGCGCCGAGCGCTTCGGCTGGAACCAGCGCAGCGCCAAGCCGGGGCAGGTGCGCGACGGCCAATGGCTCATCGGCACCGGCGTGGCTGCGGCCTTCCGCAACAACGTGGTGATGAAATCCGCGGCGCGGGTTCGCCTGAATGCCCAAGGCATCGTCACGGTCGAGACCGACATGACGGACATCGGCACCGGCAGCTACACCATCATCGCGCAGACGGCCGCCGAGATGATGGGCGTACCGCTGGAACGGGTCGTCGTGAAGCTGGGCGATTCGAGCTTTCCGGCTTCGGCCGGCTCCGGCGGGCAGTGGGGCGGCAACTGCTCCACCGCCGGTGTGTATGCCGCCTGCGTCAAGCTGCGTGAGCAGGTTGCGCAGCGTGCAGGCATCGACGCTGCAACCGCGAACTTCGCCGATGGCCGTATCTCCGGTGGTGGCCGCAGCATGGTGCTCGCCGAGGCCGCAGCCGGACAGGAGTTCGTCGCCGAAGACGTGCTGGAGTTCGGCGACCTGGACAAGAAGTTCCAGCAGTCGACCTTCGGTGCGCACTTCGTGGAAGTGGCGGTGCATGCCTTCACCGCCGAGGTGCGCGTGCGGCGCATGCTGGCCGTGTGCGCATCGGGCCGCATCCTCAACCCCAAGACTGCGCGCAGCCAGGTGATCGGCGCGATGGCGATGGGTGTGGGCGCGGCGCTGATGGAAGAGCTCGCGGTCGACGAGCGCCTGGGCTTCTTCGTCAACCACGACCTCGCGGGCTACGAGGTGCCGGTGCATGCCGACATCCCGCACCAGGAGGTCGTGTTCCTCGACGAGACCGATCCGGTCTCGTCGCCCATGAAGGCCAAGGGCGTCGGCGAACTGGGCATCTGCGGCGTCGGCGCCGCGGTGGCCAACGCGATCTACAACGCGACCGGCGTCCGGGTGCGCGACTATCCGATCACGCTGGACAAGCTCATCGGCAAGCTGCCGCCGAGCGAGGCCTGAACGTCACGGCGCCGGAAGGCGTCGCTGCCGGCGATCAGGCGTCAGGCGCCGACGAAGCTCATGCGCGCTTCGTGCACCACGTTGTCGCGCACGATGTCGCGCGCTTCGTCGTCGGCGAAGTCCATCAGCGCATCGCCGATCTCGTCCTCGTCGAGTGCGAACAGCAACTCGATCGCCTCCTGCTGCGCTTCCGAGAACGTTCCAGCCTGGCTCAGGCGGTTGAACGTCGCGGCGGTTTCCTGCGGGGCCAGCAGACGCATGTCGAGCAGCTCGAGGACATGGCGGATCTGCGAAGGGGTCAAGGGCTGCGGGTTGGCGAGAGGCTTCATGGCGATGGATCTTTCAGTGGGTTCGGGGACCGTTCCTTTGTGGCGAATCGTGTCTTGGGTGAGACCCGAGCGTCGCCGAAAAGGTTCGTCGGTGCGTATGCGAGCCGCTGCAAAGCAAGTGCGCTTGTGCGGAAAGTCTCGAACCCTCTCGGGGGCTGTCGTTAATCCGACACGGGGCGCGGTGGCTTGCTCAGCGCGAGATCCCACAGCACATCGCCGCCGAGCGCGAAGGTGCGCGCCGGCGGGCGCAACGCGTCGCCCATGGCGTCGGATCGGCGTACCTGCAGGCCCGGATGTCCGGCGCCGATGACCACCGGCGCCACGATGAGGTGCAGCCGGTCGAGGCAGTGCTGCTGCACGAACGCCGACACCGTCACCCCGCCGCCCTCAACGAAGAGCAGGCGCAGTCCGCGCGCACGCAACGCGCCGACCACCTCGGCCAGCGACAGCCGGTGGCCCAGCGCCGCATGCCGGGGCAGGGCGACGACGTGCGCCGCCCCCAGCCGGAGTTCGGCGCGCGCGCGGTGGGCCACGTCGCACACCAGCAGCGTCGGGGCCTGTCCGTCGGTGAAGACACGGGCGCCGGCCGGCACCCGCAACGAGGGGTCGAGCACCACGCGGGTCGGGTTGTCGCCGGGCACCCGCCGGGTGGTGAGCTGCGGGTTGTCCAGGCACACCGTGCTGGCGCCGACGATCACCGCGTCGCACAGGGCGCGCAGCCGGTGCAGGTGCACCAGCCCTTCAGGGCCGTTGACGAAGCAGGAGTCGCCGCGGTGGGTGGCGATGCAGCCGTCGAGACTCTGGCCCAGCTGGCCGATGGTCCAGGCCGCGTCATCGCCGTGGCGGTCGAGCAGGGGCTTGAACAGCGCGAAAAGGGTCCGCGCCTCGTCGTCCCAGCCGTGCTGCAGTGCATAGCCCTGCGCGCGCGACCACGAGAGCGGCAGGTCGGCGTCGACGGGGCGCAGCCCTTGGCGGCGGCGGCGCGCGATGTCGAGGCACCACTGCCACAGGGCGGCGACGTCGCCCTTGACGGGGATGGCGTTCAACGGAACCGGAACAGCGCTCACACGACCTCCTGTCGCGCCATCGTGGCGCCGGGGAGGCCCGTCCGGCGCCTCCAGGCCACGAAAGTTGTAACGGGATCCTCAACTTTTCCGGGGCGGCGCCGATGAAGTAAGTGGTTTCTCCATGGATCCCTTACCAAGATCCCTTCGGCCCGCTCCGTGCGGGCCGTTTTTTTGGGCTCAGAGGATCTCGGGCTCCGTCCGGATCGAGGTGTGGTCGCGCCGGTCGCTGAGCTTGCCGATGGCGCTGTCCAGCGCGCGCCGTGCCTTGGCCTCGGCGCCGCGGAAGGCTTCGTCCATGTTGGCGGCCTGGTGCGTCACGGCCACGGCGGCATGGCCGACCACGTGGGCTTCGATCATGCAGCGCTTGTCGTCGGCGCCACCCTTGCCGCTGTTGTCGTCCGACAGGTGCACCTCGATGCGGCGCACGTCGTTCGAGAAGCGGCCCAGGGTGCGGCGGATCTCGGCGTCGGCCCAGGCTTCGAGCGTGACCTTGTTGTCCATGCCATTGCCGGTGTTGATGTGGATTTCCATGCGGATGCGTCTCCGGGGTAGAGGCTGCGCTGGCGCAGCGGGCCGCGCAGGGAACGAAGCCCCGCGCGGTGTGTGAACCAAGCATGACCCACGTTGGCCATGGCGTGACGTAGGCCAAGGGAGGCTTTTCGCGCGCAGTCGGCGTGGCGCACGGCGAGGCGATCTCCCTCGGCCATGGGGGGCGCCATATAAGGCCAGCGAATAAGCAGATGGCGATTCGGTCGTTCGTCTCGCTGCCGGCTGCGGGCATACTCGCGTCCCTTTCTCCTGCCCGAGGGCCGCCCAGGCCCCGGCGATTGCGTCGTGACCTCCACTCCCCCGACCGATGCGGCCCCCAGGCCGCCGGTGATCCGCCTCGAAGCGGTCCAGAAATCATTTGCACTGCCCAGCGGCGAAGTCTTCGACGCCGTGCGCGCGCTGTCGCTCGACATCCCCGAGGGCGAGATCTTCGGCCTGATCGGCAAGAGCGGCGCGGGCAAGTCCACGCTGCTGCGCCTGATCAACCTGCTCGAGCGGCCCGACACCGGCCGCGTGATCGTCGGCGGCCGTGACCTGACCACCCTGTCGCGTCGCGAACTGCGCGACACGCGGCAGAACATCGGCATGATCTTCCAGCAGTTCAACCTGCTGCAGAACGCCACGGTCTTCGACAACGTGGCCTTCCCGCTGAAGATCCACGACCGCCATTCGCGCGCCGAGATCGATGCGCGGGTTCGCGAATGCCTGGCGCTGGTCGGCCTTTCGGAAAAGATCGACACCTACCCGGCGCAACTGTCCGGCGGGCAAAAACAGCGTGTGGCCATCGCCCGTGCGCTGGCGCCGCGCCCGCAGGTGCTGCTGTGCGACGAGCCCACGTCGGCGCTCGACAGCGAAACCACGCGCTCGCTGCTCGAGACGCTGCGCGACATCAACGCCAAGATCGGCGTGACCATCGTGATCGTCACGCACGAGCTGTCGGTGGTCGAGGTGCTGTGCCGCCGCGTCGCCATCCTCGAGAAGGGCCAGCTGATCGAGCAGTTCGCCGTCGACGAGGCGCCCGATGCCGAGCGGCTCACGGCGCTGGGCCGCGAGATCGACGCATTGGTGCGCCGCCGCGCGCGCGATGCGCGCGAGGCGGCCAACGCGCCGCTGTCGTCATCCCCTGCGCCTCGAGGAATTGCCCATGCCTGAGAACATCGCCGCCATCCTGCCCGAGCTGTGGCTCGCCGCCGGGCAGACCTTCCTGATGCTGGGCATCGGCCTGTCGGCCGCGGTGCTCATCGGCGGCCCGCTGGGCGTGCTGCTGTTCCTGCTCGGCCCCGGTCAGTCGCTCGACAACAAGCCGGCCTTCCTGGTGCTGAACTGGATCGTCAACACCGTGCGGTCCTTCCCCTTCATCATCCTGCTGGTGGCGCTGGTGCCGATCACCCGTGTCATCGCGGGCACCTCCATCGGCCCGCTGGCGGCGGCGGTGCCGCTGTCGGTCGCGGCCATCCCTTACTTCGCGCGGCTGGTCGACCAGTGCCTGCGCGAGGTGCCGCGAGGCGTCATCGAGGCGGCCCATGCCATGGGCGCATCGGAGCTGCAGATTGTCTGGCGTGTGCTCATCGTCGAGGCCCGCTCCGGCCTAGTGCTGGCACTCACGGTGCTCTCGGTCAGCTTCCTCTCCTACTCGGCCATCGCCGGCGTGGTGGGCGGCGGCGGCATCGGCGACCTGGCCATCCGCTACGGCTACTACCGCTTCCAGACCGATGTGATGGTCTTCACCGTCGTGCTGCTGGTCGTGCTGGTGCAGATCATCCAGTTCGTCGGCAACACCGCCGCGCGTCGTCTCGACAAACGTTGATTCTTTTTTGTTCCCTGATCCCTCTGCCATGAAAACCTCTGCGCTCCGCCGCTCCTTCCTCGCCCTCTCGATTGCCGCACTGTCGCTCGGTGGCCTCTCGCTCGAGGCCCAGGCCCAGGCCGACAAGAAGAACCTCGTCATCGGCGGCACCGCCGGCTCGAACATCGACCAGCTCAAGCTGGGCATCGTGCCGATCCTGCAGAAGAAGGGCTACACCGTGAAGCTGGTCGAGTTCAACGACTACGTGCAGCCCAACCTCGCGCTCGCGCAAGGCTCGCTCGATGCCAACTTCTTTCAGCACCTCGTGTACCTGAAGAAGTTCGCCGCCGACCAGAAGCTGGACATCGTCGAACTGGTGCAAGGCCCCATCGCGCCGCTGGGTGTGTACTCGACCAAGCGCAAGACCCTGGCCGAGGTGAAGGACGGCGACCGCATCACGCTGCCGAACGACCCGAGCAACCTGGCGCGCGCGCTGGTGCTGCTGGAACAGAACAAGCTGATCACCATCAAGCCGGGCGTCGACGCCATCCGCGCGTCGGAGAAGGACGTCGACCAGAACCCGCACAAGCTGAAGTTCATCCCGCTCGAAGCCGCGCAGCTGCCGCGTTCGCTGGGTGACGCCGAATACGCCATCATCAACGGCAACTTCGCGATCTCGTCGGGCCTGAAGCTGACCGAAGCCGTGGTGCTCGAGAAGCCGGCCGACCACTACCTGAACGTGGTGGCCGTGAAGCGTGCCGACAAGGACACGCAGTGGGCCAAGGACATCGCCGAGGCCTACCGCTCGAAGGAATACAAGGCCGTGGTCGACAGCAAGTTCCAGGGCTACGCCAAGCCCAGCTTCATGCAATAAGCAGCGCAAGCCCGGCGCGACCCGCCCCTCAGCGTCGCGCGCCGGTGAAGGCGCGCACCAGCCGGTGCAACCCGCCGCGGCCGCTGGCCGCGCGGCCGAGCAACGCACTGCCCGCGGCGCCAGCCAAGGTGCGCCCCAGGAACGACCGGCTGCGTCCCGCGGCCAACAGCAGCAGCAGGCCGGCGCCCATGACCGCCCAGTGCTCGCCCGGCAGGTCGGGCCGTTGGTCGTCGGCCTTTCGGGCTTGGTTGATCCAGGATTTCGCGTCGTTCGAGTTCATGCAGATCCTTGCAGTGGTGCATTGAGAGAAGAAGACCTGTTGATAGCCATCGCATCACCCGTGGCGTGTAGGCCGTGCCCGGCGTCGCGGGGCGTTGCGCACTGCAGGCTGCGCAGGCGATGCCCTACAGGCGGCGTCGGGCGATCCTGACCCGGCGAGGCTGCCGCGTGTTCAGGATGAAGTCCTCCACACGCTGCTGCCAACACCCGTTGCGTCAATCGATGCGTTCCGGCGGTGGCATTTCCAACCCTTCTCTCAAGGAGCCGACATGGCCAAGGAAAAAGACTTCACGACGAACGACATGAACCGCGATCCCATCACGGGCACACCGGGCGCCCACCCCGTCGGCACCGGGGTCGGCGCGGCGGGCGGCGCGGTGGCGGGCGCTGCTGCAGGGTCCGTGGCGGGCCCGGTGGGCACGGTGGTCGGCCTGGTGGCCGGTGGCCTGGCAGGGGGCCTGGGGGGCAAGGCGGTCGCCGAAAGCGTGAACCCCACGGCCGAGGACGCGTACTGGCGTTCGAGCTACAACCGCGAGAGCTACTACGAACCCGGCCGCAGCTACGACGACTATGCGCCGGCCTATGAACTGGGCTGGTCCAGCCGCGCCCGGCGCGACGACAGCTTCGACACGCTCGAGCCCACGTTGGCCGATGAATGGGCCACACGTCGCGGCAATTCCACCCTCGACTGGCCGCAGGCACGCCACGCGTCCCGCGCCGCCTGGGACCGTGCGGACCGCACCTACTTCGGCGAAGCGGCCGTGATGGCACCGCGTGAGACGGCGGTGTTCGACGCCGATCGCACCACGGGCGAAGCGATGTCGCACGACGAGGTGGTGGACGTGCTCAACGACCTGATCGAGAACTCGCACGACGGGGAGTACGGTTTCCGCACCTGCGCGGAGGAGGTGGAAAGCGCCAGCCTCAAGCAGGTGTTCTCGGAGCGCGCCGTGGGCTGCCGGATGGCGGCCAACGAACTCGCCCAGCTGGTCACGCAGTACGGTGGCACGCCGGCCGACGGGGGCACCGCGAGCGGGGCGATGCACCGTGGCTGGGTGCACGTGAAGGGCGCCGTGGGCGCCAACAGCGAGGAATCCATTCTCAACGAATGCGAGCGTGGCGAGGATGCCGGACTGGCGCGCTACCGCAAGGCGCTCAAGCAGACGCTGCCGGCCGACGTGCGCGCCGTGATCGAGCGCCAGGCGCAGGGTGCGCAGCGCAACCACGACCAGATCAAGGCGCTGCGCGACCAGGCGCGGGCCCGCAGCTGATCGAGGGCCGCTTCGGCGGCCACGTGTCCGGGACGGGAAGGGCAGATCACCCGTCGCTGGGTGGCTGCCGTAATTGAGAATAAGTCGCATTCGATAGAATGCGACTTTTTTCATGGGCGCAGCAAGTGGCGTCCTCGTCCCTTGACCGCCCGAGCGACCATGTCCAGCGCCGACTTCCTTCCGCACGAACAGCTCGGCGCGCTCTACGTCCACCATCACGGCTGGCTGCAGGCTTGGCTGCGCAAGAAGCTGGGCAACGCCTTCGACGCGGCCGACCTGGCCCAGGACACCTTCCTGCGGGTGCTGCGCGCGCCGGGTGTCGACAACCTCGCCGAGCCTCGCGCGTATCTGACGACGGTCGCCCGCAACCTGTTGATCAACCACGTCCGTCGACGCGCCATCGAGCAGGCCTACCTCGACGCGCTGGCGCTGATGCCGGAGCCCGTGGCACCGCCGCCGGAAATGCGGCTCATGGTCCTGGAGACGCTGGTCGAGATCGATCGGCGCCTGAACGGATTGCCGGTGCTCGCCAAGCAAGCCTTCCTCCTCGCGCAACTCGAGGGGCTGGGTCAGGGCGAGATCGCCGCGGAACTGGGCATCTCCGTGTCGACGGTCAAGCGCCATCTCGCGAAGGCGGCGATGCGTTGCTTCTTCCCCGAATGACGACGTCTCCCCTGTGCGGCGATGGACCGGATGGCGCCGACAAGGTCGCGCCGGCCATCGCGCGTCAAGCTGTTCGGTGGTGGGTGGCGCTGCGATCGAGCGATCTCAGCACCGCGCAACGCACGCAGTGGGCGCAATGGCGCGCTGCCGACCCGGCGCACGAAGCCGCATGGCAGCGCATCGAAGCCGTCGGGGGCCGCCTCGCGGAGATCCCGTCGCCGCTGGCCCGCGCCGCCTTGCATGCGGCCCCGCAGTCCATGCGGCGGCGCCGCGCAATGCAGCTTCTTTCGGTGCTGGTGGTCGGCGGCGGCAGCGCGATGCTCGCGCGCCAGACGACGCCGTGGCGATCGTTCACGGCCGACCATGTGGCGGCCGTCGGCGAACGCATCCCGCTGACGCTGCCCGACGGCGGGCGGGTCACGCTCAACAGCGGCAGCGCCATCAACCTGCGCTTCGACGCCGAGCGCCGCGTGCTCCAGCTGGTGCGCGGCGAAATCCTGGTGCAGACCGCCCCCGATACGCTGCACCGGCCCTTCCTGGTCGAGACCGAGGAAGGTTCGGCGCGGGCGATCGGCACGCGCTTCACCGTGCGCCAGCGCGACGATGCGCAGGTCGAGGTCGGCGTGCTTCAGGGCGCCGTCGAACTTACGCCGCGCGATGCGCCACAGCAGGCGCGCACGCTGCAGGCGGGCGAGTCGGGCCGCTTCTCGCGCACCCAGGCGATGGCGCCGACGGCCCTCGACCGTGACGCGAGCGCCTGGGCCGACGGCATGCTGGTGGCATCGCACATGCGGCTCGACGACTTCCTCGCCGAACTCGGCCGCCATCGCCCGGGGCGCCTGGGCTGCGACCCGGCCATCGCCGGCCTGCAGGTCTCTGGCGCCTACCCGCTGGCCGACACCGATCGCGTGCTGGCGGCGTTGACATCGGCGTTGCCAGTCGAGGTGCACACGATCACGCGTTATTGGGTGAGCGTGCGGCCGCGCCGAGGTCGCATGTGAACGGCGAAGAAAAATAAGTGAGCTGATTCGGCGGGGTCGACGGTCAAGGAAGGGAAGGCACGCTAACGGCGCCCGATCTCTTCCCGCAAATCTCCCATCGTCGAAGGCATTTCCATGTTCCAGCACACCGGCCGGCTCGCATCCGTTTCAGCCCTGAACTCGATTCCCCCGCTCGCCAACGGTAGGCCGCGCCTGCATGCACTGGCACACGCATCGCGAAGCGCCTGCCTCGGTGCCGTGGCCGTGTGGCTGGTGGCCGGCGCCGTCGCGCCGAGCAGCGCCTTCGCGCAGCCGGCCCCAGCAAGCAGCCAGGAAGCCCGCAGCTTCGACATCCCCGCCGGGCCGCTCGAAGGCGTGCTCAACCGCCTGGGCCGCGAGACCGGCGTGCTGATCACCTTCGGCTCGACGGTCGCCGACGGCGTGAGCAGCCGCGGCGTGCGCGGCACCCATACGGTCGCGGACGCGCTGTCGCAGGCGCTCGCCGGCACCGGCCTCGGCGCGGTGCGTGCGGCGGGTGGCGGCTACGCGCTGCAGCCGCTGCCGTCGGGCGCGCCATCGGCAGCGTCGGGGTCCGCGACGAACACCCTCGACGAAGTGCGGGTCACGGCCGCGGCCGAGGGCCCGTCGGAAGGCACCGGCGCCTACACCGTGCGCTCGACCAGCACCGCGACCCGCTTGGGGTTGTCGCCGCGCGAGACGCCGCAATCGGTCAGCGTCATCACGCGCCAGCAGATGGACGACCAGGCGCTGGTCAGCGTGCCCGAGATCCTCGAGAAGACACCGGGCGTGACCGTGGGGCGCAACGACAGCGAGCGCGCGACCTTCTACGCGCGCGGCTTCGCGATCGAGAACCTGCAGTTCGACGGCGTGCCCAGCACGCTCGACACGTCGAACCAGTACACCGCCGCCATCGGCGACAGCGTGATCTACGACCGCATCGAGATCGTCAAGGGGGCCACGGGCCTCCTGACCGGCGCGGGCTACCCCTCGGCGACGATCAATCTGGTGCGCAAGAAGCCGACGGCAGAGTTCGCCAGCAACCTGTCGCTCGGCGCGGGCTCGTGGGACCGCCTGCGCACCACCGCCGACTTCTCCGGTCCGCTCAACGCGAGCGGCAGCGTGCGTGGGCGCATCGTCGCCGCGGCGCAGAACGCGAACTCCTACGTCGACGACTACAGCCGCGACACGCGCAACCTCTACGCCGTCGTCGAAGCCGACCTGACGCCGAGCACGCTGCTGACGGTGGGCGTGGACCACATGGAGACGCGCGCCGACGGCGCCACCTTCGGCCACCTCCCGCTCTTCTACAGCGACGGCACGCGGACGAACTTCCGGCGTTCGCTCAATCCCGCGGCGCGCTGGTCGTACTGGGACAACGACAGCACCAACACCTTCGCCAGCCTCAAGCACGAGTTCGGCGGCGGCTGGAAGCTTGACGTGGCGGCCAGCCACCTCGACCAGTCGAAGGACGTGTTCTACGGCTCGGCCTACAACGGCAGCGTGAACCGCGCCACGGGCGCCGGCATCCGCATGCTGTCGGGCGCGCTGCCGACGCAGTCGAAGACCGACGCGCTCAACATCGCGCTGACCGGTCCGTTCACCCTCGGCGGCCGCACCCACGAACTGATGCTGGGTGCCGGCTACTCGCGCCAGCACCAGGAGGCGCAGCTGCACAGCTCGACCTACACGGCCATCCCCAACTACTTCGCGTGGGACGGAAACATCGCGCAGCCCGCGTCGCAGAAGCGCAGCGACCGCGATATCACCACGCGCGAGAAGGGTTTGTCGGCGGCGGTGCGGCTGCGGCCCACCGACGCGCTGTCCGTCATCCTCGGTGCGCGCGCGAGCTGGTACGACCTGCGCGATGAGAGCACCAGCCTGGCCGGCGTGACTACGCTGAGCGACGAACTCGACATCAACGCCAAGGTCGTGCCTTACGCCGGCGTCGTCTACGACCTCGACCGCACCTGGTCGGTGTACGCGAGCCACACCGACATCTTCAAGCCGCAGACCTACTACAAGGACGCGAGCGACCGGGCCATCGCGCCGCTCACCGGCAAGAGCTCCGAGGTTGGCGTGAAGGGCGAGTTCCTCGAGAAGCGGCTCAACACCAGCCTGGCGCTGTTCCACATCAAGCAGGACAACTCGGCGCAGTACGTGGGCGTCAACCCCGCCACCGGCGACGAGATCTACACCGCGGTCGACGGCATCACCAGCAAGGGCATGGAGCTCGAGATGGCCGGCCAGATCACGCCGTCGTGGAACTTGGCCGCGGGCTACACCTACAGCACGTCGAAGAAGCCGCAACAGCCGAACGTGATCCTGAGCGCGGTCAACACCAACCAGCCCAAGCACCTGTTCAAGCTCAACACCAGCTACCGCCTGCCGGGCGCATGGAGCCAGCTGGTGGTCGGCGGCTCGCTGTCGTGGCAGAGTGAAACCTACTACCAGACCTCCGACGCGAACCAGTGGCGCGCCACGCAGGCGGCCTACGCACTGGTCGGCCTCATGGCGCGCTACGAATTCGACCGCCACCTGAGCGTCTCGCTGAACATCAACAACGTGTTCGACAAGACCTACATGCCGGGCCTGGGTTCCTATGGCACCGGCGTGTACGGCGATCCGCGCAACGCGCTGCTGACGCTGAACTACAAGTTCTGAGCACGGGGCGGCGGGGGACCGATCTTCGCTGGAGCGGCGCTGTAGGATGCCCGGATCCGCGGGCCCGCCGCGCGCCGCCCATGAACTCCGACGATCTCGACTTCTTCGCCCTCGTTGCCGACGCCGGCAGCATTTCCGCCGCCGCGATGAGGGCGGGCTGCGACGCATCGACCATCAGCCGGCGCATCACGCAGTTGGAGCAATCGCTCAATGCGCGCCTGTTCAGCCGCAGCGGGCGCGGCGTCGTGCTCACGCCGCAGGGCGAGGTGCTGATCGACCACGCACGGCAGGTCGGCGCGGTGATCGCCTCGGCGCGCGCGGCGCTGAGTACCCTGAGCCGCCAAGGCCCGGCGCGCGTTCGCATCGCCGCCCAGCCGACCATTGCCAAGGTGCTGTTCGGCGCGCTCTTCCATGCCATCCGCGGGCGCTACCCCGACACGCAGATCCATTTCACCGAAGGCCTGGCGAGCCAGATATTGGCCGAGCTGCAGGCGGGTGACATCGACATCGCCATCCTCTACAAGCCGGCCTACCCGGGTAGCCTCGCCTACGAGCCCTTGCTGTTCGAACAGCTGTGTCTGCTCACGCCGGCCGACAGCGAGGTGACGGCCGAGCAGCTGCGCGCTCGGGGGCTGGCCGACATTCCCCTCGTGCTGCCCAGCACGCACCACGGCTTGCGGGTGCTGGTGCAGGCCATGGCCGCGCGGCGTGGCTTCACGCCGCAGATCGTGCTGGAGAGCGACAGCTCCATCGCCATCACGCTCGACCTGGTCGCGAAGAACTGCGGCTGCACGGTGCTCCCGCTGGCGGCGGCCGAAGCCGAGATCGCCGCGGGCCGGCTGCGCGCCTTTCCGCTCGACGGCGAGGACGCCGAGCGCTGCATCGCGCTGGTGCTCGGCAAGACCCGCACGGCCACGGCCGACCTGTGGGTGCTCAACGAACTGATCCGCGCGGTGGCCACACAGCTGGTGCACGCGCAGACCTGGCCCGGCGCGCGGGTCGCACCCCGCGAGCATCCGCCGCCGGCCTGAGTCAGCGCTTCGCCAGGCGCGACTGCGGGCCGATCTGCAGCGGATCGGTGCACAGCTCGATCACGGCCGCCTTGCCCGATGCGCGTGCGCGTTCGAACGCGGCCGGAAAGTCGGCATCGTTCTCCACGCGTTCCGCATGCGCACCGAAGGCCTGCGCGAAAGTCACGAAGTCCGGGTTCAGCAGGTTCGTGCCCGACACCCGGCCGGGGTACTCGCGTTCCTGGTGCATGCGGATCGTGCCGAGCATGCCGTTGTTGACGACCAGCACGATCACCGCCGCGCCGAACTGCATGGCCGTCGCCAGCTCCTGCGGGTACATCATGAAGCAGCCGTCGCCCGCGAAGCAGACCACGGTGCGCGCCGGATGCGCGAGCTTCGCCGCCACCGCCGCGGGCAGGCCGTAGCCCATGGCGCCGTTGGTGGGCGCCAGTTCGGTGCCGAGCGTGCGGTACTTGTAGAAGCGGTGCACCCAGACGGTGTAGTTGCCCGCGCCGTTGGTGATGATCGCGTCGTCGGGCAGCACCTGGTTGAGGTGGGCCACCACGCCCGACATCTCGACGCCCTGCTGGCCTTCCGCGCGACCCACCGGCGTGCTGTGGCGAACATAGGCGGCGCGGGCGTCTTCGGTCCAGCGGGTCCATTCGCAACCCGAGGGCGCGGGCAGCGCAGCGAGCCGCCGCGCCATCGGCGTCACCGCGGCGTTGATCGGCAGGTCGGCCTGGTAGACGCGGCCCAGCTCCATCGGGTCGGCGTGCACATGGACCAGGCGCTGCACCGGCCGCGGGCTGGCGATGAGCTCGTAGCCGCCGGACGTCACTTCCGACAGCCGGCTGCCGATGACGAGCAGCAGGTCCGACTGGCGCAGACCCTCGCTCAGCGCCGGCGACACGCCCAGGCCCAGCTGGCCGACGTAGTGCGGGTCGCGGTTGTCGAGCACGTCCTGGCGGCGGAACGAGGCCGCCACCGGCAGGTTGAAGCGCGTGACGAAGGTCTGGAGGTCTTGCTGCGCGGCCTCGGTCCAGCCGGTGCCCCCGACGATCACGAGCGGGTGGCGCGCGGCCTGCAGCATCTGCGCGAGTTCGGGCAGGGCGCCGTCGTCGGGCGCCGCTTCCGAGACGCGCACGGGCGGCGCATCGGCCACATCGGCCAGGCCGAACAGCACGTCCTCGGGCAGCGCCACCACCACCGGCCCCTTGCGGCCGGACATGGCGCAGGCGAAGGCATGGCTGACGACTTCGGGGATGCGCTCGATCGAATCGATCTCGGTCGCCCACTTGGCCAGACCGCCGAAGACGCGCCGGTAGTCCACCTCCTGGAAGCCCTCGCGCTCCATCGTGTTCGTCGCCACCTGGCCGACGAACAGGATCATCGGCGTGGAGTCCTGCCGGGCCGTGTGCACGCCGTTGGCCGCGTGCGTGGCCCCCGGCCCGCGCGTGACGAAGGCGATGCCCGGTCGGCCGGAGAGCTTGCCGTGGGCGTCGGCCATGTTCGAGGCGGCACCTTCGTGCCGCGTGACGATGGTGCGGATGTCGGTGCGGCCCTGCAGCGCATCGAGCACCGGCAGGTAGCTTTCGCCGGGGACGCAGTACACGGTGTCAACGGCGTTGCGCAGCAGCGCCTCCACCAGGATCTGGCCGCCGTTTCGCAGGGATTTCTCGGTCATTTTCTAAAGGCTTGAACGCGTGGACGGGACGGGTGCATCGGTCGATCTGCACTTGAAGGGCGCCAGTATTGCGGTGGCGCGGTGCTTTCCGATGTGCGGCCCACGCACAGCTGATTTGTCGAAAGGGCAAACGCCGGCCTGCTGATCCATCGCGACGACGGGGTGGTCCCTGACAGGGGCGCCGATGGATGCCTTGCAGAATCGGCGCATGAAAAAGACCGCCGCCGCTGCCATGGCCTTGTTCGCCGCTGCGCTGCATGCGCAGGACGCTGCCCCCACGATCGAGAACCCGCCGGCCGGCGGCACGCCCAGCCTGCGTGCAGTCACCGTCTCCACGCCGCGCGGCGCCACCGTGCCCTTCGACCTGCCGGGCTCGGTCGACCTGGTCGACCGACAGCAGCTGCGCGACGGCAAGCTACAGGTCAACCTGTCGGAAAGCCTCGGTGGCGTGCCGGGCCTGCAGGTGCAGAACCGCCAGAACTACGCGCAGGACCTGCAGATCTCCGTCCGCGGCTTCGGCGCGCGCTCGACCTTCGGGCTGCGCGGCGTGCGGCTGTATGTCGACGGCATCCCCGCCACCTTGCCCGACGGGCAGGGCCAGAGCACCAACATCGACCTTGGCTCGGCCGACCGCGTCGAGGTGCTGCGCGGCCCGTTCTCGGCGCTGTACGGCAACTCGTCGGGCGGCGTGATCCAGGTCTTCACCGAAGACGGCGAGGCACCGCCGCGGCTCGGCTTCTCGGTGGCGGGCGGCAGCTTCGGTAGCACGCGCCTCGGCGCGAAGGCTTCGGGTGCGAGCGGCGGCATCGACTACGTGCTGAGCGCGAGCCGCTTTCGCACCGACGGTTATCGCGACCACAGCGCCGCCACGCGCGACATCGCCAACGGCAAGCTCGGCGTGCAGCTCGACGACGGCAGCCGGCTCACGCTCATCGCCAACAGCGTGCGCATCGATGCGCAGGACCCGCTGGGCCTCACGCAGGCGCAGCTGGAGGCCGACCCGCGCGCCGCGCCGCTCGCCACGCAGTACGACACGCGCAAGACGGTCGAGCAGACGCAGGTCGGCCTGCTCTACGAACGTCGCATCGACGCCGACCAGGACCTGCGGCTGATGCTGTACGCCGGCGACCGGCGGACCACGCAGTTCCAGTCGATCCCGCCCTCGGCGCAGGCGAGTGCCTTGAGCGCCGGCGGCGTGATCGACCTGCAGCGCCGCTACGCCGGCTTCGACGCGCGCTGGACGGTGCGCACCGCGCTGGCCGGCCGGCCCTTCGAACTGTCGACCGGCCTGGCCTACGACTCGCTGCACGAGCAGCGCCGCGGCTACGAGAACTTCATCGGCACCGGTGCGGCGCAGCAGCTGGGCGTGCAGGGCGCGCTGCGCCGCGATGAGCGCAACGAGGTCGGCAACGTCGACCCGTATGTGCAGGCGCGCTGGGACATCGCCGAGCGCTGGTCGCTCGAGGCCGGCCTGCGCCAGAGCACGGTGCGCTTCGACTCGGACGACCGCTACCAGCGCGGCATCAATGGGGACGACAGCGGCGACGCGCGCTACCGCCAGCTGCTGCCGGCGGCCGCGCTGCGCTTCGCGGCCACGCGCGACCTCAATCTTTATGTGACGGGCGGCCGCGGCTTCGAGACGCCGACGCTCAACGAACTCTCGTACCGGCCGGGCAACGTGGGCGGGCTCAATTTCGCGCTGCAACCCTCAGTGAATCGCAGTCTGGAAATCGGCGCGAAGGCGCGCGTGGCCGACGGCCTGTTCACCGCCGCGGTGTTCCAGACGCGCACCGACCACGAGATCGTGACCGCCACCAACAGCGGCGGCCGCGCCACTTTCCAGAATGCCGGCCGCACGCAGCGCGACGGCGTCGAGCTGTCGTGGCTGCACGAGACGCGCAACCACTGGCGCACGCAACTGGCCTACACCTGGCTCGACGCGCGCTACCGCGACGGCTTCTGCTCGCCGGCACCCTGCGCGGGCGGCAATGCGGTGGCGCCGGACAACCGCATCCCCGGCATCGCGAAGCAGTCCTTCTTCGCGTCCTTCGGCTACGCGCCGCCGCTCGGGTGGCGTGCCGGTGCCGAGCTGCGCGCGCTCAGTCGCATCGCGGCCAACGACACCAACACCGCGAGCGCGCCGGGCTACGTGGTGGCCGCTTTGCAGGCGGGCTATGTGCAGCGCTGGGCCGGCTGGGAATGGAACGCCTTCGCCCGCGTCGACAACCTGTTCGACCGCCGCACCGTCGGCTCGGTCATCGTCAACGAAAGCAACGCCCGCTACTTCGAGTCGGCCCCCGGCCGCAACTGGACGGTGGGGGCGGGGGCGACCTACGTTTTTTGAGGGCGGCGCGGCGCGATCAGAAGTCGATCTGCGCCGACAGCATGAGCGTGCGCGGGGCGCCCACGGTCACGTACGTGCTGGTCACCCAATAGGCCTTGTCGGCGACATTTTCCAGGTTGGCGCGAAGCACCACCGGCTTGCCCGCGATCTTGGTCGCGTAGCGAGCGCCCAGGTCCACGCGCGTCCAGCTCGGCATGCGCAGGAGGTTGGCCGCGTCGTAGTACGTCGACGACGTATTGATCACGCGGCCGTTCAGACTCAGGCCCGGCACCCAGGGCATGTCCCAGTCTAGGCCGACATTGAAGGTGCGGTCCGGCACACCGTTGGCGTCGTTGCCCTGGTTCACGCCGCCCGCCGTCCGGGTGAGCTTGGCGTCATTGAACGATGCGCTCGCCATGGCGCGCAGCCCGCGTTGGAGCTCGCCGTACATCGTCAGCTCCAGGCCGCGGTTGCGCTGCTCGCCGCCGAAGCTGTAGACCTGCGTGACGGGATCGGTCATCGAATTCGGCCGGGTGATCTGGTAGAGCGCTGCCTGGGTGGTCAGCGTGCCCCAGTCGGCCTTGACGCCGACTTCGTACTGCTTGGACTTCTGCGGCGCGAAGATCTCGCCCCGATTGGCCGCCGTCGCGCCAGCGATGCCGCCGGCCATCAGGCCCGCGGTGTAGTTGCCATACACCGAGATGTTCTGCACGGGCTTGAACACCAAACCGACCAGCGGCGTGATGGCGCTGGCGTCGTAAGCCGTGGACCCGTTCACGCTCTTCTGGTTGATGGTCTGATCGCGTAGGCCCAGCGTCACCAGGAAGCGATCGTTGAAGAACGACATCGTGTCGGCGACCGCGATGCTGTGCATCGCCAGATCACCCGTCTTGCTGGGCTCGCCGCGTGCGAAGTTGATCGCCGGCAGGGCCGAAGGGTTGTAGAGATTCGACGCGACGGGCGTCGTGGTCAGTTGGTAGAAGTAGCCGGTCTCCCGCTGCAGCGTGTTCGCCGCCAGGACCACCGAGTGGCCGATGCTGCCGGTCTTGAAGCGCGTGCGCACGCCGACCTCGGCAGACGTCGTCTTGTTGTACTCGTCGTAGTAGCCGTTGTTGACCGAGAAGTTTCCTTGCGTGTTGGGGCGCAGGTCGACGGGCCGCGTGACGGCCGTCGGGAAGTTCTGGTCGGTGGACACGTCGCTGTAGCCGACGCCGGCAAAGACCGTGGTGTTGTCGTTGACGTCGAATTCGAGGCGTGACATCACGGTCTTCGCCTTGTCCGTCATGTCCGCGCCGGGATAGAAGCTGGAGCGGTTGTCCGGCACGGCCGGGGCCTGCGTGATGCCGCTGCGGAAGGCGATCTGCGGACGGAACTCCGTCGTCTTGCCGCTGGTGGTGAGTGCATCCAGCGACCAGCGCAGGCGGCTGCCGGCGTAGTCGACCCCCAGCGACCCCAGGCCGAGGCGCTGGCGGCCGCCGTCGACGTTGCCTTCGCCGTTGCGCCACACCCCGTTGGCGCGCACGCCCCACTGGTTGTCCTCGCCGAAGCGGCGGCCCACGTCCAGGTGCGTGCCGAACTGGGCCTTGCCCATGTAGGTGGTGGTCAGGCGGGTCAGCGGCACATCGGCGGCGCGCTTGGTCACCACGTTGATGCTGCCGCCGATGCTGTTGTTGGGGCCCGTGCCGCTGGTGAAAGAGCCGGGGCCTTTGAGCACTTCCACGCGCTCGATCATTTCGAGCGGAATGCGGGTCGCAGGCGCCAGGCCGACCAGGCCGTTCATGCCGACGTCCCGTGAGTTGACGGTGAAGCCGCGGACTTGGAAGTCGTCGCCGTAGCCGCCCCGTGCCGCCAGGGTGCGCACGGAGGCATCGTTCATGACCACGTCGGCGATCGTCAGCGCCTGCTGGTTCTCGATCAACTCCGAGGTGTAGTTGGTGGTGCTGAACGGCACGTTCATCAGGTCGGTGATGCCCAGGATGCCCAGGCTCCCGCCGCGCGCGAACTGGCCGCCCGAGTAGGTCTTCTGCAAGCCGCCGATGGCTTCGGTCTGGTCGGAGACGACGACTTCCTGCAGGGTGGTGCTGGTGGTGGTCTGCGCTGTGGCACCCGCGGCGAGCAACGCGAGCGAGGCGCCGAGGCATTGGCGCATGCGCTGCGCGAGCGGCTTGGGCGCGAAGCGCGGGTGGGGTTGGGACGAACAGGCAGGCGAAGAATTCATTGTGGCGTGCGACAGAGGGAACGAAAAGGAAACCGGCGGTGCTGCCGGTCGGGGCGGAGAACCTATCGCCGGGCGGTCCGGCGGGGCCTCGTCCGCTCGATGACGACCAGCACCCCGAAGACGAGGCCGGCGCCCAGGCTGGTGTGGCCGCTGAAGCTCACCAGGCCCACGCCCCAGCCCTGGGCCCTGACGGTGACCCCGAGCGCCAGCAGCAGTGCGGCCACGCCGGCCAGGCGCAGCCAGCGGGTCGTCGTCGCCGCCAGCGCATGGCCGAACAGGTCTTCCTGATGGCGTTCCATGGCGAGCGCGAGCGCTGCGAAGCCCAGCGTGCTGAGCAGGAAGACGGCCAGATGCGTCATGCGCGTTCGCCGGCCGATGATGGCGTTGGGCGCAGCGGCGTGGCCCGGCGGGCGGGCCGCACCTTGGCGCTGTGCCGCGCCGTGCGGATCGCCAGCATCGCGTGCAGTGCAGCCAGGGCCCACAGCATCCCGTCGACACCGGCGAAGACCCAGTCGCCTTCGGCCAGGCTGCGCCACAGCGGACGCTGGGTCGTGAACACGTTGACGAGCGGCAGCAGCGCGAGCGCCGCGGTCGCCAGCCACAGCTGTTCCAGCCAGGCCCTCTTCGCGGGGCGCAGCACCGCGTGCACGCACATCAGGCCCCAGACGATGAAGAAGGTGTGGATCTCCCAGGCAGCGCGGTCGGGCAGGTCGGTCGGCAGCAGGCGGTTGGCCCAGAGCATGCCGGCCATGGCGATCGACAGGCCCGCGATGGCGGCGATGTTCAGGCGCTCCACCACGCGGAAGCCGAAGTAGGGTTTGTCGGGGTTTGGCAGTTTCTGCCGGCGCTTGACGGTCCACATGACGAGGCCGGTGCCGACCATCGCCGTGCCCGCGAGGCTGACGATGAAGTAGAGCCAGCGCGTCACGGTGTCGCCGAAGCGGCCCAGGTGCAGCGCGTACATCACGCCGCGCGTTTCGGCCGCGGGGCCGACGTGGTCCTTGGTCTCCAGCAGCTGGCCGGTGCTGCCCTCGAAGAGCATGTACTGCGGACTCACCGATGCGCGGCCCTGGTCGCCGCGCGACACGCTCACGCGTGCCGCGGCATCGCCGCCATGGGTGATCGTCACGCGGTTGATGTTGTCGTGGCCCCAGCGTGCCTGCGCCTGCCGCACCATGTCTTCCACCGGGGCCAGCGCGGCCTTCTGCCCGCTCGGTTTGCCCGGCTGGATGAAAGCGCTGAGTTCGGCTATGAGCTGCTGTCGCTCGGCCGGTGTCTTGAAGGCCGTCTGACTGCCCCAGGGCATGTACAGGGCCATCAGCGTGACCAGGCCGGTGTACGTGATCATGGCGTGGAAGGGCAGGCCGAACACCGACAGGGCGTTGTGCGCGTCGAGCCAGGAGCGCTGTCCCTTCCCCCACCGGAAGGTGAAGAAGTCGACGAAGATCTTCTTGTGCGTGATGACGCCGCTGACGATCGCGACCAGCATGAACATCGCGCAGAAGCCGGCCAGCCAGCGGCCCCACAGCACCGGCATGTAGTGGAACTGGAAGTGGAAGCGGTAGAAGAAGTCGCCGCCCGCCGTCTCGCGCGAACTCACCTTGTGGCCGGTGGTGGGGTCGAAGGTCGCGCTCTGGAAGGCACGCCGGCCCTCGGCGCCGGGCACGCGCCAGAAAGCGTTCGCGACGTTGTTGCGAGCGTCGGGCACGCCCACGCTCCACTGCGTGCTGCCGGGCGCGATCACCTGCAGCTCGTCGACGATGCGCCGGGCCACCCCGGCGGGGTCGGGCACCTCGGCCTGATGCTGCAGCTCGGGCCGCATCCACTGCGAGAGTTCGTCCTTGAAGTAGCTCACCGTGCCGGTGAGGAACATGGCATAGAGGAACCAGCCTGTCAGCAGACCCGCCCAGATGTGCAGGTCGGACATGGTCTGGCGGATGCCGCGGGGATGGGGTTCGGCGCCGATGCTCATGCGGCGGCGCCTCCGGACCACACGGACCAGGCCGCGAGCCCCAGCGGCACGGCCGCGATCAGCAGCCCGGCCCAGGCACGCCGCGCGCTGCGCACCGCGAAGACCCAGACCACCGCACCGGCGTAGATCGCGAAGCTCGCCAGTGCGCCGGTGATCACCGCCTGGGTCTTGTCCATCGGCAGCGCGAGCGCGGCGACGCTGCCCAGGGCGGCCAGCCCATAGCCGCCGAACACGGCGGCGGCGATGCGCGAGAGGAGCGGGCCCACGCTGCGGGCCCGGTCGAGCACGGCGGTCACTTGTTGGGCGTGGCGGCCGGTCCTGCGGGGATCGGGACCACCCCGTCGGCCTTGACGTAGGTGAGGGTGGTGACGTAGCTCACGCCGTCGTACTTGTCGGTGCCACGCTCGCCAGGCGTGCGGTCGGTGTGGCTGGCCTCGGCCACGTAGGTGCCCTGCCAGGGCATGTCGAACTTGACAACGCCTTGCGCGTCGGTGCGACCTTCCTTGGCCCAGCCCGATTGCGTGACCAGCGAGACCTTGGTCTTGGGCAGCGCCTGGCCCTTGAGGAAGAGCTTGAACTCGCCGGGCGTGCCGGTCGGCACGATGTCGAAAGCCAGTTTCGGCGCCTGCGCCGCGAAGCCGGTGATCAGCCGTGCGCCCGGGCGGTACCAGTTCTTCACTTCCTTCTCGCCCTGCTTCATGGAAAAGAGCGGATAGCTCGCGTCTTCGGCCACGATGGTCTCGCCCTGGCCGGCCTGGAAGGGCAGCGTGAAGCCGTCACCGGTCTTGGTGGCGTCGCCGACGGTTTCGCCCTTGGCCGACACCAGCGTGCCGGTCGGCTTGACGAACTTGTCCAGCAGGCCCGGCGATGCCTCGCGCAGGTTCTCGCCGAATTCACCAAAGCGGATCACGGCGCGCTGGCCGGCGGGCTGCTCGAGCCAGATCTGGTGGGCCTGCGCGGCGGTGGCGAAGCCTAGCAGGACGAGGGCGGCGGTGAGTGTGTGCTTCATGAAAGTGTGTTGTTCAGAGGTCGGTCGCTGCCGACGGCGCCTGCGTGCACCATGCGCCGGTGAGGCGTTCAGCGCCCTGGCTCAAAAAGAATGCGAACGGTTCGCATTCTAATTCCACAAAAAGTCACAGTCCGACAATGTCCGGCGAGCTGACCGGTCATTGCGCAGGCGACAGAGCCCGTGAAAGCGCCTTGTCAGGCGGCGCGTGCGCACCAGCGGGCGTAGAGCCGCTGCAGGTGACCGGTCATGCGCACAGTGCGCGCGGGCACGTCGCGTTGCGTCTCGACCATCGACGCGACCGCGGGGTTGCCGGCGGCGTGCTGGCGCAGCAACTGGGCGCCGTTGCGTTCGAGCGAGAGCGCCACGAGCGCCGGCGTCATCTCCAGGTGCGACTGCACCAGCAGGTGCCGGTCGTCCGCCACGTAGGCCTGCGCAGCGCAGTGCACGCCGGTGGCGATGCACACCGCGCCCGGCGGCGGCGTGAACGTGTCGCCATGCCACTGAAAGGTCTCAATGGCCTGGCCGGCCGCGTCGCCCCACCAGTCGCGGGCCAGCGCGTGGTCGTCGGTGACGATGTCGTTCCAGCCGATTTCCGGGCGCGCGTGCGTGTGCACGCTGCCGCCGAGGGCGCGCGCCACCAGCTGGCTGCCCAGGCAGTGGCCGGCGACGGGAATGCCCTGTGCGGCGGCGGCGCGGATGAGGGCGAGCTCCTGCGCGATCCACGGCAGCGGGTCGTTCGCGCTCATGTAGCCGCCCATGAACACCAGCCCGCCGAACGCCGACGCATCGTCGGGCACGGGTTCGCCGTCGACGATGCGCACCACCTGCACCTCACGGCCGAGCGATTGCAGGATCGGCACCACCGTGCCGGGCGCGCCGACCTCGGTGTGCTGGAAGACGGCGATGGGTTTCACCGTCACGCGGCGATGCCGACGCCCAGCAAGCCGTCGAGCAACACCGCATCGGCCGCCAGCGCGGCACTGGTGCCCGCGTGCACGACGGTGCCGCGTTCGAGCACGATGGCCTGGTGCGTCATCTCGAGCGCCAGCACCGGGTGTTGCTCGACCACGATCGACGCCAGGCCTTCGCCGTCGCACAGGCGGCGGATCGACGCGGCCAGCTCTTCCACGATGATCGGCGCGAGGCCTTCCATCGGCTCGTCGAGCAGCAGCAGCTTGGGGTTGGTCATGAGGGCGCGGCCGATGGCCAGCATCTGCTGCTCGCCGCCGGACAGCTGGTTGCCGTAGTTGCCGCGGCGTTCGCGCAGCCGCGGAAAGAAGCCGTAGACGCGCCGCAGGTCCCAGGGGCCGGGGCGGGCGACCACGGTGAGGTTTTCTTCCACCGTGAGCGACGGGAACACCTCGCGCTCCTGTGGCACCCAGCCCAAGCCGGTGCGCACGCGCCGGTGCGCGGGCCAGCGCGTGATGTCCTCGCCGCACCAGCGGATGGCGCCCTGCGTGACGCGGGTGTTGCCCATCAGCGTCTCGAGCAGCGTGGTCTTGCCCACGCCGTTGCGTCCGAGCACGGCCAGGCTCTGGCCCTCGGCCAGCGTGAAGCCCAGGCGATGCAGCACCACCGCGTTGCCGTAGCCGGCGACGATGTTGTCGAAGGCGAGCAGTTCAGCCATGGGCCACTCCCGCATGTATGCCTGCATGGGCGTGACCCAGGTACACCTCGCGCACGCGCGGGTCGGCGCCGATCTCGGCGGGGGTGCCCTCGGTCAGGATCTGCCCGGCCACCAGCACCGAGATGCGGCGCGAAAAACGGAAGACGAGTTTCATGTCGTGTTCGATGAACAGCACGCTGATGTCCTGCGGCAGTTCGGCAATCGCTTCGAAGAGTTCGCCGCTCTCGTCCTCGGGCACGCCGGCCGCGGGTTCGTCGAGCAGCAGGATGCGCGGTCGGGCCGCCATGGCGAGCGCGATCTCCAGCAGCCGCTGCTTGCCGTAGGCCAGCTCGCCCACCGGCACGTCGGCCAGCGCGTCGAGCTTCAGGCGGCCGAGCAGCGCGTGCGCTTCGTCGAACAGCGCCGTGTGCCGCGTGAGCGGCCGCCACCACACCGCGCCCAGGCCTTCGCGCTCGCTGATGGCGAGTACCACCGACAGCAGCGGCGTGAGGCTGGGGAACAGCGTGTTGATCTGGAAGGTGCGCGCCAGCCCCATGCGGGCGCGGCGGTCGGCGGTGAAGGCGGTGATGTCCTGGCCGTCCATCTCGATGCGGCCCGCGGTCGGCTTGATCACGCCGGTCAGCAGGTTGATGAGCGTGGTCTTGCCGGCGCCGTTGGGGCCGATCAACGCCTGGCGCGCGCCGGGCTCGAGCGACAGGTGCACGTCGTTCACCGCCTGGAAGGCGCCGAAGCGTACGCCCAGCCCGTGGGTCTGCAGTGCTGGCTTCATGACGCGCTCCGCTTCGCAAGACGCGACAGCGCGCCCATGATGCCGCCGCGGCCGACCATGACGGCCGCGATCAGGAAGATGCCGAGCCAGAACATCCAGTACTCCGGGTTGAGGTCGGCGAAGGCGTCGTGCACGAGCATGTAGACCAGCGCGCCGATCATCCCGCCGTAGAGCCGGCCGGTGCCGCCCAGCACCAGGATGATCAGCACCTCGGCCGAGCGGTTGAAGCCGATCGACTCGATGCCGACGAACTGCGTGGCCTGCGCCAGCAGCGCACCGGCCACGCCGGCCACCGCGGCCGACAGCGCGTAGGCCATGCGCAGGCGCGACTCGACCGGCGAGCCGATGGCCAGCATGCGCTTGCGGCTGTCGTGGATGCCGCGCAGCGCCAGGCCGAAGGGCGAACGCAGGATCAGCCGCACGCCGAGGAACATGAGCAACACCACGCCGAAGGCATAGAGAAAAGCGGTCTTGCCGTAGAGGTCGAACTCGAAGAGCCCCAGCACAGGCCACATCGCCATGCCCTGCAGGCCATCGGTGCCGCCGGTGATGCCCGACAGGCGGTTGGCCAGCTCGGCCAGCAGGACGCACACGCCGATGGTGATCATCAGCCGCGTGAGGTCGGCACCGCGCACCACCAGATAGCTCAGCAGGTAGCCCAGCGCGGCGCAGACGACCAGCGCCACCAGCAGGCCGGTGAAGGGTTCGCCCCAGCCGTGCTTGGCGAGCAGGCCCGCCGCATAGGCGCCCGCGCCGAAGAAGGCCGCGTGGCCGACGGTGAGGATGCCGGCGTAGCCCAGCGCCATGTCGAGCGAGACCGCGAACAGGCCGAAGATCAGGATCTGGCTCATCAGCGTGAGCTTGTCGGGCAGCAGGAAGAAGCAGGAGGCCAGCGCGAGCCAGAACACGATTTCCGCGCCGCGCAGGCGCGCGGGCGTCAGGGTGAAGGTCTTCATGCGATGCCTTTGCGCGGGACGATGCCGTTGGGCCGCAGCAGCAGCATCACGATCATCACGACGTAGATGAGGAAGGCGCCCGCTTCGGGCCAGTAGTACTTGCCGGCCATGTCGACGATGCCGACCAGCAGCGCGGCGATGAAGGGGCCGGTGACGGTGCCGGCACCGCCGACGCACACCACGATGAGGAAGTACACGAGGTACTTGAGCGGGAACGACGGCTCCAGCCCGAGCATGCCCAGGCTCAGCGCGCCGCCCAGGCCCGCCAGGCCGCAGCCCAGCGAGAAGGTCAGGAAGAACAGGCGCTGCACGTGGATGCCGGTGCCGGCGGCCACGCGCTGGTTGTCGACCGCCGCGCGAACCATGGCGCCGTAGCGCGTCTTGCCGATGCCCAGCAGCAGCACGGCCAGCACGAGCACACCGCAGACGATGAGGAAGAGCCGGTAGCGGCCCACTTCGAGCCCGCCCAGCGACACCCGCCCGTCGAGCAGCGGCGGCAGCTGGAAGGGCTGCATCGTCGGGCCGAAGAAGTAGGTGAAAACCGCGATCGAGACGAACACGATGCCGATCGACAGCAGCACCTGGTCGAGCGGATGCGCCTTGTAGAGCCGCCGGTAGAACACGAATTCCAGCACCGCGCCGATCAGCGCCGCGGCGACGAAGGCCGCGGCCAGCGCCGGGAAGAAGCCCACGCCGTAGCGGCTCATCAGCACGCTCGCGGCATAGCCGCCGACCATCGCGAAGCTGCCATGGGCGAGGTTGACGAAGTTCATCAGGCCCATCGTGATGGACAGGCCCACCGCGATGAGGAAGAGGAGCATGCCGTAGGCCACCCCGTCGAAAATCACAATGCCCATGGCGTGGTCCGGTTACTTCGCTGCTTCCTTGGCCGGGTCCTTGACCTTGTCGAACTTGTCGAACTCGACGTTCACCAGCTTGCCGTCGACCTTCTCGGTCTTGCGGATGTAGACGGTCTGCACGATGTCGCGCGTGACCGGGTCGATTTCGATCGGGCCGCGCGGGCTCTCGAAGCTCAGGCCCTTGAGCGCATCCATCACCTTGTCGCCCGACACGTCGCCCTTGGTCTTGGCGAGCGCCAGGTCGATGGCGGCCATGGCGTCGTAGGCGGTCACGGCGAAATAGCTCGGGCGCATCGAGGTGCCGAACTGCGCGACGAAGTCCTTCACGAACTTCTGGTTCTTCGGCGACGGGTGGGCGTACGAGTAGTGGTGGGCGGTGACCAGGCCCAGCGCCACGTCGCCGGTCGCGTCCAGGTAGCTATCGTCGGTAGCTTCGCCGGTCGCGAAGAGCTTGATGCCGGCTTCGTCCATGCCGCGTTCCTTCCAGACCTTCAGGAAGGCCGGCGGCATCACGCCCGAGGGGAAGAAGAAGAACACCGATTGCGGCTTCGCGTCCTTCAGGCGCTGCACGTAGGCCGAGAAGTCGGGGTTGTTCATCGGCGTGCGCAGCTCGCCGAGGATCTTGCCGCCGCCTTCTTCGAAGGCCTTTTTGAAGGCGGTGAACGAGTCAGTGCCCGACGCGTAGTCGGCCACGACCACGTACGACTCCTTGATGCCGTTCCTGATCATCCAGCGCGCCATCGGGTCGGACACCTGCTGCACGGTGAACGACAGGCGCGCCACGTACGGCGAGCTGCTCGTGATGGCCGACGACGAGGCGTTCATCACGATGGTCGGGATCTTCGCCTGCGTGGCGATGGCGCTCACCGCATAGGCGTTGGGGCTGAAGTCGAGGCCGGTGAGGATGTTCACCTTGTCGCGCACGACGAGTTCCTGCGCGATGCGCTTGGCGGCGTCGGGTGCGGGGCCCGCCGTGTCCTTCTTGATGACTTCGACGGTGCGGCCCGCGATCTTGCCGCCGTGTTCCTTCAGGTACAGCGCGACGCCGGCGTCGAACTGGCGGCCGTAGTCGGCGTACGGACCGGAGTAGGTGCCGATCAGGCCGATGCGCAGCGGCTCGTCGGCCGCGTGCGCGCCGAACGCGCCCAGGGTCGTGAGTGCGGCAAGCGCGAGGGTGGCGAGGGTGGTTCGCTTGGTCATCTTCATCGTGGAACTCCGAGGGTTGCGGAAAGGATCAGGGTGTCGCGGTGGGCACGGTCTTCAGGTCGAAGGAGGTGTCGGCCAGTTGCGCGGCCGTGGGCCGTGCGCGGGCGGCGATCAGCTTGCGGCTCTGCATGTGCTCGGCCGGCTTGTTGACCGAGTGCGCGCCGACCAGCACGCCGTCGCGCAGGTAGAACAGGCTGAACTTGTCGCTGGCGATGTCGCCGCGGGTGACGACCTCGTCGCCGTGCACCGGCAGGCCGGCCATCTGGAACTTGAGGTCGAACTGGTCGCTCCAGAACCACGGCACCGCGGTGTTGGGCTGTTCGCGCCCGACCACCACCGAGGCTGCGGCACGTGCACCGTCGTTGGCCGCTTGAATGGATTCGAGCCGCACCCGTGCCGGGCCCCCGGGCACCGGCGCGAGCGCCATCGACGCCACGTCGCCGGCCGACAGCACGCGCGGTGCCGAAGTGCGGCCGAACGCGTCGACCACGATGCCGTTGTCGACCGCCAGGCGCGCGGCCTGCGCCAGTTCGACGTTCGGCAGCACGCCGACGCCGAGCACCACCAGGTCGCAGTCCACGCGGTGGCCGTCCGTCAGTTCGACCGCGTAGACCTGCCCGTGGGTGCCGTGCAGGGCGCGCACGCCGCGGCCCGTCAGCAGTTCGATGCCGCGGCGCCGGTGGGCGTTCTCGACATAGGCCGACATGATCGGCGGGAAGCTGCGCGTCAACAGGTGCGGCTGGGCCTCGACTACCGTGACCTCGACGCCGCGCGTGCGCAGCGCCGATGCCACTTCGAGGCCGATGAAGCCGCCGCCGATCACGCAGGCGCGCTTCGTGCGGCCGGCCGCGTCGGCTACGCGCAGGGCGTCGTCGAGCGTGCGCAGTTCGACGACGCCGTCGAGTTCGGCGCCCGGCACCGTGAAGGGCCGGCAGCGCGCACCGGTCGTCAGCGCGAGCCAGCCGTAGTCGAGCGTGCGGCCATCGGCGAGCGTGACCGTGCGCGCACCGGCGTCGACCGCGGCGGCGCGCTGGCCGAGCTGCAGGTCGATGCGGTTCTGCGTGAAGAAGTCGGGGCCGCGCAGTTGCAGCTGGTCGACCGTCGTCTTGCCGGTGAGCAGCCCCTTCGACAGCGGCGGCCGCTGGTAGGGCAGGTGGCGTTCGTCGCCGAGGATCGTGATCGGCTCCTCGAAGCCGAGCTCCCGCGCGGTGGCGGCGAGCTGCACGCCGGCGTACGACGCGCCGACGATGACGAGGGTCTTGGTGCCGGGCATCAGATCTGCGTCTCGGGCACGCGCACGGTCAGGCCGTCGAGGTCGGCCGTCATCGTGATCTGGCAGCTCAGGCGGCTGCCGGGCTGGCGCTCGGAGGCGACGCCGTCGAGCAAGTCGTTCTCCATGTCGTCGGCCGGTGGCAGCAGGGCGACGAAGGCGTCGTCGACATAGACGTGACAGGTGGCGCAGGAGCAGGAGCCGCCGCATTCGGCGTCGATGCCGCGCACGTTGTTGCGCACGGCGTTCTCCATCACGCTGCTGCCGGGCTTGGCGTCGATGCTGCGGGTGCTGCCGTCTTTGAGGATGTAGTGGATCGTGGGCATCGTGGTCTGCTTAAAACATGTCGAAGTACTCGCGATGTTCCCATTCGCTGACGTCGAGGTTGAAGCGGGCGATCTCCGCTTCCTTGATGTGGCAGAGGTAGTCGACGAAGGTCTTGCCCATCTGCGCGTTGAGCATCTCGTCGGCGCGCAGGCAGGCCAGCGCGTCACCGAGCGAACGCGGCAGCTGCTGGGCAGGCGTTTCGTAGGGCGCATCGGCCGAGGGGCCGGGGTCGGTCTGGTGGCGGATGCCGTCGAGCCCCGAGAAGAGCTGCGACGCGAGGTAGAGGTAGGGATTGGCAGTCGGCTCGCCCACGCGGTTCTCGATGCGCGTCGCCTTCTGGCCCGGGCCGCCGAGCACGCGCAGCATCGCGCCGCGGTTGTCACGCGCCCAGATGGCGCGGTCGGGTGCCAGCGAGAAGGGGCGGTAGCGGCGGTAGCCGTTGATGGTCGGGCTCGCGAGTGCCGCGGCGCCGCAGGCGTGTTCCTTCAGGCCGCCGAGGTAGTGCAGGCCGAGGGGGCTCAGGTCCTGGCCGTCGGCCTCTGGCATGAAGGCGTTGACGCCGTCGCTCTTGCGGCGCAGCGACTGGTGCAGGTGCCAGCCGCTGGACATCACGTTCGGGATCTTCGGCCGGCACATGAAGGTGGCGTGGTAGCCGGCGCGCTGGCAGATCTGCTTGATGGCGCTGCGCAGCAGCACCATGGTGTCGGCGGGCAGAACGCCCGCGGTCGGGCCGAAGGTCAGCTCGAACTGGCTCGGGCCGTATTCGATTTCCAGCGAGCGCAGCGGCAGGCCGAGCGCGATCAGGTTGGATCGCAGCAGCTCCATCACCGGGTCGAGCCGGTCGTAGCGCAACTCCGTGAGGTACTGGTGGCCGTGCGACAGCAGCGACACGCGCGGCGGTTCGCCCGGCTGGCCCGAGTCGCCCAGGCCCAGGCGCGGGTCGTCGAGCTTGAAGACATGGAACTCGACCTCGAGCCCGGCGATGAAGTCCAGGCCGAGTTCGTCGAGCTGCTTGACCGCGCGCTGCAGGATCTGACGCGTGGCGAAGGGGCAGGGCTTGCCGTCGGCCATGTAGGCATCGCACAGGACCCAGCCGGTGCGCGGCGACCACGGCAGCACCTTGAAGGTGGCGGGGTCGGCCACCACGGTGAAGTCGGCGCCGCCCTGGAAGCCTTCCATGGCGAAGCCGCCGCCGGCGCTGAACACCGGGAACACGGTCTTGTGCGAGGTGTCCTTGGCGAGCAGGGTCGACGTGAGGTTCACGCCGTCCCACAGCGCGTCGCGCGCCTCGCTGGCCACCAGCGTCTTGCCGCGCAGGATGCCGTGCTGGTCGGGGAACGCGAAGCGCACCACGTCGACCTCGCCGCTGTCCAGCCGGCGCACCAGTTCCTTCGCCTGCTTCTCCTGGTCGCCGGACCACAGGCCGAAGCGATTCACGAAATTGCTCATGACGTGCAGTGCCTCAAGCGCCGAGCCGCGCGGCGGCCCAGGTGGAGTTCAGGCGGCGCTCGCGGTCGGCCTGCTGCCAGTACGCTTCCGGGCCCACGCCTTCGCCGGCCTTCTCGTTCACGCCGTCGATCGAGGGCGGGCCCGACATGGCGCTCGCCTGTTCCTGGCCGATAACCATCGGCGCGCCTTCGCCGGCCTGCGTGCTTTCGATGGCCTTCACCAGCATGCGGCGGTAGGCAATGATCCCCTTGTCGGTCGTGCCCAGGTGCTCGCGCGTGCGGTCCTGGATCGGGCCTTGCGACTCGACGGCCCACTGGTCGTGCACGTTGATGTCCTCGCCCATGCCGGTGTAGGTCTTGGTGAGCTGTTCGTTGACGTCGTAGCCGTAGTCGTTGCGCTTGTTCTTGCGCGAGGTGTAGTTCGGCAGTTCGTACAGTTCCAGGCGCTGGTCGCGCATCTGCTGCTTGTTCACCGGGCCGGTGAAGCTGGTGAAGATGGCATACCAGTAGCAGTGCGTGTCGTCGACCGGCACATGCCATTGCGAGATGGTCATCTCGGTGCTCATCGGGATCACGAAGGCCTGCGGGAACACGACGTTGGTGACGCGCACGTGCGTGTCGGTGTCCGACACCTTGCGCAGCGTGGTCAGGCGCATGCCGTAGTCGGTGCCGTCGACGTTGATCTCGGGCAGGTCGAATTCGCGCAGCACCTTGGTGATGGGCAGGTCGGAGTCCGCCGACGCGCCGCGGAACTGCTTGCCATAGCTCTCCGACGTGTCCTCGTCCTCGAAGAAGCGGTGCAGGTACGACGCGTGCGCCGGGTCGATGCCCACCTCGAGCGCCTGCAGCCAGTTGCATTCGAACAGGCCCTTGAAGGCGAAGGTGTGGGTGTCGGGCGCGACGAAGCAGTCGAAGTCGGGGAATGCGGGCGGCTCGCCTTCGCCGATGTACGCGAAGATGGTTCCGCTCTTCTCGACGACCGGGTAGGCCGCCTGCTTGATGCGCGTGCACAGCTTGCTGCCCACCGGCTCGGCGGGGGTTTCGAGGCAGGTGCCCTTGACGTCGAACAACCAGCCGTGGAACGGGCAACGCAGGCCGCCGCCCTCGAGCCGGCCGAAGGCCAGGTCGGCGCCGCGGTGGGGGCAGTCGCGGTCGAGCATGCCCAGTTGGCCGTTCTCGTCGCGGAACAGGACGAAGTGCTGGCCCATCAATTTCACAGGCTTCACAGGGCGCGGCCCGGCGAGCTCGTCCGAAATCGCCACCGGCTGCCAGTAGCGGCGCAGCAGCTGGCCGGCAGGCGTCCCGGGGCCGACCCGGGTGATGAGATCGTTCTGTTCGGCGCTGATCATGCGTGGAGCTCCATCGAGGGTTTGACGAACATGCATTGCATGCAATTGCATACATTGTCGAAGCTGTCTTTGTCGAAGGTCAACGTCTTTCGATGAATTTGGTGGGTTATTCGGTCGATATCGAGGGTTAACGCGGAGTTCTAGGTGCACCTTTGACGTGCGTCAACATCCCGATTTGGATCGCTTTCAACAATGTATGCAACAACCGGACCAATGTCTGTCCCTTGTGTGCATGTGGGGTGTCTCTCCTAGAATGGGCCTCCTTTGCTGCGCCTTGCGAATCCCATGGACTCCCAACAATCCCGCGTGCTGGTCCAGCTGCGCGACATGATCCTCAAGGGCGAATTCGTGCCCGGGGAGCGGCTCGCCGAGATCCCGCTGGCCGAAAAACTCGGTGCCTCGCGCACGCCGGTGCGGCTTGCGCTCACGAGCCTGGAGCACGAAGGGCTGATCGAGCAGTCACCCTCGGGCGGCTACCAGATGCGCCGCTTCACCTCGCGCGAAATCGCCGATGCGATCCGCGTGCGCGGGCTGATCGAAGGCTTCGCGGCGCGTTTGCTGGCCGAGGACGGTGCGCCGCGCCAGCTGATGCGCGAGCTGCACGAATGCCTCGACGACGGCGACAAGGCGGTCAACAAGCCGACGATGGAACTGGACGACTACGCCGCTTACGTCGAGATGAACGACCGCTTCCACAAACTCATCATGGACGGCTGCGGCAACTCGGCCTTGCGCCGTGTGATGGACATGCTCGACGGCCAGCCCTTCGCATCGCCGAGCGCGATGCTGCCGATGCAGTCGTCGATGGAAGAGGGCCAGCAGTGGATGCGGCAGGCGCACCGCACGCACCACGCGCTGGTGCAGGCGATCGAGCGGGGGCAGGGGTCGCGCGCGCAGGCGCTGGGCGAGGAGCATGTCGAGATTGCGCGGATGAACCTGGACTATGCGTTGGAGCGGCCGGAGCTGGCTGCGGAGCTGATGCCTGGGATGCGGCTGGTGGCTGGGAAGGTGCGGGGCTGACGCTTCTTCGTTGGCTTCGGTGAGAGCGCCCGGCCCGCACCGCCTGCCGGGCTTCGGGGTGGCGCAATCTCTGCGCTCGCCGGACAGAGATGCACAACGATCGCGTCCACGTCGGTGGGCGGTAGGGCTGTGGGCGGCTGTCCGGCTGCGGCGAGCACCGCAGCGAAAGGCGGATCAGGGCCGCGCGTGTTTGAGCGTAGCGAGTTTGCGCGGACCCCGCCTTTCGTGAGGAGCAGCAGCGAAGTCCGAAGGACCGCAGTCGTCTGCCGCCCACAGCCCTACCGCCCGTCGACGCCACTCGGACATCAACCAATCAAGCCTTCCCCGCACTCCGCCCCGCGTGCCGCTGCATCATTGCCACGAACGCTTCCGCAGCCGGTGACAGCGCCATCCCCCGCCGTTGGTAGACATAGAACTGCCGCCTGATCTCCGGCCCGCGCAAGGGCACGAAACGCACCTTGAAGTTGTCCGCGAACATGCGCGCGTAGTCGGGCACCGCGGCCAGCCCAGAGCCCACGCCAACCATGGCGAGCGCGGTCGTCAGGTAGCCGACCTCGACGGCCGTCTGCATCGACAGCGAGGCGTCGTGCGACTGCAGGATGCGTTCGAGTTGCCGGTTGAACTCGCTCGAATAGATGACCCAGCGCTCGTCGCGCAGCTCGTCCCACGAGACGCCGCGTCGCTGGGCCAGCGGGTGCTTCGCGGGGCACACCATGCGGATGGGCACGTCCATCAGGAAGGTTCGCGTGACGTCTTCGCCCACGGTGCGTTCGGGGCCGACGCCGATCTCGGCCTCACCGCGTCGCACCACGCCCACCACGTCGTCGGTCGTCGCGTCGGTCACGCGCAGGCCGATGTCCGGGTGCAGTGCCGCGAACTCGCCCAGCACCGTCGAGATCCAGGTGCAGCTCAGCATCTGTGGTGCGACCACGCGCAACAGGCCGGTGCGCAGCGAGCGCAGGTCCGATGCGCCCTCGACCACCTGGTTGACGTCATCAAGGATGCGGCGCGCCAGGGGCAGTAGTTGCCGGCCGGCTTCGGTCAGCGTGACGGCCGCGCCGCGGTCGAACAGCGTCACACCCAGCGCCTCTTCCAGCTGCTGCACCAGCATGCTGACGGCGGACTGCGTGAGGTTCACCTGCTTCGCCGCCGCAGTGAAGCTGCCGGCGCGCGCCACGGCGGAAAAGGCGCGCATCTGGCGCAAGCTGATGTTCATGGCTGCACCACGGTGGGACGGTCGAGGACGGGCATGGCGGTGGATTATCAGAAAGTCTGATGCACACATCAAAAGAATTGGCTTGATTGATGAGGATGGCGGTTCCCAGAATGCGCCGCATGCACATCGCCGTCATCGGAACCGGCATCGTGGGCGTCTGCACCGCAGCATGGTTGCAGCGCGACGGTCACCAGGTCACCTTCATCGATCCCCTTGAACCGGGCGAGGCCTGCTCGTTCGGCAATGCGGGCTCGCTGTCGCCCAGCGCCTGCCTGCCCGTCGGCATGCCCGGCATGTGGAGGCGCGTGCCGCGCTGGCTGCTCGACCCGCTGGGGCCGCTCACCGTGCGCTGGCGCTATGCGCCGGTCGTGCTGCCCTGGCTGGTGCGCATGCTGCAGCACTCGAACCGCGAGGAGGTCACGCGCATCGCCACCGCGTTGCGCACGCTGCTCGAACCCATCTTCGACTGCTACGACCCGCTGCTGGAACACGCCGAGGCGCAATCGCTGGTACGCCGCAGCGGTTGTCTCTACGTCTATTCGTCGCGGGAAGCGGCCGCGCAGTGGCAGTGGGGCATGAACCTGCGTCGCTCGCTCGGCGTGAAGCTGGTCGATGTCGAGCGCGACGAGCTCGAGGCGCTGGAGCCCGACCTGAAAGGCCGCTTCCGGTTCGGCCTGCTGGCACCCGACAACGGCTCGACATCCGATCCCTCCGCTCTGGTGAAAGCGCTGCACGCGCGCTGCGTCGCCGATGGCGCCCGGCGCAACGGGCACAGCGTCGTGGGCTTCGAGCGCCAGGGCGGCCGGGTGACCGGCGTGAAGCTCGATTCAGGCAACACGCTGGCGGTCGACGGCGTCGTCGTTGCCGCCGGGGCCTGGTCGGCACCGCTGGCGGCGGCGCTGGGCGAGCGCGTGCCGCTCGAAACCCAGCGCGGTTACCACGTCACCGTGCGCAGCTCGAACCTCGCCTTGCGCCACACGGTGATGGCGGTCGAACACAACCTGATGGTCAACCCGATGGCGATGGGTCTGCGCCTCGCCGGCACGGTGGAATTCGCCGGCTTGCAGGCGCCGCCGAATTACGAGCGCGCCGACGCGCTGCTGCAGCAAGGCCGCCACCTGTTCCCGCACCTCGACACCTCCGAGATCACGCGCTGGATGGGTCACCGCCCCTGCATGCCCGACAGCCTGCCTGTGGTCGGTCGCGCGCGCGGTGCGGACAACGCGTGGTTGGCCTTCGGCCACGGCCACATGGGCATGTGCATGGGCGCCAGCACCGGCCGCGAGATCGCGCACCTGGTGGCCGGCCGTGCGCCGCAGGTCGACCTGACGCCGTTCCGGCCCGATCGCTTCTGATGGTCGGGCCCGACACGTTACGCTGGGCCATCGGTGTCGACATGGGCGGCACCTTCATCGATGCCGTCGCGGTCGCCGACGACGGCCGGATGGCGAGCCTGAAGCATCCGCGCGAGGCGGGAAAATTGGCCGAGCCCGTGCTCGCGGCCATCGATCGCATCCGTGCCGAGAACGGCATCGCACCCCAGCAGGTGGCCCGCATCGTGCACGGGTCCACCGTGGTCACGAATCTGCTGCTCGAACAAAATGCCCCGCCGGTCGCGGTGCTGACGACCGCCGGCATGGGCGACGTGCTGGCGCTCGGCCGCCAGGAGCGGCGCGAGCTGTACCTGCCGGTCATCGCGAAGCCGACGCCGGACGAGCGCCTCTTCCCCGCGCACCTGCGCTTCGAGGTCGCGGGACGCATCGACGCGCAGGGCCGCGAGACAGCACCGCTCACGCTCGACGGCTTCGACTGCATCGCCGATGCCATCGCACAGTCGGGCGTGCGCGCCGTGGCCGTGTGCCTGCTGTTCGCGCACCGCAACCCAGCGCACGAGCAGCAACTGCGCGATGTACTGGCCGCGCGGCTGCCGCACCTGACGGTGTCGCTGTCGAGCGAGGTCGACCCGAAACCGCGCGAGTTCGAACGCTTTCTGACCACCGCGCTCGACGCCTATGCCAAGCCGATGGTCGCCGACTACCTGCGCGAACTGGCCAGCGCGCTCACCGCGCGTGGTTTGCCCGAACCGTTCCTGATGCGCTCCGAAGGCGGCACCGGTGCCTGGCGCGACGTGGCCGCGCGGCCTGTCGGCCTGGCGATGTCGGGGCCGTGCGCTGCGCTCGAAGGGGTCGCCGCGAGCCTGCGCGGACGCGCTGATGCGCCGGCCGTGGTCATGGCCATCGACGTCGGCGGCACCAGCACCGACATCGGCATCGTCGAGCACGGCCGCCCGGCCTTCGGCGAGGCGCTGCAGGTCGGCGATCTGAGCCTGCGACTGCGTTGCGCCAATGTCGAATCGCTCTCGGTCGGCGGTGGCAGCGTGGTGCGTGCGCTGCCGGGCGGCGCGCTGCGGCTGGGTCCGCGCTCGCAGGGCGCATGGCCCGGCCCGGCGGCCTACGGCCTGGGCGGCGACCGCGCGACGTTGACCGATGCGCTGTGCGTGCTGGGCCGTCTGCCGGCGCAGCTCGCGGGCGGCGTGTCGCTCGACCTCACGGCGGCCGAGGTGGCATTGCAGCGCGACGCCGCGTCGCCACTGGGCATCGATGTGCGCGACGCGGCCCAGGCCGTCGTCCGCACGGCCGCGTCGGCGATGGCCGAGGCGTTGAAGATGCGCAGCTTCCAGCGCGGGCTCGACCCGGCCGACAGCCTGCTCGTGGCCGCCGGTGGCGGTGGCGCGCAACATGCTGCCGAGGTTGCCGACCTGGCCGGCATGACGCAGGTGCGCGTGCTGCCTCAGGCCGGCGTGATCGCCGCGCTCGGCATGTTGTGCGCCGCACCGACGCGGACCGTCGAACAGGCCATGGACGTGCTGTTGGACGACAACCAGCTGCAGGCGCTGCACGCGCTCGCTGATGCACAGGGCCAGGCCACGCACTGGCACCTTGCGCTGTGCCACGCCGGCCAGGAATTCGCCATCGACGTGCCGTGGTCGCCCGACACCGACACGGTCGATGCGCTTGCCGAACGCTTCGAGCAACGCCACGCGCAACTGCGCGGCAACGTGCCAGCGCGACAGGCGCTGCAAGTGCGCCAGATGCGCACCGTGTTCGAAGCGGCGCTGCCGCAGCCCACGCCGTTCACCGTGCCCGCACCGGAAGCGGCCACAAGCGCGTGGACCGGCTTGCCGCCCTCGGGCAGCGGCCCGGCCTCGCTCTTCGCCGCGCTCACCACCGTGTGGGTGCCCGAAGGCTGGCGCTGGCAGCGCCTTCCCGATGACTCGTTGCTGCTCGAACGCAGCGAGGGGGCATCCGAATGACGGACGCGACCATCACCGCGCGCATGGAGCCGCTGCGCCTCGCGCTGCAGGGCGCCGTCGATCGGATGCAGACCGGCATGATGCGCGCCGCCTATTCGTCCATCGCCCGCGAGGGCGGCGATTGTGCGGCCGCGCTGTTCCTGCCCGACGGCCGGCTGCTGGCGCAGGCGCGCTCGCTGCCGCTGCTGCTGGGCTCGCTGATCCCCGCGGTCGGCGGCGTGCTCGCGCGCTTCCCCGCCGCGTCGATGCGCGACGGCGAGGGCTACCTGATGAACGACCCGTGGTCCGGCGGCACGCATTTGCCCGACCTCGTGGTGGTGCGCCCCGTGCTGCTCGGCGGCGAGGTGATCGCTGTGGCCGCGACCTGCATGCACCACCAGGACGTGGGCGGCATGACACCGGGCTCCATCCCGCCGAACGCCACCGAGATCTACCAAGAGGGACTGCGCCTGCCGCCGCTGCGCTGGCGCACGGTGGAGGGCATCGATGCCAACGTGCAGACCATCCTCGACGCCAACAGCCGCACGCCGGTCAACCTGCGCGGCGACCTGGCGGCGCAGTGGTCGGCGGTGAGCCTGGGTGCACGCGAACTGGCGGCGCTGGCCGAACGCACCGGTGATGTGTTCGGGCCGGTATGCAACGCGCTCATCGCGCAGGCCGAGCAGATGACGCGCGCCGCGCTGCGCGACGCACCCGACGGCGACTGGGCCTGGCACGACCAGCTCGACGGTGACGGCATCAGCGACCACCCGGTGCACATCGCGGTGCGCATCCGCAAGACCGGCGACGCCATCGACATCGACTTCGCCGGCAGCTCGCCGCAGGTGCGCGGACCGGTCAACGCCTCGCCTGGCAGCGTGCTGTCGGCGGCGCTCTTCTTCATGCGCACGCTGGCGCCCGACGCGCCGAACAACGCGGGCTGCCTGGCGCCGTTGACGTTGCACCTGCCGCCCGGCAGCGTGCTGAACCCCGACTTGCCCGCCGCGGTGAACGCGCGCACGGCCACCGTGAAGATGGCCTGCAACGCGATGCTCGGCGCCTGGTCGCAGGCGGCGGCCGGCGTGTCGGTGGCGCCGCACGCCGGCGTCGCGACCGTGATGTCGCTCAGCGGCACGCGCGACGACGGCCGGCGCTGGATGCTCACCGAGATCATCGCCAGCGGCGCCGGCGCGAGTGCGCAAGGCGCCGGCACGCCGGGCGTGTCGACCGACATCGGCAACGCGCGCAACACGCCGGTCGAGGTGATCGAGAGCGAGGCACCGCTGCAGGTCGAGTGCTACGCGATCCGCCACGGCTCGGGCGGCGCGGGCCTGCACGCGGGTGGCGACGGGGTGCGCCGCGTGTACCGGCTGCTCGAAGGCCGCGCGTCGCTGTCGTACCGCGGCGAGCGGCATGTGTCGCAGGCGCGCGGTGCGCAAGGCGGCGGCGCGGGTGCGTCGTCGGCCGCGCGCATCGAGCGCGCGAATGGAATCGTGGAGACGCTGGGCGCCCGCGCCCGGACCGAATGGCAGGCCGGCGACCGCCTCGTGATCGAGACGGCCGGCGGCGGCGGCTGGGGCGCGCTCGACGCTGCCACCGCGAACCACCCCCATGCAACGAAACCCCAGGAGTGAAACGATGACATCCACCACCCTTCTCCAACGCAGTCGGCACCTCGCACTTGGCGGCGTCATGGCACTGGCCGCCACCGCGCTGCTGCCATCGCTGGCCGCGGCGCAGAGTTTCCCGACCAAGCCCATTCACATCGTCGTGCCTTTTCCGCCGGGCGGCAGCACCGATCTGCTGGCGCGCCGCATCGGCGAGAAGCTGGCGGCGGCGTGGGGCCAGCCGGTGGTGGTCGACAACCGCGCCGGTGCCGGCGGCACGCTCGGCGCCGACTACGTCGCCAAGTCGGCACCCGACGGCTACACGCTGCTCATGGGCGTGACCGGCAGCAACGCCATCGCCAACGCGCTGTACCCCAAGCTGCCCTACGACGTGGTGAAGGACTTCGCGCCGGTGTCGCTCGTCGTCTCGTCACCGCTGGTGCTGGTGCGCAACCCCGGCTTCGCGGGCAAGACGGTCGCCGAGGTGGTGGCGATGGCCAAGGCCAAGCCAGGCTCGATCAGTTGCGGATCGCCCGGCAACGGCACCTCGATGCACCTCACCGGCGAGATGTTCAAGCTGTCGGCCAAGGTGTCGATGCTCCATATCCCCTACCGCGGCAGCGCGGGTGCGCTGAGCGACCTGATGGGCGGGCAGATCGACACGATGTTCGGCGACTTCCTCGTGGTCTGGCCGCAACTGGAAGCCGGCAAGCTGCAGCCGATCGCCGTGACCTCGAAGACGCGCCACAAAATGCTGCCTAACGTGCCGACCATCGCCGAGAGCGGCTACCCCGGCTTCGAGGCGCTGTCGTGGCAGGGCTTGTTCGCGCCGGCTGCCACGCCGCCGGCCGTCGTCGAGCAGCTCAATCGCGAAGTGAACAAGGCGCTGGCCAGCGCCGACATCCAGGAGTACTTCGGCTCGCGCGGCTTCACGCTGGGCGGCAGCAGCGCCACGGAGTTCAAGGCCTTCGTGAAGGTCGAGGCCGACAAGTGGGCCAAGATCGTCCAGGCCTCCGGCGCCAAGCCCGATTGAGCGATGGACGCCATCACGCACATCGGGCCGCCGGTGGTCCGGGCGGGAAAGACGCAACCGATCTCACCGGCGGTGGTGGCCGAGGGCGCGTTGGTCTTCGTGTCGGGGCAAGTGCCGATGCGCGACGGGAAGCCTGCGGCGCCCGACATTGCGGGTCAGACGCATGTGGCGCTCGACATGATCGAAGCCATCCTTGTGCGTGCCGGCTGCACGCTGGCCGACGTGGTCAAGGCGACCGTGTGGCTGGTCGACGGGGACGACTACCCGGCCTTCAATGCGGCCTGGGGCGAGCGCTTTGCGCCGGAAACGGCACCGGCGCGATCCACCGTCATTTCGGGGTTGATCGCGCCGGTGCGGGTGGAGATCGAGGCCGTCGCGGTGCGACGGTGAAGCCGGAGAATGGTCAGAGGCCGGCAGCCGCGCGCAGGTCGGCGGCCTTGGTCGTCGCTTCCCAGGTGAACTCCGGCTCTTCGCGGCCGAAGTGGCCGTAGGCGGCGGTCTTCTGGTAGATCGGTCGCAGCAGGTCGAGCATCTGGATGATGCCCTTCGGACGCAGGTCGAAATGCTCGCGCACCAACTCGGCGATCTTGTCGTCGGGAATCAGGCCGGTGCCTTCGGTGTAGACCGTGATGTTCATCGGCTGGGCCACGCCGATCGCGTAGGCGACCTGGATCTGGCACTGGCGCGCGATGCCGGCGGCCACGATGTTCTTGGCCACGTAGCGCGCGGCGTAGGCGGCCGAGCGGTCGACCTTGGACGGGTCCTTGCCCGAGAACGCGCCGCCACCGTGCGGGCAGGCGCCGCCGTAGGTGTCGACGATGATCTTGCGGCCGGTCAGGCCGCAGTCGCCTTGCGGGCCGCCGATGACGAAGCGGCCCGTCGGGTTGATCAGGTAGCGCGTGTTCTGAAGCCATTCCTTGGGCAGCACCGGCTTGATGATCTCTTCGATGATCGCTTCGTTGAACGAGGCCTTCATCTTGGTGGCCGTCTCGCTCTGATCCGGGTGGTGCTGCGTGGAAAGGACCACGGTGTCGATGCTGTGCGGCTTGCCGTCGACATAGCGCATCGTGACCTGGCTCTTGGCGTCGGGGCGCAGGAAGGGCAGTCGGCCGTCCTTGCGCAGCTGCGCCTGGCGTTCCACGAGGCGGTGCGCGTAGTAGATCGGCGCGGGCATCAGCTCGGGCGTCTCGTCGCAGGCGTAGCCGAACATCAGGCCCTGGTCGCCGGCGCCAATGTTGAGGTGGTCGTCGCTTGCGTGGTCGACGCCCTGGGCGATGTCGTTCGACTGCTTGTCGTAGCAGACCATCACGGCGCAACCCTTGTAGTCGATGCCGTAGTCGGTGTTGTCGTAGCCGATGCGCTTGATGGTGTCGCGCGCGACCTGGATGTAGTCGACGTGCGCGTTGGTCGTGATCTCGCCGGCGAGCACCACGAGGCCGGTGTTGGTCAGCGTCTCGGCGGCCACGCGGCTGCGCGGATCCTGTTCGAAGATCGCGTCGAGGATCGCGTCGGAGATCTGGTCGGCCACCTTGTCGGGGTGGCCTTCGGAGACGGATTCGGACGTGAAGAGGAAATCGTTCGCCATGTGCTTTAAATACTCCATCAGGTTGAAAGGCGCGTTGCCGATTCCGTGGGGAGCTCTGGCGAACGCTTTAGCAGACGGCCGTTTCGGCCAAGGCACAATCGCTCGGCGCTTGTGCGTGTCGCCCTGCAAGTAGTTCCGTAACTCAGCGACAATTTCATTGTATTCCAGCCCGGCCGCCCTTGCATTCGGGCATCAAGCGAGTAACCGCCTCCCACTTCCCCGAATGATCTTTCTCTTCCGATTGCTCGCCCGCGTACCGCTGCCCTGGATGCAGCGGCTCGGCGTGGTGTTCGGTTGGCTGGTGTGGTGGATGGCGCCCGACTACCGGCGCCGCTTCCGCGCCAACGCCGCGGCCGCGGGCTTCACGCCCGCGCAGTACCGCCCGGCCATCGGTGCGGCCGGCGCGATGGCGGCCGAACTGCCCTGGCTGTGGTCGCGCCCGCGCGGCGAGAGCGTGCTGCCGCGCATCGTGCGCTGGGAGGGCGCCGAGGGCTTCGAGGCGGCGATGAACGAACGCAAGGGCGTCATCTTCATCACGCCGCACCTGGGCAGTTGGGAACTGTGCGGCCAGGCCGTCGCCGAGCGCTACGAGTGCACTTACGGACCACTCACCGCCCTGTACCGGCCCCCCCGCAAGGCCTGGATGGCCGAACTGGTCAAGGGCTCGCGCGACCGGGCCGGCCTGCAGATGCTGCCGACCAGCGTGGCGGGCGTTCGCGGGTTGATCCGCTCGCTGCGCGCGGGCGGCTACACCGGCATGCTCCCCGACCAGGTGCCGCCGCTCGGGCAGGGCGTCTGGGCGCCATTCTTCGGCCGGCCGGCCTACACGATGACCTTGCTGCAGCGCCTCGCGCAACAGACCGGTGCGCACGTGTTTCTGTGCGTGTGCGAGCGCCTGCGCGGTGCGCGCTATGCGATTCGTTTCGAAGCCTTCGACGGCACCGCGATGAGCGACCCGCGCTCGACGCCCGAGCAGGCCGCGACGGCGCTCAATGCCGGCGTCGAGGCGTTGATCCGGCGCTTGCCCGGGCAGTACGTCTGGGACTACGCCCGCTTCAAGCAACCCAAGGCCGAAGCGCCCGAAAGCGCGGCAGCATGAGCGTTGGCAGCCGCCTGGGCATCGTCTTCATGCGGGCGATGGCCCATGTTCCGCTGCGGGTGTCGCGCGGGTTCGGCATGGTGCTGGGTCGCCTGCTGCATACGGTGGCCGTGCCGCGCCGGTATGTGGTCGACACCAACCTGGCCCTGTGCTTTCCGGAGAAATCGGCGGCCGAGCGGCGGCGCATCGCGCGCGAGACCTTCGTGTTCGTCGCGCAGTCCTGGCTCGACCGCAGCTGGCTGTGGCATGCGCCGGAATCGGTGGTGCGGCAGCGCCTGCGCGTGGTCGGGGCGCCGCTCGAGATCGAGGAGATGGCGCACGGCAGCGCCCCGATGATCCTGTTCGCGCCGCATTTCTACGGGCTCGACGCGGCGGCCACGGCGCTGACCATGCACACGGCGCGGCCGTCCACCACCATCTACACGACGCAGCGCGATCCGCTGATCGACGACTGGATTCGCGAAGGCCGCCAGCGCTTCGGCAACGTGATCACGCTCAACCGGTCCGAGGGCATCAAGCCGATCGTGGCCGGGCTGCGCAAGGGCGGGCTGCTGTATCTGCTGCCCGACATGGACTTCGGGCGCGACCAGACGGTCTTCGTGCCTTTCTACGGCATCCAGGCCTCGACCATCCCGTCGCTGTCGCGCTTCGCGCGTCTGGGCAAGGCCAAGGTGGTGCCGATCGTCTCGCGCCTGACTCCCACCGGCTACGACATCGAGGTGCTGCCGGCCTGGCAGGATTTCCCGAGCGACGACGTGGTGGCGGACACCGCGCTGATGAACCAGCGGCTGCAGGGCTACATCGACGCGATGCCATCGCAGTACTACTGGGTGCACCGGCGCTTCAAGACGCGCCCCGAGGGCGAACAGCCGGTCTACTGATCGCGCCGGACGAAAGCAGCGATCTCGGCGATCACCCGCTGCGGCTGCTCATGGACGATCCAGTGGGTTGCGTCGGGAACCTTCACCACCTCGAGCGCGGGCACGTAGTCGTCGAGCCCGTCGAGCAGGGCCGGCAGCAGGGCGCTGTCGTCGAGTGCCCAGAGCACCAGCGTCGGCACGTCGACGGTGAGCCGCTCGCGCGGCAGCATCGGGATCGCATCGGGCGATTGGCCTTGCAGCGGCGGTTTCAGGGGCGTCACCGCATAGAGGTTGCAGGCGCCGCGCAGGCCCGCATCCCACAACGCCCGGTACTGGTCCTTGACCGTCTCGGTCAGCCAGCCGAAGCGCTCGGCGCCCGCACCCATCGCCGTGAAGAAGGGCCACATGCGGCGGTAGTCGTTTTCGGCGAGCAACGCCGGGGCGTCCGGGCGGGCCAGGAAGTGCATGTAGGCACTGGCCTTCTGCTGCGCCGGGTTCTCGCGCAGCTCGCGCGCGAAGGTGCCGGGGTGGGGTGAATTCAGGATGACCAGGCGCCGAAGCTGCTGCGGAAAGGCGTTGGCGAAGCCCCAGCCGAAGGCGCCGCCCCAGTCGTGCGCCACCAGCGTGTCGATGATGCCGTCGGCGCTTTCCGTGGCAGCGAGCTGGCGGATGTCCTGCACCAGCAGGTGGGGGCGGTAGTCCTCGACGGCGGGCGGTGCGCTGGACTGCTCGAAGCCGCGCAGGTTGGGCGCGATGCAGCGGAAGCCGCCATGGGCCGGCTGCGCAAAGTGCTCCAGCAGTTCGTCCCAGATGAAGGCGCCTTCGGGGAAGCCGTGCAGGAACACCATGAGCGGGCGCCCGGGTGTGCCGCTGGCGCGGCAGCTGAGCGTGATGCCGTTGGGCAGCGTGCGCTGGAAGGTCTCGATCATGCGGTGGACTCCGGTGGCTCAGGGGCCGGCCGACCGGTGCCACCGGCGTCAGGGCTCGGGATGCGCCCAGCGCCAGAGCAGTTCGGCAGCCTCGTCGACGCCTTGCTTCTTCAGCGCCGAAAACAGTTTGACCTCGCCGCCGCCGGCCTGCAGTCGCATGATGGACAGCGCCTTGGCGCCGTCGGAGCGCGTGAGCTTGTCCGACTTGGTCAGCAGGATCAGGAACTTGAGGCCTTGCTCGACGCGCGGGCGGATGACCTCCAGCAGGATCTCATCGAGCTCGGTCATGCCGTGGCGCGGGTCGCACATCAACACCACGCCGCGCAGGTTTTCGCGGGTGATGAGGTAGTTGCCCATCACCCGCTGCCAGCGCAGCTTGGCCTCGCGCGGCACCGCGGCATAGCCGTAGCCGGGCAGGTCGGCCAGCACGGCGTCGTCGACCTTCTGCTTGCCCAGGCCGAACAGGTTGATGTGCTGGGTGCGGCCGGGGGTCTTGGAGGCGAAGGCCAGGCGGGTCTGCTGCGTCAGCGTGTTGATGGCGGTCGACTTGCCGGCATTGGAGCGGCCGACGAAGGCGATCTCGGGCAGATCGAAGGCCGGCAGGTGCTCCAGCTGGGGGGCGCTGGTGAGGAAATGGGCAGTGTGCAGCCAGCCCAGGGCCGCGCGGATCCGGTCGGGTGCAGGCGCCGCCGGCGGCGTTGCGGTGGCCGGTGAGGGCGCAGGGGAGGTCATGAGAAGGCTTTCGGAACGATGCACCATTGTAGAATCGCGGGGTTTTGCGCCACAAAAACGAGCCCCCGACATGAAGTTGTTTGCCTCTCACCTGCTTGCAGCCATCATCTTGGGCGCCGCCGTCGGCGGTGCCTTCGCTCAGGAGCCCGCCGCCGCGGGGGCTGCAGCGGCGGCCAAGCCGGCCAAGCCCGATCCGGCCAAGGGCGACACGATCTTCAACGCCACGCCGGCCAACAGCCAGAGCTGCGCGTCGTGCCACAACGCCGACGGCAACTCGGCCATCGCGGCCAACCCCAAGCTGGCGCAGCAGCATCCCGAGTACATCCTCAAGCAGCTGCAGGAGTTCAAGTCCGGAAAGCGCAAGAGCGCCATCATGAAACCCTATGCCTCGGCCCTGTCGGACGAGGACATGCGCAACGTCGCCTGGTTCGTGGGTTCGAAGACGGTCAAGCCCGGCTTCGCCAAGGAGAAGGACCTCGTCTCGCTCGGCGAGAAGATCTACCGCGGCGGCATTGCCGACCGCACCATCCCGGCCTGCGCCAGCTGCCACAGCCCCAACGGCGCCGGCCTGCCCGCGCAGTACCCGCGCCTGGGTGGACAGCACGCCGACTACACCACCGCCCAGCTCGTGGCCTTCCGCGACGGCGTGCGCGCCAACAGCCCCCAGATGACCGGCGTCGCGGCCAAGCTGAACGACCGCGAGATCAAGGCGGTGTCGGATTACATCGCCGGCCTGCGTTGATCGCCCCGTCGATCGCGGTGTTCTGCGCGTGAACTAAGCGCCGGCAAACCGACCCAACCAGGCGGGCCGATCCAGACGGATGGCCCGCCTTCTTGCTTTTGAGAGCGCCTCTTTTCCCCTCCTGCACCTCGCATGTCAGTCTCCACCCACGGTCTCCGCGTCCGCCGCGGCCCCCAGGCACTTCGCGCCGGGGTGGAGCTGTTCTCGTCGATGCGCTTCGCGATCGCGCTGCTGACGATCATCTGCATCGCCTCGATCATCGGCACGGTGCTCAAGCAGCACGAGCCCTTCGGCAACTACGTCAACCAGTTCGGACCCTTCTGGGCCGAGCTGTTCCGTGCCGCACGGCTCGATGCGATCTACAGCGCCTGGTGGTTCCTGCTGATCCTGCTGTTCCTGGTGATCAGTACCTCGCTGTGCATCGCGCGCAACACGCCGCACATCCTGAAGGACCTCAAGACCTTCAAGGAAGACATCCGCGCCCAGAGCCTCAAGGCCTTCGGCCAGCGCGCCGCGGCCACGCTCGGCGAGGCGCCCGAGGCGGCGGCGCAACGCATCGGCCAGCTCCTGGCCGGCGGCGGCTGGAAGGTCAAGCTGCAGCATCGCGAAGGCGCCGGCTGGATGGTGGCGGCGCGTGCCGGCGGTGCCCACAAGCTGGGCTACATCGCCGCGCACAGCGCCATCGTGCTGATCTGCATCGGCGGCCTGTTCGACGGCGACCTGGTGGTGCGCGCGCAGACCTGGTTCAACGGCAAGAGCGTGTTCACCGGTGGCGGCATGATCGCCGACGTGCCGGCCGAGCACCGGCTGTCGCCCTCCAACCCGACCTTCCGCGGCAACATCCTGGTGCCCGAAGGCGGCCGCTCGAGCGTGGCCATCCTGAACCAGTCCGACGGCGTGTTGCTGCAGGAGCTACCTTTCGCCATCGAACTGAAGAAGTTCATCGTCGACTACTACTCGACCGGCATGCCCAAGCTCTTCGCGAGCGAGGTGGTGCTGCACGACCGCGAGACCGGCGCCGAGGTGCCCGCGCGCATCGAGGTCAACCACCCGGCCAGCTACAAGGGCGTGGAGATCTACCAGTCGAGCTTCGACGACGGCGGTTCGACCGTGAAGCTCAAGGCGGTGCCGATGGCCGCGGCGGCCAAGCCCTTCGAACTCGAAGGCACGATCGGCGGCAGTTCCGACATCACCAACGGCAGCGACAAGCTCACGCTCGAATACGTCGCGCTGCGCGTCATCAACGTCGAGAACTTCGGCGACGAGGCGAACGGTCCGATGACCAGTGGCGCCGATGTCCGCAAGGTCGACCTGCAGCACAGCCTCGAGTCCCGCCTGGGTGCCGCCAACAAGACCAACAAGCCGAAGGTGCTGCGCAACATCGGCCCGAGCATCGGCTACAAGCTGCGCGACGCGGCCGGCCAGGCGCGCGAATACCAGAACTACATGGTGCCGGTCGACACCGGCGACGGCCAGCCGGTGTTCCTGCTGGGCATGCGCGAGCGGCCCGAAGACCCGTTCCGCTACCTGCGCGTGCCGGCGGACGAGAACGGTTCGATGGACGGCTTCACGCGCATGCGCGATGCGCTGGCGGACGACGCGCTGCGCGCCCGTGCGGTGGAGCGCTACGTTGCGCGCGCCAGCGATCCGCAGCGGCCCGAACTGGCCGAGCAGCTGCGCGCCTCCACCACGCGTGCGCTGGCGCTCTTCGCCGGCATCGAACGCGTCAAGGTCGATGCGACCAGCAAGGGCGGTTGGCAGGCCATCGCCGAATTCATGGAGCTGAACGTGCCGGAGGCCGAGCGCGCGCGCGCCGGCGCGGTGCTGGTGCGCATCCTCAACGAGGTGCTGTTCGAAGTGCTCAACCTGAGCCGCGAGCGCGCCGGCCTGGCAGCGCTGCCGGGTGACGACAAGTCGCAGGCCTTCCTCACCCAGGCGGTGCTGGCCATGAGCGACGCGCATTTCTACCCGGCACCGTTCGCGATGATGATGACCGACTTCAAGCAGGTGCAGGCCAGCGTGTTCCAGGTGGCGCGCGCCCCTGGGAAGAGCGTTGTCTATCTCGGGTGCCTGTTGCTGATCGTCGGCATTTTCGCCATGCTGTACGTGCGCGAACGCAGGCTGTGGATCTGGCTGGTGCCCGAGGGCACCGGCGGCAGCGGCGCCACGATGGCCTTCTCGGTGAACCGCCGCACGATGGACAGCGACCGCGAATTCGACAATCTCAAGAACAAGCTGCTCGATCTCCACAAGGAACCGGCGCCATGACGACCACGACACTGACCCTCAACGACAGCTGGCTGACGCGGCGCAACGCCTTCGACTGGGTGTTCGCAGCGCTGGTTGTGGCCGGGGGGCTTTTCGCCTTCTCGCGCTACGGCGGCTCGATGGACTACTACGAGAAGCCGATCCTCTTGGCAGCACTGGCCGCAGTGATCTGGCTTGGCTGGTTCTGGCGCCCCTTGCGGGTGCTGGCGGTGGTGGTCACTGCCGCGTCGTTGCTCGCGGTGAGCTCCTACCAAGGCGATCTCGCGCGTGCCGATACGGTGTTCTGGCTCAAGTATTTCCTGTCGAGCCAATCGGCCATCCTCTGGATGAGCGTGCTGTTCTTCATGAGCACGCTCTTCTATTGGCTGGGCCTGTTCGGTGAGAAGCAGGGCGACGCCATGGAGATGATCGGCTCGCGCATCGCCTGGGCCGGCGTCACGATGGCGCTGATCGGCACCATGGTCCGCTGGTACGAAAGCCACCAGCTCGGCCCGGACATCGGCCATATCCCGGTGAGCAACCTGTATGAGGTCTTCGTGCTGTTCTGCTGGCTGACGGCGACCTTCTACCTGTACTTCGAGGAGCGCTACGCCACGCGCGCCGTCGGTGCCTTCGTGATGCTCGTGGTGAGCGCGGCCGTCGGCTTCCTGCTCTGGTACACGCTGGTGCGCGAGGCCCACGAGATCCAGCCGCTGGTGCCGGCCTTGCAGAGCTGGTGGATGAAGCTGCACGTGCCGGCCAACTTCATCGGCTATGGCACCTTCGCGCTGGCCGCGATGGTGGCCTTCGCCTACCTCATCAAGGAACAGGCCCAGGAGACGCGCTGGTACAAGCTCACGCCGATCTGGTTGCTGGGCGTGGCGCTGTGCTTCGTGCCTGTGGCCTTCCGTCAGCGGGTGCAGGAGGCGGGCGGCAGCTACTGGGTCGTCTATGCGGGCATCTCGGCGCTGATCGCCGCCGGCATCCTGCTCGGGCGCAAGCGCATCGCGGCACGCCTGCCGGCCAACGAGGTGCTGGACGACGTCATGTACAAGTCCATCACCGTCGGCTTCGCCTTCTTCACCATCGCCACGGTGCTCGGCGCGCTGTGGGCGGCGGATGCCTGGGGCGGCTACTGGAGCTGGGACCCGAAGGAAACCTGGGCGCTGATCGTCTGGCTCAACTATGCAGCCTGGCTGCACATGCGGCTGGTCAAGGGCCTGCGCGGCACCGTGGCGGCCTGGTGGGCGCTGGGCGGCCTGGCGGTGACGACCTTCGCCTTCCTCGGCGTGAACATGTTCCTGAGCGGTTTGCACAGCTACGGCACGCTTTGATCCAAACGCGCCGGTGCTGCGTAACCAAATCGGGTTCTGCAACGAATTGAGGGTGAACCACCCCCTCATCATTGAAAGGCGCGTCATGTCCCATCGTTCCCGTCAAGACCTCATCGACCGCGGTTTCATCCACGCGGCTTCCAGCGACATCACGCCCCGCGCGGCCTACGAAGGCCGCCGCGACATGCTCAAGCTCCTGGCCGGCGGCGCGGCCGGTGCCGCCCTGGCGTCGTGGGCGGCGCGCGATGCGCTGGCGCAGGCCACGGCGCCCGGCAAGCTGGCGGCGCTGAAGGGTGCCAAGTCCAACGTGCCCGGCGCGCAGACGATGGAGAAGCTCACCGACTACAAGGATGCGTCGAGCTACAACAATTTCTACGAGTTCGGCACCGACAAGGCAGACCCTGCCAAGAACGCCGGCACGCTCAAGACACGGCCGTGGACGGTCGAGGTCGAGGGCCTGGTAAACAAGCCCGGCAAGTACGGCATCGAAGACCTCCTCAAGCTCAGCGCGCAGGAAGAACGCATCTACCGCCTGCGCTGTGTCGAAGGCTGGTCGATGGTGATCCCGTGGGTCGGTTATTCGCTGGCCGAACTCATCAAGAAGGTCGAGCCGCAGGGCGGCGCGAAGTACGTCGAGTTCGTGACGCTGGCCGACCCGAAGACCATGCCCTTCGTCGGCTCACGCGTACTCGACTGGCCCTATGCCGAAGGCCTGCGCATGGACGAGGCGATGCATCCGCTCACGCTGCTCACCTTCGGCATGTACGGCGAGGTGCTGCCTAACCAGAACGGCGCGCCGGTGCGCCTGGTGGTGCCATGGAAGTACGGTTTCAAGAGCGCTAAGTCGATCGTGAAGATCCGCTTCGTCGAGAAGGAGCCGGGCACCGCGTGGAACAAGGCCGCGGCCAACGAGTACGGCTTCTATTCCAACGTGAACCCGAACGTCGATCACCCGCGCTGGAGCCAGGCGACCGAACGCCGCATCGGCGACGGCAGCGGCCTCTTCGCCAAACGCACCAAGACGCAGCTCTTCAATGGTTACGAGGCGCAGGTCGGGCAGCTCTATGCGGGCATGGACCTGAAGACGTTCTATTGAGAGCCAGCCCGTGTCGATTGCCGCGACCGTGAACAAGCTGCTGCTGCATCCGGCGGCCAAGCCGATCGTCTTCCTCGCGTGCCTGGCGCCCTTCGCATGGCTCGTCTACGGCGCGTTCACCGACGGGCTGGGCGCCAATCCGGCCGAGTACCTGATCCGTTCGGCCGGCGACTGGACCTTGCGCTTCCTGTGCATCGTGCTGGCCGTGACGCCGCTGCGCGTGATGTTCAAGCTCAACGGGCTGGCGCGCTACCGGCGGATGCTCGGGCTGTTCGCGTACTTCTACGTCGTCATCCACCTGCTGAGCTACGGCTGGTTCGACATGGGATTCGACGTGCCCGAGATCGCGAAGGACATCGCCAAGCGGCCGTTCATCCTGGTCGGTTTCGCGGCGTTCGTGCTGCTCACGCCGCTGGCCGCGACTTCGTTCAACCGCGCGATCAAGGCCCTGGGCGCCAAGCGCTGGCAGCGGCTGCACAAGCTGGTCTACCTGATCGCAGGGCTGGGCCTGCTGCATTTCTTCTGGCTGCGTGCGGGCAAGAACAACTTCAACGAAGTGTTCGTCTATGCCGGCATCGTGGCCGTGCTGCTGGCCTGGCGCGTGGGGCACTTCGTGCGCCAGAAGAAGGGCGTGGCGTCACGCCCCGCCGCCGTGTCGCGCGCGCAGCCCTCGAAGTAAGGGGCTGCGCTGCGGCTGTGCTCAGTCGAAGTGCTCGGCGCGCAGCTGGTCGTCGACGCTTTCGCGCCGGCGGATCAGCGTGGCGCGGTCGCCGCTCACCAGCACCTCGGCGGCGCGGCCACGGCTGTTGTAGTTGCTGGCCATCGACATGCAATAGGCGCCGGCCGAGAGCACGGCCAGCAGGTCGCCTTCAACCACATTCAGTGCCCGGTCGCGGCCGATCCAGTCACCGCTCTCGCAGATCGGGCCGACCACGTCGTAGGTCGTCGAAGTACCCGCCGAACGTTCGGCCAGCGGCACGATCTGGTGGAAGGCCTGGTACATCGCCGGACGCGGCAGGTCGTTCATGGCCGCGTCGATGATGCAGAAGTTCTTGTCCTCGCCCGGCTTGGTGTAGAGCACCTCGGTCACGCAGACGCCGGCGTTGCCGATCAGCGAGCGGCCGGGTTCCACGATCAGCTGGCGATCGCCGAAGCCGCGCGCGTCCAGGCGCGCGAGCAACTGCTTCCACAGCACGTCGGCGGCCGGTGGCGTGTCGTGGTTGTAGTCGATCCCCAGGCCACCGCCGAAGTCGAGGTGGTGCAGCGGGATGCCGGCCTGCTCGATGGTCTCGACCAGGTCGAGCACGCGCTCCAGCGCATCGAGATAGGGCGAGGCTTCGGTGATCTGCGAGCCGATGTGGCAGTCGATGCCCACCACCTCGATACCCGGCAGAGAGGCCGCATGGCGATAGGCATGCAGCGCACGGTCGTGCGCCACGCCGAACTTGTTGCCCTTGAGGCCGGTCGAGATGTAGGGGTGTGTCTTCGGGTCGACGTTCGGGTTGATGCGAATGCTGATGCGGGCGCGCTGCTTCTGCGCAAGGGCCACCGCATTGAGCACGTCGAGCTCGGCTTCGCTCTCCACATTGAAGCAGGCGATGCCCGCGGCCAGCGCCTGGCGCATCTCGTCGCGCGTCTTGCCGACGCCCGAGAAAATCACCTTGGCCGGGTCGGCACCTGCGGCCAACACCCGTGCCAGTTCGCCGCCCGACACGATGTCGAATCCGCAGCCCGCTTCGGCGAAGACGCGCAGCACGCCGAGCGATGAGTTCGCCTTCATCGCGTAGCAGACCAGGGCGTCGCGGCCCTCGAAGCCGCGGCGGTAGGCCGCCAGCGCGTCGAGCATCCACTGCTTCGAATAGACAAACAGCGGCGTGCCGTGCTCGCGGGCCAGCGCGTCGAGCGACAACGCCTCCACGTGCAGCATGCCGTCGCGTACGGCCACATGAGGATGGCCAGGGAGAAGAGGGGGTGTCACTTGGCGCCCCCCGTGCTCGCGGGTGCACTGCTGGCCGCGGCGGGCGGTGTCACGGCGGCATCGGCCGGCGCCGCTGTCGCTGCCTCACTGCGCGTGGACGGGAGGATCAGGCTCGGCAACGTGGCGCGGTTGGCAGCCTCCGGCACCGTGGGCATATACAGCGGGCCCTTGAGACCGCAGCCGGCCAAGCCGACCCCGATGGCAGCGAGGCCGACGGCGCTCATTAGAATTTGACGGACGTTCAACATCGCGAAATTGTAATGACCGACCTCGAGTACATGGATCGTGCGGAATCTGCCCTGGCCGCCATCGAGTGCGCCTGCGACCGCCTGAACGACGCCACGGAGGCCGACATCGACAATCAGCGGGTCGGCGGGATGATCACCTTGAGCTTCCCCAACGGGAGCCAGTTGATCGTCAACCTGCAAAAGCCGCTGCAGGAGATCTGGTTGGCCGCACGCTCCGGCGGCTACCACTACCGGCACGACGGCACGGCATGGGTCGACACCAAGACCGGCGAAGAATTCTTCTCGAACCTGTCGCGCGAGGCATCGCTCCAGGCCGGGCTCCGACTCGATTTCTCGGCCTGAGCGACCCACTCAATTGCGGAACAGGTCGAGGATGCGGTTGCGCTCCTCGGGCGGGGGCGGGGCGCCGATGGGTGCCCCCGTGATCGGTTCGCCGCTGGTCGATGCGGCATCGACCCCCAGGCTGGTCACGCCTCGGCCCGGTCCGTAGTCGTCGTAATACAACTCCCCGCCGACATTGACCACGCCCGCCGGTGCGGTGGGCTCGGTCACCGGCACGCCCTTGAGGGCGGTTTCCATGAAGCTGATCCAGATCGGCAGGCTCAGGCCGCCGCCGGTTTCGCGGTCGCCCAGCTTGCGCGGGGTGTCGTAGCCGATCCAGGCGATGGCGGTCATGGTGGGCTGGAAGCCGGCGAACCAGGCGTCCAGCGAATCGTTGGTCGTGCCGGTCTTGCCGTAGATGTCGGGGCGCTTGAGCGTGGCCTGCGCCTTCGCGGCCGTCCCGCCGCTCGCCACCGATTGCAGGAGGCTGTCCATGATGAAGGCGTTGCGCTGCGGGATGGCGCGCATGCTCTCGTTGAGCAGCGGCGGCTGGGTCTCGACCAGGACCTTGTCCTTGTGGTCGGTCACGCGCGTGATCAGGTAGGGGTTCACGCGGTAGCCGCCGTTGGCGAACACCGAATAGGCCGTCGCCATCTGCATCGGCGTGACCGAGCCGGCGCCCAGCGCCATGGGCAGGTAGGCCGGGTGCTTTTCCTTCTCGAAACCGAAGTTGCCGATCCAGTCCTGCGCGTAGCGCGTGCCGATCGACTGCAGGATCCGGATCGACACCATGTTCTTGGACTTCATCAGCGCCCGGCGCATCGACATCGGGCCTTCGAAACCGCCGTCGTAGTTCTTGGGCTCCCAGGGCTGGCCGCCGGTGGTGCCGGCGTCGAAGAAGAGGGGGCCGTCGTTGATCACCGTCGAGGGCGAGAAGCCTTTCTCGAGCGCCGCGGAGTAGATGAAGGGCTTGAAGCTCGACCCTGGCTGACGCCAGGCCTGCGTCACATGGTTGAACTTGTTCTTGCTGAAGTCGAAGCCACCGACCATCGCTTTGACCGCGCCGTCGCGCGGGTCGAGCGCGACGAATGCGCCCTCGACCTCGGGGAGCTGGGTGATCTCGAAGGTGTTCTTGGGGGTCCGGGCGACGCGGATCACCGCACCACGGCGCACCTTGATGTTCGGCGGTGCCTTGTCCGACAGCCCGGACTGCGCCGGCTTGAGCCCATCGCCGGTGATCTGCAATACGTCGCCATTGGCGCGCACGGCCGTGATCTCCTTCGCATTCGCCTTCAGCACCACGGCGGACATCACGTCCCCGTTGTCCGGGTGTTCGGCCAGGGCATCGTCGACCGCTTCGTCCAATTCCTTCGGGTCATCGGGCAGGTCGACGAACTTCTCGGGTCCGCGGTAGATCTGCCGACGCTCGTAGTCCATGATCCCCTTGCGCAACGCCCGGTAAGCGGCGGCCTGGTCGGCGGCGACCAGCGAGGTGTAGACCTTCAGCCCCCGCGTGTAGGTGCTGTCGCCGTACTGGCTGTACATCAGTTGGCGAACCGTTTCGGCCACGTATTCGGCGTGCAGGCGCGTGGGGTCGGCCCCATCCCGCAGGTGCAGTTCTTCCTTCTTGGCGTCGGCTGCCTGCTCGGCAGTGATGAAGCCGGCATCGCGCATGCGGTCGATCACATACAACTGGCGGCCGCGTGCGCGCGACGGGTTGCTCACAGGATTGTTGGCGCCCGGCGCCTTCGGCAGGCCCGCGAGCATCGCGGCCTGGGCGATCGTGATGTCTGTCAGCGGTTTGCCGAAGTAGGCCTCCGAAGCGGCGGCGAAGCCGTAGGCCCGGTTGCCGAGGTAGATCTGGTTGAGGTAGATCTCGAAGATCTGGTCCTTGCTGAGCAGATGCTCCAGCTTGAAGGTCAGGAGCACTTCGTAGATCTTGCGCGTCAGCGTCTTCTCCGAGCTCAGGTAGACATTGCGCGCCACCTGCATGGTGATGGTGGATGCGCCCTGGCTCTTCACGCGGTTCATGTTCGCCAGGCCCGCGCGCACCAGCCCCTTGTAGTCAACGCCGCCGTGGTCGTAGAAGCGCGCATCCTCGGCGGCCAGAACGGCGTCCTTCATGACCTTCGGGATGGTGGAGATGGGTGTGAGATTGCGGCGCTCTTCACCGAATTCGCCGATGAGGACACCTTCGGACGAAAACACCCGCAGGGGGAGCTTCGGCCGGTAGTCGGCGAGTTCGGAAATATCGGGTAGGTTGGGATACGCCACCGCGAGCGCGACGGCGATGATGCAGACGATCGCGACGACACCGGCGACGGCGATACCGACGCCCCAGGCCAACAGGCGCAGCAGCCATGTCAGCCACAGGGGGCGCGCCGGAGCGGTTTTTTTCGGGCGCGCGGGGCGGGGAGAATCGGGCATGGAGGGGGACTGAGTCACCGCGCATTATAAAAACGCCGATTCCGTAAGCGGGGACTCGCTGGCGCCGAATGCACCGAAATACGTGCCGCGTCACGTAAGTTGCAGAAGCGAACGTCTGCGTGAACTTTTGACAACGCCTCAGCGGCGGGCCGTTCGTGATTCTTGGAGGTCGCGTGATCTTGCTGCTAGCATGCAACCATACGCAAATTTTTCCAATCGTTACAAACGGATGGGATAGACCTTGACCGCCTTCGGATCGTTGTTTCGTCGTCAGCCCTCGCCGTTGGTCGGGCTGGACGTGAGTTCGTCCAGCGTCAAGCTGGTCGAACTGGGCCGCGATGCCGGCGGAAAACTGGTGCTGGAGCGTTGCGCCATCGAGCCACTCGAGCGCGGCTGGATCACGGACGGTAACGTCGAGAAGTTCGATGAGGTGGCCGAGGCCGTGCGCCGCGTGGTTCGCAAGAGTGGCACGAAAACCCGCAATGTGGCCCTCGCGCTGCCGCCTTCTGCCGTCATCACCAAGAAAATCATCCTTCCCGGGGGCATGAGCGAGCAGGAACTCGAACTTCAGGTCGAATCGGAGGCGAACCAATACATCCCCTTTTCGCTGGACGAAGTCAGCCTTGACTTCTGTGTCATGGGCCCGAGCGCCGGTTCGGCGGGCGACGTCGAAGTCCTCATCGCCGCGTCGCGCAAGGAGAAGGTGCAGGACCGACAGGGCTTGGCCGAAGCAGCCGGTCTCAAGGCCATGATTCTGGATGTGGAGTCCTACGCCTCGCGGCTTGCCACGGCGCGGCTGATCGAGCAGCTTCCTGGCCAAGGGCGTGACGCCGTCGTGGCGCTCTTCGAAGTCGGCGCTTACACGACCAGCATGCAGGTCTTGCGCAATCAGGAAGTGCTGTACGACCGTGATCAGGCCTTCGGGGGCGCGCAGCTGACGCAACTCATCGTTCGTCAGTACGGGTTTTCTGTCGAAGAAGCCGAGGGCAAGAAGCGAAGCGGCGACCTGCCCGACGACTACAACGCGGGTGTGCTCAAGCCCTTCGTGGCCAGCATCGCCCAGGAAATCGCGCGCGCCTTGCAGTTCTTCTTCACGAGCACGCCGCACAACCGGGTGGACTACGTTCTGCTCGCCGGCGGCTCTGCGGCACTTCCGGGACTGACCAGCGCGGTGACACGGCAGACCTCCTTCGCCTGCTCCCTGGTGAATCCTTTCGAGGGAATGGAGATCAGCGCTGGCATTCGGGAGAAGAAAGTCAAGCGTGAGGCACCCTCTTATCTGACGTCGTGCGGTTTGGCGATGCGGAGGTTTCTGCAGTGATCCTGATCAACCTACTGCCGCACCGCGAGGCGGCGCGCAAGCGTCGCCGCGAGAGCTTCTATGCCACGCTGGGCGCCGCCGCGCTGCTCGGTGGTCTGATCGCGGGCGCTGGTTACGTCTGGTTTCAGGCGCAGATCTCCAGCCAGCAGGCGAAGAACAATTATCTGCAGACCGAGATCAAGAAGCTCGAGTCCGAGATCAAGGAAATTGCGACGCTGCAGGCCGAGATCGCCGCCTTGAAGGCGCGTCAACAGGCCGTGGAAGATCTGCAGGGCGACCGCAACATGCCCGTGCATCTGCTGAATGAACTGGTGCGGCAACTGCCGGATGGCGTCTACCTCGCCAGCATGAAACAAGACGATCGGGCCGTCACATTGCAGGGCATGGCGCAGTCGAACGAGCGCGTTTCCGAATTGCTGCGCAATCTCGGCAACAGCAGCCCGTGGCTGGTCAAACCCGAGCTTGTGGAGATCACGGCGGGCACCGTCGCGTTGAGCCCGCGTGACCAGCGCCGGGTCGCGAACTTTACGATGCGCATCGGCCTGAAACGTCCGACCGACGTTCAGAAGCCAGCCGCCGGTGCGGCTTCTGCGCCGGCCAAAGGTGCTGTCGCAGCACCTGCCAAAGGCTAAGGGGACCTGTCCATGGCGACCAGAAAATCCGCTCCGAAAGTCGACGTTGGCGACGCACTGCGGCGCTTCTCCGAGCAGTTCAAAGGGCTCAATCCGAACGACCCGTCGGTCTGGCCTGCTGTTCCGCGCTATCTCCTCTCCGTTGCCGTCACGGCCCTCGTGCTGGTCGCACTGTGGTTCGCGTGGCTGACCAACTCCAATGACGAGTTGGAGGCCGAGCGTGCCAAGGAAGTGACCCTTCGCGCGGACTACCAGAAGAAGGTGGCGCAGGCAGCCAACCTCGACCTCCTGAAGAAGCAGCGCGAGCAGGCCCAGCAGTACGTGACTCTGCTCGAGAAGCAATTGCCCAGCAAGGCGGAAATGGACGCCTTGCTGTCCGACATCAACCAGGCCGGCCTGGGCCGCAGCCTGCAGTTCGAGCTGTTCCGACCGGGCCAGGTGGCCGTTCGGGATTACTACGCCGAGTTGCCGATCGCGGTTCGCGTCAGCGGGAAATACCACGACATGGGTGCTTTCGTGGCCGACGTCGCCAACCTTTCGCGCATCGTCACCCTGAACAACCTGTCGATCACGCCGCAGAAGGATGGCGCGTTGACCATGGACGCCACCGCGCGCACCTACCGCTACCTCGACGAAGAAGAGCAGGCCACCCAGCGGCGTACAGCGGCATCCGGAGCGAAGAAAAAATGAGAAGCGCCAAAGCGTTGGGACTCTGCGCCGTGGTGATGCTCCTCAGTGGATGCTGGGGGGCTGAACAGAAGGACCTGCAGCAGTGGATGGTCGAAGAGCGCACGAAGGTGCGGCCGACGGTTCCCCCCCTGACGGAACCCAAGAAATTCACGCCGCAGGCGTATACCGAGGGCGCGGCGTTCGAGCCGTTCAACAGCCAGAAACTGACGCAGGCGTTGCGCCGGGACTCCGCCCAGCCCTCGACCTCGGGGCTCATCGGTCCGGAACTGACGCGGCGCAAGGAGGCGCTCGAGTCCTTTCCGCTGGACGCGATGGCGATGGTCGGCAGCATGAGCCGCAACGGCCAGCCGATCGCCTTGGTGCGCGTGGACAAGTTGCTCTACCAGGTGCGTGTCGGCAACTACCTGGGACTGAATTACGGGCGCATTACCCGTATCAACGAAACCGAACTCGGCTTGCGTGAAATCGTGCAGGACGCCGCCGGTGAATGGATCGAACGCGTGGCGACGCTGGAACTGCAAGAGAGGTCGAAATGAGTCAACAAAAAACGATGGTTGTACGGTGGCTCCGCGGTGCCGGCCTCACGCTCGGCATGTTCGCCGCCATGGCGGCGGCGCAGGCGCAGAACGCGATCGAGTCGGTGACCACCTCGATGCAGTCCGGCGCGGAGGTCGTGCGCATCGACCTCACGCAGCCGCTGAGCACGGTGCCCGCCGGCTTCGCCATCCAGACGCCGGCGCGGATCGCGCTTGATTTTCCGGGCGTCAGCAACGCGATCGGCCGCTCGGCCGTCGAGGTGAACCAGGGCAACCTGCGTTCCATCAACGTGGTCCAGGCCGGGGAGCGCACGCGCCTGGTCTTGAACCTGAAACAGGCCACCGCCTACAAGACCGAGATCCAGGGCCGCTCGCTGCTCGTCTCGCTCGAGCCCGTGGCGGGTGCCGCCCTGGCGGCCCCGGCGTCGGCGTCCGCCAGCTTCGCCGAGAACCGCAACCGCGACACCTTGCCGCTGCGCGATGTCGACTTCCGCCTGGGTGCCGACAACACCGGCCGGGTGATCGTCGACCTGGCCAACAACCAGGTGGGCGTCGACATCCGCCAGCAAGGCAAGAACCTGGTCGTCGAGTTCACCAAGTCGACCTTGCCCGAAGGGCTGCGCCGTCGCCTCGATGTGGCCGATTTCGGAACGCCGGTGCAACTGATCACGGCGCAGCAGTCCGGCGACCGCGTGCGCATGACCATCGAGCCCAAGGGCGACTGGGAGCACAGCGCCTACCAGAGCGAGAACCAGTTCGTCGTGGAAGTGCGTCCTCGCAAGGTCGACCCGACCAAGCTGACGCAGGGTGTCGGCTACAGCGGCGAAAAGCTGTCCCTGAACTTCCAGAACATCGAAATCCGTTCACTGCTGCAGGTCATTGCCGATTTCACGAACTTCAACATCGTCACATCCGATTCGGTGACGGGTGCGCTGACGCTCCGGCTGAAGGACGTGCCCTGGGACCAGGCGCTGGACATCATCATGCAGGCGAAGAACCTGGGCATGCGCAAGAACGGCAGCGTGTTGTGGATCGCGCCGAAGGACGAGATCAATGCCAAGGAAAAGATGGAGTTCGAGGCCAAGGCGGCCATCGAAACCCTCGAGCCCCTGCGCACGCAGTCGTTCCAGCTCAACTACACCAAGGCGTTGACGATCGCGCAGGGCCTGACCGGCACCGGTGCCAGCGCGGGCGGGGGCGGTGGTGGTTCCAACGCGTCTCGTATCCTGAGTCCGCGCGGCAGCGTGATCGCGGAGTCACGCACCAACCAGCTCTTCGTGTCCGACGTGCCCACGCGCCTGGCGCAGGTCGCCGAACTGATCCAGAAGCTCGACGTTCCCGTGCGCCAGGTGCTGATCGAGGCGCGCATCGTCGAGGCATCGGACACCTTCGGTCGGTCGCTGGGCGTCAAGCTCGGTGGCGGCGCCATCAACAGCCGCACGGCGATCGGCACCTATCCCAACGTGACCGGCGGTGGCACCACCACCACGGTGACGAACGGCGTGGCCACCAGCACGTCGACCAGCCCCACCGTCGCCTTCCCGCAGTTCACCCAGAGCAATTTCGTGAACCTGCCCTCCCAGGGCGTGGGGGGCAATGGCATCGATCCCGGCACCTTCGCGATTTCGCTGTTCAACTCCAGTCTGTCGCGCATGCTCAACCTGGAAATCTCGGCCCTCGAGGCCGACGGCAAGGGCAAGGTGGTGTCGAGCCCCCGCGTCGTCACGGCCGACCAGACCAAGGCGTTGATCGAACAAGGTACCGAACTGCCTTACCAGGTGGCCACCTCCAGCGGTGCGACCTCCATCGCTTTCCGCAAGGCCAACCTCAAGCTGGAAGTGACACCGCAGATCACACCGGAAGGCAACATCATCCTGACGCTGGACGTCAACAAGGACACGGTGGGGCAGGCGACCACGGCCGGTTTCGCGATCAACACCAAGCATGTGCAGACCGAGGTGCTGGTGGAGAACGGCGGCACGGTGGTGATCGGTGGTATCTTCGAAATGACCGAAAGCAACAACGAGTCGCGTATTCCGGTGCTGGGTGAAGTGCCTTACCTGGGCGCCCTTTTCCGGACGCGCGAGCGCACCTACAACAAGACCGAAATGCTGGTATTCATCACGCCGAAGATGATCACCGACCGCAACGCCGCACGTTGATGAAGCGTGGAGATTGCTAGCGTCGTCGGAGAACCGACGATCGCTCTCGTCGGATTGCCGGGCTCGGGGAAGTCCGCCATCGGACGGCGGCTCGGGCAGCAGTTGGGGTGGCGCTTCGTCGACACCGACCATTGCATCGAAGACCGCATCGGTTGCACGATCCGGGAGTTCTTCGAGCGCGAAGGCGAGGACGCGTTCCGCGAGGTCGAAGAGCAGGTGCTGGCCGATCTGACGTCCTCGCTGCGGCAGAGCGTGATGGCGACGGGTGGCGGTTCGGTGCTGCGGGCGTCGAATCGACAGCACCTGCGCGAGCGGACCCACGTTGTCTACCTTCGTTCCTCGCCGGAAGAGTTGCTCAGGCGGCTGCGCCACGACACCAAGCGACCGCTCCTGCAGGTGGCGGATCCGCTCCAGCGACTGAAGGACCTGCATGCGGTGCGCGATCCGCTCTATCGAGAGATCGCGCACACCACCGTCGACACCGGCCGGCCGTCGATCGCGATGCTGGTGAGCACCATCGTCCAGCAGCTCGAAGACGCCGGCGTGGTTCGCCAGGACCCCGGCCGGGACGCGGGCCCGACGGGCTGAAACGGCGCTGCGCCCAGCGCCTAAACTCGCGGGATGCTCACACCGGTTTCTCTCGCGGCGCCTCAGCGTGTCGACATCGCGCTCGGCGAGCGCAGCTACCCGATCCTGATCGGTGCCGGCCTGCTCGACCATCCCGCCAGCTTCGAGGCCGTGCCGAAGGCCGCGAGCGCCTTAATCGTCACCAACACCACCGTCGGGCCGCTCTACACGGCGGCGCTTCAGAAGGCGCTGACGGGCCGATTCGCCGCCATCCACGTGCTCGAACTGCCGGACGGTGAGGCCCACAAGGACTGGACCACGCTCAACCGGATCTTCGATGCCTTGCTGGGCCACGGCTGCGACCGCAAGACGGTGCTGTTCGCCCTCGGCGGCGGCGTGGTCGGTGACATGACGGGCTTCGCCGCCGCGAGCTACATGCGCGGCGTGCCTTTCGTGCAGGTGCCGACCACGCTGCTGGCGCAGGTGGATTCGTCGGTGGGCGGCAAGACCGCCATCAACCACCCGCTCGGCAAGAACATGATCGGGGCCTTCTACCAGCCGCAAATGGTCCTGTGCGACCTCGCGACGCTGAAGACGCTCCCGCCGCGCGAACTCAGCGCGGGCCTGGCGGAGGTCATCAAGTACGGGCCGATCTACGACATGGCCTTCTTCGAATGGATCGAGGCGAACCTGCCGGCGCTGCGCGCGCAGGAGCCCGCCGCATTGGCGCATGCCGTGCGGCGCAGCTGCGAGATCAAGGCAGAGGTGGTGGGTCAGGACGAGCGCGAGAACGGGCTGCGGGCCATCCTGAACTTCGGCCACACCTTCGGCCACGCCATCGAATCGGCACTCGGCTACGGCGAGTGGCTGCATGGCGAGGCTGTCGGTTGCGGCATGGTGATGGCGGCGCAGCTGTCGCAGCGGCTCGGTGGCGTCGACAGCGCCTTCGTGCAGCGGTTGACGACCCTGATCGAGAAGGCCGGCCTGCCGGTCGTCGCGCCGCGCTTCGGCGCCGAGCGCTACCTCGAGCTGATGCGCATCGACAAGAAGTCCGAAGGCGGCGAGATCCGTTTCGTGGTGATCGACAAGCCCGGTTCTGCGGTGATGCGCCCGGCGCCCGACGCGATGGTGCGCGAGGTCCTGGCGGCATGCGGCGCGGCGTAAAGGCTGTGTGTTCCAGCGGCCGACCATGACCGAACTCGCGCCGTACGCCAGCCATCCGGCGCGCTCGCGCGGCCGCCGCCATCCGGAGCCGGCCGCGCCCACGCGCGACGACTTCCAGCGCGACCGCGACCGCATCGTCCACTCCACCGCCTTTCGCCGTCTGGTCTACAAGACGCAGGTCTTCCTGAACCACGAAGGCGACCTGTTCCGCACCCGGCTGACGCATTCGCTGGAGGTCGCGCAGCTCGCGCGCTCCATCGCGCGTGCGTTGAAGCTGAACGAGGACCTGGTCGAGGCCATCGCGCTCGCGCATGACCTGGGGCACACGCCCTTCGGCCATGCGGGGCAAGACGCACTCGACGAATGCATGCGCGAGCACGGCGGCTTCGAGCACAACCTGCAGAGCCTGCGCGTGGTCGACACGCTGGAGCACCGCTACCCGCAGTACGACGGCCTCAACCTGAGCTTCGAGACGCGTGAAGGCATCCTGAAGCACTGCTCGCGCACCAACGCCGAGCAGATCGAGGCGGCCGAGCCGAACGGCGTTGCCCACCGCTTCCTCGACCGGACCCAGCCCAGCCTCGAAGCCCAGTTGTGCAACCTCGCCGACGAGATCGCCTACAACGCGCACGACATCGACGACGGCGTGCGCTCGGGGTTGATCGGCATCGAGCAACTGGCCGATGTCGAACTCTTCGAGCGCTACCGTCGCGAGGCGCTGGCCGAGCACCCCGGGCTCACCGGTCGCCGCGTTCTGTACGAAACCATCCGCCGCATGCTGAGTGCCCAGGTCTACGACGTGATCGATGCAACCCGCGCGGCCATCGCCGCCGCGGCGCCCGTCGATGCCGATGCGGCGCGACAGGCCGGGCCGCTGGTGCTCTTCGGCGACGCGATGCGCACGCAATCGGCGGCGCTCAAGCGCTTTCTCTTTCGCGGGCTCTACCGGCATCCGCAGGTGGTGCAGACCACCGTACAGGCCCGAGCGGTCGTGCAGGAGCTGTTCGCCGCGTACATCGACAAGCCCTCGGACATGCCCGAGTCCTTTGCGGTCCGCGGCGACGGCCCGCGTGCCGTCGCCGACTACATCGCGGGGATGACCGACCGGTTCGCCATGCGCGAGCACGAGCGCCTCACGGGGCGCACGTGGGCCGCATGACCGGTGGCCGTTCGAGCCTGCCGCCCGCGACGCTGGCCGCGCTGTTCGCCGGCGTGAGCGCTGCGCTGCACCTCGGCAAGCTGCCTCCGGCGGTGAGCGCGCTGCAGGTATCGCTGGGCATCGGCCTGGTCGAGGCAGGCTTTCTGCTGGCGCTGGTACAGGTGGCCGGCATGACGCTCGGGCTGCTGGCGGGGCTGGCGGCCGACGCGATCGGTTTGCGACGGAGCATGCTGATCGGATTGGTCACGCTGACCGTCGCGAGCGTTCTCGGTGGTGCGATCGGCGTCGCGGGCCTGGGCGCCGCCGATGCCGTGCATGCGCTGCTCGGCCTGCGCGCGCTCGAAGGGTTGGGTTTCCTGATGGTCGTGATGCCGGCCCCGGCGCTGATCCGCATCACCGCGCCGCCGGATCGCGAGAAGTCGGCCCTGGGGTGGTGGGGCGCCTACATGCCGCTCGGCGTGGCCGCGGCGCTGCTCATCGGCCCGTTCCTGATCGGCACGGCCGGTTGGCCGGCATGGTGGTGGACGATCGCGGCCGTCTCCGGTGCCGCGGCGCTGAGCGTCGCGCTCTGCGTGCCGGGCGACGATGCGCATGGGTCGCGGTCGACTGCAGCGCGGGCCGCGTCATGGTCCGAGCGATCGCGCAGCACGCTGTGCTCGACCGGGCCGTGGCTGGTCGCTGCGGCCTTCGCCGTGTATTCTTCGCAATGGATCGCGGTGATCGGCTTCCTGCCGGCGATCTACGCCGGTGCCGGCGTTCCCGCACAGTGGAGTGCGGTGCTCACGGCCCTGGCGGCAGCGATGAACATCGGCGGCAACGTGCTGGCCGGGCGTTGGCTGCAACGGGGCGTGCCAGCGGGTCGCCTGTTGCGCTGGGGTTATACATCGATGGCGATCGGCGCCGTGGTGGCCTTCGCCCAGGTCGGTGCCGGTGGCGACGCCGTGGGTCTGCCGCCGCTGCTGCGCTATCTGGCGATCTGCGGGTTCTCCCTCGCCGGCGGCATGGTGCCGGCCACGCTCTTCGTGCTCGCCGTGCGCGTGGCGCCCGGCGCGTCGACCGTGGCGACCACGGTGGGGTTGATGCAGCAGGCGTCGGCGTTCGGGCAGTTCGCGGCGCCGCCGCTGGTCGCCTGGCTGGCTCATCGCGCCGGTGGCTGGCAGTGGACCTGGGTGGTGACCGGCGCCTGCGCATCGGTCGGCATCCTGCTGGCCGGGCGGCTGGCGCGCCGCGGTGTGGTGGTCGGAGTGCCCGCATGACGCGCGAGGTTCATTCCGGCGGCGGCGAGCCGGCGCCCCCCGCGGCTGAGACAATCACCGCTGCGCAAGCCGAAGCCGACACGCGCCACTGGCTCGAAGCGGCGGTGATCGGTCTCAACCTGTGCCCGTTCGCCAAGGCCGTGCACGTGAAGCGGCAGGTCCACTACGCGGTGCACCTGGCGGCCGATGACGACGCCGGCCTGCTCGACCGGCTGCTGGCCGAGGCGGATGCCCTGGCCGGCCTCGACGCGAGCGAGCGCGACACCACCCTCCTGATGGCACCGAACACCTTGGCCGATTTCCTGGACTTCAACGATTTCACCGCCCGCGCCGAGCGCCGGCTGGCACGCGCCGGCTTCGAGGGCACGCTGCAGCTGGCGAGCTTCCACCCGCGCTTCCAGTTCGCGGGCACCGAGGCGGACGACATCGGCAACGCCACCAACCGTGCGCCGTACCCGACGCTGCACCTGCTGCGCGAAGAGAGCATCGACCGTGCGGTGGAAGCGTTCCCGGAGGCCGAAGCGATCTTCGAGCGCAATATCGAGACGCTCGAGGCCCTGGGTGACGACGGCTGGGCCGCGCTGCACGTCGGCCCGGGCGGAGCCGCGCGATGAGCAAGCTCGACAAGGCCGCGAAGGCCGAAGCCGACGTGCTGCAGGAGCTGCGCCCCGGCCAGTCGATCGAACTGCTGAAGGAACTGCACATCCTCACGCGCGAAGGACGGCTGAACCAGGATTCGCGCCGCAAGCTCAAGCAGGTCTACCACCTGTTCCAGTTCATCGAGAAGCTGCTGCGCGAACTGCCGGGGGAGGGCGCCGGCGCCACGCTGGCCGACCACGGTGCGGGCAAGTCGTACCTCGGCTTCATCATCTACGACCTGTTCTTCAAGGCGCTCGGCGGGGGGCATGTCTACGGCATCGAAACGCGCGGCGAACTGATCGAGAAATCGCGCTCGCTCGCGGCGCGGCTGGGCTTCGACCGGATGGCCTTCCTCAACCTGACGGTGGCCGAATCGACCCATGCCAGCGAGCTGCCGGCGCAGATCGACGTGGTCACCGCCCTGCATGCCTGCGACACCGCGACCGATGACGCCATTGCCTTCGGCCTGGCCAAGCAGGCGAAGTTCATGGTGTTGGTGCCCTGCTGCCAGGCCGAAGTCGCCGCCTGCTTGCGCCAGACCAAGGCGCTGGCCCTGTCGCGCACGCCGCTGGCCGAACTGTGGCGGCATCCGCTGCACACCCGCGAGATCGGCAGCCAGCTGACCAACGTGCTGCGTTGCCTGTACCTCGAGGCGCAGGGCTACCAGGTCACGGTGACCGAGCTGGTGGGCTGGGAACACAGCATGAAGAACGAGCTCATCATCGCGCGCCGCACCGGACATGCGAAGGCCAGCGCCGCCGAGCGTCTGCGCAGCCTGCTGGCGGAGTTCGGCCTGGCGTCGCTGCTGGAAACGCGCTTCCGCCTGCCCTGACCCCTGCGCCGCCATGGCTCGCCTGCCCCGACTCACGCTGCCCGGCCAGCCGCATCACGTGATCCAGCGCGGCAACAACCGCCAGGCGATTTTCATCGACAACGCCGACCGGGAGCGCTTGCTGACGCTCTGGGCCGAGCAGGCGCCGCGCTTCGACGTGGCGCTGCACGCCTATGTGCTGATGGACAACCACTTTCACCTGCTGGCCACGCCGGCGACGGCGGATGGGCTGCCGAAGTTCATGCAGGCGGTCGGGCGCAGCTACGTCCGCGCGTTCAACGACCGCCATGGCCGCAGCGGCACCTTGTGGGAAGGGCGCTACCGCGCGACGGTGCTGCAGGCCGAGCGCTATCTGCTGCCCTGCATGGTCTACCTGGACCTCAACCCGGTGCGCGCCGGTCTGGTGGCGGAGGCACGTGACTTCGCCTGGTCGAGCCATCACCACTACGTCGGTCTCCGGACGGATCGCTTCCTGTCGCCGCATCCACTCTACTGGACGCTGGGCAACACGCCGTTCGCCCGCGAGGCCGCCTACGTCGACCGGGTGCGCACCGGGATAAGCACGCGTGATCAGCAGGTGCTGACCGAGTCCACCCTGCAGGGGTGGGCGGCAGGCGACGACCACTTCGTCGCTCAACTCCAGGCGGTGACCGGACGGCGTCTGGTCAAGAGCCGAGCCGGTCGACGGCCTTTGGCGCAAGGCTGAGCCATCCTCTGCAGCGGGAATCGCGGCCCGCTTCGATATGTCCCCAATTAATACTTGAATGGAATAATCAGAATTTAAATGGTATCCGACCCCAATTAAAGTGCTTGGCATTATTTGTGCAACGCCATATTCTTCGTTCCCCTGCGAAATTTCCCGCGATAAATGAAGGAGTGCGTCCCATGACGACGGAAGCCGAAATCCAACACCTGGAGCAACACGGTCTGTACTCGGCCAGCAACGAGCATGACGCTTGCGGCCTGGGCTTCGTGGCGCACATCAAGGGCGAGAAGCGGCACGACATCGTGACGCAGGCCCTGAAGATCCTCGAGAACATCGACCATCGCGGCGCAGTGGGCGCTGACAAGCTGATGGGTGACGGCGCCGGCATCCTGATCCAGATCCCGGACGCGCTGTACCGCGAAGAGATGGGTAAGCAGGGCATCGAGCTTCCTCCTTACGGCGAATACGGCGTGGGCATGATCTTCCTGCCGAAGGAACACGCCTCGCGCATGGCCTGCGAGCAGGAGATGGAGCGAGCGATCAAGGCCGAAGGCCAGGTGCTGCTGGGCTGGCGCGACGTGCCGGTCAACCGCGAGATGCCGATGTCGCCGGCCGTCAAGAAGACCGAGCCGATCCTGCGCCAGGTCTTCATCGGCCGCGGCAACGACGTCATCGTGCAGGACGCCCTGGAGCGCAAGCTGTACGTGATCCGCAAAACCGCCAGTGCCAACATCCAGAACCTGGAGCTCAAGCACAGCAAGGAATACTACGTTCCGAGCATGTCGAGCCGCACCGTGGTCTACAAGGGCCTGCTGCTGGCCGACCAGGTGGGCGTGTACTACCTCGACCTGTCCGACGAGCGTTGCGTGTCGGCCATCGGCCTGGTGCACCAGCGCTTCTCGACCAACACCTTCCCCAAGTGGCCGCTGGCCCACCCGTACCGCTATGTCGCCCACAACGGCGAAATCAACACGGTGCGTGGCAACTACAACTGGATGAAGGCGCGCGAAGGCGTGATGTCGTCGCCGGTGCTCGCAGCGGACCTGAAGAAGCTGTACCCGATCAGCTTCGCGGGCCAGTCCGACACCGCCACCTTCGACAACTGCCTCGAACTCATGACGATGGCCGGCTACCCGATCAGCCAGGCCGTGATGATGATGATCCCCGAGCCGTGGGAGCAGCACGACACGATGGACGAGCGCCGCCGCGCGTTCTACGAGTACCACGCCGCCATGATGGAGCCGTGGGACGGCCCGGCCTCGATCGTCTTCACCGACGGCCGCCAGATCGGCGCCACGCTCGACCGCAACGGCCTGCGTCCGTCGCGCTACTGCGTGACCGACGACGACCTGGTCATCATGGCGTCGGAGTCCGGCGTGCTGCCGGTGCCTGAGCACAAGATCATCAAGAAGTGGCGCCTGCAGCCCGGCAAGATGTTCCTGATCGACCTGGAGCAGGGCCGCATGATCGACGACGACGAGCTCAAGGCCTACGTCGTCAACACCAAGCCGTACAAGCAGTGGATCGAGAACCTGCGCATCAAGCTCGACAGCGTCGAGGCGCCGCCGGTCGTGATGCCCGAGAGCGCGGTGTCGCTGCTCGATCGACAGCAGGCCTTCGGCTACACGCAGGAGGACATCAAGTTCCTGATGTCGCCCATGGCGCAAGCCGGCGAGGAAGGCATCGGCTCGATGGGCAACGACAGCCCGCTGGCCGTCCTGTCGAGCAAGAACAAGGCGCTCTACAACTACTTCCGGCAGATGTTCGCCCAGGTGACGAACCCGCCGATCGACCCGATCCGCGAAGCGATCGTGATGTCGTTGAACAGCTTCATCGGCCCGAAGCCGAACCTGCTGGACATCAACCAGGTCAACCCGCCGATGCGGCTCGAGGTGGCCCAGCCGATCCTCGACTTCGCCGACATGGCCAAGCTGCGCAACATCGAGCAGCACACGCAGGGCAAGTTCCGCTCGAGCACGCTCGACATCACCTACCCGGCTGACTGGGGCCGTGAGGGCGTCGAGGCCAAGCTGGCGTCGCTGTGTGCCGAAGCCGTGGACGCGATCAAGGGCGGCAGCAACATCCTGATCGTGAGCGACCGTGCCGTGAGCGCCACGCAAGTGGCCATCCCCGCGCTGCTCGCCTCCAGTGCGATCCACCAGCACCTGGTGCGCGAGGGCCTGCGCACCACGGCGGGCCTGGTCGTCGAGACCGGCAGCGCCCGCGAAGTGCATCACTTCGGCGTGCTGGCCGGCTACGGTGCCGAAGCCGTGCACCCCTACCTGGCCATGGAAACGCTGGCCGCGATCCACAAGGACCTGCCGGGCGACCTGTCGGCCGAGAAGGCGATCTACAACTACGTCAAGGCGATCGGCAAGGGCCTGTCGAAGATCATGTCCAAGATGGGCGTGAGCACCTACATGAGCTACTGCGGCGCGCAGCTGTTCGAGGCCATCGGCCTGAACAACGACACGATCGGCAAGTACTTCTCGGGCACCGCCAGCCGCGTCGAAGGCATCGGCGTCTTCGAGATCGCGGAAGAGGCGCTGCGCATGCACGCGGCGGCCTTCGGCGACGACCCGGTGCTCGCCAGCATGCTGGACGCCGGCGGCGAATACGCCTGGCGCACCCGCGGCGAAGAGCACATGTGGAGCCCGGACGCGATCGCCAAGCTGCAGCACAGCACGCGCGCCAACAACTGGAGCACGTACAAGGAATACGCCCAGATCATCAACGACCAGAGCCGCCGCCACATGACGCTGCGCGGCCTGTTCGAATTCAAGATCGATCCGAGCAAGGCGATCCCGGTGGAGGAAGTCGAGCCGGCTGTGGAGATCGTCAAGCGCTTCGCGACCGGCGCGATGTCGCTGGGCTCGATCTCGACCGAGGCGCATGCCACGCTGGCCGTGGCGATGAACCGCATCGGCGGCAAGAGCAACACGGGCGAAGGCGGCGAAGACCCGGCGCGCTACCGCAACGAGCTCAAGGGCATCCCGATCCAGCAGGGCGACACGCTCAAGAGCGTGATCGGCGAGGCGAACGTCGAGGTCGACCTGTCGCTCAAGCCCGGCGACTCGCTGCGCTCGAAGATCAAGCAGGTCGCGTCCGGCCGCTTCGGCGTCACGGCCGAGTACCTGAGCTCGGCCGACCAGATCCAGATCAAGATGGCGCAGGGCGCCAAGCCCGGCGAAGGCGGTCAGCTGCCGGGCGGCAAGGTGACCGAATACATCGGCAAGCAGCGCTACTCGGTGCCGGGCGTGGGCCTCATCAGCCCGCCGCCGCACCACGACATCTACTCGATCGAAGACCTGGCGCAGCTCATCCATGACCTGAAGAACGTCGCGCCGCATGCCAGTATCAGCACGAAGCTGGTGAGCGAAGTGGGCGTGGGCACGGTGGCCGCGGGCGTGACCAAGTGCAAGAGCGACCACCTGGTGATCGCCGGGCACGACGGCGGCACGGGCGCTTCGCCCTGGTCGTCGATCAAGCACGCTGGCGGCCCCTGGGAAATCGGCCTGGCCGAGACCCAGCAGACGCTGGTGTTGAACCGCCTGCGTGGCCGTGTGCGGGTGCAGGCCGACGGCCAGATGAAGACCGGCCGCGACGTCGCCATCGGTGCGCTGCTCGGTGCTGACGAGTTCGGCTTCGCGACCGCGCCGCTGATCGTCGAGGGCTGCATCATGATGCGCAAGTGCCACCTCAACACCTGCCCGGTGGGCGTGGCTACGCAGGACCCGGTGCTGCGCAAGAAGTTCTCGGGCAAGCCCGAGCACGTCGTCAACTACTTCTTCTTCATCGCCGAAGAAGTGCGCCAGATCATGGCGCAGCTGGGCATCCGCACTTTCAACGAGATGATCGGCCGCGCCGACCTGCTCGACATGAAGAAGGGCATCGCCCACTGGAAGGCCAGCGGCCTCGACTTCAGCCGCCTCTTCGCGCTGCCGAACGTGCCGGACGACGTGCCGCGCTTCCATGTGGAGAACCAGGACCACGGCCTGGAGCACAACCTCGACACCAAGCTGATCGAGAAGTCGCGCGCGGCGATCGAGAAGGGTGAGAAAGTCCAGTTCATCGAGGTGGCGCGCAACGTGAACCGCACCGTTGGCGCCAAGCTGTCGGGCGCGCTCACGCGGGTGCACCCCGAGGGCCTGCCGGACGATTCGATCCGCATCCAGCTCGAAGGCACGGGCGGCCAGTCCTTCGGCGCCTTCCTGGCGCGCGGCATCACGCTGTACCTGATCGGCGATGCCAACGACTACACCGGCAAGGGCCTGTCGGGCGGCCGCATCGTCGTGCGCCCGAGCCTGGACTTCCGTGGCGAAGCGGTGCGCAACACCATTGTGGGCAACACCGTGATGTACGGCGCCACCACCGGCGAGGCGTATTTCTGCGGCGTGGCCGGCGAGCGCTTCGCGGTGCGGCTGTCGGGTGCGACGGCCGTCGTGGAAGGCACGGGCGACCACGGCTGCGAATACATGACGGGCGGCACGGTCGCGGTGCTGGGCAAGACCGGCCGCAACTTCGCCGCCGGCATGAGCGGCGGCGTGGCCTTCGTCTACGACGAGGACGGCAAGTTCGCTTCGCGCTGCAACCTGTCGATGGTCACGCTCGAGAAGGTGCTCACCACGTCCGAGCAGACCGCCACCGTCAAGCCGGCCGTCTGGCACAACGGCACGACCGACGAGATGCAGCTCAAGAAGCTGCTGGAGGACCACCACCGCTGGACCGGCAGCAAGCGCGCGCGCGAGCTGCTGGACGACTGGACCGTGAGCCGCACGAAGTTCGTGAAGGTGTTCCCGAACGAGTACAAGCGTGCGCTCGCGGAAATCCATGAACGCAAGGCCCTCGCCGCCGCGAGCGGCAACGACGCCAAGACCGGCCTCGAGCCGCACGTCACGCGCAAGACCGCCGCCGTCTGACGCGCAGCCGCCAAGAACAAAGGAACAGGACAGCACGATGGGAAAGATCACCGGCTTCATGGAGTACGAGCGTCTCGAAGAGGGCTACAAGCCCGTCGAGGAGCGCCTCAAGCACTACAAGGAATTCGTCGTCGGCCTCGACAAGGGTCAGGCCAAGATCCAGGGCGCGCGCTGCATGGATTGCGGCACGCCCTTCTGCAACAGCGGTTGCCCGGTCAACAACATCATTCCGGACTTCAACGACCTGGTGTACCGCGACGACTGGCAGAACGCCTTCGCGGTGCTCGATTCGACCAACAACTTCCCGGAATTCACCGGCCGCATCTGCCCCGCTCCGTGCGAAGCGGCCTGCGTGCTCAACGTGAACGACGACGCGGTCGGCATCAAGTCGATCGAACACGCGATCATCGACCGCGCCTGGGACGAGGGCTGGGTCAAGCCGCGTGTCGCCAAGCACAAGACCGGCAAGAAGGTCGCCGTGGTCGGTGCCGGCCCGGCGGGCCTGGCGGCCGCCCAGCAGCTGGCGCGCGCCGGCCATGACGTGACGCTGTTCGAGAAGAACGACCGCGTCGGCGGCCTGCTGCGCTACGGGATTCCCGATTTCAAGATGGAGAAGACGCACATCGACCGCCGCGTCGAACAGATGAAGGCCGAGGGCGTGACCTTCCGCACCGGCGTGATCGTCGGCGCCGCCAAGGACACGCTGGGCAAGGGCTCCAAGGTCACGAACTGGGCCAAGGAAACCGTCACGCCCGAGCAACTCGACAAGGAATTCGACGCGGTGCTGCTGACCGGTGGCGCCGAGCAGTCGCGCGACCTGCCGGTGCCCGGCCGCGACCTGGACGGCATCCATTTCGCGATGGAGTTCCTGCCGCAGCAGAACAAGGTCAACGCGGGCGACAAGCTCAAGGGCCAGCTGCGCGCCGACGGCAAGCATGTCATCGTGATCGGTGGCGGCGACACGGGTTCCGACTGCGTGGGCACCAGCAACCGCCACGGCGCCGTCAGCGTCACGCAGTTCGAGCTGATGCCGCAGCCGCCGGAAGAAGAGAACCGCCCGATGACCTGGCCGTACTGGCCGTACAAGCTGCGCACCAGCTCCAGCCACGAAGAGGGCTGCGAGCGCGAGTTCGCCATCTCGACCAAGGAATTCATCGGTGACAAGGGCAAGGTCACCGGCCTGAAGACCGTCCGCGTCGAGTGGAAGGACGGCAAGATGGTCGAGGTGCCCGGCAGCGAGCAGATCCTCAAGGCCGACCTGGTGCTGCTGGCCATGGGCTTCGTCAGCCCGGTCGCGAGCGTGCTCGACGCCTTCGGCATCGAGAAGGACGCGCGTGGCAATGCCAAGGCCACGGTCGACTTCACCGGCGGCTATGTCACCAGCGTTCCGAAGGTCTTTGCCGCCGGCGACATGCGCCGCGGCCAGTCGCTGGTGGTGTGGGCCATTCGAGAGGGCCGGCAGGCCGCACGCTCGGTCGACGAGTTCCTGATGGGCTTCAGCGACCTGCCGCGCTGATACCTGTCGTAACGCAGCCACGCGCGCTCCCTTATCATGGGGGCCGACCGCGAGCCGGGATGTCCGAAAGGGCGCCCCGGCTTTTCTTTTTTGGATATGGACACCAACCCTCCCTCGCTCATCGAATTCCGTGACGTGACCTTCGGGTACGGCGCGCGCGCGATCCTGGACGGCGTGTCGCTGGCCGTGCCGCGCGGCAAGGTCACGGCGCTCATGGGCGCGTCCGGCGGCGGCAAGACCACCGTGCTGCGGCTGATCGGCGGTCAGCTGCGCGCGCAGCGTGGCGAGGTGTTGCTCGACGGCGCCGATGTCGGGAAGATGAAGGCGCCTGCGCTCTATGCGGCCCGGCGCCGCATGGGCATGCTGTTCCAGTTCGGTGCGCTGTTCACCGACATGAGCGTGTTCGACAACGTGGCCTTTCCGCTGCGCGAGCACACCCAGCTGCCCGAAGCGCTGGTGCGCGACATCGTGCTCATGAAGCTCGATGCGGTCGGCCTGCGCGGGGCGCGCGACCTGTTGCCCAGCGAGGTGTCGGGCGGCATGGCGCGCCGCGTGGCGCTGGCCCGTGCCATCGCACTCGATCCCGACCTGGTGATGTACGACGAACCCTTCGCCGGCCTCGACCCGATCTCGCTGGGCACCGCCGCGCGGCTGATCCGTCAGCTGAACGACACGCTCGGGCTCACCAGCATCGTCGTGTCGCACGACCTGGAAGAGACCTTCCGCATTGCCGACCACGTGATCATCCTGGCCAACGGCCGCATCGCGGCGCAGGGGCGGCCCGACGAGGTGCGTGAAAGCACCGACCCGCTGGTCCACCAGTTCGTCAACGCGCTGCCCGACGGGCCAGTGCATTTCCATTACCCCGGCGCCACCGTCGAGGACGACTTCGGCCCTGCGCCGGGAGGCCGTCGATGAGCTTCTGGAATCCGGCCGATGTCGGCTTTGCCGTGCGCAGCAAGCTGGCCGACCTGGGGCATGGCGCCCGGCTGCTCGCGCGCCTCGCGGGCCCTGGCGCCCGCAGCCTCGGCCGCTTCTCGCTGGTGCGCGACCAGATCCATTTCCTGGGCAACTACTCGCTGGCGATCATCGCGATCTCCGGGCTCTTCGTCGGCTTCGTGCTGGGCCTGCAGGGCTACTACACGCTGCAGCGTTACGGCTCGGCGGATGCGCTGGGCCTGCTGGTGGCGCTCAGCCTGGTGCGCGAACTCGGTCCGGTCGTGGCGGCGCTGCTCTTCGCGGGGCGTGCCGGCACGTCGCTGACGGCCGAGATCGGCCTCATGAAGGCGGGCGAGCAGTTGAGCGCGATGGAGATGATGGCGGTCGACCCGGTGCAGCGCATCCTGGCGCCGCGCTTCTGGGCCGGCGTGATCACCATGCCGCTGCTCGCGGCCGTGTTCAGCGCGGTCGGCGTCCTGGGCGGCTATGTGGTCGGCGTGCTGATGCTGGGGCTCGATCCGGGCTCCTTCTGGAGCCAGATGCAGGGCGGCGTCGATGTCTGGAAGGACGTCGGCAACGGGGTCGTCAAGAGCATCGTCTTCGGCTTCACCGTGACCTTCGTCGCACTGCTGCAAGGCTTCGAGGCGCAGCCCACGCCGGAGGGCGTGTCGCGCGCCACGACACGGACCGTGGTGATGGCATCGCTCGCCGTGCTCGGCCTGGATTTCCTGCTGACGGCGATGATGTTCAGCATCTAGTAGAAACACCCCAAGAGATCGACCATGCAACGTTCCAACAATGACATCTGGGTGGGCCTGTTCGTGCTGATCGGCGCGGCGGCGCTGCTCTTTCTGGCGCTTCAGTCGGCCAACCTGCTGAGCCTGAGTTTCCAAAAGTCTTACACGGTCACGGCGCGCTTCGACAACATCGGCGGCCTCAAACCTCAGACAGCGATCAAGAGCGCCGGTGTGGTGGTCGGCCGTGTCGACTCGATCACGTTCGACGACAAGAATTTCCAGGCCAGCGTGACGCTGTCTTTGCAAAATCGCTACAGTTTCCCCAAGGACAGTTCGTTGAAGATTCTCACCAGTGGCTTGCTCGGCGAGCAGTACATCGGGATCGAGGCGGGCGCCGACGCCAAGAATCTTGAACAGGGCGATGTCATCACTTCCACGCAGTCCGCCGTCGTCCTGGAAAATCTGATCAGCCAATTCCTCTACAGCAAGGCCGCCGAGGGCAGTTCGCAGCCAGCGCCAGCCCCCAAGAAATGATGTCCTTCACCTCTGCATTTCCGGCCGCATCGGCCCTGACTTCGCTAGGGCGCATCCGCGCCGCCACCGCCATGCTGGTGCTCGTGGCGCTGACCGGCTGCGCCAGCGGGCCGTATCCGAACAGGGCCGACCCGTTCGAGCCGCTGAACCGAGGCGTCTTCGGCTTCAACGATGCAGTCGATCGGACGGTGCTGGTGCCCGTGGCCACGGCGTACGAGAAGGTGCTGCCGTCGCCGGTGCGGACCGGCGTCAACAATTTTTTCGCCAACCTGGGCGATGTCTGGAATTTCGCCAACAGCGTGTTGCAACTGAAGGCGCAGAACAGCGCTGAAACCTTCATGCGGCTCAACGTCAACACCTTCTTCGGGCTGGGCGGCCTGATCGACGTCGCCAGCGAACTGGGCATCGACCGCCACAGCGAAGATTTCGGCCAGACCCTGGGCCGTTACGGTGTGCCGAGCGGCCCCTATGTGGTGCTGCCGATCCTCGGGCCGTCCACGCTGCGCGACACGGCGGCCCTGCCGCTTGATCTCAAGGGCGATCTCGTCGGCTACGTGCACGATATTCCGGTGCGCAATTCGATGTACGTGCTGCGGGCGGTGGACACCCGCGCCAGCTATCTGCGCGCCGGCCGGCTGATCGGCGACGCGGCGCTGGACAAATACTCCTTCACGCGGGACGCCTACCTCCAGCGCCGGCGCAGCGAGGTGTACGACGGCAACCCGCCGGACGACGGCGCCGGTGGCGACTGAGCGTGCCGTGCTTGCATCCGGTTGCAAGCGCTCGTCCTCGGTCAGGAACCCCGGGCACGCTTCGCCCTTCCAACAGGCGGGAGCTTCAAAGCTCCGTCTTTCCGATTTGCTCAGAGGAACTGTTTTGACCATGAACTCCATCGCTACCGTGCAACGCCGCCACATCGGCCGGCTGGCCGTCGCAAGCGCCCTGCTGTTCAGTGCGGCGGCTTTCTTCGTTTCGCCCGCACGGGCTGCCGACGAGGCGCCCGACGCCCTGGTGCAGCGCATCTCCGGCGATGTGCTGGAGACGATCAAGGCTGACAAGTCGATCAAGGCCGGCGACATCAACAAGATCATGGTCCTGGTCGACAGCAAGATCATGCCCAACGTCAACTTTCAGCGCATGACCGCCTCGGCCGTCGGCCCGGCCTGGCGCCAGGCCACGCCCGAGCAACAGAAGCGGCTGCAGGACGAGTTCAAGATCCTGCTGGTGCGAACCTACGCGGGTGCGCTCGACCAGGTGAGCAACCAGAGCGTCAGCGTCCGGCCCTTCCGTGGTTCGCCCGACGACAAGGAGGTGCTCGTGCGCACCGAAATCCGCGGCGGCGGCGACCCGGTGCAACTCGACTACCGCCTCGAGAAGACGCCGGGCGAGGGCAGTGGCTGGAAGGTCTACAACCTCAATGTGCTGGGCGTCTGGCTGGTCGACACGTACCGCACGCAATTCGCGCAGCAGATCAACAGCCAGGGCATCGACGGGCTGATCTCGGCCTTGGCGGCGCGCAACAAGAGCAACACCAAAAGCTGAGCCCGATGCTGGTCCTCCCGCCCAAGTTGACGCACGATGAAGCCCCCGCCTGCATGCGGATGCTGCAGCAGGGCCTGGCCGGGCAAGAAGGCTCCAGCGCCGTGGTCGATGCCAGCGCGCTCGAGCGTTTCGATTCGTCGGCGCTGGCGGTGCTGCTCGAATGCCGGCGCGAAGCGAGTGCGCTGGGCCGCAGCTTCGCCGTCAAGGGGCTGTCGCCGCGCCTGCGCGAATTGGCTTCGCTCTACGGCATCGCGGGCCTTTTGCCTGCCGCGCCCTAGAAAAGTGCGGCCGGCCTAGAATCCCGGGCTCCCATGCCCGCGATCTCCTTCCAGTCGGTCTGCAAGACCTATCCCGCCTCACGTCAACAACGCGCCCTCGGCAAGCCGGGTCTGCGCGCCGTCGATGACGTGAGTTTTCAAATCGAAGAAGGCGAGTTCTTCGGCCTGCTTGGGCCGAACGGCGCGGGCAAGACCACGCTCATCAGCATGCTCGCCGGGCTCTCCCGGCCGACCTCGGGCACCGTCAGCGTGCACGGTTTCGACGTGCAGCGCGACTACGCGCAAGCGCGGCGCCACCTGGGCATCGTGCCGCAGGAACTGGTGTTCGACCCCTTCTTCAATGTCCGCGAGTCGCTGCGCATCCAGTCCGGCTACTTCGGCATCAAGAAGAACGACGCCTGGATCGACGAACTGCTGCACAGCCTGGGCCTGGCCGACAAGGCGAACGCCAACCTGCGGCAGCTGTCGGGTGGCATGAAGCGCCGCGTGCTGGTCGCGCAGGCGCTGGTGCACAAGCCACAGGTCATCGTGCTCGACGAGCCCACGGCCGGTGTCGACGTGGAACTGCGCCAGACGCTGTGGCAGTTCGTCGCCAAGCTCAACAAGCAGGGCAGCACCGTGCTGCTGACCACCCACTACCTCGAGGAAGCGGAAGCCCTGTGCAACCGCATCGCGATGCTCAAGCAGGGCCGCGTGATCGCGCTCGACCGCACCAGTGAACTGCTCAAGTCCGCCGCCAGCAACGTGCTCCGCTTCAAGACCGACGCCGACCTGCCGTGGGCAATCGCGCAGCATGCGCGCATCACCGGGCGCATCGTGCAACTGCCCGCACAGAACGCGCACGAGGTCGAGCAACTGCTCGGTGCCCTGCGGCAGGCTGGCGTGGCGGTGGAAGACGTCGAGATGCGCAAGGCCGACCTGGAAGACGTGTTCATCGACCTGATGGCCGGCGAACAGACGCCGCTGGAGGTGGCGCGATGATCGCAACCACCGGCTGGCGCACGCTGCTGTACAAGGAAACGCTGCGCTTCTGGAAGGTCGGCTTCCAGACCGTCGGCGCGCCGATCCTGACCGCGGTGCTCTACCTCATGGTCTTCGGCCACGTGCTCGAAGACCACGTGAAGGTCTACGGCACCGTCAGCTACACCGCCTTCCTTATCCCCGGCCTGGTGATGATGAGCGTGCTGCAGAACGCCTTCGCCAACAGTTCGTCGTCGATCATCCAGAGCAAGATCATGGGCAGCCTGGTCTTCGTGCTGCTCACGCCGCTGTCGCACTGGGGCTGGTTCCTGGCCTATGTCGGCTCGTCGATCATCCGCGGGCTGGCCGTCGGCCTGGGCGTGTTCGTGGTGACGATCTTCTTCGCGATGCCGGATTTCGCCGCGCCGCTGTGGATCCTGGTGTTCGCCTTCCTCGGCGCCGCGATGCTCGGCACGCTGGGGCTGATCGCCGGCCTGTGGGCCGAGAAGTTCGACCAGATGGCGATGTTCCAGAACTTCCTCATCATGCCCATGACCTTCCTGTCGGGCGTCTTCTATTCGATCGGCTCGCTGCCGCCGTTCTGGCAGGCGGTGAGCCACCTGAATCCCTTCTTCTACATGATCGACGGCTTCCGCTACGGCTTCTTCGGCATCAGCGACACCTCGCCGTGGCTCAGCCTCGGCATCGTGGGCGGCGCCTGGCTGATCGTCAGCGCCGTCGCCGTGCACCTCCTTCGCATCGGCTACAAGATCCGAGGCTGACCCCATGACCGCCGACCAACTCCAAGCCATCATCGAAGCCGGACTGCCCTGCGAGCACATCGCACTCGAGGGCGACGGGCGCCACTGGTACGCCACCATCGTCTCGGCCGAATTCGACGGCCTGCGCGCCATCCAGCGGCACCAACGGGTCTACAAGACGCTCGGTGCGAAAATGCACACCGACGAGGTGCATGCGCTGTCGATGAAGACCTACACGCCCGCCGAATGGGCGTCGGCACCGCGCTGAGCCCGCGCTCCACTTTCCTGCTGGATTTCTCATGGACAAACTTCTCATTCGCGGCGGGCGCACGCTCGGCGGCGAGGTACTCGTTTCCGGCGCCAAGAACGCCGCGCTGCCTGAGCTCTGCGCCGCGCTGCTGACCGACCAGCCGGTGACGCTGCACAACGTGCCGCGCCTGCAGGACGTGTCGACCATGCTCAAGCTGGTGCGCAACATGGGCGTCGCGGCCGAGCGAGACGACAACGGCACGGTGCGGCTCGACGCCGGTGCGCTGAACAACCCCGAGGCACCCTACGAGCTGGTCAAGACCATGCGTGCGTCGGTGCTGGCGCTGGGTCCGCTGCTGGCGCGCTTCGGCCACGCCAAGGTGTCGCTGCCGGGCGGCTGCGCGATCGGCTCGCGCCCGGTCGACCAGCACATCAAGGGCCTGCAGGCCATGGGCGCCGAAATCGTGGTCGAACACGGCTACATGCTCGCCAGGCTACCGGCCGGCCGCACGCGGCTCCAGGGCGCGCGCATCCTGACCGACATGGTGACCGTCACCGGCACCGAGAACTTCCTGATGGCCGCCGCGCTGGCCGAGGGCGAGACGCTGCTCGAGAACGCCGCACAGGAGCCCGAGATCGTCGACCTGGCCGAGATGCTCATCAAGATGGGCGCGAAGATCGAAGGCCATGGCACCAGCCACATCCGCATCCAGGGCGTCGACAAACTGCACGGCTGCGAGCATGCCGTGGTGGCCGACCGCATCGAGGCCGGTACCTTCCTGTGCGCGGTGGCCGCAGCGGGCGGCGAGGTGTTCCTCCGCCACGCGCGGGCCGACCACCTCGACGCCGTGATCGACAAGCTGCGCGAGGCCGGATGCGACGTGAAGCCGGTCGACGGCGGCGTGCGCATCGCATCGCGCGGTGGCGCCACGCTCAAGGCCCAGGCCTTCCGCACCACCGAATACCCGGGTTTCCCGACCGACATGCAGGCGCAGTTCATGGCGCTCAACTGCGTCGCGCAGGGCACGGCGGCCGTCACCGAGACGATCTTCGAGAACCGCTTCATGCACGTGAACGAGCTGGTGCGGCTCGGTGCGACCATCCACGTCGACGGCAAGGTGGCGGTGGTGGAGGGCGGCACCGCCCTGTCGGGCGCGACCGTGATGGCGACCGACCTGCGCGCGTCCGCCAGCCTGGTGATCGCCGGCCTGGTGGCCGACGGCGAGACGATGGTCGACCGCATCTACCACCTCGACCGGGGCTACGACCGCATGGAAGCCAAGCTGCGCGGCCTGGGCGCCGACATCGAGCGCGTGACGGGAGCCGCAGCATGATCACGCTGGCACTGTCCAAAGGCCGCATCTTCGACGAGACCCTGCCCATGCTGGCAGCCGCCGGCATCGAGGTCACCGAAGACCCGGAAAAATCGCGCAAGCTGATCCTCGCGACCACCCAGCCCGACGTGCGCGTGGTGCTGGTGCGGGCGTCCGACGTGCCGACCTATGTGCAATACGGCGGCGCCGACCTCGGCGTGACCGGGCTCGACGTGCTGCTCGAGCACGGCAACCAGGGCCTGTACCAGCCGCTCGACCTGAAGATCGCCGCCTGCCGCCTCAGCGTGGCGGTGCGCGCCGACTACGACTACGCCTCGGCCGTCAAGCAGGGCTCGCGCCTGCGCGTCGCGACCAAGTACGTCGGCCTCGCACGCGACTTCTTCGCCAGCAAGGGCGTGCACGTCGACCTGATCAAGCTCTACGGCAGCATGGAACTGGCCCCGCTCACCGGCCTGGCCGACGCCATCGTCGACCTGGTGTCGACCGGCAACACGCTGCGTGCGAACCACCTGGTCGAGGTCGAACGCATCATGGACATCAGCGCCCGCCTGGTCGTCAACCAGGCCGCGCTCAAGCTCAAGCAGGCGCCGATCCGCCGCATCCTCGACGCCTTCGCGTCGGCCATTCCGCAAGACTGAAAGCCCATGACCCTGTCCGCCGCCCCCCTTCGCCTGTCCACCGCCTCGGCCGATTTCGATTCGGCGTTCAAGGCGCGGCTGCATTGGTCGGCGGATGCGGACGCGGCCATCGAGCAGCGCGTGGCCGAGATCCTGGCCGACGTACAGCAGCGCGGCGACGCGGCGGTGCTCGACTACACCAAGCGCTTCGACCGCCTCGACGTGGCCGACATGACGGCGCTGGAACTCACGGCCGACGAATTGCGCGCGGCCTTCGAGTCGCTGCCCGCCGTGCAGCGCGAGGCGCTCGAAGCCGCCGCCCGTCGCGTGCGCAGCTACCACGAGGCCCAGAAGAAGGCGAGCGGCGAGAGCTGGCAGTACCGCGACGAGGACGGCACGCTGCTCGGCCAGAAGGTCACGCCGCTGGACCGCGTCGGCATCTACGTGCCGGGCGGCAAGGCGGCCTACCCGTCGAGCGTGCTGATGAACGCGATCCCGGCGCACGTCGCCGGTGTCGGCGAGATCATCATGGTCGTGCCCACACCGGGCGGCGACAAGAACCCGCTGGTGTTGGCCGCCGCGCACGTGGCCGGCGTCAGCCGCGCCTTCACCATCGGCGGCGCGCAGGCCGTCGCCGCGCTGGCCTACGGCACGGCCACGGTGCCGGCGGTCGACAAGATCACCGGCCCCGGCAACGCCTACGTGGCCGCCGCCAAGCGCCGCGTCTTCGGCACGGTGGGCATCGACATGATCGCCGGTCCCAGCGAAATTCTCGTCCTGGCCGATGGCAGCACGCCGCCCGACTGGGTGGCGATGGACCTGTTCAGCCAGGCCGAGCACGACGAACTGGCGCAGAGCATCCTGCTGTGTCCCGACGCGGCCTACATCGACCGCGTGCAGCAGGAAATCGACCGCCTGCTGCCGACCATGCCGCGCGCCGAGATCATCGCGGCCTCGCTCAACGGCCGCGGCGCGCTGATCCACACGCGCGACATGGCAGAAGCCTGCGCCATCAGCAACCGCATCGCCCCCGAGCACCTGGAAGTGAGCAGCCGCGACCCGCACCGCTGGGAGCCGCTGCTCAAGCACGCCGGCGCGATCTTCCTGGGCGCCTTCACCAGCGAAAGCCTGGGCGACTACTGCGCCGGCCCGAACCACGTGCTGCCGACCAGCGGCACCGCGCGCTTCTCCAGCCCGCTCGGCGTCTACGATTTCCAGAAGCGCTCGAGCCTGATCGAGGTGAGCGAGCAGGGCGCGCAGGTGCTGGGCCGTATCGCGGTGACGCTGGCCGAGGGCGAGGGCCTGCCGGCGCACGCCGAGGCGGCCCGGATGCGCCTGAAGGCCGACTGAGACCCCTGCCGATGGCCGTTGTGGCACGCACCGTCCTGCTGGCGCTTCTCGCCCTGGGCAGCGGTGCCCACGCCATGAGCATCCGCGAACTGCGCACGCTCGAGGCCAACGAGAAGGACGGCAAGCTGTACGCCAATTACTACCTGGTCGGCGTGATGGAAGGTTTGCGCGAGGCGAGTGACGCCGCCCAGCGCGCCGGCCAGAAGCCCGCCTTCTGCATCGAAGGCCGCAAGCTGGAGCCGGCGATGGCCCGATCGCTCTACCAGTCCGAACTCGCGCGCAACGCCGACAGCTACGAGGCCGACATGCCGGTGCAGCTCGTGCTGTCGTCGGCGCTGCGCAGCAGCTACCGCTGCACCCACTGAGACCCCATGACCGCTTCGACCACCTCTGCCGCCCTCCAGCGCATTCGCGCCGATGTCCAATCCATGCACGCCTATGCGGTGCAGGACGCGACCGGACTCCTCAAGCTCGACGCCATGGAGAACCCGCACGGCCTGCCGCCGGTGTTGCAGGCCGAACTCGGCGCGCGCCTGGGCGCCCTGGCGCTCAACCGCTACCCCGGGGCACGTGGCGACGACCTCAAGCGCGCACTCGCCGACTACGCCCGGATGCCCGCCGGCTTCTCGCTGATGCTGGGCAACGGCTCCGACGAGCTGATCTCGCTGGTCACCATGGCCTGCGACCTGCCGGGCGCGAGCATCCTGGCGCCGGTGCCAGGCTTCGTGATGTACGCCATCAGCGCGCAGTTGCAGGGCGTGAAGTTCGTCGGCGTGCCGCTCACGGCCGATTTCGAGCTCGACGGGCCGGCCATGCTGGCCGCGATCGCCGCCGAGAAGCCGGCCATCGTGTACCTCGCCTACCCGAACAACCCGACCGCCAACCTGTGGGACGACGCGACCATCGAGCAGATCGTCCAAGCGCAAGGCGCCCAGGGGGGCCTGGTCGTCATCGACGAGGCCTACCAGCCCTTCGCCGCCCGCAGCTACATCGACCGCGTGGCGCGCCACGGCCACGTGCTCTTGATGCGCACGCTGAGCAAGTTCGGCCTGGCCGGCATCCGCCTGGGTTACCTGATGGGGCCGCAGGCCCTGATCGGCGAGATCGACAAGGTGCGCCCGCCCTACAACATCAGCGTGCTCAACTGCGAATGCGCGCTCTTCGCCCTGGAACACGCCGACGTGTTCGCGGATCAGGCGGCCGACCTGCGCGCCCAGCGCGCGCACCTGGTCGCCGGGCTGGCGGCACTGCCGGGCCTGAAGCAGTGGCCCAGCGAGGCCAACATGGTGCTCGTGCGGGTGGCCGACGCGACAAAAACCTTCGAGGGCATGAAGGCACGCGGGGTTCTGGTCAAGAACGTTTCTAAAATGCACCCCTTGCTGGCGAACTGCCTGCGCCTGACCGTCGGGACCGCCGACGACAACGCGCGGATGCTCGCGGCGCTCGAATCCTCCTTATGAACACCCCCACGGCACCCGAGGCCGTCGTCGCCACCGGCGACCGCACTGCCTCCGTCACGCGCAACACCGCCGAAACGAAGATCACCGTGTCGGTGAACCTCGACGGCAGCGGTCGCGCGAAGCTGTCGACCGGCATCGGCTTCTTCGACCACATGCTCGACCAGATCGCCCGCCACGGGCTGATCGACCTCGACATCGACTGCCAGGGCGACCTGCACATCGACGGCCACCACACGGTGGAAGACGTCGGCATCACGCTCGGCCAGGCGGTCGCGAAGGCCGTCGGCGACAAGAAGGGCATCCGCCGCTACGGCCATGCCTACGTGCCGCTCGACGAGGCGCTCAGCCGCGTCGTCATCGACTTTTCCGGCCGCCCCGGGCTGGTGATGCACGTGCCCTTCACCAGCGGCATGATCGGCGGCTTCGACAGCCAGCTGACCTACGAATTCTTCCAGGGCTTCGTGAACCACGCGGGCGTGACGCTGCACATCGACAACCTCAAGGGCGTCAACGCGCACCACCAGTGCGAGACCGTGTTCAAGGCCTTCGCCCGCGCGCTGCGCGGCGCGCTGGAGCTGGATCCGCGCTCGGCCGGTGTCATCCCCTCGACCAAGGGCTCGCTGTAAGCTTTTCCGACCGCGCGGGCCCGACGGCCCGCGCCGATGCATCCACATGACCACCGCCGCCAACACCGTCGCCGTCGTCGACTACGGCATGGGCAACCTGCGCTCCGTGTCGCAGGCCGTCCAGCACGCCGCCGACCAGGTCGGCGTGGAAGTCTTCGTCACCTCCGACCCCGAGGTGGTGCGCAAGGCCACCCGCGTGGTGCTGCCGGGGCAGGGTGCCATGCCCGACTGCATGCGCGAACTGCGCGATTCGGGGCTGCAGGCCTCGGTGCTCGAAGCAGCGGCCAGCAAACCGCTGTTCGGCGTCTGCGTGGGCATGCAGATGCTGCTGTCGACCAGCGAAGAAGGGCCGACGAACGGCCTCGGCCTCATTCCCGGCGCGGTCATCAAGTTCGACCTGGCCGGCCGCACCCAGCCCGACGGCAGCCGCTACAAGGTGCCGCAGATGGGCTGGAACCAGGTGCGCCAGGCGCAGCCCCACCCGGTGTGGGCCAGCGTGCCGGACGAGGCGTACTTCTATTTCGTGCACAGCTTCTTCGCCCGGCCGGCCGATCCGAAGCACAGCGTCGGCGAAGCCGACTACGGCGCGCCGTTTACGGCCGCCATTGCGCGCGATAATATTTTCGCCACCCAGTTTCACCCCGAAAAGAGTGCGGACCACGGTCTGCAGCTCTACCGCAACTTCCTCCACTGGAACCCCTGAGCCTTCCGGCTCGCCCTGCCATGCTGCTGATTCCCGCCATTGACCTCAAAGACGGCCACTGCGTTCGCCTCAAACAAGGCGACATGGACCAATCGACCATCTTCAGCGAGGACCCGGCCGCCATGGCGCGCAAGTGGGTCGAGGCGGGCGCCCGTCGGCTGCATCTGGTCGACCTGAACGGCGCGTTCGCCGGCAAGCCGCAGAACCACGCCGCGATCAAGGCGATCCTGCGCGAGGTGGGCGAGGAGATTCCGGTGCAGCTGGGCGGCGGCATCCGTGACCTCGACACCATCGAGCGCTACATCGACGACGGCCTGCGCTACGTGATCATCGGCACCGCCGCGGTGAAGAACCCGGGCTTCCTGAAGGACGCCTGCGTCGCCTTCGGCGGCCACATCATCGTCGGCCTCGATGCCAAGGACGGCAAGGTTGCCACCGACGGCTGGAGCAAGCTCACCGGCCACGAGGTCGCCGACCTGGGCAAGAAGTTCGAGGACTACGGCGTCGAGTCGATCATCTACACCGACATCGGCCGCGACGGCATGCTGTCGGGCATCAACATCGATGCCACGGTGAAGCTGGCGCAGGCGCTGACCATTCCGGTCATCGCCTCGGGCGGCCTGTCGAACATGGCCGACATCGATCAGCTTTGCGCGGTCGAGCCCGAAGGCGTCGAAGGCGTGATCTGCGGCCGCGCCATCTACTCGGGCGACCTCGACTTCGCCGCGGCGCAGGCCCGCGCCGACGAACTCGCACCGGGCTGAGGCACGCGGCGGCTACCGGCCGTCCAGTCGTTTCAGGATCTCGTCGGCGTCCGCGCCCACCTTCGCCTGCCACTGCGTCACCGCGCCGGCCGAGGCCGCCTTCAGCCCGCGCATCACGTCGGGCGCGACCCGCGTGTCGATCGTGACGCCGTTGCTGCGCATGGTCTTGTAGTTCTCGTCGAGCCGGCTGCGGATGCGTTGCCATTGCACCGCTTCGGTCTCCGCGGCGGCCTCGTCGACGGCCGCTTTCCCGGCGGCATCGAGGCCCTCGTACGCGGCCAGATTGATCGTCGCGATCGAGATCGGCATGGCGTAGTTGATCTCCGCGAAAGCCGGCAGGTACTGCCAGAGCTTGCGGCCCGCGCCGCCGTCGCCGGACGACAGCACGGCATCGACATCGCCCGCGGCGATGCGCGGCATGGCATCGGCGAACGAGATGTTGAAGGCCTGCGCGCCGGCGGCCGTCATCGTCGACTGCGAGATGTCGTCGTAGGTGCGGATGCGCAGCGCCCTCAGCCCATCGAGCGATCCGACCGGCTTCTTCGACCAGATGCCCGAGGCCGGCCAGGGCGTCGTGTAGAGCAGCTTCTGGCCGTGCGCCTGCAGGAAGCGATCGTAGGCCGGGCGCGCGGCCTTGAGCAGCGCCTCGGCCCGCGGCAGCGAGTCGGCCAGGAAGGGGAGCGACGACACGGCGAACAGCGGGTACTTGTTGGCCACGCCGCCCGCAAACGCGTCGGCCGCGTCGATCTTCCGAGCCTGGACGGCGTCGACCATGTCGCCGGACTTGAAGCCCGCCGAGGCATCAAAGCTGGGTTCGAAGACCACGCGCCTGCCGGTCTTTTGCGCGACCTTCTCGGCGAAGGTCGAGACGCCGAGCCCCGGCATCGACGTGGCGGGGTATTCGGTCGTGATCTTCAGCGTGACGGCCGGCTGGGCGGCGGCCGTGCCGGCAACGAAAAGAGCGAAGAGGGGGGCGATCAGGCCGGAAAGACGGAGCAAGGGCGGGCGCGACATGGTGGTTCCTTGGTGGTGCGAGGCCCTTGCAAGTTGCAGACCGCCGGTGCACCAGGCCGTGCGATGACCGGGCTAAATCTAGAATCGCGCCATGCCCTTGCAAACCCTCGACGTCCGCGGCCAGCCCGCGGTGCGCCTGACCCTCTCCGAGGGCAGCACCTGCACCATCGCGTTGCACGGTGCCCATGTACTCGGCTGGACCACGGCCGACGGCGTGGAACGCCTCTACCTCAGTCCGGACGCCGTCTTCGACGGCCGGGCCGCCCTCCGCGGTGGCGTGCCGGTGTGCTGGCCGCAGTTCAACCAGCGCGGCCCGCTGGCCAAGCATGGCTTCGCGCGGAACATGCCGTGGCGGGTCGAGCCGCAAGATGTGGTCGCGTCGGGCGCCGTGCGCCTGGTGCTCGCGGACAGCGACGCGACCCGTGCGCTCTGGCCGCACGGCTTTCGTGCCACCTTGACGGTCACGCTCACGCCACAGGGCCTCCGCACCGCACTCGACGTGGTGAACACCGGCGCCGACCCGTGGTCCTTCACCACCGCGCTGCACACCTACCTGCGGGTCGACGAGATCGCCGAGGCGCGCCTGGAAGGCCTGCAGGGTGCCGCCCGCTGGGATGCGGTGCGCGACGTGCGCCATCCTGAAGCCGCCGAAGCGCTGCGCTTCGGTGAGGAATTCGACAGCGTCTATGCCGCGCCTGCGGCGCCGCTTCGTCTCGTCCAGCCGCGCGGCACGGTCGAAATCGCGCAGAGCGCGAGTTGCACCGAAACGGTGGTGTGGAACCCGGGCCCTGCCTTGGCGGCCAAGCTGTCCGACCTGCCGGACGACGGGTGGCGCCACATGCTGTGCGTCGAGGCGGCGCGCATCGACGAGGCCGTGCTGCTCCAGCCGGGCGCCGCCTGGCAGGGCTGGCAACAACTCAGCGTGCGCTGATTCTTCTCTTCTTCAGAAAACCGATTCATGCTGGCCAAACGCATCATTCCCTGCCTCGACGTGACCGGCGGCCGCGTCGTGAAGGGCGTCAACTTCGTCGAACTGCGAGACGCGGGCGATCCGGTCGAGATCGCCGCGCGCTACAACGCGCAGGGCGCCGACGAACTGACCTTTCTCGACATCACCGCCACCAGCGACGGCCGCGACCTGATCCTGCCGATCATCGAAGCGGTGGCGTCGCAGGTCTTCATCCCGCTGACCGTGGGCGGCGGCGTGCGCACGGTGGACGACGTGCGCCGGCTGCTGAATGCGGGTGCCGACAAGACCAGCTTCAATTCGGCCGCCATCGCCAACCCGCAGGTGATCCAGGACGCCTCGCAGAAATACGGCGCGCAGTGCATCGTGGTGGCGATCGACGCCAAGCGCCGCACGCCCGAAGACGCCGCCACGCGCGGCCCGGGCTGGGACGTGTACAGCCACGGCGGCCGCAAGAACACCGGGCTCGACGCGGTGCAGTGGGCCACCGAGATGGCGCGCCGCGGCGCCGGCGAGATCCTGCTGACCAGCATGGACCGCGACGGCACCAAGAGCGGCTTCGACCTGGCGCTGACCCGCGCCGTGAGCGACGCGGTCAGCGTGCCGGTGATCGCCTCGGGCGGCGTCGGTGCGCTCGACCACCTGTCCGACGGCATCCAGCTCGGTGGCGCCGATGCGGTGCTGGCTGCCAGCATCTTTCACTACGGCGAATTCACCGTGGGCGAGGCGAAGGCGCAGATGGCTGCGCGCGGTATCCCGGTGCGCCTTTGAGCCCGTCGAATTTGTAAGTACTGGCTGTTTGCGACAATCCCACACATGGATTGGCTCAACGAAGTGAAATGGGACGCGAACGGCCTGGTGCCGGTCATCGCGCAGGAGCAGGGCAGCAACGACGTGCTGATGTTCGCCTGGATGAACCGCGAGGCCCTGGCGAAGACCGCCGAGCTCGGCCGCGCCGTGTATTTCAGCCGCTCGCGCAACAAGCTGTGGTTCAAGGGCGAGGAATCGGGCCACGTGCAGACGGTGCACGAAATCCGCCTGGACTGCGACAACGATGTCGTGCTGCTGAAGGTGACGCAGCTCGGCCACGAGCCGGGCATCGCCTGCCACACCGGCCGTCACAGCTGTTTCTTCAGCAAATACGAGAATGGCCGATGGAACGCGGTCGAGCCGGTCTTGAAGGACCCGGAGACGATCTACAAATAATGGAAACGATGACCACCGACGCGCTTGCCCGCCTTGCCGCCACGATCGAAAGCCGACTGCCTGCGCGCGGCGGCGACCCCGAGAAAAGCTACGTCGCGCGCCTGCTGCACAAGGGCCCCGATGCGTTCCTCAAGAAGATCGGCGAGGAGGCGACCGAGGTCGTGATGGCGGCGAAGGACGCCGACCACGGCGGCGACCGCCAGAAAATAGTGAACGAAGTGGCCGACCTGTGGTTCCACAGCATGGTGGCGCTTGCACACTACGGCCTCACGCCGCGCGAGGTCATCGACGAACTGGAGCGCCGCGCCGGCACCAGCGGCATCGAGGAAAAGGCGCTGCGCAAGGCGCAGGCCCGCGACGCCTCCAACGACTGAAAGGACGCCATGGCCAACGACATCGTGACCGTCGAACCCGACGAGTCGCTCCGGACCTGGGGCTGGGTCAGCTACATCCTGCACCTGATCGTCGCGGTCGGCGCCGTGCTGCCGGGCGCGCAGGCCTCGGTCGTGCTGCTGCTCATCGCGCTGGTGATCGACCTCGTCAAGCGCGACGACGCCCGTGGCACCTGGCAGAAGTCGCATTTCAGCTGGCGCATCCGTTCGGTGCTCTGGGCGGGCATCCTGTACGTGCTGACCTCGTGGCTGTGGCTGCTGTTCCTCGTGCCCGGCTGGATCGCCTGGGGGCTGATCTCGCTGTGGTTCCTCTACCGCATCGTCAAGGGCATGGTGCGCATGAACGCCGGCCGTCCGATGGAGCCTGCCGATGTCGTCTGATCCGAACTGCATCTTCTGCAAGATCATCGAAGGGAAGATCCCATCGAAGAAGGTCTACGAGGACGAGGACCTCTACGGCTTCCACGACATCGCACCGTGGGCGCCAGTCCATTTCATGCTGGTGCCCAAGCGGCACATTCCCTCGATGGCGCAGCTCACGCCCGACGACGCGGCGCTGATGGGCAAGATCATGACGCTGGCCCCCAAGCTCGCGCTCGACAACGGCTGCCGGCCCTACCCCGACGGCGGCTACCGCGTGGTGGTGAACACCGGCGCCGAGGGCGGCCAGGAAGTGCACCATCTCCATGTTCACGTCATGGGCGGGCCCCGCCCTTGGCTCAAGGGCTGATATTCGGCCCGGTCTAAAATTCTTCACATTCTTCAGGAGTCATCCATGGGTTCTTTTTCTATCTGGCACTGGCTGATCGTGCTGCTCGTCGTGGTCATGATCTTCGGCACCAAGAAGCTGCGCAACATGGGCTCCGACCTGGGCGGTGCCGTGAAGGGCTTCAAGGACGGCATGAAGGACGGCTCGACCACCGACACGCCGGCCACGCCCACGCAACACGTGACCGGCACGCCGGCCGCCGACAAGTCGACCATCGACGTCGAAGCGCGTCAGAAGTCCTGAGCCGACCCGCGTGATCGATCTCGGCATTTCGAAGCTCGCGATGATCGGCGCGGTGGCGCTGATCGTCATCGGCCCGGAGAAGCTGCCGCGCGTCGCCCGCACGGTGGGCATGCTGCTGGGCAAGGCGCAGCGCTACGTCAACGACGTGAAGGCCGAGGTCAACCGGTCGATGGACCTGGACGAACTGCGCAAGATGAAGGACACCGTGCAGGAAGCCGCACGCGATGTCGAGCAGAGCATCCACACGGGCGCCAGCGACTTCGAGAAGCAGTTCTCCGAGAGCGGCCAGACGCTGTCGGCCCTGGCCGAGCCCGATGCGCCGTCGTACCCCGAGTACAAACACCCCCGCAAGAACTGGCGCCTGAAGCAGGGCGCCACGCCGCAGTGGTACAAGTCGCGCAACGGCGTGCGTACCAAGGCGCTTTCCGGCGCGGCGCGTGTCGCCCGCTTCCGTCCCCACAAGATCAACTAGCCGCCACGCCGAACCCGGCCGCGCGCAGTGCGCCTCCGATTTCCTGCCCGCAGCGTCCCCCATGGCCGATTCCACCGACAAGAACAAAGAAGACGAACTGGCCGGCACCGAGCAGCCTTTCGTCGCGCACCTGATGGAGCTGCGCGACCGCCTGCTCTACTGCGTCTACGGCCTGGCCGTGGCGGCGGCGCTGCTGGCCTTCTGGCCCGGGCCGGCCGGCTTGATCGACCTGATCGCGATGCCGATCCGTGCCCACATGCCCGAAGGCGCCAAGCTCATCGCGGTGGGGGTGTTCTCGCCCTTTTTCGTGCCGCTGAAGGTGTTGGGCATGACGGCGGTGCTGCTGGCGCTGCCCTGGCTCATGTACCAGATCTGGATGTTCGTGGCACCGGGGCTCTACAGCCACGAAAAGAAGTTCGCGCTGCCGCTGATCCTGTTCGGCAGCCTGCTGGCCTACGCCGGCATCGCCTTCGTGCAGTTCTTCGTGCTCGACAAGATGTTCGGCTTTATCCAGAAATTCACGCCGCCGAGCGTGAATGCCACGCCGGACATCTCGTCGTACGTGGAAGCCATCCTGTCGCTCTACATCGCCTTCGGCTGCGCCTTCCAGGTGCCCATCGTGGTGATGCTGCTGGTCCGCTTCGAACTGGTCACGATCGAGAAGCTGCGCAGCTTCCGCGGCTACTTCATCGTGCTGTCCTTCGTGGTGGCCGCCGTGCTCACGCCGCCCGACGTGGTCTCGCAACTGGCGCTGGCCATTCCGATGTGCCTGCTCTACGAGGTGGGGATCATCGCCGCGCGCTACTTCGTGAAGCACAGTGCGGCGCCGGCGGAAGAGGGCGCCGACTCGCCGCAGTCCTGATGCGCTTGCGGCACCGCGCGGTGCCGCCGCGCCTCACTCGGGGTCGTTCGGGTTGCGGCGCAGGGGCGTCTTGGGCCGCAGTCCCGGGACCACGTTCAACTCCATCTTGTCGGTGCCGCGCTGCAGCGCAAAGCGCGATTCGCTGCCCGGCTTCAGGCCGGCCACGGCAGTCAGCAGTTCCTGCACGTTGTCCACCTTCTTGTCGTCCACGCTGGTGATCACGTCGCCCGGCCGGATGCCGGCCTTGGCCGCAGGGCCGGCCTGCAACACGCCGGTGATGATGACGCCCGCATTGGCTTTCACGCCGAAGGTTTCGGCCAGTTCGGGTGACAGGTCGTTCGGCTCCACGCCGATCCAGCCGCGCGTGACCTTGCCTTCCTTCACGATGTCGCCCAGCACCTGCTTGGCGATCGAGACGGGAATGGCGAAACCGATGCCCATGCTGCCGCCCGAGCGTGAATAGATCGCGGTGTTGATGCCTTCGAGGTTGCCGTTGATGTCGACCAGCGCGCCGCCCGAATTGCCCGGGTTGATGGCCGCATCGGTCTGGATGAAGTTCTCGAAGGTGTTGATGCCCAGTTGGTTGCGGCCCAGCGCCGAGACGATGCCGCTCGTGACCGTCTGGCCCACGCCGAAGGGGTTGCCGATGGCGAGCACTTGGTCGCCCACCTGCAGGGCGTCGGAATTGCCCAGCACGATCGCCGGCAGCTTGTCGAGCTCGATCTTCAGCACGGCCAGGTCGGTGTCCGGGTCGGTGCCGATCACCTTGCCGCGTGCATGGCGGCTGTCGTTGAGCGTCACCTCGATCTCGTCGGCGCCCTCGACCACGTGGTTGTTGGTGAGGATGTAGCCCTCGGTGCTGACGATCACGCCGCTGCCCAGGCCGACCTGCGGCTGGCTGTCGCCCTGGTCGCCGAAGAAGAAGCGGAACCACGGGTCGTTGCTGCGGGGATGGCGCTGCGCCGCCTTGCTGGTGTTGATGCTCACGACCGCCGGTGCCGCCTTCTTGGCGGCGCTGCTGAGGCTGCCGGGCGCGGCCGTCGCCGGTGCGGTGCTGCCCGGGGCTTCGATCACCGGGACGACCCCCGCGAGCGAGGTGCGGCGGTTCAGCCACTCCGGTTTGAGCGTGGCGACGACGAAGTAGGCCGCCAGCAGGACGGTCACGGCTTGGGCAAACAGCAGCCAGGTGCGTTTCATGAAGCGATCGGAAAAATAAGGAAGGCGCGCGCACGGCGATGTGGCGGCGAGGGCGCCCGATTGTCCCTCAAAGGCACTTCGGGGCGCCGTCGGCAAGCGCCGGGACCGGGTCGGTGGGAGGCCGGCAGCGACCGGTTTCAGGGAAAACCCTTAAAATCGTCCGCCTTGCAGCCGGACGCCCCACCGGGCGCTTCAGGTGCGGCCCCGCACGACCCGCAGCGGCAGCCGCTTTGCACCTTGCCCGATCCGCCTGCGGCCGCCCTGCCTTTGCCGCGGCGACGCCATGCCGTCCGCTTCCCTTCCTGACTGCCCATGACTGCCAATGCCCTTGCCGAACACGCCGCGTCCGCGGATGCGCCTGGCCGCACGCTGAACGCGCGCGACTACAAGACGCTTTCCCTCTCCGCTCTCGGCGGCACGCTCGAGTTCTACGACTTCGTCATCTACGTGTTCTTCGCGACCGTGCTGGGCGCATTGTTCTTCCCCATCGACATGCCCGATTGGCTGCGCCAGCTGCAGACCTTCGGCATCTTCGCCGCCGGCTATCTGGCGCGCCCGCTGGGCGGGATCATCATTGCCCACTTCGGTGACATCCTCGGCCGCAAGCGCATGTTCACGCTGTCGATCTTCCTGATGGCGGCACCGACGCTGGTGATCGGCCTGCTGCCGACCTACGCCAGCATCGGGGTGGCAGCGCCGCTGCTGCTGCTCGCGATGCGGGTGCTGCAGGGCGCCGCCATCGGTGGCGAAATGCCCGGCGCCTGGGTCTTCGTGGCCGAGCACGTACCGGCCAAGCGCTACGGCTTCGCGGTGGGCACGCTCACCGCGGGCATCACCGGCGGCATCCTGCTGGGCTCGCTGGTGGCCGTGGCCATCAACACGCACTACGCGCCGGCCGAAGTCAACGACTTCGCCTGGCGCATCCCCTTCATCCTGGGCGGCGTCTTCGGCCTGGTGTCGGTGTACCTGCGGCGCTTTCTTCACGAGACGCCGGTGTTCCAGGAGCTGGCCGACCGCCGCAGCGTCGCGCGCGAACTGCCGGTCAAGACCATCCTGCGCGAACACCGTGGCGCCATCGCCTTCGTCGGCCTGCTGACCTGGGTGCTGTCGGCCGCCATCGTGGTGGTCGTGCTGTACACGCCGACCTACCTGCAGAAGGTGCACCACGTGCCCGCCGCGCTCGCGCTGCAGGCGAATGCGCTGGCGACCCTGACGCTGACGATCGGCTGCATCGTGGTCGGGTGGGCGACGGACCGCATCGGCACCCGTGCCGTGATGCTGGTCGGCTGGGGCGGGCTGCTGGCGACCTCGTACCTGTTCTACACGAGCCTGCCCGGCACCCCGGCCTCGCTGGTGTGGCACTACGGGCTGGTCGGCTTCTTCGTGGGCACGATCGCCACGGTGCCGATCGCCAGCGTGCGCGCCTTCCCGGCGCCGGTCCGTTTTTCGGGCCTGTCCTTCGCCTACAACATGTCGTATGCGATCTTCGGCGGCCTGACGCCGGTCATCCTCACGCTGTGGTTGCAGAAGGACCCAATGGCGCCGGCGCATTACGTGGCCGCGCTGGCAGTGCTCGGCCTGGTGCTGGCCCTGCTGCCGATGGCTTCGCGCGGTTACCCGATGCGGGCGGCGCCGAAGGCGTAACAATGGCGGGATGACGACCACCCGCCACGAACTTCTCCACGCGTTCGACCTGTTGCTGGCGCCCGAGCGCTTCAAGGACTACGGCCCGAACGGGCTGCAGGTCGAAGGCCGCACCACGGTGCGCAAGATCGTCTCGGGTGTGACCGCCAGCCGCGCCCTGATCGAGGCCGCGATCCACGCGGAGGCCGATGCGATCTTCGTCCACCACGGCCTGTTCTGGCGCGGCCAGGACGGCCGGGTCACCGGCTGGATGCGCCAGCGCCTGGGCCTGCTGCTGGGCGACGACGTGAACCTCTTCGCCTACCACCTGCCGCTCGACGCGCACCCGGAGCTCGGCAACAACGCGCAGCTCGGACTGCAGCTCGGCCTGGTCGCGCACACCGGTCCGGCGGGCCGATTCGGGGAGCAGAGCATGGGCTTCATCGGCGGCCGCGACGATGGCGACGTCTTCGCTGATGCCGCCGCGCTGGCCGCGCATGTGCAAGGGGTGCTGGGCCGCCACGTCACGCTCGTCGAGGGCGCACGCCGACCGATCCGGACGGTGGCCTGGTGCACCGGCGGCGCCCAGGGCTACTTCGAGGCCGCGATCGCGGCGGGCGCCGACGCCTTCATCACGGGCGAGCTGTCCGAGCCGCAGGCGCACTACGCGCGCGAGCTGGGCGTGGCCTTTCTCGCGTGCGGCCACCACGCCACCGAGCGCTATGGTGCGCCGGCGGTGGCGGCACATGTCGCCGCACAGCTCGGACTGAAGCACGAGTTCATCGACATCGACAACCCGGCATGAGCGCCGCCCGGCCGCCCGAAGGCGCTCAGCACCGCAGCCCACAGGGCGGAGGTTATCCAATGAACCCATCGCCAGACCCACGCGGCTTGCCCATCGCGGTCACGATGGGCGACCCGGCCGGCATCGGCCCGGAGATCGTCGTGAAAGCCTTCCGCGATGCGCCCGCGCTGACCCGCGGCTGCTTCGTCGTCGGTGACGTGGCCACGTTGCGCAGGGCGCAGGCGCTGTTGGGCGATCCCGCGGGCGTATCGATCCCGATGGCATCGATCGACCATCCCGACGAGGTGCCGCGCTTGCCCCCGAACTGCCTGCCCGTGCTCCAGGCCATCGCGCCGCCGCAGGGCGTGGTGGTGGGGCAGGTCGGTGCCGCGGCCGGCCAAGCGGCCGGCAACTGCGTGGTGTGGGCGGCCCGCGCGGCGCTCGCCGGGCAGGTGTCGGCCATCGTCACCGCGCCGCTGCACAAGGAATCGCTGGCCGCCGCGGGCTTCACCTACCCCGGTCACACGGAACTGCTGCAGGCTGAGGCCGCGGCGCACCTGCACCGCCCGATCACCGAGGTGCCCGTGCGGATGATGCTGGCCAACGACGAGATGCGCACCGTGCTCGTGAGTATCCACATGTCGCTGCGCCAGGCCATCGAGGCGGTGGATTTCGAGGGCGTGCTGGCGACGATCCGCATCGCGCATCGCGCATTGGCAGCGGCCCTCGGCCGGCCGCCGCGCATTGGCGTGGCCGGGTTGAATCCGCATGCGGGCGAGGGCGGGCTGTTCGGTTCGGAAGAGCGCGAGATCATCGCGCCGGCGATCGCCGCCGCGCGCGCCGAGGGCATCGACGCGCACGGCCCTTATGCGCCCGACACGGTGTTCATGCGCGCCCGCACCACGCCCGCGAAGGCGGGGGAATTCGACGTCGTGATCGCCATGTACCACGACCAAGGGTTGATCCCGGTCAAGTATCTGGGGGTGGAGAAGGGCGTGAACGTCACGCTCGGGCTGCCGCTGGTGCGCACCAGCCCGGACCATGGCACCGCCTTCGACATCGCCGGCACCGGGCGCGCCGACGCATCGAGCCTGATCGAGGCGATACGGATGGCGCGATCGCTCGCGCCGGATGCGCTCAGGGGCGCTTGAGGCTGTCGCGGATCTCGCGCAGGAGCGCGATGTCTTCCGGCGGTGCGGCCACGGCGGGCGCGGCTTCTTCCGTCTTGCGCAGCTTGTTCACCTGCTTGACCATCAGGAAGATGATGAAGGCCAGGATGATGAAGTTGACCGCGATGGTGATGAAGTTGCCATAGGCCAGCACGGCCACGCCGGCCTTCTTCAGGTCGGCCAGGTTGTTCGCCACGCCGGCCGGAACGGTGCCGAGTACGACATACAAATTGGAGAAGTCGAGCTTGCCGAAGATCAGGCCGACGATGGGCATGATGATGTCGGCGACCAGCGAATCGACGATTTTGCCGAAGGCGGCACCGATGATCACGCCGACGGCCAGGTCGATCACATTGCCCTTGACCGCGAACTCGCGGAACTCTTTCATAACGCTCATCTCAAGCTCCTCGCCGGTGTGAAGGCCGGCCAGTATAGGAGGCATCCAAGGGCACGCACACACCGTGCCATGCGGTGCCGTGCACGTTGAGGTCGCCTGTGACGCTCCGCTACAATCGCCGGCTGATCCCACCCCAGCGACAAGATTGAGGACCCCCATGAGTGACATCCCCGTCGGCGCCCCCCGGATAGACAAGAGCAAGCGGACGTGGTTGATTGCCTCCAGCTGCGCCGGCGCGGTGGGTGGCGTGGCAACGGCGATTCCGTTCGTCAGCACGTTCCAGCCTTCCGAGCGCGCCAAGGCCGCCGGTGCGGCGGTCGAGGTCGACATCGGCGCGATGCAGGTCGGCGAAAAGATCACGGTCGAGTGGCGCGGCAAGCCGGTGTGGATCCTCAAGCGCACGCCGCAGCAGGTTGCCGAACTGCCCAAGCTCGACAGCCAACTGGCCGACCCGAAGTCCGAGCGCAACCCCGGCGAGTTCACCCCCGAGTACGCCCGCAACGAAGGCCGCTCGATCAAGCCCGAAGTCCTGGTGGTGGTCGGCATCTGCACGCACCTGGGCTGCTCGCCGACCGACAAGTTCCAGGCCGGTCCGCAGCCCTCGCTGCCCGACAACTGGGAAGGCGGCTTCCTCTGCCCGTGCCACGGCTCGACCTTCGATCTGGCCGGCCGCGTGTTCAAGAACAAGCCCGCGCCCGACAACCTGCCGGTGCCGCCGCACATGTACCTGTCGGACACCCGCCTGCTCATCGGCGAAGACAAGAAGGCCTGAGGGAAGAGACGACATGGCTGAATTCAAGGAAATCTCCCCCAACGCCCCGGCCGCCGAGCGCGCGCTCAACTGGGTCGACAACCGCTTCCCGCTGACCAAGCTGTGGAACGACCAGTGGGGCAAGTACTACGCGCCCAAGAACTTCAACTGGTGGTACATCTTCGGCTCGCTCGCGATGCTGGTGCTGGTCATCCAGATCGTGACCGGCATCTTCCTGGTGATGCATTACAAGCCCGACGCGAACCTCGCCTTCGCCTCGGTCGAATACATCATGCGCGACGTGCCCTGGGGCTGGCTCATCCGCTACATGCACTCCACGGGTGCCTCGGCGTTCTTCATCGTCGTCTACCTGCACATGTTCCGCGGCCTCATCTACGGCAGCTACCGCAAGCCGCGCGAGCTGATCTGGATCTTCGGCTGCGCGATCTTCCTGTGCCTGATGGCCGAGGCCTTCATGGGCTACCTGCTGCCCTGGGGCCAGATGAGCTACTGGGGCGCACAGGTGATCGTGAACCTGTTCGCCGCGATCCCCTTCGTCGGCCCTGACCTGGCCCTGCTGATCCGCGGCGACTACGTGGTGAGCGACGCCACGCTGAACCGCTTCTTCAGTTTCCACGTGATTGCCGTGCCGCTGGTGCTGCTCGGCCTGGTGGTGGCCCACCTGATCGCCCTGCACGAAGTCGGCTCGAACAACCCCGACGGCATCGAGATCAAGGCCCTTCGCGGCCCGGACGGCCATCCACTCGACGGCATTCCCTCGCACCCGTACTACTCGGTGCACGACATCTTCGGCGTCGTGATCTTCCTGACGATCTTCTCCGCGATCATCTTCTTCGCGCCGGAGATGGGCGGCTATTTCCTCGAGTACAACAACTTCATCCCGGCCGATTCGCTCAAGACGCCGAACCACATCGCCCCGGTGTGGTACTTCACGCCCTTCTATTCGATGCTGCGCGCCATCACCAGCGAGATGATGTATGCGCTCATCGCCTGCGTCGTGGGCGCCGCCGTGTTCGGCGTGTGGAAGGCGCGGGTGGCGGCCCTGGTCAAGGGGGCGATCGTCGTGGCCGCCGTCGTCGTCGCCGTGCTGATGCTGTCGATCGACGCCAAGTTCTGGGGCGTGGTCGTGATGGGCGGCGCCGTGATCATCCTGTTCTTCCTGCCCTGGCTGGACCACAGCCCGGTGAAGTCGATCCGCTATCGCCCGACCTGGAACAAGTACCTCTACGGCGTGTTCGTCATCAACTTCCTGATCCTGGGCTACCTGGGCGTGCAGCCGCCGTCGCCGCTCGGCGAGCGCGTCTCGCAGGTGGGGACGCTCTTCTATTTCGGGTTCTTCCTGCTGATGCCGTGGTGGAGCCGTCTGGGCGAATTCAAGCCAGTGCCCGAGCGCGTGACCTTCGCTGCGCACTGAGCTGGAGAGAAGAACAATGAAGAAACTGATCCTCACGCTGATCGCCGCCCTCGGCATCGTCACCGGTGCTCACGCCGTAGAAGGTGGCATCGCCTGGGACAAGGCGCCCAACCGCACCAACGATCTGGCCTCGCTGCAGAACGGCGCCAAGCTGTTCGTCAACTACTGCCTGGGCTGCCACTCGGCCGCCTTCATGCGCTTCAACCGCCTCCAGGACATCGGCATCTCCGAGCAGCAGATCAAGGACAACCTGCTGTTCACGACCGAGAAGGTCGGCGACGTGATGAAGGCCAACATCGACCCGCGCCAGGCCAAGGAATGGTTCGGCGCGAACCCGCCCGACCTGACGCTGGTGGCGCGCTCGCGCGCCGGCCACGGCGGCACCGGTGCCGATTACCTCTATACCTACCTGCGCACCTACTACCGCGACGACACCAAGGCGACCGGCTGGAACAACCTCGCATTCCCGAGCGTCGGCATGCCCCACGCGCTGTGGGAACTGCAGGGCGACCGCCGTCCGGTCTACACCAAGGTCGAGCAGCACGGCCACGAGGTCGACGTGTTCAAGGGATGGGAGCAGACCCGACCCGGTACCATGACGCCCCTGCAGTACGACCAGGCCGTCGGCGATCTGGTCAACTACCTGCAGTGGATGGCCGAGCCGGCGCAGAACACGCGCGTGCGCGTCGGCGTCTGGGTGCTGTTGTTCCTGGTGATGGCGCTGGTCTTCGTCTGGCGACTCAACACGTCGTACTGGAAAGACGTCAAGTAGTCGTGCACATGCCGACCGGCGCGCGCCCCAGGGGGCCGGCCGGTCCCACAGAGTGGGTTGCCAACGCGACCCACTCTTTTTGATTTTTAGGAGTCTCCCGCCATGATGGTTCTGTATTCAGGTACGACCTGCCCCTTTTCCCACCGCTGCCGCTTCGTCCTGTTCGAGAAGGGCATGGACTTCGAGATCCGCGACGTCGACCTGTACAACAAGCCCGAAGACATCAGCGTGATGAACCCGTACGGCCAGGTGCCGATCCTGGTCGAGCGCGACCTGATCCTGTACGAGTCGAACATCATCAACGAGTACATCGACGAGCGCTTCCCGCATCCGCAACTGATGCCCGGCGACCCGGTCGACCGCGCCCGCGTGCGCCTGTTCCTGCTCAACTTCGAGAAGGAACTCTTCGTGCATGTCTCCACGCTCGAGAACCGCACCGCCAAGGGCAACGAGAAGGCGCTGGAGAAGGCCCGCGCCCATATCCGCGACCGCCTGACGCAACTGGCGCCCGTGTTCCTCAAGAACAAGTACATGCTGGGCGACAACTTCTCGATGCTCGACGTGGCCATTGCGCCGCTGCTCTGGCGCCTGGACTACTACGGCATCGACCTCAGCAAGAACGCGGCGCCGCTGCTGAAGTACGCCGAACGCATCTTCTCGCGCCCGGCCTACATCGAAGCACTGACGCCCTCCGAAAAGGTGATGCGCAAGTAAGCGTCGTCCAACGCGTTCCTCCGTTCCTCATGCTCAACGCACTCGAATCGTCCTCCACCCGCCCGTACCTCATCCGGGCGATGTACGAATGGTGCACCGACAACGGGTTCACACCCTACGTGGCGGTGCAGGTCGACGACACCGTCCAGGTGCCGCGCGAGTACGTGAAGAACGGCGAGATCGTGCTGAACGTCAGCTTCGACGCCACCAGTTCGCTCAAGCTCGGCAACGAGTTCATCGAGTTCAAGGCGCGCTTCGCGGGTTCCGCACGCGAGATCGTCGTGCCGGTCGGTCGGGTGATCGCCATCTACGCACGCGAGAACGGGCAAGGCATGGCCTTCCCGGCGCCTGCCGCTGCCGTCGATGGCGGTGCTTCCCCGGCGCCAATCGCGGCCTCGACGCCCCCGGCTGCGGCGCGCACGCCGCTGCGGGAGGCATCCCGTGACGGTGAAGGCGAGGCCGGCAAGGTTGTCCATCTGGTGACCACCGAAGGCGCGCCGGATGCGCCCGACGCGTCTGCCGACGGCATCGACGGGGCCGAGCCGCCTCGCCCGCCTGCCGGCGGCGGTGCCAAGCCGTCCCTCAAGCGCATCAAGTAAGCGTCGCCGGGGCGTGCCTCGGCGACCCTTGGATAGAATCCAGCCCCACGCCGCTTTAGCTCAGTTGGTAGAGCAACCGCCTTGTAAGCGGTAGGTCGTCAGTTCGATTCCGACAAGCGGCACCACTTCCTTTTCCCGCGTCGAGCCCTTCGACGCTTGGCGTCGCTCAGCGCCGCGTCTGCACCTTGATGCGGATGCTCGCCACCTTCCAGCCCCGCGCGTTCAGCCGCGCCACCAGCGTCGGTGCCAGCTGTCGCAACTTGGCCGCCGCGGCGCTGCCCTGCACGATCAGGCACCACACGTCGTCCTCGGCCGGTCCCGGCTTGATGGCAGGGCGCATCTCGACCGGAATCAGGCCCTCAATCGCCTTCAGCCTGTCGGCGGCATCCTGCGCGCGCGCCAGCAACCCCGCCAGGGTGGGCGATCCATCGGCGGCCTGCAGCAGTGTGAAGGAATTGAATCGGCGATTCGATGACATGAGGGGGAGAGGTCAGTGGCTAAAATGCCCGGTTTGCCGGCGTTCGCGCCGGCTCGGGCCGCTTGCTTTTTGCAAAAGCGCGCCCATGTGCTTTCACCCTATCTTAGGGATTTCGTCGCGGCATTCGAATCCATTCGAGCGCTCGATCGATCCTTCACACATGGCCACCAACTTCCTGACCCAAATCTTCGGCAGTCGCAACGACCGGCTACTCAAGCAGTACCGCAAGACCGTGGAACGCATCAATGCCCTCGAGCCGCAGTTCGAGGCACTCAGCGACGATGCGCTGCGCGCCAAGACCGGGGAGTTCAAGGCCCGCATCGCCAAGGGCGAGTCGCTCGACGACCTGCTGCCCGAAGCCTTCGCCACGGTACGCGAAGGCTCCAAGCGCGTCATGAAGATGCGCCACTTCGACGTCCAGATGCTCGGTGGCATGGCCCTGCACAACGGCAAGATCTCCGAGATGCGCACGGGCGAAGGCAAGACGCTGACCGCCACGCTCCCGGTGTACCTGAACGCGCTCGCCGGCAAGGGCGTGCACGTGGTCACGGTCAACGACTACCTGGCCAATCGGGATGCGCAATGGATGGGGCGCCTCTACAACTTCCTCGGCCTTACGGTGGGCATCAACCTGCCGAACATGCCGCGCGAGGAGAAGCAGGCGGCCTACGGTTCGGACATCACGTACGGCACGAACAACGAGTACGGCTTCGACTACCTGCGCGACAACATGGTCTACGAATCGCGTGACCGGGTGCAGCGCGTGTTGAACTATGCGATCGTCGACGAGGTGGACTCGATCCTGATCGACGAGGCGCGCACGCCGCTGATCATCAGCGGCCAGGCCGAAGACCACACCGACCTGTACCTGGCGATCAACAAGGTCGTGCCCCTGCTCGTGAAGCAGGAAGGCGAGGAAGACCCGCGCACCGGCGAGGGTGTGACCAAGCCCGGCGACTTCACGGTCGACGAGAAGACGCACCAGGTGTTCCTCACCGAAGCCGGCCATGAGAAGGCCGAGCAGCTGCTGTCGGAATTCAAACTGCTGCCCGAAGGCGCGTCGCTGTACGACCCGGCCAACATCACGCTGATGCACCACCTGAACGCCGCACTGCGCGCGCGTCATCTGTACCACCGCGATCAGCACTACGTGGTGCAGCAGGGCGAGGTGGTGATCGTCGACGAGTTCACTGGCCGCCTGATGAGCGGTCGCCGCTGGAGCGACGGTCTGCACCAGGCCGTGGAAGCCAAGGAGGGCGTGGAGATCCAGCCCGAGAACCAGACGCTGGCGTCGATCACCTTCCAGAACTACTTCCGGCTGTACGGCAAGCTGGCCGGCATGACCGGCACGGCCGACACCGAGGCCTACGAGTTCCAGGAGATCTACGGCCTCGAGACGGTCATCATCCCGCCCAACCGCATCAGCCGGCGCGACGACCAGCTCGACCGCGTCTACAAGACGACGCGCGAGAAGTACGAAGCCGCGATCGAGGACATCCGTGAATGCTACGAGCGCGGCCAGCCCGTCCTGGTGGGCACCTCGTCGATCGAGAACTCGGAAATCATCGATGCGCTGCTGACCAAGGCCGGCTTGCCACACCAGGTGCTCAACGCCAAGCAGCATGCGCGCGAAGCCGACATCGTGGCCCAGGCCGGCCGGGCGAAGATGATCACCATCGCGACCAACATGGCCGGCCGCGGCACCGACATCGTGCTCGGCGGTAACATCGAGAAGGTGATCGCCGCCATCGAGGCGGACGAGGGCATGGACGACGCCGCCAAGGCGGACGAGATCGCCCGCGTGCGCGCCGAATGGACGAAGGACCACGAGGCGATCAAGGCCCTGGGTGGCCTGCGCATCATCGCCACCGAGCGCCACGAGTCGCGCCGCATCGACAATCAGCTGCGCGGCCGTTCCGGCCGGCAGGGCGACCCGGGCTCCTCGCGCTTCTACCTGAGCCTGGACGACCCTTTGATGCGCATCTTCGCGGGTGATCGCGTCAAGGCCATCATGGACCGGCTCAAGATGCCCGACGGTGAGGCGATCGAGGCCGGCATCGTCACGCGCAGCATCGAGAGCGCGCAGCGCAAGGTCGAGGCGCGCAACTTCGACGTGCGCAAGCAGCTGCTCGAGTACGACGACGTCTCGAACGACCAGCGCAAGGTGATCTACCAGCAGCGCAACGACATCCTCGATGCGTCCGACCTGACGGCGCAGATTGCCGGTCTGCGCGAGGGCTGCTTCAGCGAACTGGCCCGGCAGTACGTGCCCGCGGAATCGGTGGAAGAGCAGTGGGACCTCGCCGGCCTCGAGAAGACGCTGGCGAACGACTGGGCGCTCGATCTTCCGTTGAAGCAGGAGGTCGAGGCGGCCACGGCCATTAGCGATGAGGATGTCGTCGAGAAGGTCGTCCATGCCGCCCACGCCGCGTTCGACGCCAAGGTGGCCCAGGTCGGCCAGGAGAACTTCACGCAGTTCGAGCGCATGGTGCTGCTGCAGAGCATCGACACGCACTGGCGCGAGCACCTGGCGTCGCTCGATTACCTGCGCCAGGGCATCCACCTGCGCGGCTATGCACAGAAGCAGCCCAAGCAGGAATACAAGCGCGAGGCCTTCGAGCTCTTCGGGCAGCTGCTCGATTCGGTCAAGAACGAGGTCACCCGCCAGCTCATGACGGTGCGCGTGCAGTCGGGCGAGCAGCTCGAGGAAGCGGCCGAGAACATGGAAAGCCGTGCCGAAGCCATCTCCAACATCACTTACACCGCGCCCACCGAGACGGGCGAGGTCGAAGTGCGTGTCGACGAAGAAAGCACACGCCGCGCCGCCGCAGCCGGCCTGGGGCTGAGCGCCGATGCCGCGGCCTTCGCGCGCGTCGGCCGCAACGACCCGTGCCCCTGCGGCAGCGGCAAGAAGTTCAAGCAGTGCCACGGCAAGCTGACCTGATTCCTTCCCGATCCCTCTTTTGAAGACGACGCCATGCCAGTGAACCTCACCTCTCCCAATCCGGCGACGCTGCATGCGGTGCCGGGCGTGCGCATCGGCGTGGCGGAAGCCGGCGTGCGCAAGGCCAACCGCAAGGACCTGACGGTCGTATTGATCGACGAGGGCGCAGCGGTGGGCGGCGTGTTCACCCAGAACCGTTTCTGCGCCGCGCCGGTGCAGGTGTGCCGCGAGCATCTGGCCAAGGGCTATGGCATCCGCGCCATGCTCATCAACACGGGCAACGCCAATGCGGGCACTGGCCAGGACGGGCTGGCGCGCACGCACCAGAGCTGCGTGGCGCTGGCGCGCGAACTCGACATCGCGCCGGAGCAGATCCTGCCGTTCTCGACCGGCGTGATCATGGAGCCGTTGCCGGTCGACCGCATCGAGGCCGGCCTGCCGGCTGCGCTGGCCGATGCGTCGGCCGATCATTGGGCGCGTGCGGCCGAGGGCATCATGACCACCGACACGGTGCCCAAGGCCTTCAGCCAGCAGGTGCAGATCGGTGGCGCGACCGTCACCGTCACCGGCATCAGCAAGGGTGCCGGCATGATCCGCCCGAACATGGCGACCATGCTCGGCTTCATGGCCACCGACGCCCAGATCGACCCGGCGCTCATCCAGCCGCTGGCCAAGGCGCTGGCCGATGCATCGTTCAACCGCGTGACCATCGACGGCGACACCTCGACCAACGATTCCTTCGTCGTCATCGCGACGCAGAAGGCCGCGCACGCGCGCATCGATTCGCTCGATTCGGCCGACGGTCGCGTGCTGGTCGCCGCGATGCAGAACGTGGCGCGCCTGCTGGCCCAGGCCATCGTGCGCGACGGCGAGGGCGCCACCAAGTTCATCACCATCCGTGTCGAAGGTGGCCGCGATGGTGCCGAGTGCCGTCAGGTGGCCTACGCGGTCGCGCATTCTCCGCTGGTCAAGACGGCGTTCTTCGCCAGCGACCCGAACCTGGGCCGCATCCTCGCCGCGGTCGGCTATGCCGGCATCGGCGACCTCGACCAGACCGGCATCGACCTGTACCTCGACGACGTGCACGTGGCCATCCAGGGTGGGCGGAATCCGTCGTACCGTGAGGAAGACGGCCAGCGCGTGATGAAGCAGAGCGAGATCACGGTGCGCATCGGCCTGGGGCGCGGCGACGCCACCGACACGGTGTGGACCTGCGACCTGAGCCACGACTACGTGTCCATCAACGCCGACTACCGGTCATGAACGAGAAGTTCGAGCACCTCATCGAGCGCGCCGAACAGCTCATCGCCCGCATCGAGTCGATCCTTCCGCAGCCGCTGCAGGCGCCCGCCGACTGGGACGCCGCCATCGCCTGGCGTTACCGCCGGCGCAGCTCGGGCCACGGCACGCTCGAGCCCGTGCGCCATGTGGCGCCGATGCCGCTCGATGCGCTCAAGGAGATCGACGTCCAGAAGGAGAAGATCGAGCGCAACACGCGCCAGTTCGTCGAGGGCAAGCCGGCCAACAACGTGTTGCTGACCGGCGCGCGCGGCACCGGCAAGTCGTCGCTCGTCCGCGCGTGCCTGCAGGCCTATGCGCCGCAGGGCCTGCGCCTGATCGAGGTCGACAAGGCCGACCTGACCGACCTGCCGGACATCGTCGAGGTCGTGGCGAACCGCCCCGAGAAGTTCATCGTCTTCAGCGATGACCTGAGCTTCGACGAGGGCGAGCCGGGCTACAAGGCGCTCAAGTCCATCCTCGACGGCTCGGTGGCCGCGTCGACGCCCAACGTGCTGATCTACGCGACCAGCAACCGGCGCCACCTGTTGCCTGAGTACATGAAGGACAACCTCAGCTACACACACACCGACGACGGCGAAGTGCACCCGGGCGAGGTGATCGAGGAAAAGATCTCGCTGTCGGAGCGCTTCGGCCTGTGGGTGAGCTTCTACCCCTTCAGCCAGGCCGAGTACCTGGCGATCGTGGGGCAGTGGCTCTCGTCCTTCGGCGTCGACAAGGCTGCCATCGAGGCGGCGCGACCCGAGGCGCTGGTCTGGGCGCTCGAGCGCGGCTCGCGCAGCGGGCGTGTGGCCTACCAGTTCGCGCGCGACTACATGGGGCGTGCATGAATACGGCCGCAGTCGATGGGCGCAAGCACACCGAGGTGGCGGTGGGCATCCTGATCCGCGATGAGGACGATGCATTGCTGCTGTCCACGCGACCGGAGGGCAAGCCCTACGCCGGCTACTGGGAATTCCCGGGCGGCAAGATCGAAGCGGGCGAGACCGTGGAGCAGGCGCTGCGCCGCGAGTTGCAGGAAGAGCTCGGCATCACCATCGCCGGGGCCGAGGTCTGGAGGGTCACCGAGCACGACTACCCGCACGCGCTGGTGCGGCTGCACTGGTGCAAGGTGCGTGCGTGGGACGGTGACTTCGAGATGCGCGAAGGCCAGGCGATGCGCTGGCAGCAACTGCCGCTGGACGTGACGCCGGTGCTGCCCGGCGCGTTGCCGGTGCTGGCCTGGCTGGCCGAAGAGCGCGCTTCAGGCGAACCACGCGCCGCAAGCGCCGGCTGAGCCGGCGCTACTGCAGGCGCGGGTCGCCGAAGGGCTCGTCGTCCGGCGGCGCCTCGGCCGGCATGCGGAATTCTTCGCTGGCCCAGGCGCCGAGGTCCACGCCCTTGCAGCGCGCGCTGCAGAAGGGGCGGTAGGCATTGCCGGGGCCGTAGATGCTGTCCTGGCCACAGGCGGGGCACCGCACGATGCGGTCGCCGGTCGGGGTGGTGCGGGTGGTCATGGCTTTTCTCCTGCGCGCCGTGCCGACACGGGCAGCAACGCCGGTTCGTTCATGCGCGCGTCAGGCGCACAGGGTCAGTTCAAAGGGGGTGTCTTCGAGGCTCGCGTGCAGGCGGTCGTCCGATGCATGCCGCATCATCCGCACCGACACCATCAACCGGTTGCCGCTGATCTCCGGGATCAGTCCGAGGCGGGGGTCGATGCGCAGCCGCAGCAGCTGGAAACTGCGGCCCTGCGGCAGGTTCTGCTGGAACTGGCCGCCAGCGGCCATCACCTTGTAGGGCACGTCGGCGTCCCGCAGCAGCTTGAGCAGCAGGTAGATCGATTCGGCCAGCGGCGCCAGCGTCGACGACCAGCGTTCCAGGTCGACGCGCCGTGCCGCGGCGGGGCGGTTCTGCCAGGCGTGGTAGGCCGGCAGGTCGAATTCGCAAGTGCCGCCCGGGATGCCCGCACGGCTGCGGATGCTCATGAGCCACTCGTTTTCCGTCAATGACTGTCCGGCCTTGCCGGGCACGGTGTTGAGGGTGGCGAAATTGCGTTCGAGCTGCCCCACCACCTGGTCGAGCACGGCCTCGGAGATCGCGGGGTTGCCGCGGTAGCTGTTGAAGACGTTCTTGTGCTTGTCGAGGTCGCGCAGCACGTCGGACTTGAGGTCGGCGCGCGCGGCGACATCCATGATCTCGAAGATCGTGACCAGCGCGTAGTGGTGCGAGAGGGCGGATTCCGCGGGGACCAGCTCACCCAGGCGGCGGAACAGGTGCTCCAGCCGCAGGTAAGTCCGGATGCGCTCGTTGAAGGGGTACTCGTAAAGAATCACGCGGTATATCGATTTCCTGTCGCGGGATCATAGCCCCAGGGTGCACGATGTGGTGTGTCGTGTTGCTTCGTGGGCCGATCATCGCGGTTGGGCCCGCAGGGCTCAGGGCGCAGAATGCCCGATCCAGTGGGTCCACAGGCTGCGCACCTCGCCCGCCAGCGCCTCGAGGCTCAGGCCATCGTTGAAGACCACGGCGTCCGCCGCCGCGCGGCGTTCGCGGCGCGGTGCCTGCTGGGCGATCACGGCCCGCACGGCGTCAGGCGCCCACCCGGAGCGTGCCATCACACGGGTCAGTTGCGTGGCTTCGCTCGCGTCGACCACCAGCACGCGGTCGACGATGCGCCGCCAGCGCTTCGACTCCACCAGCAACGGGACGTCGAAGACGAGCGTCGTGCCCGCGGCCGCCGTGGCCTGCCGTTCGGTCTCGATGCCGATGAGTGGGTGCAGGATGGCTTCGAGCCGCCGCTTGGCATCGGCCTGGGCGAACACGATGTCGCGCATGCGAGCCCGGTCCAGGCCGCCGGCGGCATCGAGCACGTTGGCACCGAACGCCGCCTGGATCGCGGGGATGGCCGGGCCACGCGGCAGGGTGATGGCGCGCGAAATGGCGTCGGTGTCGATCAGGGTGGCGCCCAGGTCGCTCAACATCGCAGCGACCGTGCTCTTGCCGCTGCCGATGCCGCCGGTCAGGCCGATGCGCATGGTGTGCGGCCCCCGAACGTCAAAGCCCGACGACGCGCAGGATCGTGTCGGCGCCGAAGAGCATCGCGGTGAAGCCTGCACCCGCCAGGAACGGGCCGAAAGGCACGTAGCCGCCTTCGCGCAGGCCGTTGTTGAACTTGAGCGCCAGGCCCACGGCGACACCGATGACCGAGGCCATCAGGATGATCGGCACCAGCGCCTGCCAGCCGAACCAGGCGCCGAAGGCCGCGAACAGCTTGAAGTCGCCGTAGCCCATGCCTTCCTTGCCCGTGGTGAGCTTGAAGAGCCAGTAGATGCCCCACAGCGACAGGTAGCCTGCGACCGCGCCCAGGACGGCGTTTGTCAGGCTCACGCCGGTGAAGCCGAGGATGGCGGCCAGCAGGCCGGCCCACAGCAGGGGCAGGGTGATGTCGTCTGGCAGCAGGGTGGTGTCCCAGTCGATCAGCGCCAATGTCAGCAGCGCGGCCGAGAATCCGCACCAGGCCAACGCCGCCCATTGCCCCGGCATGCGCCACACGCACCAGGCGAAGAGCAGGCCGGTGACCAGCTCGACGATCGGGTAGCGCGGGCTGATCCTTGTCTTGCACGACGAGCAGCGGCCGCGCAGGAAGAGGTAGCTCAGCACCGGCACGTTCTCGTACCAGCCGATGGCATGCCCGCACTGCGGGCAGCGCGAGTGCGGCACCATGAGGTTGAAGGCTTCGGTGGGGGCGGCGGGCGTCTCGGGCGCCGCGCCGTCGATGGCGGCACAGTCGGCGGCCCATTGCCGCTCGAGCATCTTGGGCAGCCGGTAGATCACGACGTTGAGAAAGCTGCCGATCAGCAAACCCAGGACCCCCGCGAGCGCGGCGTCCGCCCCCTGCGACACCCACATCAGACGACCTGGCCGAGCTTGAAGATGGGCAGGTACATCGACACCACGATGCCGCCGATGATCACGCCCAGGAAGACGATGATGATGGGCTCCATCAGGCTGGAGAGGCCGGCGACCATGTCGTCGACCTCGGCTTCGTAGAAGTCGGCCGCCTTGCCCAGCATGTGGTCGATCGAGCCGGATTCCTCGCCGATCGCCGCCATCTGCAGCACCATCGACGGGAACACGTTGGCGTTGGTCATGGCCGAGGTCAGGCTGGTGCCGGTGGAAACCTCCTGCTGGATCTTGGCGGTCGCGTCGGCGTACACGGAATTGCCCGAGGCACCGCCGACGGAGTCGAGCGCTTCCACCAGCGGCACGCCGGCCGCGAACATGGTCGACAGCGTGCGGGTCCAGCGGGCCACGCAGGACTTGTCGATCAGCGTGCCGAAGATCGGCAGGCGCAGCAGCAGGCGGTCCATGACGCGCTGCACCTTCTCGTTGCGCTTCCAGGCCTGCAGGAAGAAGTAGATGCCGCCACCGAGCACGCCGAAGATCAACCACCAGTAGGAGACGAAGAACTCGCTGATGCCCATCACGATCAGTGTCGGCGCCGGCAGGTCGGCACCGAAGGAGGTGAACACCTCCTTGAAGGCCGGGATCACGAAGATCATGATGATCGCCACCACGATGAAGGCCACCACGACCACGGACGTCGGGTACATCAGGGCCGACTTGATCTTCGACTTGATCGCCTCGGTCTTCTCCATGTAGGTGGCCAGGCGGTCGAGCAACTCTTCCAGGATACCGGCCGCTTCACCCGCCTCGACCAGGTTGCAGTAGAGGTTGTCGAAGTACTTGGGGAACTTGCGGAAGGCGGCGGAGAGCGAGGTGCCGGTCTCGACGTCGCTGCGGATGTCGTTGAGCAGCTTGGCCACGCTCGGGTTGGCGTTCCCGCGGCCCACGATGTCGAAGGCCTGCAACAGCGGCACGCCGGCCTTCATCATCGTGGCGAGCTGCCGGGTGAAGATCGCGATGTCCTTCGGCTTGATCGCCTTGCCGGCGCGCATGCGGCGCTTCTTGACCTTGGTGAGCAGCACGCCTTGCCGCCGCAATGCCGCCTGGACCTGGTTCGTGCCGGCCGCGCGGAGTTCGCCCCGGACCTGCTTGCCGTTGCGGTCCTTGCCCTCCCATTCGTACACAAACTCCTTGTGTCCGCGGGGCGTGGATGTTGCCGTTGCCATGGGAGATCTCCGCTTGTGAGTGCTATTCGTTGGTGACCGCCACCACTTCCTCGAGCGATGTCAGTCCCTGCATGACCTTCTTGAGGCCGGATTGGCGCAGGGACCGCACGCCCTCGGCTTCCGATTGCTTCGCGATGTCCATCGCGCTGCCGTCGCGCAGGATGATCTTCTGGATTTCTTCGGACACCGGCATCACCTGGTAGATGCCCACGCGCCCCTTGTAGCCGCCGTTGCAGGCCGAGCAGCCGACCGGCCGGTACGGCTTCCAGGAGCCGTCAAGGTCTTCTTCCTTGAAGCCCGCATCGAGCAGCGCTTCGCGCGGCACGTCGGCCGGCGTGCGGCAGACGGTGCACAGCCGCCGCGCCAGCCGCTGCGCGGTGATGAGGATGACGCTGGACGCGATGTTGAAGGGCGCGATGCCCATGTTCCGCATGCGCGTGAGCGTGGTCGGCGCATCGTTGGTGTGCAGGGTGGACAGCACCAGGTGGCCGGTCTGCGCGGCCTTGATGGAGATGTCGGCCGTTTCGAGGTCGCGGATTTCGCCGACCATGATGATGTCCGGATCCTGCCGCAGGAAGGCGCGCAGCGCCGCGGCGAAGGTCAGGCCGGCCTTCTCGTTGACGTTGACCTGATTCACGCCGGGCAGGTTGATTTCGGACGGGTCTTCCGCCGTCGCGATGTTGACCCCGGGCTTGTTCAGCAGGTTCAGGCAGGTGTAGAGCGACACCGTCTTGCCGGAGCCGGTCGGCCCGGTGACCAGCACCATGCCATAGGGCCGGCCGATGGCCGTCAGCAGGCGCTCCTTCTCGACCGCGTCGTAGCCGAGCGCGTCGATGCCCAGGCGGGCGCTGCTCGGGTCCAGGATACGGATCACGATCTTCTCGCCGAAGAGCGTGGGCAGGGTGCTGACCCGGAAGTCGATCACCCGGTCGGGGCCGATCTTGAGCTTCATCCGGCCGTCTTGCGGGATGCGCTTCTCGGAGATGTCCAGCCGCGAGATCACCTTGATGCGGGAGGCGAGCTTGTCCTTGATCACCGGCGGCGGGCTGGCGATCTCGCGCAGTTCGCCGTCGATGCGGAAGCGCACGCGGTACTGGTGCTCGTAGGGTTCGAAGTGGATGTCCGACGCCCGCATGCCGAAGGCGTCGAGCAGCATCTTGTGGAGGAAGCGCACCACCGGCGCATCCTCGACCTCGGCCATTGCCTGATCGGCCGCGTCGCTGGACGTTTCAACCGCCGCTTCATCGAACTCGAATTCCGCGCCGACGATGGTGTCGATGCTCTCGGCCGCGCTGACGGCGGCCGCCTCGACCATCCGGGACAGCTTGTCGAATTCCGCGATGACCCAGTCCACGCCCATCTGGGAGGCGAACTTGATCTTCTCGACCGCCTGCTGGTCGGACGGATCGGCCGTCGCCACGATGAGGCGGTTGTTGCGCTTGCTCAGCACCACGATGCGGTAGGCCAGGCACAGCTTGGGGTCGAGCAGGTCTTTGGGCAGGCGTTGCGGATCGATGGCGTCCAGATCCAGCAGCGGTGCACCGAAAGCGCTGGAGAGCGTGTGGGCCAGGTCGGCGGCCGACACCGCGCCGGTGCCTGTCAATTCTGCGATGAAGCTCGACCGCGAAATGAGAGATCGCTGATAGATCTCCTCGGCCGTTTTCGCTGGAAGTTTGCCCGCAGAGATCAACGCTCGGGCTAGGCCTGGGAGGGCGACGGTCGAGCTATCTTTGACAGGAGGTTCGGCAGCGGCCATCAGCGAATGTAAAAAACGTGAAAAAGTGCTTCACGATCATCGCTGATCGCCCTTTGACTGTAAACCGGCGCGCCGTGACGACCGCGCAGCATTTGGCGTTACAGCCACAAAAGGCTGGTCGGGGTGAGAGGATTCGAACCTCCGGCCTCTACGTCCCGAACGTAGCGCTCTACCAGGCTAAGCTACACCCCGATGGTGGTTGCAGAAAAAGAGGAGTCGTCTGGTTGCCCACGGGTGGGTCGTCTAGGCGCGTCGCTCAAGCAACTGAGCCGCCAATTGTAGCAAACCCTCCGCGTGCGAATTCGCAGAAAAACCACGCAATGCATCGATCGCGCGTTGCGCTTCGGCCGCCGCCGCCGCGCGCGTGGCGTCGAGCGCGCCTGTCTCGCGGACGATGGCGACGATGTTGGCCAGCTGGCTGGCATCGCCGGTTTCGATCGCGTTGCGCACCAGGGCGCTCTGGGCGGGCGCGGCGCGCTGCATGGCCAGGATGAGCGGGAGCGTCGTCTTGCCTTCGCGCAGGTCGTCGCCGACGTTCTTCCCGGTTTCGCTGGCATCGCCCTCGTAGTCGAGCACGTCGTCGATCACCTGGAAGGCGGTGCCGATGGCTTGGCCATAGGAGGCGCATGCTTCCTCGGTGGCGGCATCCGAGCCTGCCAGGACGGCGGCCAGGCGGGTGCTGGCCTCGAAGAGCTTGGCCGTCTTTGAGCGGATCACGCGCAGGTAGCCGGCCTCGTCGAGCGAGGCGTCGTGCATGTTCATGAGCTGCAGCACTTCGCCCTCGGCGATCACGTTGGTCGCCTCCGCCAGGATCTGCATGACGCGCATGTTGTTGGCATCCAGCATCATCTGGAAGGCGCGCGAGTAGAGGAAGTCGCCCACCAGCACGCTCGCCGGATTGCCGAACGATTCGTTGGCGGTGGGGCGGCCGCGCCGCAGCGTCGACTCGTCCACCACGTCATCGTGCAGCAGCGTGGCGGTGTGGATGAACTCCACCACGGCCGCCAGGTTGAAGCGCTGCTCGCCCCTGTACTCGAGCGCGCCGGCCATCAGCAGTAGCAAGGCTGGGCGCAGCCGCTTGCCGCCGGCCGAGATGATGTACTGCGACACGTGGCTGACGAGCGGCACGCCGGTGTCGAGGCGCCGTGCGATCACGCGATCGACTTCTGCCATGTCGGTGGCGACCAGGCCAAGGACGGAGGTGGTCGGGGAGGAGTCGGCGGCGGGACGGAGCAAGGCGAGGGCGGCTGGGCGCTGCGTGAGGTGGAGAACGTCGGCCGAAGGGCCGGGAAGCCGCAAATTATAGGGAGCGCAGCGCAAGCCGCAGGCGGCGCGGCGCGATGGTTTGGTCTCTCGGCAGGGCCATGCTAGAATCTTGGGCTCTGCGGAATTCGCCGCCGAGACTCAATTTCTAAGAGGTTTACATGTACGCGGTCATAAAAACCGGCGGCAAGCAGTATCGCGTTGCTTCCGGCGAAAAAATTAAAGTAGAACAGATTGCTGCGGACGTAGGCCAGGAAATCGTGATCGATCAGGTTCTTGCAGTCGGCAACGGCTCGGACATCAAGATCGGCACGCCCCTGGTGTCCGGCGCATCCGTCACGGTCACCGTGCTCTCGCACGGCCTGCACGACAAGGTGCACATCTTCAAGATGCGCCGTCGCAAGCACTATCAGAAACGTCAAGGCCATCGCCAGCAGTTCACCGAACTGCAAATCGGCGCGATCGCCGGTTAAGGAGTAGGCACCATGGCACAGAAAAAAGGCGGCGGCTCCACGCGAAACGGGCGCGATTCCAAGCCCAAGATGCTCGGCGTGAAAGCGTTCGGCGGCGAACTGATCAGCGCAGGCTCGATCATCGTGCGCCAGCGCGGCACCCAGTTCCACCCCGGCGTGAACGTCGGCGTGGGCAAGGACCACACGCTGTTTGCCCTGGTCGACGGCCATGTGTCGTTCGCCATCAAGGGTGCATTGAACAAGCACACGATCAGCGTGACACCGGCCTGAGCCTCGTCACTTCGATCTGCTCGAAGCCCCGCTTGTCGGGGCTTCTTCGTTTTTCACCCCGCCGCCGCAAGCCGGCCTCGCGTTTGTAAACTGGACACCCCATGAAGTTCGTCGACGAAGCCTTCATCGACATCGCCGCTGGCGATGGCGGCAACGGCTGCGTGTCGTTCCGTCATGAGAAGTACAAGGAATTCGGCGGTCCCAACGGCGGGGACGGCGGCCGCGGCGGCCATGTCTTCGCGGTGGCCGACGTCAACCTCAACACGTTGGTCGACTTCCGCTACTCGCGCCGGCACGAGGCCAAGCGCGGCCAGCACGGCATGGGGTCCGATATGTTCGGCGCGGCCGGCGACGACATCATCCTGAAGATGCCGGTCGGCACGATCATCACCGACGCCGAGACTGGCGAGGTGCTGTACGAACTGCTGGTGCCGGGCGAGATGGTCACCATCGCCAAGGGTGGCGACGGCGGCTTCGGCAACATGCGCTTCAAGAGCGCCATCAACCGGGCGCCGCGCCAGAAGACGCCGGGCTGGCCGGGCGAGAAGAAGAGCCTCAAGCTCGAACTGAAGGTGCTGGCCGACGTCGGCCTGCTGGGCATGCCGAACGCCGGCAAGTCGACGTTGATCAGCGCCATCTCCAATGCCCGCCCCCGCATTGCCGACTACCCCTTCACCACGCTGCACCCGAACCTGGGCGTGGTGCGCGTCGGGCCGGAGCAGAGCTTCGTCGTGGCCGACCTGCCCGGCCTGATCGAGGGCGCCTCCGAAGGCGCCGGGCTGGGCCACCTGTTCCTGCGGCATCTGCAGCGCACGCGTCTGCTGCTGCACGTGGTCGACCTCGCACCCTTCGACGACAACGTCGATCCGGTCGCGCAGGCGAAGGCGATCGTCGGCGAGCTGAAGAAATACGACGCCGGGCTCTACGAGAAGCCGCGCTGGCTGGTCCTGAACAAGCTGGACATGGTGCCCGGCGACGAGCGTGCGGCGCGCGTGAAGGACTTCGTGAAGCGCCTGCGCTTCAAGGGCCCGGTGTTCGAGATCTCGGCGCTCACGCGCGAAGGCTGCGAGCCGCTCGTGCAGGCGATCTACCAGCACGTGAAGGCGCAACAGGTGGCCGAGCAGCCGCCGGCGGACATCGATCCGCGCTTCGCCTGAACGGAGCCGCCTTGCGCGGTACCGCCACCGCTTCACCACCGACCATCGACAGACCCCCATGAGCTCCAGTCCCGGTTCCACTGCACTGCGCGATGCGCGGCGGATCGTCGTCAAAGTGGGCTCCAGCCTGGTGACCAACGAGGGCCGCGGGCTCGACGAGCAGGCCATCGGCGAGTGGTGCCGGCAGTTGGCCGCCCTGATGCGCGACGGGCGGGAGGTCGTGATGGTGTCCAGCGGCGCCATCGCCGAAGGCATGAAGCGCCTCGGCTGGCGCACCCGGCCGCGCGAGGTGAACGAGCTCCAGGCCGCGGCTGCCGTCGGCCAGATGGGCCTGGCGCAGATGTACGAGACCAAGCTGCGCGAGAACGGCGTCGGCAGCGCGCAGGTACTGCTCACGCATGCCGACCTGGCCGACCGCGAGCGCTACCTGAACGCGCGCTCCACGCTGCTCACGCTGCTCGGGCTCGGTGTGGTGCCGGTCATCAACGAGAACGACACGGTGGTCAACGACGAGATCAAGTTCGGCGACAACGACACGCTCGGCGCGCTGGTGGCCAATCTGGTCGAGGCCGATGTGCTGGTCATCCTGACGGACCAGAAGGGTCTCTACACCGCCGACCCGCGCAAGCACCCCGATGCGCAGTTCGTGCACGAGGCGCTGGCCGGTGACCTGGCGCTCGAGGCGATGGCCGGCGGCGTGGGTTCAGCCATCGGCAGCGGCGGCATGATCACCAAGATCCTGGCGGCCAAGCGGGCCGCCGGGTCAGGTGCATCGACCGTGATCGCCTGGGGGCGTGAACCCGACGCGCTGCTGCGCCTGGTGAGCGGCGAGTCCATCGGCACCTTGCTGGTCGCACAGACCGCCAAGCATCAGGCGCGCAAGCGCTGGATGGCCGACCACCTGCAGCTTCGCGGTTCGGTCATGGTGGACGCCGGCGCGGCCGGCAAGGTGCGCAGCGAAGGCAAGAGCCTGCTGCCGATCGGCATGACGAGCGTCGAGGGCGAGTTCTCGCGCGGTGACGTGATCGCCGTGCGCGACCCGAACGGCGTCGAGCTGGCGCGCGGCCTGGCCAACTATTCGAGCGCCGAGGCACGCATGCTGTGCCGCAAGCCGTCCGGCGAATTCGAGCGACTGCTCGGCTACGCGGCCGAGCCGGAAATGGTCCACCGGGACAACATGGTCCTGATGGCCGTGGCGCGCTAAACGGTCGTTACTGCACTTCCGGCAGCGGATTCTTCAGCCGCTGCACCATCTCGTTGACCGAACCGCGCGGTGCCGCACCGCGGCAAAGACCTTGCTGCGACAGCAGCAGGGTGTAGCTCGAATTGAGCGTGAACATCTTCTTCCACTCCGGATTGGGCAGCACGTCCCAGCCATTGCTGCCGTAGCGGGCGTATGACTTCATCTCGCCGGTGGCACAGCGTACGCCTTCGTAGAAGGCGTTGGTCGCCCCGCCGGCCTTGTTGTTCGCCACCACGACGTAGCGCACCACGCCGTCACCGGTGATGGCGATGGTGGCCGGATCGACGCCGAACTTCAGCGTCATGTAGCGGGGCATTTCGATCGGCACCAGGCGGCTTTCGTCGAAGGCCGGGGGTGGGGGCACGGCGCTTTCCTTCCACTCCGGGTCCTCGAACAGTTGGGCCGACGCGCCGCCGGCCACGCCGAGCAGGCAGGCCAGCGCGAAGGCGCGGCTAGCGCGGTGCATGAAACGGGTCGGGCGGCGGCGGGAGGTCGGAGGCAGTGTTGGCATTGGGATCCGGGTCGAAGCTGGCGCCCGGGGGCAGGTCGAAGTGATGCGCGGGTCCGGCGTCGGGCGCTTGATGGTCGAAGTCGCGCGTACGCACATTGCTGCGCAGGAAGCGGTTGCGAAAATCCTGCCGTGGCAGGTAGCGTGCGAGCTCGGTGAGCGCCATCTCGTAGACGCCTCGCTTGAACTCGACGACGACGTCGAGCGGCACCCAGTAGTCGTGCCATCGCCAGGCGTCGAATTCCGGATGATCGGTGGCGCGCAGGTTGAGATCCCAGTCGTGGCCGACCAGCTGGAGCAAATACCAGATCTGCTTCTGGCCCTTGTAGTGGCCTCGTGCGTCTCGGCGGATGAACCGATCCGGCACCTCGTAGCGCAACCAGTCACGGGTACGGGCAATGATCCGCACATGCTCCGGATGGAGCCCCACTTCTTCGTGCAGTTCCCGGAACATGGCTTGCTCGGGACTTTCGCCGCGATCGATGCCGCCTTGCGGAAACTGCCAGGAGTGGGTGCGTATGCGTTTGCCCCAGAAAACCTGGTTTCTCTGGTTGAGCAGGATGATGCCGACGTTGGGCCTGAAGCCGTCCCGGTCGAGCATAATCAAACCCCAATTTTTGAACTGCGTCGATTATGCCTGCCGGGTCGCACTCGGCAAGTGAGCGGTTCCTGCGGCAGCCCGCCGACACCCCCCTTTTCGTTACCCCTTTCGAGCGCGACCGATGAAAGCTTCCCGTTTCTTTGTCTCCACCCTGAAGGAAGCGCCGGCCGACGCCGAGGTCGCCAGCCATCGGCTCATGATGCGCGCCGGCATGATCAAGAAGCTCGGCGCGGGCATCTACACCTACATGCCGATGGGCCTGCGCGTGATCCGCAAGGTCGAGGCCATCGTGCGCGAGGAGATGAACCGTGCCGGCGCCGTCGAGCTGACGATGCCGGTCGTGCAGCCGGGCGAGTTCTGGCAGGAGACCGGCCGCTTCGAGAAGATGGGCCCCGAGCTGCTGCGCATCAAGGACCGGCACGAGCGCGACTACGTCGTGCAGCCGACCAGCGAAGAGGTGGTGACCGACATCGCCCGCCAGGAGATCCGTAGCTACAAGCAGCTGCCGCGCAACTTCTATCAGATCCAGACCAAGTTCCGCGACGAGCGCCGCCCGCGCTTCGGCCTGATGCGCGGCCGCGAGTTCACGATGAAGGACGCGTACAGCTTCGACCGCGACCTGGACGCGGCCAAGCTGAGCTACCAGGCCATGGCGCAGGCCTACCGCCGCATCTTCGACCGCTTCGGCCTCACCTACCGCGCGGTGGCCGCCGACAGCGGCGCCATCGGCGGCGACCTGAGCGAGGAGTTCCAGGTGATCGCCGCCACCGGCGAGGACGCCATCGTCTACTGCCCCGACAGCGACTATGCCGCCAACCTGGAGAAGGCCGAGGCGCTGGCGCCGGCCACGCCGCGCGGCGCCGCCACGAAGCCGCTCGCCAAGACGCCGACGCCGGGCAAGAGCACCTGCGCCGACGTGGCGGAGCTGCTCGGCGTGCCGCTCGCGACCACGGTGAAGTCGCTGGTGCTGGCGACCGACGTGCTGGACAATGCTGGAAACATCACCGGCTCGCAGGTCTGGCTGCTGCTGCTGCGCGGCGACCACGACATGAACGAGATCAAGGTGAGCAAGCTGCCGGGCCTCGACCAGGGCTTCCGCTTCGCCACCACGACCGAGATCGACGATCACTTCGGCTGCAAGCCCGGCTACCTCGGCCCGCTGAACCTGAAGAAGCCAGTCACACTGGTGGCCGACCGCGAGGTCGCCGTGATGTCCGACTGGACCACCGGCGCCAACGAGATCGACTTCCACATGACCGGCGTGAACTGGGGCCGTGACCTGCCCGAGCCCACTTTGGTGGCCGACATCCGCAACGTCGTCGCGGGCGACGCCTCGCCCGATGGCAAGGGTGTGCTGGCGATCGAGCGCGGCATCGAGGTCGGCCACGTCTTCGTGCTCGGCACCAAGTACAGCAAGAGCATGAACGCCACCTTCCTCGACGAAGGCGGCAAGCCGCAGTTCCTGGAGATGGGCTGCTATGGCATCGGTATCACGCGCCTGCCGGCCGCGGCCATCGAGCAGAACCACGACGAGCGCGGCATCATCTGGCCCGACGCGCTGGCGCCGTTCACCGTCGTGCTGTGCCCGATCGGCATGGACCGCAGCGCCGAGGTGAAGCTCGCCGCCGAAACGCTCTACGAGCAGCTGCTGGCCGCCGGCGTCGACGTGCTGCTGGACGACCGCGGCGAGCGCCCCGGTGCGATGTTCGCCGACTGGGAGCTGATCGGCGTGCCGCACCGCCTGGTGATCTCCGACCGCGGCCTCAAGGAAGGCCAGTTCGAGTACCAGCACCGGCGCGACACCGCGGCCACCAAGGTGCCGGCGGCGGCTGCCCTCAGCTTCCTGCAATCCAAGCTCGCTGCATGACGATGAAGCCGGCGGCGGACCGAGGCTCGCCCTTGTCCCGCCGGCTGCTGATCGGCGGTGCCACGGCCGGCGTCTTGACGCTGGCCTTGCCACGCCGCGCCCTGGCCGGTGCGCAGATCGAGGAGCCGCTGATCGACTCGGTGCGCAATGCGCTGAGTTCGGCCATCCACAACAAGGCGCCGCCGGTGCCGGAATTCGCCCACACCGAGGCGCGGCTGGCCTACCTGCGCTGGCTGGGTGCGATGAGCGAACGGCTCAAGAAGAAGATCCCGGGTGCGCAGGAGCGCATCGAATTGCTCCAGACCATCTGGTACGAGAGCAAGCGTTCGGGGCTCGAGGTCAGCCTGGTGCTGGGCTTGATTCAGGTCGAAAGCAACTTCCGCAAGTTCGCGGTGTCGAGCGCCGGCGCGCGCGGGCTCATGCAGGTGATGCCCTTCTGGACGCGCGTGATCGGCGACGGCGACCCGGCCACGCTGTTCCGCATGCAGACCAACCTGCGCTTCGGCTGCGTCATCCTGCGCCACTACCTCGACCGCGAGCGCGGCGACCTGTTCATGACGCTCGGCCGCTACAACGGCAGCCGGGGGCGCGCGCCGTACCCCGATGCCGTCTTCGCCAACCAGCGGATCTACGCCTTCAGCGACCGCGCCGCCGCCTGAGCCGCACCCTCGACGTCGGTCACCATGACCTGGTCGATGCGGTAGCTGTCCACATCCATCACCTCGAAGGTGTAGCCGCCCCAGCTGACGCTGTCGGTGCGCTTGGGCACGCGGCGCAGCATCACCATCAGGAACCCGGCCAGCGTCTCGTACTCGTCCGCGTGGGGCAGGGGCGCGTCGAGGTCGAGCGCGCGCTGCACGTCCTGGATCGGCGTCACGCCGTCGATCAGCCAGGAGTTCTCGTCGCGGCGCACGATCTGCTGCTCTTCGTCCTGCGGGCCGACCAGGTCGCCCATCACCGTGCTCATCACGTCGTTGAGCGTGATCACGCCGACCACCAGGCTGTACTCGTTGACGATGATCGCGAAGTCCTCGTGCGCCTGGCGGAACTGCTCGAGCACCTCGGTGAGCGACAGCCGGTCGGGCACCACCAGCGCTTTGTGCAGCGGCACGCCCTGGTCGAGCGCCAGGGGCTGGCCGCTGAGCACACGCTGGAACATGTCCTTGGCGTCGACGTAGCCGAGCACGTGGTCGATGTCGCCGTCGCACACCGGGTAGGCCGAGAAGGGCTCGGCGACGATGCGCGCGCGCAGCACGGATTCGGGGTCGTCCTTCTGGAACCAGGCGATGCGGTCGCGCGAGGTCATCACGCTGCTCACCAGCCGGGTGTCGAGCTCGAACACGTTGGCGATCACCTGCTGCTCGCGCACAGCCAGCACGCCAGCCCGCGCGCCGGCCTCGGTCATGGCGAGGATGTCGGCCGAGGTGATCTGCTCGTCGCGGTGCGCCGGCATGCCCAGCAGCTTGAAGAGCAGGTCGGTGCTGCGGGTGAAGAGCCACACCAGCGGCATGAAGGTGGTGATCAGCACCTGCATCGGGCCGACCATGCGCACCGCGAGCTGCTCGGGGTTGTTCATGCCCAGCCGCTTGGGGAACAGGTCGGCGAACACCAGGAACACCGCGATGATGGTGACGAAGGACGCGGCGAAGGCTGCGGCCTGCGCCGTGTCGGGGCTGAACCACAGGTCGAACAGCCGCGCGTAGTAGGGGCTGAGCGAACCTTCGCCGACCACGCCGCCGAGGATCGCGACCGCGTTCAGGCCAATCTGCACCACGGTGAAGTAGTGCCCCGGCTGCTCCTGCACCCGAAGGACACGCTCGGCCCGCACGTCGCCTTCGTCGGCCATCTGGCGCAGCCGGAGGCGCCGCGAGGCGGCCAGCGTGATTTCGGCCAGCGAGAAGAAGGCGCTCAGGGCGATGAGCGCGACGATGAGGAGCAGGCTTTGGGTCAGGGTCATGGGGCGGTCGCAGGGCCGCCAATGGTGCCACGGCGGGCGCCTGCCGCCGCGACCCTTCCCTTACTGCATGAAGCCGATGCGGCTGCGGCCGGCTGCGCCGCGCGGCAGGTCGTCCACCTGCACCTCCTCGCGGTGCGCTAGGCGCGCATTGCCGAAGCCGGTCATGAGCGCGCGGCGCATCTCGCGCGGCGCCACGGTGGCCAGGTGATCGAGCACATCGTCGCTCGGCTCGGGCGACACGAGGCGGCCCCAGTCGTGGTCGGCGCGGATCGACGCATAGAGCTGTCGCGCGATCTGCCGCGCCGCCTCGTGCGACGGCGCCTCGACCTCGAACACGTTCATCCGGTTGAGGATGGGTTCCGGGATGCCGCGCGCGTCGTTGGCGGTGGTGATCCAGATGACCTGGCTGGCGTCGATCGGCACCTCGGCGAATTCGTCGACGAAGGCATGCGCGGTGTCGTGCTCCAGCAGGCCGTAGAGCGCGCCGAGCGGGTCGTACTGCGCGTCGGTGCCGGCCTTGTCGATCTCGTCGATCACCATCACCGGGTTGGCGTATTGGCCGTCGACCAGCGCCTCGAAGACCTTGCCCGGCTTGGACCCTTTCCATTGCGAGGACGCGCCCGAGAGCAGCCAGCCGGCCGTCATCGAACTCATCGGCACCAGCGACATGCCGGTGCCCAGCAGGTCGGCCAGCTTCTTGGCGAAATGGGTCTTGCCGATGCCCGGCGGGCCGAGCAGCAGGATGGGCGTCACTTCGAGGCCGTCACGGCTGTCCTGCGCCAGGGCGACGTGGCGGCGCACGTCATCGAGCACCTCGGTGAAATTGGGGAGCTGGGCGTACAGCGATGCCATGTCCGGCACGCCGCTGGGCTTGACCTGGAAGCGGTCGGGGCCGCGTTCGAGCATGCGCTCGTAGGTGGTGCGCAGGTGCTCGTGATCGCGGTCGGGGAGCTTGGCGAGCTTGCGTTCGACGTCGTGCGGCTGGAACACGCTGCGCAACTGCGCCACGGGCAGCTGGAACGTGGACGACGACGAAGCAGGGACCAGGTCGTGGGACGAGCGGGAATCCATGAACACCTCCGATTGCGGACAGTCAAGCACAGCATAAGCCGTGCCGGACACCTTCGGATGTGGATGTTTTCGCGCTTTCCCGTGTTCGCGACAACTGCGCGGCGTGTCAGACGGAGGCGTTGATCACCTGCTGCAGCTCGCCGGACTCGTACATCTCCATCATGATGTCCGAGCCGCCGACGAACTCGCCCTTCACGTAGAGCTGCGGGATGGTTGGCCAGTTGCTGTATTCCTTGATGCCCTGGCGGATCTCCTGGTCGTCCAGCACGTTGACGGTCTTGAGCGCCTTGGTGTCGACGCCGACCGCCTTGAGGATCTGGATCGCGCGGCCGGAGAAGCCGCACATCGGAAAGCTGGCGTTGCCCTTCATGAAGAGCACGATGTCGTTGGTCTTGACGAGGTCGTCGATGCGTTGCTGAGCGTCGGGCATGGTGGGGACTCCTGGAATGGGCTGAGGGGATTATTTCACTGCGGCGGTTTGTCCGCCGCCGGTGGGGTCAAGCCCCGGCGCGCCGGGCGCCGGAGCAGCGTTCGATGCCGGCCAGGTCGGCGCGCGACTGCACGGCCTCGAAGCTGGCGGCGGCCAGCAGCGCGCGCACCGCGGCCGCCTGGTCGTGGCCGTGCTCCAGCAGCAGCCAACCGCCGGGCGCGAGGTGGGCCGGTGCGTCGGCGACGATGCGGCGGATGTCGTCGAGGCCGTCGGCGCCCGAGACCAGCGCCGATACGGGCTCGTGCGCCAGCGCCGGCAGGTGCGGGTCGCCCGCAGCGATGTAGGGCGGGTTGGAGACGATCAGGTCGTAGCCCGACGCGGCGCCTGCCAGCCAGTCGGCCTGGGCGAAGCGCACCGCCAGGCCCAGCCGCCGCGCGTTCTCGCGCGCCACGGCCAGCGCATCGGCACTGGCATCGACCGCGTCGACCACGGCATCGGGCCGCGCATGTTGTAGCGCCAGGGCGATCGCGCCGCTGCCGGTGCCCAGGTCGAGCGCCGTCGGGCGGTCACGCCCCTGCAGCACGTCCAGCGCCCAGTCGACCAGGGTCTCGGTGTCGGGCCGGGGCACCAGCACCCGGGCGTCGACCTGCAGCGGCAGCCCGTGGAATTCCTTTTCGCCGATCAGGTAGGCTACCGGCTCGCCGGCCAGGCGGCGCGTGCACAGGGCGGCCAGCGCCGGCCAGGCGTCGGACGGCAGCCCGTCGCCGTCATGGGCCAGCAGCCAGGCGCGCTCGTGCACCGGCCGGCCGAGCGTGTGCAGCAGCAGCAACTGGGCGTCGAGGCGTTCGAGGCCGAGCGCGGCGACTGCGCGCAAGGCTTGGGCGACCGTGTCCGGTGCCGTGGTCATGCCGGCAGGCTCGATTCCAGCTCGGCCAGCTGCTCGGCCTCGCGCGCGGCCTGCAGGGCGGCCAGCACGTCGCCCAGGTCGCCTTCCATGATCGACTGCAGCTTGTAGAGCGTGAGGTTGATGCGGTGGTCGGTGAGCCGGCCCTGCGGGAAGTTGTAGGTGCGGATGCGGTCGCTGCGGTCACCGCTGCCGACCAGGCCCTTGCGCAGTGCGGCGTCCTTGGCGGCGCGCTCGCTGCGGTCCTTTTCCTGGATGCGCGCCGACAGCACCTGCAGCGCCTTGGCCTTGTTGCGGTGCTGGCTGCGGTCGTCCTGGCACTCGGCCACGATGCCGGTCGGGATGTGCGTGATGCGCACCGCCGAGTCGGTCTTGTTGATGTGCTGGCCGCCAGCGCCGCTGGCGCGGTAGGTGTCGATGCGCAGGTCGGCCGGGTTGATCTGCACCGCCACCGTCTCGTCGGGCTCGGCCAGCACCGCCACCGTGCAGGCGCTGGTGTGGATGCGGCCCTGCGTCTCGGTGGCCGGCACGCGTTGCACGCGGTGGCCGCCGGATTCGAAGCGCAGCTGGCCGAACACGTCGTCGCCGACCACGCGGACCACGACTTCCTTGTAGCCGCCGAGCTCGCTCTCGCTTTCGCTCACCACTTCGCAGCGCCAGCCGGCACGCTCGAAATAGCGCGTGTACATGCGCAGCAGGTCGCCCGCGAACAGGGCGGATTCGTCGCCGCCCGTGCCGGCGCGGATTTCCAGGAAGGCGTTGCGCGCGTCGTCCGGGTCCTTGGGCAGCAGCAGGCGCTGCAGCTCGTCCTCCAGCTTCCGCAACTCCTCCTCGGCGCCGGTGATCTCTTCGCGCGCCATCTCGGCCATGTCCGGGTCGTCGAGCATCTCGCGCGCACCGGCCAGGTCGGCCTCGCGCTGCTGGTAGCGCGTGTAGCGCCCTGCTATTTGCGTGACCTCGGCATGCTCGCGCGAGATGACGCGGTACTGCGCCATGTCGGACATGATGTCCTCGCGCGAGAGCAGGAAGTCCAGCTCGCCGAGGCGTTGCGCATAGCGCTCGAGTTGGTGGCGCAGGAAGGGTTTCACGGAGAGAACGACCAGAAGAAAGAGTGGGGCGTCGCCATGGGCGACTGGGAGCGGCGGCCGCTGCGGGCCACCCAGCGAACCCGCGTCGCTAACGCTCTTTGCGCGGTTCGCTGCGCAGGAACAGGCGCGAGATGGTCTGCGCCGTCTGCTCGCGCGCGGCGGCATCGCCGGCGTGCAGTTCGGCCAGCGCGCCGTGCAGCATCTTCTGCGTGAGGCCGCGCGACAGGGCTTCGAGCACCGCGTCGACCGATTCGCCCTTGGCCAGCAGCTTGCGTGCCCGGGCCAGTTCGGCCGCGCGCCATTCGTCGGTCTGCGCGTTGAGCTGCTGGATCAGCGGCACGGTGCCGCGCTGGCCCAGCCAGTGCATGAAGTTCTGCACGCCGGCGTCGATGATGACCTCGGCCTGCGCCACGGCGGCCTGGCGGTTGGCTTGGCCCTGTTGCACGACCTGGGCGAGGTCGTCGACGGTGTAGAGGTACACGTCTTCCAGCGCCTTCACCTCGGGCTCGATGTCGCGCGGCACGGCCAGGTCGACCATGAACATCGGGCGGTGCTTGCGCTGCTTGAGCGCCCGCTCGACCGCTCCCAGGCCGATCAGCGGCAGTGTGCTGGCGGTGCAGCTCACCACGATGTCGAAGTCGGCCAGCCGCGCGGGCAGGTCGGCCAGCCGCATGGCGGTGCCGCCGAAGCGGGTGGCCAGCTTTTCGCCGCGCTCGAGCGTGCGGTTGGCGATGGTGATGGACTTCGGCTCCTTGGCGGCGAAGTGCGTCGCGGCCAGGTCGATCATCTCGCCCGCGCCCACGAAGAGCACGCGCGTTTCCTTGATGTCCTCGAACAGCTGGCCCGCCAGGCGCACCGCGGCGGCGGCCATGCTGATCGAATGCGCGCCGATCTCAGTGGCGGTGCGCACTTCCTTGGCGACCGCGAAGGAGCGCTGGAACAGCTGGTTGAGCGTGCTGCCCAGCGCGCCGGCGCTCTCGGCGGCGCGCACGGCGTCCTTCATCTGGCCGAGGATCTGGGCCTCGCCCAGCACCATGGAATCGAGCCCGCTGGCCACCCGGAAGGCATGGCGCGCCACGGCGTCGTCGTGCAGGGTGTAGGCGTGCGAGCGCAGCAGGGCCGGGGCGACGCCGCCGCTTTCGGCCAGCCAGCCGACCGTGTGGTCCAGCGCGGCGGCATGGTCGGCGGCGCAGTAGATCTCGGTGCGGTTGCAGGTGGAGATGATCGCCGCCTCGACGGCCGGGTGCCGGCCAGAGGCGAAAGAGGTGCGCAGGCTCTGCAGCGTGGGGGCGATCTGGTCGAGCGCGAACGCGAAACGACCGCGCAGGTCGAGCGGCGCGGTCGTGTGGTTCAACCCGAGGGCCCAGACTGACATAGACCGCGATTATAAAATTTGTGGAGCGCCACGCCGTTTGACGCCGCGCAAGTCCCGCCCCGCCGCTGCGGCATGGCCCGTTTCACTGTCCCACATGCCGCCCCTTGCCCTGATCGACCACCTGCTGAACTTCGTCGCGCCCGCCTTTTTCATGGCGCTGATCCTGGTGCTGGCGGCGCGATGGCTGCTGCGCCGGCAGGCCGGATCGCCCGGCTTCTGGGCGCAACTCGCCGTCAATTTCATCGCCGGCGTCGCCGTGCTGGCCATCGGCCTCGGGTACTTCGGCCGCGACGGGAAGATGGCCACCTACGCCGCACTGGTGGTGGTGTGCGGCACCGTCCAGTGGTTTCTGGCGGGCGGCTATCGACGCTAGGCGGCGGGCGGTAGGGCGGCCGTGACCGGCGGCGGCTCGCCCGGAACGGTCGGTTGCGGCGCTGGCGGCGCCGCGTAGGCGACCAGCGGCAGGTCGGCCTGCTTCAGCCCGTCGAGCATGCTGAAGAGCAGGTCGCTGCGCACGCCGCCGGCCAGCCGCGGGCTTTGCACGTACGCGATCACCTGGAAGATCAGGAAGCCGTTCTCGATGCCGTCGAGCATCACCGACGGCGCTGGCGTCGGCAGGATGCCGTCGTGCGCACTGCAGGCGGCCAGCAGCACCTCGCGCGCCCGGTTGGCGTCGGTGGTCAGCGGCATCGGCAGGCGGATCAGCACGCGGCCCTCGGCGTTGGCCAGTGTCATGTTGCGTACGGTCTTCGTGATGAATTCCGAGTTGGGCACGATCAGGGTCGAGCGGTCGCCCAGCTGGATCTCGGTGGCGCGCACGTTGATGCGCCGCACGTCGCCCTCGGCGGTGCCGAGCACCACCCAGTCGCCCACCTTCACCGGCCGTTCCGCCAGCAGGATCAGGCCGGAGATGAAGTTCTGCACGATCGCCTGCAGGCCGAAGCCGATGCCCACCGACAAGGCACTGGCCACCCACGCGATGCGTTCGACGCCGATGCCCAGCGCCGACAGCGCCGAGGCGATCACCAGGATGCCGCCGACGTAGCCCAGCAGCGTGGTGAGCGAACTGCGCATGCCCGGCTCGAGCGTCGTGCTCGGCAGGTAGCTGTTGTCGAGCCAGCGCTTGAAGAGCCGCAGCGCGATGAAGCCGATCACCAGCACGCCGAGCGCACCCAGCAGCGCCCCCGGTACCAGCTCGAACTGCCCGACCTTGAGGCTGGCGCCGACCTGGCCGCTGCGCTGGAACAGCTCGTCGGGCGTGGTGCCCAGCGGCGCCAGCAGCGCGATGACCAGGTAGAAGAAGAGCGTGACGCGGAGCACGCCCGACAGCACCACCGCCGCCTGGTCGAGGGTCGTCGGTGCCACGTTCAGGCTTTTCTGCAGCCGCTGCCCCACGTTGCTGCGCGAGGACAGCAGCGCCATCGCCAGGTCATCGAAGAACTTGAACAACAGGTACGCCGCGGCCGCCACCACGCCGGTCCAGACCAGCTGGCTGGCGATGAAGCTGGCCAGCGACACGTAGCCGATGGCCACCAGCACGCAGATCGCGATCAGCACGGCCGCGACGCCGCCGGTCAGCAGGCCGACCCAGAGCGGGCGCTCCGGCAGGGGCTCGGCCGCATCGGCCGGTGATTCCGTACGCTTGGCGTCGGCCGGCTTGCCGGTGTCGGCGGTGCCGAGATCGGCCTCGGGCAGTCGCAGTCGCATCACCATGATCGCCGTGAGCGCGGTCAGCGTCAGCGCGCTCGCCGCATGCGTGAGCACGGTGGCGGCGAGGCTCGCATCCATGATCGTGTTGACCTGCGTGGTGAGCCAGCTCAGCGTCCCGACGCCGGCGATCAGCCACGGGAAGAAGGCCATGCGCGCGGCCATGCCGTCGGCCATGGGCGGCAGCCGCCAGGACGGCCGGCGCTGTGCCAGCAGGGCCCGTCCGAGCCCGATCACGAAACCCACGAAGAGGGCGAAGCGGGCCACGGCATCGCCCAGGCGCAGCGCCATCGGTCCCCAGTCGCCGGCGTCCTGCAGCGACTGCCAGGCCCACTGCGCCGCCAGCCCGACGACGAACACCGTCATCACCACCGTGCTGAGTGCCAGCAGCGAACGCCGCAGGCGGCCCTTCGGAAAGACCCGTGACGCCAGCTGCGTCAGGGCATGCTCGGCGGCCCAGGTGCCGACGAAGGCCAGCAGCAGCGCGCCGACGAGGACCGCGACGACCATGCCGCCATGCTCGCCGCGCAGCGCGGTCGAGGCGCCGGTGCGCACTTCGGTGGCGAACGACTTCAGCCGGTCGCTGTCGGCCGGCCAGGCGGCGGCGATGCTGCGCCAGAAGGCGCCGCTCAACGGCGAGTGCGAGCGCTCGAGCAGGCGTGCCTCGAACAGGGCGCGCCGCTGCGACCGCAGGTCGCTGGCGCGCTGCTGGGCGTCGACCGACACCAGCCGCGCGAGGCGGATGTCCGCATCGAGCGCGTTGCGCTCCTTCTCCAGCGCGGTGCGCTGGCGGGTGATGTCCGGGTCTTCGGCGGTGCCCTTGGGCGGTGCCGTGCCCAGCTCGCCGAGGCGGGCGTTGAGGTCGGCCAGCGGGCCCGAACGCGAGGCCACGAAGCGCTGGGCGAGGGTGACGATGTCCTGCGTCTCGGTGACGAAGGCGGTGATGTCCTCGTTGCGCTCGACCGTCTCGGGAATCTTGTCCAGCCGCGCCCGCAGCGCGGGCACGGTCACTTCGGGGTCGAGGGGGGCGCTGCTGTCCGCAGCCGGTGTCGCGGCGGCCGTCGTCGATTGCGCCCAGGCGGGGCCGGACGCGGCGAGCAGCGCTGCCAGAAGCCCGGCCGCGAGCCAGCGTGGAAAGAATGTCATCGGGCCGATTATGGAAGCCCGGCCGGTGACAGAACGCTACCGGCGGTAGCGCGGCCGAGGCTCAGCGCGCGGGGCTGAACAGGTCGACCCGGTCGGTGATGATGCCGTCGGTGCCGAGGGCGATGAGCCGCTCGGCCGCCCAGTCGTCGTTCACCGTGTAGCTCAGCGTGCGCAGGCCAGCGTCGCGGGCCTGCGCGACGGTGTGCGCGTCCCACAGCGCATGGTTGCAGACGATGGCCACGCAGCCCAGGTCGCGTGCCGTGGCCAGCCAACCGTCCCACAGGGTGTCGAGCAGCAGGCCGCGCGGCAGCCCGGGTGCCGTGTCGCGGGCGCCGGCCAGCGCGTCGGTCTTGAAGGAGGTGAGCAGCGGCGGGATCGCCTGGCCGGCCCACAGCCGCTGCGCGTCGCGTGCTACGACTTCGCCGGTGCGGCGCTCGGCGCCGGGCGTCGGCTTGATCTCGATGTTCAGCAGGAAGCCGTTGTGCAGGCAAAAGCGCGCGGCGTTTTCCAGCGTGGCCAGCGGTTCGCCGGCATAGGCGCGTGAATGCCAGCTGCCGGCATCGAGTTGCGACAGGGCGTGCCAGGGCTGGTCACCCCCGACGCCGTGGCCGCTGGTCGTGCGCTCCAGCGTGCTGTCGTGCATCAGGAAGGGCACGCCGTCGGCGCTCAGCTTGGCGTCGCACTCGAACATGCGGTAGCCGTGCTGCGCGCCCAGGCGAAAGGCCGCCAGCGTGTTCTCGGGTGCAAGCTTGCCGGCGCCGCGGTGGGCGACCCAGCGGGGGTAGGGCCAGTCCGCGCGCATCGTCAGGCGGCGCGCTTTCCGGAGCCGGCGTCGAACCAGTGCAGGCGGTCTTGCGGTGCCGAGATGTGCACCGTGTCGCCGGCCGTCGGCGGGTGGTCGACCGCGTCGGTGCGCATGATGATCTGCTCGTCGCCGATGCGGCCGTACACCAGGCGCTCGGCGCCCAGCAGTTCGACGTGCTCGACCTGCACCGTCCAGCCGGTCTGGTCGAGCTTGAGATGCTCCGGCCGCACGCCCAGGATGTGGCCGGGGCGCACGCCCGGCGCGTGCTTGAGCAGGTTCATCGGCGGCGAGCCGATGAAGCTGGCCACGAAGGTCGTGGCCGGGCGGTTGTAGACCTCCTCGGGCGTGCCGAACTGGTCCATCACGCCGCCGTTCATCACGATGATGCGCTGCGCCAGCGTCATGGCCTCGACCTGGTCGTGCGTGACGAACAGCGAGGTGATGCCGAGTTCGCGGTGCAGCTTCTGGATCTCGATGCGGGTCTGGGCGCGCAGCTTGGCGTCGAGGTTCGACAGCGGCTCGTCGAAGAGGAAGACCTGCGGCTGGCGCACGATCGCGCGGCCCATGGCCACGCGCTGGCGCTGGCCGCCGGACAGCTCGCGCGGCTTGCGCTCGAGCAGATGGCCCAGTTCGAGGATCTTCGCGGCCTTGTCGACCCGCGTCTTGATCTCGGGCACCGGCACCTTGGCGATCTTCAGGCCGTAGGCCATGTTGTCGAAGACCGTCATGTGCGGGTAGAGCGCGTAGTTCTGGAACACCATGGCGATGTCGCGTTCCGACGGCTCGAGGTCGTTGACCACGCGGTCGCCGATGCGGATCTCGCCGGCGGAGACTTCCTCCAGGCCGGCGACCATGCGCAGCAGCGTCGACTTGCCGCAGCCCGAAGGCCCGACGATGACGATGAACTCGTGGTCGGCGATCTCGGCGCTCACGCCGTGGATGACCTGGTTGGCCTTGGGGCCGACGCCGTAGCGTTTGATGACGTTGCGAAGGGAAAGAGCAGCCATGCGAATCTCGTTTTATTTCTCTGTATCAACCAGGCCCTTGACGAACCACTTTTGCATCAGCACCACGACCAGCGCGGGCGGCAGCATCGCCAGGATGGCGGTGGCCATCACGACGTTCCATTCGTTCTGGCCGTCGCCGCCGGCGATCATCCGCTTGATGCCCACGACCACCGGGTACATGTCTTCGCCAGTGGTGGCCAGCAGCGGCCAGAGGTACTGGTTCCAGCCGTAGATGAACTGGATCACGAACAGCGCCGCGATCGAGGTCTTTGACAGCGGCAGCAGCACGTCGAAGAAGAAGCGCATCGGGCTCGCACCGTCCATGCGCGAGGCCTCGGTGAGTTCCTCGGGCACCGTCAGGAAGAACTGCCGGAACAGGAAGGTCGCCGTGGCCGACGCGATCAGCGGCACCGTGAGGCCCGCGTAGGTGTTGAGCATGTTCAAGTCCGACAGCACCTTGTAGGTCGGCAGGATCCGCACCTCCACCGGCAGCATCAGCGTCACGAAGATCGCCCAGAAGCAGATCTTCTTGAAGGGGAAGCGGAAGTAGACGATGGCGAAGGCCGACAGCAGCGAGATCGTGATCTTGCCGATCGAGATGACCATGGCGGTCACGAAGCTGACCCACATCATGTGGGCCACCGGGGCGTTGGAGCCGGCGGCCGATGCCCGGCCGAACAGTGCGCCCTTGTAGCTGTCGAGCATGTTGCTGCCGGGCAGCAGGGGCATCGGCGCCTGCACGATCTCCTGCGCCGTGTGGGTGGACGCGACGAAGGCCAGATAGAGGGGGAAGGCGACGATGAAGACGCCCAGCACCATCACCACATGTGCCAGGATCCCGTGGGTTCCGCGTTTCTCGACCATGTCAGTAATTCACTTTCTTCTCGACGTAGCGGAACTGGATCACCGTCAGCGCGACGACGATCAACATGAGCACCACCGATTGCGCGGCCGATCCGCCCAGGTCCATCGCCTTGAAACCGTCGTAGTAGACCTTGTAGACCAGGATCGCCGTGTCCTTGCCCGGGCCGCCCTGCGTCGCCGCGTCGACGATCGCGAAGGTGTCGAAGAAGGCGTAGACGACGTTGATCACCAGCAGGAAGAAGGTGGTGGGCGAGAGCAGGGGGAATTGCACCGTCCAGAAACGGCGCCACGGGCGGGCGCCGTCGATGGCGGCAGCCTCGATCAGCGACTTGGGAATGGACTGCAGCCCGGCCAGGAAGAACAGGAAGTTGTACGAGATCTGCTTCCACACCGAGGCCATCACGATCAACGTCATGGCATGGCCGGAATTGAGCAGGTGGTTCCAGTCGATGCCGAGCTTGCCCAGGGCGTAAGCCACCACGCCCAGGGACGGCGAGAACATGAAGACCCACAGCACGGCCGCGACGGCCGGTGCCACCGCGTACGGCAGGATCAGCATGGTCTTGTAGAAGGTCGCGCCACGGGTCACGCGGTCGGCGAAGACGGCGAGCATCAGCGACAGGCTGATGCCGATGCCGGCCACCAGCACCGAGAACAGCGCGGTCGTCTTGAACGACTCGACATAGCTCGGGTCGTCGAACAGCTGCCGGAAGTTGTCCAGGCCGACGAATTCGACCGAGGTGCCGAAGGGATCCTGCTGCTGCAGCGACTGGAACAGCGCCTGCGCTGCGGGCCAGAAGAAGAACACCAGGATGACCAGCATCTGCGGTGTCAGCAGAAGCCACGGCAGCCAGCCGGAGCGAAAGAAGACGCGTTTTTCCATAGGAACCCTGGATAAAGAAAACCCGCCGGGCTCGAAAGCGCGGCGGGGCGAGTCTACTTTGGCGCGCGGCCTGCTTCTTCGGCGGGAACCCTCCCCGCTTGGCGGGGAGGGCAGGGAGGGGTGCTCGCCGTACTGCGCAAGCAAAAAGAGCGTCAGCTCTTATTTGCCTTCTGGAAGCGTTCGAGCTGTTCGTTGCCGCGCTTGACGATCTCGTCGAGCGCTTCCTTGGCGGTCTTCTTGCCGCCCCAGACCTGTTCGAGTTCTTCGTCCTCGATGGCGCGGATCTGCACGTAGTTGCCCAGGCGGATGCCGCGGCTCTTGTCGGTCACCTTGCGGATCATCTGCGTCACGGCCACGTCGGTGCCGGGGTTCTGCTTGTAGAAGCCCGAGTCCTCGGTGAGCTTGTACGAGGCCGTCGTCACCGGCAGGTAGCCGGTGCGCTTGTGGCTGGCGGACTGCACGTCAGGTTGCGAGATGAAGCTGAAGAACTTGGCCACGCCCTTGTACTCGGCCGGCTTCTTGCCCGACATGACCCACAGGCTGGCGCCGCCGATCACGGTGTTCTGCGGTGCGCCGGCGACATCGGGGTAGTAGGGCAGCGGTGCGACGGCATAGGCGAACTTGGCGTTCTTGGCGACGTTGCCGTAGAAGCCCGACGACGTGTTGATCATGGCGCACTCGCCCGACACGAACGAGGCCTCGGGCACGTTGCCGCGGCCCTTGTAGATGAACAGACCCTGCTTGGCCATGTTCGCCAGGTTCTCGATGTGGCGCACGTGCAGCGGCGAATTGATCTTCATGCGCGCGTCGAGGCCGGCCAGGCCGTTGCTCTTGGTCGCGAATTCGACGTTGTGCCAGGCCGAGAAGCTCTCGAGCTGGGTCCAGCCCTGCCAGGCCGTGGTGAACGGGCACTTGTGGCCGCTGGCCTTGAGCTTGGCGGCGGCGGCCGTCACTTCGGGCCAGGTCGACGGCAGCTTCGTCGTGTCGAGGCCGGCCGCCTTGAAGGCGTCCTTGTTGATGTAGAAAACCGTCGTCGAGCTGTTGAACGGGAAGCTCAGCATCTGGCCGTTCGGCGCGGTGTAGTAGCCGGCCACGGCGGGGATGTAGGCGGCCGGGTCGAACTTCTCGCCCGCGTCCTTCATGACCTGGCCCACGGGCACGATGGCGCCCTTGCTGGCCTGCATGGTCGCGGTGCCCACTTCGAACACCTGCAGGATGTGCGGTGCATTGCCGGCGCGGAAGGCGGCGATCGATGCGGTCATCGATTCGTCGTACGTGCCCTTGTAGGTCGGCACGATCTTGTAGTCCTTCTGGCTTTCATTGAATTGCTTGGCCAGGTCGTTGACCCACTCGCCGTTGACGGCGGTCATCGAGTGCCACCACTGGATCTCGGTCTGGGCCTGGGCCGTGTGGGCCAGGGTTGCCGCAAGCGCCATGGTCAAGGCGAGCGTTTTCAATTGCATGAGGACTCCTGAAGGGGAATGGGGAAGCGTGGAAAGCGCGAATGCTAGGGGCCGCGTGTGACACAGCCGCGTCACATTTGTCGCATGGGCGGGGGGTGGCGACCAAGCGGGGAAACCCTTTTGGTGCCCTGTGCCCGACGGCGCCCCTTCAGCGTGCTGCGCTGCACCATGCTAGCATTTCCGCTTCGTTTTTCGGCTCTGCCTCCGAGCCCTGTCGGGGGCCTTCATGACCGCCATGAGCAAGACCTCCCTCGACAAAAGCAAGATCAAGTTCCTCCTGCTCGAGGGCATCCACGCCTCGGCGGTGGAGGTCCTCCGCGGTGCGGGCTACACCCAGATCGAGACGCTGCCGAAGGCGCTGCAGGGCGAGGAGCTGAAGGCCAAGCTGGCCGACGTGCATTTCCTGGGCATCCGCTCGCAGAGCAAGCTCACGGCCGACGTGCTGTCGGCCGCGCCCAAGCTGGTGGCCGTCGGCTGCTTCTGCATCGGCACCAACCAGGTCGACCTGAACGCGGCGCGCGAGCGTGGCGTGGCGGTGTTCAACGCGCCGTACTCCAACACCCGCTCGGTGGCCGAGCTGGTGCTGGCCGAGGCCATCCTGCTGCTGCGCGGCATCCCGGCCAAGAACGCGCTGGTGCATCGGGGCGGCTGGATGAAGTCGGCCGCCCAGTCGCACGAGATCCGCGGCAAGACGCTGGGCATCGTGGGCTACGGCTCGATCGGCACGCAGCTGTCGGTGCTGGCCGAAGGGCTGGGCATGCACGTGGCTTTCTACGACGTGGTGAGCAAGCTGCCCCTGGGCAATGCGCGCCAGGTGCCGCAACTGCACGACCTGCTCGCCCAGAGCGACATCGTGAGCCTGCACGTGCCCGAGCTGCCGTCGACGAAATGGATGATCGGCCCGGCCGAGATCGCCGCCATGAAGCAAGGCGGCATCCTGATCAATGCCGCGCGCGGCACGGTGGTCGACATCGACGCGCTGGCCGAAGGCATCACGAGCGGCAAGCTCTGGGGCGCCGCCATCGACGTGTTCCCGGTGGAGCCGGGCAGCAACAACGAGGAATTCCAGTCGCCGCTGCGCGGGCTCGACAACGTCATCCTCACGCCGCACATCGGCGGCTCGACGATGGAGGCGCAGGCCAACATCGGCGGCGAGGTGGCCGAGAAGCTGGTGAAGTACAGCGACAACGGCACCTCGATCACCTCGGTGAACTTCCCCGAGGTGGCGCTGCCGGCCCACCCGGGCAAGCACCGCCTGCTGCACATCCACCACAACGTGCCGGGGGTGCTGTCGGCCATCAACCAGGTGTTCGCGGACAACCACATCAACATCGCGTCGCAGTACCTGCAGACGAACGAGAAGGTGGGCTACGTGGTGACCGACATCGACGCCGCGTCGTCCGAACTGGCGCAGGAAAAGCTGGCCCAGGTGCCCGGCACCATCCGCAGCCGGGTGCTTTTTTAAGTTGTCAGCGCCGCAGCCGGCGCTGACTTAAAATCGCCGGCCCGGTTCAAGGGCGCGCAGCGTCCTGCCGAGGCTGCTCCCCGATGAACGCTCCGATCGCGCTGACTGCGTTGTTGACGCAGGCCGCAGAGCCCGCCCGACTCCGCGAGATTCCGTACAACTACACCAGCTTCTCCGACCGCGAGATCGTCATTCGCCTGCTCGGCGAACGCGGCTGGTCGCTGCTGCAATCCCTGCGCGACGAGCGCCGCACCGGGCGATCGGCCCGCATGCTATACGAGGTGCTGGGCGACATCTGGGTGGTGCAGCGCAACCCCTACCTGGTCGACGACCTGCTGGACAACCCGCGCCGACGCGGGCAACTGGTCGATGCGCTCAATCACCGGCTGACCGAAGTCGGCAAGCGCCGTACCCCCGAGGCGGACGCACAGCGCGACCTGCTGGTCGGCGAGCTGTGCGCGCTGGTGGCCCAGGCCGTCGCCACCTTCGACACGATGTTCAACGACGTGGCCGCGCTGCGCCGCAAGGCCACCCGCGCCTTCCGCCGGCTGACCGCCAAGGACAACATCAAATTCGACGGCCTCTCGCGCGTGTCGCACGTGACCGACGCGACCGACTGGCGCGTCGAGTACCCCTTCGTGGTGCTGTGCCCGGACACCGAAGCCGAGATGGCGCTGCTGGTCAAGGGCTGCATCGAGCTGGGCCTGACCATCATCCCGCGGGGCGGCGGCACCGGCTACACCGGTGGCGCGATCCCGCTGACCTGGAACAGCGCGGTCATCAACACCGAAAAGCTCGAGGCGATGACCGAGGTCGAGCTGATGGCGCTGCCGGGCCTGGACGACCCGGTGCCGACCATCTGGACCGAGGCCGGCGTGGTCACGCAGCGCGTGGCCGATGCGGCCGAGCGCGCGGGCTATGTCTTCGCGGTCGATCCGACCTCGGCCGAAGCCTCGTGCGTCGGCGGCAACGTGGCGATGAACGCGGGCGGCAAGAAGGCCGTGCTGTGGGGCACGGCGCTCGACAACCTGGCCTCGTGGCGCATGGTCACGCCGCAGGCCGAATGGCTCGAGGTCACGCGCGTGGGCCACAACCTCGGCAAGATCCACGACGTCGACAGCGCCGTGTTCGACCTGCAGTACTTCGCCGCCGACGGCCGCACCAAGCTGCGCAGCGAGCGCCTGGAGATCGCCGGCAAGACCTTCCGCAAGGAGGGCCTCGGCAAGGACGTGACCGACAAGTTCCTCTCGGGCCTGCCGGGCATCCAGAAGGAAGGCTGCGACGGCCTGATCACCAGCTGCCGTTGGGTGGTCCACAAGATGCCGGCGCACACGCGCACCGTGTGCCTCGAGTTCTTCGGCAACGCCAAGGACGCGGTGCCCAGCATCGTCGAGATCAAGGACTTCATGTTCGCCGAGCAGAAGCGCTCGGGCGTACTGCTCGCCGGCCTGGAGCACCTGGACGACCGCTACCTGAAGGCGGTGGGTTACGCGACCAAATCGAAGAAGCACGGCGGGCTGCCCAAGATGGTGCTGTTCGGCGACATCGCCGGCCACGACGCCGACGACGTGGCGCGCGTCACGTCGGAGGTGGTGCGCATCGCCAATTCGCGCAGCGGCGAAGGCTTCATCGCCATCAGCCCCGAGGCGCGCAAGAAGTTCTGGCTCGACCGCAAGCGCACGGCCGCCATCAGCCGCCACACCAACGCCTTCAAGATCAACGAAGACGTGGTGATCCCGCTGCCGCGGATGGCCGAGTACACCGACGGCATCGAGCGCATCAACATCGAGCTGTCGCTGCAGAACAAGCTGGCCTTCGCCGATGCGCTGGAAGCCTTCTTCGCCCGCGGCAACCTGCCGCTGGGCAAGACCGACGACGCCAACGACATCCCGTCGGCCGAGCTGCTGGAAGACCGCGTGGCGCAGGCCATCGCGCTGGTGCAGGACGTGCGCGCCCTGTGGGCCGGCTGGCTGAAGGACGTCGATGCGCTGTTCCCGCAACTGCAGGACCATTCGCTGCGCGCCAGCTGGAAGACGCAGATCCGCACGCCGCTCCAGCAGATCTTCACCGGCGCCGAGTTCGCGCCGATCCTGGCCGAGTGCAACGCCATCCACCAGCGCGTGCTCAAGGGTCGCGTCTGGGTCGCGCTGCACATGCACGCCGGCGACGGCAACGTGCACACCAACATCCCGGTCAACAGCGACAACTACGAGATGCTGCAGAGCGCGCATGCCGCCGTGGTGCGCATCATGGCGCTGGCGCGCTCGCTCGACGGCGTGATCTCGGGCGAGCACGGCATCGGCATCACCAAGCTCGAATTCCTGACGGACGCCGAGCTCCAGCCTTTCACCGACTACAAGCAGCGCGTCGACCCCGAAGGGCGCTTCAACAAGGGCAAGCTGCTGCGTGCCGACACGCCGGCCTCGCACGGGCTGCATGCCGACCTGACCAACGCCTACACGCCGAGCTTCGGCCTGATGGGCCACGAGTCGCTGATCATGCAGCAGAGCGACATCGGCGCCATTGCCGATTCGGTCAAGGACTGCCTGCGCTGCGGCAAGTGCAAGCCGGTGTGCGCCACGCACGTGCCGCGTGCCAACCTGCTCTACAGCCCGCGTAACAAGATCCTCGCGACCTCGCTGCTGGTGGAAGCTTTCCTGTACGAGGAGCAAACGCGCCGCGGCGTGAGCATCAAGCACTGGGAAGAGTTCGAGGACGTGGCCGACCACTGCACCGTCTGCCACAAATGCCTCTCCCCCTGCCCGGTGAAGATCGACTTCGGCGACGTGTCGATGAACATGCGCAACCTGCTGCGCAAGATGGGGCAGAAGAGCTTCCGCCCCGGCAACGCGGCGGCGATGTTCTTCCTCAACGCCACCAACCCGTCGACCATCAAGGCGATGCGCGTGGGCATGGTCGACATCGGCTTCAAGGCGCAGCGCCTGGCCAACGATTTCTTCCGGCTGCCGGCGAAGAAGCAGACCGCGGCACCGCCGGCCACGCTCGGCCCGGCGCCGATCAAGGAACAGGTCATCCACTTCATCAACAAGAAGATGCCCGGCGGCCTGCCGAAGAAGACGGCGCGCGCCCTGCTCGACATCGAGGATGCCGACTACGTGCCGATCATCCGCAACCCGAAGGCGACGACGGCCGAGACCGAGGCGGTCTTCTACTTCCCCGGCTGCGGCTCGGAGCGCCTGTTCTCGCAGGTCGGCCTGGCCACGCAGGCGATGCTGTGGCACGCGGGCGTGCAGACGGTGCTGCCGCCGGGGTACCTCTGCTGCGGCTACCCGCAGCGCGGCAGCGGCCAGTTCGACAAGGCCGAGAAGATGATCACGGACAACCGGGTGCTCTTCCACCGCGTGGCCAACACGCTGAACTACCTCGACATCAAGACCGTGGTGGTGAGCTGCGGCACCTGCTACGACCAGCTGCAGGGCTACCAGTTCGACAAGATCTTCCCGGGCTGCCGGATCATCGACATCCACGAGTACCTGCTCGAGAAGGGCATCACCCTCGGTGCGGCCAGCGGTGGTGGCTACCTGTACCACGACCCCTGCCACAGCCCGATGAAGCTGCAGGACCCGATGAAGACGGTGAAGGCGCTGGTCGGCGACAACGTGCTGAAGAACGACCGCTGCTGCGGCGAATCCGGCACGCTGGGTGTGACGCGCCCGGACATCTCCACGCAGATCCGCTTCCGCAAGGAAGAAGAGTTGAAGAAGGGCGAAGCCCAGCTGCGTGACAGCGGCAAGGTCGAGGCGAAGGGCAACGTGAAGATCCTCACCAGCTGCCCGAGCTGCCTGCAGGGCCTCTCCCGCTACGGCAACGACCTGAACAACGGCCTGCTCGAAGCCGACTACATCGTGGTCGAGATGGCCAACCAGATCCTCGGCGACCAGTGGCTGCCCGAGTACGTGGCGGCGGCCAACAGCGGCGGCATCGAACGGGTGTTGGTGTGACCAGGCTTGCGGGCTGCGTCCTCTGCGAAAGCATCGGCGGGCGCCTGGTGTTCGAGGCACCCGAGTTCCGTGTCATCCATGCGGAGGAGGCGGGCTTCCCCGGCTTCTACCGCGTGGTCTGGCACGCGCACGTGGCGGAGTTCTCCGACCTGTCCGCCGCCGACCGCATGCTGTGCATGGAGGCGGTGGCCACGGTGGAGCAATGCCTGCGCGACCATCTGGCACCCACCAAGATCAACCTCGCCGCGCTCGGCAACATGGTCCCGCACCTGCACTGGCACGTGATCGCGCGGTACAGGTGGGACACGCATTTCCCCGCGCCGGTCTGGGCGGCCGCGCGGCGAGACCGCGACGCCGACAGGGAGGCCGCGCTGCGGGTGCAACTGCCGGCGGCCGAGGCTGCGATGATCGCGGCACTCAGCAAAAGGACATCCTGATGGCAGGTCTGCAAGCCGGCGCCCCCACGCCGCAATCGATCACGGTACACAACAAGTCGAAGGTGCTGGAAGTCGGCTTCTCCGACGGCGCCAGCTTCCGCATCCCCTTCGAGCTGATGCGCATCTATTCGCCATCGGCCGAAGTGCAGGGCCACGGCCCGGGCCAGGAGATCCTGCAGACCGGCAAGCGCAACGTCGGCCTGCTGGAACTCGAGCCCGTGGGCAACTATGCGGTGAAGCCGGTCTTCACCGACGGCCACGAGAGCGGCATCTTCTCGTGGAACCTGCTCTACGAACTCGGCCAGAAGCAGGACGAGCTCTGGGCCGAGTACGAGCGCCGCCTGAGCGCCGCCGGCGTCGACCGCGACGCCCCCATGGTGCCTGCGGCTGCTGCAGGCGGTCATGCCTGCGGCAGCCACTGAGCCGCCATCTCCCGCCAAAGCCCGGCGTCCGAGCGGGGTCGTCCGCTCGATCCCGGCGCCAACGACCTAACATCTGAAAAACCATGAGCACCACCCACTTCGGATTCGAGAACGTCGACGAGAGCGAGAAGGCGCGCCGCGTGCGCGGTGTCTTCGACTCGGTCGCGACGCGCTACGACCTCATGAACGACCTCATGTCCATGGGGTTGCACCGCGCCTGGAAGGCCTACACCGTGATGGTCGCGAACGTGGGCGAGGGCTCGCGCGTGCTCGACATCGCCGGCGGCACCGGTGACCTCGCGCTGGCCTTCGCGAAGAAGGTGGGCGCCAGCGGGCAGGTCGTGCACACCGACATCAACGAAGCCATGCTGCGCACCGGCCGCGACCGGCTGCTCGATGCCGGCGTGTCGCTGCCGACGATGGTGTGTGACGCCGAGAAGCTGCCGTTCCCGGACAACCACTTCGACGTGGTGACCGTGGCCTTCGGCCTGCGCAACATGACGCACAAGGATGTGGCGCTCAAGGAAATGAACCGCGTGCTCAAGCCCCACGGCAAGCTGCTGGTGCTGGAGTTCTCGCAGGTGGCGAAGCCGCTGAAGAAGGCCTACGACTGGTATTCGTTCAAGGTGCTGCCGCGGCTGGGCAAGGCCGTGGCCGGCGATGACGCGAGCTATCGCTACCTGGCCGAGTCCATTCGGATGCACCCTGGCCAGGAAGCGCTCAAGACCCTCATGAAAGAGGGTGGTTTCGGTCATGTGGACTATCACAACATGACGGGCGGCGTGGTCGCCCTGCATGTTGGAATCAAGTGTTGAATTCGCGGAGTTCCTTCGCGCATGAGGAGATGAAATGAAGAAGTTGGGATCCCTTTTCCTGGTCTGCGTGCTGGCCCTGGCGAGCGTGCACGCCGACGCGGCCCGCATCGGTGGCGGCAAGTCCTTCGGTCGCCAGTCGGGCAACGTGACCCAGCGGCAGGCGACGCCGCCGGCCAACCAGGCCACGCCGGCCACACCGGCGCAGAACGCCAACCCGGCGGCGCGACCCGGCACGCCGGCCGCTGCTGCCGCACCGAAGCGCCCCTGGGGCGCGATGCTCGGCGGCCTCGCCGCGGGCCTGGGCCTGGCCTGGCTCGCGCACTCGCTCGGCCTCGGTGCCGGCTTCGGCAACATCCTGCTGATCGGCTTGCTCGTGCTGGCAGCCGTGGTCGCCTGGCGCGTCTTTGCGGCACGCCGCAACAACGCGCCGCGCAGCAACCAGGGCGGCTTTGCCTTCCAGGGTGCGGGCGCATCGCCCTCGGACGCCGCCACGCCGGCGCAGTACAGCCCGGCCAAGGTCGGCAACGACGCCTCGGCGCGCCCCTGGGAAAGCAACACGGCGGCCTTCGATGCGACGCCTGAGCGCAACAGTGGTTCCTCCATGGCCGGCGCCGCGGGGGCCGCGGGCGGCAGCATGATCGGCTCCGCGCTGAGCGGCGCGCAGTCCTGGGGCATCCCCGCGGGCTTCGATGTCGACGGCTTCCTGGGTGCGGCGAAGCGCAACTTCGTCACCCTGCAGGACGCCTGGGACCGTTCCGACATCACCATGCTGCGCTCGATGATGACCGACGCGATGGTCGGCGAGATCCGCGCCCAGCTCGCCGAGCGCGAGACGCACACCGGCGGCCAGCCGAACAAGACCGAGGTCGTGATGCTCGACGCACAACTGCTCGGCATCGAGGAGCTGCCCGACGCCTACATGGCCAGCGTCGAGTTCTCCGGGATGATTCGCGAGGACGCCTCGGCCGGTCCGAGCCCGTTCCGCGAGGTCTGGAACATGACCAAGCCGACGGATGGCCGCGGCGGCTGGGTGGTCGCGGGCGTGCAGGCGCTGCAGTAAAGCGGCGCTGTCCGGCGGCAAGGGGCCGTCGGCGCCATCGATAATGGGGACATGGCCACACCATCGTCCCCTTTTTCTTTTCTCGACGGCTTGTTCGAGCGCATCGGCAGCCGCCTGCAGCCGCCCGCCTGGGCGGTCCACGAGATCCAGCATCGCGCGGTCCTGTTCCTGAACCATGTGCTGCAGCAGGAGCCCGAAGCCCAGCAGCGGCTGATGCGCCAGAAGGGCCGGGTGGTGCAGTTCGAATGGCGCTTCGTCACGATGCGCCTGATCGCGACGCCCGCCGGGCTGCTCGACCTGGCGCCCGAAGGCGCCATTCCCGAACTCACGCTGATGGTGGCCGACGCGTCGCCGCTGGACATCGCACGCAGCACACTGCGCGGCGACAAGCCGACGGTGCGCATCGTCGGCGACGTGCAGCTGGCGGCCGAGGTCAACTGGCTGGTCGACCACGTGCGCTGGGATGTCGAGGACGACCTGGCCCGCCTGATCGGCGACGTGCCAGCCCACACGGTGGCGGGCGTCGCGCGCAAGGTGGCGGGCGCGGTGCGTCAGTTCGCCGCCGGCAAGACGGGACAACCGGGCTCCGGCGGCGCGAGCGCTGAATGAGCCGCCTGTACCGCGGCGCCTTCATCGTCTGGGTCGCACTGCGCTACGGCCTGGACGAGCTCGTCCTCACGAGCTTCCAGAAGCCCTGGCTTCGCATCGTGGCCCGCATCGTTTCGGTCGGGCGCAACCTCGATGCGCCGCGCGGCCAGCGGCTGCGCGAGGCGTTGGAGCGGCTCGGCCCCATCTTCGTGAAGTTCGGCCAGGTGCTGTCGACCCGGCGCGACCTGCTACCGCCCGACATCGCCGACGAACTGGCCTGGTTGCAGGACCGCGTGCCGCCCTTCCCGTCGTCCATCGCGATCGCGACCATCGAGCGCGCCTTCCGCCGGCCGGTCGCCGAGATCTTCGTGCAGTTCGACGAGACGCCGGTGGCCAGCGCATCGATCGCACAGGTGCACTTCGCCACCATCCGCGACCGCCAGGGCATCGTGCGCGATGTGGCCGTGAAGGTGCTGCGCCCCGGCATGCGCGTCGTCATGGAAAAAGACCTGGCCCTCATGAAGATGATGGCCGGCTGGGTCGAGAACCTGTCGGCCGACGGCAAGCGCCTGAAGCCCCGCGAGGTGGTGGCCGAGTTCGACAAGTACCTGCACGACGAACTCGACCTGGTGCGCGAGGCCGCCAATGCCGCGCAGCTGCGCCGCAACATGGAGAAGCTCGAGCTGGTGATGATCCCCGAGATGTTCTGGGACTTCTGCCACCCCGAGGTGATGGTGATGGAACGCATGCACGGCGTGCCGATCGCCCAGCTCGACCGGCTGCGTGCCGCCGGCGTCGACATCCCGAAGCTGGCGCGCGACGGCGTCACCATCTTCTTCACCCAGGTGTTCCGCGACGGCTTCTTCCACGCCGACATGCACCCGGGCAACATCCAGGTCAGCCTAGCGCCGGCCACCTTCGGGCGCTACATCTCGCTCGACTTCGGCATCGTGGGCACGCTCACCGAGAGCGACAAGGAATACCTGGCGCAGAACTTCGTCGCCTTCTTCCGGCGCGACTACAAGCGCGTGGCCGAACTGCACCTGGAGAGCGGCTGGGTGCCCGAGGGCACGCGCATCGACGAGCTCGAAGCGGCGATCCGCACCGTGTGCGAGCCGTACTTCGACCGTCCGCTCAAGGAGATTTCGCTGGGCATGGTGCTGATGCGCCTGTTCCAGACCTCGCGCCGCTTCCACGTCGAGATCCAGCCGCAACTGGTGCTGCTGCAGAAGACGCTGCTCAACATCGAAGGGCTCGGGCGCCAGCTCGATCCCGAACTCGACCTGTGGGCCACGGCGAAACCGTTTCTCGAGAAGTGGATGATCGACCAGATCGGCCCGAAGCGGCTGTTCGCGCAGCTGCGCGCCGAGGCGCCGCGCTACGCCAAGCTGCTGCCCCAGTTCCCGCGCTTGCTGCATGAATTCCTGGAGAACCGGCCGGCCGACCACCGCCGCGAGCTGCTGGAACTGCTGGCCGCGCAGAAGCGCACCAACCGCCTGCTGCAGATCGTGATCGCGGTTGGCATAGGTTTTGTATTGGGTCTGATCGTGATGCAGGCCGTGGTCCGCATCCGCCTGTTCTGAGCCCCCACCGGCCGCCGCCGGATTGATCAACGAGGAGAGTCCGTCGTGCTGTTGACCCTGGTCATCGTCTATCTGCTGTTCACGATCGCCATCGGCCTGTACGCGGCCAAGCGGGTCAAGAACACCACCGACTTCGCGATCGCCGGGCGGCACCTGCCGCTCTTCATGATCGTCACGACCACCTTCGCCACCTGGTTCGGCTCCGAAACGGTGCTGGGCATCCCGGCCAAGTTCATCGAGGGCGGGCTGCACGGCGTGATCGAGGACCCCTTCGGCGCGGGCACCTGCCTGATCCTGGTGGGCCTGTTCTTCGCGGGCAAGCTCTACCGCATGACCCTGCTGACCATCAGCGACTACTACCGCGAGCGCTACGGCCGCGTGGTCGAGGTGGCCTGCTCGCTCATCATCATGCTGAGCTACTTAGGATGGGTGTCGGCGCAGGTCACCGCGCTGGGGCTGGTGTTCAACGTGCTGTCCGCCGGCGCCGTCAGCGTGCCGGTCGGCATGGTGATCGGCGTGGTGTCGATCCTGGCGTACACGCTGTTCGGCGGCATGTGGTCGGTGGCCGTGACCGACTTCATCCAGATGATCATCCTGGTCGTCGGGCTGACGGTGATCGCCGTCTTCGCCGGGCAGATGGCCGGCGGCGCCGACAAGGTGGTGGCCTTCGCGGTCAGCAAGGACCTCTTCAAGTTCTGGCCCGAGCCGAACTACAAGGACATGGTGTTCTTCTTCGCCGCGGCCATCACCATGATGCTGGGCTCGATTCCCCAGCAGGACGTGTTCCAGCGCGTGATGTCCGCCAACAGCGTGAAGGCGGCCACGCGCGGACCGGTGATCGGGGGCATCGCGTACATCCTGTTCGCCTTCGTTCCCATGTTCCTGGTCGCCAGCGCGCTGCTGATCATGCCGGAGCAGACCGCGACGCTGCTCAAGGACGACCCGCAGAAGGTGCTTCCCACGCTGGTGCTCGAGAAGATGCCCTTCGTGATGCAGGTGCTGTTCTTCGGCGCGCTGCTCTCGGCCATCAAGTCGACCGCCTCGGCCACGCTGCTGGCCCCCAGCGTCACCTTCACCGAGAACATCTGGCGCCAGTTCAGGCCCGCCGGCACCGACCGGGAGAACCTGCTGACCATGCGCGTGACCGTGCTGGTCTTCAGCGCCGCGGTGCTGGCCTACGCGATCCGCATGCAGGGCACGCCGATCTACGAGCTGGTGTCGGGCGCCTACCAGGTGCCGCTGGTGGGTGCCTTCGTGCCGCTGGTGTGCGGGTTGTACTGGAAGCGCGCCACCACCCAGGGGGCGATGGCGGCCGTGGTGCTGGGCATCGGCACCTGGCTGCTGTTCCTGGCCCTGCCCTGGAGCGCCGAGTTCCCGGCCCAGTTGGCCGGCGTGCTGGCTGCCTTCGTGGGCATGGTGGCCGGTTCGCTGGCGCCGCAGTGGGTGGCCAATACGCACACGCCGCACCGGCCGCTGGCCGTCGACCCCGCCTGAAGGGCGGGGCGCTCCTGGGGAGCGACCCTATAATCATGGGCTTTGCGAGCGGCCGCTGCGCCGCCTATTTTTCGCTCCCAATCCCATGCCCATCTACGCCTACAAGTGCAGCGCCTGCGGCTTTGCCAAAGACGCGTTGCAGAAAATGTCCGACGCCCCCCTCACGGTGTGCCCGGCATGCGGTGCGAGCGCATTCGAAAAACAGGTCACGGCGGCCGGCTTCCAGCTCAAGGGCTCGGGCTGGTACGTGACCGACTTCCGCGACGGCGGCGGCAAGACCACCGCCGCCCCGGCGGCGGATGCGGCCACCCCCGCCAAACCGGCAGACGGTGCGGCGGCGCCGGCACCGGCCCCCGCACCGGCTGCGGCCGCCCCGAGTCCCGCGCCGGCCCCCGCGCCCGCGCCGGCGGCCAAGAACGACTGAGGCGGCGCCATGCACGCGCTGCGCAAATGGCTGCTCTCGGGCTTGCTGGTCATCGTGCCGCTGGTCATCACGCTGGGCGTGCTCAACTGGATCATCGGCACGCTCGACCAGACCCTCTGGCTGCTGCCCGAGGAATGGCAGAGCTGGCTGACCGAGCACCGGGTGCGCGGCCTGGGCGTGCTGTTCACCCTGGCGATCCTGCTGGTGGTCGGCGCGATCGCCAGCAACTTCGTCGGCAAGCGCCTGCTGGGCTGGGGCGACGCGGTGGTGCGGCGCATTCCGGTGGTGCGCTCGATCTATTCGAGCGTGAAGCAGGTCTCCGACACGCTGTTCTCCGAGAACGGCAACGCCTTTCGCACCGCGGTGCTGGTCCAGTGGCCGCGTGAAGGGGTCTGGACCATCGCCTTCGTCACCGGCACGCCCGGCGCCGACGTGGTCGAGCACCTGGGTGGCGGCGACTTCCTCGGCGTCTACGTGCCGACCACGCCGAACCCCACCGGCGGCTACTTCGTGATGCTCAAGCGCAGCGACTGCATCGAACTCAAGATGAGCGTGGACGACGCGCTCAAGTACATCGTCTCGATGGGCGTGGTCGTTCCTGGCGGCCCGGCCACCCTCGCAACCCCCAAATAACGCGCCCCCTCTTGGCGCCGGAATCGACTTATGGCCATGCGTTCTCACTATTGCGGTCTCGTGACCGAAGCCCTCATGGGCGAAACCGTCACCCTGTGCGGCTGGGTCAACCGCCGGCGCGACCACGGCGGCGTGATCTTCGTCGACGTGCGCGACCGTGAAGGCTACGTGCAGGTGGTGTGCGATCCCGACCGCGCCAGTACCTTCGCCGTCGCCGAGGACCTGCGCAACGAGTTCTGCGTGCAGATCAAGGGCCTCGTTCGCGCGCGCCCCGAAGGCACGACCAACGACAGCCTCAAGAGCGGCAAGATCGAAGTGCTGTGCCACGAGCTCAAGGTGCTCAACCCGTCGGTCACGCCGCCGTTCCTGCTGGACGACGACAACCTGTCGGAGACCACCCGCCTCACGCACCGCGTGCTCGACCTGCGCCGCCCCGCGATGCAGCGCAACATGATGCTGCGCTACAAGGTCACGATGGAAACGCGCAAGTTCCTCGATGCCAACGGCTTCATCGACATCGAGACGCCCATGCTCGGCAAGTCGACGCCCGAAGGCGCGCGTGACTACCTGGTGCCCAGCCGCGTGCACGACGGCAGCTTCTTCGCGCTGCCGCAGTCGCCGCAGCTCTTCAAGCAGCTCCTGATGGTGGCCGGCTACGACCGCTACTACCAGATCGTGAAGTGCTTCCGCGACGAAGACCTGCGCGCCGATCGCCAGCCCGAGTTCACCCAGATCGACATCGAGACCTCCTTCCTCGCCGAAGAAGAGATCCGCGAAATGTTCGAGGGCATGATCCGCAACGTGTTCCGCAATGCCGCGGGCATCGACCTGCCGGTGTTCCCGACCATGACGTACGGCGACGCGATGTTCAAGTACGGCTCGGACAAGCCCGACCTGCGCGTGAAGCTCGAATTCACCGAACTCACCGAGCTGATGAAGCGCGTCGAGTTCAAGGTGTTCTCCAACGCTGCGACGATGAAGGACGGCCGTGTCGTGGCGCTGCGCGTGCCGGGCGGCGGTGCCGAAGGCGGCCTGTCGCGCGGCGAGATCGACGCCTACCAGGAGTTCGTCAAGATCTACGGCGCCAAGGGCCTGGCCTACATCAAGGTCAACGACGCGGCCGCCGGCCGCGAAGGCCTGCAGAGCCCGATCGTCAAGAACCTCGACGACGCCACGCTCGCCGAGATCATCGCGCGCACCGGCGCCCGCAACGGCGACATCCTGTTCTTCGGTGCCGACAAGGAAAAGGTCGTGAACGACGCCATGGGCGCGCTGCGCGTGAAGATCGGTCACAGCGCCTTCGGCAAGAAGGCCGGCCTGTTCGACGACCGCTGGGCACCGCTCTGGGTGGTCGACTTCCCGATGTTCGAGTTCGACGAGGAAGGCCAGCGCTGGTCGGCCGTGCACCATCCGTTCACCGCGCCGAAGGACGGCCATGAAGACCTCATGGACACGGCCCCCGAGAAGTGCATTGCCAAGGCTTATGACATGGTGCTGAACGGCATCGAGATGGGTGGCGGCTCGGTGCGTATCCACCGCGAAGAGGTGCAGAGCAAGGTGTTCCGCGCGCTCAAGATCAGCGCCGAGGACGCACAGCTCAAGTTCGGCTTCCTGCTCGACGCGCTGCAGTACGGCGCGCCGCCGCACGGCGGCATCGCCATCGGCCTGGACCGCCTGGTGATGCTGATGACCGGCGCCGAGTCGATCCGCGACGTGATCGCCTTCCCCAAGACCCAGCGCGCGCAGGACCTGCTGACGCAGGCGCCGAGCCCGGTCGACGAGAAGCAATTGCGCGAACTGCACATCAAGCTGCGCAACGTGCAGCCGGCGGCCTGATCCTGGCTGTTTGATTCAGCGGCGAGCGCCGCAATGAAAAAGGGGCACCGCGGTGCCCCTTTTTTCGTTCCGCCGGGTGCGCTCTTACAGCGCGATGTCGGCCGGCTGACGCTGCGATTTCGTCGCGGCCGGTTCAACACGCGGTGCGGTGGCGGGAGTCGGCTGCGATGACGTTGCCGGCATGGCGATCGCCGGCGGCGGCGTCAGCTGCAGCACATCGGCGGTCGCCTTCCACTCTGCGGCCACGCGCGCCGGGTCGCCGTTGAGCTGCGTGCCGTAGCTCGGCACGATCTCGCGCAGGCGCGCCTGCCAGGCGGGCGTCGCGACCTTGTCCTTGAACACCTTCTGCAGCAGGTCCAGCATGATGGGCGCCGCGGTGGAGGCACCGGGCGAGGCACCCAGCAGACCGGCGATGCTGTTGTCCTGCGAACTGACGATCTCGGTGCCCAGCTTCAGCACGCCGCCCTTGTCCTTGTCACGCTTGATGATCTGCACGCGCTGGCCGGCCTGCCAGAGCCGCCAGTCTTCCTTCTTCGCGTTGGGGAAGTACTCGCGCAGCGCCTTCAGGCGGTCGTCGTCCGACAGCATCACCTGGCCCGCCAGGTACTCGACCAGCGAGTACTCGGCCACGCCGACCTTCACCATCGGCCACACGTTGTGCGGCGTCGTGGTCGTCAGCAGGTCGAGGTACGACCCTTCCTTGAGGAACTTGGTGGAGAAGGTCGCGAACGGCCCGAAGAGGATCACGCGCTTGCCGTCCAGCACGCGGGTGTCGAGGTGGGGCACCGACATCGGCGGCGAGCCCACCGACGCCTTGCCGTAGGCCTTGGCCAGGTGCTGGTTGGCGATGGCCGGGTTGTCGGTGACGAGGAAGGAGCCGCCGACCGGGAAGCCTGCGTACTCCTTAGCCTCGGGGATGCCCGACTTCTGCAGCAGGTGCAGCGCGCCGCCGCCGGCACCGATGAAGACGAACTTGGTGTCCGTTTGCGTGACAGTGCCGTCCTTCAGGTTCTTGTAGCCGATGCGCCAGGTGCCGTCGGCGTTGCGGGTGATGTCCTGCACCTCGCTGGAGACCTTCAGCGAGAAGTTCGGCCGGGACTGCAGATGGCCGACGAACTGGCGCGTGATCTCGCCGAAGTTCACGTCGGTGCCGATGGGCGTCCAGGTCGCGGCGATCTTCTGCTGCGGGTCGCGTCCCTGCATCATCAGCGGCACCCATTGGCTGATCTGCGCCGGATCTTCCGAATACTGCATGCCGCCGAAGAGCGGGCTGGCCTGCAGCGCCTGGTAGCGCTTGCGCAGGAAGTCGATGTTCTCGTCGCCCCAGACGAAGCTCATGTGCGGCGTCGAGTTGATGAACGAGCGCGGGTTCTTCAGCACGCCGCTCTTGACCTGCGAAGCCCAGAACTGGCGCGAGACCTGGAAGGCCTCGTTGATCTCGATGGCCTTGGCGATCTCGATCTGGCCGTTCTTGCCCTCAGGCGTGTAGTTCAGCTCGGCCAGCGCCGAATGGCCGGTGCCGGCGTTGTTCCAGCCGTTGGAGCTCTCCTTGGCGACCTCGTCCAGCCGCTCGACCATTTCCATCGACCAACCGGGCTCGAGCTCGTTGAGCACGACGCCGAGGGTGGCGCTCATGATGCCGCCGCCGATGAGCAGGACATCCACCTTCTTCGTGTCGGTCGCGTGGCCGGTCAGTGCCGCGAGCGACAGGGCGAGGCCCAGCAGGGCAGGGTATGTTCTCTTCAACATGGTGTTCGCAGTGGGACGGGCGCTGGGGCCCAGAAAGCGCCGGCACGCGGGGTGCCTTGGCCGATGAGTTGCAAAAAAATGCAACGCGGATCGTGGTGTCAATCGGGTATTTTACCGAGGTGTCCCCTGGCGCATCCTGGCGTGCTCCCACATCCTTCACCGGTGGCCCCTTTGACGACTCCTCTCTACAAGATCCCGGAATCCGTGCTGGTGGTGATCCACACGCCGGCGCTCGACGTGCTGCTGATCCGTCGCGCCGATGCCGACGAGTTCTGGCAGTCGGTGACCGGCAGCAAGGACACGGCCGACGAGCCGGTGGCGCTCACGGCCGCGCGCGAGGTGGCGGAGGAAACCGGCATCGACTGCGGGCCCGGCACCGCGCTGGCATCGCAGCTGCGCGACTGGCGGCTGCAGAACGTCTACGACATCTACCCGCGCTGGCGCGGCCGCTATGCGCCCGGCGTCACGCGCAACACCGAGCATCTCTTCGGGCTGTGCGTGCCCGAACGCATCGTGCCGGTGCTGTCGCCGCGCGAGCACACGGCGTGGCAGTGGCTGCCCTACCGCGACGCGGCCGACGCCTGCTTTTCCCCTTCCAATGCGGAAGCCATCCTGCTGCTGCCACAATTTGCCCGATGAACGCGACCGCGAACACCTTTCGGGTGGCGACCTACAACATCCATAAAGGCGTGCAGGGCATCGGGCCGGCCCGCCGGCTCGAGATCCACAACCTCGGCCACGCCATCGAGGGTCTCGATGCCGACATCGTCTGCCTGCAGGAAGTGCGCAAGATGAACCGGCAGGGCGCCCTGCGCTTCGCGCGGTGGCCCGACATGCCGCAGGCCGACTTCCTCGCGCCCGAGGGCTACACCGCCGTCTACGAGACCAACGCCATCACGCGCCATGGTGAACATGGCAACGCGCTGCTCACGCGCTGGCCGGTGGTGCGCACCAGCCACCGCGACATCTCCGACCATCGCTTCGAGCAGCGCGGCCTGCTGCATGTGCAGATCGACGTCGACGGCCGGAGGGTGCATGCCATCGTGCTGCACCTGGGCCTGATCAAGGGCAGCCGCGTGCGGCAGATCGCGCAACTGCGCGACTTCATCGACCGCGAGATCCCGCCGGAAGACGCGCTGATCGTCGCCGGCGACTTCAACGACTGGGGCGCGCGCATGCGCTATGCGATGAACGCGATGGGCCTGCGCGACTCGAGCGACCTGCGCGGGCCGCCCACGCTGACCTATCCGTCGCGCCTGCCGGTCACGCAGCTCGACTTCATCTACGCACGTCGATTCGCACCGGCTGCCTGCAGCGTGCCGCGCGGCCCGATCTGGGCACGGATGTCGGATCACCTGCCGTTGTTGACGGATTTCGTGCTCCCCCATTCATAGCGCTGCAGCGCCCCTGCGCGGCGTGTGTCCGGGACTTCGCTGGTACGATTCCGCATGCTCAGGAAGATCGACGCCCCCCAGACCTCCGACACCCCGGCCGACGATGAGGGCACGCCCGTCTCCGTCAAGATCCGCGAGCGCGTGCAGGCCGCGCGCAAGCGCTTCAATGCCAACGACAACATCGCGGAGTTCATCCAGCCGGGCGAGCTCGAGGCGCTGCTCGACGAGGTCGAGGGCAAGATGAAGGGGGTGCTCGACAGCCTCGTGATCGACGTCGAGCATGACCACAACACCGACAACACCGCGCGCCGGGTCGCGAAGATGTACCTCAACGAGGTGTTCCGCGGCCGTTACGTGCCGGCGCCCTCGCTGACCGAATTCCCGAACGCGGAGCATCTGAACGAACTGATGATCGTCGGGCCGATCACCGTGCGCAGCGCCTGCTCGCACCACTTCTGCCCGATCATCGGGCAGCTCTGGATCGGCGTGATGCCCAACGAGCACACCAACGTGATCGGCCTGTCGAAGTACGCCCGGCTCGCCGAATGGATCATGGGCCGCCCGCAGATCCAGGAAGAGGCGGTGGTGCAGTTGGCCGACCTGATCCAGGAGAAGACCCAGCCCGACGGCCTGGCCCTGGTGATGGAGGCCGAGCACTTCTGCATGAGTTGGCGCGGCGTGAAGGAAACGGGGAGCAAGATGATCAATTCCGTCATGCGCGGGGTCTTCCTGAAGGACCCGAACCTCCGCCGCGAATTCCTTTCACTCCTGCCGCGCAATCGCTGAACGCCATGCTCGTACGACTTCTCTACGCCAGCCGCGCCGTCGACACCAGCAGCCCTGCGATCGACGCGATCCTTGCGCAATCGCGGGCGCACAACACGGCCTGCGGCATCACCGGCATCCTCTGCTATGGCGCGGGTATCTTCCTGCAGGCCATCGAGGGCGGACGCAACGCGGTCAGCGAACTCTACGGCCACATCCAGAAGGACGCGCGTCACAAGGACGTGGTGCTGCTGCACTACGAAGAGATCGCCGAGCGTCGCTTCGGCGGCTGGACCATGGGCCAGGTGCAGCTCACCAAGATCCACGCCGCGATCCTGCTGCGCTATTCGGAACGCCCGGAACTCGACCCCTATGCCGTGTCCGGCACGGTGTCGCTGGCCCTGCTCGAGGAGCTGATGGCCACCGCGGCCATCGTCGGGCGCAACTGAGCCACCGCGCACAGGGGGCTGGCGCCGCGGCCAGCGAGGGGATCGCATGACCACGCTGCTGCTGGGCTGCGATTTTTCCAGCGCGCCCACCGTACGCAAGCCGATCGTCGTCGCGCTCGGCCACGAGCGAGGTGGCCGCGTGACGCTGTCGCAACTGCTGCCCTTCACGACCCTCGATGGCTGGGGCCAGTGGCTGAGCGACACCCCGGCCTGGGTCGGCGGCTTCGACCTGCCCTTCGGCCTGTCGCGGGAGTTGGTGCTGGAACTGGGCTGGCCGGCGACCTGGCCCGAACTCATGGCGCACTACGCGGCGATGAGCCGCGCCGAGATCCGCACCGCTTTTGCGGCCTTCTGCGCCGCGCGCCCGGTCGGCGGGAAGTTCGCCCATCGTCGCACCGACGGCCCGGCCGGTGCGAGCCCGTCGATGAAGTGGGTGAATCCGCCGGTGGCTTTCATGCTGCACGCGGGCGTGCCGCGCCTGCTGGCGGCCGGCGCCGCGGTGCCTGGCCTTCACGTTGGCGCCGGTGACGGGGCGAAGGTGGCGCTGGAGGCCTACCCCGGCCTGCTTGCACGCGAACTCATCGGCCGACGCAGCTACAAGAGCGATGCGAGTGCGCAGCAGGACACGCCCCGCTGGGTCGCACGGGCCGATTTGCTGTCGGCGCTCGAGCGCGGCCAGACCCGGCTCGGGCTGCGCCTGTCGCTCACGCACGCGCAGCGTGACCAATTGCTGGCGGACGCCCGGGGCGATGCGCTCGACGCGGTCGTGTGCCTGGTGCAGGCGGCGTGGAGCTTGGCGCGTCGCGACAGCGCAGGGCCCGGGTACGGCCTTCCGGTCGATATCGACCCGCTCGAAGGCTGGATCGCCACGGCCTAGTTCGACATCCGGCTCTGCCGCTGTCCTACAGCGCCACGCGGCGCCTGCGGCCGTGCCGTTTGCGGGGGCGGTCCTAGATTGGTTTTTCAGGCGGTTCGGTCGAACCGTTGCAACCCAAGCAAAGGAGTTCGCGATGAACAAGGATCAAGTCGAAGGCCGTGTGGATCAAGCCAAGGGCAAGGTCAAGGAAGTGGCCGGCCGTGTGACGGGCAACGAGTCGCTCGAAGCGAAGGGCGCCGTGGAAAAGGCCGGCGGCAAGGTGCAGAGCACCTATGGCGATGCCAAGGAAAAAACCAAGGACGCCCTGAAGTCGGGCGTCGACAAGCTGTGATCGCGGTGGCCGGTGCCGGCGCGCGAAAGCCCGCTTTGCACTGGACGTACATCTCGCTGGTGGTGCTGGCCCTCGGCGTGGCGGGCTGCAGCGACCGGGGCAACGGTCAGACGGCCGGTCAGAAGGTTGATGCCGCCATCGCCAAGACACAGGATGCGGCGGTGCGCGCCAAGGACAAGGCCGAGGTGCTGGCAGGCGAGGCACGCGACAAGGTCGTGGCGTCGGAGCCGGCGATGCGTGAAGGCGCGGCCAACGTGAAGGAAGCAGCGCGCGAGACGGGCGCGGCCGTGGCCGGTACCGTCGAGGACGTCGCCATCACGGCCAGCGTGTCGAGCAGTCTGGCGAAGGATCCGGAACTGAGTGCGGCGCGCATCGACGTCGACACCAAGGGGGGCGTGGTCAAGCTGCAGGGCCCGGCGCCGAGCGCTGCCGCCAAGGCACGTGCCGGCGACATCGCCAAAGCGGTGAAAGGGGTCTCCAGCGTCGATAACCAGCTGGACGTCCGAGCCATGTGATCGGCAGCATCCGTCACCATCAAAAAACCCGGCGTTGCCGGGTTTTTTGTGGGCCGGAGACGGCTCAGTGGCCGAGCCAATCCTTGAGTTCGTCCGCGTGCTCTTCCTCGTCGGACAGGATGTCTTCGAGCATGCGCCGGGTCGTCGGGTCCTTGTCGCCGATCAGGACGATCATCTGACGGTAGGTCTCAACAGCGATGCGTTCGGCCACCAGGTTCGCCCGCACCATCGCCTGGAGGTTTTCCGACTCGTCGTAGCTGGCGTGGCTGCGTGCCAGCAGCGTGGCCGGCGAGAAGTCCGGCTCGCCGCCCAACTGGACGATGCGTTCGGCGATGCGGTCGGCATGCGCGGACTCTTCGTTCGCATGCACCAGGAACTCGTCGGCGATGGCCGGCGAGGACACGCCGTTGGCGGTGAAGTAGTGGCGCTTGTAGCGCAGCACGCAGACCAGTTCCGTGGCCAGCGCGTCGTTGAGCAGCTTCACGATGTCGTCGCGCCAGGGGCCGTAGCTGGGCGTCAACGCCCCGTCGTCCAGGCTCTTGCGCGCAGCGTCGATCGCGCCTTCGTCCAGGGTGAGCCGGTCGCCCGATACGGGCTGGGCGGAAGCGGTGGTATTCATCGTCGATCCTTTCGTGCGGCGGACGTTTCGTCCTTGTTTTTGTCGGAAGAGGCGAGCAGCGTGACCCAGTCGGCCACGTCCGAAGACTTGAACAGCGCAGCCGCGACGGCCGTGACCGACAGCAACCGCCAGGGCTTCACGAGCATGGCGATCGCGCCGACGGTCGCCGCGCCGGCGATCAATGTCGCGGGATGGGTCGCCGCCAACCGGGCCAGCGCGGGGTGCGCCAACCGGGCGGCGGCGTTGGCGGGGTGGCGCTGCCACCAGCGCCGCCCGAGCTGAAGGGCGATCTCTTCCCAGGGGAAGGGGGCAGGACGAACCGGCGGTGCGGAGCCTGGCTCCGGGGAAGAGAGGCGCTCCATGGCGGCGCCGTCGGATGGATGCGGCTCAAGCAACGCCTGACGCGCGGCGTGCAGGCGTTCTCGGTGCGAGGCGCTGTCCGTCGGCATGCTGCAATTTCAAACAGGGTGCCGGCCGCCAGCGACTCGGGCTCAGTAGTCGTCGCGCGGGCTGCGGCGGCTGGCCAGGACGATCAGCGCCGTGATGGCCGCACCGGCCGCTGCGGCGATGAGCACCGAGCGCATGGGCTGATCGGCAATGTACTTGCCGGTCACGTCCGCGGCCTGCTCGAGGCGGCGCTGTGCACGGGCACTGGTGGTCGACGCTGCGTCGAGGCCGCGCTGCACGGCCTGCTGCACGCGTGCGGCGATCTGCTCGACGGTCGGCTCGGCCTCACGGCGCAGGTCGCGCACCTTCTCACCCGCGGCGTTCACGGCGTTCTGCGCATAGGCACGGGTCGACTCGATGGCGTCGTTGGCCGTCTTGCTGGCTTCGTCGGCGAGCTGCGATGCTGTCTTGATGTTCATGGAAGTTCCTTTCTGAGGGTGATGAATGTGCAAGGCCTGTCCATCCTAACGACGTTGGGCTCCGGCGCAGCGCGGGGAAATCGCGGCTTGATTCAACGATAGCGCGGTGGCCTGGCGGCCCTGTCAGCAGCCGCGGGCTGGCGTCGTAGGAGAGAAGCGTCAGCCGGCCACGCGGCGACCCGCCGATCGCGCGCCGACCGGCAGCATGATGCTCACCCGCGTGCCCTTGCCGGGGGACGAGCTCACCGTCAGCTTGCCCTGGGCGGCCTCGACGCGGTGGCGCATGCCCGCCAGGCCGTGGGTTGCGGGCCGCAGGCGCTGCAGGTCGAAGCCCTTGCCGTCGTCCACCACTTCGACCGTGACATGCGTGCCGTAGTCCTTCATCACGATCGTCGCCTCGGTCGCGTCCGCGTACTTGCCGATGTTCGTGAGGCTCTCCTGCACCATGCGGTAGACCGTGAGCTGGCGGGCCTCGTCGAGCACCACCGGTTCGAGCGCCAGCTCGACCTGCATGCCGGAGCGGTCGGCGAACTCCCGGCCCAGGATTTCCAGCGAGGCCACCAGCCCGAGGTTGGCGAGCGAGGAGGGCCGCAGGTCTTCGATGATGCGGCGCTTCAGGGCGATGCCGCTGTTGAGCAGTTCGGTCAGGTGCTGCAGCCGCTGCGTGGCGTCTGGCGCGTCGACCAGCCGCGACTTGAGGCGCGCCACGTCCAGCTTGGCGGCCGTCAGCAGCGAGCCGAGTTCGTCGTGCAACTCCCGTGCGAGGTGGCCACGTTCGTTCTCCCGTACCTCCTGGAGGTGGGTCGCGAGCTCGGCCAGGCTGGCGGTGCGCTCCTGTACCTCGGTCTCGAGCGCGTTGCGCTCGCGTTGCAGCGCTTCCTGTTGGCGCTCACCGATCGAGCGCAGGGCGTGCGTCTGCCGCAGGTACAGGTAGAAGGCGACGAGCGCGATGACCGCGATCAGCGCGATGCCCACGCGGGCCAGGCGCAGCGACTTGGCGATCTGCGCCTGGCCGCTGCGCAGCGCGGCGTCGCTGCTGTCGATCAGGGCGCTGGCCTGCGTGCGGATCGCGACCATCTCCTCGCGCCCCACATCGGTGGTGATGACGAATTTCCAGGCTTCTTCCTTGCCGTCCTTGCGCAGCCGGACGCTCATGTCCATCTCGGCCATCTTGCGGCCGACGTGCGTGGCCAGTTGCGTCAGATGGGCGCTCTCGGCGGGCCGGCCGGCGTAGAAGGTGCGCAGGGCGCTCAATTGGCCGTCGACCTTCCGCACCGCCTGGTCGTACGGTTCGCGATATTGCGCCTCGCCGGTCAACAGATAGCCGCGCTGACCCGTTTCAGCATCGACGAGGTTCAGAAGAAGCTCGTTGAGCGTCTGTCGGACGCTCTGGGCATCCCGGACCTCGATCAGCGCCTGATGCGACTGCCGGAAGCCGACCTCGTTGATGCCCACGAGCATCAGCGCGGCCAGAGTGGCCAGCGCGAGGCTCAAGGCCATCTTCGGAAAAGCTAACCAGCGCATGAGGTCTCCGCAAGACGCCTGACAGTCAAATTCGTGAATAATCGATGCCGTTCAGGGGTCAGCATATTGCGACGATCGAACGCGCAGGAAAACAAAGAAGGTAACAGATGATCAAGATCGGAATTGTGGATGACCACGCCATCGTGCGCTCCGGCTTGCGCCAGTTTTTCTCCGAGCACGTGGACCTGCGGGTGGTCGGTGAAGCCGGCACGGGGCGTGAAGCCATCGAACTGGTTCGCACGACCGAACTCGATGTGTTGGTGATGGACCTGTCGATGCCCGGCCAGAGCGGCATCGACGCGCTCGCGATGATTCGCGCGAAGGCACCGGATGTCGGGATCCTCATCCTGAGCGGCTACCCGGAAGAGCACTACGCCATGAACCTGATCCGCCAGGGGGCGAGCGGCTACCTGAACAAGGAATGCGATCCGATCGAGATCGTGAACGCGATCCGTACCGTCTCGCTGGGTCGCCGCTACATCACGCCGGCGGTCGCCGAACTGCTGGCGCGCCAGCTCGACCGCAAGGATGATGCGGCGCCGCACGAGCAGTTGTCGGAGCGCGAGTTCCAGGTGTTCCTGAAGCTGGCCAAGGGCGAGACGGCCGGCGACATCGCCAAGACGCTGTCGCTGTCGGTCAAGACGGTGAGTACGTACCGCACGCGCCTGATGGAGAAGATGAACCTCTCCTCCAACAGCGACCTCACGTACTACGCGCTGAAGAACAAGCTCATCGATTGAGGGCTGCGCGGGCCTGTTGAGCCCCCCGGCTCAGCGGGCGCTGCTCTTCGGTTGGCGCACCGAGGTCTGCGCAACGCAGAAGTCGATCAGTGCGTCGATCTCGTTGGATTTGTCGAACACCGCATCCACGCCCAATTCGGCGCAGCGCTTGCGGATCTCCGTGGTCGCGTAGTTGCTCAGCACCACCACCTTCTGATGGGATTGGCGCGTGGCGCACGCCTGCAGCACGCCGAGGCCGCTGCCCTGTTTCAGAAACAGGTCGACGATCGCCAGTTCCCAGTCATCGGGATGGTCGCTCAACCATTGGCGTGCCTCTCCCTCTGCCTCCGCATGCCCGATGGTCTCGATGCAGGTGAGTTCCTCGAGCGTGCCGACCAGGTTTTCGCGGATCGTGGCGTTGTCTTCGACGATGTAGGTTCTCAAGCGGGTGTCCCTGCCGAAAAGCTGGCTCCCCTGCGTGTCGCCGGATGGTCTGCTGTGCGAGTGATAGGCATCGTGAGAGGTTCTGGCGGCTGCGTGGATGATCATGCCGGGCGATAGGGGTTCGCCCTGTAGGTGGATTCTGACCTTATTTCAAGTCGCTCCACCGTAGGCAATCGCCCACACCTCCAGACGGGCGACACCGACCGCCGCGGATGCCGACGCGGCATACGCTTGCGATTCTCGGTGACGCGCGTGACGTGGCGCCACGTGGCCATCGGCCTCGTCGCGAAGAACACCATCCAACAAGGGACAGCCATGCAGAACGAATCCTCCCGTGTACCGCGCTGGGTCTTCATCGTGGGCATGAGCCTGTCGGCATTCGTTCTTCTGCTGGTGCTCGTGGTTCTCTTCTTCCCCTGGGACACGCTGCGTGAGCCGGTGAACCGCTACGTGAGTGAGAAGACCGGGCGCAAGTTCGAGATCACCCGGCGCCTCGATGTCGACCTCGGCTGGCGCAGCGCCACCATCAAGCTCGATGGCATCGAGTTCGCCAATCCGTCCTGGGCACGCGACCCCTACCTGGTGAAGGCCGAGCGTGCCGAGGTCGACCTGCGCTTGTGGCCGCTGTTGCGCCAGAAGGTGGTGATCCCGCGCCTCATGCTGGCGTCGCCCACGGTCGGTCTGCAGATGGAGAAGGACGGCCGGCGCACCTGGGCGCTCGGCAAGGACACGTCCGACGAAGGCACCGTCCCCACCATCGGGTTGGTGCAGGTGGATCGGGGGGGAATCGATTTCCTGGCCGCACACCTCGGCGTCGACCTGCATGCGGACGTCGACTTCGACAGTGCGCGCGGCGAGATGCCGCTCCACTACCGCATCAAGGGCACCTACCAGCGCCAACCGCTGACGGCGCAGGGGCGCACGGGCAACGTACTGCAGCTCACCGAAGCGGGACAGCCGCCGTTTCCGCTGGAGATCGATGCGGCTGCGGGCCAGACCAAGCTCAAGGCCAAGGGCACCGTCGCCACGCTGAGTGGTCTGGACGGCATCGATGCCACCTTCGACGTGCGCGGCCAGAGCCTGGGCGATCTGTACCGTCTGCTCGGCATCGCCTTGCCCGAAACATCGCCCTACGCGCTGAGCGGTCGCCTGCAGAAGACGGCTGCGCTGTGGGAAGTCAAGGGCATGAAGGGCAAGCTGGGCCTGTCGGATATCGGTGGGGACATGCAGTTCGACCAGGGCCAGAAGACGCCGCGGCTGGGCGGCAGCCTGCGTTCGGCCGTGATGGACATGGATGATCTCGGGCCCCTGATCGGCCTGCCGCCGACGGAGCGTTCGGCCAAGGCCGTCGAAGGGGTGACGCCGCCGCCGTCGGTCGATCAGGTGAAAAAGTCCTCGCGTTCGGGCGACAAGGTGCTGCCGACCGCCACGCTGGACTTCGAACGGCTGCGCGCGATGAATGCCGACGTTCGCTACACGGCCGATCGCATCCGCAACGTGCGCGACATTCCGCTCGACAAGGGCAGCGTGCACGTCAAGTTGCAGGACGGCGTGCTGACGCTGGATCCGCTCGACCTCGGGGTGGCGTCGGGCCGGCTGGCCGGTGCGATCCGCATCGACGCGACGCAGTCGCCCGCGGACATCCGTGCCTCGCTCGAGATCCGGGCGATGCAACTCAACCGGCTGATCCCCAAGGTCGAGACCTTGCGCACCAGCTTCGGCCGGCTCGACGGGCGCATCAACCTGTCGGGTCGCGGCAATTCCGTGGCGAGCTGGCTGGGTGGTGCCTCGGGTGACGTGAGTGCCATCACCGGGCGCGGCGAGTTCAGCAACCTGCTGCTGGAGTTCATGGGCCTGGATGGTGCCGAGATCGTGAAGTTCCTGCTCGGCGGCGACAACAACGTGACCCTGCGCTGCGCCGCCGTGGCCTTCGACGTGAACAAGGGGGTGATGGCCGGGCGCAGCCTGGTCTTCGACACCGCCGACACGGTCTTCCATGCCGAAGGGCAGGCCAATCTGTCGAATGAGACGCTGGACTTCATCGTGCGCCAGGAGCCCAAGGACATGAGCATCCTCTCGCTGCGCACGCCGCTGGTCATCGGCGGCACCTTCGGTTCGCCCTCGGGCGGTGTCAAGGCGGCCCCGCTGGCCGCGCGCGGCCTGGTAGCCCTCGCGCTGGGCGCGATCAACCCACTGCTGGCACTGGCGGCGACGATCGAGACCGGCCCGGGTGTGGATGCCGATTGCCAGGAGGTGCTGAAGCGGGCGCGCCAGCCGATCTCGAAGGCCGCCACCGACGGCGCGGCCAAGGGCAAGGCCGCCAAGCAGTGAGCGGTCGTCCCGCCTAGCGGGCGGTCTTCGACCAGCGGCCTGCGCGGTGCGCTGCGCACACCGGGCATTCGGGATCGCGTGCCAGCCGCAGGCTGTCGAACTGCGTGGCGCGCCCGTCGAACATCAGGAGCCGGCCCGCCATCGACGGCGAGATGCCCGCGAGCAGCTTCAGGGCTTCGCTCGCCTGCAGGGTGCCGATGGTCCCGACGACGGGGCCGAAGGCGCCCAGCACGGCGCAGCGCGTTTCCTCGAAGTCGGCGTCGGCGGGAAACACACAGGCATAGCAGGGGGAGGCTTCATCGCGCGTGTCGTACACGCTGAGCTGCCCGTCGAAGCGGATGGCGGCCCCGGCCACCAGCGGCTTGGCATGCGCCACGCAGGCCCGGTTGACGGCATGACGCGTCGCGAAGTTGTCGCTGCAGTCGACCACCACGTCGGCGGCCGCCACGAGCGTGGCGAGCATGGCGGCGTCGGCGCGCAGCGCGTGCGTGGCGATGGCGATGTCCGGGTTGATGGCCCGCATCGCCTCGGCGGCGGAGGTCACCTTGGCCTGGCCCACGCGGGCCGTGGTGTGCGCGATCTGGCGCTGGAGATTGGTCAGGTCGACAAGGTCGTCGTCGACCAGCGTGATGCGCCCGACGCCCGCCGCCGCGAGGTAGAGGCAGACCGGCGAGCCCAGCCCGCCGGCGCCGATGACGAGCACATGGCCGGCACCGACGCGCATCTGGCCGTCGATGCCGTATTCCTCCAGCAGGACATGGCGCGAATGGCGCAACAGTGCGTCGTCGTCCACGCGCGCCGGCTCCTCAGTTCTCTTTCTTCTCGTCCTTGTTCTCGACGATGACCTGCGTCTTGCTGACCAGCACCGGCGCGCCCTTCAGGCGGTTCATCGCCTGCACCAGCGGGAAGTCCTTGTCGGTGCCGAATTCGGGCACCTTGCGGTCCTGCGGCGGCTTCTTGGCTTCTTCCTCAAGGCGCTTGCGGGCGTCGTCACGGGCCTTTTCGCGCTCCGGATCCTTCTGCTCGGGGCCCTGGCCGCTGGCCAGGTGCTTCTCGAGGTCGGCCTCGCGCATGCGCAGGGCGGCGAAGGGGCTGCCCTCGGCGCTTTCGTCGACCAGCACGTTGGGCACGATGCCCTTGGCCTGGATCGACGCGCCGCTCGGCGTGTAGTAGCGGGCGGTCGTGATCTTCAGGCCGGTGTCCGGGCCGAGCGGGCGCACGGTCTGCACCGAGCCCTTGCCGAAGGTCTGGCTGCCCATCACGGTGGCGCGCTTGTGGTCCTGCAGGGCGCCGGCCACGATCTCGCTGGCCGAGGCCGAGCCTTCGTTGACCAGCACGACCAGCGGCACCGTCTTGAGCGCCGCCGGCAGGCCGCGCAGCGGGTCGCTGCCGGCACGGCGCTGGTAGAACTCCGGCGCCGCCTTGTAGACCGACTTGCTCTCGGCCAGCTGGCCGTCGGTGGACACCACGGTCACGTTCTCCGGCAGGAAGGCCGACGAGATGGCGACGGCCGCGTCGAGCAGGCCGCCCGGGTCGTTGCGCAGGTCGAGCACCAGGCCCTTGAGGTTGGGTTCCTGCTTGTAGATCTCTTCGACCTTCTTGACGAAGTCGTCGACCGTGCGCTCCTGGAACTGCGACAGGCGGATCCAGCCGTAACCGGGTTCCATGACCTTGCCGCGCACCGATTGCGTGCGGATTTCCTCGCGCGTGATGGTCACCGGGAAGGTGCGGTTCTCGTCCTTGCGGAAGATGGTCAGCAGCACCTTCGTGTTGGCCTCGCCGCGCATGCGCTTGACCGCGTCGTTCAGCGACAGGCCGCGCACGGCGGTGTCGTCGATCTTGGTGATCAGGTCGTTCGGCTTGAGGCCGGCGCGGAAGGCGGGCGAGCCCTCGATCGGCGAGACGACCTTCACCAGGCCGTCTTCCTGCGAAATCTCGATGCCGACCCCGACGAAGCGCCCGGTCGTGCCCTCACGAAATTCCTTGAAGGACTTCTTGTCGAAGTACTGCGAGTGAGGGTCGAGCCCGGCCACCATGCCGGAAATGGCGTCGGAGATGAGCTTCTTCTCGTCGACGGGTTCGACGTAGTCGCTCTTGACCATGCCGAAGACGGCGGCCAGCTGCTGCAATTCCTCCAGCGGCAGAGGGGCCAAGGAGCCGCGTGCCACGGTCTGAAGCGAGACGGTGGTCAGCACGCCGGCCACGGCGCCGGCTGCAACCCAGCCGGTGATTTTGAGTTTCTGGCCCATGGAGTGTCCTAGTCGGGTATCAAGGCAATATAGCTAGCTTTGAAGCAATTCGCTTGCCGGGGTTCCTCGAACCGATCAAGCTTTTCCCTGCGAGGCCACGGCGGCAGCGGCTTTCTCGGCGGCGGCAGCATCGCCGAGGTAGTAATGGCGCAGCGGCTTGAGCTCGTCGTCCAGCTCGTAGACCAGCGGGATGCCGTTCGGGATGTTCAGGCCCACGATGTCGCTGTCGGACACGCCGTCGAGGTACTTCACGAGCGCGCGGATCGAATTGCCGTGCGCCGCCACCACCAGGCGGCGGCCGCTGCGGATGGCCGGAGCCATCGATTCGTTCCAGAACGGCAGCACGCGGGCCACCGTGTCCTTCAGGCACTCGGTCAGCGGGATCTGCTCGGGCGACAGCTTGGCGTAGCGGATGTCGCTGCGTTCGCTGCGCGGGTCGTTGGCCTCCAGCGGCGGCGGTGGCGTGTCGTAGCTGCGGCGCCAGACCAGCACCTGCTCGTCGCCGTACTTCTTGGCGGTCTCGGCCTTGTTCAGGCCCTGCAGGCCGCCGTAGTGGCGCTCGTTGAGGCGCCACGAATGCACCACCGGCAGCCAGGTGCGGTCGAGTTCGTCGAGCGTGTGCCAGAGCGTGCGGGTGGCGCGCTTGAGCACGCTGGTGTAGGCCACGTCGAAGTCGTAGCCTTCGGCCTTGAGCAGCCGGCCGGCCTGCTTGGCCTGTTCCACGCCGGTCTCGGTCAGGTCGACGTCGGTCCAGCCGGTGAAGCGGTTCTCGAGATTCCAGGTCGATTCGCCGTGGCGGATCAGTACCAGTTTGTGCATGGGGAAAGGCCTTTGGGCGGGGGATGGATTCGAAGGGCAGGGGGCTGCCGGGTACGCCATTCTAAAATCCGCGGTTTGCCATTCAAGGAATACTGTGAAATTCATTGTCGACAACTGGATGCTGATCCTGATTGCGGTCAGCTCGGGCGCCATGCTGGCCTGGCCGCTGATCCGCGGCACCGGCGGCGGGTCGCTCACGGCGCAAGGCGCCGTGCAGTTGATCAACCGTGAACGCGCCGTGATGATCGATGTGCGCGACGCCGCGGAATACGCCGCAGGCCACGCCACCGGCGCCCGCAACGTGCCGCTCGACCAGCTCGAGCAGAAGCTGCCCGGCACGGTCAAGAACAAGTCGGTGCCGGTGCTGCTGATGTGTGCCACGGGGGCCCGCGCCCAGCGTGCGCTGGCGACGGCCAAAAAGCTCGGCTACGAGCAGGCCCAAGTCGTGGGCGGCGGGCTGAAATCGTGGAAAGACGCTAATCTGCCCATTGAAAAGGCCTGAGCATTCCGCCGGGCCACCGGATTGGAAGTGACCATGCAAGCCGTCAAGATGTACACGACCGCCGTCTGCCCCTACTGCATTCGCGCGAAACAGATTCTCAAGAACAAGGGTGTCGAGCAGATCGAGGAGATCCGCATCGACACCGACCCCCAGGCCCGCGCCGTGATGATGGAAACCACCCAGCGCCGCACGGTGCCGCAGATCTTCATCGGCGACACGCACGTCGGCGGCTGCGACGACCTGATCGCGCTGGACGGCCGCGGCGGCCTGGTCCCGCTGCTCCAGGCGGCCTGAAGGGCTGTCATTTCCAGGGGCGATAATCGCCCGTTCATCCTCTCAGCCCGCTTCGGAACGCCTTCCGGGCGGGCGTTGTTTTGATACCCGAAAGTTCAGCCATGGCCGACACCCAAGACCCCGTGTTCCAGATTCAGCGCGTCTACCTGAAGGACCTGTCGCTCGAGCAGCCCAATTCGCCGGCCATCCTGCTCGAACAGGAGCAGCCCACCGTCGACATCCAGCTCGGCGTGGACGCCCAGCCCGTGACCGACGGCATCTACGAAGTCACCGTGTCGGCCACCGTGCAGACCAAGGTGCAGGACCGCACCGTGTTCCTGGTCGAGGCCAAGCAGGCCGGCATCTTCGAGATCCGCAACCTGCCGGAAGACCAGATGGGCCCGATCCTCGGCATTGCCTGCCCGCAGATCGTCTACCCCTACCTGCGCGGCAACGTGGCCGACGTGATCCAGCGCGGCGGCTTCCCGCCGGTGCACCTGGCCGAGATCAACTTCCAGGCCATGTTCGAGCAGCAGCAAGCCGCGGCCGCCGGCCAGCCCACGCCCATCACCACGCAGTAAGCGTTCCGGGGCAGGCTCGATGAGGATCTGCGTGCTCGGTGCCGGTGCCTGGGGTACCGCGCTCGCCGTGAACGCAGCCGACCGACATGCGGTCACGCTGTGGGCGCGCGATGATGCCCAACGGGCCGCGATGGCCAGTGCCCGGCAGAACGAGCGTTACCTGCCGACGGTGCCGCTGCCGGCCTCGCTTGGCCTGATCGGCGGCCCGGCGCAGGCCGCCGCGCGCGATGCCGACTTGGTGATCGTCGCCACGCCGATGGCGGCGCTGCGCGAGCGGCTCGGTGCTTTGGCAGGGCTCCAGGTGCCGGTCGCCTGGCTCTGCAAGGGCGTCGAGACGGCGACCGCCGCCGGTGCCTTCGGACTGCTGCCGCACGAAATCCAGGCGCAGGTCGCGCCCGCCTTGCGTGCCGGCGTGCTCAGCGGCCCCAGCTTCGCGCAGGAAGTCGCGCACCGGCAGCCCACCGCGCTGGTGGCGGCGAGCGCGCACACGGACGTGCGGGCCGCGCTGGTCGAGGCCTTCCATGGCCCCAGCCTGCGCGTCTACGCCAACGACGACATCGTGGGCGTCGAGGTCGGCGGTGCGGTCAAGAACGTGCTCGCCATCGCCACCGGCCTGTGCGATGGCCTGTCACTGGGCCTGAACGCTCGCGCCGCGCTCATCACGCGCGGCCTCACGGAAATGACCCGCTTCGGCCTCGCGCTGGGTGCGCGCGCCGAGACCTTCATGGGGCTGTCCGGCCTGGGCGACCTGGTGCTGACCGCCACCGGCGACCTGTCGCGCAACCGCAAGGTCGGGCTGCTGCTGGCGCAGGGGCGCACCCTGGCGCAGGCGGTCGAATCCCTCGGCCACGTGGCCGAAGGCGTCTACTGCGCGCGCAGCGTGGTGCAGCGGGCCCGGCACCTGGGCATCGAAATGCCGATCGCCGAAGGCGTGGTCGCTTTGCTGGACGGCCGCATGCAGCCGTCCGAGGCCGTCGCCGCGCTGATGGGCCGCGACCCGGCGCCTGAAGTCGTCTGACGCGAAAGCGCAGGCTCAGACCGGCGCGTAGGCCAGCCGCACGTAGATCGGCGCGAAGGCCTCGGCCTGCGTGATCTCGACCAGCGTTTCCTTGCCCAGCTCCAGCAGGGCGATGAAGGTGACGATCAGCACCGGCACGCCGCGGCTCACGTCGAACAGCTTCTCGAACTCGACGAACTGCCGCCCCTGCAGGTGGCGCAGCACGATGCTCATGTGCTCCCGCACGCTCAACTCTTCACGCGAGATCTTGTGGTGCTGCACGAGCTTGGCGCGCTTGAGAATATCCGCCCAGGCGTCGCGCAGGTCGACCACGTTCATCTCGGGGAAGCGTGGCTTGAGCGACTGCTCGATGTAGACCTGCGCCTTCCAGAAGTCGCGGCCGTAGGTCGGCATGGCGTTGATCGACGCGGCCTGCAGCTTGGTCTGCTCGTACTCGAGCAGGCGGCGGACCAGTTCTGCGCGCGGGTCTTCGGCTTCCTCGCCGTCGGCCACCTTCTTGGGCGGCAGCAGCATGCGCGACTTGATCTCGATCAGCATCGCAGCCATGAGCAGGTACTCGGCCGCGAGCTCGAGGTTGGTCCGGCGCACCTGGTCGACGTAGGCCAGGTACTGGCGCGTCAGCCCGGCCATCGGAATGTCGAGGATGTTGAAGTTCTGCTTGCGGATCAGGTAGAGCAGCAGGTCCAGCGGGCCTTCGAAGGCCTCGAGGAAGACCTGCAGCGCCTCGGGCGGGATGTACAGGTCGTTGGGCAGCGCGAACAGCGGCTCCCCGTAGAGCCGGGCCAGCGCCACCTGGTCGACGACCTCGGGCATGGCGGCGATCGGCGGGGGGCCGTCGTCCTGCGTGGCGGCAGGACGCACTTACTTGGCTTGGGTCTGGTAGACGTACGGCTGCTGGGCCACGCGGGCCTGGCCGTATTCGTCGAGCTGGCTGCGGTCGAGCGCCTTGTCCCAGAGCAGGGCGCGGCCGGCGCGCTGTTCCGCCTCGAGCGAGGGCTTCTTCCGCTTCAGTTCGTCGATGAACTGGGTGGCTTCGGAGGTGTAGTGGGGGCGGTTGAAGATGGACATAGACTGGACCTTTGCGGCGGATTTTACCGGGGACGGACATGGCACAGGGAAACTGGCGAAAGGGAATCACCATGGGCATGCTGGCGGCACTGCTGGCCTTGGCGGGCTGCGACAACCAGGCCATCAAGGAACTGGAGGAGGGCGTCTCCACCGAAGCCGACGTGGTCGCGCGCTTCGGCCAGCCCGAGAACGTCTGGGACGCGCCGGACGGCCGCGTGTTCGAATACAACCGCCAGCCCCAGGGCCAGAAGAACTACATGATCACCATCGGCCCGGACGGCAAGATGCGCGCGCTGCGCCAGGTGCTCACGCCCGAGAACTTCGCGAAGGTGCAGCCCGGCATGTCGATGGAAGACCTCCGCAAGATGCTCGGCAAGCCCGCCAAGGTCACGCCGTACCCGCTCAAGCGCGAGACCGAGTGGGACTGGCGCTGGGTGCAGCCGCCGAATTCGCCGATGGTGTTCACCGCCGTGCTGAACGACGACCTGCGCGTGCTGCGCAGCGGCTCGTCGCACGATCGCAGCACCGAGGCGCCGTAGCGATCGCTCAGCTGCCGGCGGAGGTGTAGCGCCGCACGCCATGGCCCCAGGCGAGGAAGGACAGCGCCAGGAACACGAACCCCGCCAGCGGCGACAGCCATCCGATCCATGCGGGAGCGCCCAGCGGATCGGCACGGCCCAGGATGGCGACCGCCGGGTAGTACGCCACGCAGGCCAATGGCACCCCGAAGGTCAGCAGGCGGCGAAACCACCGTGCGTACAGCGTGATGGGGTACTGGCCGGCCTCCACGCCGCCGTAGGTGAACATGTTCGCGACCTCCAGGCTTTCGACCGTCCAGAAGGCGAGCGTGCCCTGCAGCACCAGGATGCCGAGGAACAGCGCGACGCCGCCCGCGATCGCGAACAGCGCCAGCCCGACGTGGGCGGGCGTCCATGCGATGCCGGCCTGTGCCGTGGCGTAGGCCAGCACCATGAGCCCCTGCGCCAGGCGGCCGAGCCGGCTCATGCGCAGATCGTGCCCCATCAGCTGCAGCGGCAGCGTGCGGGGCCGCAACAGGAGCCGATCGAAGGCGCCGGTGCGCAGGAACTCCGTGCCCAGGACATCGAAGCCGCGTCCGAGCGCATCGGCGATGGCGAACATGACATTGACCAGCCCGTAGAAGAGCGCCACTTCGCCCAGGGCCCATCCCTGCACCGTCCCGAAGCGATCGAACAGCGCCCAGATGGCGACGACCTCGATGCCGGTGACGAGGAACTGCGCCAGCGTCGCCAGCACGGCAGACGTCGGGTAGAGCGCCTGGCCCTTCAGCGACGCGAGCACCAGCCGGAAAAACAAGGCCACGCCCCCCACGTCAGCCGCCTTGCACTTCGAGGCGGCGCATGGTGCGCGACATCGCGAGCCGGCCAAGTGCGACGAGCGCGATCGTCCAGCCGGCCTGCAGTGCGAGCCCGCCCGCGGCCGGCCAGCCCGCCAGCCGCCCGGCGTACAGCCGCATCGGGATGTCCATCAGGCCGGCCAGCGGCTGCAGCAGCAACGCGGTCTGCCATGACTCGGGCAGCAGGGGCAGCGGCAGCAGGTTGCCGGACAGCACCACGACCAGGGGCGTCGCGAAGGCATTGATGCCGCGTTCGTTGAGTGCCGCGGTGGCGGCTACGTTGAGCAGCATCACCAGCGCGGTCGACAGCAGCAGCGCCAGCACGGCCGAGAGCACGAAGACGAGCGCCGCCGCGAGGTCCGCGGGTGGTTGCCAGCCCCATTGGCCCCATCCGGCCAGCGGCAAAGCGACCCCTGCGAAGGCGACCATGAGCGCGAGCCGCGGCAGCACGCGCGCGGCGATCCATCCGGCGCTGCGCGCGTACCAGAGCGCGTAGGCGTCGACGGGCCGCAGGCGGTCGTACGCCACGGAGCCGGTACGCACCGCCTGCGCGACCTCGGGGTCGCTACCCCAGGGCAGCAGTGCGAGCAGCCCCTGCGCGAGCCACGTGTAGGTGACGGCATGTGCGAGCGTCATCGGCAGGCTGCCCGCCGGGGCGGATGCCGCTGCGCCGCCATAGAAGGCGGCCAGCACCATCACCTTGATGCCGCCCCACCAGCACTGCGTGGCGAAGCCCGCGAGCGCCGCCGTCCGGTACTGCAGCATCTGCAGGAACCGCGAGGCAAAGGCGACCCTGTAGGGCCGCACGGCGTCCTGCAGGTTCACGCCTCTGCCGCCCCGTGCATCGCGTAGAAGCGGGAGATCACTTCCTCGATCGCGAGGCCTTCCAGCCGGATGTCCTCGACCGCATGTTCGGCGGCGATGTGCGCGATGAGCGCGGCCGCGGCCGTGCGCGCGGGGTCGAAGCCCAGCACCAGCGACCGATCCTCGCGCGACAGCACGGCCACGCCGGGCAGCGCGATCCGCGTCGGCGCCTCGTGCGCGAAGTCCACGACCAACCGTCGCTCGGCGAGCACCTGGGATCGCAACGCCTCCACCGGGCTGTCCGCCAGCACGCGGCCATGCCCGATCACGATCACCCGCTCGGCCAGTGCTTCGATGTCGTGCATGTCGTGCGTGGTCAGCAGCACGGTGGTCCCGCGTTCGCGGTTGGCGCGGCGCACGAAGTCGCGCACCGCGAGCTTCGACGGCGCGTCGAGCCCGATGGTCGGTTCGTCGAGGAACAGCAGTTCAGGCTCGTGCAGCAGCGCCGCGGCAATCTCGGCGCGCATGCGTTGCCCAAGGGACAGTTGCCGTACCGGCTGGTCGAGCACGCGATCGAGCTTCAGCAGCGACACCAACTCGTCGCGCGTGCGGCGGTACCGTGCGGGTTCGACGCGGTAGATGTCGCGCAGCAGGTCGAACCCTTCACCCACGGGCAGGTCCCACCAGAGCTGCGTGCGCTGGCCGAAGACCACGCCGATGCGGCCGACGTGCTGCTCCCGGTCTTGGAATGGGTCGCGCCCGCTCACCTCGACGCGCCCGCCGTCCGGCCGCAGGATGCCCGCCAGGATCTTGATAGTGGTCGACTTGCCCGCCCCGTTGGGGCCGATGAAGCCGAGCAACTCGCCGCGCTCCAGGGAGAAGGAAACGCCGGAGAGCGCCTCCACCGTGCGATGACGCCGTTGCAGGACGCCGCGGACCGCCCCGGCGAAGCCGGGCGCCCGCTCGGAAATCCGGTAGGTCTTGATCAGCTGTTCGACGACGATGTGGGGCATGGCACGTGCCCCGCCTCGCAATCAGGAGGCGTCTGCGGGCGGAAGGGCGCGCATTCTACGGGCCCCTGGATGCAGTTCCCTCAGCGCACCCGCATGCCAGGCACCGCACCCGGCCACGGCTCCAGCACGTGGATGCCCGGTGCGGCCTTTTCGTCGGCATGGCTGGCGGCCAGCACCATGCCTTCGCTGACGCCGAACTTCATCTTGCGTGGCGCCAAGTTGGCGACCATCACGGTCAGCTTGCCGACCAACTGCTCGGGCTTGTAGGCCGAGGCGATGCCGCTGAACACGTTGCGCGTCTGGGCCTCGCCCACGTCAAGCGTCAGGCGCAGCAGCTTGGTCGAGCCTTCGACCGGCTCGCAGGCCACGATCTTCGCGATGCGCAGGTCGATCTTGGTGAAGTCGTCGATGCCGATGGTCGGGGCGATGGCTTCGCCGCCCGGCAGCGCGTCGGTATTGGCCGCAGCCGGTGCGGCCACTTCGGCGGGTGCCTCGAACAGCGTGTCGAGCAGCTTCGGGTCGACCCGCTGCATCAGGTGCTTGTACTCGCCGATCGCATGGCCCGGTGGCAGGGCCACGGTGGCGTGCGCCCATTCCAGCGGCTCGATGGCCAGGAAGCGCTCGACGTTCTCGGCCAGCGCCGGCAGCACCGGCTTGAGGTAGAGCGTGAGCAGGCGGAAGGCCTCGATGCACACGGTGCACACGTCGTGCAGGCGCGCTTCCATGCCTTCCTTCTTCGCCAGTTCCCAGGGCTTGTTGGCATCGACGTACTCGTTCACGCGGTCGGCCAGCGCCATGGTGTCGCGCAGCGCGCGCGCGGTGTCGCGGCCGTCGTAGAGCACGCGCAGCGCCTCGGCCTCGTTGCGCAGCGTCGCGAGCAATGCGGCACCGTCGTCCGACACCACACCGAGCTTGCCGCCGAAGCGCTTGCCGATGAAGCCTGCCGCGCGGCTGGCGATGTTGATGTACTTGCCGACCAGGTCGCTGTTCACCCGGGCGACGAAGTCTTCCGGGTTGAAGTCGATGTCCTCATTGCGGCCGCTCAGCTTGGCGGCGAGGTAGTAGCGCAGATGCTCGGGGTTCAGCCCGATCGACAGGTACTTCAGCGGGTCGATGCCGGTGCCGCGGCTCTTGCTCATCTTTTCGCCGCTGACCGTCAGGTGACCGTGCACGTAGATGGCATTCGGCGCCTTGCGGCCGCTGAAGTGCAGCATCGCCGGCCAGAACAGGGTGTGGAAGGTGATGATGTCCTTGCCGATGAAGTGCACCTGCTCCAGCTCAGGGTCGGCCATGTAGTCGGTGTACGAGATGCCGTCGCCCGCGGCCTCGACGCAGGTCTTGTCGAGCAGGTTCTTCAACGATGCGAGGTAGCCCACGGGCGCGTCGAGCCACACGTAGAAGTACTTGCCTGGCGCGTCCGGGATCTCGATGCCGAAGTAGGGTGCGTCGCGGCTGATGTCCCAGTCGCCCAGGCCACCCTTGCCTTCTTCGTCCTTGTAGAGCCATTCGCGGATCTTGTTCTGCACCTCGGGCTGCACGTGGCCGGGGGCCGTGGTCCATTCCTTCAGGAACGCCTCGCAGCGCGGGTCCGACAGCTTGAAGAAGAAGTGGTCGGAGCTGCGCAGTTCGGGCTTGACGCCGGTCAGCGCCGAGTACGGGTTGATCAGTTCGGTCGGCGCGTAGACGGCGCCGCACACCTCGCAGTTGTCGCCGTACTGGTCCTTCGAATGGCAGACCGGGCATTCGCCCTTGATGAAGCGGTCGGCCAGGAACATCCCCTTCTCGGGGTCGTAGAACTGCTCGACGCTGCGCGTCTCGATCAATCCCGCAGCACGCAGGTCGCGGTAGATCGCGCGCGCCAGGTCGTGGTTCTCGGGCGAGTCGGTCGAGCTCCAGTTGTCGAAGGCGATGTGGAAGCCGTCGAGGTAGGGTTTGCGGCCGGCCGCGATCTCGGCGACGAAGGCCTGCGGCGTCACGCCGGCCTTGTCGGCCGCGATGGTGATGGCAGCGCCGTGCGCGTCGTCGGCGCAGACGAAGGCGACGTCCGCGCCGTACATGCGCTGTGCCCGCACCCAGATGTCGGCCTGGATGTATTCCATGATGTGGCCGATGTGGAACTTGCCGTTGGCGTAGGGCAGGGCGGTGGTGACGAAGAGCTTGCGCGGGGCGGACATGGGGGCGCTTTCTGGCGAAGGAATCGGAGACCGGGGACGAGCAGCGCACGCGGACGTGGGCGGGGGAGGGATTTTAGGCGGCGGCCCGAGACCGCATGGCCGAGGGGCGATCGGCTAACATGTCGATGCAATTCAGCGCTCGCATGAATCGCCGTAAGCGTTCACGTCAAGCAACGCGCCAACCGCAGCCGGCCCGTCCGGGTTGCAGTCTTTCGACGCGTCTGCGCTGGAAAGATGGCGCCTTGCTTGTCCGGCTCCTGGAGCTTCCAATGAACCCGTCTTCCCGTCCCTCCAAAACCTTCTTCGGCGTTCGCAAGCTGCCCGCCCGCGCCGCCAGCTGGGTCATGCCGCTGATTCTGTCCATCCTCATGACCTTCGTGGTGTCGATGATCAGCACCTTGCGCAGTGTGGGCCCGGTGCCCGAGATGCCCGGCATCTGGATGAGCGCCTGGGCGCTGTCCTGGGTCTTTGCCTTCCCGACGCTCCTGCTCGTCCTGCCGCTGGTCCGCAAGGCCACTTCGGCGCTGGTGGACATGGGCTGAGTTCCGCTTCACCCCTTTCACTGAAAGAGAACCCCGTGACGACTTCCTCCATTCCCGCCACCCTGATCGCCGGCGACGGCATCGGCCCCGAAATCGTCGAGGCCACGCTGGCCGCCTTCGACGCCTTGAAGGTCCCGTTCGAATGGGACCGCCAGATCGCCGGTCTCGGCGGCGTGCAACAAGCCGGCGACCCGCTGCCGGCCGCCACGCTCGACAGCATCCGCCGCACGCGGCTCGCGCTCAAGGGGCCGCTCGAGACGCCGTCGGGCGGCGGCTACCGGTCGTCCAACGTGCGGCTGCGCGAGGAGTTCCAGCTCTACGCTAACCTGCGCCCGGCGCTTACCGTCATCCCCGGTGGCCGCTACGACAAGATCGACCTGGTGGTGGTGCGCGAGAACCTCGAAGGCCTCTACATCGGCCACGAGCACTACGTGCGCATCGACGACGACCCGCACGCCGTGGGCATGGCCACGGGCATCAACACCCGCCAGGGCTGCCACCGCCTGCTCGAGTACGCCTTCGACACCGCGATAGCTACCGGCCGCAAGAAGGTCACGCTGGTGCACAAGGCCAACATCATGAAGGTGCTGACCGGGCTGTTTCTGGAGACCGGCCTGCGCCTCTATGAAGAGCCGCGCTACAAGGGCAAGTTCGAGCTCGAGACCATGATCGTCGACGCCTGCGCGATGAAGCTGGTGCTCAACCCGTGGCAGTTCGACATGCTGGTCACGACCAATCTCTTCGGCGACATCCTGTCGGACCTGGTGGCCGGCCTGGTCGGCGGCCTGGGCATGGCGCCGGGGGCGAACATCGGCGCCGACGCCGCCATCTTCGAAGCGGTGCACGGCTCGGCGCCCGACATCGCCGGCAAGGGCATCGCCAACCCGACGGCCCTGCTGCTGGCCGGCGCGCTGATGCTCGACCATTGCAAGCTGGTCGACCAGGCGACGCGCCTGCGCCGCGCGATCGACGAGACGCTCAACATCGACAAGGTGCGCACCGGCGACCTGGGGGGCACGGCCAACACGGCCGCCTTCACCAAGGCGCTGGTGGCCCGCATCGCCGGGGCGAACTGAGTGTCGGACGCGTCCGCGGCGCGGCCGCTGCCGATCCTCTCGCTCCTGGAAACCCGCGTGCTCGGCGTGCTGGTCGAAAAGCAGCGCACCGTGCCTGACAGCTACCCGCTGACGCTCAACGCGGTTCTCTCCGGCTGCAACCAGAAGACCAGCCGCAACCCGGTGCTGGAGGTGAGCGACGCGCAGGCGCAAGCCGCCATCGACAGCCTCAAGGGCTACCACCTGGTCGACGAGAGCAGCGGTGGCCGGGCCTTGCGCTACGCCCACAACATGGACCGCGTGCTGCGCATCCCGTCGCAGTCGAGCATCCTGCTCACGGTGCTGATGCTGCGCGGCCCGCAGACCGCCGGTGAACTGCGCATCGCCACCGAGCGCATGCACAACTTCGCCGACATCTCGTCGGTCGAGGGCTTCCTCGACGAACTGGCCGAGCGCCCGGCCGGTGCGCTGGTGGTCAAGCTGCCGCGCCTGCCGGGCGCCCGCGAGAGCCGCTGGGCGCATCTGCTGAGCGGCGAGCCGGTGATCGAAGACATGCCGGCCAGCGCGGGTGCGCCCGGCGCCGACGTGTCGCTGGGCGAGATGGCGGCGCTCAAGGCGAACGTCGCACGCCTCGAAGCGGAACTGGGCGACCTCAAGGCGCTGGTCCACCGCATCGCTGCCGACCTGGGCATGGCGACCGGCCGTTAGGCCGCTAAGTGGCGGGCCAGCCGAAGAAGCGGCACACCGTATCGCGCTGCGCCAGCGTGTCGGCGCGGCCCAAGGCCATCAGCTCGCGCGTGAAGCCGGGTTCGAAGAGCAGGTAGCTCGCGAGCGCCGCGCTGCGTGCGGGCGACTTGCCTTCGCCCGGGCCGGTGCCGCTGGCCAGCAGGCGCCGCACCACGCCGGGCAGCGCCTCGGCATGGCGCGCGGCGATGGCGTCGATGCGTTCCGACGGCGCGATCAGCAGCAGCTCGATCGGCCGCAGGCGGGTGCCGGCGCGCGCCTCGGGCGGGATGAGCGCCAGCGTGTCGTTGATGCGGCGCACGCGCTCCACATCCACCCCCAGCGCATCGAGAAAGATGCTCGACATCGCATGGCCGGCGATCTGCGCCAGCGTCGGCTCGCCGCCCAGCGCCTGGGGGCCGTCGGCGTCCACGGGCTCGTTCATGCGGCCGGCGCCCACGGCCAGGATGCGCTCCGCGCCGAGGTGGATGGCGGCGGCGGTCGGCGCGGTCTGGCGCATCGAGCCGTCGCCGAAGTACTCGACGTGCCCCTGCAGGGGCAGTGCCGTGGCCGGGAACACGAAGGGGATCGCCGACGACGCCAGCAGGTGCGCATGCGTGATGCGGTCGGCCACGGCCTTGCGCTGCGAGCGCGTCCACGGCGCCATGGGGTGGCGCGCTTCGAAGAAGGTCAGGTGCTCGCCCGAGCTGTAGCTCGATGCGGTCACGGCCAGCGCGTCGAGGTGGCCGTCGGCCAGCAGCCCGGGCAGGCGCTCGAAGGGCACCATGCGCACCAGCAGCTCGGCCAGCGGGGTGTTGTCGAGCAACGAGCGCGGCTTGAGTTTCATCCAGCGCGCCAGCAGCTGGCCGACGCCGAGGATCAGGCGCCAGCGCGCCGCCGCGTCGAGCATCGCGAAGGTGTCGGTGCGGTAGACCTGCTCGATCCGCAGGTGGCGCCAGACCTCGGCCATGCGCTGCACGGCGGCATCGAAGTCGTCGGCACCGCAGGCCAGCGCGGCGGCGTTGATGGCGCCGGCCGACGTGCCGGTGATGATCGGGAACGGGTTGGGTCCTGCCGCCAGGCCGGCACCGCGGCGCAGCTCGGCGATCGCCTCGAGCACCCCGACCTGGTAGGCGGCGCGGGCACCGCCGCCGGTGAGCAGCAGCGCCGTGGCAGACGGGGGGGACATTGGGGCAGAGGCGGGGAGGGGCATGGATCGGCACGTAGACTACCCCGATTCAGGAGTTGTCAATGGCAGTCACGCAAGCGGTGATTCAGGATGCGCTCAAGGCGGTCCTCGATCCCAACACCGGCAAGGATTTCGTCAGCACCAAGGCGCTGAGGAACCTGCAGATCAGCGAAGGCGACGTGTCCTTCGACGTCGAGCTCGGCTACCCGGCCAAGAGCCAGCATGCGGCGTTGCGCAAGGCCTTCGTGGCCGCGGCGCGAACGGTGTCGGGTGTGGACAACGTGTCGGTCAACATCACGACCCGGGTGGTCAGCCATGCGGTGCAGCGCGGCGTGCAGCTGCTGCCCAACGTGAAGAACATCGTCGCCGTGGCCTCGGGCAAGGGCGGCGTCGGCAAGAGCACCACTGCCGCCAACCTGGCGCTGGCGCTGGCCGCCGAAGGCGCCTCGGTGGGCCTGCTCGACGCCGACATCTACGGCCCCAGCCAGCCCATGATGCTCGGCATCGACCGCCGCCCCGAGAGCGACGACGGCAAGACGATGGAGCCGCTGGAGAACTACGGCGTGCAGGTCATGTCGATCGGCTTCCTGGTCGACCAGGACGAGGCCATGATCTGGCGCGGGCCGATGGCCACGCAGGCGCTGGAGCAGCTGCTGCGCCAGACCAACTGGAAAGACCTCGACTACCTGATCATCGACATGCCGCCGGGCACCGGTGACATCCAGCTCACGCTGAGCCAGCGCGTGCCCATGACCGGCGCGGTGATCGTCACCACGCCGCAGGACATCGCGCTGCTCGACGCCAAGAAGGGCATCAAGATGTTCGAGAAGGTCGGCGTGCCGATCCTCGGTATCGTCGAGAACATGGCGGTGCACGTGTGCTCCAACTGCGGCCACGTCGAGCACATCTTCGGCGCCGACGGCGGCAAGAAGATGGCGGCGCAGTACGGCATGGACTACCTCGGCGCGTTGCCGCTGGACATCAACATCCGCCTGCAGGCCGACAGCGGCAAGCCCACGGTGGTGGCCGACCCGGACGGCGACGTCGCGGCGATCTACAAGGCCGTGGCGCGCACCGTGGCCGTCGGCATCGCCGAGAAGGCGAAGGACTTCTCGGCCAAGTTCCCGACGATCACCGTCAGCAAAGACACCTGAACGACCAGCGCGGCGCCATGAACGTCCTCGCGTCCATGCGCTACCTGGCGGCGCTCAACGAGCACCGCCACTTCGGCCGCGCCGCGCAGGCCTGCCACATCACGCAGCCGGCGCTGTCGAACGCGTTGCGCGCCCTCGAAGGCGAGTTCGGCGTGCTCATCGTCAAGCGGGGCCGCGCGTTCGAGGGCTTCACCGTCGAGGGTGAGGCGGTGCTCGCCACCGCGCAGCGCATGCTGCAGGAACAGGAGCTGCTGCGCGAGCGCCTGCGCAGCGAGGCCGGTCAGCCGCGCGGGCGCCTGCGGCTGGCGGCGGTGCCGACCGGCATGACCATCCTCTCGCGCTTCGCCATCGCGCTGCAGAAGCGCCACCCGGGCGTGGCGCCGACGGTGGTGTCCCTCAGTTCGCTGGAGATCGAGACGGCGCTCGACAGCATGTCGCTCGATCTCGCGCTCGGCTACACCGACCGCACCCGCGTGCGCCACGTCAGCCTGGCGGTCTGGCCGCAATGCGTCGAGACCTACTACCTGGTGCAGCGCAAACCGGGTCCGGTGCGGGCGGGCCGGGCGGTGCGCATCGGCGAACCGGTCGGCTGGGCCGAGGCCGCCACCCTGCCGCTGTGCCTGCTCACCCCCGACATGCACAACCGGGCGATCGTCGACCGCGCCTTCAAGGCGGCCGGTCTGCGTGTCGATGCGGCCATGGAGACCAACTCGATCCACACGCTGGCCAGCAGCGTGGGTGCCGGCGCGCTGGCGTCGGTGCTGCCGCAGGCCGCGCTGGAGCTGCTCTCGCGCGACGACGGCCCCTACGAGGCGCGCCCCTTGATCGCGCCGCTCTTGGAGACGCCGCTGGGCTTCATGACGCACGCCAGCGACCGCATGACGCGCGCGCTGCAGGCGGCGGTCGACCTGGCGGCCAGTCCCGAGTGGCTGGACACCTTGCAGCCCGATGCGGCCGGCAAGGGTTCCAAGCGCGCCTGAGCGTCCGGCCGGCCCTCGCGGCCGCGCCTCTGCCTCTTTGAGAACCTTTCGCATTCATTTCCGAATTGAATCGGGCCATGTCTCGATCCAATTGGATGCAAATTGTCACCAACCGTAGACTCGCCGCGCCCCGACGGTCGAAAACCTTGACCGGATCGAGGGACAAAACCAACGAGGAGTGCTATGGCAGGACCATCTACGGGGGCTTTCAACGAAGCCGTCGCGACCCCGGGGCAGTTGCCCGTCGCCGCAGGGGCCCCTGGCTCCGGTTGGCTGGACAAGGAACGCATCATCGCGGGCCCTGGCTTCAGCCGCTGGGTGGTGCCGCCCGCCGCCCTCGCGATCCACCTGTGCATCGGCATGGCCTACGGCTTCTCCGTGTTCTGGCTGCCGCTGTCGAAGATGCTGCAGACCGCCGGCACCGGCACGGCCTGCGCCAAGGACATGAGCTTCTTCGCCGAGCTGTTCGCCGCCGGTTGCGACTGGCGCGTCGCCACCCTGGGCTGGATGTACACGCTGTTCTTCGTGTTCCTCGGCTGCTCCGCCGCCATCTGGGGCGGCTGGCTCGAACGCGCTGGCCCGCGCAAGGCCGGCGTGGTGAGTGCGCTGTGCTGGTGCGGCGGCATGCTGCTGTCGGCGCTGGGCATCTACACCCACCAGTTCTGGATGATGATCCTGGGCTCGGGCGTGATCGGCGGCATCGGGCTCGGCCTGGGCTACATCTCGCCGGTGTCGACCCTCATCAAGTGGTTCCCCGACCGCCGCGGCATGGCCACCGGCATGGCCATCATGGGCTTCGGCGGCGGCGCGATGATCGGCTCGCCGCTCGCGGTCGAGCTGATGAAGTCCTTCGCCACCCCGACCGATCCCGGCGTGATGCAGACCTTCGTCGTGATGGCGCTGGTCTACTTCGTCTTCATGATGGCCGGCGCGCTCGGCTACCGCGTGCCGCCCACAGGCTGGAAGCCGGCCGGCTGGACCCCACCGCCCGCGCAGACCAGCAACGCCATGATCACGCAGCGCCACGTGCACGTGAAGAAGGTGTGGGGCATCCCGCAGTTCTGGCTCGTGTGGATCGTGCTGTGCATGAACGTGTCGGCGGGCATCGGCGTGATCGGCATGGCCTCGCCCATGCTGCAGGAAGTGTTTGGCGGCGGGCTGATCGACGTGCCGAAGAAGTTCGGCGAACTCGACAAGACCCAGCTCGCGGCCATCGCCGTGGTGGCCGGCGGCTTCACCGCGCTGCTGTCGCTCTTCAACATCGGCGGCCGCTTCGTGTGGGCGAGCCTGTCGGACAAGCTCGGCCGCAAGATGACGTACACGGTCTTCTTCGTGCTCGGCGGTGTGCTCTACGCCAGTCTGCCGTCGTCGGCCGCGGCCGGCAACACGCTGCTCTTCGTCGGCGCGGTCTGCCTGATCCTGTCGATGTACGGCGGCGGCTTCGCGACGGTGCCGGCCTACCTGGCCGACCTGTTCGGCACGCAGTTCGTCGGCGCCATCCACGGCCGCCTGCTCACCGCCTGGGCCACCGCCGGCATCCTGGGCCCGGTGGTCGTGAACTACATGCGCGAATACCAGCTGGGCCTGGGCCTGCCGCGCGAGCAGGTCTACAACCAGACCATGTACATCCTGGTCGGCATGCTGGTCATCGGCCTCGTCGCGAACCTGCTGGTGCGTCCTGTGGCCGACAAGCACTTCATGAACGACGCGGAGCTCGCCGTCGAGAAGAAGCTCGCCCACGAGAAGGCCGCCGCGTCCGAAGTGGGCAGCGGCTCGGGCCGGGCCGACAAGACGCCGACCTTCGTCGTGGCGCTGGCATGGGCGGCCGTCGGCATCCCGTTGGCCTGGGGCGTGTACAAGACATTGATCAGCGCAGCCAAGTTCTTCCACTGAAGCTGCAGCAACAGGCCATGGGCCTTCCAGGGCCGGTGTCCGAAGGGCACCGGCCCGATGTCGTCAGGAGACCGCGATGAGCGAACAGAAGATCGAGTTCTACAAGGGCCCCGCTGGCGGCTGGGGCGCCCTGCGCAGCGTGACGGCCACGCTGCTCAAGCAGGACATCCCGGTGAAGGGCGCCAAGACGCTGCTCTCGGCCAACCAGCCCGACGGCTTCGACTGCCCCGGCTGCGCCTGGCCCGACCGCAACCATGCGTCGACCTTCGAGTTCTGCGAGAACGGCGTGAAGGCCGTCGCGGCCGAAGCGACCGCGCGCCGTGCCGGCCCCGAGCTCTTCGCTGCGCACACCGTGGCCCAGCTCGCGCAGCAGAGCGACTTCTGGCTCGAGGACCAGGGCCGCCTGACGCACCCGATGGTCTACGACGCGGCCAGCGACAAGTACCTGCCGATCGCATGGGACGACGCCTTCGCGCTGGTCGCCCGGCATCTGAACGCGCTGCCGGACCCGAACCAGGCGATCTTCTACACCTCGGGCCGTGCCAGCAACGAGGCTGCCTTCCTGTACCAGCTGTTCGTGCGCGAGTACGGCACCAACAACTTCCCCGACTGCTCGAACATGTGCCACGAGCCGAGCGGAAGCGGCATGCGCCCGCAGATCGGCGTGGGCAAGGGCACGGTGACGCTGGAGGATTTCGAGAAGACCGACGCCATCTTCATCTTCGGCCAGAACCCGGGCACCAACCACCCGCGCATGCTGGGCGAACTGCGGGCCGCCCACAAGCGCGGCGCCAAGATCGTCAGCTTCAACCCGCTGCGCGAGCGTGGCCTGGAACGCTTCGCCGATCCGCAGGACAAGTTCGAGATGGCGACGCTGACGTCGACCGCCATCAGCACGCACTACTTCCAGCTGCGGGTGGGCGGCGACATGGCCGTCGTCGCCGGCATGATGAAGCACCTGATCGACCGCCAGGACGCGGGCGAGTCGGTGCTCGACCTGGACTTCATCAGCACCCACACCTCCGGCTTCAGCGACGTGGCCGAGGGCCTGCGCGGCGAGACCTGGGCCGTGCTCGAAGAGGAGTCGGGCCTCTCCGAAGCGCAGATCCGCGCGGCGGCCGACATCTACGCGGAAGCGAAGAGCGCCATCTTCTGCTGGGGCATGGGCATCACGCAGCACCAGAACTCGGTGGGCACGATCCAGATGCTGGTCAACCTGCTGATGATGCGCGGCAACATCGGCCGGCCCGGCGCCGGCCCGTGCCCGGTGCGCGGCCACAGCAACGTGCAGGGCGACCGCACGATGGGCATCTGGGAGAAGCCGCCGGCTGCGCTGCTCGACAGGCTGGGCGAGGTCTTCGGCTTCGAGCCGCCGCGCGCGCACGGCTGGGACACGGTCGAGTCGATCGCCGCCATGCGCGACGGCAAGGGAAAGGTCTTCTTCGCACTGGGCGGCAACTTCGCCGCAGCCACGCCCGACACCTACGAGACCTGGAAGGCGCTGCGCCGCTGCGACCTGACGGTGCACGTCACCACCAAGCTCAACCGCAGCCACGTGGTGCACGGGCGCGAGGCGCTGATCCTGCCGTGCCTGGGCCGCACCGAGATCGACATCCAGGCCGGCGGCCCGCAGGGCGTGACGGTGGAAGACTCGATGAGCATGGTGCACATCTCCACCGGCATCAACCCGCCGGCGTCGGAGCATCTGCTGTCGGAGCCGGCCATCGTGGCGCGGCTGGCGGCGGCCACCATCGGCCACAGCAGCAACACGCCCTGGCTCTGGCTGGTCGAGGACTACGCCCGCATCCGCGACAAGATCGAAGCGGTGTTCGCCGACTTCAAGGACTTCAACGAGCGCGTGGCCGTGCCCGGCGGCTTCCGCCTGCGCAACACCGCGAGCGAGCGGGTGTGGACCACCCCGACGAAGAAGGCGAACTTCGTGGCGCATGCCGTGCCGCGCGACACGCCCTCGCACCGCGCCCGCGCGCGCTTCGCCGCCAAGGGCGACACGGTCGTCTTCACGCTGCTCACCACGCGCTCGCACGACCAGTACAACACCACCATCTACGGCCACGACGACCGCTACCGCGGCGTGTTCGGCCAACGGCGCGTGGTCTTCATCCACGAAGCCGACATCCGCGCGCTGGGCCTGAAGGATGGCGACTGGGTCGACATCCAGACCGTGTGGGACGACGCGGGCGACGGTGCACAGGTGCGTCGTGCCGACCGCTTCAAGCTGGTGGCGTACGACATCCCGCGCGGCAACCTGGCGGCCTACTACCCCGAGACGAATCCGCTGGTGCCGCTGGATTCGGTCGCGCTCAATGCCGGCACGCCGGCCTCGAAGTCGATCCCGGTGATTCTCACGCCGCACACGGCACCGGTTGCGGCCAAGGCCGACCACGACGCGAGCGCCTACGCCATCGGCTAAGGTGTGGGGATGACCACCGGCACCGAACTCGACCCGCTATCCCGCGCCATTCTGCTGGCCCTGGCCGCCGCACCCCGCGAAGGTGGCGTGTCGCTGCCGCGGCTGGGCAAGCAGCTGGGGCAGGGCGCGAGCGTGCTGATGCGCCAGCTGACGCTGATGGGCGACGCCACGCTCGCGGGCGTGCGCGGGCCGGGCTGGGTGCGCGTGGTGCAGCTGGACGACCGCTGGGTGGTGCACCTGGAGGCACCGGGCCGGGCTGTGGTGGCCGCGTTGCCGCCTCAGGAGGCGGCGTCGTGAACGCCGAGACACGCCCCATGCTGCCGCCGCTGTCGCACCGCACGGTGCAGGTCTTCGGCGGCACGGCCGATGCGCAAGGCACGGCCCGCCACGACGTGCTGGCGGCCGAGGTGCCGGTGGCGCTGGTCTTCAACGGCATCTCGCACGCGGTGATGATGGCCACGCCGCAAGACGTCGAGGCCTTCGCGCTCGGCTTCGCGCTGAGCGAAGGCATCCTCGATGCCGCGGCCGACTGTCGTGGCATCGAGGTGAACACGGTCGCTGCCGCCGAAGCCGGCCTGCCGGCAGGCGTCGACGCGATCGAGGTGCAGCTCGAGATCTCCACCCGCAGCTTCGAGCGGCTCAAGGGCCGGCGCCGCAGCCTGGCCGGCCGCACCGGCTGCGGGGTCTGCGGGGTCGAGAGCTTCGCCGGCCTGGAACTGCAGTCGGAGCCGCTGCCGCCCCACGACTGGGTGGCACGCGTCGACCTGCCGACGGTGCTGCGCGCCATCGACGCGCTGCCGGCTTGGCAGCGCCTGAACGCCGAGGCGGGCGCCATCCATGCGGCCGGCTGGGCGACGCTGGAGGGCGAACTGGTCGCGGTGCTGGAAGACGTCGGCCGCCACAACGCGCTCGACAAGCTGATCGGCACGCTGGCCCGCATGGCGCGGCTGGGCGAGCCGGGCTTCGTCGTGCTGTCCAGCCGGGGCAGCCACGAGCTGGTGCGCAAGTGCACGCGGGTGGGCATCGCCGCGCTGGCCACGATCTCCGCGCCGACCGCGATGGGCGTGCACGTGGCCGAGCTGGCCGGCCTGCGCCTGTGGGGGCTGTGCCGGGCGCCGCGGGCGGTGCTCTACGCCGCCGGCGCCGTGCCGGCCTGAGGGTCAGGCGTGCGCGTCCCAGCCGGGCGGTGCCGGCTGGGCGGCGCTGTAGGCGCTCTGGAATTCGGCGGTCAGGGAGTCCAGGTCGAGCGGGGCGCTCATCTCGTGCATCGGCTTGTCGTTCAAAAAGCGCAGCACGCAGTCGCCCATGGTGATGGTGTCGCCATGCCGCAGGCGCCGCACCCGCACCCGCACGTCGTTCACGTAGGTGCCGTTGCGGCTGCCGAGGTCGTGCAGCTTCACCGTGCCGCCGTCGCGCGAGAGCACCGCATGGTGGCGGCTGACGCTTTCCGCATCGATCACGATGCTGTTGAGCGAGCCGCGCCCGACGGTGGTCTGGCCGGTGTGCAGGGGAATCAGCTTGGTCAGCCCTCGCTGGTTGATGACGATCAGTTTCGGCATGTGGTGGTCCTCGAGTCTTCTGGGGTGGGGTCGCCCGGCAGGACGGCGACGCCGCCCCGCCGCCTCTGGCGCCGTGCGATCAATGTAGGCGCGGGGCAACGAGAACCAAAGTTCGAACAGAACGGGGGAATCCCGCCATCTCGCCGCTTTGGCCCTATGGCGTGCAGGCTTTGAGCAGTCGTTCACACATCGGCTATCGTCCCGCTCATGTCGACCGCCGAATCTTCTTCGCCCGCCGCGCGCCCCGCGCTCGACGTGGCCGTCGTCATGCGGCGCGAGCGCGTCCATGGCCCGTCCGCCCACTGGCAGCCCTGGCGCTGGATCCTCGACAGCGTGGTGCCCGACGAACCCGCCTTCGGCACTGCGCCCCGGCTGCTGCACGACCACGACGGCGCGCAGCGCTGGCTGCATCCCGGCTTCAAGGCCGAGCTCTTCCGTGACGATGCCGAGGGCTACCACCTCAACGTGACCACGCCGGCCCCGTGCTGGTTCGTGCTGTGGCGCATGGAGGAGGAGCCGCACCTGGCCGACGAGCCCATCCCGCTGCCCGTGGTCGTGAGCCTGAGCTACAACGAAGCCGGCCGCTGGCTCGATGCGCAGGAGACGGTCGAACAGGTGCCCGCGCCGCCGGAGGTCGTCGAGTGGGTGCGCGCCTTCGCCGCCGAGCACTACGTGATCGAGCCCAAGCGCCGCAAGCGGCCCGAGAGCTTCCGCCCGCTGGTCGACCGTTTCGGCAACGTGGCGAGCGTGTCCACCGAGAAGAAGCGCGGGCGGGGCGCGGGCGATGTCTGACGGCTTCTTCGACCGCTGGTCGCGCCGCAAGCAGCAGGCGCGCGAAAGCGCCGCGCCGGTGGTCGCGCCCGCCGAAGTCCCGCCGGAGACGCCACCGACCGTGGTGATCGACGCGCCTTCGCCCGCGACGCCGGTGGTCGCGTCCGATGCACCGCCACCGCCCACGCTGGCCGACACCACCGCGCTCACCATCGACTCCGACTTCAAGCCCTTCATGGCGAAGGGCGTGGCGCCCGAGGTCAAGAACGCCGCCTTCAAGAAGCTCTTCGCCGATCCGCACTTCAACGTGATGGACCGGATGGACATCTACATCGACGACTACTCGATCCCGTCGCCGCTGCCCGAGAGCGTGCTGCGCCAGATGGCGAGCGCGAAGTTTTTGAAGCTGTTCGACGAGGAGCCCGAAGCCCCCGAGGCGCGAGACGAGGCGGCCTCGCCCATGCCCGGAGAGACCCCGCAGGACGATGCCCCGCCCGCCGTGGCACAGTCCGAGCCTTCCCCCAGCCCGCTGGTTGCCGATGCGCAACCTGCCAGCCAACCGACCGATGACCCAAACGCTGATCTGCGATTGCAACCAGACGATGCCGCTCGCGCCGACGACGCTCGGCGCCGCACTGGCTGAAACGCTGCCCCTCCATTCCGCGCTGTGCCGCCGCGAGGCGAGCGCCTTCCAGCGCGCGATCCAGTCGGGCGACGACGTGATCGTCGCCTGCACCCAGGAACGCCGCCTCTTCGGCGAACTGGCCGAGCAGACGCCCGACGCCACCTCGCCGATCCACTTCGTCAACATCCGCGAGACCGGCGGCTGGAGCCGCGACGCGAAGCAGGCGATGCCGAAGATCGCGGCATTGCTGGCGGCGGCCGCGCTGCCCGAACCCGACCCGGTCGCCACCGTGAGCTACGCCAGCCAGGGTCGGCTGCTGATCGTCGGGCCGCTCGACCAGGCCGAGCAGGCGGCTGCGCTGGTGGCCGACACGCTGGACGTCACCATCCTCTCGCAAGGCCCCGGCGCGGCCGGCGGCATGCAGGAACGCCGCTGGCCAGTCGTTGCAGGGCGGGTCGATGCCTTCTCCGGCTGGCTCGGCGCGTTCAAGCTGCAATGGACGCGCAGCAACGCGATCGACCTCGACCTGTGCACCCGCTGCAACGCCTGCGTCACCGCCTGCCCGGAACAGGCCATCGGGCTCGACTACCAGATCGATGAGGCGAAGTGCACGTCGCACCGCGACTGCGAGCGCGCCTGCACGGTGGCCGGCGCCATCCGCTTCGGCCGCGCACCGGAAACGCTCGACGCCGCCTTCGACCTGGTGCTCGACCTCGGCGCCGCGCCGCTGGTCGACTGGCACGCGCCGCCGCAGGGCTACTTCCGGCTGCCGGGCGGGCTCGGCACGGCCGAGGCGCTGCAGACACTGCTGCGCCTGCGCGAGATGGTGGGCGAGTTCGAAAAGCCGAAGTTCTTCGACTACAAGCAGAAGCTCTGCGCCCACAGCCGCAACGAGCAGATCGGCTGCAACGCCTGCGTCGAGGTGTGCTCGGCGCATGCGATCTCGAGCGACAAGGAACGCCAGCGCATCGTCGTCAACCCCAACCTGTGCGTGGGCTGCGGCGCCTGCACCACGGTGTGCCCGACCGGCGCGTTGGGCTACACCTACCCGCGCGCGCCCGACCAGGGCCTCAAGCTGCGCACCCTGCTCGCCACCTACGCCAAGGCCGGCGGGCGCGAGCCCGCACTGCTGCTGCACAGCCAGGAGGCCGGCCAGGCGCTGGTCGAGCAGCTCGGCCGGCAGGCGCAGCTCGGCCGCGCGAACGGCGTGCCGGCCCGGGTGATCCCCGTCGCGCTGTGGCACGCCGCCAGCACCGGCATCGACCTGTGGCTGAGCGCGGTCGCCTTCGGCGCCACGCAGGTGGTGGTGCTGTCGACCGGCGAGGAAGCGCCGGACTACCTCGCGGCGCTGCGGCAGCAGATGGACATCGCGCAATCGCTGCTGCGCGGCCTGGGCTACACCGGCACGCACTTCCAGTTGATCGAGGCGCGGACGCCGGCCGCGCTCGACGCCGCGCTGGCCGCGCTCGGCCAGACGCGGCAGCACGTCCCGGCGCAGCCCGCCCGCTTCGCCGTGAGTGCCGACAAGCGCAGCACGCTGGAGATGACGCTCGACCATCTGATGGACACGGCCCCGGCGCTGCAGGCGCGCGGCAGTGATGCCCCGCTCGCACTCGCGATCCCGCTGCCGGCCGGCTCGCCCTTCGGCGCGATCACCGTCGACAAGGCCACCTGCACCCTGTGCCTGGCCTGCGTCAGCGCCTGCCCCGCGAGCGCGCTGCAGGACAACCAGAACGCGCCGCAGCTGCGCTTCGTCGAGAAGAACTGCGTGCAGTGCGGCCTGTGCGAGAGCACCTGCCCGGAGAACGCGATCCAGCTCGTCCCGCGCCTGCTCGCCGCGCCCGAGCGCCGCCAGCCCGTGGTGCTGAACGAGGCCCAGCCATGGGCCTGCATCCGCTGCAGCAAGCCCTTCGGCACCGTGAAGGCCATCGAGGCGATGCTCGGCAAGCTGGCCGGCCACGCGATGTTCCAGGGCGAGGCGCTGGAGCGCCTGAAGATGTGCAGCGACTGCCGGGTCATCGACCTCTATAGCGCGTCGAACGAACAGAAGATCACCCCGCTATGAGCGACGCCATGCCCCCCGTTTCGTCCGCCCTCGACGAGGAAATCGCCCGCGCCGAGCTCTACGGCCTGCTCGCACGGCTCTGGTACGCCGCGCCCGATGCCGCGCTGCTCGACGCGCTGCAGGTCGCCGTCACGGAAGCCCCCGCGTCGGGCGCCTTCCTCGAGGAGCCGTGGCGCGCGTTGGTCGGCGTGTCGCGCGGCATGGACGCTGCTGCGGCCCACGCCGAGTACGACGCGCTCTTCGGCGGCATGGGCAAGCCCGAGGTTTACCTCTTCGGATCGCACTACCTCAGCGGCTTCCTGAACGACAAGCCGGTGGCGCAGTTGCGCACCGACCTCGACGCGCTGGGCCTGGCGCGCGAGGAGGGCATCTATGAAACCGAGGACCACGTCGCCTGCCTGTTCGAGGTGATGCGCTACCTGATTGCCGGCGACGATGTCGCGGTTGCAAATCTGACCCGGCAGCGTGCGTTTTTTGCCACGCATGTGCAGTCCTGGCTGCCTGCAATGTGCGACGCGGTGGCGCAGCATCCGAAGGCCCGTCTTTACGCGGCTTTGGCCGGTTTCACAGTGGCATTCGTCGAGGTCGAGGCCCAGGGTTTCGAGATGCTCGACGCCTGAAATGGCGCACTGGGGTTGGGGGGCTTCAGGGTCTCGACTAGTATCCAGACGTATGTAATTGAGTTCATATCTGGTTTTCGCCAGCCACTCCTGGAGTTTTGATGCAGGACAGCCAACCGAAGCAGCCCGTGCCGGGCTCGCGCCGCCGATTTTTCGCAGGGGCCGCCACCGTGGGCGCGGTCGCCGCCGTGGTGACCACCCTGCCGCAGATCGCCTCGTCGCCCGTGGCCGCCGAGGCCGCGCCGACACTGCCGCCAGCGCCCGACAACGGGGGCGGCTACTCGCTCAGCGAACACGTCAAGCGCTACTACAAGAGCACGTCGGCCTGAGGAGCGCACCACCATGTTGTTGACCAAAAAGAATTCTGCCCCCGCGCGCGCCGGCCAGGCCTCCGCCACCTCGGCGAGCGCATCTCCTTTTATCCACAGCCTGCGCCGCGGCCTGTCGAACGCCCTGCCGACCATGGACCGCCGCGCCTTCCTGCGCCGCTCGGGCCTGGGCGTGGGCGTCGGCCTGGCCGCCACGCAGCTCACGTTGATCCGCAAGGCGAACGCTGCCGACGCGAGCCGCCCGACGGCCGTCGGCAAGGGCAAGATCGAAGTCAAGCGCACGATCTGCTCGCACTGCTCGGTCGGCTGCGCGGCCGACGCCGTGGTCGAGAACGGCGTCTGGGTGCGTCAGGAGGCGGTGTTCGATTCGCCCATCAACCTCGGCGCGCATTGCGCCAAGGGCGCTGCGCTGCGCGAGCACGGCCACGGCGAATACCGCCTGCGCTACCCGATGAAGCTGGTCAACGGCAAGTACGAGCGCATCAGCTGGGACACCGCGCTCGACGAGATCACGGCCAAGATCAAGGACCTGCGCCAGGCCAGCGGCCCCGATTCGGTCTACTGGATCGGCTCGTCCAAGCACAGCAACGAGCAGGCCTACCTGCTGCGCAAGTTCGTCAGCTTCTTCGGCAGCAACAACTGCGACCACCAGGCGCGCATCTGCCACTCGACCACCGTCGCGGGCGTGGCGAACACATGGGGCTACGGCGCCATGACCAATTCGTACAACGACATGCGCGGCGCCAAGGTGGCGCTGTACATCGGCTCCAATGCGGCCGAGGCGCATCCGGTGAGCATGCTGCACCTGCTGCACGCCAAGGAAAACGGCTGCAAGGTGATCGTGGTCGACCCGCGCTACACCCGCACCGCGGCCAAGTCCGACGAGTACGTGCGCATCCGCTCCGGCTCGGACATCGCCTTCCTCTTCGGCGTGCTGCACCACATCTTCAAGAACGGCTGGGAGGACAAGAAGTACCTCCACGACCGCGTCTTCGGCATGGAGAAGGTGCGCGAAGAGGTCATGACCAAGTGGACGCCGGACAAGGTCGAAGAGGCCTGCGGCGTGAAGGAAGCGCAGGTCCTGAAGGTCGCGACCTGGCTCAACGAGAACCGTCCCGGCACCATCGTCTGGTGCATGGGCCAGACGCAGCACACCATCGGCAACGCGATCGTGCGCGCCTCCTGCATCCTGCAGCTGGCGCTGGGCAACGTCGGCAAGTCGGGTGGCGGTACCAACATCTTCCGCGGCCACGACAACGTGCAGGGCGCGACCGACGTCGGCCCCAACCCCGATTCGCTGCCGTCGTACTACGGCCTGGTGGACGGGTCGTGGCGGCATTTCGCCAATGCGTGGGGCGTGGACTACGAGTGGCTCAAGGGCCGCTTCGCATCGCCCGCGATGATGACCAAGCCCGGCATCACGCTGTCGCGCTGGATCGACGGCGTGCTGGAGAAGAACGAGCTGATCGACCAGGATTCCAACCTGCGCGGCGTCGTCTACTGGGGCCATTCGCCCAACTCGCAGACCCGGGGTCTGGAGATGAAGAAGGCGATGGACAAGCTCGACCTGCTGGTGGTGGTCGACCCGTACCCGTCGGCCACCGCTGCGATGGCGGCCATGCCCGGTGCGGCCGGCGACCTGAACCCGAACCGCGCCGTCTACCTGCTGCCGGCCTGCACGCAGTTCGAGACCAGCGGTTCCGTCACTGCGTCGAACCGTTCGATCCAGTGGCGCGAGAAGGTGATCGAGCCGCTGTGGGAGAGCCGCAGCGACCACATGATCATGCAGCAGTTCGCCGACCGCTTCGGCTTCGGCAAGGAGCTGAGCAAGAACTTCAAGATGCAGAAGGTCCACGGCATGGACGAGCCCGTGCCCGAAGACATCCTGCGCGAGATCAACAAGAGCTGCTGGGCCGCCGGCTACACCGGCCAGAGCCCGGAACGCCTGCAGGCGCACATGCGCAACATGGCGGCCTTCGACGTGCGCACGCTCAAGGTCAAGGGGCCGGTCAAGGACAAGGTCAACGGCTACGACCTGTCGGGCGACTACTTCGGCCTGCCGTGGCCCTGCTACGGCACACCCGAACTCAAGCACCCGGGCTCGCCCAACCTGTACGACACGAGCAAGCACGTGATGGACGGCGGCGGCAACTTCCGCGCGAACTTCGGCGTGGAGCGCGACGGCCAGAACCTGCTGGCCGAAGACGGCTCGCATTCGCTGGGCGCCGACATCACCACCGGCTATCCCGAGCTCGACCACCTGCTGCTCAAGAAGCTCGGCTGGTGGGACGAACTCACCGAGCCGGAGAAGAAGGCCGCCGAGGGCAAGAACTGGAAGACCGACAACTCGGGCGGCATGATCCGCGTGTTCATGAAGAACCACGGCTGCCACCCCTTCGGCAATGCGAAGGCCCGCGCGATCGTCTGGAACTTCCCGGACCCGATCCCGCAGCACCGCGAGCCGCTCTACGGCAACCGGCCGGACCTGATGGCCAAGTACCCGACCCACGACGACAAGATGGCGTTCTGGCGGCTGCCCACGCTGTACAAGTCGATCCAGCAGAAGAACATCGCCGACAAGGTGGCCGACAAGTTCCCGCTGGTGCTCACCTCCGGTCGCCTGGTCGAGTACGAAGGCGGCGGCGAAGAGACGCGCTCGAACCCCTGGCTGGCCGAACTGCAGCAGGAGATGTTCATCGAGATCAACCCGAAGGTCGCGGCGGAGAAGGGCATCGTGAACGGCGCGCGCGCCTGGGTCCACACGCCCACGGGCGCCAAGCTCAACGTGCAGGCCCAGGTGACCGAGCGCGTCGGGCCCGACACCGTCTTCATGCCCTTCCACTTCTCCGGCCACTGGCAGGGCGTGGACATGCTGCCCTACTACCCGACCGGCGCGCACCCCGTGGTGCGCGGCGAGGCGATCAACACCGGCACCACGTACGGCTACGACAGCGTGACGATGATGCAAGAAACGAAAACGACGATCTGCAACGTCGAGAAAGCCTAAGGACCGGTCATGGCACGAATGAAATTTGTCTGCGACGCCGAGCGTTGCATCGAGTGCAACGGCTGCGTGACGGCCTGCAAGAACGAGAACGAGGTGCCGTGGGGCGTGAACCGCCGCCGCGTGGTCACGCTCAACGACGGGGTGCCGGGCGAGAAGTCGATCTCGGTGGCCTGCATGCATTGCTCCGACGCGCCCTGCATGGCCGTGTGCCCGGTGCAGTGCTTCTACCGCACCGAAGAAGGCGTGGTGCTGCACGACAAGGACGTCTGCATCGGCTGCGGCTACTGCTCCTACGCCTGCCCCTTCGGCGCGCCGCAGTTCCCGACGCAGGGCACCTTCGGCGCCCGCGGCAAGATGGACAAGTGCACCTTCTGCGCCGGCGGCCCCGAAGCCAACGGCTCCGAAGCCGAGTTCGAGAAGTACGGCCGCAACCGCCTGGCCGAAGGCAAGCTGCCGGCCTGCGCCGAGATGTGCTCGACCAAGGCGCTGCTGGCCGGCGACGGCGACGTGGTGGCCGACATCTTCCGCACCCGCGTGCTGCACCGCGGCAAGGGCGCCGAAGTGTGGGGCTGGGGCACGGCCTACGGTTCGCAGCAGGCAGGCACGCCGACCAACGGGGTGAAGCAATGAGCCGCGCCGGCGTCGTGGCGATCGCGCTGACCGGCTGCGCGCTGCTCGCGGCGTGTGGCGAGAAGCCGCAGACCAACGCCCAGGGCGTCAAGTTCGATGCCGTGCCCTGGAGCGGCACCGGCGAGCAGGCCAACACCGGTACGGTCTTCACCGCCTCCGGCTGGAAGGTCGGCGACAAGACCGCGTGGGAACAGCAGATCAAGACCCGCATGCTGGGCCAGAACGAATACAACAAAGAGAACTGAGCGAGGCCGCATGAGACACGTGCTGACGACAGCTTCCCTGGTTCTGGCGATGGCGCTCGGCGCGGGCACGGTTGCGGCGCAGCCCGCCGGCGCGTCCGTGAGCGGCACCGTGACCGAGGCGCCGGCCGCCGCACCGACGGCACCCGTGGCCGCACCCGCCAACGGCGGCATCCGCAGCCAGAACATCTTCGACGTGAAGCCCGAGGCCAGCGCCGACCCCAACTACCTGAACCAGAGCAACGGCGAACGCGTCAAGGTGCAGCCGGGCAACAACGCGCCGATGTGGCGCCAGGTGGGGCAGGGCACGACCGGCTACAGCAGCCTGCCCAAGAGCGAGGCGCCCGAGGCCGGCAACCTGATCCAGCCCTTCGTGAAGTACCCCGGCTCGCGCTACACCAACGCGGGCGAAGCCTGGCGGCAGGTGCGCAACAACTGGATCATTCCCTACGGCGCGGCGCTGCTCTTCGTCACGCTGCTGGCGCTGGCCATCTTCTATTTCGCGCGCGGCACCATCGGGCTGCACGGCACCGAGACCGGCCGCAAGATCGAACGCTTCACGCCCTTCGAGCGGGCGACGCACTGGTCGAACGCCATCGCCTTCGTCACGCTGGCCATCTCCGGCATCGTGATGGCCTTCGGCAAGTTCTTTCTGCTGCCGATCCTCGGCGGCGCGATCTTCGGCTACCTGACCTATGCGCTGAAGACCATCCACAACTTCGTCGGCCCGCTGTTCGTGGTGACCACGGTCTTCATGATCGTCACCTTCATCCGCAGCAACTGGCCGACCATGGCCGACCTGAAATGGCTGCGCCACGCCGGCGGCCTGTTCGGCGGCAAGGAAGTCCCGTCGCATCGCTTCAACGCCGGCGAGAAGGCCGTGTTCTGGGGCGGCGTGCTGTTCCTGGGCACCTTCGTCATCGGCTCGGGCCTGTTCCTCGACAAGTTGCTGCCGGGCTTCGTCTACACGCGCGGCGAGATGCAGATCGCGCACATGGTCCATGCCGTGGCCACGCTCTGCATGATGGCGATGATCATGGGCCACATCTACATCGGCACGCTGGGCATGTCGGGTGCCTACAAGGCCATGCGCACCGGCTACGTCGACGAGACCTGGGCCAAGGAGCACCACGAGCTCTGGTACGACGACATCGTGGCCGGCAAGATCCCGGCGCAGCGCTCGGCCGACGCCAGTACGACACCGGTGCGCACCGTGCCGGTCGAAGGAACCCCCTCATGACTTTCCAGATGAACACCTTCGCTCCGGCCGTGCTGGCCCTGGTCCTGGCGGCGCCGGCCGCCTTCGCCAAGCTGCCCGCACCGAACCCGACCCCCGAAGCCAAGGCCAAGGCGGCCGAAACCGCCGCCAGGGCCGCCTGGGCCACGCAGGTGGACAACCTCAAGCTGTGCCAGGCGCAGGACCGCGTGGCCGCCAAGTACCGCGCAAGTGCGGCCTCGGCCGGCAAGCCGGTGCCGTCGCCCACGGCCACGCCGGCGTGCACCGACCCCGGCCCGTTCGCGTATGCGCCGCCGGCCGACGCAAAGCCGATCGAAGCCGCGGGTGCCCATTCGCCGGCCACGACAGCGACGTCGCCGCCGAACACCAACCAGAAGGCCTCCGAGGCCATTCCGTCGACCAAGAAGTGAGGGTGCCGCGCCGGAGGCGCGCACGGGCGGGATGGATTGCCTAAACTGGGCGATCACCGTCACCCGAAGGTCCTTCGCATGAGCATCCCCACCACCCGCCTCGGCCGCACCGGCCTCACCGTGTCGCGCCTCGCGCTCGGCACCATGACCTTCGGCCTGCAGACCGAAGAGTCGGTCTCGCATGCCATCCTGAACAAGGCCACCGACGGTGGCATCAACTTCCTCGACATCGCCGACGTGTACCCGCTGGGCGGTGGGCTCGAGACGGCCGGCCGCACCGAAGAGATCGTCGGTCGCTGGCTGAAGGCCCAGGGCGCGAGCCGCCGCGGCGACTTCATCGTCGCGACCAAGGCGGTCGGCAAGATGGGCCCGAACGCCTGGGACCAGGGCGCGTCGCGCAAGCACCTGCTCGCCGCCATCGACGCGTCGCTCAAACGCCTGCAGCTCGACCACGTCGACCTCTACCAGCTGCACAGCGACGACCGCGAGACGCCGCTCGACGAAGCCATCGAGGCGATGGACACCATCGTCAAGTCGGGCCGCGCGCGCTACATCGGCGTGTCGAACTTCCTGGCCTACCGCCTGGCGCGCGCGCTGGGCCGCGCCGACTTCCTGCGGCTCACGCGCTTCGTGTCGGTGCAGCCGCGCTACAGCCTGCTGTTCCGCGAGATCGAGCGCGAACTGCTGCCGCTGGTCGGCGAAGAGGGCCTGGGCGTGATCCCCTACAACCCGCTGGCCGGCGGCCTGCTGACCGGCAAGTACAAGCCGGGCGCCAAGCCCGAGGCCAACACCCGCTTCACCCTCGGCACCGCCGGCGCGATGTACCAGGACCGCTACTGGAACGAGCGCAGCTTCGACGCCGTGCAGCGCCTGCATGCGGTCGCCGACGAAGCCGGCGTGCCGCTCGCGACGCTGGCCGTGGCCTGGGTGATGGCCAACCCGCTGATCACCGCACCGCTGCTGGGCGCCAGCCGGCCCGATCAGCTCGACGCCACGCTGGCCGCGGCCGAGTACAAACTCGACCCGGCGCTCAAGACAAAGCTCGACGAACTCACCGCCGAGTTCCGCAAGGGCGACGCGCCGCGTTGAGAGCGCTTAGCCATCCACCGAACGTGCGGTGGTGGTCCTGAAGCATCTGAGCAGCGACACCTGACGCCCGTCCGGGCGCAGGTGCAACTGCAGTCCTCCGTCAGTTCTGCGTCAAGCGTGGCGGTGTGCTCTCTCGTCCAACGCATTCGTTGACAGCAGTGTCGGCATGCACCGGCGCGCGCGTCGAGGCAGCGATCTCGATGATCCGGGTTTTGGATCAATCCATCTGAAATTTCGATTTTACGGATGGTTGGGTGCGTCCTACATTGTCCCCGGGCAAGACACGACCCACCACAACGACCGGAGACAACATGACCACTCGACCGCGCCTGCGGGCGCTCTTTGCTGCGGCATCCGCAGCCGCTTTCATCTCGGCATGCGGGGGCGGCGGAGGCTCCTCGTCGCCGCCACCGACGACCCCGCCGCCCGCAGCGTCCGTCACGCCGCAGCTGAAGATGACGATCACCGCGACCACCGACTTCCCCGGCACCTTCGGAAGCGTCGGCGCCTACGAGCAGGTCAGCGGCACCATCAGCGGCGAACTCGATCCCAAGAATTCGAAGAACGCGATCATCCAGGACCTCGAGCTGGCACCGGTGAACGCGCGGGGCATGGTCGAGTACAGCGCGGACTTCACGATGCTCAAGCCCAAGGACATGAGCAAGGCCAACGGCGTGCTGCGCTACGACGCGCCCAACCGCGGCAACATCCTGACGATGCCCAACCTCGCGGCCAACCCGAGCGACGCAGAGTTCTTCGAACGCGGCTACGTCTGGATGTTCTCGGCCTGGCAAGGCGACGTGCCCAAGAGTTCGCCGCAGCGACTCACGGCGACGGTGCCGGTCGCCCGCAACAAGGACGGCTCGTCGATCACCGGTCCCTATGCGACGGAGCTGCTGGCCCCTGCGGCCACACCGTCGATCGCGCTGCCCGGCGGCGTCTTCAACGGCAGCATGATCCCGTATGCGCCGGCCGATCTGGACAACACCCGCCCGGGCTATCTGCTGACGCAGCGCGTCAACGAGACGGACCCTCGCGTGGCCATTCCACCGTCGGACTGGAAGTTCGCCGCCTGCGATGCGGCAGCCAACCCATTCCCCGGCACCGCCGATCCCACGCGCGTCTGCCTCAAGGGCGGCTTCCAGCCCAATCGCCTCTACGAACTGCAGTACGTCGCCAAGGACCCGAAGGTGATGGGCGTCGGCCTGGCGGCCCTGCGCGACACGGTGAGCTTCTTCCGCGGGGCGGCTGCGGATGCCGCCGGCACGCCGAATCCGCTGGCCGGCAAGATCAAGTTCGCCATCGGCCAGGGCACTTCGCAGTCCGGCAACGCGATGAAGACCTTCCTGCACCTGGGCTTCAACCAGCGACTCGACGGCGGCAAGGTCTTCGACGGCGTGTATGCCCACGTGGCCGCGCGCCAGACCAACATCAACACCCGCTTCGCCGTGCCGGGCGGCGGTGGCGGGCTGCGTACCGACCATCGCGCGTTCGGCCAGACCGCGCCGCGTGGCCTGGCGGCCGACTATGTCGATGCGGTCTCGGGGCGCCAGGGCGGCGTGATGAAGCGCTGCGAGGCGACCGCGACCTGCCCGAAGTTCTTCCTCGGCCTGTCGGGCACCGAGTTCTGGCAGCTGCAGGGCTCACCCGTGCTGACGGACGCCTTCGGCTTCAGCGACCTCACGCAGCCGGCCAACGCACGCATCTACTACTACGCCAGTTCGCAACACTCCACGGGCACCGGCGGGCTCGCGGCCGGCATCGGCTTCAATCCCGCCGCGACGGTCTACCCGGCCGGTTCCATGGTGGACACCGCCGACACCTTCCGCGCCCTGTTCGTCAACCTGGAAGCCTGGGTGACGCAGGACGTGCCGCCGCCGGCGAGCCAGGTGCCCAAGGTGGCCGACGGTACGCTCGTGCCGCCCAGCCAGCTCGTCTTCCCGACCATCACCGGCCTCAGCTGGACGCCGTCCGGCGGCTCGCCCACGGCGATCCCGGCATTCAGTTACCTCGCCCGCTACAACGGCTTTCCGCTGCTCGACTACGGGCCGCAGTACCGCCCGGAAGACGAGTCGGGCGTGCCGACCCAGGTGCCGCCTTCGTACGCGGGGCGCGACTACGCGATCCTGGTGCCGCAGGTGGACCCGGGCACCGGTCTGACCAAGGCCGGCATCCGCGCCGTCGACGTGCAGGCGCCGCTGGGCACCAACCTGGAGTTCAACTACGTGGCAACGCCGGGGATCGTCGATCTCGTGAACCTGTCGGGCGCCTTCCTGCCCTTCCACAAGACCGAGACCGCACGCATCGCGGCCGGTGACACGCGGCCGTCGCTCGAGTCGCTGTACACCGACCAGGCGGGGTATGTCGCGGCAGTCACCGCGGCGGCGAACAGCCTGGTGTCGCAGCGCTTCCTGCTTCAGCGCGATGCCGACCGCCGCGTGCAGCGTGCGCAGGCCAACCCGGTGTTGCCTTGACGTTCCAGGTTCAGCGACCAGCGGCCTGAGCTTGCTGCCGGATGGCATCGGCCACCGCGTCGATGCCTTCGGGTGTGAGGTCGCGCGCGGTCACGCGGTCGCGCTGCGGCCAGGCCGCGAAGTGGCGTGCCTGCGAGCGTTCGTAGTGCGGGTCGTAATGCAGCGCCATCAGCTCGGCGAACAGCGGCGGCAGGTTGCCGGCTTCGGCCCAGGCCTGCCAGCGCTGCACTGTTTCCTTGCCCTGCATTTCCTTGAGCCGGCCCAGCGTCTCGGCCAGGGCGTGGCGGTCGTCGGCCAGGTAGGCGTAGTCGCGCAGCAGGTAGTCGAGCCGCGCCTCGGGCGTTGCCTCGACTTCGATGCAGTGCGCCGCGCGCATGCGCGTGACCAGCGGCACCGGCAGCGCGACGCGGCCGATGCGCGCGCTCTCGCCTTCGACGTAGAGCGGGCGCGACAGGTCGAGGTTTTCGAGCACGGTCGCGATCAACGTCTCGAAGCGCTTCTGCGAGGGCTGCGGCACGCCGGGCAGGCCACCCAGCAGCGAGCCCTTGTGGCTGGCGCAATGTTCCAGGTCGAGCACCTGCTCGCCGCGCGCGGCCAGCGCTTCGAGCACCCGTGTCTTGGCACTGCCCGTGGCGCCGCAGATCACCAGCAGCTGCAGCCGTGGCACGACCGTCTCGATGATCTCCAGCACGTGGTGGCGGAAGGCCTTGTAGCCGCTCGCGAGCTGGCGCGCGTCCCAACCGACCAGGCGCATCCAGTTGACCATCGAGCCGCTGCGCAACCCGCCGCGCCAGCAATAGACCATCGGCCGCCAGTCGGCCGGCTTGTCGGCCCACTGTTCGCGCAGGTGGCGCGCGAGGTTGGCCGCGACCATCGCGCCACCCACGCGGCGGGCCTCGAAGGCGCCGGTCTGCTTGTAGATGGTGCCGACGATGCGGCGCTCCTCGTCGTCGAGCACCGGGCAGTTGACGGCGCCCGGAATGTGGTCGAGCGCGAACTCCGACGGCGAGCGCGCGTCGATGATGGTGTCGAAGTCGTGCCGGTCGGTGACGCGGGTCGGTTGGCGGCGATGGTTGTTGTTGTCTTCAGGCATAGGCAGGCCCCAGTGTGCGCCGCAGCCGGCCGCTGGCGAAGTCGACGAGCATGACGAGCGCGAACATGGCGATCAGCACCGTCATGGCCTGCGGCTGCTGGAAGATCGACAGGTGGAAGTACAGCAGCTGGCCCAGCCCGCCGCCGCCGACGAAGCCCAGCACCGCCGCCATGCGGATGTTCATTTCCCAACGGTAGAGCGTGTAAGCCAGCCACTGCGGCAGCACCAGCGGCAGGCTGCCGTAGGCAAAGGCCGCGACCGCGCCCGAACCGCTGTGCCGCAGCGCCTGTTCGGGCTCGCGCGGCGCGTTCTCCAGGCTCTCGGCGAAGAGCCGGCCCAGCACGCCGGTGGTGTGCAGCGCCAAGGCCAGCGCCCCCGCGAAGGGGCCGATGCCCGCGGCCAGCACCATCAGCGCGGCCCAGACCAGCTCGGGCACGCTGCGCAGCAGGTTCAGCACGAAGCGCGATGCCTGCCGCGCCGCGGCACCGCCACGGCCCGACGCCGGCAGCGCCAGCACCGCACCCGCCGCCACGGCCAGCAGCGTGCCGAGCGCGGACACGGCCAAGGTCTGCAGCGCGCCCCACGCGGTCTTGGCGACGAAGCCGGCCGACAGGTCGGGCGGGAAGAACTCCGAGACGAAGGTGCCCATGAACCCCAGCGACTCGCGCGTGAACAGCGCGCGGTAGTCGATGGCGAGGTAGGCGAAGCTCGCGACCACAGCCGCCAGCACGCCGCCGAGCACGGCCCAGCAGCGCAGGCAGGGCGGTGGCGCGGTGGGCAGCGCGCGGACGGTGCTCATGCCAACAGCCTCCGCAGCGCATTGCTCAGCGCATCCGCCAGCAGCACCAGCGCGAGGAACACCAAGAGGATGCTGCTGGCCTCGCCGCCGTTGAGCATCTTCATCGACTGGTCCATCAGCTGGCCCAGCCCGCCGGCGCCGACGAAGCCCATCACCACCGACGCGCGCACCGCGCATTCCCAGCGGTACACGGTGTACGAGACGAGCTCCTGCGCGCAGTGGGGCAGCAGCCCGTAGCACAGCGCGGCAAACCGGCTGCTGCCCGCCTCGAGCAGCGCGCGCGAGGGGCGCGTGTCGGTCGACTCCAGCATCTCGGCGTACACCTTGCCCAGCATGCCGCCGTAGGTGATGGCCAGCGCCAGCACGCCCGCGGCCGGGCCGAGGCCCAGCGCGCGCACGAAGATCAGCGCCCACACGATCTCGGGGATGGCGCGCAGCACCATCAGCACGCTGCGCGCGGCCTGCCGCACCGTGCCCGCCCGAACGCGGCCCGGCCCCGGGCCGATGCGCGACACCGACAGCGCCCGCGTGGTGATGAAGGCTAGCGGCGCGCCGATGACGAAGGCCAGCGCCGTGCCGGCCGTGGCCATGGCCAGCGTTTCGAGCGTGGCCTTGAGCAGCATCGCGAGAAAGGCCGGCGCCGTTTCGGGCGGCAGGAAGGCGCCGAGGAAGCCGCCGATGACCTGCAGGTTGCCCGATGCGAACAGGGCAGCCGGGTTGAACTCAGCCAGCTTCAGCATCGGCCAGGCGATGACCAGCGCAGCCAGCCCGCCGACGAGGCGGCGTCGTGCGGCTGGGTCGTGCAGCGGTGCGATCGCCGGGGTCACAGGCAGTCCGGCCGCGGCACGGCCACGGCGGCGGCACGCACGGGCAAGGCATCCGGCGTGCCCTGCATCGGCAGCGCGCCTTCGCTCGCATACAGCGCGGTCAACATCTGCGGCGTGACGTCGCCCACGGGCGCGTCGAACATCACCTGCCCGTCGCGCATGCCGACGATGCGCGGAAACCAGCGCAGCGCCAGGTCGACCGCGTGCAGCGAGGCCACCAGCGTCACGCCGGTCGATTCGCTCTGCGCCACCAACTGCTGCAGCGTGGCGTCGGCCAGCGTCGGGTCGAGCGCCGACACCGGCTCGTCGGCCAGCAGCAGGCGCGGCCGCTGGTACAGCGCGCGCGCGACGCCCACGCGCTGCAGCTGCCCGCCCGAGAGGCGGTCGCAGCGGTCGAACAGGCGGTCTTCCATGGCGACGCGCGACAGCGCTTCGTGCGCGCCCGCGATGTCCGACGGATGCAGCAGCGACGACAGCGCGCGCACCGCCGACCATTCGCCCAGCCGCCCCGACAGCACGGCCGTCACCACGCGCAGCCGCGGCGCGATCGGCGGGCTCTGGTGCACCGTGCCGATCTGCGCGCGCAACTTGCGCAGCGCCGGCCCGCCGAGCTGCCACGGCGCCACGTCGAGCAGCGTCGCCATGCCCTCGCTCGGCCGTAGCGCGGCGCCGAGCACGCGCAGCAGCGTCGTCTTGCCCGCGCCCGACGGCCCGATGACCGCGAGCCTTTCACCCGCGCGCGCCGCCAGCGTCACGTCCTGCAGCGCACGGTGCCCGTTGGGGTGCACCAGGCCGACGGCGGCCAGCGAGAAGCTCATCCGCGAGTTACTTGATGAGGCCGGCCGACTTGCCCGCCGTCTCGATGCCGTCGTAGTTCGACGACTTGGTCGGGATGAACTTGCTTGCGCGCTGCAGCGCCATGATGTCCTTGTCCGCCGGGTTGGCCGGGTCGAGCTTGAGGAAGGCGTCGGTCAGCTTCTTCTGCAGGGCCGGGTCCATGCCGGGGCGCACCGTCCAGTTGTAGTCGTAGTAGGTCGGCGTGGTGGCCAGCACGCGCACCTTGGCGGCGTTGGGGTTCTTCGACTCGACCAGCTTCTCCCACACCGACGCATTGAGCACGCCCGCTTCCGCGCGCGACGCGGCCACGAAGGCCACCGTGGCGTCGTGCGCACCCGAGAACGCGACCGTCTTGAAGTCCTTCTCGGGGTTGATGCCCGCCTGCAGCAGGAAGTAGCGCGGCATCAGGCTGCCCGAGGTGGAGGAGGGCGCGCCGAACGCGAAGGTCTTGCCCTTCAGGTCGGCCAGCGTCTTGGCGGTGCTGTCGATCGGCACGATGAACTTGCTGGTGAACACCTCGTCTTCGGCCCGCTGCACGATCGGCACCGCGCCGCCGTTGGTGCGGATGCGCGCCTGCACGTAGGTGAAGCCGCCCAGCCAGGCCAGGTCGATCTTGTTCGTCGCCAGGCCTTCGACCACCGCGGCGTAGTCGGTCACGGGCGTGAACTGCACGTCCATGCCGGTTTCCTTCTTCAGGTAGTCGCCCAGCGGCGCGAACTTGCGCTGCAGCTCGGTCGGCGCCTCGTCAGGGATGGCCGACACGCGCAGCACCTTGCCCTGTGCGGAAGCACCGAGCGCGGCGAAGGAAAGGGACAACGCAAGCGTCAGTCGGAGGATCGTTTTCATGGGGAGGGCGCCTCGGAGGCGTGCGTGCTGGGAAAGGGCGCCATTGTAGAAAGCGCGGGAATCACGAGACGGCGCGATGACTTCGATAATCCACCGCATGAACCCCACGCCCATGAATCCGCTCGCGCCGCTGCGCCTCACCAGTTTTTCGCACGGCGGCGGCTGCGGCTGCAAGATCGCGCCCGGCGTGCTGTCGGAGATCCTCAAGAACAGCGGCGGCGGCTTGATCCCGTCCGAGCTGCTGGTCGGCATCGAGACCGCCGACGACGCGGCCGTCTACAAGCTGAACGACAGCCAGGCGCTCATCGCCACCACCGACTTCTTCATGCCGATCGTGGACGACCCCTACGAGTTCGGCCGCATCGCCGCCACCAACGCCATCAGCGACGTCTACGCCATGGGCGGCAAGCCCATCATGGCGCTGGCCCTGGTCGCCATGCCCGTCAACCAGTTGCCGATCGAAGTCATCGGCGACATCGTTCGCGGCGGGCAAGACGTGTGCCGCGCCGCCGGCATCCCCATCGCAGGCGGCCACACCATCGACTCCGTCGAACCCATCTACGGCCTCGTCGTGATGGGCCTGGTGCACCCCGACCGCGTGCGCCGCAACGCCGGCGCCCAGCCCGGCGACGTGCTCATCCTCGGCAAGCCGCTCGGCGTCGGCGTGCTCTCGGCCGCACTGAAGAAGGAGCAACTGAGCGAAGCCGGCTACCGCCAACTGATCGACACCACCACCCAGCTCAACACCCCCGGCATCGCGCTGGCGCAACTCGACGGCGTGCACGCCCTGACCGACGTCACCGGCTTCGGCCTGGCCGGCCACGCGCTGGAACTCGCGCGCGGCGCGGGGCTGACGGCCGTGATCGAGTGGTCGAAGGTCCCGCTGCTCGACGGCGTGGAAGCGATGGTGGCCGAAGGGTTCGTCACCGGGGCTTCGGGGCGGAACTGGGCGGGCTATGGGGCCGATGTGCAACTGGCCGAGGGGCTGCCAGCGACGGCGCAGAGTCTGTTGAGCGATCCGCAGACTTCGGGGGGGCTGTTGGTGAGTTGTGCCGCTGAGGTTGTCGATGCGGTGCTGGAGACGTTCAGGCGTGAGGGGTTTGGGGCGGCGAAGGTGATTGGTCGGGCGGAAACAGGCGTTCCAGAACTGAGAGTGCTGTTTTGAAAGAGCCGCCGCGTGACCCGATGTCGGCCAACAGCCAACCAAGTTTGCGTCTGACTACAACGACCGTCGGACCTGTCATGGGTGATCAAGGCACTGTCTCTAGCTGTGCATCGGAATCGGAAAAATCATTGACGGCCGCGCCGCTAACATTGTTCGCCGTGCTGTGCGGTCAGCGGCAGCTTATTTCGACTGCGAAGGACAACGCCAAGTGGCAACTTCGAGTTCAGCGTCCGACGTAAGTAGTTTGTACTGTCGATAGCGCTCGGTCACCACCACCGGTGGGCGCGTCCTCAAACCTTTGCGCATACTGATCAGCGATGTTTGCCAAGGACAAGCGCCTAGCTTCATCAGGACGAGTGCACGTCTTTCATGGATTAAGCCGTCCCACAAATGGTGGTTCCACCACCCTGTCCGAGAGGTAGTCGCAGATCCAAACTAGCCCGCGATCGCTCATCAAACCAATGCCTTTCCAGCGGCGCGCAGCATTCTTTCTTTAGGTACTGATATACCGAAGTCGAGCCAATGGATGACGTTGTAGTAGAACTGATCGGCAGCCATGTATTCTTCGAGGAACTGTTTCACCCGGCGTCGCGGAAAGGTCCGCACATACTTCAGAGACGCCGCTTTTCGAACATCCTCAATCTCCGCTCGCATGAGCGAGCCGATTACCGCATCGTCAAGTCTCTGGAAGGCCTTGTCTGGCATCAAGGAAACAATGCGGGCCAAGAGGGATCCGGGCATTGTGGTAGTCAGCAGGTCATTGAGCCTGTGCTTGCCGAGCGCATACAGCGTACGCGCCGCATCCTCGTACTTGCTGTTTCTCGCAATCGAAAGCATTGATACATGCTTGCGACCGAATTCGGGCCGGTCTAGTGATGCGATGACCAAAGGAATATCGCACCATTGGCCGAACTTCGCGAGATACAAAAGGTCTGCGGCTGAGTAGTCGACGCTGCCGGTAGCAAGCATTGACCGGACGAGCTGGAGGTCGGCGGCGTCGTGCCTGCTGCAGATGATATCCAAGCCTTCGCGCGTAAACTTGCTGCGCAAGTGCTTCCCAAGTGAGCGGGTCTTCTCGATAAGATCAGTCAATGCCCCATACCGCTTCACCATCTCATCTAGTAAATACTCAAAGCGATCTACGAATTGGTTGGCCACGGCGCTACGTAGTTCATCACCGCGCAGCTTGAAGTCTCGACGAATTAGCGCGAAGTATGCATGTTGGTCAAAGATATCCGACTGCTCTTCTTCGAGCTGCGAAATGGTCAAGCTGTCAAAGAACTGCTCCGTGTAACGCTCTAAGAGGGCTTCGCCATCCGCGGCGACCTGATTCATGGCGAACAATCCAATTCCTGTGGGTGCGGGGTTCTTACGTACAAGGACGGCCTTCGCCTGTTCAATGGAATAGCTCCGGCCACTTGCTGTGAGCACCTGCAGCGCTTCATAGCGCACCTCTGCATCGCTATCGCTAAGCATTGGTTCGACGATGGTGACACTGAGCGCCCGTCGCCTTTTCAACAGCTTAATCACTGTTGTTCTGACTAACACGTTGCGATGACTCAGTCCACGAAGCAAAACCTCATCGTCAAACTCTGCATCGCGGCTGAATAGGGCGTTGATCAAACCCTGCTCTACCGTGCTGGGCTGCAAGGTGTAGAGTGCCTGCAAGGCCGCGAGGCGATTGTCACGTAGCGTGATGCGGATAATTGCGTTGGCTGCCGCGCTATTCGTCTGCGTCTCGTTTCGGGCGAACTCTTCATTAATGCTGGGTAGGTCTGAAGGCTGACCACATTCGCTGAGATATTCCAACGCGGCTACACGCACCGCAGTTTCGGAAGGCTTGGCAAACCATAGCGAAACGATCTGTCTGCGTTCGAGATGCTCCTTCGCCGCGATCGGTTCTGAGATCAAGCGCATCGCCTTCAGTGCGCCGATACGCTGCTCGGTCGTTCCGACGATAGAGCAAATGGGCAGTATGTTCTCCTTAAAACCGTCGACCGCTGCAACCCAGTGCCAGAGCGGCACGTTCTCGTTCCTCAAGTGAGTAAGTCCGTCGTCAAGCAGCCCGATGAGTTCTCGACGGCCGAATTTGGACTTTTCCCTCGCCTTGAACAGAAGGTTCGCGTCGTGTGATCCCATAGACTGCTGATCGTTGCCGTGAACAGCTGCAATGATGGAAAGCAATCTGACTCGAGCCACATCGGTGGCCGCCAATGGGCGCTCATCAGTCGCTTTCTCGGCTGTGCTCAGAAAATTTCGCAGGAATCGAGCACCTTCGACGGATAGCGGCGTCGTCGGGCCAGGTTCACTCGGCGGCGTTGTTTGCGTCTCGGCAAGCGGTGCTTGGTCCTTCTCGTTCTCTGACGATTTGTCCTGATTGGCAAGTGCGATGACATATCCCTGAATGCATTTTCGAAACTTACCTTCGAAGTCCCGTACGTCCGCGAACGTCCCTGCCAACAGTTTCTTCTCGGCAAAAACTTGTTCTTTGAACGAGATGACCTTTCTTAGATGATCTCCCGGGTCTGCGAGAGATGCCGCGTCGAGTTCCTTTAGTAGGAGGTTTATTTCAGGTCGCCCTTCCTCAGCGTTTCGCGTCATCGACCGCTTGAATTCCTCTTCGAAGCCTGACGTGTAGGGCTCAGTCCCGGGCGGCGTGCCCCAACGCTTCCAAAGCATGCCGACAAAGAGGTCGCATCCGTCAAGGTCTCGATTGATGATCGCTTGCGGCCTGCCAACACCGGGGAGCGTGTCTTCCCAGCCGACTAGTTCTACCTGATATCCGAGCGCGTCCGCCAACTGACTGTTGAAATCGTCAACGACCACTCTGGCAGCCTTGCGTTCCTCAATCAGATCGCCCGGAGATGCAAGAAAAATTTTAACGAATCGTCGTGTTCCGGCCATTGACTACTACACCCGTCTAGTTTGTGTTGTTATGGCTGAGGCCAGTCATGCCGCTACGGCTTGACGGCTACTTTTTTGGTCTCGCTCAACCCGTTCTCACGCGTCAGCATCGTCATAAAACTCAAGGTGCCGAACATTCCCATTTGCAGCAGAAAGCCACTGCCACCAAAAAAAACTATGTGGCTCCATAACCAATGACGGAGGGCCTGTGCGTCTTTCTCGAGCTTCTGCAGTTCGTCTTTTATGGTTTCTTGAGACAGACGTTCTGGGTGTCGTTCATGAACCAATGAGCTCGCACGCGAAAACATTCGCTGCAACTCTGGCACGCCAAGATTTTTCGAAGAATTACCTTCGCAAACAGCCCCGTAGAGAGGGTTGGAAGAACGAGTTACTCTTTGGGCCTCAGGTAGACGCAGCAGCTTTTTCTGGTCGAGCCAAGCAAGAACCTGGCTCGCATCCTTGGTGCGTTGCTGGAGTAGTTGACCGTTTTTGAATTCCGTTGCACTCAAAGCCGCGAACGACACGGCTTCAACGATCTTTCTGACGTGCAATGCGAAGCGTTCGGCGCGGTACAACACGCTTTCGTCCGGGATGTCGCCATTGAGAAGTGAGAGGCGACCTTGAACGCTTCCCATAAGGAGCTCGTATGCAGTTGCGGGATCCATGGGCGGCGTGTTCAAAATCGCCGCAGTCGGAGTGGTGTTTCTACTTGAGCGTTGATTCACCCAACAAGGATGCCACATGTCGGGATTGGACCGCGTGTGCCACCGCAGCTTCATTTGTCAGCTCTGGGGTAGTTAGATCCGAGGACTGGCTTCGAGGCCGTGGTTCCTTACAGCGGACAGGGTGGGGCCAAACGGGCCACTTGCAGACCCCCTCCAGGTCGCCACTGCGATCAAGCGTTCCGCAACTGGTCCTTGGCGTTGGTCATCTGTATCAACCACGGACACGGTTCGGACTAGATCGCGCTCCGGTCTCGGGGATTAGGTGCGATGCAGTCTTGCCGAGTGACCGCAAGATGCCGGACCGTGAGGATTGATATCGGGAGGAAGCGGCGGATATGCCAGCAAACTGCTTCAGGCCCAAATTGAAGGGGCAAACTGATCAAGGATCTCTATATCCCGAAAAGGTGTGGATGGGTACCAATACCCCAAAACCGAAAGCCCACCCCGCCTCGGCTATCGTCCACCCATGACTTCCTCCCTCCGCCTCGGTTGGCGCACCCTCTGGCGCGATCTGCGCGCTGGCGAGCTGCGGCTTCTCATCGTTGCCGTGCTGCTCGCGGTCGCCGCGCTCACGGCCGTCGGCTTCTTTGCCGATCGGCTCAAGGGCGGGTTGCAGCGCGATGCGCGGCAGCTGCTCGGCGGCGACGCGGTGCTGGCCAGCGACAACCCGACGCCGCCGGCCTTCGTCGAGCGCGCCCGGTCGCTGGGCCTGGAGACCACGTCGACCTACGGATTCCCGACGATGGCCCGCGCCTCCGACGCGCAGGGCGGGGCGAGCAAGCTGGTGTCACTGAAGGCGGTGACCACCGGCTACCCGCTGCGCGGCAGCGTGCAGGTCGCGACGACGAGCGACGGCCCCGGCCAGGCCACGCGGGACGTGCCGGCGCCGGGCGAAACCTGGGTCGATGCATCGCTGCTCGAATCGCTAGGGCTGAAGGTGGGCGACACGCTGCTGCTGGGCGACACCGGCCTGCGCGTGTCGCGCGTGATCACGCTGGAGCCGGACCGGGGCGGCGGCTTCGCGAGTTTCTCGCCGCGCGTGATGCTCAACCAGGCCGACGTGGCGCGCACCGGGCTCGTGCAGCCGGCCAGCCGCGTGAACTACCGCTTCGCGGTGGCGGGCGACGAGGGCGCGGTGAAGCGCTTCAGCGACTGGGCCGATGCCTCGCTCAAGCGCGGCGAGCTGCGCGGCGCGCGGCTCGAATCCTTCGAGAGCGGCCGGCCGGAGATGCGCCAGACGCTCGACCGCGCCGAGAAATTCCTCAACCTGGTGGCGCTGCTCGCGGCGCTGCTGAGCGCGGTGGCGGTGGCGCTGGCGGCGCGCGGCTTCGCGGCCAGCCACCTCGACGACTGCGCCATGTTGCGTGTGCTGGGCCAGAGCCAGCGCACCATCGCCGGCGCCTACGCCTTCGAGTTCTTCATCGTCGGCCTGGTGGCGAGCGGGCTGGGCGTGGCGATCGGCTTCGGCGTGCACTACGCCTTCGTGCTGCTGCTGGCCGGCCTGGTCGAAACGGCGCTGCCCGCGCCCACGCTGTGGCCGGTGGCCTTCGGGCTGGGCATGGGGCTGGTGTTGCTGTTCACCTTCGGCCTGCCGCCGGTGCTGCAGCTCGCGCGCGTGCCGCCGTTACGGGTCATCCGGCGCGACGTCGGCGGGCTCAAGCCGGCGTCGCTCGCCGTGCTGGGCATCGGCGCGCTCGGCTTCGTCGCCATGCTGCTGGCGGCCAGCAGCGACCTGAAGCTGGGGCTGATCGCGGTCGGCGGCTTCGCGGGCGCAGTGGCGGTGTTCGCGGTGCTGAGCTGGGTCGCGGTGAAGGTGCTGCGCCGCAGCGTCAACGAGACGACGGCGCCGCGCTGGCTGGTGCTGGCCACGCGGCAGATCTCGGCGCGGCCGGTGTACGCGGTGGTGCAGGTCAGCGCGCTGGCGGTCGGCCTGCTGGCGCTGGTGCTGCTGGTGCTGCTGCGCACCGACCTGGTGTCGAGCTGGCGCCGCGCGACGCCGCCCGATGCGCCCAACCGCTTCGTCATCAACGTGATGCCCGACCAGAGCGAGGCCTTCCAGAAATCGCTGCGCGATGGCGGCGTGAACAAGTTCGACTGGTACCCGATGATCCGCGGCCGCCTGGTCGCGATCAACGACAAGCCCGTCTCGCCCGACGACTACACCGAAGACCGCGCCAAGCGCCTGGTCGACCGCGAGTTCAACCTGAGCAACGCCGCCGAGGCACCGCCGCACAACGGCATCACCGCCGGCGCCTGGACGCCCAACGCACCGGGCGAGGTGAGCGTGGAAGACGGGCTGGCCGAGACGCTGGGCCTGAAGCTGGGCGACACGCTGCGCTTCGACATCGGCGGCATCCAGAACGACGCGCGCATCACCTCGCTGCGCAAGGTCGACTGGGGGTCGCTGCACGCCAACTTCTTCGTGATGTACACGGTGGCCGAGCTGCCCGACGTGCCGGTGACCTACATGGGCGCCTTCCGCGCGCCCGAGACCAAGGGCTTCGACAACGCGCTGGTGCGCGCCTACCCGAACGTGACCAACGTCGACATGAGCGCGACCATCGGCCAGGTGCAGCGGGTGCTTGACCAGGTGATCCGCGCGGTGGAGTTCCTCTTCGGCTTCACGCTGGCGGCCGGCCTGGTGGTGCTGTTCGCGGCGGTTACGGCCACGCGGGAGGAGCGCGCCCGCGAATTCGCGGTGATGCGCGCGGTCGGCGCGCGTGCGTCGCTGCTGCGGCAGGTGCAGCGTGCCGAACTCGCCGGCGTCGGGCTGCTGGCGGGCTTCCTCGCGAGCATCGCCGCGTCGGCGATCGGCTGGGGCCTGGCGCGCTACGTGTTCGACTTCACCTGGACGGCATCGCTGTGGGTGCCGGTCGCCGGTGCGCTGGCTGGCGCGGTGCTGGCGCTGGCAGCGGGCTGGTGGGGCCTGCGCGAGGTGCTGCGCCGGCCGGTGGTCGCGACGCTGCGGCAGGCTGCGGAATAGGCGCGAGCCGGCCGCGAATCAAGCGGCGGGCTTGCGGTCCTTGAAGGTCCACCACGGCAGCAGCGCGCTGAGCGACTGCACCTCGCCGCTCGCCACGCTCTTGTAGCCGGGCAGGGTGCCCAGCTGGTGCTGCCACTGCGCGCCGCGCAGCACGGTCAGCAGCGCCTTGATGGCCGGCTGTTTCAGCGCGTCCTTCAGGCAAGCCAGGTGGTAGCGCTCGCGCACCAGCGGCACGAAGCCCAGGCCCGCTTCGCGCGCGGCCGATTCGAGGCCGAGGCCCGCTTCCGCTTCGCCCGAGGCCACGGCATGCGCGACGGCGGCGTGCGAAGGCTCGATGCGGTCGTGGCCCTCCACGTCTTCGGGCGACAGCGACGCGCCGGCCAGCAGCTCGTCGAACAGCAGCCGCGTGCCCGTGCCGATGGCGCGGTTCACGTAGCGGGCGCGGCGCTGCACCACGTCGCCCAGCGAGCGCAGCGCCAGCGGGTTTCCTGCCCCCACGATCAGCCCCTGCGTGCGCCGCGCGAAGCCGATCAGCTTGTGCTGCCCCGGCTTGAGCAGCGGCTGGTAGGTGCGCTGCGCCAGCGAGCCGCGCGGCGGCTCCTCGAGCGTGTGGAAGCCTGCCATCACGCAGCGGCCCTGGTTGAGTGCGCGGATGGCGTCCACGCTGCCGGTGAACTGGATGTCGAGCTGCAGCCGCGCACCGGCCGCCTGCGTGCGCAGCAGTGCCAGCGCGTCGTCGTGGCTGGCCTGCAGGCTGAGCACATGCGTGCGCGGGTCGAAGGCGACTGCGAAGGCGCGTTCGAGCTCGGCGTGCAGCGCCTCGATCTGCGGGGCCAGCCGCGCCTGCGCCTGGCGCTCGGCCCACAGCAGCTTGTCGCCGAACTCCGAGAGGTGCGCGCGCTGGCCCTGTTCGCTCATCACCAGCGCGTGGCCCAGCGTCTCTTCCCAGCGCTTGAGTTCGCCCCACACATGGCGGTACGACAGACCGACCGCACGCGCTGCCGCAGAGATCGAGCCGTGGTCGCGCACGGCCTGCAGCAGCGTCATCAGCGGGTTGCGCACCATGGCGCGGCCGCTGCGGCGCGGGGCGATGGCGTAGGAAAGTTCGATGGGGTGCACGAGGGAAAAGAAGAGAAGAGGGCGTGTCGTTCTGCGGCGCGATTATGCGCATCCACCTATGCAAGGGCGTGCATAGGTTGGCGGTTGCGCAACCCGATACTCGCCCCGCACCACGATGAATACATTCACTGACAGCGTCACAGCCGCTGCTCACCTGATCGCGTCCGCCGATCCGGTGCTGCTCGCCATCGTCGGCCGTTCGCTGGCCGTCAGCGCCACATCCTGCGTGCTGGCCTGCGGCGTCGGCCTGCTGCTCGGCGCCTGGCTCGCCGTGGCGCGCTTCCAGGGCCGCGCGGTGGTGCTGGCGGTGCTCAACACCTTCCTCGCACTGCCCTCGGTGGTGGTGGGCCTCGTCATCTACCTGCTGCTGTCGCGTTCGGGGCCGCTGGGCTTCCTGGGCTGGCTCTTCTCGTTCAAGGCCATGGTGCTGGCGCAGACGGTGCTGGTGCTGCCGATGGTCACCGCGCTCACGCGCCAGGTCATCGAGGACGCCGACCGCGGGCACGGCGAGCAGCTGCGCTCGCTCGGCGCCAGGCCGCTGCTCCGCTCGCTGCTGATCGCCGCCGACGAGCGCTACGCGCTGATCACCGTGCTGATCGCCGCCTTCGGCCGCGCCGTGTCGGAGGTGGGTGCGGTGATGGTGGTGGGCGGCAACATCGACGGCTTCACGCGCGTCATGACCACGGCCATCGCGCTGGAGACCAGCAAGGGCGACCTGCCGCTGGCGGTGGCGCTGGGCATCGTGCTGCTGCTGGTGGTGCTGGTGCTCAACCTCGCGATCGCGGCGCTGCGCGGCTGGCGCGAGCGCGCCGACGGCGGTGTGGCCGAGGCGATGCGTGGGGGGCAAATCGCATGAGCGATCTGCGGCCGGGCGAAACGCTGTTCGCCTTGCACGACGTCGAGGTGCGCTTCGGCCATGTGCCGGCGCTGCGCGGCGCCACGCTGTCGATCGGCGCCGGCGAACGCGTCGCCCTGATCGGCGCCAACGGCAGCGGCAAGAGCACGCTGCTGCGCTTGCTGCACGGCCTGGTGCCGCATGCATCGGGCGCGATGCTGCAACGCGCGCCGCGTTCACGGCAGGCGATGCTGTTCCAGCGGCCGCACATGCTGCGCGCGAGCGTGGCGACCAATGTCGCGCTCGCGCTCTGGCTGCGCGGCGGCGGTTGGCGTGCGGCCCGGCAGGCGGCGCTCGAGGCGCTGGGCCGCGTCGGCATGACCGAGCTCGCTGCGCGCAACGCACGCACGCTCTCGGGCGGCCAGCAGCAGCGACTTGCGCTCGCGCGTGCCTGGGTGCTGCACCCGGAGGTGCTGCTGCTCGACGAGCCGACGGCCAGCCTCGACCCCACCGCCAAGCGCGAGGTCGAGGCGCTCATCGCCGAGGCCGCCGCGGGCCGCACGCTGATCTTCGCCAGCCACAACCTCGGGCAGGTCAAGCGGCTCGCCACGCGCGTCGTCTACCTCGAGCAGGGCCGCGTGGTGGCCGACCTGCCGGTACACGATTTCTTTCACGGGCCGCTGCCGGAAGCGGCCCACCTGTTCGTCAAAGGAGAACTCGCATGACCCTCAAATCCCTCCGGCGCGCGCTGCGCCCAGTGGCTGCTGCCGTGGCCTTCGTGTCCTTCGTCTCTTTCGGTGCCGCGGCCCAGGCCGGCCCCCTCACCATGGCCTCGACCACGTCGACCGAACAGTCGGGCCTGTTCTCGCATCTGCTGCCGGCCTTCAAGCAGGCGACCGGCGTCGACACCAAGGTCGTGGCCGTGGGCACCGGCCAGGCCATCGACATGGCCCGGCGCGGCGATGCCGATGTGCTCTTCGTGCACGACACCGCGGCCGAGGAGAAGTTCGTCGCCGAAGGCTTCGCGGCGAAGCGGCTGCCCGTCATGTACAACGACTTCGTGCTGATCGGGCCGAAGAACGATCCGGTCGGCGTGAAGGGCAACGACATCGTCGCGGCGCTCAAGAAGATCGCCGGCGCCAACGCGCCCTTCGTCTCGCGCGGCGACAAGAGCGGCACCGACGCCGCCGAGCGCCGCCTCTGGACGCAGACCGGCGTGGCCGATGCCGGCCAGCCGGTGCCCAACGACAAGAAGGGCAGCGGCTACAAGGAATGCGGCTGCGGCATGGGCCCGGCGCTGAACATCGCGGCCTCGAACGGCAGCTACGTGCTGGCCGACCGCGGCACCTGGCTGAGCTTCAAGAACCGGGCCGACCTGGCGGTCGTGGTCGAGGGCGACAAGCGGCTCTTCAACCAGTACGGCGTGATGGTCGTGAGCCCGACCAAATTCCCCAACCTCAACAGCACCGACGCGCAGAAGTTCGTCGACTGGGTGACGTCGCCGGCCGGGCAGTCGACCATCGCGAGCTACAAGATCGGCGGCGAGCAGCTGTTCTTCCCGAACGCGAAATAAGGGATGGCGCCTGCGCCGACAATCGGCGCATGCAGATCCAAGACAAGCCCCCCGTCGACAGCCCCTTCGAATGGATCGGCGGCGAGCCCGCCGTGCAGGCGCTGGTCGACCGCTTCTACGACCTGATGGACCTCGAGCCGGCGTACGCACGCCTGCGCGCGGTGCACGGCAACACGCTCGACAACGCGCGCCAGCGGCTCTTCTGGTTCCTGTGCGGCTGGCTCGGCGGCCCGCAGCACTACACCGACCGCTTCGGCCACCCGATGCTGCGCGCACGCCATCTGCCGCAGAGCATCGGCGGCCACACCATCGGCCTCGCCGAGCGCGATCAGTGGCTGGCCTGCATGGACCAGGCGATGGGTGAGACCGGTGTCGACGAGGCGCTGCGTGCGCGCCTGCGCGATTCGTTCTTCAAGACGGCCGACTGGATGGTGAACGACCGCCAGATCGTCAAGAAGGTGCTGTAAGGCCGGTGCCGTGGCGCACCCGCGCCTTCTTCAGTTCTTCGGCTTGTAGGCCACCACGTCGATCTCGACCTTCGCGTCGACCATCAGCCGCGCCTCGGTGGTCGAGCGCGCGGGCTTGCCGGCACCGAAATAGCCCATGTAGATGCGGTTGAACGCACCGAAGTCGCGCGCGTCCTGCAGCCAGACGGTGCTCTTGCACACGTCGTCGAGCGTGGCGCCGGCCATCGCCAGCACGGCCTTGAGGTTCTCCATCACCTGGCGCGTCTGCGCTTCGATGCCGCCGACGACGATCTCGCCGTTGGCATCGGCCGGGACCTGGCCCGATACATAGATGAAGTCCCCTGCGCGCACGGCCGGCGAGAAGGGGCGCGGCTGGCGGTCGGAGGTGGTGGGTTCGGCACCGAGGTATTCGAGGGGCATGCGGGCTCCAGTGGCAGGGACGAAAAAGGCATCGGCCAAGGACTCAGCCGGGATGTGTTTGAAAGTATATTTCAGTGACGCCGAGGAATAGCGGGTAATCACGGATGATTTGGCATGCTTGATGCTTCAGAGTCGGTGAAAAGAGAAAGTAAATTTCAATCTCTCCGCCTGACCTCTTGAAGGAGCTCCCCATGATCGACCGTGCCTCTGTCCACCTTCCCGCGCTGCGCCGACGCGTCGTGCTGGGTGCCTCCCTCGTGGCCGCGCTGTGCGCCGTGGCGCCGGCCCAGGCCCAGGCCCCGCGCAACTTCGCCACGCTGGCGATGGTCGCCGAGCCCCAGACGCTCGACCCGATGGCGTCCACCGCCGACCTGGTCGGAACCATCATGCAGCACGTCTACGAGACGCTCTACACCTTCGATGCCAAGTGGAACGTGGTGCCGATGCTGGCCGAAGCCATGCCCAAGATCTCGGCCGACGGCAAGACCTACGCCATCGCGCTGCGCAAGGGCGTGATGCTGCACAGCGGCCGCGAGCTGACCGCCGACGACGTGGTGGCGAGCCTGCAGCGCTGGATCGAGCAGTCGCCGCGCGGCAAGGCCGTGGGCAAGGAAATCGCGAGCCTCCAGGCCAAGGGCCCGCTGGCGGTCGAGATCGTGTTGAAGGCACCCTATGCGCCGCTGCTGTCGCAGCTGGCGCTGCCCAGCGGCATGGCCGCGATCATGGCGAAGGAGTCGATCGCGCAGCCGCTGAAGGACTTCGTCGGCACCGGCCCGTACAAGTTCAAGGAGCGCCGCCCCGACCAGTACGTGCTGCTCACGCGCTTCGACAAGTACGCATCGCGCAAGGAACCCGCGAGCGGCTACGGCGGCAAGCGCGAGGCCGCGATCGAGGAACTGCGCTTCGTGCCGGTGCCCAACGCCAGCACCCGCGTCGAAGGTGCGCTGGCCGGCCAGTACGACTTCGCGGACCTGCTGCCGGTGGAAGCCCTGCCGCGCCTGGAGAAGTCCGGTGGCAAGACGGTGCCGATCCTCACGCCGTCCTTCGGCTTCCCCTACATCGTGTTCAACACCAAGGAAGGCGTGGCCGCCAGCCAGGCCGTGCGCCAGGCGATCCAGACCGCGATGGGCGAGGGCGAGATGCTGGCCGCCGGTTTCGGCGACACGCGCTTCTTCACGGCCGAGGCCAACCATTTCCCGAAGGGCTCGCCCTTCTATTCGACGGCGGGCGGCGATCTGTACAACCAGCGCAATGCGCCGAAGGCCAAGGAGGCCGCGGCCAAGGCCGGCTACAAGGGCGAGCCGATCCGCGTGCTGACCAGCCGCCAGTACGACTTCCACTACAACATGTCGCTGCTGATGGCCGAGCAACTCAAGCGCGCCGGCTTCAAGGTTGAGCTGAACGTCGTCGACTGGGCGACGCTGGTGCAGCGCCGCAACGACTCGAAGCTGTGGGACGTCTACGTCACCCATTCGGGCCAGTTCCCCGAGCCGATGCTCTCGCCGCCGCAACTGGGCGACGGCGCGCCGGGCTGGTGGGACACGCCCGCCAAGAAGGCGGCGCTGCAGGCCTTCAATGTCGAGAGCGACCCGGCCAAGCGCGGCGCGCTGTGGGGCAAGGTGCAGCAGGTGGTGTACGACGAGGTGCCCTACGTGAACGTGGGCAAGTTCAACGGCCTGTCGGCCAAGAGCCCGGCCCTGGACAACTACCAGCCCGCGACCTGGCCGTTCTTCTGGAACGCGAAGATCAAGTAAGCCTGCCCCATGCTGCGCTACATCGCCTCGCGTGCCTTCGGCATGCTCGTCGTGCTCGCCATCGTCGCGGTGCTGGTGTTCATCCTCACGCGCGCGGCGTCGGGCGACCCGATCTCGGTGCTGCTGGGCGACCAGGCCACGGCGGCGGACATCGCGCGGGTGCAGAAGGAATACGGCCTCGACAAGCCGCTGCCGCTGCAGTTCGGCTACTGGTTGCGCGAGGTGCTGCAGGGCAACCTGGGCACGTCGATCTTCCTGCAGCGTCCGGTGACCCAGGCCCTGTGGGAACGCGCCGAGCCCACCGCGCTGCTCGCACTGATGGCCGTGGGCATCGCCGCACTGATCGGCCTGCCCTGCGGCATCGTGTCGGCGGTGTTCCGCGGCCGTGCGGTCGACCAGCTCTTCACGGGCATCGCGATGCTCGGCGCCAGCATTCCGAGCTTCTGGCTGGGGCTGGTGCTCATCCAGATCTTCGCCGTGTCCTTCGGCTGGTTCCCGGTGTCGGGCTACGGCGCGCCCGGGGCGCCGCTGGCCGAGCGTCTGCATGCGCTGGTGCTGCCGGCGACCGTGCTGGGCCTGCTGAACTCGGCGTTGATCATCCGCTTCACGCGCGCCTCGATGCTCGACGTGCTGGGCGAGGACTATGTGCGCACCGCGCGTTCCAAGGGCCTGTCGGAAAGCGTGGTGGTGCTCAAGCACGCGCTGCGCAATGCGCTGGTGCCGATCGTCACGGTGCTGGGCCTGACCATCGCGCTGATGATCGGCGGCGCGGTGATCACCGAGACGGTGTTCGGCCTGCCCGGCGTCGGCAACCTGGTGGTCAATGCGGTGCTGCGCCGCGACTACCCGGTGATCCAGGGTGCGCTGCTCGTGATCGCAGCCATCTACGTGCTCATCAACTTCTCGATCGACCTGCTGTACGCGGTGGTCGATCCACGCGTCAAGCTCTGAAGGCGTCGACATGCACATGCCAAGAATGCTTCGCCAACTGATGCACCGCCGCATCGTGATGCTGTCCGCGCTGGTGCTGCTGGTGATCGTGGTGGCGGCCGTCGGCGCACCGCTGTTCGCCTCGGCCGACCCCAACGACACCGCCGTGCTGCAGCGCCTGAAGGCGCCGGGCGCCGAACACCTGCTGGGCACCGACGAGCTCGGCCGCGACCTGTATGCGCGCATCGTCTACGGCGCGCGCTATTCGCTGTCGATCGCCGCGCTCACCGCGATCGGCGCCGTGGTCGCCGGCACCGTGCTCGGCCTGATGGCCGGCTTCTTCCGCCGGCTCGACACGCCGCTCATGCGCGTGGTCGACGCGATGATGGCCTTCCCCGACATCCTGCTGGCGATCGCGCTGGTCGCGATCCTCGGGCCGTCGCTCGGCAACACGGTGCTGGCGCTGGTGCTGGTCTACACGCCGCGCGTCGCGCGCGTGGTGCGGGCGTCCACGCTGGTGGTGCGCGAGCTGCTCTTCGTCGAGGCGGTGCGGGCGCTGGGCGTGCGCACCTCGCGCATCCTGTGGCGCCACATCCTGCCGAACCTGATGTCGCCGATCCTGGTGCAGGTGTCGTTCATCTTCGCCTACGCGATCCTGGCCGAAGCCGGCCTGTCCTTCCTTGGCGTCGGCGTGCCGCCGGAGATCCCGACCTGGGGCACGATGGTCGCGGGCAGCCAGCAGTACGCGAGCCAGGCCTTCTGGGTGGTGCTGTTCCCGGGGCTGGCGATCATCTTCACCGCGCTGTCGCTGCAACTGCTGGGCGACGGCGTGCGCGACCTGCTCGACCCCAAGCTCAAGAAGACCTCGTGATGACCTCCGCCCCCATGACGCCGCGTCTCACGGTCAGCCACCTGAGCACCTTCTTCCCCACCGAGGACGGCCTGGTGCGTTCGGTCGCCGACGTGAGCTTCTCGATCCAGCCCGGCAGGACGACAGCGCTGGTGGGCGAGTCGGGCTCGGGCAAGTCGGTCACCAGCCTCATGCTGATGCGCCTCTTGCCCAAGACCGCGAACGCGCAGGTCAGCGGCCGGGCCGACTTCGTCACGCGCGAAGGCAGGACGGTCGACCTGCTGGGCATCGGCGAACGCGAGATGCGCTCGCTGCGCGGCAACCAGCTGTCGATGATCTTCCAGGAGCCGATGACCAGCCTGAACCCGGTCTTCAAAATCGGCGAGCAGATTGCCGAGAGCGTGCGCCTGCACAAGGGGCTCGACCGCACGGCGGCCCTCGCGCATGCCAAGCGCATGCTCGACCTGGTGGAGATCCCCGCGGCTGCGCAGCGCCTGCACGAGTACCCGCACCAGCTCTCGGGCGGCATGCGCCAGCGCGTGATGATCGCGCTGGCCATGGCCTGCGACCCGACGCTGCTGATCGCCGACGAGCCCACCACCGCGCTCGACGTGACGATCCAGGCGCAGATCCTCGCGCTGATGCGCCGGCTGCAGACCGAGACCGGCATGAGCATCCTGTTCATCACGCACAACCTCGGCGTGGTCGCGCACCATGCGGACGACGTCGTGGTGCTCTACGCGGGCCGTGTGGTCGAGCGCGCACCGGTGCGGCCGCTGTTCGCCACGCCCGAGCATCCGTACACGCAGGGCCTCTTGGCCTGCCTGCCGGGCAAGGCCCATGTGCGCGGCCAGCCGCGGCCCAAGCGCCTGTTCGCGATCCGCGGCCAGGTATCGAGCCCGCTGGCGCCGCCGCCGGGCTGCGCCTTCGAACCGCGCTGCGACCAGGCGCTGCCCGCCTGCCGCGACGCGATGCCGCCGCTGATCGCCACGCAGGCCGACCGCGAGGCGCGCTGCATCCGCGTGCCCGCCGCCGCCGACCGACTCCCGCAGGCCGCCTGAGCCCGACGACAAGAACAACGCCCCTCACGCCCCCATGTCCACCGTCCCTCTCATCGAAGTCCGCCGGCTCAAGAAATACTTCGGCAAGGGCGACCGCCCGGTGCGCGCCGTCGACGACGTGTCCTTCGCGATCCAGCCCGGCGAGACGCTGGGCCTGGTCGGCGAATCGGGCTCGGGCAAGAGCACCATCGGCCGCACCGTGCTGCGCCTGCTCGACTGCACCGACGGCGAGGTCCGCTACCGCGGCGACGACATCGGCCAGCTCTCGGGCGAGCAGATGCGCAAGCTGCGCAGCAAGCTGCAGATCATCTTCCAGGACCCGTACGCGAGCCTGAACCCGAAAATGCGCATCAGCGCGATCCTCGGCGAGGCGCTGTCGACCCATGGCCTGCACAAGGGCGCCGTGGCGCGCGACAAGCGCATTGCCGAACTGCTGGAGACCGTGGGCCTGCGGCCCGAGCATGCGAGCCGTTTCCCGCACGAGTTCTCCGGTGGCCAGCGCCAGCGCATCGGCGTAGCGCGCGCGCTCGCGGTCGAGCCCGAATTCATCGTGGCGGACGAGCCGCTGTCGGCGCTCGACGTGTCGATCCAGTCGCAGGTGATCAACCTGCTGGCCGACCTGCGCGAGCGCCTCGGCCTGACGATGCTCTTCATCTCGCACGACCTCGACGTGGTCGAGTACCTGTGCGACCGCGTGGTCGTGCTGTACCTCGGCAAGGTGATGGAGGTCGCGACCACCGAAGAACTCTTTGCGCGGCCTTCGCACCCGTACACGCAGGCGCTGCTGGCCGCCAGCCCGAAGCCCGACCCGCTGGTGCCGACCACCCATGTCGCGCTCCAGGGCGACATCCCCAGCCCCATCGCGCCGCCTTCGGGCTGCGTGTTCCGCACGCGCTGCCCGCATGCGATCGAGGCGTGCGCACAGACCGTGCCCCCGCTCGACGAGATCGCCCCCGGGCACCATAGCGCCTGCATCCGCAAGGAACTGCTTTCGACCGCCATCGCCTGAGATGAAACCCACCCCCGATGCGCCTGCGGCGCCTCCCCCTCAAGGGGGCGCACCCAGCGGCCTGGCAAAGCCAGTTCCGCGGGTGCCCTGGCATCCGGCCGCGCCGGTCTCATCGGCTGTGAGTGGCGCGCAGCGCAATGGATAACTGACATACCTATGACCCACACCCAGACTTCCGACTTTCTCGACCCGCTGCTCGGCAGCGGCCACAAGGGCTACCCGCGCACCCAGGCGCCACGCCGCCGCAGCGAGGTCGGCCAGGCCGGCTGGAACGTGCTGGCCGGCGACCTGCCGCTGCCGCTCGCGGTGCTCAAGCGCGAGGCGCTGGAGCACAACGTGGCGTGGATGCAGGCGCGCGTGCGGGCGTGGGGCGTGGACTTCGCGCCGCACGGCAAGACCACCATGTCGCCGCAACTGTTCCGTCGCCAGCTGGACGCCGGTGCCTGGGGCATCACCTTCGCCACGGTGACGCAGCTCGCGGTCGGCGTGGCAGCCGGCGCGCGCCACGCGCTCATCGCGAACCAGGTGGTGAGCGACGAGGACCTGGGCGGCATCCAGCTGCTGTTGCGCGCGCACGAAGGGCTGCGCATCGTCTTTCTCATCGATTCGGTGGCGCAGCTCGCGCTCATCGACGACTGGGCCGTGCGCCATGCCGACAGCGTGCCTTTCGAGGTGATGCTGGAGATCGGCGTCGACGGCGCGCGCACCGGCGTTCGCACGCACGCGCAGGCGATCGAGGTGGCGCGTGCCGCCCACGCCAGCACCGCGGTGCGCCTGGTCGGCATCGAATGCTACGAAGGGCAGGGCGCCACCGCCGACAGCGCAGCCGACCGCGCCTACACCGACACGCTGATGGACCGGGTCGACGCCGTCGCCCGCGAGGCGGTGGCGAATGGCTGGTTCGAGTGCGACGAGGTGCTGGTGTCGGCCGGTGGCTCCGCCATCTACGACCTCGTTTCCGCCCGGCTCGCGCCGGCGATCGGCAAGCCGGTGCGCGGCCTGCTGCGCTCGGGCTGCTACGTCACGCACGACCATGGCACCTACCAGCGCTTCCAGGTGCCGATCGATGCGCGTCTGGGCTGCGAACTGGGCGAGAGCCTGCGCGCCGCGATGGAGATCTGGGCGACGGTGCAGTCGCGCCCCGAGCCCGGCCTGGCGATCGTCGCGATGGGCAAGCGCGACATCTCCTTCGACCTGTCGATGCCGGTGCCGATCGCGCGCGCCGCGCGGGGGGCGACCGCCACCTCGGCCGTGCCGCCGGGCTGGCACATCAGCGCACTCAACGACCAGCACGGCTACCTGCGCTGGGATGCGAGCGAGGAGGCCCTGGCCCCGGTGGTCGGTGAACGCGTCGGCTTCGGCATCTCGCACCCATGCACCACCTTCGACAAGTGGCACTGGATGCCGGTGGTCGAGCAGGACTACCGCGTGAGCGACGCCGTCGCCATGCACTTCTGATCGGGACGCGATGACGCCCTCCCTGCTCCAGAAGATCGCCGACATCCGTGCGAAGGCGCCCGCCACGCGGCGCGCGATCCTCGACCTGATCCTCGAGGACCCCGACCGTGTGCTCGAAGAGAGCTTCGAGTTCCTGGCCGAGCGCTCGCGCAGTTCGGTGCCCACCATCATGCGCACCTGCCGCGACCTGGGCTTCGCGGGCCTGCGCGAATTCAAGCTGGCGCTGGCGCAGGAGCTCGCGCTCGGCGGCTCGCCGCTGCACCGCCGCGTGAACATCGAGGACACGGCCGACGAGGTGGTGTCGAAGATCGCGCGCAGCGCGGCGGCCTCGGTGGCCGGCGTGCGCAACCAGCTCGACATGGCCGTGCTCGACCGCGCGGTGGCCGCCATCGTGGCGGCGCCGCACGTCGACCTGTACGGCGCGGGCGCCACGTCCTGGTTCATGGCCAACGATCTGCAGGCGCGGCTGTTCCGCCTCGGCATCTCGGCCAACGCCTGGGCCGACTACCACCTGCAGCAGGTCGCCGGCGCGGCGCAGCGGCCGGGCGGCGTGGTGATCGCCATCACGCACGTGGGCGGCATGCCCTCGCTACTCGACGCGGTCGACATCGCGCGGGCTCAGGGCTCGAAGGTGATCGCCATCACGCGGCCGGGCACGCCGCTGGCCGCCAAGGCCGACTTTCTGATTGCGCTGTCGGTGCCCGACGATGCCGTGATGCACGTGGGCATCGATGCCTACCTGACGCATCTCACCGTGATCGAGATCCTCACCGTGCTGGTCGCGCAGCGCTGCGGCGAGCCGGCCATGCAGCGACTGCAGCGCGCGCGGGAGGCCTTCCAGCGGCACGGCATCGACGCGACGAAGTTCCCCTTGCAGAGCTGGGACGGTGGCGGCGTGGTCAGCGGCCGCACGGGCGATGTGGAGGACGCGCCATGACGCAAGCGATCTTGCTGGAAGCGGGCCTGGTGGTGGACGGCTCGGGCGGCCCAAGCTGGCCCGGAGACGTGCTGCTGCGGGACGACCGCATCGTCGCGCTGGGCGAAGGCCTGCGCCATCGGCTGCCGCACGGCCTTGCCCTTGCCGATGTCGAGGTGGTCGACTGCACGGCCCGGGTGATCGCGCCGGGCTTCATCGACGCCCACACCCACGACGATGCGATCGTGCTGCGCGATCCGCTGTGCCTGCCCAAGGTGTCGCAGGGCATCACCACGGTGGTGACCGGCAACTGCGGCATCTCGCTGGCGCCGTACCGCACGGTGCAGTCGAAGCCGCCGCTCACGCTGCTGGGCGGCGATTCGTTCCAGTACGCGACCATGGCCGAATACCGCGCCGCGGTCGCCGCGAGCCAGCCGGCGCTCAATGTCGCCGCGCTGGTCGGCCACACCACGCTGCGTTTCGCGGCCATGGATGCGCTCGATCGGCCGGCCGACGAGGCGCAACGGGCGCACATGGCGGCGCTGCTCGACGACTGCATGGCCCAGGGCGCACACGGCCTGTCGTCCGGCCTGTTCTACGAAGAGGCGATGGCGGCGCCCGCCGAAGAGGTCACGGCGCTCGCACGCGTGGTGGCCCGGCATGGCGGCGTGTACGCGACCCACCTGCGCAGCGAGATGCAGCAGATCATCGAGGCGATGCACGAGGCCGGCGACACGGCGTTCGCCGCGGGCGTGCCGCTCGTGATCTCGCACCACAAGTGCGCCGGCCCGGCCAACTGGGGCCGCACGAAAGAGACGCTGCCGCTGATCGAGGCGCTCGCGCAGCGGCAGAAGATCTCGATGGACGTCTACCCCTACGTGGCGGGCTCCACCGTGCTGCGCGAGGACCTGGTCGACGGCGTGATCGACGTGCTGCTGACCTGGTCCGACCCGCATCCGCAGATGACCGGGCGCCTGATTTCCGACATCGCGCGCGAGTGGGGCGTGAGCCAGCAGGAGGCTTGCACGCGGCTCAAGCCCGGCGGCGCCTGCTACTTCCAGATGCACGAGGAAGATGTCGAACGTGTGATCGCGCACCCACTGACCATGATCGGCAGCGACGGACTGCCGCACGACCGCCATCCGCATCCGCGCCTGTGGGGCGCCTTCCCGCGGGTGCTGGCGCGCTACTGGCGTGGCCGCCGGCTGTTCACGCTGGAGCAGGCGATCCACAAGATGACCGGCATGACCGCGCGCAACCTGCGCATCGCGGACCGGGGCCTGTTGCGCGTGGGTGCGATGGCCGACGTGGTGGTGTTCGACCCCGAGACGGTGTCCGACACCGCGACCTACGACCAGCCGCATGGGGTGAGCGTGGGCATCGTGCACGTCTTCGTGAACGGACGGCAGGCCTACCGCGGCGGCGAGACGAGGGTGCTGGCACGCGCGGGACGGATGCTGACGCGCGGCATCTCGCCCGCGGTCGATTGCGCCGTTCTGTAGGTCAAGGGCGCGCCATTGTTTCGCTGGTGTGAACAGCGCGGTTCATTTTCGACAGGGTTTTCACCTAGTTGCCGGCGCACAATTCATCCAACAGAGCAGCGAACACAACAAGTTGAAGACGCTGTTCTGGGTGAGCTAGGCACCGAGCGGTGGCCGCCACGAAGGCGGTGCCCCCGATACCGGTTCGAAATCATCCAACCTCTTGAAAGAAACGAAATGAAGACCTCGAAGATCATCGCCGCAGCAACCCTGTCCCTCCTGGCCGCCGTGGGCGCCCAAGCCGAAACGTACGACGGCGTGCTCACCGTGAACTCAGTGGCCAGCCGCGCCGACGTGGACGCACAAGCCCGCGCCACGGCCCGTGCCGGTGACGTGTTCTCGGAAGCGTCGTTCGCCGGTGTGACTCCCGCACTGACGGCCAGCGCCGACCGCGCCACGGTGCGCAGCCAGGCCGTGCAGACCGCACGCCAAGGCAACATCTACGGTGAAGTCGCTTCGGCCGGCGTGCTGTCGGTCGGTGGTAGCCAGATCGACCGCGCCGCGGTGCGTGCCGATGCACGCAACGCGACCCGCACCAACGCGCTGTAATCGCCGCGCCGGCTTGCCGGCATGAGAACAAGCCCGCGATCGCAAGGTCGCGGGCTTTTTCGTTTGGCGTGGAGCGACGAACGCGCGTCGCGGCAACACCCCGGGCATGCGCCTTGCAGTCGCGTCGTCGCAGGCGTCCTATGTTCCAAAAATGTGCGCATAGACCGCTGAAACGGGTGTTTTAGGAATCATTCGGTGCCTGCTAACTTTGCCGCTCCGATCGATCTCCAGCCTACGGATCCATGCACATGTCTTCACGCCGCCTCTCCGGTTTCTCAGGGTTTCGCGCTTTCGTGCTCCTGTGTCTGGCCGCCGTCACTGCCTTCCAGGCTTCGGCGCAGGCACCGACCAAGCCGCTCAAGACCGTGACCATTGCCGTGGGCACGCAAGTGCTCAACGTCACCTACCCCTGGCTGACGCTGCCGATCGTCCTGGGCTATTGGCGTGACGAGGGCTACGACGTCAAGGTCATCACCGTGGGTGGGTCGTTGCAGGGCATCCAGCAGATGGTCGGCGGCGCGGTCGACTTCGCGCAGCTGAACTCGACCGGCCTGATCCAGGCCAACACCGAGAACAACGTCGCGGTGCGTGGCCTCATGGGCACCGGGGTGATCGACTGGGGCGTCGGCGTGATGCAGGACGGCCCGATCAAGACCGTGGCCGACCTCAAGGGCAAGAAGATCGGGATCTTCAGCCTCGGCACCGGTGGCGTGCCGTTGCTCAAGGGTTACCTGCGTTCGAACGGCATCAACCCCGACTCGGACGTGCAGATCATCGCGACCGGCGCGGGTGCGCCCGCCCTCGAAGCACTCAAGAGCGACCGCGTGCAGGCGCTGATGTTCTGGGGCTCGGCACTCGCCGGCTTCCAGAATGCGGGCACCAAGATGCGCGTGCTGTTCGACCCGGCCTGGCGCGCGCTGCCCGACTTCACCTTCGGCACGCTGCAGAAGACCATCGACGCCGACCCGGCCATGGTCGAGGCGATCTCGCGCGGCGCTGCCAAGGCGACGCTGTTCGTCCAGACCAACCCGATGTGCGCGCTCAAGCTGCACTGGAAGAACTACCCCAGCACCAAGCCCACCGGTGCCGACGAAGCCACGCTGGTCAGCTGGGACATGCGCCTGCTCGACGCGCAGCTGCAGTCGATGAAAGGCGCCTTCGAGATGAACGGCGGCAAGCGCATCGGTGCGATGGACCCGGCCGCCTATGGTCGCATGCAGGACTTCATGCTCAAGGACGGCACCATCAAGCGCACCGTCGCGCCCGAGTCGCTGCTGATCAACAAGCCGGGCTTTGTCGACGCCATCAACCGCTTCGACCACCAGGCCGTCATCGACGCCGCCAAGGCCTGCGCTGGCGTATGACGCCAGCGCAATTCATTGCCGGCCTGCCGAAGGCCGAGCTGCACATGCACATCGAAGGCTCCATCGAGCCGGCGCTGTTCATCGCGCTGGCGAAGCGCAACAACGTGCCGATCGCCTGGAAGACCGAGGCCGAACTGCGCGAGGCCTACAGCTTCCGCAACCTGCAGTCCTTTCTCGACCTGTACTACGACGGCTGCCGCGTGCTGGTGCATGCGGCCGACTTCCAGGACGTGACGCGCGAGTACCTGATGCGCGCGCACGCCGACCGCGTGCTGCATGCCGAACTTTTTCTCGGGCCGCAGGGCCACACGGCGCGCGGCGTGGCCCTGGGCACGGTCCTCGAGGGCACCTTCGCTGCCATGGATGCGGCCCGGCGCGAAGACGGCATCACCAGCGGCCTGATCCTCTTGGCCCAGCGGCATCGCAGCGAGGAAGAGGCACTGGCCTTGCTCGATGCGGCCAGGCCCTGGGCCGACCGGTTGCTCGGTTTCGGGCTGGGTGGCGCAGAGGTCGGCAACCCGCCGTCGAAGTTCGTCGAGTTCTTCCGGCGGTGCCGCGAGCGCGGCTTCAAGGTAGTGGCACATGCGGGCGAAGAGGGGCCCGCCGCCTATGTGCGCGAGGCGATCGAACTGCTCCATGTGCAGCGCATCGACCATGGCAATTCGAGCCTCGACGACGCGGCACTGCTGCGGGTGCTGGCGCAGCGGCAGGTTCCGCTGACCGTGTGCCCGCTGTCGAACCTCAAGCTCAAGGTCGTGGCGTCGATGGACGTTCATCCGTTGAAGAGGTTGATGGACGCCGGGCTCTGCGTCACCGTCAACTCCGATGACCCGTCGTTCTTCGGCGGCTACGTCAACGACAACTACATCGCCTGCCAGGCCGCACTGGGCCTGAGCCGGCAGGCGCTGGTGGCCCTGGCGCGCAACAGCTTCATCGCGGCGTTCATGCCAGCTGCGCAGCGCGATGCCGCGCTGGCCGCCATCGATGCCTACGACCGCGATGCCGCGCCGTGGGTCGACGCGCCGGCACTGGCGGCCTGATGATCACGGCCGTCTCCCTGCGCTACTTCGCGGAAGTCGTGCGCGCCGGTTCGATCCGCGCCGCGGCCGAGCGACTGTTCGTGGCGGCCTCAGCGATCAGCCGGCAGATCGCCTTGCTCGAAGAAGAGCTCGGCGCGCCGCTGCTGGAACGTGGGCCGGGCCGCACGGTGCTGCGGCTCACCGCGGCGGGCGAACTGTTGATGCGGCATACGCGGCACGTCGACCACGAGCTCGACCGCGTGCGATCCGAGATCGAGGCGCTCAAGGGACTGCGCAAGGGCCACGTTCGCCTGGGTGTCGTCGAGACCTTCGTCCGCGAGGTGATCCCGGGCATCCTGAGCCGCTTCAACGACCGCTATCCCGGTGTCACCTACCAGGTCGAAGTGGCGCCGACGACGAAGCTCCTCGAACTGGTCGGCCGCGACGAACTCGACGTGGCCGTGACCTTCAACCCGCCGCCCTCGTTGCGCGTGAAGCATGTGTACGAACGCACGCTGGAAACCTGCGTGATGGTGGCCAAGCATCACCCCTTGGCACAGCTCGCAACGGTCAAGTTGACCGACTGCGCCGCCTACGGCCTGGCGATGCCCGACCAGACCATCAGCGCCAAGCGCGATCAGGACGAGATGTTCGCCAGGGCGCGCATCGAGCCGCGCGAGGTGCTGGTCACCAACTCGTACGAAATGATGCGTTCGGTGGCCGAGACCGGCATGGCCATCACGCTGGTCAACGCTCGCCCGGGCGACAGCGCGGACATGCCGGGCTTTCGCTATGTGCCCATCAAGGACTCCCGGGTGAAGCACCAGCGCATGACCATCTGCACCTGCGAGGGCCGCACGCCCAGCCCGATCGCGGCGGTCTTCATCGAGACCATCAAGAAGGAATTCCAGGAACTGGAGCACGCATGAACATGCCATGGACCCCCCCGCAGGTGGAGGCGCCGGCCTTCGGCTTCCACCGATTGCAGAAGGTGTTTCGCTCGAAAGACGGCGGCGATGTGATTGCCTTGCGCGACGTCGGCTTCGATGTGCGCCAGGGTGAATTCGTGACCGTGGTCGGGCCGAGTGGCTGCGGCAAGAGCACGCTGCTGCGCATCCTGGCGGGCCTGGAGCGTGCGAGCAGCGGCACCGTGTCGCTGGGTGGCCAGGCGGTCACGGGACCGAGCCGCGACATCGGCGTGGTGTTCCAGGCGCCGGTGCTCCTGCCCTGGCGCACCGTGCTGCAGAACGTTCTGGTGCCGGCGCAGATTCAGGGTCGCGACATGAAGGTGGCCACCGAACGTGCCATGCACTACCTGACGCTGGTGGGTCTGGAGAACTTCGCGACCAAGTACCCGGGCGAACTGTCGGGCGGCATGCAGCAACGCGTCGGCATCGCGCGTGCCTTCGTCAACGACCCGATGCTGCTGCTGATGGACGAGCCCTTCGGCGCGCTCGACGCCATGACCCGCGAGACCATGAACCTCGAATTGCACAAGCTCAAGGAGCGCACGGGCGCCACCATCATGCTGGTGACGCACAGCATTCCCGAGGCGGTCTTCCTGGGCGATCGCGTGGTCGTGATGTCGCCGCGGCCGGGCCGCGTGACGCAGATCGTCGATGTCGACCTGCCGCATCCGCGCTCGCTCGACATGATCAACACGGACCGCTTCGGCACCTATGTGTCGGGCATCCGCGCCAACCTGAATGCCGCCGGAGGGCTCGACTGATGAACAGCAGCGCGATCTCGATGAAAACGTCATTGGACGCATCGCAGGAGGGGCCCCTCGTCGACTCGACCGACATGGCGCCGGCACCGGCCGAGGCGGCCGGCCTGAGCCCGACGCGGCGGCGCACGCTGATGGCCGGCTTCTTCGTGCTGGTCATGGCGATCTGGCACTTCGCCGTCGTCCTGCTCGAGGTGTCGCCGCTGATCTTTCCCGGGCCGCTGGCGGTGGCCCGCGCGCTGGTCGAGCTCTTCCAGTCGGGCGAGATCGTCAAACACCTGGGCGTGACGCTGTACGAGATCCTGGCGGGCTTTGCCTTCGGTGCGCTCTTCGGTCTGCTGCTCGGCGCCCTGATCGGCCAGAGCAGCCTGCTCGAGGCCGTGCTGTACCCCTACGTGGTCGCCTTCCAGACGGTGCCCAAGGTGGCGGTGGCGCCGCTCTTCGTGCTGTGGTTCGGCTTCGACACGACATCGAAGGTGGTGATCACCGCGACCATCGTCTTCTTTCCGGTGCTGGCCAACACCATCGTCGGCCTGCGTTCGGCACCCAAGGACCAGATCGAATTGATGAAGGCCTTCACCGCATCGCCCTGGCACGTGTTCCGGATGGTGCGCCTGCCGCAGGCCTTGCCCTATGTGTTCGCCGGGCTGGACATCGGCATCGTGCTGGCCGTGATCGGCGCCATCGTCGGCGAGTTCGTCGGCGCGCAGGCAGGGCTGGGCTACCTCATCCTCCAGCGCAACTTCTCCATGGACGCTGCGGGCATGTTCGCCATCCTGGTCGTCCTGTCGCTCATCGGGCTGGTGCTGCACAGCGTGATGAGACTGATCGCGCGCCGCGTCATCTTCTGGACCGACGCCTTCACCGACCTGTCGCGCGGCGCGTGAGCCGACCTGCGACACCGATTCGTCATCCGCTCACCCACCAAGGAGACCCCATGTCCTCGACCGAACCCACCATCGATCCGCAGATCGCCGTCCCGCGCCGCGCATCCGCCACAGAAATGCCCATCCTCGATCTGGGCGACTGGCTCGCCGGCGGGCCGATCGAGCCACTGGTCGCGCAGTTCAAGGCGGCGTGTACCAACACCGGCTTTCTCTACGTTCGCAACCACGGCATTCCGCGTGCCGCGGTCGATGCCGTGTTCGACGCCACGCGCCGCTACTTCAGCCTGTCGATGGAAGAACGCCTGAAGGACAAGATCGACGAGCGCTTCCGCCGCGGCTTCATGCCCTACGGCGTGACGCAGCATCCGGGTCACAAGCCCGACCTGAAGGAAAGTTACGAACTGGGCGTCGACCTGCCGCTCACCGACCCCGACGTCCAGGCCGGCCTGCCGTTGCATGGCCCCAACCGCTGGCCAGCGGACAAGCCGTGGTTGAAGGAGGCCGCCGAGGCTTACTTCGGTCACACCGTCGCGCTGGGCAAGAACCTGCTGCGCATCTTCGCGACGGCACTCGAACAACCCGAAGACTTCTTCCTGCAGTGGTGCCGCAAGCCCATGGTGCAGTCGCGTCTCTTCCACTACCCGCCACAGTCGAGCCCGACGGCGCTCGAACTCGGTGCGGCGGCGCACACCGACTACGGCATGCTGACCATCCTCGCGCAGGACCCGATCGGCGGGCTCGAGCTGCGCACCCGCAGCGGCGAGTGGGTGGCTGCCCCCTACATCGAAGACACGCTGGTCATCAACCTGGGCGACATGGTCAAGGTCTGGACCAACGACAGCTACGTGTCGAACCCGCACCGCGTGGCCAACCGGACGGGCCGGGAGCGCTTCTCGATCCCCACCTTCTTCAACCTGGACTACGCCACGCCGGTTGCCTGTCTGCCGCAGTTCCAGTCGAAGGACAACCCGCCGCGGCACGCGCCCGTTAAATCGGGCGACTACTTGGTCAAGCGTTTTTCCGAGGTGCAGAAGTACAAGACGCCGGCGCAGTTGCTGGCGGCGTGAGACCGCTCAGCGCTTGACCGGCGCCAGCAGCACCACCAGCGCGCCGGCCCCGCCTTCGGCGGGCTTGGCCTGCACGAAGGCCAGCACCTCGTTCTTCTGGATCAGCCAGCGCTGCGTCTTGGTCTTGAGCACGGGCTGCTTGCCGGGCGACCCCAGGCCCTTGCCGTGCACCACGCGCACGCAGCGCACGCCCTGCTTGTGCGCGCCGCGGATGAAGGCGCCCAGCGCCTCGCGTGCCTCGTCGCTGCGCAGGCCGTGCAGGTCGACCTGCTTCTGGATCGTCCATTCGCCGGCGCGCAGCTTGCGCGTCACGTCGGTGCCGATGCCGGGGCGGCGAAAGCTCATGGCATCGTCGACGTCGAGCAGGGTGGTCACATCGAACTCGTCGGACAGCGATTCGCGCAGCACGCGCTGCTCGTCGAGCTGATGCTGCACCGGGATCGGCGCGGGTGGCTCCGGCGCCAGCGGCACGGCGGCGCTGCGCTTGCTGAGCGGTTGCGTGGCGCCGATGGCCCGGGCGAAGAGGTTCTGCTCGGCCTGACGCTTCTTCTCGGCAGCCGCGCGAGCCGCCGCTGCGGCGGCTTCGCGCGCGCGCTGTTCGGTCAGAGTGCGCTGGACGGAGCCGAGGTCGGCGAGGCTCTTGAGCGTGTCGGAACGGCGTGGCATGGGCTCAGCATAGCAAGGCAAGTCAAAGCAGGCCGCGCTCCGCCATCGACAGTGTCTGGCCGCGCGCCACCACGATGTGGTCGAGCACCCGCACGTCGACCAGCGCGAGCGCGGCCTTGAGCGTCTGCGTGAGCGCCTCGTCGGCACGCGAGGGCTCGACGCCGCCGCTCGGGTGGTTGTGGGCGAGGATCACCGCCGCGGCGTGGTGGTGCAGGGCGCGGACCACGACTTCGCGCGGGTACACGCTGGTCTGGCTGAGCGTGCCGCGGAACAGTTCCTCCATCGCGATGAGCCGGTGCTGCGCATCGAGGAAGAGCGCTGCGAACACCTCGTGCGGCCGGGAGGCGATGTGCAGCTGCAGGTAGTGGCTCACCGCGGCCGGCGAGTCGAACACGGCGCGTTCGCGCAGCCGCTCGGCCATGGCGCGCCGTGCCAGCTCCAGCACGGCCGTCAACTCGGCGCGCTTGGCCGGCCCGCCGAGGCCCTTGACCTGACGCAGGTCGTCGACGCCGGTCTGCAGCAGGCCGGCGATGCCGCCGAAGGTGTCGAGCAGCTCCTGCGCCAGCTGCAGCACGTTCTTGCCGGCCAGGCCGGTACGCAGCAGCAGGGCGAGCAGTTCGGCGTCGCCCAATGCGCCGGCCCCGCGGGCGAGCAGCTTCTCGCGCGGTCTCGCTTCCGCCGGCAGATCCTTGAAAGACATCGCGCCGCAGGGGCTTGTGCCCCACTCCCTAAAATGACGGATTCAGTGTACCGGGGCCTTCGCGGCCGATCCCACCTTGTCCTCGCCCACCACCCACGCCGTCGTTACCGCTGGCTCTTTTCTCACGCTGCACTACCGGCTGGCCGGGCCTGCGGGCGACATCATCAACACCTTCGCCGACAAGCCGGCCACGCTGTCGTTGGGCACGGGCGAGCTGTCGCCGGCCATGGAGCAGAAGCTGATGGGCCTGGAAGAGGGCACGCACACGACCTTCGAGCTGCCTGCCGGCGAGGCCTTCGGCGACCGCAACCCCGAGATGCAGCAGTGGGTCGCGCGCAGCCTGCTGGCCAAGATGGGCGATCCCGACGAGCGCTACGCTGTCGGCGACGTGGTGGAGTTCCCCACGCCCGACGGCATGGGCAGCTACGCCGGCGCCGTGGTCGCGTCGAGCGACACCGCGGTGCAGTTCGACTTCAACCACCCGCTGGCCGGCCAGCCCGTCACTTTCGAAGTGCGGCTGATCGGCGTGCTGTGAGCGGCCCGATGGAAAAGGAAATCCTGCTCGCCGAGCCCCGCGGCTTCTGCGCGGGCGTGGACCGTGCCATCGAGATCGTCGAGCGCGCCATCGCCAAGTTCGGTGCGCCGATCTACGTGCGCCACGAGATCGTGCACAACACCTACGTGGTGAACGAGCTCAAGGCCAAGGGCGCCATCTTCATCGAGGACCTGGCCGACGTGCCGCCGGGCTCGACGCTCGTGTTCAGCGCGCACGGCGTGAGCAAGGCGGTCGAGGCCGAGGCGCAGGCGCGCGGCTTCGACGTGTTCGACGCCACCTGCCCGCTGGTGACCAAGGTGCATGTCGAGGTCGCCAAGCTCGCGAAAGAGGGCTACGAATTCATCATGATCGGCCACAAGGGCCACCCCGAGGTCGAGGGCACGATGGGCCAGCTGTCGAGCGGCATCCACTTGGTGGAAGACGTCGCGGACGTGGCCACCGTGCGGCCGGGCCAGACCGACAAGCTCGCCGTCGTGACGCAGACCACGCTGTCGGTCGACGATGCCGCAGAGATCGCCGCTGCCGTGCGCGCGCGCTTCCCGAAGGTGCGCGAGCCCAAGCAGCAGGACATCTGCTACGCCACGCAGAACCGCCAGGACGCGGTGAAGATCATGAGCCCGCAGGTCGACATCGTGATCGTGGTCGGCAGCCCGACCAGTTCGAACAGCAACCGCCTGCGCGAACTGGCCCAGCGGCTGGGCACCGAGAGCTACATGGTCGATTCGGCCGATGAACTCAAGCCCGAGTGGTTCGAGGGCAAGACGCGCGTCGGCCTCACCGCCGGCGCGTCGGCCCCGGAAGTGCTGGTGCGCGAGGTGATCGACCGCGTGAAGGCGCTGGGCGCGGTATCGGTCCGCAAGATGGACGGCATCGAGGAGACGCTGAAATTCCCGCTGCCCAAGGGCCTGAAGCTCGACCACATTCCTGCACCCGGACACATTTCTTGAACATGAACGACATCGACTGGCGCGCCGACATCGAGCGCGCCGCCCAACGCCTGGCCGCGCACCGCGGCGCCTACCTGCGTGAGACACCGCTGTGGAAGCTCTCGCCCGACGCCTTCGGCCTGTCGACGGCGGAAGGTGTGGAGGTCTGGCTCAAGCTGGAGCACCTGCAGATCGCCGGCAGCTTCAAGGCGCGCGGCATGATGAACCGGCTGCTGGCCAACGACATCCCCGCCGCGGGGGTGGTGGTGGCTTCCGGCGGCAACGCCGGCATCGCCACTGCGGCTGCGGCGCGCGCGCTGGGCGTGCGCTGCGAGGTCTTCCTGCCTGGCGTGTCGCCGGAAGCCAAGCGGGCGCGGCTGCGCGCGCTGGGTGCCGAGGTCACGGTGGTCGGGGAGGCCTACGCCGATGCGCTCGCCGCCTGCCTGGCCCGCCAGCGCGAGAGCGGCGCGCTGCTGACGCACGCCTATGACCAGCCCGAGGTGGTGGCCGGAGCCGGTACGCTCGGCCGCGAGATCGAGGGGCAGGGCGGGCTGCCGGATTCGGTGCTGGTGAGCGTGGGTGGCGGTGGCCTCATCGGCGGCCTGGCGGCCTGGTTCGGCCAGCGCAGCCGCGTGGTGGCGCTCGAACCCGAGCGCGCACCGACGCTGTTTCGCGCCCGGGCGGCCGGTGAGCCCGTCGACGTCGAGGTCGGCGGCGTGGCCGCGGATTCGCTGGGCGCCAAGCGCATCGGCGAGCACGCCTGGGCCATCACGCAGCGCGAGGTGCGCGATGCGCTGCTGCTGTCCGACGATGCGATCCGCGCCGCGCAGGTCTGGCTCTGGAAGGAGATGAAGCTGGCCGTCGAACCGGCGGCGGCGCTGCCGCTGGCGGCGCTCCAGACGGGCGCCTACGTGCCGCGCGCAGGCGAAAAGGTCTGCCTGATTGTCTGCGGCGCGAACGTCGACCCGGCCACGCTGGCCTGAGCGCACGGTGGGTTCGCGGCGCCCACCTAAAATCGCCCGATGCTCGATATCACCATGCTGCGCAAGGACCTGGCTTCGGCCGTGGCCCGCCTCGAAACGCGCAAGAAGAACCAGCCCTACCTCAACGTCCACGCCTTCACCGCGCTGGAGGCCGAGCGCAAGACGCTGCAGATCCGCACCGAGGAGCTGCAGGCCCGCCGCAACACCCTCAACAAGCAGATCGGGCCGCTCAAGGCCAAGGGGGAGTCTGTCGACGCGCTGATGACCGAGGTCAACGCGCTCAAGGCCGAGCAGGAATCGCAGTCCGCGCGGCTTGAGGCCATCCAGCCCGAACTGCAGGCCCTGCTGCTGGCCGTACCGAACCTGCCGCACGAGAGCGTGCCGGTCGGCGAGGACGAGAGCGGCAACGTCGAAGTGCGCCGCTGGGCGCCGCAGGGGGGCGCCGGGGCCGCCGCTACGCCGCTGGCCTTCGCGCCCAAGGACCACGTCGACCTCGGCGCGCCGCTGGGCCTGGACTTCGAGATGGGGGCCAAGCTCGCCGGCTCGCGCTTCAGCGTGCTGAAGGGCCCGATCGCCCGGCTGCACCGCGCCCTGGCGCAGTTCATGATCGACATCCAGACCGAGCGCCACGGCTACACCGAGTGCTACGTGCCCTACATCGTCAACGCCGACTCGATGCGCGGCACGGGGCAGCTGCCGAAGTTCGAAGGCGACCTGTTCGCCGCGAAGAAGGGCGGCCAGGATGGCGAGCCCGTGCCGGACAACCAGGCGCTCTACCTGATCCCGACCAGCGAAGTGCCGCTGACCAACTTCGTGCGCGACGAGGTGGTGGCCGAATCGCAGTTGCCGATGAAACTCACCGCGCATTCGCCGTGCTTCCGCTCCGAAGCCGGCAGCGCCGGGCGCGACACGCGCGGCATGATCCGCCAGCACCAGTTCGACAAGGTCGAGATGGTGCAGATCACGCACCCCGAGAAGAGCTACGAGGCGCTCGAAGCCATGACCACGCATGCCGAGGCGGTGCTGCAGGCGCTGGAGCTGCCGTACCGCGTGGTGCTGCTGTGCACCGGCGACATGGGGTTCGGCTCGAGCAAGACCTACGACCTGGAGGTCTGGCTGCCCGCGCAGGACACCTACCGCGAGATCAGTTCCGTGTCGAACTGCGAGGCCTTCCAGGCACGCCGGCTGCAGGCGCGCTTCAAGAACGCGCAGGGCAAGAACGAGCTGGTGCACACGCTCAACGGCTCCGGCCTGGCCGTGGGTCGGGCGCTCGTCGCCGTGCTGGAGAACCACCAGAACGAGGACGGTTCCATCCGGGTGCCGGCGGCGCTGCGCCCCTACCTGGGCGGCCTCGAGACGTTGCGCGCCTGAGACGTTTCACGCTCGGGCCGCCGAATTCTGCTGCTAGAATCGAAGGCTCGACAGACACCGGAGAGGTGGCAGAGTGGTCGAATGTACCTGACTCGAAATCAGGCGTACGGAAACGTACCGAGGGTTCGAATCCCTCCCTCTCCTCCAAGATAGCCCCATTCAGGGGCTATTTTTTTGCCCGGGCCGAACACGAAGTCCAGGGCGAGGCGCACCCGTCAGCCCCGACGAACGCGGCCGCCGGCCGGGGTTGGGCCGGCACAACACTCGGGCCGGCGGGTGCAAGGCTACCCCTAGAATCGCGGCCAAGCCAACGCCCTTCGGAGGGGCCGTTCCAAAGGGGTCAGTTGACAGAGGTTTTGAGCCATGAAGGGTAATTCGTCGTTCGTGGGTCTCGGCAACTCGTCGTTTGCGAGTCTGACGCCGGCCCCCGCGACGGCGGACGAAGCCGAGCCGTGGGTGCGCGGGGAGCTGATCCGCAGCCTGATGCGCGCGGCACGGGGTTCCTACCTGCTGGCCGCGGCGCTCATGCCGGCCATGATCGGCCTGAGCTGGGGCCATGTGCCGCGCTGGCAGCTCTTCGTCTGGCTCGCGATCGGCATCGCCGCCACCGGCTGCCGCGTCTGGGGCGAACGGCTCTACGTGCGCGACTACGCCGACAAGGATTCGGCCTCGCAGCAGGAATTCGTCGACCGCTACCGCTTCCTGTGGGGTACCAGCGCCTTCGCCTGGGGCCTGTCGATCCTGATCTTTTTCGAGCGCACGCCGCTGGTCAACCAGTTCATGAGCTGGCTCATCGTGGCCGGTGTCGCCACCTTCCCGCTCAATGGCCTGGCGCTCTATCCGCCGCTGCTGCGCCGCTACGTCAACGTGCTCTTCATCACCATGATGGCGGCCGTGGCCTTCCGCGTGGTCGAGCTCAACTTTCAGCGCCCGCACTTCCACTACGGCTTCCTGATGCTGCCGGTGCTGCACTGGTGGCTGCTGCTGCGGGCCGGCCGCCGCATCCACGAGACGGCCCGCAACAGCTTCGAACTGCTGTTCCACAACCACATCCTGATCAATTCGCTGACCCAGCAGCGGCAGGCCGCCGTATCGGCCGTCGCCATGAAGAACCGATTCCTGGCGAGCGCGGCGCACGACATGCGCCAGCCCGTGCTGGCGCTGTCGCTCTACGCCGACTGGCTGCGCAACGAGCCTGAACTGGTGCAGGAGATCGCGCCGAAGATCGTCCGCGCCACGCATGCGGTGAACGCGCTCTTCGACTCGCTCTTCGACCTGGCGCGCATCGATTCGGGCCAGGTCCGGCTGCACATCGAGCGGGTCGACGTGGCCCAGCTGCTGCACGACCTGGAGCTGCAATACCGGCCGGTGGCCGAGGCCAAGGGCCTGCGCTTCCGGGTGCACATCAGCCGTGGCACCGTGCTCACCGACCCGATCCGGGTGCGCCGCATGATCGGCAACCTGCTGGCCAACGCCATCAAGTACACGGTGGAGGGCGGCATCCTGCTCGCCTCGCGCCAGACCAGGGACGGGCTGCGCGTGGAGGTGTGGGACACCGGCATCGGCATCGCCCGCGAGCACCTGCGCGACGTGTTCCTGGAGTTCTACAAGGTGGCCGACCATGCCGGCACGTCGGACGGCTTCGGCCTGGGCCTGGCCATCGTGGCGCGCCTGTCGCACGCCTTAGGCCATCCGGTGAGCGTGCGCTCGCGCCTGGGGCGCGGCAGCGTGTTCCGCGTGGCGCTCAACGACGCCGATGAGTCGCAGGCGCAGACCCGCATCTCCGGCGCGGTGGGCTGAAGTGAAACCCACCCCCGATGCGGCGCACTGCGTGTCGCCGCTTCCCCCTCAAGGGGGCGCACCCGGCGGCCTGGCAGAGCCAGTTCCGCGGGTGCCCTGGCCCCGGCCGCGCCGGTTTCAGTGGTTGCGGGCGGTTCGCAGCGCTATGGAAAACTGATAGCGCCACCGTCCGCAGGGTGTCGCCTCATCACGCCCCCCCAAAGCTCACATCGAGCCTGAAGACGACAGCAGGCCGTGGTTGCGGGCGTGGTGCAGCGCCTGCGTGCGGCTCTTGACGCCCAGGCGGCGGAACAGGCGCCACAGGTGCACCTTGACGGTGTGTTCGCTGATCTCGAGCTCGGTCGCGATGTCGCGGTTGCTCATGCCCTTGTCGAGCATGGCAATGAGCTGGGTCTGGCGCTTCGACAGCTTGCCGCTGTTGGCGGCGGTCGCGACCGGTTCCTCGGCATCGGCGTCGGCCATGAGCAGCCCGCGCAGCACGGCGGTGAGTTCGGCCGAGCTGGCCGACTTCTCGATGTAGGTGTCGGCACCGGCTTCGATGCAGGCCTCTTCCATGTCCGCCGCCGGCGAGGCCGAGTACACGGCGATCGGCACGTCCGGATAGATCTGCTTGACCGCGATGACGCCCGAGCAGCCGGTCGTGTCGGGCAGCTTCAGATCGAGGCAGAAGAGGTCGGGCGCCCCGTGCTGCTTGACGGCGCTGGTGAGCTTGTCCAGCCGCTCCAGTTCGACAATGTTCTCCGCGGGCCGCAGGCGCCGCAGCACCATCACGATGGCGTCGCGCATCAGGGGGTGATCGTCGATGACGTAAATGCTCATGGTCTGCTTTCTGAGTGAACGCTCGGCCGGCAGATGCCGGCCATGCCTGATTCTGTTCCTTAACCGCCGCTGGCCGCCAGTGACGGTGCCGCCAGCGCCTCCAGGGCCTCCGCCGCGGCGCGCATCCTGTCATTGTCGGCGGGTTCGAGCTGTTCGGCGAGGGCCGCCAGTGCGGCACCGCCTTCCTGCTGAAGGCGCCCGATGGCGCGGCCGGCCTCCTGCGGCGACGCGAAAGCGCGGCTTTGCAGCAGCAGTTCGCCCTGGGCGTCGAGCAGCTTGAAATAGAACTGGCCGTCGCTGTCGCGGTATTGCTTGAAGCTGGGGCGGGCCACTTTGGCGGCCTTGCGGGTGGTGGCGGCGGCGGGCGCCTCGAGCCGGCGCAGGCCGACGGCGTGGCGCAGCCGGCCGATGAAGGGCTGCGACAGCGCGCGTGCCTTCTCGGCGCCCGCGAGCAGGATGCGCTCGATCTGTGCCGGGTCGTTGATCAACGCTTCGTAGTGCGCACGCAGCGGGGCAATTTCCCGGTCGATGCGTTCGAACACCAGCTGCTTGGCGTCACCCCAGGCGATGCCTTCGGCGTAGGCCTTGCGCAGCGCGGCGGTTTCCTCCGCGTCGGCGAAGGCCTGGTAGATCTGGAAGAGGGCGGAGCCCTCGGTTTCCTTCGGCTCGCCGGGGGCGCGCGAGTCGGTCACGATGCTGCCGATCAGCTTCTGCAGTTGCGCGCGCGGCGTGAAGAGCGGGATCGTGTTGTCGTAGCTCTTGCTCATCTTGCGGCCGTCGAGGCCGGGCAGCGTGGCCACCGCGTCGTCGATCTCGGCCTCGGGCAGGGTGAAGTGCTCGCCGTACAGGTGGTTGAAGCGCTGCGCCATGTCGCGCGCCATCTCGATGTGCTGCACCTGGTCGCGGCCCACCGGCACCTTGTGCGCGTTGAACATGAGGATGTCCGCGCCCATCAGCACCGGGTACATGAAGAGGCCGGCGCTCACGTCGGCGTCCGGGTCCTCGCCCTTGGCCACGTTCTTGTCGACCGAGGCCTTGTAGGCATGCGCGCGGTTCAGGATGCCCTTGCCCGTGACGCAGGTGAGGAACCAGGTGAGTTCGGGGATCTCGGGGATGTCCGACTGGCGGTAGAACGTGACCCGCTCCGGATCAAGCCCGCAGGCCAGCCAGCTGGCCGCAATCTCCAGCGTCGAGCGCTGGATGCGCACCGGGTCGTCGACCTTGATGAGCGCGTGGTAGTCCGCCAGGAAATAGAAGCTCTGCACGTCGGCGCGGCGGCTGAAGCGCACCGAATGACGCACCGAACCCACGTAGTTGCCCAGGTGCGGCGTACCGCTGGTCGTGATGCCGGTGAGAAAGCGGGTGGGAGAGGGCGGAGTCATGGCAGGCAGGGGGCGGACAAAAGGCGATCGCAAGCGGGGCAGGCCGCGAAAATATTGCACATTGTGTCAGACGGTTCCTGCCACCCGCAGCGTCAAAGACCGAGCACCGACACCGGGCCCCGCCCGAGCCGTACCACGACCGGGTCGCCGCCCTCGCCCACGGGCGTGAGGTCCACCACGGTGGTCGGCTCCGACGCGCAAGCGCCGGCATCGATGACGGCGCCGATCAGCTTCTCGAAGCGAGACCGGATCTCCTGCGCGTCGTTCAGCGGCTGCGTTTCGCCGGGCGGGATCAGCGTGGTCGCCAGCAGCGGCGCGCCGTGCAGGGCCAGAAGCTCCGACAGCACCGCATGGTCGGGCACCCGCAGGCCGATGGTCTTGCGCTGCGGATGGCTCACCCGCCGCGGCACTTCCTTGGTCGCTTCCAGCAGGAAGGTGTAGGGCCCCGGTGTCGCCGCCTTCAGCAGCCGGTACTGCTTGTTGTCGACCTTGGCGTAGTTGGCCAGTTCGCTCAGGTCGCGGCACAGCAGCGTGAGGTGGTGCTTGTCGTCGACCTGCCGGATGCGGCGCAGCCGGTCGACGGCGTCCTTGTCGTCCAGGTGGCAGGCCAGCGCGTAGCTCGAATCGGTCGGCACGGCGACGACTTCGCCGCGCTCGAGCAGCGCCACGGCCTGCTTCAGCAGCCGTTGTTGGGGGTTCTCGGGATGAACTTCGAAGTATTGAGCCATGGGGTTAGCCTTCCGCGGGTTCGATGGGGACGCGGCGCTCGCGCACCGTCAGCCAGGCGCCGGCCGCGCCGCAGGCGGCGATCATGCCCATGCCGACCAGCGACACCGTGTCGGGCACCTGCGAGAACATCACCCAGCCACACAGCGTGGCGAAGGCGATCTGTGCGTACAGATAGGGCGTGAGCGTGGACGCCGGCGCGCGTTGGTAGGAGAGGATCAGCATGAAATGGCCGATGGTGCCGGTCAGCCCCATCAGGCACAGCAGGGCCCACCAGTGCCACGACGGCAGACTCTGCCACACGAAGGGCAGGGTGACCGACGCGAGCAGCGTGCCGGCCCAGCCCGAATAGAAATGCATCGTCAGCGGGTTCTCGGTCTGCGCCAGCTTGCTGGTCAGCACCTGGAAGCAGGAATTGGTCACCACGAGGCCGAAGGGCAGCAGCATGGCCCAGCTGAAGGCGCCGCCACCGGGGCGAAGAATCACCAGCGTGCCGGCGAAGCCGCCCGCCACCAAGGCCCAGCGCAGCGTCGACACCTGCTCCTTGAGCACCGTCGCGGCCAGCAGCGTCACGGCCAGGGGGGCGATCAAGACGATCGACGTGAACTCGGCCAGCGGCATGTAGCGCAGGCTGAAGAAGGCGAAGAGGCTGGTCACCAGCAGCAGCGCGCCGCGCAACGCGTGGTAGCGGGGGTGGGCGGTGCGCAGCAGTGCCGTGCCGTGGCGCGGCAGCAGCACCAGCGAGGTGACCACGGCCTGGAAGGCATACCGGAACCACACGCCCATCAGGATCGGCACCGTGGTCACGGAGATCTTGGTGGCGGTGTCGAGCATCGAGAAGCAGGCGACCGAGAGCAGCACCAGCCCGATGCCGGCCAGGATGCGTTCCGATTCGCGGTCGCGCGCGCCTGCTCGCTCGGCGCTCACTGGATGCGGTCTTCGAGCAGTTCCCAGACCGGTGTCAGGGTGCCCGGCAGCCAGGGCAGCTTGCCCAGGTCGACATGGCTCTCGTCGGGGCTGTGGAAATCGCTGCCGCGCGATGCGGCGAAGCCATACTCCAGCGCCTTCTCAGCGTACTCGACGTATTCGGCGGGGCTGTGGCTGCCGGTCACGACCTCGATCGCACGGCCACCGTGCGCCTGGAATTCGATGAAGAGCGCGTGCTCCTCGTTCGCGGTGAAGTTGTAGCGCCCCGGGTGCGCCACCACGGCGAGGCCGCCGCCGGCGGTGATCCAGTGCACCGCGTCCTTCAGCGTGGCCCAGCGGTGCGGCACATAGCCCGGCTTGCCTTCGGTGAGGTATTTGCGGAACACCTCCGAGGTGTCGCGGCAGACCCCGCTCTCGACCAGGAAGCGTGCGAAGTGGGTGCGCGAGATCAATTCAGGGTTACCCACGAACTGCAGCGCGCCTTCGTACGCACCGTCGATGCCGACCCGGGCCAGGCCGGCAGACATCTCCTTCGCGCGTTCGCCCCGGCCGCCGCGCGTCGCTCGCAGGCCTGCGCGCATGCCGGCGTCGTCCGGGTCGAAGCCCAGGCCGACGATGTGCACGGTTTCGCCGGCGAAGGTCACGGAGATCTCACAGCCGGTCAGGTAGCGCATGCCGTGGGCCTTGGCCGCGGCCATGGCGCGGTGCTGGCCGCCGACCTCGTCATGGTCGGTGAGCGCCCACAACTCGACGCCGTTGGCCGCCGCGCGTTCGGCCAGCGCCTCGGGCGTGAGCGTGCCGTCGGACACCACGGAGTGGCAGTGCAGGTCGGCGTTGAGAATGGAAGGCACTCACCGATTTTAGGTGCTCGCTCCGTGGGGCGCCGGGCACCCCGGCGACAACCCTGCGCGGCTATCGATCCTTGCGGCGTCGCGCCACCCAGGCCGCGATGGCGGTGAAGCCGCCGACGATGGCCACCACGATCCAGAAGCCATGCTTGTCCTCGGCCAGCGGGATGCCGCCGACGTTCATGCCGAACAGGCCGGCCAGGATGTTGATCGGCAGCGCCAGCACGGTCACCACCGTCAGCACGAACAGGCTGCGGTTGTTGTCCTCGTTCACGCTGGCCGCGATCTCTTCCTGCAGCAGCTTGATGCGCTCCTGCAGGCCCTGCATGTCGCGCAGCACGACCGAAAATTCCTCGGTGGCGCCGCGCAGTTCCTGCACATCGTCCTCGGCCATCCAGGCCGGCGGGTGCTGCAGCAGGCGGAACAGGGCGGCCGGTTCCGGGGCCAGCAGCCGCTGCAGCCGCACCAGCAGCCGGCGCAGCACGCCCAGCCGGGCGCGCTTGTGGTCGAGCCGGCCGCTCAGGAGCTCGTCTTCGATGTGGTCGATGCGGGTCGTCACGCCGCGCACGATGCCCACCAGGCCGTCGGCCTGGGTGCGCATCAGTTGCTCCAGCAATGCGACGCTCGAGCGCGGCGATTCGCCATGCCGCACCGCGGTGCGCAGCGCGTCGACGCTGCGCAGCGGCTGGGTGCGCGCGGTCACCACGAGCCGGGGGCCGACGCTGATCCACAGGGTGGCGATGTCCGAGGGCTCGAAGCCGAAGTCGAAGTGCACGTCGTTCACCACCGCGATGAGCGCGTCCTCGTCGCGCTCGATGCGGGTGGAGTGCGAGCCGTCCTTGAGCGTCTCGTAGAAGGCGTCGGACAGGTTCGCGTGGCGCTGCAGCCAGCGTTCGGCCTGGGCGTGGCTGAGGTTGAAGTGCAGCCAGAGGAAGCCGTCGGGCGCGTTCGTGTCGGCCAGCCAGCGGGCCGCGGCGTCGAGGTCGACCGCGTGCGTCGTCCCCGCTTCGGCCCGGTCGAAGCGGTAGCCGCAGATCAGGCCCGCATCGTCCTGGGCGGGGGCGGGCGTGGTCATGGTGGGCGAGCGGAAAGCGTCTGTCGTACAGGGAGGAGCGGTCGATGCTGGCTCGGCCACATGACAACCGTGTGTCAACGTCATGGTCTTGTCATGCCGCCGTCATTCGACCCCGGCAGCATCGCCTCCACCTTTTCGAGCCCCCTCACCATGACGCTGCCGAACGCCCACCCCGACCACGACGAACTCATGCGGCGCATTGCGCGCGACCTGGTCGACAGCTACGACGAAGAGCTCGAGCTGGAGATCGAGGACCGCAATGTCGACGACGAAGGCGCGCCGGTCGGTGTCGACAAGGCCGCCCGCGCCGCCTATTTCCGTGAGCTGTTCCGCCTGCAGGGCGAACTGGTCAAGCTGCAGGACTGGGTGCAGCACAGCAAGCAGAAGGTCGTGATCCTGTTCGAAGGCCGCGACGCGGCGGGCAAGGGCGGCGTCATCAAGCGCATCACCCAGCGGCTGAATCCGCGCGTGGCCCGCGTCGCCGCGTTGCCGGCACCGAACGACCGCGAGCGCACCCAGTGGTACTTCCAGCGCTACATCTCGCACCTGCCCGCCGCAGGCGAAATGGTGCTGTTCGACCGCAGCTGGTACAACCGCGCCGGGGTCGAGCGCGTGATGGGCTTCTGCTCCGACGACGAGTACGAGGAGTTCTTCCGCAGCGTGCCGGAGTTCGAGAAGATGCTGGTGCGCTCGGGCATCAAGCTCATCAAGTACTGGTTCTCCATCACCGACGACGAGCAGCACCTGCGCTTCCTCGGCCGCATCCACGACCCGCTCAAGCAGTGGAAGCTCAGCCCGATGGACCTGGAAAGCCGCCGCCGCTGGGAGGAATACACCAAGGCCAAGGAAATCATGCTCGAGCGCACGCACATTCCCGAGGCGCCGTGGTGGGTGGTGCAGGCGGTCGACAAGAAGAAGGCGCGCCTGAACTGCATCGCGCATCTGCTCGAGCAGCTGCCCTACCACGAGGTGGCGCACCCTGCGGTGGAACTGCCGGCGCGGGTGCGCAACCCCGACTACCTGCGCCAGCCGGTCCCGGCGGAGATGTACGTCCCCGAGCGCTACTGAGCCCATGGCCACGCGCGGCGCGGAAGCTGCTACCGTGCGCCCATGGTCCGCCGCTCCACCACCTCCGCGCTGACGCGTGCCTACGCGCGCAACCTGCGGGCGCTCACCAAGGTCACGCTCGGCGCGGGCCAGCGCGTCGCGGCGCAACTGCAGCAGGCGGCGGCGACGCAGCACAAGCCGCCACCGGGCCCGGGCGACTGGCTCTCCGGCATGGCGGTCGGCCCGGCCGGCGCGCGGCGCTATCACCTCTACAAGCCGCCCGGCCTGGCCCTCGCGCCGGGCGAGAAGCTGCCGCTGCTGGTGATGCTGCACGGCTGCGGCCAGACCGGCCGCGACCTCGCCGCCAGCAGCCGCATGAATCGTCTGGCCACGCGCGAGCGCTTCCTCGTGCTCTACCCCGAGCAGGACCGCATGGTGAACCCGCACGGTTGCTGGAACTGGTACGACACCCGCACCGGCAAGGCCCGCGCCGAGGCCGCCACGCTGATGGCCGCGGTCGACCAGGTCTGCCTGTTCCACCCGGTGGATCGCGATCGCATCGCCGTCGCCGGGCTCTCGGCCGGCGCCAGCATGGCGGTGCTGATGGCCACGCACTTCCCCGGGCGCTTCAAGGCGGTGGCGATGCACTCGGGCGTGGCACCGGGCGCCGCGCAATCGTCGGCCACGGCCCTGGGTGCGATGCGCGGCAGACGCGCACCCGTGGTGCCGGTCACGGCCGTCGGCAAGGCACTGGGTGCCGCCGCGGTGGGCGCGAGCCTTCCGCCGCTGCTGGTGCTGCACGGCGATGCCGACACCGTCGTCACGGCGGGCAACGCCACCGACACCGCCGCGGTGTGGGCGACCGCCACCGGCGCACGGCCGGGCGTGCCGCGCACGCTGCAGCGCGGCCAGCGCCGGCCGATGCGCATCACCGACTACACGCGCGACGGCCGCACCCGGGTGCGGCTGTGCGAGGTGGCGGGGCTGGGGCACGCCTGGAGCGGCGGCACCCTGCGGCAGGCCTTCAGCGACCCGGCGGGCCCCGATGCCTCGAAGCTGATCTGGGCCTTCGTGTCGAAGCAGTTCCAGGACGCATGAGCTTCTCCCCGGCCGACATCGCCTATTTCCTCGAAGTGGCCCGCCAGGGCCACGTCGGCCGTGCGGCCGAGGCCGTCGGCGTGACGCAGCCCGCGGTGTCGAAGGCGATCCGGCGGCTGGAGGATGCCGTCGGTGTCGCGCTGTTCGAGCGCGGCGCGCACGGCGCTCGCCTCACCGCCGAGGGCCAGCTCTTCCTCGAATCGGCGCGGCGCTTCGACACCGAGCACCTCGAGTTGATGCGGTCTGCGTCCGAACTGCGGGCGCAGCATGCGGGCCTGCTGCGCGTCGGCCTGACCAACGCGGCGAGCGACGGCCCCGCGGTGCGCGTGCTGTCGGACATGGTGCGCCACCGGCCGGGCCTGCGCCTGACGATGGTCATCGGCAAGTCCGATGCGCTCAACGAGGCGGTGGAAAAGGCCGAACTCGACGTGGCTGTCGTGCCGTCCTACCCCGGCATCTCGTTCGGTTGCGACCAGCTGGCGCTGAGCGAGGACACGGTTCGCGTGGCTGCGCGCGCCGACCACCCGCTGGCGCGACGGGCCGCGCTGACGCTGTCGGATCTGACCGATTGCGCCTGGGCCATGCCGAGCCGCCAGAGCGCTGCGCGCCGCCTGGTGATGCAGATCTTCGAGCAGGCCGGTGCCCCGGAACCGCGCGTCACGCTGGAGGCCGACTACATGTCGGAGGCCGCCATGGGCCTGATCGCCAGCACCGACCTGGTGGGCCTGGTGCCGGCCTCGGTCCTGCGCGCCTGGCGTGGCCGCGTCGAAGCGCTGCCCTTGCCGATGCTCGAATTGCGGCGCACGCTGGTGCTGCTCACGCGGCCACGGGCCACGTGGTCGCCGCTGATGACGGCCTTTCGCGATCTGCTGCTGGCAGACCGCCTGCCGGCCGCTGCACCCGCCGCACGCTGACCGGCACCGAAGCCGGCGCGCGGTGCACCGCGGGGCATTCCCGTGGGTTATCGGACTCTCTATCGAAGGGAATGGCATCTGGCACCGGTCTGGCTAGATTGAAGCGACCACAGCTTCAACGAGAACCGACCGTGAATCCACCCAACATCGTCCTCATCGTCGCCGACAACCTCGGCTGGGGCGAGCTCGGCTGCTACGGCGGCGGCGCCCTGCGCGGCGCCCCCACGCCGCGCATCGACGCACTGGCACGCCAAGGGCTGCTGCTGCAGAACTTCAACGTCGAGAGCGACTGCGTGCCGACCCGCTCCGCCCTGATGAGCGGGCGGCATCCCATCCGCACCGGTTGCCTGCAGTCGGTGCCGCCGGGCCTGCCGCAGGGACTCACGCGTTGGGAGCGGACGCTGGCCGAACTGCTGTCGGCGCAGGGCTATGCCACGGCGCACTTCGGCAAGTGGCACCTCGGCGATATCGAGGGCCGCTACCCGTCGGACCGCGGCTTCGACGAGTGGTACGGCATCCCGCGCACCACCGACGAAAGCCAGTTCACTTCGACGGTCGGCTTCGACCCGTCGGTGGCCGACATCCCGCACATCATGCGTGGCCGGCGCGGCGAGCCGTCGGAGATCGTGAAGGTCTACGACCTCGACAGCCGCCGCGGCATCGACGCCGAGCTGGTCGAGCACGCGCAGGCCTTCATGCAGCGCCACCATGCGGCGCGCAAGCCCTTCTTCCTGTACCTGCCGCTGGTACACCTGCACTTTCCGACGCTGCCGCATCCGGACTTCGCGGGGCACACCGGCGCGGGCGACTTCGCGGATTCGATGGTCGAGATGGACCACCGCGTCGGCCAGATCGTCGACGAGGTCGAGCGCCTCGGCATCGCGAACGACACGCTCTTCATCTTCTGCAGCGACAACGGCCCGGAGTTCCGCGCGCCGTACCGCGGCACCGCCGGCCCATGGCGCGGCACGTACCACACGGCGATGGAAGGCAGCCTGCGCGTGCCCTTCATCGCGCGCTGGCCGGGCAGGATCGCGCCGGGCCGCACCAGCAACGAACTGGTGCACGTGACCGACCTCTTCACCACGCTGGCGGCCGTGGCCGGTGCACCGCTGCCGGCCGACCGCCCCATCGATGGCGTGGATCAGCGTGCCTTCCTGTTCGGCGAACAGGAGAAGTCGGCGCGCGAAGGCTTCTTGTTCTACATCAAGAACGACCTGCGCGCGGTGAAGTGGCGCGACTGGAAGCTGCACTTCTACTGGGAGCCCGAGGTGAACGAGGGCAAGGGCAAGCTCGAGTCGCCCTACCTCTTCAACCTCACGCGCGACCCCAAGGAAGAGACCGACGTGCTGGTCTTCAACACCTGGGTGCTCGGCCCCGTGCTGCGCATGGTGCAGGCCTTCAACAAGAGCTGCCAGCAGTTTCCGAACACGCCGCCGGGCCAGCCCGACTGAACGCCGCCACCCCGTCATCCCTTTTGAGGAACCTTGCATGTCTTCGTCCATCTTCCTTCGCCGCACGCTCCTGGCCGCCGCCGTTGCACTGACCCTGCCCGCCACCGTGTGGGCTGCCGGCGACGCCACGGCTTGGCCCAACGCCAAGCCCATCACCTGGATCGTCGGCTTCCCGCCCGGCGGCACCGTCGACGTGCTCACGCGCGTCGCCGCGCGCAAGCTCGGCGAGAAGACCGGGCAGTCGGTGGTGGTGGAGAACCGGCCCGGCGCGTCGGGCGCCATCGCGCTGCAGGCCGCGGCCAAGGCCGCACCGGACGGCTACACGCTCATCACCGTGCCCGGCCCGGTGCTGTACGCGACGCAGCCGCCCGAGGTGGGCAAGGAACTGGTGGCGGTCGCTACGCTGGCGCAGGGGCCGATGGTGCTGGTGAGCGGCATGCCGAATGCGCCGGCGCAGATGTCGGAGCTCATTCAAGCGATGAAGAAGAACCCGGCCGCGTGGAGCTATGCGACGTCCGGCAACGGCACGTCGCAGCACCTGGCCGGCGAACTCTTCAACGTGAGCGCGGGCACGGCCATGACGCACGTGCCGTACAAGGGCGGCGGCCAGGCCGTGGTCGACGTGGTGGGCGCGCAGATTCCGCTCGGCATGCTGGGCGTGACGCCGGTGCTGCAGCAGATCAAGTCCGGCAAGCTCAAGGCCTACGCCGTCACCACCGGCTACCGGATCGAGAGCCTGCCCGACGTGCCGACCATGAAGGAGGCCGGGCTGAAGGACTACGACGCCGCGCAGTGGTACGTGGTCGCAGCACCGAAGGGCATGCAGGCGGCGCAGGTGCAGCAACTCAACACGTGGATCAACGAGGTCGCCGCATCGGCCGAGCTTCGGCCGGCGCTCGTGGCCAGCGGCTCCATCGCGGGTAAGGGCAGCGCGAAGGACGCACAGCAGTTCATCGAGTCCGACACCCGCAAGTGGAAGGAACTCGCGACCAAGGCGAAGCTCGACATCAACTGACCGCCGGCTGCCCAGGGCCTGCGCGGCCCGTACGCCACCCGGCGTATTTGTGACTTCCTCCCGCCCGAAGAGACTTCGCTCCATCGCTGCACATCGACCCGATGCATGCAGCGGTCTCAGTCAAACCACACAGGAGCAGGAGTCACCATGCAACGTCGTTTCACCCTCAAGGCGCTCACCGCCGCCGTCGCGCTGGCCAGCATCTCCGCTGCGCCGGCGTTCGCTGCCGACACCATCAAGGTCGGCGTGCTGCACTCGCTGTCCGGCACCATGGCCATCTCGGAAACGGTGTTGAAGGACACCGTGCTGATGGCCATCGAGGACATCAACAAGAAGGGCGGCGTGATGGGCAAGCAGCTCGAGCCCGTGATCGTCGACCCGGCCTCCAACTGGCCGCTGTTCGCCGAGAAGACCAAGCAGCTGCTCGGCCAGGACAAGGTCTCGGTGATCTTCGGCTGCTGGACCTCGGTGTCGCGCAAGTCGGTGCTGCCGGTGGTCGAGGAAATGAACGGCCTCTTGTTCTACCCGGTGCAGTACGAAGGTGAAGAGCTGTCGAAGAACGTGTTCTACACGGGCGCAGCGCCCAACCAGCAGGCCATCCCGGCGGTCGACTACCTGATGAGCAAGGAAGGCGGCGGCGCCAAGCGCTGGGTGCTGCTGGGCACCGACTACGTGTACCCGCGCACCACCAACAAGATCCTGCGTGCCTACCTCAAGAGCAAGGGCGTGAAGGAGTCGGACATCGACGAGAAGTACACGCCCTTCGGCCACAGCGACTACCAGACCATCGTCGCCGACATCAAGAAGTTCTCGGCCGGCGGCAAGACGGCCGTGGTGTCGACCATCAACGGCGACTCCAACGTGCCCTTCTACAAGGAACTGGGCAACGCGGGCCTGAAGGCCAAGGACGTGCCGGTCGTCGCCTTCTCCGTGGGCGAAGAGGAACTGCGCGGCGTGGATACCAAGCCGCTGGTGGGTCACCTGGCCGCATGGAACTACTTCATGTCGATCAAGAACCCGACCAACACCGCCTTCATCAAGCAGTGGAGCGAGTACGCCAAGGCCAAGAAGATCCCTGGCCACATGGACAAGCCGCTGACCAACGACCCGATGGAAGCCACCTGGATCGGCATCCACATGTGGAAGCAGGCCGTCGAGAAGGCCAAGTCGACCGACACCGACAAGGTGATCGCCGCCATGGCCGGCCAGACCTTCAACGCACCGTCGGGCATCGTCTCGAAGATGGACGAGAAGAACCACCACCTGCACAAGAGCGTGTTCATCGGCGAGATCAAGGCCGACGGCCAGTTCAACGTGGTGTGGAAGACGCCCGGCCCGGTCAAGGCCAAGCCGTGGAGCCCGTACATCGAAGGCAACGACAAGAAGCCCGACCAGCCCGCCGGCAAGTCGATGTAAGCAGCACAGGGCCGCATGCCCGAGTGGCATGCCGACTCGCAGGGCCCGTCGTTGCGTTGGCAGCACGGGCCTTTTTCTTGATCACCAGACGGGACGAACTCCATGCTCCGGCGACTCCTTCATTCCGCGCTGCTGGCTGCACTCCTCGCAGCCACGGGCGCCCATGCGCTGACGGTCGACGAGGCCCGGGCCATCGCCTCGGGCGACACCGAGGCGCGCATCGCCGCGCTCGACAAGGCGGTGCTCACGGCCGACGAGAAGACCGCGGCCTTCATCCAGGCGATGGCCGACGACGCGGTCAAGTACACCGCCGACAAGGTCTTCGTGATGAAGGACGACAAAGGCTACGACCCGGTCACCGGCGTCGAGGCGAAGGTGCCCGACGACGCCGAGGACGTCGTCAACAACAACCTGATGCGTGGCGCCTTCGACGCCGCGCAGGCCGTGCTTCAGCTGACCAGCAAGGACGAGAAGGTCCGCGCCGAGGCGGCGCAGGCGCTGCTGAAGGAGCCGAGCGAATCGCGCCTGCCGGCGGTCGAGCGCGCGCTGGCGGCCGAGACCAACCCGTCGATCAAGGCCCAGCTCGAACTGGTACGCGCTGCCTCGATGCTCAACAGCGCCGACGCCGCCAAGCGCATCGACGCCGCGAAGGCGCTGGCCGAGCGCAAGAGCCCCGACATCAAGCTGCTGCTGAACCAGCGGCTGGCCGACGAGACCGATGCGGGCGTGAAGAGCGCCATCGTCGCTTCCATCGAGCGCATCGACGGCGCGCTGGTCTGGGGTGACCGCATCAATGCGGTCTTCAGCGGCATCAGCCTGGGTTCGGTGCTGCTGCTGGCCGCGCTGGGCCTGGCCATCACCTACGGGCTGATGGGCGTGATCAACATGGCGCATGGCGAGCTGATGATGATCGGCGCCTACGCGACCTACGTGATGCAGGGCATCTTCCAGCGCTACGTCCCGGAATCGATGTTCGGCCTGTACCTGGTCGCCGCCATCCCGGTGTCGTTCCTGGCCGCGGCGCTGGTCGGCGCGGTGCTGGAGCGCGGCGTGATCCGCTTCCTGTACGGCCGGCCGCTCGAAACGCTGCTGGCCACCTGGGGCATCAGCCTGATGCTGCAGCAGATGGTGCGATCGCTCTTCGGCGCGCAGAACGTCGGCGTGGAGAACCCCGGCTGGATGAGCGGCGGCTTCACCATGCTGAGCAACGTGACGCTGCCGTGGAACCGCATCGGCATCATCATCTTCGCGGTGCTGGTGCTGCTGGCGATGGGCTGGCTCATCGGCCGCACGCGGCTCGGCCTGTTCGTGCGCGGCGTGACGCAGAACCGGCCGATCGCCTCGTGCATGGGCGTGAACACCGCGCGCATCGACACCTACGCCTTCGCACTCGGCTCCGGCATCGCCGGCCTCGCGGGCTGCGCGCTCAGCCAGATCGGCAACGTCGGCCCCGACCTCGGCCAGAGCTACATCGTCGACTCGTTCATGGTGGTGGTGATGGGCGGCGTCGGCCAACTCGCCGGCACCGTCTACGCGGCCATGGGGCTGGGCATCCTGAACAAGTTCATCGAAGGCTGGGCCGGTGCGGTGCTCGCGAAGATCGCGGTACTCGTCTTCATCATCATCTTCATCCAGAAGCGTCCTCAAGGCATCTTCGCCATGAAGGGCCGGAGTGCCGAGGCATGAGCAAAGTCGTACTTCCTACCAAGGGCCCGCTGCTCAGCGGCAAGGGCTGGACGGTTTTCTTCGTCGCGCTGATCGTGGTGTGCGCCGTCGCACCGATGCTCAACCTGCTGGTGCCGCGCGAGAGCATGTTCTACATGAGCGACTACGCGGTGGCGCTGGTCGGCAAGATCATGTGCTACGCCATCTGCGCACTGGCCATGGACCTCATCTGGGGCTACACCGGCATCCTGTCGCTCGGCCACGGCATGTTCTTCGCGCTGGGCGGCTACATGATGGGCATGTACCTCATGCGCCAGATCGGCCGCGACGGCAACTACAAGAGCGACCTGCCGGACTTCATGGTGTTCCTCGACTGGAAGACGCTGCCCTGGCACTGGACCTTCAGCGACAGCTTCGTGATGACGCTGATCCTCATCGTCGCGGTGCCCGGCCTGATCGCCTTCGTGTTCGGCTTCTTCGCCTTCCGTTCGCGCATCAAGGGCGTGTACTTCTCGATCATCACGCAGGCCATGACCTTCGCCGCGATGCTGCTGTTCTTCCGCAACGAGACGGGCTTCGGCGGCAACAACGGCTTCACCGACTTCAAGCGCATCCTGGGCATCCCGATCGCGACGCAGGAGATGCGCATGACGCTGTTCGCACTCACCGGTGCCACGCTGCTGGGCTTCTTCCTGTTCAGCAAGTGGCTCATCGGCAGCAAGTTCGGCCGCGTGCTGCAGGCCATCCGCGACGCGGAGACGCGCGTGATGTTCTCGGGCTACAACCCGCTGCCGTACAAGCTCACGATCTGGGTCATCTCCGCCATCATGTGCGGCGTGGCCGGCGCGCTGTATGTGCCGCAGGTCGGCATCATCAACCCGGGCGAGATGAGCGCGGCCAACTCGATCGAGATCGCCGTGTGGGCGGCGGTCGGCGGGCGCGCGACGCTCATCGGGCCGATCATCGGCGCCTTCATCGTCAACGGCGCGAAGAGCTGGCTGACGGTGGCGTACCCCGAGTACTGGCTGTACTTCCTGGGCGCGCTGTTCATTGCCGTCACGCTGTTCCTGCCGAACGGCATCGTCGGGCTGGTGCGCAAGTGGCGGTCGAAGGACAAGAAGGCATTGAGCGACGGCCGCCTGGAGGCCCAGCGTGCGCTGGCCGCATCGGAAGGCGTGGAGCCGAGCGCCTTGCCACCCATCGCTGTCGAGCCGAAGGGAGCCCGCGCATGACGCCCGATCTGATGGAAGCCGGCGCCCAGCGCGCCGCCAAGGCGGCGGGGTACGCCTACACCCCCGAGACCGAATCCGGTGGCCGCGCCGCAGGCTTCGGCCGGCATGCGACGCCGGGCGAGGTCGACGTGACGCACGGCCGCATCCTTTACCTCGAGGACGTGTGCGTGAGCTTCGACGGCTTCAAGGCGATCAACAAGCTGAGCCTGGACATCGCGCCCGGCGAGCTGCGCTGCATCATCGGCCCGAACGGCGCCGGCAAGACCACGATGATGGACATCATCACCGGCAAGACACGGCCCGACTCGGGCACCGTGTTCTTCGGCAGCACCATCGACCTGCTGCGCCACAAGGAAGCCGACATCGCCCAACTGGGCATCGGCCGCAAGTTCCAGAAGCCGACGGTGTTCGAGCAGCTCACGGTGTTCGAGAACCTCGAACTCGCGCTGAAGACCGACAAGGGCGTGAAGCGCTCGATGCTGTTCAAGCTCGACTCCGCGCAGAGCGATCGGCTGGCCGAGATCATCGAGACCATCCACCTGGCCGACAGCGTGTCGCGCACGGCAGGCAACCTGAGCCACGGCCAGAAGCAGTGGCTGGAGATCGGCATGCTGCTGATGCAGGACCCGAAGCTGCTGCTGCTCGACGAGCCTGTGGCCGGCATGACCGACGAGGAAACGGCGCGCACGGCGGAGCTCTTCCTCACGCTGAAGGGCAAGCACTCGCTGATGGTGGTGGAGCATGACATGAGCTTCATTCGCACCATCTCTGAGATCGTGACAGTGTTGTGCGATGGTTCGGTGTTGGCGCAAGGCACTTTGGATGAGGTGCAGGCGGATGAGCGCGTAATCGAGGTTTATCTTGGGCGCTGAGGTTCTCTTTGTACGTGGGGCGTCGGCGGGCGGTAGGCCTGCGGGCGGCAGACGACTGCGGTCCTTCGGACTTCGCTGCTGCTCCTCGCGAAAGACGGGGTCCGCAGAACTCGCTTCACTTCGTTGCGCTCAGACAGCTGCGGCCCTGATCCGCCTTTCGCTGCGATGCTCGCCGCAGCCGGACAGCCGCCCGCAGGCCTACCGCCCACCGACGTGGACGCGACCGTTGTGCATCTCTGTCCAGCGAGCGCAGCGATTGCGTCCCACCAAGCCCGGCAGGCGGTGCGGGCCGGGCGATCCCCTGTGCGCCGCCGAGGAGCACAGCGCCATCGGCTGCGCGCGCAGCGCGCTTCGTCATCTGACTCGTCGCAGCTGTCTGAGCGAAGAGAACGAAGTGAGCGCAGCGAGTTCTGCGACGCAGCCGATGGTGCGAGCACCGCAGGGAAGCCGCGCAGCGGCCGGCGCACCGGGGTCGGCTGGCCCGCACCGCCTGCCGGGCGCCGTATCCAAGGAAAACGGACGCGCTCCGAACAACTGAGGAGGAAAGCAAATGCTCACAGTCAAGAACATCCACCAGTACTACGGCGGCTCCCACATCCTGCGCGACGTGAGCTTCACCGCGACGCTCGGCAAGGTCACCGTGCTGCTCGGCCGCAACGGCGTCGGCAAGACCACCCTGCTCAAGTCATTGATGGGCCTGGTGCCGATCAAGAGCGGCAGCATCGAATTCGACGGCCAGCCGATCCAGAAGAAAACGCCGTACGAACGCGCGCGCGCCGGCATGGGCTTCGTGCCGCAGGGGCGGGAGATCTTCGCGCGGCTCACCGTGGAGGAGAACCTGCGCATGGGCCTGGCCTACAAGAGTGGCAGCACGCCGATCCCGGCCGAGCTGTTCGAGCTGTTCCCGATCCTCAAACAGTTCATGAACCGCCGCGGCGGCGACCTCTCCGGCGGGCAGCAGCAGCAACTGGCCATTGCCCGTGCGCTGGCGCCCAAACCCAAGCTGTTGATCCTCGACGAGCCGACCGAAGGCATCCAGCCGAGCATCATCAAGGACATCGGCCGCGTCATCCGCATGCTGGCCGACCGCGGCGACATGGCGATCGTGCTGTGCGAGCAGTACTACGACTTCGCGCAGGAACTCGCCGACGACTACCTCGTGATGGAGCGCGGCGAAGTCATCGCACGTGGCCTGGGCAAGGACATGGAAGCCAACGGCGTACGGCAACTTGTCGCCATCTGAATCGCATGGCCCGCCGCCTGCAGCGGCGGGGCCTGCGTGTTATGGTCCGGTGACCAAGGGTTAACCCCTGGTCTTCGGGCGTCGTTCGTGCGCTCGGCCTGCTCGCACGCTCGCTTTGCCATGACCACCTCCTCCTTGTCTTCCGAACTCGACGCCGATGCGTCTGCCGCCGTTCGCGCGCCCGACGCCGACCGCACCCTGCTGCGCGCCGTGCTGGCACTCGGTGTCGGCGGCTTCTCCATCGGCACCGGCGAATTCGTGATCATGGGCCTGCTGCCCGAAGTCGCCCGGGACATCGGCGTGAGCATTCCCCAGGCCGGCCATGTCATCAGCGCCTACGCGCTGGGCGTCGTGATCGGTGCGCCCGTGCTCGCCGTGCTGGCGGCCGGCTGGAACCGCCGCGCGCTGCTCATCGCGCTGATGGGCATCTACGCGCTGGGCAACTTCGCGTCGGCGCTGGCACCGGGCTACCTGTCGCTCAACCTGATGCGCTTTCTCACCGGCCTGCCGCATGGCACCTACTTCGGCGTCGCGGCGCTGGTGGCGGCCACGCTGGCGCCGCCCGGGGCGCGGGCGCGTGCGGTCGGACTGGTCATGCTCGGGCTCACCGGCGCCACGTTGGTGGGCGTGCCCATCGCGGCCACCCTGGGGCAGTACTTCGGCTGGCGCGCGGCCTTCGTCTTCGTCGGGGTCATCGCGGTGCTGGCCATGGTCATGGTCCGGCGCGGCGTGCCCGACATGCCGGCCACGGCGGGCGCCAGCCCGCTGCGCGAGCTCGATGCGCTGCGCCGGCCGCAGGTCTGGCTCACGCTGGGCATCGGCGCGATCGGCTTCGGCGGCATGTTCGCGGTGTTCAGCTACATCAAGCCCACGCTCACCGAAGTGGCGGGGCTGTCGGTGGGCCACGTGCCTTTCGTGCTCGCGCTCTTCGGCCTCGGCATGGTGGCGGGCAACCTGGTCGGCGCGCGGCTGGCCGACAAGTCGTTGATGCGCACCATCGGCGGCCTCCTGGTGTGGTCGGTGGCGGTGCTGGTGCTGTTCGTCTTCGCGGCGCAGCATGTGGTCACGGCGGCCATTGCCACCTTCTTGATCGGCACCGTCGTCGCCATCGGGCCGGCCCTGCAGATCCGCCTGATGGACGTGGCCGGCGAAGCACAGACGCTTGCCGCCGCGCTCAACCACTCGGCTTTCAACATGGCCAACGCGCTCGGCGCCTGGCTGGGCGGCCTAGCCATCAGCGCGGGCCTGGGCTGGACGTCGACCGGCTGGGTCGGCGCCTTGCTGGGGCTGGCCGGGCTCGGCATCTTCGCGTGGGCGGTGGCCGACGCGCGTCGACGCGCCACGCACTGAGCTAGCGCCGGTCGGCGCTGCCCATCGGCGGCGCGATGTCTTCCAGCGACCGCCGCTCCGCATTCACGCCCCATCGCAGCGCGATCAGCCCGGCGCCGATCACCAGCACCGCGCCGATGCCGTAGCCGACGGTGACGGCACCGCGGCTGCCGGTGTCGATCAGCACGCCGAAGAGCCACGGCGCCACGAAGCCGCCGGCCCCCGTGCCGACCGCATAGAAGAGCGAGATCGCGAGCGCGCGCATCTCCAGCGGAAACACCTCGCTCACCGTCAGGTACGCCGAACTCGCGGCGGCCGAGGCGAGGAAGAACACGGCCGACCAGCACAGCGCCTGCGTCAGCGCGGTCAACCAGCCGGCCATGAAGGCCGCGCCGGTCAGCGCCAGGCCGACGCCCGACAGCGTGTACGTGAAGGCGATCATCCGGCGGCGCCCGATCCGGTCGAACAGCGGGCCCAGCAGCAACGGCCCCAGCACGTTGCCCAGCGCGAAGGGAAAGATGTACAGCGCCACGCGGCCCTCGGGTACGCCATGGAAGCGCGTGAGCACCAGCGCGTAGGTGAAGAAGATCGCGTTGTAGAAGAAGGCCTGCGACACCATCAGCGACAGTGCGACGATGCTGCGCTGCCGGTAGCGCCGCAACAGCACGTGCGCCACCTCCCGCATCGAGGGTGCCGCCCGGCGCACGAAGCTAAAGCGCTCGGTCACCGGCGCCAGCGGCCCGTGCTGCGTCGCCACCTCTGCCTCGATGCGCTCGATGACCGCGTTCGCTTCGTCGGCGTGTCCATGGGCGATCAACCAGCGCGGGCTCTCGGGCACGTCGCGCCGCACCAGCAGGATCGCGAACGCCAACAGCGCCCCCAGCCCGAAGCCGGCGCGCCAGCCCCACACCGGCCCCAGCACGCGTGGGTCGAGCAGCACCAGGCTCAGCCCGGCACCCAGCGCCGCACCGACCCAGAAGCTGCCGTTGATCGCGAGGTTGACACGCCCGCGCACACGGGCGGGGATGAGCTCGTCGATCGCCGAGTTGATGGCCGCGTACTCGCCGCCGATGCCCACGCCCGTCATGAAGCGGCAGAACGCGAAGAAGAGAAAGCCAGGCGAGAACGCGGTCGCGAAGCTCGCCACGGTGTACACGGCCAGCGTGACGAGGAAGAGCTTCTTGCGCCCCCATCGGTCGGCCAGCCGGCCGAACACCAGGGCGCCGACCACGGCACCACCGATGTAGAGGGAGCCCGCGCCACCGATCTGCGCAGCGCTGAGGCCGAGCGTGTCGTCGCGTTCGAGCACGCCGCCGAGCGAGCCGACCAGCGTGACCTCGAGCCCGTCGAGCACCCAGGCGATGCCCAGCGCGATCACCATGCGCCAGTGCCAGCGCGACCACGGCAGGCGGTCGAGGCGGGCGGGAATGTCGGTGTGGACGGCGGTCATGCGGCCGAGCCACTGTGGCGCTGCGGGGCCATCGCCGGTGTCAGCGCACTTCCCGAAAAACGCACAAGGGCCTCGGCACTCAAGCTGTAACGCGTCGCGCCGGTGCGTTAACCTCGAAAGCTCCCCCGCCTTTCCACCCCCTGTTTCATGCCGACCCTGTCGTCCGCCTTGGACCCGCGCTCCATCATCGTGCTCGCCGGACTGATGGGCCTGCTGATGTCCGTGGTGCTCTTCTCGATGCGGCGCAGCTACCCGCCGAGCATCCGCGGACTGCGCGAGTGGACGCTCGCGCCGCTCGCCAGCTTCGTCAGCACCGTGCTCTTCGCGCTGCGCGGTGTGGTCCCGGACATCTTCAGCATCGTGCTGGCCAACATGGTGCTGTTCCAGGGCTGCATCCTGTACTACGCGGGCAGCCAGCTCTTTCTCGGCCATGAGCGCGACACGCGCGCCTGGAGCGCCGTGACGGTCGTCCTGGGCGTGGTGCTGTTCTGGTTTTCCGAGGTGCAGCCCAGCTACCCGATACGCCTGGCGGTCTTCACGTTCGCGATTTCAGGGCTGTTCTTCGCGCATGCCCGGCTCTACCTGCGCCACCGGACCAAACGCGTCGGCCGGCGCCTCATGACGGGCCTGCTGCTGCTGCAGTCGCTGGTGGCGGGCCTGCGCTGCCTGAGTGCGGTCCTGGGCGAAGCGGGCGTCGGCATGCTCGATGCCACGTGGCTGCAGTCGCTGTACATCGTCATGTACTCGCTCACCGCCTTGATGCTGAGCATCGCGGGCGTGCTGATGGCCACCGACCGGCTGCGCCTGGAGTTCGAGTTCATGGCCACGCACGATCCGCTGACCGGCATGCTGAACCGGCGCGCGCTGATCGAGCGCTGCGAGCACGAAGTCACCCGCGCCCGGCGCGGCGCCGGCGACGGTGCGTTGTCCCTGCTGATGCTCGACGCCGATCACTTCAAGCGCATCAACGACGCGTTCGGTCACCAGACGGGGGACGAGGTGCTGCGCGAGCTGGCACTGCGCCTGCAGGCACCGATGCCGCCCTTGGCGCGGCTGGGACGTTACGGGGGCGAGGAATTCCTCGTCGTGCTACCCGGCCTGGGACACGACGGCGCACGGGCCGTGGCCGAGCGCCTGCGCGCGGGAGTGGGCGAGCCTTTTGCGCCCGAGTCGCCGCTGGCGGCCGCTGGCATCGGCCGGCTCAGCGTCAGCATCGGCATGGCGGTGTTCCAGGGGCCCGCCGACACGCTCGACGCCCTGCTCGCGCGCGCCGACGCGGCGCTCTACCGGGCCAAGGCACAGGGCCGTGACCGGGTGGAAATTGCCTGAACGAAGGCCCTACATCGACCAGATGCGCGGCGTGGCGCTGCGCAGCTGCCACAGCTCCGCGCGCCAGGCCTGCCACACCTGCCGCAGCAGCTGCATCGCGGGTTCGACCACGGGCGCCAGCACGCGCAGCACGACCACCTCGGCATGCGGCGCGGTGGCGCCCGCGCTCATCGCCAGCGGATGCGCATCGGCCAGGGCCCGTGCGCTGTCGAGCAGCGTAGCGCGGCGCGCCTTCGAGATCGGCGCACCGGCCACGAAGAAGAGCGACGCGAGGCAGCGTTGGCCGGCCAGGCCGATCGGGCTTTGCAGCAGGCGGTGGTCGGTCGCGTCGAGGCGGCCGCGTTCGAGCCACGTGCCCGGCACCTCGATGTGCTGCAGCAGGCTGCCACGTTCGAAGGGCAGGCCCGCGTTGGGCAGGCCGAGGGCGGTCACGTCCCAGCCCAGCAGCTCGGCACCGGGCGCGAGTTCCATGCGCAGGCGGTTCTCGGCTTGGCAGCCGCTGTAGCAGAGCGCTTCGAGCGGCAGCCATTCGAGGCGTGCATCGGCCGCCAGCGTGATCTGGGTGCGCTGCACCGCGGCCTCGCCTTCGGAGCGGTAGAAGCGCGTCGCGCCCGGTGTGGTGATGAGGCCGTGGCTGCCGGCCGTGCCGGTGATGGCGATGTCGAGCGTGTCGCCGCCCACCAAGCCGCCGGGCGGGTGCACCAGCACGTTGTGGCAGATCGCGTCGCCCTCGGGGTAGAGGCTTTGCAGGATGCGCAGCGGGCCGTCGTGACGAAAGCGTGCGACGCTGCGTTGTTGTTCGGCGCTGTAGTCGAGCGCGAGTCGGGCGTGCCAGGGCATGCGGCGAGTCTATCGGCGGCGCAAGCTCACTCCTTCCAGGCGCCTTCGTGCGCCGCGCTCGCTTCGCCGATGAGGGCGGGCCCGATGCATTCAATGGGGTGCGGCGAGGCGGCGAACACGTCGCGGCAGGACAGCTCGGCATCGCGCTGGTCGCCACGGTCGCCGCGGAACAGGCGCAGGCGTTCGGCGTCGATGCCGAACACCACGCGGCCGATGTTGGCCCAGAAGATGGCGCCTGCGCACATCACGCAGGGCTCGGCCGACGAGTAGAGGGTGGCGCCGGCCATCACCTCCCGGCCCGGGCGCCTGCTGGCCAGCGCGCGGATGGCGGTGACTTCGGCGTGGCCGGTGACGTCGCCGGTCTCGGTGCTGTTGCAGTAGCCCTCGGCCAGCACCTCGCCTTCGGCGGAGACGATGACGGCGCCGAAGGGCCGGTTGCCGCGCCGCCCGCCGGCATGCGACCAGAAGATGGCCTTGCGCAGGTAGCGGCCGTCGCGCTCGTCCAGGGTGACTTCGATGGGGTGGGGGAGGGTGTTCTTGGATTTCATGGCTCGGTGTGTGTGCATGCAGGACACATGCCAATGATGAGCCCGGCGCCGCACGCCGGATGTGGGCCGACTGCTACTTTGGAGGCGCAGCGCCTGCCGCCGTGCGGCGCTACCATGGTTCCCCCTTCAAGGAGTTCGACCATGGCCACCCGAGGCTTCACCGGACGACGCCCGAGCGCTGCTTTCGCGAGCCGCCTGCCGCCGGGCCAGTTCGAGACCGACGACTTTCCTGTCCTGTCCAAGGGGCCGACGCCACGCGTCGACCTCGCCACCTGGCGTTTCACGCTCAGCGACGGCCCGCGCCCGCTGGCCAGCTGGAGCTGGACCGAATTCGAAGCGCTGCCGCACACCGTGTGGCAGGGGGACATCCACTGCGTGACCACCTGGTCGAAGTTCGACACGACCTGGGAAGGTGTCACCATCGACGAGCTGCTCGCCGCGGCCGGCGTGTCGGCGCCCAGCGCCTACACGCTCGCGATCTCGCACGACGACTACGACACCAACGTGCCCGCGGCCGATCTGCTCGACGGCCGCGCGATGGTCGCCACCCGCTTCAACGGCGCGCCGCTCGCGGCCGAGCATGGCGGGCCGGCGCGGCTGCTGGTGCCGCACCTGTACTTCTGGAAAAGCGCCAAGTGGATCAAGGGCCTGCGCTTCACGGCGCGCGACGAGGCCGGGTTCTGGGAACTGCGGGGCTATCACCTGCGCGGCGATCCGTGGAAGCAGCAACGCTACTCGGACGATCCGTGAGCGGCGTGACGCCGTCGCCCCCTTCGATGCCCGCTGCCTCGCCGTGGCACGACGCGGTGGTCGAGCGCGTCGCGGTGCTCACGCCGCGCATCGTCAGCGTCTTCCTGCGCGCGCCGCTGGCCCCCGGGCTGGCCGGCCAGCACCTGGTGGTGCGGCTCACCGCGCCCGACGGCTATGCCGCGCAGCGCAGCTATTCGGTCGCTTCCGCGCCGGGTGTGATGCCGATCGAACTCATCGTCGAGAAGCTCGAGGACGGCGAGGTGTCGCCCTTCTTCCACGAGGTAGTGGCGCCTGGCGACCACCTCGAGGTGCGCGGCCCGCTCGGCGGGCACTTCGTCTGGCGCCCGGCCGACGGCGGCCCGCTGCTGCTGGTGGGTGGCGGCTCGGGCGTCGCGCCGCTGATGGCGATGGTGCGGGATTGGCACGCGTCCGGTGCTGGCGTGCCCCTGCTGCTGGTGGTGTCCGCGCGCACCTGGGCCGAGCTGGCCTTTCGCGACGAACTGGTCGCGCTGCAGGCGCGCGCGCCACTGCTGCGCTTCGTGGCGGTCACGACGCGCGATGCGGCCCACCGGCCGGGCGACCTCGTGCAGCGGCTCGACAGCACCGCGCTGCAGCGGCTGCTGGCCGCCTGGGGCCATGTGCCCGCCCATGTCTTTGTCTGCGGTGCCAACCGCTTCGTCGAGGCGGTCACCACCGGCCTGCTCGACGCGGCCGTGCCCGCCGAGCGTATCCGCACCGAGCGCTACGGCGGCGCGGGCTGAGCATTCCTTTTTCTCGACATACATCCCATCAGGAGACCCCATGAGCATTTCAGTCCGACGCGACAGCACCACAGGCACCCGCCACACGGTGCGCATCCGCAACGAGGCCTTCGCCGCCGACGTGACGCAGCCGGACGGGCAGGGCGCCGCCACGCCGCACGACCTGTACGACGCCTCGCTGGCCGCCTGCAAGGCGCTCACGGTGATGCTCTATGCGCAGCGGAAGAACATGCCGATCGAGGACATCGAGGTGCTGGTCGATCGCGACGACAGCGCCGAGCGCAAGGGCGTCTACCGCCTGAAGACCTCGCTGCGCGTGACGGGCGCGCTCGACGAGACCCAGCGCGCCGAACTGCTGCGGGTGGCCGCCAAGTGCCCGGTCCACAAGCTGATGACCGAGGTCACCACTGAGATCGAGACGGGCTGGGCCTAGTCGTTCAGGCGGGTCGCGGTGCCGGCGCCACGCCGGGCGGCAGCGACGCCGTGCTCACGCGGAACACATGCTGCTCCGGGTCGCTCAGCACGGCCTGCCATTGGCCGTAGTAGGTGGCGTAGGGCGCCTTCAGCACCCGGCCGCCGGTCGCCGCGGCTTCGCGCACGGCGGCGTCGACCGCTTCGGGTGAGTCGAGCATGAAGGTCGCATAGGCCGTCACCGGCGGCGTGGTCGCCGCATCGGGTGCGCGCTCCGCCAGGCCCAGCAGCGCATAGGCCGGTGCCGCGTTGAAGCCGAACTGCACGCCCTCGTGCTCCAGCGCGCGGTAGATGGGCGAGCGGCTGTGCACGGCCTCCGGCCAGGCGAGCAGCCGGGCATAGAAGGCCATCTGCGCCTCGACGTCGCGGCACAGCAGGTTGAACCAGAGCGTCATGCGGCGCCTTCCGTGGCCGCCTGCTTCTGCAGCCCGTAGGTCTTGCGGTACATCTCCTGCAGATGCTCGCCGGCCGTGCAGGGCGTGTAGCGCGGCGCTTCGCCGGCAGGCACTGTGCCGGGCACGGGCACGATGCGCGCGAGGTATTCGGGTTCGTAGAAGAAGGGGATCGAATAGCGCGCTTGGCCGCCCGAGTACAGGTTACGCACCCGGTGGGGGTTCGAGTGGTAGAGCCCGTTGGTCCAGCGCGGGATCATGTCGCCGAGGTTCACGACGAAGGTGCCGTCCATCGGCGTCGCCGCGACCCAGCTGCCGCCGGGCATCTGCACCTCGAGCCCGCCGTGGGCGTCCTGCGCGAGGATGGTGACCGCGCCCCAGTCGGTGTGCGCCCCGGCGCCGAAGGTGCGCTCGTCCGCGCCCTCGGGATGCGCCGGGTAGCGCACCATGCGCAGCGTGACCATCGGGTCGTGGCAGGCCGCGTCGAAGTAGTCCTCGGGCAGGTCGAGCGACAGCGCCATGAGCTGCATGAGCCGCAGCGACAGCCGATTCATCGCATCGATGTAGGCCTCGCAGTGCGCGCGCACGTCGGGCAACTCGGCCGGCCATTGGCTCGGGCCGTAGGTCTGGTAGCCGGCCTTCACGTAGGGGTGGTCGGCCGGCCAGTCCATGCCGCAGTAGAAGCTTTCCTTGAGGTCGGGCTTCATCGCGGCGTCGAGTGTCTGCGCGCCCAGGCCTTCGTAGCCGCGCATGATCGGCGAGTGTTCGATCGACAGTTGCTCGCGCCGTTCGATCGGCAGCGCCATCAGCCGCCGGGTGATGTCGAACTGGCGTTCGACCATCGCGGCGTCGACGCCGTGGTGGCGCACGTAGAAGAAGCCCGACGCCATGGCCGCCGAGCGGAACGCGCGCGCCACCTCGGCGCTGCGCGGACCACCGGGCACCAGGGCGCCGGTCAGGTCGAGGACCGGAATGCCCATGGTGTGTGACTCCTTCAGGCCTTCAACTGGCGATCGGTGGCCGACGGCAGGAATTTGTCGGAGAAGAAGTCCGCCACGGTCGGCGTGCTCTTCAGGCCGAAGGCAGCGACCGTCTCGTCGATGGTGGCCTGCAGGCGCGCGGGCGTCGCCGCGCCCCAGCCGTGGGCCCGCACGTCGGCGGTCTTCATGGTGCCGTCGACGATGAGCTGCAGCCGTTCGGTCTCGATCTCCTGGTTGGCCAGCGGCTCGCGGGTCTTCACGGCCGCGCCGCCGGCCTTCGGGTCGGCGATGCACTCGATCCAGCCGCGCGTGGTGGCCTTCACGAAGGCACGCATCACGTCGGCCTGCTCCATGCTTTTCGGGTTGGCGACCAGGCCGTTGCCGTACGACTTCATGCCGAAGTCGGAGAAGCGGAACACGGTGAGCTGCTCGGGGCCCATGCCGCGCGCCTTGAGGTTGAGCAGGCCGGTGAAGTAGAAGTAGGCCGAGGCATCGAAGTCGCCCTTGACGAAGCGCGTGTCGCCAATGTCGGGCGCGACGTTCTCCCACTTCACGCCCGAGGGGTCGAAGCCCTGGGCCTTGGCGAACACCGGGAACAGCTTGCGCGAGGCGTTGAAGGGCTGGCCCAGGATGGTCTTGCCGGCGAGGTCGCCCGGCTTCTTGATGGGCCCGTCCTTGCGCACGATGATCGCGTTGGGATTCAGGTCGTACTGGATCGCCACGGCCTTGAGTGCGGCCTGCGGGTTGGCGACGTTGAACTCGATCATCGACGACAGGTCGGCCGAGGCCACGTCGTAGGCGCCGCTGCCGACCAGGCTGATGGCGGCCGTCGAGCCGTTGCCGGTGTCGATGGCGACATCGAGGCCCGCATCCTTGTAGTAGCCGCGCTGGTGCGCCAGCAGGAAGCCGGCGCCCGAGGCTTCGACCTTCCAGCCGAGATTGAATTTGAAGGGCTTGAGCGAGCCCTGGGCGCGGACGAAGGGCGTGGCGGCGACGAGCGTGCTCGCGCCGGCGGCGCGCAGGAGGGAACGGCGTTGCATGGAATGCTTCCTTTGGGAGAACTGCGAATGAACGAGCAATTTCCGGGCGGGCGAGCCGCTGAACGCTTCTACTCTGCGTCGGCATGTGCATGATCCATGCCATTCGATGTGCAGGCGGTAAGCCCACGTCGTGCACCATCGCGTGGCGTCGCCGCCCCAGCCAAGTTCGACTGCGCCACAGGGTCAAAGCGGAAGCCTTTGCCAGCGCGGCCCTGACGCGGCATCATCCGCACCCGAGAGTAGAAGCGTTCACCAGCCAGTCGCGTTTGCGCAAGACCTTCAGGGGTTGGCAGGAAATTGCTCTTGAAGTTTTCAACTTTCAGGACCAAGACCATGACCGCTGCAACGACCCCCGTCGACTACGACCTCACCGAGCTCCAGAGAGAAACGCGCATGGGCGCGATGGGCTCCCTCAATACGACGCGCGAGATCCGCCGCATCGATCTGTCCAACTTCGACGCCCGCAAGGTCGAGATCGCCGACCAGCTCTGGGAAGCGGCGATCGACGTCGGCTTCTTCCAGCTCGTCAACCACGGCATCGACCTCGGCGAGATCCGCGGCGCCTTCGACATGGCCGAGCGCTTCTTCGCGCTGCCCGAGAGCGTCAAGCGCCAGTACCCGCTGAAGAAGGCGCTCAACGCCGGCTGGGAAAGCCGCGCGCAGGTGCGGCCGTCCACCGGCACGCCCGACCAGAAGGAGAGCTACCAGATCACCCGCCCGCACATGGGCGACCTCTTCCCCTCCGACCAGGAGCTGCCAGGCTTCGTCGAGAAGATGCTCGGCTTCGAGCGCCAGAGCTGGGAGATCGCCATGCGCGTGCTCTCGTGCTTCGCCTACAAGCTGGGCTTCGACGACGCGTTCTTCACCCGCGCGCACGACCAGGGCAAGCCGAGTTATCAGAGCACGCTGCGCCTGCTGCACTACTACGCGATCCCGGCCGACGTGCAGGACAAGCTCGACCTGTGGCGTGCCGGCGCCCACACCGACTTCGACTGCCTCACGCTGCTGTACCAGCGCCAGGGCCAGGGCGGCCTCGAGGTCTGCCCGGGCAAGGAGATGGACGCGCAGGAATGGACGCCCATCCCGCCCGACGGCGACGCCATCACCTGCAACATCGGCGACATGCTGATGCGCTGGAGCGACGACCAGCTGCCGAGCAACTTCCACCGCGTGAAGAACCCGCTGCCGGGCGAGTACATGGGCCCGCGCTACAGCATCGCCTTCTTCGCGCAGGCCAACCGCGACGCCATCATCGAAAGCCCCGGCAAGACGCACCCGCCGATCACGGCCGGCGAATTCCTGAACCAGCGCGTCGCCGCGAACTTCAAGGCGTACTGAGCTGCAGCACCTGCCCGTCGCCGATGAAGGCTTCGCCGACGAGCAGCCGAAACGCGAGCCCCGGCTTCAGGCGCGGCAGCGCCGCTTCGGGCGCCATGAATTCCACCGGCAGCGTCTGCAGCGTGCCGCGCCGGAACGACCGGCCCGGCCCGACCTGCCAGCGCACCGAGAAGCCTTCGTTGCCGATCACCAGCGCGCAGTGATGCAGACCCTCGGCGATCGGGATGTCTTCGGCCGGAACGCCGGCGGGGCGCAGGGTCAGCTCGACCCAGGCGTGGGGTTCGAAGGGCATGTCTTCGCGCAGCGGCGCAGCCGGTGCCGCCGCCATGACAGCCGCCGCCTTCTTCAAGGCGCGCGCGGCGCGCATGCGGTTGACCAGCCACGCGATGATGTTGCCGATGACCGGGATCCACAGCAGCATCAGCAGCGTGCCGACATCGCGCTGCGTGCTGCCGGGCGCCGACAGCTGCCGCAAGGCCGCGCCACCGAGGGCGACGCACAGGAGGATGACGACGATGAGTCGACGGCGGGCTTGGATCTGGGTCAGGGATGGCATGGAGCGATGGTCACGGCGGGAGACCGCACTGTAACCACCGCCGCCATCGCCTGCGGCCAAGCCGCGCCTACTCGCCCTGCGAACCCCGGTGCGCCCAGCCGGTGGTGCGCTTCTCGATCACGCTGAACAGCTCGTACATGCCCATCGCCATCGCACCCACCACCATCAGGCCGGCGAAAGCCAGGCCCATCTGCATGGCCGAGCCGGCCGAGATGAGCAGGTAGCCGATGCCTTCGTTCGCCGCGGTCATCTCGCTCACCGTGGTGCCGACGAAGGCCAGCGTGATCGCGACCTTGAGGGACGCGAAGAAGTAGGGCATGGAGCGCGGCAGGCCGATCTTCATCAGCACGTCCCAGCGCTTGGCGCCCAGCACGCGCAGCACGTCTTCCAGCTCGGGTTCGAGCGTGGCCAGGCCGGTCGCGATGTTCACCATGATCGGGAAGAAGCTGATCAGGAAGGCGGTGAGGATGGCCGGCCCGACGCCGATGCCGAACCACACCACCAGGATCGGCACGAAGGCCGCCTTGGGCAGCGCGTTGAAGGCGGTCATCAGCGGGTACATCGCGGCGTAGGCCAGGCGCGAGCTGCCGATGACGAAGCCCAGCAGCACGCCCACCACGATCGCCAGGCCGAAGCCCGCCATCGTCACCCAGAAGGTGCGCCAGGCGTGGCCCGCGATGATGGTCTTGAACTCCCAGAACTGCTCCCAGATGCGCGACGGGCTTGGGAAGATGAAGTCCGACACACCGAAGCCTCGGCAGACGATCTCCCACAGCAGCAGCACCGCGATCAGTAGGAACCAGGGCGACCAGCGCTCGATCTGCTTGCTGTTCTTCATCACGATGCGGCTCCTGCGGCCGCGGTCTGCGCCTGGCTGATGCCCGTGTTGCGGATGGCCCCGATGTGGCCGCGCAGCTCGAGCACGATGTCGGTGAACTCCTTGGTGTAGGTCACTTCCAGCTCGCGCGGGCGCGGCAGCTCGATCTCGCGCTTGACCACGAAGCGGCCGGGCGACTTGCTCATCACATACACCGTGTCGGCCAGAAAGACGGACTCGCGCAGGTCGTGCGTGACCAGGATCACGTTGAACTGCTGCTCGGTCCAGAGGTCGCGCAGGATGCACCACAGCTCTTCGCGCGTGAAGGCGTCGAGCGCGCCGAAGGGCTCGTCGAGCAGCAGCATCTTCGGCTCGTGGATGAGCGCGCGGCAGATGCTGGCGCGCTGCTGCATGCCGCCGGAAAGCTGCCAGGGGAACTTGTCTTCGTAGCCGGCGAGGCCGACCTTCTGCAGCAGCTTGCGCGCGCGCTCCTCGTATTCGCGGCGCTTGGCCTTGAAGTTCGAGCGGTAGGGTTCGACGATCTCCAGCGGCAGCAGCACGTTGTCGACCGTGGTGCGCCAGGGCAGCAGCGAGGGCGCCTGGAAGGCCATGCCCGAGATCTTCAGCGGGCCGGTGACCGGCTGGCCGTCGATGCGGATCTTGCCCATCGACGGCATCTTCAGCCCGGTGGTGAGCTTCATGAAGGTCGACTTGCCGCAGCCCGACGGGCCGACGATGGCGATGAACTCGCCGCGCCTGACCTTCAGGTCGATCGCCTCGACCGCGAAGTGGTTGGCGCGCAGCAGCTCCTCGTTGTAGGCGAGCCAGACGTCCTGGAAGTCGACGAAGGGCGCGGAAGCAGCAGCGCTGGCGGTGTCCGCCATCACTTCTTCAGGATGTTGAGTTCGGCGGCGCTCGGCAGCAGGGTGCCGTTCCACGCGGCGTCGGGGTTCACGCGCGACTTGGTGTTGAACGCGTCCGACACCTGCGACGCCATCAGCGACAGGCGCCCGGCGTTGACGGTGCCGAAGCCTTCGGTCCTGGCGTCGGGGCTGTTGATGACGGTGTCGATGGCCAGCTGCAGGCGGCGCGTCTCGAGCTTCGAATCGATGATGCCGTCGCGCGCCTTCACCGACTCGATCGCCACGGCCGGGTTGGCGATGACTTCCTTCGCGCCCTTGGCGAAGGCCGAGAGGAATTTCTTCACCGCTTCGGGGTTGTCCTTGATGAGCTTGGGCGACGCGATGATCACGTTGCCGTAGAGCTTCACGCCGTAGTCGGGGTAGGGCAGCACCACCACGTCCGACGCCTTGGCGCCGCGCGCCTCGAGGTTGAGCAGCGAGGTGAAGGTGAAGCCGGTGATCGCGTCGATGTCGCCGCGCATCAGCATGGTCTCGCGCAGCGTCGGGTCCATGGCGGTCCATTGCACTGCGCCGATGTTGTTGGCCTTGGCGAAGATCGGGAAGGCGCGGCGGCCGGCGTCGAACACCGGTGCGCCCAGCTTCTTGCCGGTGAGGTCGGCCGGCTTGGTGATGCCGCTCTTCTTGAGCGCCATGACCGAGGCCGGCGTGTTGTTGTAGACCATCATGACCGCGACCGGCTTGTTCGGGCTGTCGGGGTTGTTGGCGTGGAATTCCATCAGCGCGGCCAGGTCGGCGAAGCCCATCTCGTAGGCCCCCGAGGCCACGCGCGTGACCGTGCCACCCGAGCCGTTGCCCGCGTCGATCGCCACGTCCAGGCCGGCGGCCTTGAAGTAGCCCTTGGCGGCGGGGTGCGTGAAGAGCGCGGCCGGCCCTTCGAAACGCCAGTCGAGCTGGAACTTGATCGGGGTCTGGGCCTGCGCGGCGGAGATGCCGAAGCAAAGCGCCGAGGCGGCGAGGAAGGACTGGAGCAGGTGGCGCTTGTTCATGGACGGAGTCTCTTGCAATGGAATGTCACCGATTCAAGCAATATCGGTGCCCGCACGCCATTGGTGCGAACCTGCATCCGGCGCCAAATGAGTGCATTGCGTAAGCGCCAATGAAAACGCCCCGGACGGCGCACCGTACCGGGGCGTGAATTGCCGGAATGCCCTATTTCTGGATCGCGGCCTGGGCCACCGCCAGTGCCGTCATGTTCAGCACCCGACGCACCGTGGCCGAGGGCGTGAGGATGTGCGCCGCGGCGGAGGCGCCGAGCAGGATCGGCCCCACGGTGATGCCGTTGCCGCCCGTCATCTTCAGCACGTTGAACAGGATGTTCGCGGCGTCGAGGTTCGGGCAGATCAAGAGGTTCGCTTCGCCGGTCAGCGTGCTGGTGGGCAGCGACTGGCGGCGGATGTCTTCGGACAGCGCGCTGTCGCCCTGCATCTCGCCGTCGCATTCGACGTCGGGCGCCAGTTGGGCGAACAGGTCGCGCGCAATGCGCATCTTGCGGGCGGAGTTGCGCTCGGACGTGCCGAAGTTCGAATGCGACAGGAAGGCGACCTTGGGCGGCAGGCCGAAGCGGCGCACTTCCTCGGAGGCCATGAGCGCGATGTGCGCCAGCTGCTCGGCCGTCGGGTCCTCGTGCACGCTGGTGTCGGCGATGAAGAGGGTGTATTTCTCCAGCGTCAGCGCGTTCATCGTGGCGAAGCCCGGCGCACCACGCTGCACGCCCAGCAGCTGGTTGAGGATCTTCAGGTGGCTGTCGAAGCGGCCGACCAGCCCGCACAGCATCGCGTCGGCGTCGCCCAGGTGCACCATCAGCGCGGCGATGGTGGTGTTGGACCGTCGCACCATCGCCTTCGAGGCCTCCGGCGTGATGCCGCGCCGGCCCATCAGCTTGTGGTACGCCTCCCAGTACTGGCGGAAGCGGGCGTCGTTCTCGGGGTCGACCACGTCGGCATCGACGTCGAGCCGCAGGTGCAGGCCGGCCTTCTTGATGCGCGCCTCGATCACCGACGGCCGCCCGATCAGGATCGGTCGCGCCAGGCCTTCGTCGACCGCCAGCTGGGCGGCGCGCAGCGCGCGGTCGTCCTCGCCTTCGGCATAGGCCACGCGCTTCTTGGTCGCCAGCTTGGCCGCGCCGAAGACCGGGCGCATGAACATGCCGGTCTGGTAGACGAAGCGGGTGAGGTGCTGCCGGTAGGCCTCCATGTCCTCGATCGGGCGTGCGGCCACGCCGGAGGCGGCGGCCGCCTTGGCCACCGCGGGCGCGATGCGCAGGATCAGCCGCGAGTCGAAGGGCTTGGGGATGATGTAGTCGGGGCCGAAGGACAGCTCCTGGCCGGCGTAGGCGGTGGCCACCTCTTCGCTGATGTCGGCCTTGGTCAGCTCGGCGATCTCGCGCACGCAGGCCAGCTTCATCTCCTCGGTGATCTTGCTGGCGCCGCAATCGAGTGCGCCGCGGAAGATGTACGGGAAGCACAGCACGTTGTTGACCTGGTTCGGGTAGTCCGACCGGCCGGTGGCGATGATGCAGTCGGGCCGCACTTCCTTGGCCAGCTCGGGGCGGATTTCCGGCTCGGGGTTGGCCAGCGCCAGCAGGATGGGCTGCGTGCCCATGCTCTTGACCATGTCCTGCGTGACCACGCCGGGCGCCGAGCAGCCGAGGAAGACGTCGGCGTTCTTCATCACGTCGGCCAGGGTGCGGTCGCCGTTGTCCTTCTGCGCGTAGCGCGACTTCGACTCGTCGAAGCCGCCCGGTCGGCCCATGTAGATCAGGCCCTTGGAGTCGACCGCGAAGATGTTGGCCGGCTTGGCGCCCAGGCCGACCATCACGTCGAGGCAGGCGATGGCGGCGGCGCCGGCACCCGAGACCGCGATCTTCACGTCCTCGATCTTCTTGTTGACCAGTTCCAGGCCGTTGATGAGCGCCGCGGCCGAGATGATGGCCGTGCCGTGCTGGTCGTCATGGAACACCGGGATGTTCATGCGCTCGCGCAGCTTCTTCTCGATGTAGAAGCACTCGGGCGCCTTGATGTCCTCGAGGTTGATGCCGCCCAGCGTGGGCTCCAGCGCGGCGATGATCTCGACCAGCTTGTCGGGGTCGTTCTCGGCCAGTTCGATGTCGAACACGTCGATGCCGGCGAACTTCTTGAAGAGGCCGCCCTTGCCCTCCATCACCGGCTTGGCGGCCAGCGGGCCGATGTTACCCAGGCCCAGCACCGCGGTGCCGTTGGTGACCACGCCGACCAGGTTGCCGCGCGCGGTGAACTCGGCCGCCAGGCTCGGGTCGGCCTGGATGTCGAGGCAGGGGTAGGCCACGCCGGGCGAGTAGGCCAGCGACAGGTCGCGCTGGTTCAGCAGCGGTTTGGTCGGCGTGACGGAAATCTTGCCGCGGACGGGGCTGCGGTGGTATTCGCGTGCGGCTTCGCGCAGCGCTTCTTCGGCGGGGGAAAGTTTGGTGGCCATGGGGGCTCTCCGTTCGATGTCGCAAAAAACAGAGGGAGAGGCTACCCCAAAGACGTGTCCCTCTGCAGGGGGAACCCCCGAGGGTGGCCGTGCGACCGGCGCGCGCTACAGGGGCGGCGCGTTGTCGCGCTCGCCGACGGCATCGGCGGTTTCGTTCGAGGTCGCGAACAGGCTCCACGCGGCCATGAACAGGGCCGCGACCACCGGCCCGATCACGAAGCCGTTGATGCCGAAAAGCGCCATGCCGCCAATGGTCGAGATCAGCACGATGTAATCGGGCATCTGGGTGTCCTTGCCCACCAGGAGCGGGCGCAGGATGTTGTCGATCAGGCCGATCACGAAGACGCCGACAAAGATCAGGCCAATGCCTTTGGCGATCGCTCCCGTGGCCAGGAAATAGATGGCGACCGGGGCCCAGATGAGCGCCGCGCCCACGGCCGGCAGCAGCGACAGGAAGGCCATGATCACGCCCCACAGCAGCGCCCCCTGCACACCGAGCACCGCCAGGGCGATCCCGCCGATGGTGCCCTGCACCCCGGCCACCACCACGTTCCCCTTGACCGTCGCCCGGATCACGGTGGTGAACTTGTTGAGCAGGTAGTGGGTGTGCGGGCGGGCCAGCGGCAGCGCCTCGCGAATGGTCTTGGACAGGTCGGCACCGTCGCGCAGCAGAAAGAACAGCAGGTAGAGCATCACGAAGAAGCTGACCACGAAATCGAAGGTGTTCTGGCCGATGCTCAGCGCCTGCTGGGCGATCATCTGCGAGCCCTGCGCCGCCGTGGTGGACAGCTTCGACAGCAGGGCTTCCATGTTGCCCAGCCCGAAGCGGTCGAGCAGGTTCAGCAGCGGCCGGGGCAGCGCGCCGACCACCTGCTGGAAGTAATTGACGAAGTTGAGCTCGCCCGTGCGGATGCGCTGCGTGACCGTGGCCACGTCCTGCACCAGCGATGCGGCGATCATCGACAGCGGCAGGAACACGATCACCAGGCAGATCGCCAGGGTGGCGAGCGCCGCCAGCGTGCGCCGCTGCTTGCCCATCTTGGCCAGCAGCCGCTTGTAGAGCGGGTTGAAGAGGATGGCCAGGGCCACGCCCCACAACACCGCACCCCCGAAGGGCAGCAGGATCCAGAAGAAGGCGACCGTCACGGCCGCCAGCAGGAAGAGGAAGAAGCCGCGCTGGAGTTGGGGGGAGATCATGTGCGCCCCGACTTTAGCCGAGCCGGACGTCCGTGCCGCCGCCGCAAGGGGGCGGATGCGTCAGCGCAGACCGCGAGCCCGCGTGGGCGTTCAGTGGGCCTCGGCCTGCTTGGCCGCGGCGATGATCGCGGCCTCGTCGTGCTTCGTGCCATTGAGGAACAGGTTCAGCAGCACTGCCGTGATCGACGCCAGCAGGATGCCCGACTCGATCAGCGAATGCAGGCCGTGCGGCATCCACTGCTTGAAGTTGGGGGCGATCAGCGGAATCATCCCGACGCCGATCGACACGGCGACGATCATCGGGTTGTGCCGGTTGGTCTTGAAGTCCACGCCCGACAGGATACGGATGCCGGTGGCGGCCACCATGCCGAACATCACGAGCCCCGCGCCGCCCAGCACCACGGTGGGCAGCGACTCGATCAACGCGGCCATCTTCGGCAGCAGCCCCAGCACCACCAGGATCACGCCGCCGGCCACGCACACGTAGCGGCTCTTGATGCCGGTGACGGCCACCAGCCCGACGTTCTGCGAGAAGCTGGTGTACGGGAAGGTGTTGAAGAGGCCGCCGATGAGCGTGCCCAGGCCGTCGGTGCGCAGGCCCTTGGCCAGCGCCTTCTGGTCGATCTTGCGGTCGGTCATCTCGCCCAGCGCCAAGAACATGCCGGTCGACTCGATCATCACGACGATCATGATCAGCGTCATGGTGAGGATGAGGATCGGGTCGAACTGCGGCATGCCGAAGTGGAAGGGCAGCACCACGTCGAACCACGGCGCCTTGCCGACCTTCTCGTAGGTCATGATGCCCATCGCCGTGGCGACCACGCCGCCGATCGCGATGCCCAGCAGCACCGAGATGTTGGCGATGAAGCCCTTGGCGTACTTCACGATCAGCAGGATCGACACCAGCACCAGGGCGGCGACGCCGAAGCCGGTGAGGTCGGCGTACTTGGGGTTGGGTACCGTCGGCAGGATCGCGAAGCCCTTGGGCACCGGCGGGATCGCGCTGCCGGGCGAGGTGACGTCGGCCAGCCACTTGGCGTAGGCCGGGTCCACGATGGCCGGCGCCGTCGGGCCGAAGGGATTGCCGAAGATCCAGTTGATGCCCACGCGCATCAGGCTGATGCCGATGACCGCGATGATCGTGCCGGTCACCACCGGCGGGAAGAAGCGCAGCAGCCTGCTCACCATCGGCGCGATGAGGACCGAGATCACGCCGGCCCCGATGATTGAGCCGAATAGCAATTGCGCGCCTGCCAGCCCCGGGTTGGCATTGGCGATGGCGACCATCGGCGCGACCGACGCGAAGGTCACGCCCATCATCACCGGCAGCTTGATGCCGAACCATTGCGTGGCGCCCAGCGACTGGATCAGCGTGGCGATGCCGCAGCAGAACAGGTCGGCCGAAATGAGCAGCGCCACCTCGCTCGGGCTCAGCTTGAGCGCCCGGCCCACGATCAGCGGCACCGCGACCGCCCCTGCATACATCACGAGCACGTGCTGCAGGCCGAGCGCCGTGAGCTTGCCGAGCGGCAGCTTCTGGTCGACGGGATGGACGTTGGAAGAACCGGGAGAACGCATCGAAAGCTCCTTGAAGGGGCGAGGTGGGCGAGCAGGCGGCGCGGGCCACGGCCGGGAAACCGGAAGAATAGGCAATTGCGCTGTATCGATAAAGTCGGACAATCCGATAAATCAATCAGAATTTCCGATGAAACCCTCTTTGGCGGAGCTTCGGGTGTTTGTGGCGGTGGCCGAGAGCGGGCATTTCACGCGGGCGGCCGAGCGCCTGGGCATGTCCCAGTCGTCGCTCAGCGCCGCGCTCGGCAAGCTCGAGAAGATGCTCGGCACGCGGCTCTTCGACCGTCACACGCGGGCCTGCCAGCCGACCGAGGCCGGCACGGCGCTGCTGCCGGCCGCACGCCGTCTGGTGGCCGACTGGGACCAGTTGCTGGGAAGCGCGCACGACTTCGCGGTGTTCGCACGCGGCCGCATCGACGTGGCGGCGCCCAATGCGCAGTGCGCGTTGCTGCTGCCCCCGGTGATCCGCAGCTTTCGGGAGACGCACCCGGGCGTGCGGGTGGTGCTGCACGACGTGCCGGAGCACGAGGTGCACGCGCTGGTGCGCAGCGGTGCCGCCGACCTCGGCATCGCGACCCAGACCGACGCGCGCACCGACCTGGTCGTCACGCCGTTGTTCACCGACCAGTTCGTCGCCGTGCTGCCGCCGGGCCACGCGCTGAGTGCGAAGCGATCGCTCGAATGGTCGCAACTGGCGCGCGAATCGATCATCGGCTACCTGCCGGGCAATCCCGTGCGCCGCCTGCTCGACGAGAAGCTGGCCGAGCGCGGCATCGCGCTCGACTATGCCTTCGAGATCGCCTTGCCCTGGACCACCGTCGGCCTGGCGCGCGAGGGGCTGGGCGTGGCGGTGGTCACGATGGCGCTGCGGCCATTGGCGCAATGGCATGGGCTGGAGGTGCGCCCCATCGGCCGCCCGCAACTGGCGCGCACGCTGGTGCTGCTGCGCACGGCGGGCAATTCGCTGTCGCCGGCGGCCGCGGCCTTCAGGGACTTGCTGGCCGGCGTGGCGCCGGTCGCCTAGACGCCGCGCGTCGCGTTCAGGCCAGCAGGTCGGCCAGCGTGCGCGCGATGACCTTGGTGGCACCGCGCAGGTCGTCGAGCACCACGCGCTCGTCGTTGCGCTTGGCGTGCGACTCCAGCACGGTGCGCGGCCCGGCGCCGTAGATCACGCCGGGGATGCCGGCTTCGCCGTACAGGCGCACGTCGGTGTAGAGCGGCGTACCCATCGCGGGGATCGGCTCGCCGAACACCGCCTTGCCATGCTTCTGGATCGCGGCAACCAGCGGCTGGTTGCCCGGCAGCGGCCGCATCGAATTGGCCAGCAGCAAGCGCTTGATGTCGACCGTGACGCCCGCGCATTCCGCGGCCGCGTCGGCGATCACGCGGCGGATGGTGGCCTCGACCTCGACCGGGTTTTCCTCAGGGATCATGCGGCGGTCGAGCTTGAAGACCACCTTGCCGGGCACGACGTTGGTGTTGGTGCCGCCCTCGATCCGGCCGACGTTGAGGTAGGGGTGCGTGATGCCCTCGACCTTGGAGCTCACGTCCTTGTACAGCGCGTTCTGCGCATACAGCGCATTCAGGATGTGCACCGCCCCCTGCAGCGCATCGATGCCCGTGGCCGGGATGGCCGCGTGCGCCATCTTGCCGTGCACCGTCACTTCCATCTGCAAGCAGCCGTTGTGGGCGGTCACGACCTCGTAGCTGAAGCCGGCGGCGATCATCAGGTCGGGCTTCGTCAGCCCCTGGCTCAACAGCCAGCCCGGCCCGAGCAGGCCGCCGAATTCCTCGTCGTAGGTGAAGTGCAGTTCGACCGCGCCGTGGGTCGGCTTGGCGACCGCCTCGAGCGCGCGCAGCGCGAAGGTGAAGCTGGCGAAGTCGCTCTTGCTGACGGCCGCCGCGCGGCCGTAGAGCGCACCGCCGTCGATCTCGCCGCCATACGGGTCGTGCGACCAGCCGTCGCCTGGCGGCACCACGTCGCCGTGGGCGTTGAGCGCCACGGTGAGACCGTCGCCGTAGCGTCGGCGCACGATCAGGTTGGTGATGGATTCGAGGCCGTAGTCCTGCACCTGTTGCGCCGGCACCGGGTGCTTCTGGGCGTGAAGGCCGAAGCCTTCGAGCAGTTCGGCGGTGCGGTCGGCGTGCGGCGCGTTGTTGCCGGGCGGCGTGTCGGTCGGCACGCGGACGAGTTCCTGCAGGAACTTCACCTCCTCGTCGAAGTGGGCGTCGATCCAGGCGTCGAGCTTGGCGTAATCGGTCATGGGGTCGTGGGGGTCTGTTCTTTGGCGAGGTCGTCGAGCAGGTGCTGGAAAGCATTCACCGCCAGTTCGATGTCGTCGTTGGTGCTCGATTCGAGTGGGTTGTGGCTGATGCCGGCATTCAGCCCGCGCACGAAGAGCATCGCCTGCGGCATCACCTCGTGCAGCTTCATCGCGTCGTGGCCGGCGCCACTGGGCATGCGGAACAGCGGCACACCGAGCGCGTCGACGGCGCGTTCCCAGCGCTGCTGCCAATCGGGCGCGCTGGGCGCGGCCGAGGCCTGCATCGCGAGCTCGCGCGTCTGGCGCAGGCCGCGGCGTTGCACGATCGCGTCGAGCGTCGCGAGCACGTCGGCCACCATGGCGTCGCGCTGGGCGTTGGTCGGCGCGCGCATGTCCAGGCTGAACTTGCAGCGGCCCGGCACCACGTTGATGGAGCCGCTGGGCACTTCGAGCATGCCGACGGTGGCGACCGAGTCGCCGTCCTGCGCAGCGCGCTGCTCGGCGTAGACCATCAGCTCGGCGACCGCCGCGGCGGCGTCGCGCCGGCGGTCCATCGGCGTGGTGCCGGCGTGGCTCGCCATGCCGATCACCTCGCACACGTAGCGCACGCCGCCGTTGATGGAAGTGACGATGCCCAGCGGCAGCTCGAGCTCGTTGAGCACCGGACCTTGCTCGATGTGCACCTCGACGAAACCGAGGTAGCGCGCCGGGGCGCGCTGGATCGCGGGGATGTCCTGCTCGCGCAGGCCGGCCTGCTGCATCGCCTCGCGCATGGTCACGCCCTGCGCGTCCTTCTGCAGCAGCCAGTCGGGGTTGAAGTGGCCGATGAGCGCGCCCGAGCCGAGGAAGGTGGCCTTGTAGCGCTGGCCTTCCTCTTCGGCGAAGGCCACCACCTCGAAGCCGAAGGGGAGGCGGCGGCCCTGGCGCACGAGCTCGCGCACGCAGGCGATGGGCACGAAGATGCCCAGGCGGCCGTCGTACTTGCCGCCGTTGCGCACGGTGTCGTAGTGCGAGCCGGTGAGCAGCGCGCGCGCGCCCGGCACCGAGGCTTCGTAGCGGCCGACCACGTTGCCCACGGCGTCGATCTCGACCGTGTCGAAGCCGACTTCGCGCATCAGTGCGGCGATCTGCGCGGCGCAGGCGCGGTGCGCGTCGGTCAGGTAGGTGACAGTGAGCTGGCCCTTCTCCTTGAAGCCGGGGTCGCTGTGCTCGGCGAGTTGCTCATGCCAGTCCCACACGTCGTTGCCCAGCGCGGGCGTCACGCCGAACTTGTCGTTCAGGCGGATCTCGGCGATGCGGTGGATGTTGCGCAGCGATTCGGCGCGCTCGAAGTCGACGTGGTTGTCCACGCGGCGCTCGAAGGTGTCGATGATTTCCTGCTTCTGCAAACCTGTGCCGCGCGGTCCGCGCACCGCGAGGATGAAGGGAAAGCCGAACTTCGCGCCGTAGGCGGCGTTGAGCTGGCGGATCTTCTCGAGCTCTTCGGGCGTGCAGTCGGTCAGGCCGGCCTTGCGCTGCTCGTTGGTCGATTCGGCGGTCAGCGTGTTGGTCGTCATCGCCTTGCCGGCAAGTTCGGGGTGGGCGCGGATGAGGCCCAGCTGCGCGTCGGCGCCGGCGTCGTTCACGACCCGCGCCATCGCATGCTTCAGGTGCTGCAGCGATTTGAAGGGCCGTGCGGCCAGCGCCTTCTCGGCGATCCACGGCGAATGCTCGTACACGCCGTCGAGCAGGGCGACCGCTTCGGCGGGCGAGGCGGCGTTGAGTTGATTGATGCTCAGGGGCATGTCATTCTCCTGCGTTGGGCTGGAACGGGTGCACCTGCTTCCAGTGCCGGGCGATGTCGATGCGGCGGCAGACCCACACGCGTTCGTGGCGCTGCACATGGTCGAGGAAGCGGCGCAGCGCACCGATGCGGCCCGGCTTGCCCAGCAGGCGGCAGTGCATGCCGATGCTCATCATCTTCGGTGCGTCCTCGCCTTCGGCATAGAGCGCATCGAAGCTGTCGCGCAGGTAGGTGAAGAAGTGGTCGCCGGTGTTGAAGCCCTGCGTCTGCACGAAGCGCATGTCGTTGCAATCGAGCGAGTAGGGCACGACCAGGTGCGGCGCGATGCTGCCGTCGCTCTTCTCGACCTGCATCCAGAAGGGCAGGTCGTCGCCGTAGTAGTCGCTGTCGTACTCGTAGCTGCCCTGGTCGACCACCAGGCGGCGGGTGTTGGGGCTGTCGCGGCCGGTGTACCAGCCCAGTGGCCACTGGCCGTCGGTCATGTCGCGGATGACGTGGGTGGCCAGGTCGAGGTGGCGCTTCTCGGTGGCAATGGGCAGGTTCTGGTAGTGGATCCAGCGCAGGCCGTGGTTGGCGATCTCGTAGCCGTTCTTCAGGAAGGTCTCGACCAGTTCCGGGTAGCGCTGCAGCGCCATGCCGACACCGAAGACCGTGAGCGGCAGGCCGCGCGACTCGAATTCCTTGAGGATGCGCCAGACGCCGACGCGCGAGCCGTACTCGTACATCGACTCCATCGTCATGTGGCGGTTCTCGTAGGCCTGCGCCGTGATGAGTTCCGACAGGAAGGTCTCGGAGGTCGGGTCGCCGTGCAGCGGGTTGTTCTCGCCGCCTTCCTCGTAGTTGAGGACGAACTGCACGGCGATCTTCGCCTGGCCGGGCCATTGGGCGTGGGGCACATGGCGGCCGTAGCCGACGAGGTCGCGGGGGTAGGGCGTGGGGACGGTGTCGCTCATGGTGGTGCGGCTCAGGAGAGGGCCAGGGAAATGTCGTTGGTCGGCACCCGGCTGTCGAAGGTCAGGCTGGCCTCGACATGTTCCAGGTGTTCGGTCATCAGGCGCACGGCCCGTTCTTCGTCTCGGGCCGCCAGCGCTTTCACGATGTCGGCATGTTCTTCGTTGGAATGCTGGGCCGCCACCGGCCGCTGGTACATCAGCGTGATCAGGGCGCAGCGCGAGACCAGTTCGCCCAGCATCTGCGCCAGCACCTCGTTGCCCATCAGCTCGGCCATGCGCACGTGGAAGTCGCCGAGCAGCTCGTTGCCGCGGGCGCCGACGCCGGCGGACACCGCCGCCTTCTCGTTGGCCACGTGCTCGCGCAGCGCCTTGATGCGCGCCGGCGTCACCTCGCGCACGAAGGCGCGCGTCATCTCGGCCTCGAGCATGCGGCGCACGGCGAAGACCTGCCGGGCCTCGTCGACCGCCGGCGCCGCCACGAAGGCGCCGCGCGCCGGCTCGAGCCGGATCAGGCGGTTCTGCGAGAGCTGGAACAAAGCTTGCCTCACCAGCGTGCGCGACACCCCGAAGTGGTCGGCGAGCTTCTGCTCGGCCAGCTTGCTGCCCGGCTGCAGGCGATGCTCGACGATCGCCTTGGTCAGGGCTTCGACGATCGCACCGGTGGTGGAGGGCTCCATGGATTCATGATAGACCCAAAGCCAATAACTGTATACACTTTTGTTCACCAAACGAACCGCCGGCGTGCCGGAGACCGAAGGAGCAACCCATGGGCCTGAGCACCCACGTACTGGACACGATGCACGGCGCGCCCGCCGTGGGCATGGCCGTCTCGCTGTACACCACGCAGGGTGACAGCGCGACGCTGGTCAAGCGCTTCACCCTCAACGCCGACGGCCGCAGCGACGGCCCGCTCTACGACAACAACACCATCCGCGTCGGCACCTACCGCCTGACCTTCGAGGTGGCCGCCTATTTCAAGGCACGCGGGGTGCAGCTGCCCGAGCCCAACTTTCTGGACAAGGTGTCGCTCGATTTCGGCGTGGCGCACACCGACCAGCACTACCACGTGCCGCTGCTGGTGAGCCCGTGGAGCTATTCCACGTACCGCGGCTCCTGAAAAGATTCATCTGCCCATTCGGCTTGTTGCGGTCGAAACCGTTGCGGCCAGGACCAGGGGCATCGCGGAACTGGCTTTGCCAGGCCGCTGATGCCGCCCCCTTGAGGGGGAGGCGGCGACACGCAGTGCGCCGCATCGGGGGTGGGTCAAAGTTGGCCTTCGCTGAGCGTGTCGAGCTGGAAGTGGCCGCCCCTGTCCCAGAGCCAGGTGTCGGTCCAGGTCACGCGGCCGAGCTGCGTGGCGGCCGGGAAGGGCGAGGCTTCGAGCACCGTGCGCTCGATCTCCGCGATGACTTCCGGGGCGTGCTTCGGCGCACGCATCCAGTGCATCGACAGCACCTTGCCGTGGGCATCCAGGTTGACCTGCAGCGTGCCGACCGCATAGAGCAGCGCGGGCAGCTTGCCGCCGTAGATGCGTTCCTTGTTGGCGTCGTAGATGTGGCGCGCCGCGTCCTTGCGGTAGTCGCGCGGGTTGGCCGCGGTCGATGCGCGGGGCACGGTGCGGGTGGCCGGCCCCGGGTCCGGCGTCGCACCGCTGAGCTGGCCGGGCACCGGCTGGGTGATGGGCGCCGTCGGGCTGCTGCCGCAGCCGGCGAGCCACAGGGTGGCGAACAGGGCGCCGGCGAGGGCGAGACGGCGCGGTGAAGGGCTGCGAATCATCGCCGGGGTTATACCGTGCATACGGCGGTGCCCGGTAACCGGGCGTCATCCCGCGGGACAATCGACGGCATGAACCCTGTCCTCGACGACCTGCTGCATCGGCTCCGCCTCGGCCCGGGCGTGCTGGTGCGCGTGGGGGCGACCGAGGGCTCCGTACCGCGTGAGGCCGGCACCTGGATGGCCGTCTGGCCCGATGCGCTGACCGGCACCATCGGTGGCGGCCAGCTCGAATTCCAGGCGGTGCGGGAAGCGCGTGCCTGGCTCGATGGCGGCGGGCCGATCGACGGCGTGCGGCGCTACCCGTTGGGGCCGAGTCTGGGGCAGTGCTGCGGCGGCGTGGTGTTCCTGCGCTTTCGCCGCATCGATGCCGCCGATGCAGCCGCTCTGCGTGACGAACTCGGTGCGCACCTGAAGCCGGTGGCGCTCTTCGGTGGCGGGCATGTGGGCGCGGCGCTGGCGCGGCTGCTCGCGACGCTGCCCTTCGCGGTGCGCTGGATCGACAGCCGCGAAGGCGTGTTTCCGCCTGCCGTGCCTGCACAGGTCGAGACCGAGCATTCCGAGCCGGTGCAATCGGCCGTGAACAGCCTGGCCCCCGGCTCGCGCGTGCTGATCATGAGCTTCAGCCATGCCGAGGACCTCGACATCGTCATCGCCTGCCTGCAGCGGCTGCGCCAGCGCGGCGACCTGCCCTACGTCGGCCTGATCGGCAGCAAGACCAAATGGGCAACGTTTCGCCATCGGCTGGAGGCACGCGGCTTTTCGCAGGCGGAACTCGCCCGCATCACCTGCCCGATCGGCGTGCCCGGCATCGGCGGCAAGGAGCCGGAGGTGATCGCCGTCGCGGTGGCGGCACAGTTGTTGCAATCGATCGACAGCGACTGACGATGACGGCCCCAAGGCCGATAAAGTGCATACACTTCGGTTCACAACTCCATGCCGCAGCGGAGCCAGGTCCTATTCAGGATCTGCGTTCGCGGCTCTTCTTCTGCTTACAGCGCCCGCGGTGGTGAGCAGGCCAAAACGACAAGGCGCTCCCACGCGCCGACAAGGTTGAGCATGGAAAGCTACTACCTCGACTGGGCCAACCTGCTGCTGCGCTGGGTCCACGTCATCACTGCGGTCGCCTGGATCGGCGCCTCCTTCTACTTCGTGATGCTGGACAACAGCCTCGAAAAACCGCAGGACGCCGAGTCGCTCGACAAGGGTGTGGGCGGCGAGCAATGGGCGGTGCACGGCGGCGGCTTCTACAACATGCAGAAGTACGGCCTGGCGCCCAAGAAGCTGCCCGACCATCTGCACTGGTCATATTGGGAGAGCTATTCCACCTGGCTCACCGGCTTCGCGCTCTTCACGATGTCGTACCTGTGGAATGCCAGCACGTACCTCATCGACAAGTCGAAGATGGACTGGCAGCCCGGCGCGGCCATCAGCGTTGCGCTGGCCTTCTTCGTCGTGTTCTGGATCGTCTACGACGGCATCTGCCAGATCTTCGGGCGCCGCAAGCACGGTGACGCGATCGTCGGCGTGCTCGTCGCCGTCTTCGTGGCCTTCGCGGCCTGGCTGGCCTGCCACTGGTTCGCCGGCCGCGCTGCCTTCCTGCTGGTCGGCGCCATGATGGCCACGACCATGAGCGGCAACGTGTTCTTCTGGATCATCCCGGGCCAGCGCGAGAACGTGGCGCTCATGCGCCAGGGCAAGCCGGTCAACCCGATCCACGGCCAGCGCGGCAAGCAGCGCAGCGTGCACAACACCTACTTCACGCTGCCGGTGCTGTTCGCGATGCTGAGCAACCACTACAGCTTCACCTACACCCACAAGTACAACTGGATCGTGCTGCTGCTGATCATGCTCGGCGGCGCGGCCATCCGGCAGTTCTTCGTGGTGCGGCATCGCTTCAAACTGGGCAACGCGAAGAACCCGCTGCCTTACGCGATGGTCGGCATTGCCGTGCTCGGCCTGACCATCGTCTGGATGAAGCCCGAACCCGTGGTGGCGCCGGCGCCTGGCGCGGTGGTACCGAAGGTCGCGTTTGGCGACGTGCAGAAGGTGCTCGAGCAACGCTGCTACCTGTGCCACGGCGCGGCCGTGCAGATGAAGAACGTGCGGCTCGACACGCCCGACCAGGTGGCTGCGCATGCACAAGCGGTCTACCAGCAGGTGGTGGTGACGAAGATCATGCCGATGAACAACGCCACGGGCATCACGGATGCGGAGCGGGCGCTGATCGGGCGTTGGTTCGAGGCGGGCGCGAAGACGCAATAGCCTGGTCCGACGCACGTGGCGGGCTCGAGGGCGGCGGGTAACCCCTTCCGCGAATGTCCCCCGCCTGCGGCTCCTCCTTTATTTCGCTGCAGGGGTCACCCACCACCCTCGGCCTTGGACGCGCCGTGTCGTTCAGCCCGAGATCAACCACGACCGCGTCCAGGCGCAGGCCGGTGGGGTGTACTGCGCAGTGAGGTCAAGGAGGAGCCGAAGGCGGGGGACACGAACGAAGCAGTGCACCCCACCGGCATGCGCCCGCTGCGAGACCTCAGTGCGCCGACATCTGCTCAGACTGCAGCCAGAAGCCTCGCCAAACGGTTGTGCCGTTCGACCAGTGGGCCGAGATCCACCGTGGCGAGTCGCCCCTCGCGCACCACCACCCGCCCATTGACCACCGTATACGCCGCCTGCGGGCTGGCGCACAGCAGCAGGCTCGCCACCGGGTCGTGCACCGCGCCGCCTGCGAAGGCGACGGTGTTCAGGTCGAACAGCGCCAGGTCGGCGCACATGCCTGGCGCGAGGTGGCCGATGTCGGTTCGGCCCAGCACCTCGGCGCCGCCGTGGGTGGCAACGGCGAGCGCGTCGCGTGCTGTCATTTCCGATGGACCGTGATCGCAACCGAAGGGTTCGAGCGACCGACCCACCCGCGCCAGCAACAACGCCTGCCGCGCCTCGTTCACCATGTGTGCGCCGTCGTTGCTCGCGCTGCCATCCACGCCCAGGCCGACCGGCACGCCGGCGTCGAGCATGCGACGGATGGGCGCGATGCCCGAGGCCAGCCGCATGTTGCTGCAGGGGCAGTGCGCCACCCCGGTCTTCGTCTTCGCGAAGAGCGCGATGCCGGCGGCGTCGAGCTTCACGCAGTGCGCGTGCCACACGTCAGGACCGAGCCAGCCGAGGTCCTGCGCGTATTCGGTGGGCGTGCAGTTGAACTTCTCGCGGCTGTAGGCGATGTCGTGGTCGTTCTCGGCCAGGTGGGTGTGCAGCCGCACGCCGAGTCCTTTGAACGACCGCGCGAGCACGGCCGATTCACGCATCAGGTCGCGGCTCACGCTGAAGGGCGAGCAGGGCGCCACCGCCACGTTCACCATCGCGCCGTGCGCGGCGTCGTGGTGCGTTTCGATCAGGCGTTGGGTGTCGGCGAGGATGGTGTCCTCGCGCTCGACCACGCGGTCCGGCGGTAGGCCGCCTTGCGAGGCGCCGACGCTCATGCTCCCGCGCGTCGCCACGAAGCGCATCCCGATCTCGCGTGCCGCGTCGATGCTGTCGTCCAGCCGCACGCCGTTGGGGTAGATGTAGAGGTGGTCGCTGCTGGTGGTGCAGCCCGACAGCAGCAGCTCGGCCATGGCGACCTGGGTCGACACGTGCACCATCTCCGGCGTGAGCCCCGACCAGATCGGGTACAGGCCGCGCAACCACGAGAACAGCTCCGCATCCTGCACCGCAGGAATGGCCCGCGTGAGCGACTGGTACATGTGGTGGTGCGTGTTCACCAGCCCCGGCACGACGAGATGGCCGCGCGCGTCGATCACCTCGTCGGCACTCTGCGGCAGATCGACCGCCGGGCCGATCGCCTCGATGCGGTTCTCGCGCACGAAGACCGAGGCATCGCGCCACTCGGTGCGCGCGTCGTCGAAGGTGGCGACGCAGGCCGCGTTGCGGATCAGCAGGGAGGTCATGGCGCGAGCAGACAGAATAGAGCGTGGAGACAACGCAAATGATCGCACCGAACCCCTCTTCCGAAGTGTCCGGCGTGCCCGACGCACGCACGTCCCCGCGCGAATTCCTCGCGCATCTGTATGGCGTGGCGGTCGCGCGCGCCTTGCCACTCACCGGCATGGCCCCGTGCCTGCCGAAGCCGCCCAAGGGCCGCACGCTGGTGCTGGGTGCCGGCAAGGCCGGCGGCTCGATGGCGCAGGCGCTCGAGGCGCTGTGGCCGGCCGACGCGCCGCTGTCGGGCCTGGTCGTCACGCGCTACGGCCACATCCCGCCGCGGCCCGAGGGGCTCGCGTCGCGCATCGAGGTTGTCGAAGCCGCGCACCCCGTGCCCGACGCCGCCGGCCTGAAGGCGGCGGAGCGCATCCTGGCGCTGACCGAAGGCCTTACCGCCGACGACCTGGTGCTGTGCCTGATCTCCGGCGGCGGTTCGGCGCTGCTCACGCTGCCGGCCGAGGGGCTGACGCTCGAAGACAAGCAGCGCATCAACACGCAACTGCTCGAAAGCGGCGCCCACATCGGCGAGATGAACTGCGTGCGCAAGCATCTGTCGCGCATCAAGGGTGGCCGGCTGGCCGCGGCCTGCGCGCCGGCGCAGGTGGTCACGCTCACCATCAGCGATGTGCCGGGCGACGACCCCGCCGTCATCGCGAGCGGCCCGACCGTGCCCGATGCCACCACCTGCGCCGACGCGCTGGCGATCCTCGACCGCTACGGCATCGCGGTACCGCCGATCGTGCGCGCGCAACTGGAGAGCAGTGCGCTCGAGACGCCGAAGCCGTCCGACGCCGTGTTCCAGGGCCACGTCACGCACCTCATCGCCACGCCGCAGCAGTCGCTCGAAGCGGCGGCTGCCGCCGCGCGCGCGGCGGGCATCGACGCGCACATCCTGAGCGACGAGATGGAGGGCGAATCGCGCGAAGTCGGCAAGGTGCATGGCGCGCTGGCCCGCGCGGTCGCGCTGCGCGGCGAGCCCTTCGCGAAGCCCTGCGTGATTTTGTCGGGTGGCGAGACCACGGTGACGATCCGCCCGCGCCAGCCCGGCCAGGCCAAGGGCCGCGGCGGGCGCGCCGGCGAGTTCTGCCTGGGCCTGGCCGGTGCGCTGGCCGGCCAGGCCGACGTGTGGGCGCTCGCGGCCGACACCGACGGCATCGACGGCGTGGAAGACAACGCCGGCGCCTTCGTCACGCCCGACACGCTGGCGCGCGCCATGGCGCAGGGCCGCAAGCTCGCCGACCACCTCGACCGCAACGACGCCTACGGCTACTTCGATGCGATCGGCGACCTGCTGGTCACGGGGCCGACGCACACCAACGTGAATGACTTCCGGGCGTTGCTGATGCTTTGAGCGGCGCGCACCGCGCGCCTGCCGGGCCGCAGGTCACGCCGGAAGCTCACTGCGAGCGGATGGCCACCGCTTCGACGGGCGCCGCCTGCCAGCCGCCGCCCAGTGCCTTGAACGCACTGACCGCCGCGCGTGCCGATTCCGTTTGCGCCTGCGCCCTCGCGTCGGCCACACGCAGCAGGCTCTCGTCGGCCTGCAGGACCTCGATCAGGCTGACGACGCCTTTCTGGTAGGCCGCGAACGAAGCGCTTCTGGCGCGGCCAAGCGAGGCCTCGCCCTGCGTCAGCAGCACGGTCTGCGCTTCGCGCTTGACCAGTGCGGAGAACGCGTTCTCGACGTCTTCGGTGGCACGCAGCGCAGCCAGCCGGTAGGCGGCGAGCATTTCCGCGTCCTGTCCTTTGGCGGCGTCGATCTGCGCGTCGATGCGACCGAAGTCGAACAGGCGCCAGCGCAGGCCGAGCATGCCCGCGCCCTGGCTCGCGCCGCTGTTGAACAGGTTGCCACTGGACACCGAGGTGGCGCTGCCGACCATGCCGCTGAGAGAAAACTTCGGGTAGTACTCGGCCACGGCCACGCCGATGCGGGCGTTCGAGGCGGCCAGGCGTCGCTCCGCCGCGATCAGGTCGGGTCGGCGGCGCAGCAGGTCGCTGGGCGACCCGGCGCCATCGATGCGGGGCGCAACGGGGATGGCACCGGCCTGTTCCAGTTCCGCGCGATGCGCACCGGGTGCTGTGCCCAGCATCACGTCCAGGGCATTCATCGCGGCGTCCAGCCCGGCCTCGAGCACCGGCACGGACGCGCGGACCTGCGCGAGCGCCCCTTCGGCCTGCCGCAGTTGAAGCTCGGCGGCCAGCCCTTTGCCGTAGAGCAGCTCGACCTTGGCCACCAGATCCTGCTGCGTGCTCACCTGCCGACGCGCGACGTCCAGGCGGGCTTGCAGGCCGCGCAAGGTGATGTAGATGTCGGCGGTCTGCGCCGCGACGGTCAGCCGTGTGGCGGCCGCGCCCGCCTCGGACGCCTGGTAGTCGGCCAGCGCGGCTTCGCGCCCGCGACGCAGGCCGCCGAAGAGGTCCAGCTCCCAGCTCGCGCCGAGGTTGGCTTCATAGGCGTTGCCGTAGCGGTCGAAATTGGGCTGCGCGTTCAGCACCTGGCCCAGCGGCGTTTCGATGGATTGGTAGGCCCGGGCCGCCTGTCCGCTGACATTGCCCGACGGCAGCAGCGCTGCGTTCGCCGCACCGAGGCCGGCCCTGGCTTGGGCGACGCGGGCGGACGCCTGCGCGAGGTCGAGGTTCTGCGCCAACGCGCGTTCGACATAGCGCGTCAGTTGGGGGTCGCGAAACCCCTTCCACCACGCGCTCAGGTCCGCGTCGGCAACGGTCGCCCGCGCGTCGACGGCACGCTGGCCGAGAAACTTGTCCGGCAAGGAGGTTTCGGGATGGACATAGTCAGGGCCGACGGCGCAGCCGGCGAGGAGGCAGGCTGCGGCAACCAGCGTGAGTGACGTGCGTGTGAGCATGGTGTTCTTCCAGGACGGACAAGGCATTGATGCGATGTGACCAATGTACAATATAGTCACTTATTGCTCAAGTACACCGGTGCAGTTAAGCTCCCGTCATGAGCCCAGCCATCACTTCCCCGGTGCCACCACGCGGCCCGGCCGACCATGACGTGAGAGACCAGATCGTGGTCGCCGCGACCGAGCATTTCAGCCAGTACGGCTACGAAAAGACCACCGTCTCGGACCTGGCCAAGACCATCGGTTTCTCCAAGGCCTACATCTACAAGTTTTTCGAATCCAAGCAGGCCATCGGAGAAATGATCTGCAGCAACTGCCTGCGGGAGATCGAGGCCGAGGTGGTGGCCGCGGTGAGTGCCGTCGATCGGCCACCGGAAAAGCTGCGTCGCATGTTCAAGGCGATCGTCGAGGCGAGCCTTCGCTTGTTCTTCCGGGACCGAAAGCTCTATGAAATCGCGATCTCGTCCGCCACTGAGCGCTGGCGGTCTGCCATCGCGCATGAGGAATTCGTCCGCCAACTGATCCTGGAGGTGCTGCAGCAAGGGCGGGATTCGGGGGAGTTCGAACGCAAGACTCCCATCGACGAGACCGCGGCGGCCATCTACCTGGTCATGCACCCCTACATCAACCCCCTGTTGCTGCGCCACAGCTTCGATCACACCGACGAGGCGCCGGCCCTCCTGGCCGGACTGGTGTTGCGCAGCCTGTCGCCCTAAGCGTTTAAAACAGCATGTGACTATTGACTGATATGGTCACTAGTTGCAGAATCCGCGTCCTGATCGATTCGTCAACAGGACTCTCATGCTGCCGCCCCGCCTGGTTCTCTCCGTCACCATCAATGCTTTGGCGTTCGCATTGGTCGCTTGCGGCGACAAGACGCCGCCCGATGCACGCACCCTCACGCCCCTGGTGCGCGCCGCCACCGTCCAGCCGGCCGCGTCGACATCGCGCTCGTTCAGCGGCACCGTTGCCGCACGGGTCCAGAGCGACCTGGGTTTTCGCGTCGCCGGCAAGGTGCTGGAGCGTCGGGTGGACGTGGGGCAGACCGTCAAGCGCGGCCAACTGCTCCTGCGCATCGACCCGGTCGATCTGAAGCTGGCATCGCGGGCGCAGCAGGAGGCGGTGGCCGCGGCCCGCGCGCGCGCCAAGCAGGCGAGCGACGAAGAACTCCGTTACCGGGACCTGCGCGGAACGGGCGCCATCTCGGCCTCGGCCTACGACCAGATCAAGGCGGCGGCGGATGCGGCCCAGGCCCAGTTGAGCGCGGCCGAAGCGCAGTCCGAAGTCGCTCGCAACGCGAACCGCTACTCGGACCTGGTCGCCGACGTGGACGGCACGGTCCTCGAAACGCTGGTCGAGCCCGGCCAGGTCGTGAATGCCGGCCAGGTGGTGGTGCGCGTGGCGGCGGCCGGGCGCCGGGAGGCGGTGGTGCAACTGCCCGAAACGCTGCGCCCCGCCATCGGCTCGGTGGGCCAGGCCACGCTGTTCGGCAAGGAAGGCGCCGCGGTCCCCGTCAAGCTCCGCCAGCTCTCGGATACGGCCGACCGCCTGACCCGCACTTTCGAGGCGCGCTATGTGCTCGATGGCGAACTGGCCAACGCGCCGCTGGGTGCCACCGTGACGGTCCACGTCGGGGACGGCAAGGTCGTCGCGAAGAACGGGGTGCAAGTGCCCATCGGTGCCCTGTTCGACGCCGGCCAATCGCCGGGCGTCTGGGTCATCACCGGCGATCCGGCGAAGGTGCGCTGGCAACCGGTGACGGTGGAGTCGCTGGAAGACGACCGCGCCCAGGTCACGGGCCAGCTCCAGCAGGGCGACCGCGTGGTCGCCCTGGGCGCGCACCTGTTGCGCGAAGGCGAAGAGGTGCGCATCGCCAGCGCTGCCGCGGCGCCGGCGGGCGGCGGAGCCCATCCATGAGCGAGGGCCGTTTCAATCTGTCGGCGCTCGCGGTCCGCGAGCGCTCCGTCACCCTGTTCCTGATCCTGCTGATCTCGCTGGCGGGCCTGGTCGCGTTCTTCAAGCTGGGGCGTGCGGAAGACCCGGCCTTCACGGTCAAGGTGATGACCGTCATCACCGCGTGGCCCGGCGCGACGGCGCAGGAGATGCAGGACCAGGTCGCCGAGAAGCTCGAGAAACGCCTGCAGGAACTGCGTTACTACGACCGCGCCGAAACCTACACCCGGCCCGGCCTCGCGTTCACCACGCTGACCTTGCAGGACAGCACGCCCCCCTTGAAGGTGGAGGACGAGTTCTACCAGGCACGCAAGAAGGTCGGCGACGAGGCACGCAACCTGCCGGCGGGCGTGATCGGCCCGATGGTCAACGACGAGTACGCCGACGTCACCTTCGCCCTGTTCGCGCTCAAGGCCAAGGGCGAGCCGCAGCGCCTGTTGGTGCGTGATGCGGAAACGCTGCGCCAGCGGCTGCTGCACGTGCCGGGCGTGAAGAAGGTGAACATTGCCGGCGAACAGCCCGAGCGCATCTACGTCGAGTTCGCACACGACCGCCTGGCAACGCTGGGTATCGGTCCGCAGGAGGTGTTCGCCGCGCTCAATGCCCAGAATGCGCTGAGCCCGGCCGGGTCGGTGGAAACCAAGGGCCCGCAGGTCTTCATTCGCCTGGACGGCGCCTTCGACACCTTGCAGAAGATCCGGGACACACCGGTGGTCGCGCAAGGCCGCACCCTGAAGCTGTCGGACGTCGCCACGGTCAAGCGCGGCTACGAAGACCCGGCCACCTTCATGATCCGCAACGGCGGCGAACCGGCCTTGCTGATCGGCGTGGTGATGAAGGAGGGCTGGAACGGGCTCGACCTGGGCAAGTCGCTGGACGCGGAAGCCCGCGCCATCAATGCCGAACTGCCGTTGGGCCTGACGCTGTCGAAAGTGACGGACCAGTCGGACAACATCTCCGCATCGGTGGACGAATTCATGATGAAGTTCTTCGCGGCCTTGCTGGTCGTGATGCTGGTGAGCTTCCTGAGCATGGGCTGGCGCGCCGGCCTGGTGGTCGCCGCCGCCGTGCCGCTCACGCTGGCGGTGGTCTTCGTGGTGATGGCCGCCACCGGCAAGAACTTCGATCGCATCACGCTCGGCTCGCTGATCCTGGCGCTGGGCCTGCTGGTGGACGACGCCATCATCGCCATCGAGATGATGGTGGTGAAGATCGAGGAAGGCTACAGCCACGTCGCCGCATCGGCCTATGCGTGGAGCCACACGGCAGCGCCGATGCTCTCGGGCACGCTGGTGACTGCCGTCGGCTTCATGCCCAACGGCTTCGCGCCATCGACCGCGGGCGAGTACACGAGCAACATGTTCTGGATCGTCGGCATCGCGCTGATCGCCTCCTGGGTCGTCGCGGTGGTGTTCACCCCCTACCTGGGCGTGAAGCTGCTGCCGAATTTCAAGAAGGTCGAAGGCGGCCACGCCGCGATCTACGACACGCCGCGCTACAACCGCCTGCGTCGTGTGCTCGAGCGCGTGATCGCGCGCAAGTGGCTGGTGGCCGGCGCCGTCGTCGCGCTGTTCGTGCTGTCCATCCTCGGCATGGGCGTGGTCAAGAAGCAGTTCTTCCCGAACTCCGACCGGCCCGAAGTGCTGGTCGAAGTGCAGATGCCCTATGGCACGGCCATCACGCAGACCAGCGCAGCGGTGGCGAAGGTCGAGGCCTGGCTCTCCACGCAGCCGGAGGCGCAGATCGTCACGTCCTATATCGGCCAGGGCGCCCCTCGCTTTTACCTCGCCATGGGTCCGGAGCTGCCTGATCCTGCATTCGCCAAGATCGTCATCCGCACCGCCAGCCAGGAAGAGCGCGATGCCCTGAAGCTGCGGCTGCGCGATGCCGTTGCGCAGGGCCTGGCGCCCGAGGCGCGGCTGCGGGTCACCCAACTGGTGTTCGGCCCGTACTCGCCGTTCCCGGTCGCCTACCGTGTCACGGGCCCGGATGCGAACGAGTTGCGGAAGATCGCCGCCGAGGTGCGCCAGGTCATGGATGCGAGCCCGATGATGCGGACCGTCAACACCGACTGGGGCACCCGCACGCCGACCTTGCACTTCACCTTGCACCAGGACCGCCTGCAGGCCGTGGGCCTGAGCTCCAATGCCGTGGCGCAACAACTGCAGTTCCTGCTGAGCGGCGCGCCGGTGACCACCGTGCGCGAGGACATCCGCACCGTGCAGGTCGTGGCCCGCTCCGCGGGCGCCACGCGCCTCGATCCGGCCCGGATCGCGGACTTCACGCTCGCCGGCGCCAGTGGCCAGCGCATTCCGTTGTCGCAGGTCGGCGAGGTCGAGGTGCGCATGGAAGAGCCGGTCATGCGGCGGCGCGACCGCGTGCCCACCCTCACGGTGCAGGGCGACATCGCCGACGGACTGCAGCCGCCGGACGTGTCGAACGCGATCACGAAGCAGCTCCAGCCGATCATCGAGAAGCTGCCCGCGGGCTACCGCATCGTCCAGGCCGGCTCCATCGAGGAATCCGAGAAGGCGACAAAGGCGATGCTGCCGTTGTTCCCGATCATGCTGGCGGCCACGCTGCTCATCATCATCTTCCAGGTCCGCTCGATGTCGGCAATGGTCATGGTGTTCCTCACGAGCCCGCTGGGGTTGATCGGCGTGGTGCCGACCCTGCTCATCTTCCAGCAGGCCTTCGGCATCAACGCGCTGGTCGGCCTCGTCGCGCTGTCGGGGATCCTGATGCGCAACACGCTGATCCTGCTGGGGCAGATCCACCACAACGAGCAGGAGGGGCTGGACTCCTTCCACGCCGTGGTCGAGGCCACCGTTCAGCGCTCACGGCCCGTGATCCTGACCGCGCTCGCGGCGATCCTCGCGTTCATCCCGCTGACCCACTCCGTGTTCTGGGGCGCACTTGCGTACACGCTGATCGGCGGCACCTTCGCCGGCACGGTCCTGACGCTGGTGTTCCTGCCGGCGATGTACGCCATCTGGTTCAGGATCAAGCCTGGCACCAGCGACGTTCGCCGCGACGGCAATGTGCCTGCGCATTGATGGCACCCATTCCCATTCACTCGAATCGAAAGATCAGTCGTGTCAAATTCATCCGTAGTCGTCGTGACCGGCGCATCTTCTGGCATCGGCCGTGCTGCCGCGGAGATGTTCGCTGCGCGGGGATGCCGAGTGTTCGGCACCGTGCGCGATCTGCGCAAGGCGCCTGCGCTGCCGGGTGTCGAGTTCATCGAGATGGACGTCCGGAACGAAGGCTCGGTTCAGGTTGCGGTTGAATCCATCATTGAAAAGAACATGCGCATCGATGTGCTGGTCAACAACGCAGGAATGATGATGATCGGCGCGGTCGAGGAAACGACAGCGGCCGAGGCCGCGGCGCTGTTCGACACCAATGTCTTCGGCATTCTTCGCATGACGCGTGCCGTGCTTCCGTACATGCGTGCGCATCGTCGTGGACGAATCGTCAACGTCAGCTCGGTGCTCGGTGTGTTGCCGGCGCCCTACATGGGAATTTATGCAGCCACCAAGCATGCGGTGGAAGGGCTGTCTGAATCCCTGGATCATGAGGTTCGCCAGTTCGGCATTCGTGCGACGCTGGTGCAGCCGGCTTACACCCGGACCAACCTGGACGCCAACGCGCCCCGTGCCGAAACACGGATCGAAGGGTACGACCATGAACGCGACGTGGTGACACGCTCCGTGGCCGACAGCGTGCGCAATGCGCCCGGGCCGCGCGCTGTCGCGAGCACCATCGTCGAAGCGGCGCTCGGCCCGTGGCGCATGCGTTGCGCACCACCTGGGCAGGCATCCCTCTTGACGAAGTTGCGCCGCTTTCTGCCCGCGGGACCGGTGGATGCGAGCCTCCGAAAGAAACTCGGTCTCGCCTGAGAGCCAGCCGTTCGGAGGCTTTTGCAGAGTATTCGCTCTGTCCAATGAAAGAAGGAGAACATCGTGGACAGCCTGGATCTCCTGCGCACCTTCAGCGAGGTCGCCTCCTCCGGCAGTTTTTCCCGTACCGCCGAGCATCTTTCGCTGTCGAGGGGCACCGTCAGCAAATACATCGCGACCCTGGAAAGCAGGTTCGGCGTCCGTTTGCTGAATCGGAGCACGCGCGCCGTCAGCCTGACCGATGCGGGTCAGCTGCTGCTCGAGAGAAGTCGGCCGATGTTGGAACTGGCCGATGCGACGCACGCCGAACTGCAGGATCGCGCGAGCGTCCCGAGCGGGCGCCTGCGCATCTCGGCTCCGCACGGTATGGACCTGACGGAGTTGCCAGGACTGATCAACGTCTTCCTCGGTCAATATCCCGAAGTCAGCATCAGCCTGATGCTGACGAACCGCATGGTCGACCTTGCGGAGGAGGGCATCGACATCGCGCTACGTTTTGGTCCCTCGGCCAACGAGAACCTGATCGTTCGAAAGCTGGTGGCGATGGAACTCAGCGTTTGCGCCGCGCCCATGTACTGGCGCCGGCACGGGGTACCTTCGCATCCTGCCGAGCTTGCGGATCACGTCGCGCTGATCGGTACGCATCTGACTCCGCTTTCGAAATGGCGCTTCGAGACTGATGGTCAGCCGGTGGATGTCGCGGTTCGGGGAAGGCTGGATGCCACCGAAGCCGGGCCGCTGATCCAGGCTGCATTGCTGGGGGCCGGCGTCGTGTACCTGCCGTCGGTCATGCTGCAACCGTACATCGAAAGCGGGCGGCTGGTGCCTGTCTTGTCGGAATTCGTTCGCAGCGACATGTGGTTGTCGGCCGTCTATCTGCAGCGTCGTCACAGCACGGCCGTGCATCGTGCGCTGCTCGATTTTCTTGCGAACCGATTCGCCGGTTCTCGGAATGAGGGCCGCGCGCCGTGAGCCGACGACGCATGCAGGAGCCGCGCTTGTCAGGCGGCAGGGGACGCGGTCCGACGCTCAGCGGTTGCGGTCGCCGTCGCGCACGGATTCGATCGTGCCGTTGTAGATGCGGACGACCCCGAAGAATGCGCCTTGCCCCCGGTCGTAGGTCCATTCCTCCATCGGAACGCACTGATTCGCAAGAATCGCAGCAGGCCCCCCTGAACGATAGGGCGTCACGACCCAGCCCAGCTGCAGCATCGACACGCACACGGTCTGCCGATAGATCGGCTCGCCGCACTTCTGGAGCAGCGACACGGGTGAGTCGCCCTTGCCGACGAGCGAGCCGTTGCAGCCCATCGAGGGGGACGCTTCGACGGAGGGGACAAGGAGGGCCATGGCCGTCGCCGCGAGCCAGGCGGTCCAACGGCGCGGACGCAATGAGGCAGGCCGGGTGTGAGAGCGCTTCATGAGGGGCATCGAAGGGATTTCGATGCCCCTGACTGTACTGCTTCCCGTCGCGCGGCGAGAAGTCCCGGCCGTCTATTCCTCTGCGCCGATCTGCCGCAGGTACTCCGTCAGATTCGCCAGGTTGCCCGCATCCACCGTCGTGCCGTTGTGTGCCTTCACCGCATCGGCCAGCGTAGGCGCCGAGCCGTCGTGCAGGAAGGGGCCGGTGGCCCACACGTCGCGCAGGGTCGGCACGTCGATGCCCGGCAGGGCGCCACCCAGGCGCTTGCCGCTCGATGGCTTGAGGGTGCCGACGTTTTTCAACTGCGTCGCATCGGCGCTGGCCGTGAAGGGCAGGCCGCTGTGGCAGCTGGCGCAGTTCTGCGCCTGGAACACGCCCTTGCCGGCGAGCGCGGCCGCCGTCAGGCTGCCGTCCGCGTTGCGCAGCGGGCTGGGCGCAAAGGTGTTGAGCGAGGCGAGGTAGGCGGCCATCGCGTCGAGGTCGGCGCTGAGGCCGGCCTTGGCGTCGCCCAGTGGCTGGCTGCGCGTGCCGGCGTTGAACAGCGCGTCGCTCATCAGGCCGGTGCCGCCGGCGAGGTTGCGGATCTGCCCTTCGAAGTCCTGCACCTCGTCGAAGTTGGCGCTCCAGTGCAGGAAGCCCTGGCCCATGCCGCCGCGGCCCTTCAGCGCGATGGTGTTGCGCAGGCCCTCGCCGAAGCCGGTCATGTCCCAGACGCGGCCGTCCTGCCCGCCATCGTTGTGGCAGGTGGCGCAGCTCATGTAGGCATCGCGTGCCAGTCGCGGGTCGCGGGCGTCGTAGAAGAGCTGCTTGCCCTTGAGCACGTTGGCGGCGAGCTTCTCGGTGGCAACGCTGCCGAGCGTCGCGACCAGACCGCTTCGCAGTTCGCCCAGCCGCGTGAGCGGACTGATGTCGACCACGCTCACGGTGCGCGCCATGAAGTTGTGGACGTAGAGCTTGCTGCCGTCGGCCGATACCGTCACGCCCTGCGGCGCCAGGCCGACCTCGATGCGGAACAGCCGCCGTCCGCCGATGGCGTCGATCACCTCGACCTGGCGCGCCGTTTCGAGCGCGACGAAGAGGTAGGCGCCGCTCGGGTCGTAGGCCGCCGCGCTCGCCAGGCTGGCGTTGTCGTGGTCGATGCGTGCGGGGGCGTCTTCGGCCAGCGTCGCGAGATCGACGCGCGAACTGATGGCGCGTACCGTGTTCTGGAAGTCCAGGTTCTGGCCGTTGCGCAGGAGGCCGCGGCGGATGTTGTCCTGCTTGGACGGCACCCAGGCGCTGCCGCCATCGGGCGCGATCACGGCCGGGCCGAGGTAGTTGGGGATGCCGCTGCCCTGCACTTCGTTGTCGTTGCGGTCGCTGTGGCGCAGCCGCACGGTCCCGGCGAGGGCCATCGTCGCCGTGTTCACGGCCAGCACCTCGCCGCCGCCAGTGCTTGTGTCGACCACGGCCGTCGCTTCGCCGGCCAGCGGTGGCGTGATGAAGCGCGACACCAGCACGCGCGACGCGTCGCCGCGCACCGCCAGGTGGCGCGGGTTGGCGCCGACATCGAGCGTGCCGAGTGTGGCGCCGTTGCCGTCGAGCTTCAGCAGCCGGCCGGCAGCTTCCAGGCTCACGTACATGCGGCCATCCGAGGCGCCGACCAGGCCCCACGGCTGCGAGGCGCGCGGCAGGGCGAGGGTGCGCACCACCGTCAGGCTGGCGGGATCGATCACCGAAATGCTGGCGCTGTCGCGGTTGACCACCCACACATTACCGTCGGCCCCGCGGGCCAGCGTGCGCGGCGCGACGCCGACCGGGATCTCCTGCACACGGCTGTTCGCGACGGTGTCGAAGACCGTGACCGAATCGTTGTCGGGGTTGACCACCCACAGCCGCGAGGCGGCGGCGCTGTGCGCTTCCAGCAGCAGGGGTGACGAGGCGCTCGGCGCGGTGGCGGTCGGCGCCGCGGTCACGGCCTGCACGAAGGTGCGCGTGCCGACCTGGCCGTTCGCGTCGCGCACGGTGAGCGTCACGGTGTAGACGCCCGGTGCGGTGTAGGTGTGGCTCGCGGCACTGCTGCTGGCGTAGGCCGTGGGTGCGCTGCCGTCGCCGAAGTCCCAGCGGTAACTGGCGCCGGTGAGGCCAACGACGGGTGCGTAGCGGGCGGTGGCGCCGATGCGCAGCGGTGCCGCGTCGATGGCGGGCACGGCGCTCGCCGGGTTGACCAAGAGCAGGTAGCAGCGCTTGGCCGCGCCCGGCGCCGGGTCGCTGCCGAAGTTGGCGGCGGTGCAGGCCACGTCGCCGGTCTGGTCGGAGCGAATGGCAAATTTGCCGTCGACGCCGTAGTAGACGACGCCGCGCCGGCCGTTCGGCACGCGGCAGAGGCCGCCTTCCTCGGCACACGCGGTGGCGGCGGTCGGCAGCGCGATGGGTGGCGCCGCGATGCCCTGGCCGATGCCGACGATGACGGCGCGCGAGGGTACGCCGCTCGCATCCAGGGCGAAGAGCTGGTAGTAGCCTGGCGGCGTGAGGTGCGCGTTGGCCGGCAGCCGGGCCGTGAGGCGGTTGCCGTCCTTGGTGAAGGACAGTTCCTGGAAGCGCTGCGTGCTGTTGAAGGAATGGGTCACCGTGCCGTTGGTCACCAGGGCGAGCCGCGTGACGTGCGACGCGTCGGCCAGGTCGAGCTGGAACTGCGCGCCGGGTGTGAAGCCGAGCGCGCTGATGCCGGTGAGCACCGGCCGCGGTGCGAGTCGGGCTGCACCATCGACCGCCTGGAACAGGTTCGGCGGGTAGTAGATCTCGACGTTCTGGTTGTTGACCGGGCCCGGCGCGCCGCCGCCGGACGACAGCACCGTGCCATTGGGCAGCAGCAGCGCGGCCGAGTGGTAGACGCGGATGTTCGCGGCGCGTGCGCCAGTGGTCCAGCGGCCGGTGGACGGGTCCCACACCTCGGCCTCGTACACCGCATCGGCCCCGCCGTTGTTGCCGCGACGCGTGCCGCCGGTCACCACCACCTTGCCATCGGGCAGCACCGTGGCGTTGCCGTAGCGGCGCGCGAAGCGCATCGGCGCGGTTTCGGTGATCACCGGCGTGGCGCCGTTGAAGTCGACCACCGTCGCCATGGCACTGGCCGGCAGGCCGTCGCCGTTGTTGGTGCCGTTGCCGCCCATCTGCAGCACCTTGCCGGGCGCGAACATCACGGCGCTGTTGGTCGCCCCCACGTTCACCGGCGCGGTGGCGCTCGGCGGCGTCTTGAACCTGCCCAGCACCGTGACTGCGCCCTGGGTGTCGTTGCCGGCGGGGTCGAGTTTCCACATCGTCTCGGCGGAGATGCCGACGACCTGGCCGTCCGGTGCCACCCAGGCGCGCGGGTACGAGGCGCGCAGGTAGTCGGGGCCGAAGGCGTCGCGGCTGCGGGCGCCGAAGAGCGTGCGCCAGCCGCTGCCGGCGGTGTAGATCTCGGGCGTCATCGAGACGGTGCCGGCGGCGATGGCGGCATCGGGTGCGCTCACCATGCCTTCCTGGTACGGGTCCATGCCGCCCAGCATCACGGCGCGCCCGTCGGTCAGGGTCAGCATCGTGGCGTACCAGCGCTGGTCGGCCAGCGTCGCGGTGTCGAGCGCGACGCGCCCGTCGACCGGCGTGAAGAGCCCGCTGGCCAGTGGCGTGTTGCCGCCGCTGATCAGCAGCCGGCCGTCGCCCAGGTAGGCCGCCGCGCTGCAGAAGCTGTTGACCGGGCCGAACTCGGTCGCGGTGCGGTGGCTGCCCTCGCCGAAGCCGAGCGCCGGCGACCACAGGTCATAGAGCCGGCCGTCCTGCCCGGCGGGATTGCCCGGCGGGCTGCCGTAGGTGAGCACCTTGCCGGTCGGCAGCAGCGCGGCATGCAGCGCGTTCGACGGCCAGGGCTGCGTGGGCGACCACATGCCCCGGGTGGGCGCGTCGGCCGGGATGTTGGCCAGACCGTCGAGGAGCGGATCAGGCTCGGCCTGCACCGGAAAGGCCAGCGGTGGTGGTGGCGGGACGGCGGGCACTGTCGGCTCGGTGGGCACGCCGGGTCCGGTGCCGGGGCTGCCGCCGTCGGGGCCGGGCTGCACGGTGCCGCTGCCGTCGCCACCGGCGCCGCCCGATGTGCCGCCGCCACCACCACCACCGCCCCCGCAGGCCGCGAGGCAAACGGCCGCCGTCGTGGCGGCCAGAAGGCGCAGCGCGCCTGTCCAGGTTGAATCGTTCATGGTTCTACTTCCCTGCTGTCGTTGTTCTTGCAAGACGGTCGTGCGCGGCCGCGACCTCGGCGAGTTCGCGCGCGAGGCGCGGCCGGTCGACCGGCACGCCGGCATAGCGCTGCCGCAGCACGCCGGTGGCGTCGAAGAGGTAGAGCGCCGTGCTGTGGTCGGCCGGGCCGGGGCGTGCTTGGCGCGGGTCGGTGGCGGCGAGGCGCTGCACCAGCGTGTCGATCTGCGACGGCGCCCCGGTGGCGAAGCGCCAGCCGGGCTGGTCGGCGTCCATGCGGCGCGCGAAGGCCGCGAGCGTGGCCGGCGTGTCGGCCAGCGGATCGACGGAGACCGAGAGGAAGTCGAGTTGCGCGCGCAGGTCCAGCGGCAGGCTGCGGCGCAGCGCGGCGAGTTCGAGGGTCTGGGTCGGGCAGGTGGTCGAGCAGCCGGTGAACACGAAGTTCAGCAGCAGCGTGCGGCCCCGGTAGGCCGCTGCGTCAATGCGGCGTGCGGCCTGGTCCTGCAGCGTCAGGCCGCGCAGCGGCGCCGGTTGCGCGATGGCCGACAGCGCGCCACCGGCGAGCAAGACTGCCGCGGCGACGCGTATGCCCCTGCGTGCGAACTCGCACGCCTGATGGCTTCGCATGTTTTCTCTCCCTGGTACTTGGCGCCTTCGGGTGACACCGAGCGCCAAGGCGGAAGATTAAGTGTTTTGTACTCAGTTTGCGCCGTCATGCGGGCTGAGCGAGCCCGCTTCTGCGACATATGCCCGGGCTTTGGCGCTTCTGCGCGCTGCGCGATGTCCCGTGGCTCAGGCCGCTTTGGGCTCGGGCAGGACGGCCGTCAGCGCGAAGTCGACCAGGTACAACCAGGTCGCTTCGAGCCGCATGATGTCGTGGTGGTTCGAGCCCGCCACCGTCTGCACGTGGACCGGTGTGGGCCAGGCGTCGATGAGCTTCTGCGAACGCACCGGCAGCACGACGTCGTCGTGCTCGGCCAGCAGCACCTGGGTCTTGGCCGCCACCTCGCGGCTGTGCGTGAGCGAGTCGAAGCGGTGGCGCAGCAGCAGCGACAGCGGCACCAGCGGAAAGCGCCGCTTGGCCACTTCCAGCATCGAGTCGTAGGGAGTGATCAGCTGAAGGCTGGCGAAGTCCTGCCGCGCCACCAACTGGATCGCCACGCCCGTGCCGAGGCTGCGGCCGACGACGTGCAGCCGCGCCTGCGGAAAGGCGCGGCGCAGGTGCCTGGCGAGCTGGTTCGCGTCCTCGACCGAGGCGATCTCCGACGGGTGCCCCTCCGAGTCGGCGACGCCGCGGTAGTTGATCGCCGCGAAGCCGAAGCCCGCCGGCAGCCAGGTCAGCGCCTTGGCGGTGGCGCGCACGTCTTCGCCGCGGCCCGCGAAGTAGATGAACAGGTCCTGCAGCGCGTCTTCGCCGTGCGGATGGTAGACATAGCCACGTACCATGCCGCCGGGCACCGGGTGCGAATAGGTCGAGAAGTCGTCGGACAGCGGGACCACCGGTAGCTTGCGGGCGTTGAAGAGGATGTGGCCCTGCCGGGTGGCGAGGAGCGTCCAGTACGTCGCGATGCCGCCGACGGCAGCGGCCGAGGCGGCGAGGGCGATGCGGAAGACTTTGGATGACAAGAAGCGGCTCCTGGGCGAGATGGGCAGGTCGCTCCGAGTGTCGCCGCGTTTGCGGTGTGCCAGCGGCGACGGGGTTGGCCGACGTGTGGAAGTGCTCAGATGCTGCGCCCGCGCGGGGAGAGAAAAATTGGTCGTTCCCCAAAACCGGACGTTCGTTCCGCAGAGCGCCCAGATACCAGTCTTGGGCGGGCAGCCAGAGGCCGTCAGACGTCGGGCAATCAGCGTCCCGTTGGCCTCGTCGCGGTGCGGACACACCGGTGAATTGGGTACAGCTACCTCGTCGCTCGATCAGGGATCGAGGCTCAGATGCTCTCTCAACTCTGAGAGATAGCCCGCGACCGCGTCGATGAAAATTCGTGCCTTCGCTGGCAGCGTTTTTCGATTTGTGTACAGGGCATGCAAGTCAACGCGGTCGGTTCCGTAATCTGCGAACAGGCGCACCAGTGATCCGTCCGTGACCGCGGGCGCTGCGAGAAAGTCCGGCAGCCGACCGATGCCGCATCCGTTGACGAGGACGGGCAACAGCGCCGCGACGTCCGGTATGACCGTTCGAGGCGTCACGTTGATCTCGATCGCGTCGCCTGTGGGTGAAGCGTATCGCCAGCGCGCCGGCTGATTGATTCGCGACAGGAGTCGATGGTCCATCAGCTCGGAAGGCTCGTTCGGAGTTCCTCGCACAGCGAGATAGCCCGGACTGGCGCATGTCCAAAGCGCCATGTTTGCGAGATGCCGCGCAACGAGTTCGGACCGGGGCAGTGGGCCGATGCGCAGCGCGACGTCCACCTCCTCTGCGGCCAGATCGATCCTGCGGTTGTCGATCTCCAGCACGAGATCCAGATGGGGGTAGCGTTTCAGAAAGTCCGCCAACATGGGGGCGAGCAGGACCGCCGCGAGCGCGAATGGCATGTTCACCTTGAGGCTGCCGCGCAGCAAGCCGGAGGTGCTGTCGACGCAAGCCTGCGCCTCTTCGGCGGCGGCAAGCAGCAAAGCGGCATGAGGCTGCAGGGCCAGCCCTGCATCGGTCATCTTGACGCGGCGTCCGGAGCGATCCACAAGCGCTGTTCCCACGTCCGACTCGAGTCGGTTGAGCGCCCGGCTGACAGACGACTTCGGCAGTCCGATGGTGCGGGCCGCAGCCGACAACGATCCGCTGTCGAGCACGCGCAGAAAGATGCGTAGATCGGCGAGTTCCATGTCTCGATCGTTCCACATTCGGAACGAGCCGTCCACGCTTTGCGGCTATGCCCGGGCCGTCGCACTCCCTACGATCGATCGTCACCTCAAGAGAACGAACCATGGCTAACAAGATCATCACCCTCGCAGGTGCAACAGGCGACCTGGGTGGGCGGATAGCAACTGCGCTGGCGAGACGCGGCGCGTCGGTGCGCACGTTGGTGCGAGTCGGGACGGGTGCTGAATCAACGCAGGCGTTGCGCAGGTCGGGCGCTGAGCTGCGTCAGGTCTCGTTCGACGATGCAGCGGGTCTGTCGGAAGCGGTCGCTGGATCCTCCTGCGTGGTGTCGGTTCTGTCGGGCCTGCGGGAGGTCATCGTCGGCGCTCAGACCCAGCTGCTGCGAGCTGCCGAGGCCGTGCGCGTTCCTCGATTCATCCCATCCGACTTCTCTTGCGATCTGACCCATGTACCGCCCGGAGAGAACCGGAATTTCGACCTGCGGCGGGTATTTCATCAAGAGATCGCCACGTCGTCGGTGCGCGCAACCTCGATCCTGAACGGTGCTTTTGCGGACATGCTGATGTGGAAGCGCCCCCCGCTCTACGACTTTGCACGACACCAAGTGATGTACTGGGGCTCGCCGGACCAGTTGCTCGATTTCACGACGATGGATGATGTGGCCGACTTCACCGCGGCTGCCGCATTGGATCCCGCCTCACCGCGCTTCCTGCGCGTCGCGGGGAACACTGTCAGCGCTCGTGACCTGGCGGCTGCGGCGTCTGAGGTCTTCGGCACCCCGTACGAGGTCGCGCGCCAGGGATCGCTCGATGACCTGGCCGATCGGATCAGAACCGTGCGCGCCGCGGATCCGGCCAGCGAGTCGAGCGTCTTTCCGCCGTTCCAGGGCATGCAATACCTGCACAACATGTTCTCGGGCAAGGGAAAGCTCGAGCCCCTGGACAACGACCGCTACCGGGAGGTTCGCTGGACGGCCATTCGCTCCCTTCTGGAACAGAAAAAGGATCAGGCATGAGCGATACCCTCGTCTCGCCGTTCCATCTTGCAGTGCCCGAAGCGCAGTTGCTCGATCTGCAAGATCGGCTGGCTCGCACGCGGTTTCCCGACAGGGAAACGGTGTCCGACACATCGCAGGGCGTTCGTCTCTCCTCGATGGAAGCGCTGTGCGAACACTGGCGCACGCGCTATGACTGGCGTGCAACCGAGGCATGGCTGAACGCCACGGGGCAGTTCACCACCCACATCGACGGACTGGACATTCACTTCCTGCATGCACGGTCGCCGCATGCGGACGCACTTCCGTTGGTCATGTGCCACGGCTGGCCAGGCTCGGTGCTGGAATTCAGAAAGGTCGTCTCGTCACTGACGCATCCGACCGCACAGGCGAGCGAGCCTGCTCAGGCCTTCCATGTCATTGCTCCGTCGATGCCGGGATTTGGTTTCTCGGGCAAGCCCGTCGACACCGGCTGGGGGCTGCCGCGCATCGCGGACGCGTGGATCGCGCTCGTTCGTCGTCTCGGCTACGGCGATCGTTGGGCGTTGCAGGGAGGCGATCTGGGCGCAGGCGTGTGCGACGCCATCGCCCGCAAGCGGCCAGCGGGGTTGGTGGGCATGCACCTGAACTTCGCAATGTTCATGACCACGCCGGGCGAGGCGGCCGAAGCAACGCCCGAAGAAAAAATGATGCTCAAGGACGCCGGCCACTTCTGGGATCGACTCTCGGGCTATGCGAAGGTGCAGTCGACGCGCCCTCAGACGATCGGCTATGCCTTGGCCGACTCACCGATGGGCCTGGCCGCCTGGATCTACGCGATGTTTCAGGACACCGGCGGGACGCCCGGCGATGCCGAGGCGACGTTCAGCCGCGACGAGATTCTGGACCACGTGATGATGTACTGGCTCACCGACAGCGGTGCCTCTGCGGCACGCCTCTATTGGGAACTGGCCAGCGCTGGCGGGCCGGCGGGCGGGCAGCCGCCCGGCCCGATCACGATTCCCTCTGGATTCACCATGCTGCCCAAGGAGCACGTTCGCAAGTCGCGACGATGGCTCGAACGTCGATATACGGGCTTGGTGTATTTCAACGAGGGCGCCGCGGGCGGGCACTTCGCGGCCATGGAACAACCCGACACCCTGGTTGCCGACATCCGCAAGACGTTCGCAACCCTCCGTTGAACGCGTCTTGTCTCTAGAGATCGGCGATCAAGGCAGCGCCGAGCGAGTGCCCGCATTCGCTTCTTGACGGACTTGCAACACGAGAAGCAGACGTGCGGAAACAGAGGCAGTTGCTCCCGCTCCGGTTTAGCAAAGTACGAAGGTGTTTGAACCTCTTCCTCTGTTCGTGAGCGAAGGGCCGCTGCTGGCGGCGGAAGAGGCCGGGCCGGAGGGTGCCACAGGGCGTCACCGTGGGAAAGGCTCAGCATCTTCGAGCAGCCAGGCTCACTCGCTGCGCACGAGGCGCAGCAACTGTGACTCCCCATACGACGTGTCGGCGTTAGGCAAGTCGGCACCACCGTGGACAAGGCCGTGCCGACCATGTGAAATAATGAGAACTATTCTCAGTGCGAAAGATCGGCACGAACACGGCCCGGAGAAACAGAAACAATGTCCGCAGCGGGGAGCCCTTGGCAACAGCAAATGCACACGCTGTACGACGAACACCACGGGTGGCTGTTCGGGTGGCTGCGCCGCAAGCTGGGCTCGCCGGAGAACGCGGCCGACCTGGCGCAGGACACCTTCGTGCGCATCATCGCGTCGCGCGATGCCTTGCTGGGCGTGCGCGAGCCGCGCGCCTTCCTGGTCACCACCGCCCAACGTCTGCTCATCGACCAGGCCCGGCGCCAGGCGATCGAAGTGGCCTATCTGCGTGAACTGAGCATGGCCGTCGAGCAGCTCGGCGGCGCGCCGTCGCCCGAGCACCTCCTCGACACCCTGCAGGCCCTCACCCAGATCGAGAGGGCGCTCGACGGCTTGCCGGCCAAACCGCGCCAGGCCTTTCTGCTGCACTACCTCGATGGCGAGACGCATGGCTTCATCGCCGAACAACTGGGCGTGTCGACACGCATGATCCAGAAGTACCTGGTCCAGGCGCTGTTGCACTGCCATCGCCAGCGCGGGGCCTGAGGTGGCGGAGATTCGAAGCGAATCGGACCGTCTGGCCGAGCAGGCCGCCGCCTGGCTGGTGCAGCGCAGTGGCGACGATCCGGCAGAGCGCGCGCGCGCCGAGCAAGCGTTCGCCGCCTGGAAGGCGGTCGATCCGCGCCATGCCCAGGCGGCGGCCTCGCTCGAGGCCGTGGTCGAGCAGGTCGAAGGCGTTCGGCACAGCGCGGCCGGCAACCCGCGCCTTGCGCACGCGGCGCTCGATGCCGTCTTCAAGGACGCCCGCCGCCGTCGGCGCGCCGTTCGTCAGCGCATCGGCGGCGTGCTGGTTCTGGCGCTGGCCCTGGCGGTGCCCGTCGGGCTCGCCGTGTCGGAAGGCGCCGTTGCCGATCTGTGGGCCGATGTGCGCAGCAGCGAGACCGACTGGGTCAGCCGCACGCTGCCCGACGGCACGCGCATCACCCTGAGCGGCAGGACCGCGATCGACCTGACGTACGACCCGCAGCAGCGCACCGTGCGCCTGCTGCGCGGGGACATCCGTGTCGATGTGGCCAAGGACGCCGGGCGGCCGTTCTATGTCGAGACGCCGGTCGCCCGCATCCGTGCCCTGGGCACACGGTTCGCCGTCAGCCATGACGGGGGTGGCACCGGCTTGGAGATGTTCGAATCCAAGGTGTCGGTGCAGACCTTGGCCGACCCGCAGGTCTCCACCGTGGTCCAGGCCGGCGAACGTCTGCAGCTCACGCGTCGAGGGGTCGGGCCCATCGAGGGCCTGGACGCCGAACGCGTGGAGCAAGGCTGGCAGCACCGTCAGCTGGTGCTGAACGACCGGCCGCTGCCGGAAGTGCTGGCGCAACTTGCGCGGCACCGGCCCGGCGGTATCCGCTTCGACGCAGACCAGTTGCGGGCGCTTCGGGTTTCGGCGGTGTTGCCCCTGGACAAACCCGACGAGGCACTGCAATTGCTGTCGACCATCTTTCCCGAGTTGCGCCTGCGCACCCTGGCCGGCCGCTGGGTCTGGGTGGACATCGCCACCGATCACGTAAAAAACTGACGGGAAGCGGTTCCGGTTTTTCGATCTCGTTCGTCATCACGAACGAACGCAACGACATTGGAACGCCCGACCGTGACCCGTCCGAAAAACCATCCGCCCCGCAGCCGCCTGCTGCCCCTGACCTTGGCCCTGCACCTGAGCGTGGCCATGGCCGCCATGGCGCCGCTGGTCGCCGCCGCCCAGGTGCGCAGCTACAGCATTCCGCCCGGACCGCTCGGTGCGGCCCTCACCCGTTTTGCGCAGGAAGCCGGCGTGTCGATCGCGCTCGATGCCCGTCGCACGGCCACCTTGCAATCCCCTGGCCTGAGCGGGACGCATGGCGTGGACGAGGGCTTCGCCGAACTGCTCAAGGGCAGCGGCTACAGCATCGAGAAAACGTCAGCCGGCTACCGGCTGGTGCCCGTCGCGGCGCCGCCCGGCGCCGAGATCGCAGCGCCGCCCGTCACGACCGGTGCCGCCCGCAGCGAGCAACTGCAAGAGGTGACCGTGGCCGCATCGCGCTCGAACATGGAGGCCGCCAAGGCGCCGCAGACGGTGCAGATCATCGAGCAGGAAGCGATCGCGCAGCAGCTGGCGCTGTCCACCAACTCGTCGGACGCGCTGAGCAACCTGATCCCGTCGTACACCCCCAGCCGGGGCAAGATGAACGGCAGCGGCGAGACCTTGCGTGGTCGCACCCCGCTGATCCTGATCGACGGCGTGCCGCAGTCCAACCCCATCCGCCCGACCGGCCGTGAAGCGCACACCATCGACTTCTCGATGCTGGACCGCATCGAAGTGGTCCAGGGCGCCAACGCGATCAATGGCCTGGGCGCCACGGGCGGCACCATCAACCTGATCACGCGCATCCCCGAGAAGGGCAGCTTCAACCAGCATCTGGACGTGCAGACCACGATGCCCACGTCGAAGATCGACGGCGACACCCTCAGCACCAAGACCAGCTATCGGGCCGACGGCCGACTCGATCGGCTGGACTACCTCTTGGGCTTCAGCTACGAGGACCAGGGCCTGTACCGCGACGCCAAGGGCCGTTCCATCGGTGCCGACAACACGCAGGGCGATCTGATGGATTCGCGCACCTACGACTTCCTGGGCAAGCTGGGCTATCAGCTGGGCAACGACCAGCGGGTGGAGCTCTCGCTCAACCGCTATCGCATCAAGTCCGACGCCAGCTACACGGCCGTCGCGGGCGACCGGGCGCGCGGCATCCCCACCACCTCGATCGAGCGGACGCCGCCGGGCACGCCACCGTGGAACGACGTGTGGACCGCCGCCGCCACCTACAGCCACTACGACTTGGCCGGCTGGGACCTGTCGGCCATGGTGTTCCACCAGAAGTTCGAAGCGCTGTTCGGTGCCGACAACTCGGCCACGTTCCAGGACACGCGCATCGCGCCCAACGGCACGCTGTACGACCAGTCGCGCGCGACCTCGTCGAAGATCGGCAGCAAGGTGACCCTCACCAAGGCCGACCTGTTCGACAAGCGCCTGAAGCTCACCGCCGGGTTCGACACCCTGTTCGACAAGGGCGAGCAGGACCTCTACGGCACCGGCCGCACCTACGTGCCCCACTCGGAATACAGCGACATCTCGTTGTTCACGCAGGCCGAGTTCAAGCTGCTCGACCAGCTCACGCTGCATGGCGGCGTCCGCAAGGAATACGCCGACCTGAAGGTCGACAGCTACCAGAGTCTGGCCCGCTACAACCGGGTCAACGTCGGCGGCGGCAAGCTCGACTTCGACGAGACCCTCTACAACGTCGGTCTGGTGTTCGAGCCGGTGAAGAACCTCAATCTCTACACCAGCTACTCCGAAGGTTTCGGCATGCCCGACGTGGGCCGGGTGCTGCGGGCCATCAACATCCCCAACCAGAGCATTGCCAACCTGAGCACGCTCGCGCCCATCGTCACGCAGAGCGTCGAAGTCGGGGGGCGCTACAAGTTCGGCAACTGGGACTTCGATGCGAGCTACTTCCGCTCCGAGTCCGACTACGGCGCGCGCGTCGTGCGCGTGGGCGACGCCTTCATGGCGGCGCGCGAGAAGAACCGCATCGATGGGCTCGATGCCAGTGTCGGCTACCGCTTCGACCGCGCGCACAAGGCGAAGCTGTCGTACTCGCGCACGCTCGGCCGCTACGACAGCAACGACGACGGCTCGCTCGACGCGCGCCTCGACGGCCTGAACATCGCGCCGGACCGGCTCATCGCGTCGCTGAGCTCGCAGTGGACCGACCGCCTCTCGTCCTTCGTGCAGGTGCAGCACGCCCGCAGCCGCACCTTCGACGAGTCCGAGAAGAACTTCAAGGGTTACACGTTGGTGGACGCCAGCCTGAGCTACAAGCTGCCCAAGGGCACGGTGCGGCTGGCGGTGGCCAACCTGTTCAACAAGAACTACATCACCTACTACTCGCAGAGTGCGTTGGTCGAGCCGCTGCGCTACTTCGCCGGCCGAGGCCGTACCTTGACGGTCGGCTACTCGGTCGACTTCTGAGCATGGCGCGCCCGGCGGTGTGGCTGCGCATCGCTGCGGCCGTGGGCGGTGGCTTCGGCCTGACCAGCCTGGCCGTGGGGGTGCTGGCTGGGCTGCTGGCGCGGTGGGGCCTGCCCGGTGCCGAAGCCGTGGTCGCCGCGGCCATGGCGGGCTTTCTCATCTACCTTGCGGTGTTGCTGTGGGGCTTGGCCTGCCAGAGCATCTGGCGGCTGAGCGGATGGTTGGCGCTGTGGGCGGCGGCGCTCGCGTGCGCGTGGCGGTGGGCATTCTGATGGCCGGCTATCCCGGTTATCGCAGGCGCCTGACTGTCGTGCACAGTTGGGCAGGCATCGTTTTCGGCGGCCTGCTGTTCGCCATTTTCTGGATGGGGACGCTGAGCGTCTTCGACCGGGAGATCGACCGCTGGATGATGCCGGCCACGCGCCTGGTCGCACCCGCCACGCTGCCTCGGCTGGACCCGGTCGTGGCGGCGGTCGAACCGCTGATCCCGCCCGCAGCCCGGCAGTGGCGCATCGACTTGCCGACCGAACGTACGCCCGTCCTGCGCTTCTCCGCACAGGGCGCGACGGGGGCGCCGATCACCCGTCATCTGAATCCATCCACCTTGGCGCCGCTGCCCAACGCCGGCACGCTCGGCGCCAGCGGGTTCTTCTATCCCTTTCACTACGGGCTGATGATCGATTGGAAGGACGTGGGCAAATGGCTGGTCGGCGCCGCGGCGATGGCGATGCTGCTGATGCTCGTCTCGGGCGTGATCATCCACCGAAAGCTGTTCGCCGACTTCTTCACCCTTCGCCTGGACAAGCGCCTGCCGCGCGTCACGCTGGACCTGCACAACGTCAGTGGTGTCATCGGCGTGCCCTTCTTCTTCATGATCACGCTGTCGGGCCTGGTGATCTTCTTCAATCTGTACTTTCCGTCGGCCTACCGGGGCGCCTTCGACGCGGGTGCTGCGGGGCAGGCGGCCTTTCAGGCGGAAGTCTATGGCCGCTACCGCCGGCCCCCCGCCGGCACACCGGGCGCGCTGTCGTCCATCGACGCGATGGTGGCCCGGGCCGGGCGGGAGTGGGGCGGTGGGGTGCCTTACTTCGTGCGGGTCTGGTGGCCGGGCGATGCCCAGAGCTACGTGGAGCTGCGCCGCTCCTATGCCGGTGAGATCACCATGAATCTCGACCAGCTCTACTTCGACGCCACCACCGGGGAGCTGCTCCAGCGCTTCGAGGCCGCACCGGTGATGCGCGTGCAGCGCGTGCTGTCCGGCCTGCATTTCATCCAGTTCCGTCACGGGACGCTGCGTTGGCTGTACTTCGTGCTGGGGCTGGGCGGCTGCGTGATGATCGCCTCGGGGCTGGTGTTCTGGCTGGCGGCGCGGCCGGTCGACCGGACCGGCAACGACCCGCCGGGGCGCCGTGCGCTGCAGAGCCTCTGCATCGGCGGCGTGTCGGGCATCGTGGTCGCCACGCTCGCATACCTGGCCGCCAATCGCCTGCTGCCGAGCGAAGCCGCGTGGGCGGGCTGGCGCCGGTCGGAGCTGGAGGTGCTGGTCTTCTGCCTGAGCTGGCTGGCCTGCTTTGGCCATGCCGCGTGGCGGGGGGCGCGCGCCTGGCAGGAGCAGGCCGGCGTCATCGCCGCGCTGGCGTTGCTGTGTGCGGGGATGAATCTGCTGACCACCCCGCATCCGGGTGCCGTGTGGGGTGTGGACGCCGGGCTGGCGGTGGGCGGCATGCTGGCTGCGGCCTGCGCGCGCCGGTGGGGGCGCCGCTGACGTGGCCCTGGTTCTGGCCGCCATCGCCATCTACGCCGCCTGGGTGTGCGCCGCATGGGCGATGCCTCGCCATTGGTCGGTGCTCCGGGGTTCGCAGCCGGGGCCGCCACCGGCCGCGTTGCTGCGAACGGGCGCGCTGCTCCTGGTCACCGGGTCGCTCGGGCTGTGTATCGCACGGGATGGACCGGCTTTCGGCGTCTTGTTGTGGCTGTGCCTGACCTGTGTGGGTGCCTGGCTGAGCGCGCTGACCCAGGCCATGCTTGCCGTGGCGGCGCGTCGATCGTCTCGATTCAAGGATCCGCGTTAGCGCCCTCCGGGCGTTCCGGCGGCCACCTGTTCAAGGCAGGTTCTCGCGGAAGATCACCTGGCTGCGTGTGTTCTCCACGCCGCTCAGCGCCTCGCGCCCGTCGCGCAGGTTGGTGAAGATGCGCACGCAGCTCATCAGCGTGGTGTGCGGGCTCTGCGTGATCACCGCGTCGAGGCTGCCGTCGATCAACAGGGCGCGCGTGTCCGGCGTCAGGCCGTGGCCGATGAAGACCACCTTCTGGTCGCGGCCCGCTTCCTTCAGGGCCCGCGCCACGCCGTCGGACGCACCGCCGATGTTGTAGATGCCGCCGAGCTCGGGATGCTGGTCGAGCAGCGCGCGCGTCTGCCGGTAGTTCTGCTCGGCGTCGTCGTGGCCTTCGCGCAGGCCGACCACCGACAGCTGCGGGAACATCTCGTCGATGACGTGCAGGAAGCCGGCTTCGCGCTCTTCGTGCGCGCGGTAGCTCAGGCTGCCCGCGATGAGCGCGACCTTGGCGCTGCGTGCGCCGATGAAGCGGCCGATGAGATAGCCTGCGGTGCGGCCCGCGGCGCGGTTGTCCAGCCCGATGTAGGCCACGCGCGGCGAGTTCGACAGATCGGAGATCAGCGTGATCACCGGCACTCCCTGCGCCGCGAGTTCGGCCACCGCCTCGCGCACCGCAGGGTGCTCGAGCGCCATCACCGCGATGCCGTCGCTGCGCTTGCCGTGGCGCCGCAGCGCGGCCGCCAGCTCGTGCGGGTTGAAGCTCTCGATGAACTCCGTGCGGCAGCGCACGTTGAAGGGCGCCCAGTGCTCCTGCGAATAACCCACCATGTCGCCGAGCATGCGGATGAAGCGGTTGGTGCCGGCCGGCAGCAGCACGCTCAGCCGCAAGGGCTGCGGCGCGAGCGCGGCGTACAGCGCTTGGCCAGGCAGGTAGTCGAGCTCGCCGGCCGCCTTCAACACGCGCTGCACGGTGGCGTCGCGCACGCCGGGCCGCTTGTTGAGGACGCGGTCGACCGTGGCGGTCGACACGCCGGCGGCGCGTGCGATGTCGACCACCCGCGCACGGCTCGGCAGCGGGGCGTCGGAAGGTTCGGGGTTAACCCTCATAAATCAAAAACCATCATCTCGTTTGTTTGACGGCGCGGTGTCGCAACTCTATCGTCCGCATGCCTTTCAGTCATGATGCATCAAAAGGCATCAAGCCCACAACGGAGACAGACCATGAATTCGCTCACCCGCCGCGGTGCCTTGCGCACGCTTTCCGCACTCCCCGCCGCCAGCATCGTGACGGCCGTGCCGCGCATCGCCCGTGCCGCAGAGTTCTCGTACAAGTACGGCAACAACCTGCCGGTGACGCACCCGCTGAACGTGCGCGCGCAAGAGGCGGTCGAGCGCATCGCCAAGGAGACCAAGGGCCGCGTCGAGATCAAGATCTTCCCGAACAACCAGTTGGGCGGCGACACCGACATGCTGGCGCAGGTGCGCTCCGGCGGCATCGAGTTCTTCACGCCGTCGGCGCTGGTCATCGCCACGCTGGTGCCGGTCGCGGCCATCAACGCCATCGGCTTCGCCTTCTCCGACTACAACCAGGTGTGGGGCGCGATGGACGGCAAGCTGGGCGCCCATGTGCGCGCGGCCATCGCCAAGACGCGCCTCTACGCCTTCGACAAGATGTGGGACAACGGCTTCCGCCAGACCACGAGCTCCAAGTCGCCGGTGACCTCGGCGAAGGACCTCGACGGCTTGAAGATCCGCGTGCCGGTGAGCCCGCTGTCGATCTCGATGTTCAAGAGCCTGGGCGCATCGCCGGCCAGCCTGCAGTTCAGCGAGGTGTATTCGTCGCTGCAGACGAAGATCGTCGACGCGCAGGAGAACCCGCTGCCGATCATCCAGGTGGCCAAGCTCTACGAGGTGCAGAAGTACGCCTCGCTCACCAACCACATCTGGGACGGCTACTGGTTCATCGCCAACGGCCGCGCCTGGGAGGCCCTGCCGGGGGACCTGAAGACCATCGTGGCGGCGTCCATCAACGACGCCGGGATGAAGCAGCGCGAGGACATCAAGAAGCTCAACGAGTCGGTCGTGTCCGATCTGGAGTCGAAGGGCCTGGCCACCAACCGCCCGACCGCCGACAGCTTCCGCGCCAAGCTGCGCGATTCAGGCTTCTACAGCGAATGGAAGGGCCGCTTCGGCGCCGAGGCCTGGGGTCTGCTCGAACAAAGCGTCGGCAAGCTGGCCTGACCCGCCGATGTCGATCGCCTCTGTTGTCGAGCTCGGCGCCGCGCCGGCCAATTCGTTCACCGGCATCGCCGACCGCATCGACCGGCGGCTGGGCGCGGTGATCGAAGCCATCGCCGCCGCGCTGGTGCTGGTCGAGATCGTCGTGCTGTTCGCCGGCGTGGTCGCGCGCTACGCCTTCCATGCGCCGCTGGTGTGGTCGGACGAACTCGCCTCGATCTTCTTCCTGTGGCTGTCGATGCTCGGCGCCGTGGTGGCGCTGCGGCGCGGCGAGCACATGCGCATGACGGCGGTCGTCGGCAAGGTGAGCCCGTCGGCGCGCCGCATGCTCGAGGCGCTGGCCATCGCGGCGTCGCTCGCCTTCCTGGCGCTGGTGCTGTGGCCCGCCTACGAATACGCGGCCGACGAGGCTTTCATCGTCACGCCGGCGCTGGAGATCAGCAACGCCTGGCGCGCCGCGGCCATTCCGGTCGGCGTCGCGCTGATGATCGTCTTCGGCGCGCTGCGGCTGCTGCGCTTCTCCAGCGCACGCGAGATCGCGGTCACGCTCGGCGTCGTCGCGCTGGTCGTTGCTGCGTTCTGGCTGGCGCGCCCGCTGTTCGCGCCGCTGGGCAAGCTGAACCTGGTCGTGTTCTTCCTGGTGATCGTGGCGGTGAACGTGTTCTCGGGCGTGCCGATCGCCTTCTCGTTCGCGCTGGCCACCTTCGGCTACCTGGCGCTCACCACCTCGACGCCGATGGTGGTCATGGTCGGCCGCATGGACGAGGGCATGTCGCACCTCATCATGCTGGCGGTGCCGCTCTTCATCTTCCTGGGTGCACTCATCGAGATGACCGGCATGGCCAAGGCCATGATCCAGTTCCTCGCCAGTCTGCTGGGCCACGTGCGCGGCGGCCTCTCGTACGTGCTGGTCGGCGCGATGTACCTGGTGTCGGGCATCTCGGGCTCGAAGATCGCCGACATGGCGGCCATCGCGCCGGTGCTGTTCCCCGAGATGAAGAAGCGCGGCGCCAAGCCGGGCGACCTGGTGGCGCTGCTGTCGGCCACCGGCGCGCAGACCGAAACCATTCCGCCGTCGATCGTGCTCATCACCATCGGCTCGGTCACGGGCGTGTCGATCGCGGCGCTGTTCACCGGGGGCATGGTGCCCGCGCTGGTGCTCGGCCTGTGCCTGTGCAGCGTGGTGTGGTGGCGCTACCGCAAGGAAGACCTGAGCGCCGTCGCCCGCTACTCGCGCGCGCAGATCGGCCGCTTCTTCATCGTGGCGCTGCCGGCGGTGGCGCTGCCCTTCGTCATCCGTGCGGCGGTGGTCGAAGGCGTGGCGACGGCCACCGAGGTGTCGACCATCGGCATCGTGTATTCGGCGCTGGCGGGGCTGCTCCTCTACCGCCAGTTCGACTGGCGACGCCTGAAGCCGATGCTGGTCGAGACGGCCTCGCTCTCGGGCGCGATCATGTTCATCGTCGGCTGCGCCACGGCCATGGCCTGGGGTCTCACGCAGTCGGGCTTCTCGACCGACCTGGCGCGCTGGATGGCGGCCATTCCGGGTGGCTCGTACGGCTTCCTCGCGATATCGATCCTCGCCTTCATCGTGCTGGGTTGCGTGCTCGAAGGCATCCCGGCCATCGTGCTGTTCGGGCCGCTGCTGTTCCCCATCGCGCAGGCGGCCGGCGTGCACCCGGTGCACTACGCGATGGTCGTGATCTTCGCGATGGGCATCGGCCTGTTCGCACCGCCCATCGGCGTGGGCTACTACGGCGCCTGCGCGGTCGCCAAGGTCGACCCGAACGAAGGCATGAAGTACATCGGCGGCTACATGCTGGCCCTGCTCGTCGGGCTGGTGCTGGTGGCGGCCGTGCCCTGGTTCTCGACCGGCTTCCTGGCGAAGTAGTCATCGCCGCATTCCCCTCCACCGCACTCACACACGGAAAACCACAATGAGCCGCCATTTCGGAGAGATCCGCCAGCTGGGCTATGTCGTGCACGACATCGAAGCCGCTATGGACTACTGGAGCAAGACGCTGGGCGTCGGCCCCTGGTACTACAACCCCAAGGTGCCGATCGTGAACTACCGGTACGACGGCCAGTCGTACGAGCCGCACAACTCGGTGGCGCTCGCCAACTCGGGCTTCGTGCAGGTCGAACTGATCCAGACGCGCAACGACGTGCCCTCGATGTACCGCGACTTCCTGCAGGCCGGCCGCACCGGGCTGCAGCACGTCGCCTACTGGACGGAAAGCTATGACGCCGACGTCGAGCGCCTGCTCGAGCAGGGCTTCAAGCCCAAGATGAGCGGCGAGGTCGGCGCGCGCGGGCGCTTCATCTACTTCGACACCGAGTACCACCCGGGCACGGTGATCGAGCTGTCGGAAGTCGCCGGCCCCAAGGGCCGGATGTTCGACCTGATCCGCGAAACCTCCAAGACCTGGGACGGCGCCACCGACCCGGTGCGCCCCTTCCCCGATCTCTCGAAGCTGTGAGCGCGATGGCCACCGAACGCATCCGCGCCAGCTACCTGATCGAGACGCCCGAGCCGCCCGAGAAGGTGGCCGAGGTGATGGCCGGCGAGCAGTCGTGCGGCACCTTCACGCGCGTCGAGGGCGAGACCGATGCGCTGCGGGCGCGGGCCCGCGCGACGGTCGAGTCGATCGTCGAACTCGAGTCCGTGAATGCGCCGAGCCTGCCCAACGCGCTGCTGGAGCGCAAGGGCACGCAGGGCCCGTGGCGGCGCGCGCGTGTCGAGATCTCCTTCCCGGTCGCCAACATCGGCGCCAACCTGCCGACGCTGGCCGCGACGGTGGCGGGCAATCTCTACGATTTGGGCGAGGTCAGCGGCCTGCGGCTGGAAACGGTGCATGTGCCCGCTGCGTACCGCGCTCGCTTCGAACTGCCGCGGGTCGGCATCGCGGGCACGCGCCGCGCCACCGGCGTGGCGAGCGGTGCACTGGTCGGCACCATCATCAAGCCGAACGTCGGCTTCTCGGCGGCCGAGACGGCCGAGCTGGTCGGCCGCCTCTGCGCGGCCGGCGTCGACTTCATCAAGGACGACGAGGTCTGCGCCGACCCCGACCACGCGCCGCTGGCCGAGCGCGTGCCGGCCGTGATGGCGGTGGTGCGTGCGCACCAGGCGCGCACCGGCAAGCACGTGATGGTGGCCTTCAACATCACCGACGAGACCGACGCCATGAAGCGCCACGCCGACCTGGTCGAGCGCGAGGGCGGCTCCTGCGTCATGGCCAGCCTCAACTGGTGCGGCCATTCCGCCATCCAGACGCTGCGCCGCCACACGCCGCTGGCGCTGCACGGCCATCGCAACGGCTTCGGCGCGCTGTCGCGCCACCCGTTGCTGGGCATATCCTTTCAGGCCTACCAGACGCTGTGGCGGCTGGCCGGCGTCGACCACATGCATGTGCACGGGCTGCAGGGCAAGTTCTCGCAGCCCGACGAGGAAGTCATTGCATCGGCGCAGGACTGCTTCACGCCGCTGGCCGAGGGTGTCGACGACCGCGTGATGCCGGCCTTCTCGTCCGGCCAGTGGGCCGGCACCGTGCCCGCGACCTGGTCCGCGATCGGCAGCGACGACCTGCTCTTCATGTCGGGCGGCGGCATCCTCGCGCACCCGCAGGGGCCGGCCGCGGGCGTGGCCAGCATCCGCCAGGCCTGGGCCGCCGCGCGTGCCGGCACGCCGCTGGACGAGGCGGCGCGCAGCGCGCCCGAGCTGGCCGCGGCGCTGGCCTTCTTCGGCCAGCGATGAGCGCGCCGACGCGCGTGGCACCGGCCATCGTCTACTACGGCGACGACTTCACCGGCGCCACCGACACGCTGGCGACCGGCGCGCGGGCCGGGCTGCGCACGCTGTTGTTCCTGCGCGTGCCGACGCCGGCGCAGCTCGACGCGGCGGGTGCGCTCGACTGCATCGGCATCGCCGGCGCGGCGCGCTCGATGGCGCCCGATGAGATGCGCGCCGAGCTCGCGCCGGTGGCCGCGCTGTTCCGCCGCCTCGGCGCGCGCGTGCTGCACTACAAGACCTGCTCGACCTTCGACAGCGCGCCCGAGGTGGGCAGCATCGGCGTCGCCATCGACACGCTGCGGCCGGCGGTCGACGCGCCGTGGACCGCCATCGTCGGCGGCCAGCCGGACCTGGAGCGCTACTGCCTGTTCGGCCACCTCTTCGCCGCGGCAGGCAGCGGTGGCGAGGTGCACCGCATCGATCGCCACCCGACGATGAGCCGGCACCCGGTCACGCCGATGCACGAGGCCGATCTGCGTCGTCACCTCGCCTTGCAGGGCCTGGTCGATGTGCGTTCGCTGCCCTACCCGCAGTACGCGCAGGGCTTCGAGGCCTGGCGCGCGCCGGCCTCCGGCGCGGTGCTGTTCGACGTGGCCGAGAACGCGCATCTGCAGGCCATCGGCCGCGTGCTGTGGGCGCAGGCCGAGGCGGCCTCGCTGCTCGCCGTCGGCCCCAGCAGCGTGGTGCAGGCCCTGGCGCCGCAACTGGCGACGGCACCGCACACGCCCGCCCGGGTGGCGCCGGCGCGTGGCCCGGTGCTGGTGCTGGCCGGCAGCCTGTCGCCGGTCACGGCGCGGCAGGTCGCGGCGGCCCGGTCCTTCGAGACGGTGTGGCTCGACCCGCAGCGGCTGGTGATCGATGCGCGCGCGCGCACCGAGGCGATCGGCCGCGTCGCCGCCCTGCTGGCACAGGGCCGCCACGTGCTCGCCTGCACCGTGCGGCCGGGTGCGGCACCCGCGTCCGACACCGGCGTGTCGGCACGTGCGCTCGCGCGGGCCGGTGGCGAGCTGCTGGCCGGCGTGCTGTCGTCCGTGGCGCTGTCGCGCGTCGGCGTCGCCGGCGGCGACACCTCCAGCCATGCGGTGCAGGCGCTCGATGCCTGGGGCCTGTCGTACCGTGCGTCGCTGGCGCCGGGCGTCGCCCTGTGCCGTCTGCACAGCGAATCGCCGGGCCTCGACGGCCTGGAGATCGCGCTCAAGGGCGGCCAGATGGGCGGCGAGGACTTCTTCGAGCGGCTGGTGCACGGCAACGCCTGAGTCCGGCCGCCCAGCCCCGCTGGCGCGAACGCGCGCGTGATAGCGTCGCGCCCGTGAAAAAACGCATCCCCTCTTTCCTGCGCCACGTCGGCCCGGGCGTCGTCACCGGTGCCGCTGACGACGATCCCTCCGGCATCGCCACCTACACCCAGGCCGGCGCGCAGTTCGGCACCGGCCTGCTGTGGACCGTGTTCCTCTCGCTGCCCTTCATGATCGCTATCCAGATGGTGTCGGCGCGCATCGGCCGGGTCACGGGCCAGGGCGTGGCGGCCAACTTGCGCGACCACATGCCGCGCTGGTTGCTGCTGGGGCTGGTCGGGCTGCTGGTGATCGCGAACACCATCAACATCGCCGCGGACATCGGTGCCATGGGCGAGGCGCTGCAGCTGGTGGTCGGCGGCGGCCAGCACTTCCACTCGCTGGCGTTCGGCGCAGTGACCGTGCTGCTGCAGGTCTTCGTGCCGTACCGGCGGCTGGCGCACATCCTCAAGTGGCTCACGCTCACCCTGTTCGCCTATGTGGCGGCGGTGTTCGTGGTGGATGTGCCCTGGGGCCGCGTGCTGCACGACCTCGTCGTGCCGAAGCTGCAGTGGCGCAGCGACTACTGGATGATGATCGTGGCGCTGCTGGGCACGACCATCTCGCCCTATCTCTTCTTCTGGCAGGCCTCGCAGGAGGTCGAGGAGTTGCGCCAGAAGGGTGGCCGACGCGGCAGCGACGCCGAGGTCTGGCGGGCTCTGCGCCGCGTGAAGCTCGACACCTGGATCGGCATGATCTTCTCGAACGCCATCGCCTTCTTCGTGATGGTGGTGGGCGGCGCGGTGCTGTTCAAGGCCGGCATCCACGACGTCACGTCGGCGGCGCAGGCCGCCGAAGCCCTGCGGCCGCTGGCCGGCGACTTCGCCTTCTGGCTCTTTGCGGGCGGCATCATCGCCACCGGCCTGCTGGCCGTGCCGGTGCTGGCCTCGTCGGCGGCCTACGCGGTGGCCGAGGCCTTCGGCTGGGAAGAGGGGCTGGAGCGCCACTGGCACGAGGCGAAGAGGTTCTACGCCATCATCGGCATCGCCACCCTGGCCGGCACCGCGCTCGACTTCACGCCGGTCGACCCGATGAAGGCGCTCTACTGGAGCGCCGTCATCAATGGCGTGGTCGCCGTGCCGATCATGGCGGCCATGATGATGCTGGTGGCCCGCGAGAAGGTGATGGGCGCCTTCGTCGCCAGCCGCCGCACCCGCTGGCTGGGCTGGGTCGGCACCGCGCTGATGGGTTTCGCGGTGCTGATGATGCTGCGCGACGTGGTCGCGTAGCGCGCGGGGCTCAGGGCTGGGGCTTGAAGAAGGCCGTCGGCACCATCAGGCGGGTTTCCTGCGACACCAGGTAGGCCGCTTCGGCGCTCTTGTCGAGGTAGCCGGCCCAGGCCGGGTCGCGCTGCATGGCGGCGCGCTTGGCCGCACGGTCGGCCGCGTCGGCGAACACCCAGATGTGCGTGTAGCTGTTGACGTTGCCGGTCTCGGTCTGCAGGTAGGCCAGCGGCTCGCCGAGGTGGCGGCGCTGCGTGTCGTAGCCGTGCTCGGCGTAGAGGGCCAGGTGGCGCTTGAGGGTGCCGGGGCGGCAGGTGTACGTGCGGACGTCGTAGAGCATGGTTTCCTTGGGGGCAAAGGCAGAGTTGAAATCAGTCGGCGGTGGCGCCGGAGCGTTCCACCAGCGCGCCCCAACGCGTCACTTCCTGGGCGACGAAGGGCTGGAAGGCTTCGTGGCGGTCGCCGATCGGGTCGGCGCCGAGCTCCTTGAGGCGGGCCTGCACGGCCGGGTCGGCCACGGCCTGGGCGATGGAGGCCGACAGTTTGGCGACGATCGGTGCCGGCGTGCCGGCCGGCGCGAACAGGCCGAACCACGAGCGCGTGTCCATCTGCGGATAGCCGGACTCGGCAAAGGTCGGCACGTTGGGCAGGTTGGGGCGCCGCGCCTTGCCGGTGACGGCCAGCGGGCGCAGCTTGCCGGCCTGCACCTGCGACAGCACTTCGGGGAGGTTGGCGAACATCGCCTGCACCTGGCCGCCGATCAGGTCGGTCTGGGCCACGGCGCCGCCCTTGTACGGCACGTGCAGCATGCGGGCGCCGACGATGGTGTTGAACTGCTCGCCGGCCAGGTGCGACGCGGTGCCGGTCCCGCCGGAGGCGAAGTTGAGCTTGTCGCCTTGCGCCTTGGCCAGGGCCGCGAACTCGGCGGCATTGCGTGCCGACACGCCGGGGTTCACCACCAGCACCAGCGGCACCGAGGCCAGGTTCGACAGGCCGACGAAGTCCTTCGTCAGGCTGTAGTCGAGCTTCTTGTAGAGCGTCGCGTTGATGGCGTGGCTGGAAGTCGCCATCAGGATCGTGTACCCGTCGGGTGCGGCGCGTGCCACCGCCACCGCACCGATGTTGCCGTTGGCGCCGGCCTTGTTGTCGACCACGACCGGCTGGCCCAGCTGGTCGGCCACCTTCTGACCCACCACGCGTGCGATCACGTCGGTGGCACCGCCGGCGGCGAAGGGCACGATGATCTTGATCGGCCGCGACGGGAAGTCGGCGGGGGCTTGGGCGTGGGCCGTGGCCAGCGCGCAGGCGGCCAGCGCCGCGAGGGCCGAGGCCCGCAGCAAGGTGTTCATTTTTTGTCTCCTGGATGTTGTCGCTGAGGATGCGTCAACTCTAGGCAGGCTCGTCCGTCGGGTGGTAGGACGATTGGGAGCGTGCGTGGTACTTTTCGACCGCGCCGACTAGGGGCTTACCCTGGCCCCGCGTAGCGCTTCTTGAATTCGCCCGGCGTCAGCGCCGTGTGCTTCTTGAAGAAGCGGCCGAAGTAGGCATGGTCCTCGAAGCGCAGGTGGAAGGCGATCTCGGCGACGCCCATGTCGGTGTTGCTCAGCAGGCGTTTGGCTTCGAGCACCAGCCGCTCCTGCACCAGCAGCCCGGCCGTCTTGCCCAGCGTGCGCTTGACCGCGTCGTTGAGCTGCCGCTCCGTCACGTGCAGGCGCTCGGCGTAGTCGCGCAGCGGGCCGAAGTCGAGGTAGTGCTGGTCGATCAGCAGCTTGAAGCGTTTGGTGAGCGAATGGCTTTGCGGCGACGCGCCCTCGCGCGTGGTTTCCGGGTACAGCCGGCGCAGCCGCGTTAGCAGCACCAGGAGGTAGGAGCGCACGATGTCCAGGCGCGCCTCGGCCCGGCCGAGCATTTCCTTTTCCATCTCGAGCAGCAGCGGCAGCAGCGCGTCGTGCTGCGCCTGTTCGAGGTAGAGCACCGGCGCATCGGAGGCGACATGGAAGAAGGGGTACTGCGCGATCTCGTCGGAGCGCGGGAACATCTGCACGAAGAATTCGGTGCTGAAGTTGATGACGAAGCCCTTGGGCTGCACCGTCGAAGCCCAGGCGTGCAACTGGCCGGGGGAGACGAAAAACACCGCGTTGGCGCGTGCCTCGAAGCTCTCGAAATCCAGCAGGTGCGTGCCGGCCGCTTCGCTCATCCACAGCAGGTGGTAGTAGTTGTGGCGGTGCGGAAAGCCGCGCGGGATGTCGGGCCGGTCTTCCAGCCGCACCAGGTCGAAATAGAACGCCCCTTCCTCACCGCTGAAGTCGGAGCTGTCGAAGATCGGGAAGTCGGGAGCGGTCACGGCGGCCAGGGAGCGAGAAAAGCCATTCTAGGAGGACGCCCTCGCCGGGCGAGGTGGCGCATGGCGCGACAATTGCTCTGCCTCCACCGGCCCCGGACGTGGCATCTGGGCGGACCCGCCGCACCTGTATAGGCACTATCGGCGCAGTGGTATGAATGCGGTCCACCCAGCCCTTAAGTTCCAGTGTCGGCGGATGCCGCCCCCAACAAAGAACGAGCCAGCCAGCGAACATGAGCCTTCCCCCGATGACCTCTCCCATCCGCTTCTTCCACCAGGGCCGCACGGTCGAGGTGGCGGGCGTGCATCCCACGCGCTCGGTGCTCGACTGGCTGCGCGAGGACGCCCACTGCACCGGCACCAAGGAAGGGTGCAACGAGGGCGATTGCGGTGCGTGCACGGTGGTGGTCGGCGAACTGGCGGCCGAGGGTGCGCCGGGCGCTGTCGGGGGCCTGACGCTGCAGACGGTCAATGCCTGCATCCAGTTCCTGCCGACGTTGCACGGCAAGGCGCTCTTCACGGTGGAAGACTTGAAGAGCGGCCTGCTCAACGACGGCGGCAAGGCGCACGATGCGCGACGCCACGACAAGCATCCGGTGCAGTGCCTGCACCCGGTCCAGCAGGCGATGGTCGACTGCCATGGTTCGCAGTGCGGTTTCTGCACCCCCGGCTTCGTGATGTCGCTCTGGTCGAGCTACGAGCACCACCGCGCCGCCGGCAGCGTGCCGACGCGCCAGCAACTGGCCGACGACCTGTCGGGCAACCTGTGCCGCTGCACCGGCTACCGGCCGATCCTCGACGCCGGCCAGCGCATGTTCGACCTGCCGCCGATGCAGCTGGACACGCAGCCGGTGGTGCAGGCGCTGACGCAGCTGCAGCGCGAGGGCGGTTTCGACTATGCCGCGGCCCGCGACGGCCGCACCGACCATTTCCATGCGCCGAAGACACTCGACGACCTCGCCGCGCTGCGCGAGCGCAAACCCCAAGCCCGCTTGCTGGCCGGCTCGACCGACATCGGCCTGTGGGTCAACAAGCAGTTTCGCGACGTCGGTGACCTGATCTACATCGGCGACGTGGCCGAGCTGAAGACCGTCGAGGCGCGCGGCGACACGCTGCACATCGGCGCCGGTGCTTCGCTCGAAGGCGCCTGGCGCGCCCTGGCGCAGCGCGCGCCCGCGCTCACCGACGTCTGGCTGCGCTTCGCCTCGCCGCCGATCCGGCATGCCGGCACCATGGGCGGCAACGTGGCCAACGGCTCGCCCATCGGCGATTCGCCGCCGGTGCTGATGGCGCTCGATGCGCAGATCGTGCTGCGGCGCGGGGCGCAGGTGCGCCGCCTGCCGCTGACCGACTTCTACGTCGACTACATGAAGAACGAACTGGCGTCGGGCGAGTTCGTCCAGGGGCTGGAGGTGCCGCTGGCCTCGCTGCAGCGTCAGGTGCGGGCGTACAAGATCAGCAAGCGCTTCGACTGCGACATCTCGGCGCTGTGCGGTGGCTTCGCGCTGGCGCTCGATGGCGAGGTGGTGAAGGAGGTGCGGCTGGCCTTCGGCGGCATGGCCGGCATCGTCAAGCGCGCCGCGAAGGCCGAGGCGGCACTGGTCGGCCAGCCCTGGACGCAGGCCTCCGTGAATGCGGCGAAGCAGGCACTGGCCGACGACTTCCAGCCGCTGTCGGACATGCGTGCCTCGGCCGGCTACCGGCTGCAGGTGGCGCAGAACCTCGTCCAGCGCCTGTGGCTCGAAACCCGCACGGCCGATGCGCTGCCGCCGGACGCCACCAGCGTGTGGAGCGTGATGCCGCACGACGTGCTGCCAGTTGTCCAGGGAGCGTGACATGAACAAGCCCATCGACATCGCGCTGCTCCAACCCGTGGAGCCCTTCGCCGACTACCAGGCCAACATCGCCGCACGCATCGACCGCGGGGCTGAGGCCAAGGCGCAGGACGGCGGGGCGCGCGTCGGCATCAGCCGGCCGCACGAATCGGCGGCGCTGCACGTGGCCGGCGAGGCCACCTACATCGACGACATCCCCGAGTTGCGCGGCACGCTGCATGGCGCGCTGGGCCTGTCGCCGGTGGCCAACGGCGTTCTCAAGAGCATGGACCTCGATGTGCTGCGCGCCCTGCCCGGCGTGGTGGCGGTGCTGTCGGCCGAGGACATCCCGGGCAGCAACGACTGCGGTTCGATCGTCCACGACGACCCCATCCTCTGCAGCGGTGAGATCCGCTACCTCGGCCAGCCGGTGTTCGCCGTGATCGCGCAGACCCGCGAGGTGGCCCGCCGCGTCGCCGCACGCGCCAAGGAGGTGCTGACGATCGAGGCCGCCCCGCCGGTGCTGACGCCGCAGGACGCGCACGCCAAGGGCCAGTACGTGGTGCCGCCGATGCACCTGGTGCGCAGCGAGAGCACGCCGGGCGGCGACGAGCAGGCGGCGGTGCGCGCGGCCATCGCCGCCGCGCCGCACCGGCTGAAGGACACGCTGGAGGTCGGCGGCCAGGAGCAGTTCTACCTGGAAGGCCAGATCAGCTACGCCATCCCGAAGGAGGGCGGCGGCATGCACGTGCACTGCTCGACCCAGCACCCGACCGAGATGCAGCACCTGGTGTCGCACGCGCTGCACCTCAACGCCAACGAGGTGCATGTCGAATGCCGGCGCATGGGCGGCGGATTCGGCGGCAAGGAATCGCAGTCGGGCCTGTTCGCCTGCGTGGCGGCGGTGGCGGCGGCCAAGCTCAAGCGCCCGGTCAAGTTGCGGCTGGACCGCGACGACGACTTCCTGGTCACCGGCCGGCGCCACTGCTTCTGGTACGACTACGAGGTCGGCTACGACGACGAAGGCCGGCTGCTCGGCGCGGAGATCACCATGGTCACGCGCGCCGGCCATTCGGCCGACCTCTCGGGGCCGGTGATGACCCGCGCGCTGTGCCACTTCGACAACGCCTACTGGATGCCCGAGGTCGCGATCCATGGCTATTCGGGCAAGACCAACACCCAGAGCAACACGGCCTTCCGCGGCTTCGGCGGGCCGCAGGGCGCGATCGCGGTGGAGAACATCCTCGACACCGTGGCGCGCCGGCTGGGCCGCGACCCGCTCGAGGTGCGGCGCATCAACTTCTACGGCAAGGACGAGCGCAACGTCACGCCCTACGCCCAGGTCGTGACCGACAACATCGTCCACGAACTGGTGGGCGAACTCGAGGCCAGCAGCGACTACCGCGCGCGGCGCGACGCCATCGCGGCCTACAACGCGCGCAGCCCCGTGCTCAAGCGCGGCATCGCGCTGGCGCCGCTGAAGTTCGGCATCTCCTTCAACGTGCCGCACTTCAACCAGGCCGGTGCGCTGGTGCATGTCTACAACGACGGCTCGGTGCTGGTGAACCATGGCGGCACCGAGATGGGCCAGGGCCTGAACACCAAGGTCGCGCAGGTGGTGGCGCACGAGCTGGGCGTGAGCTTCGAGTGCGTGCGCGCCACGGCCACCGACACGACCAAGGTTGCGAACACCTCGGCCACGGCCGCGTCGACCGGTGCCGACCTGAACGGCAAGGCCGCGCAGGATGCGGCACGCCGCATTCGCGAACGTCTCGCGGCCTGTGCCGCCGCGCGCCACGGCGGCGATGCGGCCGACGTGCGCTTCGCCAACGACAAGGTCGAGGTCAACGGCCGCACCCTGGGCTTCGCGACGCTGGTGGGCGAGGCCTACCTCGACCGCGTGCAGCTGTGGTCCGACGGCTTCTATTCGACGCCCGGCCTCAGCTGGGACCGCGACACGCTCAAGGGCCGGCCGTTCTACTACTACGCCTACGGCGCGGCGGTGAGCGAGGTCGTCGTCGACACGCTGACCGGCGAATGGAAGCTGCTGCGCGCCGACATCCTGCACGATGCCGGCAAGTCGCTCAACCCGGCCATCGACATCGGACAGGTCGAGGGCGCCTTCATCCAGGGCATGGGGTGGCTCACCACCGAAGAACTGGTGTGGCATCCGCAGAGCGGCAAGCTGACGACGCACGCGCCGAGCACCTACAAGATCCCGACGGCCAACGACTGCCCGCCGGTCTTCAACGTCAAGCTGTTCGAAGGGCCGAACTTCGAGGACTCCATCCACCGCAGCAAGGCCGTGGGCGAACCGCCCCTGCTGCTGCCGTTCTCGGTCTTCTTCGCGATCCGCGACGCGGTGTCGGCGGCCGGCGATCACCGGGTCGACCCGCCGCTGCGCGCACCGGCGACCAGCGAGGCGATCCTGAATGCGATCACGGCGGTGCAGGCGGGGGCCTGAGCGGCGGTATAACGCTGCGCATCCCCCACACCGTGGCGCCGCATGCGTGACCAAGCCCTTTTCGACAAGATCGATCTCCACCTCATCCGGGTCCTCCACACCGTGCTGACCGAACGCAGCGTCTCGCGCGCCGCCATCCGCCTGGGCATGTACCAGCCGGCGGTGTCGTCCGCGCTCAAGCGGCTGCGCGAGCTGTCGGGCGACCCGCTGCTGGTGCGCTCCGGCTCGGGCATGGTGCCCACCGACGCGGCGCTGCGGATGATCGAGCCCACGGCGAGCATCCTGCGCTCGGCCGAGGTGCTGTTCAGCGACGCGCGTGGCTTCGATCCGCAGACCGCCACCAACACCTTCCGCATCGCCGCGAGCGACTACCTCGACCCGCTCTTCCTGCCGATGTTCGTGACGCAGGTGAAGGAACAGGCGCCGCTGTGCCGCATCGAGATCCATCCGCTGTCGCCGGATTCGAACTACCACGCGCACCTGTCGCTCGGCCACATCGACCTGGTCATCGGCAACTGGCTCAAGCCGCCCGAGGACCTGCACATGGCGCGGCTCTTCGGCGACGAGATCGTGTCGCTGGTCGGTGCCGACCACCCCGCGGTGCGCCGCGGCTGGGACGCCGGCACCTGGCTGGCCGCCGAGCACATCGCGCCGACGCCGCTGCACCCCGGCGCGCGCGGCATCATCGACCAGATGCTCGATGCGCAGAGCCTGCAGCGCAACATCACGGTGCGCTGCGCGCACTTCGGGCTGATCCCGGACATGGTGGCATCGAGCTTGCTGGTGCTGACCACCGGCCGCCAGTATTGCGAGCGCTTCACCGGGCGGCTGCCGCTGAAGATCCTGCCTTGCCCCGTCGACTTTCCGCGCCTCATGTACTACCAGCTGTGGCACGAGCGCACCCATGCGTCGAGTTCGGCGCGCTGGCTGCGGGACCGCATCAAGTCGGTGGCGGCGTCGCTGCGCACGCCGGCAGGTGCTGCCAAGGACATCCATTGAGATCGATCGAATGACAACCCCACGACTCCAACTCGCGCACATCACAAAGCGCTACCCGGCGGTGGTGGCGAACAGCGACGTGTCGCTGATCGTCCAGCCGGGCGAAACGCATGCCGTCCTTGGCGAGAACGGCGCCGGCAAGTCGACGCTGATGAAGATCATCTACGGCTCGGTCAAGCCCGACGAGGGCAGCGTGACGTTCAACGGCCAGGCGGTGAACGTGCGCAACCCGCAGGAGGCACGCGCGCTGGGCATCAGCATGGTGTTCCAGCACTTCAGCCTGTTCGACACGTTGACCGTGGCCGAGAACGTCTGGCTCGGGCTCGACAAGCACCTGGCGCTGGCCGAGGTCACGCGGCGCATCACGGCCAAGGCGAGCGAGTACGGGCTCGACATCGATCCCTCGCGTCCGGTGCACACGCTGTCGGTCGGCGAGATGCAGCGCGTGGAGATCATCCGCGCGCTGCTCACCGACCCCAAGTTGCTGATCCTCGACGAGCCGACCTCGGTGCTCACGCCACAGGCCGTCACCAAGCTCTTCGTGGTGCTGAAGAAGCTGGCGTCCGAGGGCTGCAGCATCCTCTACATCAGCCACAAGCTGCACGAGATCCGCGAGCTGTGCACCGCCTGCACGGTGCTGCGCGGTGGCAAGGTCACGGGCGTGTGCAACCCGCAGAACGAAACGAACGAATCGCTGTCGCGCCTGATGATCGGCGCCGAGCCGCCGCCGTTGCAGCACCGCGAACTGAAAGCGGGCGCCGTGGCGCTGCGGGTCAAGAGCCTCTCGCTGGCGCGCGAGGACCAGTTCGGCGTCGACCTTGAAGGCGTGTCGCTCGACGTGCGCGCCGGCGAGGTCGTCGGCATCGCGGGGGTCTCGGGCAACGGCCAGAAGGAACTGCTCTATGCGCTCTCGGGCGAAGACACGCGTGCCGAGCCCGCCATGATCGAGGTCTTCGGCCAGGCGGCGGCGCGCTTCCGCCCGCGCAAGCGCCGTGCACTGGGCGTGCACTTCGTGCCGGAAGAGCGGCTGGGCCGCGGCGCGGTGCCGACGCTCGGGCTCGCGCACAACATGCTGCTCACGCGCAGCAATGCGGTCGGTGCCGGTGGATGGATCCGCACGGGGCAGCTCGCCAGGCATGCGAGCGAGATCATCCGCCGCTTCAACGTGAAGGCCGGCGGGCCGCAGTCGGCGGCGCGCTCGCTGTCGGGCGGCAACCTGCAGAAGTTCATCGTCGGCCGCGAGATCGATGCCAACCCCAAGCTCTTCATCGTGTCGCAGCCGACCTGGGGCGTGGACGTGGGCGCCGCGGCGCTCATCCGCAACGAGATCCTGGCGCTGCGCGACGCGGGCTGCGCGGTGCTGGTGGTGAGCGAGGAGCTCGACGAGCTGTTCGAGATCAGCGACCGTCTCTACGTGATCGCCAAGGGGCGGCTGTCGCCCTCGGTCGACCGGGCTGCGGCGACCGTGCCGCAGATCGGCGAATGGATGAGCGGGCTGTGGGATGCACCGCGCACCACCGCCCAGGAGATGGCCCATGCTTAAGCTCGAACCCCGCCCGCAGCTGTCGCGCTTCTGGAGCTACGGTTCGCCGATCCTGGCGCTGGTCATCACGGTGGTGATCGGCGTGGCGCTCTTCGCGCTGCTCGGCAAGGACCCGGTCAAGGGCCTGCTCGTCTTCTTCTGGGAGCCGATCAAGAGCGGCTATGCACTCGGCGAGCTGATGGTCAAGGCCACGCCGCTGCTCATCATCGCGCTGGGCCTAGCGGTGTGCTTCCGCTCCAACGTGTGGAACATCGGCGCCGAAGGGCAGTTCGTGATGGGCGCCATCGCGGCGGGCGGCGTGGCGCTGCTGGCCGACAAGGGCACCGGCCCGTGGATCGTGCTGCCGATCCTGATGGCCGGCATCCTGGGCGGCATGGTGTGGGCGGGCATCGTCGCCTTCCTGCGCGACACCTTCAACGCCAACGAGATTCTCGTGAGCCTGATGCTGGTGTACGTCGCGACGCTGCTGCTGGGCTACATGGTCTACGGGCCATGGAAGGACCCGATGGGCTACAACTTCCCGCAGACCAAGACCTTCGACGCGGTCACGCAGATCCCGCGGCTCATCAAGGGTTCGCGCGTGAGCATCGGGCTGATCGTCGCGCTGGTCGGCGCGGGCGCGCTGTGGATCTTCCTGTTCCGCACGCGGGCGGGCTTCGCGCAGCAGGTCGGCGGCCTCGCGCCGGCCGCCGCTCGCTACGCCGGCTTCTCGTCGCGCCGGGCGGTGTGGATCGCGCTGCTGACCTCGGGCGGTGCGGCGGGCCTGGCGGGCGCGCTCGAAGCCGCCGGCCCCATCGGCCAGCTCACGCCCTACGTGCCGGCCGGCTACGGCTTCGCGGCCATCATCGTGGCCTTCGTCGGGCGGCTGCATCCGGTGGGCATGATCTTCTCGGCCGTCCTGATGAGCATGTTCTACATCGGCGGCGAACTGGCGCAGTCGCGCCTGGGCCTGCCCAAGTCGCTCACCGGCGTGTTCCAGGGGCTGCTGCTGTTCTCGCTGCTGGCCTGCGACACGCTGATTGCCTACCGCATCCGCCGCAAGACCGCGGTCAAGGCCGTGCCCGCCGTGGCGAGCACGTCGTCGCTGCAGGCCAGCACGCCGTTGACCGCACCGGTCGCCAGAACCACCGAGGGGACTGTCTGATGGATTCGTACGCATTGCTCGTCGGCTCGGCGCTCAGCGCCGGCACCGTGCTCGCCATCGCCGCACTCGGTCTGCTCATCAACGAGAAGGCCGGCATCGTCAACCTCGGCGCCGAGGGCATGATGCTCTGCGCCGCCATCGCCGGTTTCGCGACCGTGGTGGTCACGCACAACCCCTGGCTCGGCTTCCTGGCCGGCATGGCAGCCGGTGCCGCGCTGGCGGCCATCTTCGGCGTGCTGGTGATCTGGCTCAACACCAACCAGTACGCGACTGGGCTGGCGCTCAGCCTGTTCGGCGTGGGCTTCTCGGCCTTCGTCGGCATCGGCTTCGTGCAAGCCAAGCTGCCCGAGAGCGTGTCCTATGCGATCCCGAAGCTGGCCGACATTCCGTTGCTCGGCCCGGCGTTCTTCCGGCACCACCCGATGGTGTACTTCGCCGTGGCGCTCACCGTCGGCCTGATCTGGTTCCTCTACCGCACGCGTGCCGGCCTGGTGTTGCGATCGGTGGGCGAGTCGCCGGAATCGGCGCATGCGCTGGGCTACCCGGTGCGGCGCATCCGCTTCATGGCGGTGGTCGCGGGCGGCGCGTTGTGCGGCCTGTCGGGCGCTTACCTGTCGACGGTCTACACGCCACTGTGGGTCGAAGGCATGGTGGCCGGCCGCGGCTGGATCGCCCTGGCGCTCACGACCTTCGCCACCTGGCGGCCGGTGCGCGTGCTGCTGGGCGCCTACCTGTTCGGCGGCGTGTCGATGCTGGGCTTCCACCTGCAGAGCACCGGGGTCGATGTGCCCAGCCAGTTCCTCAGCATGCTGCAGTACATCGCGCCGATCGTGGTGCTGGCGCTGATCTCGCGCAACCCCGCGTTCATCCGTATCAACATGCCGGCGTCCATTGGAAAGCCGTTCTACCCCGGCTCATAATCCCTTTTGCTTCCCGTTCCTGTTTCCGCCAACCTGTCCTTCGAGGATCCCGAAAAATGAATGATATGAACAAGCGCTCCGTGCTCAAGCTGGCTGCCCTCACGGCCGTCGCATCCGCTGCCCTCATCGGCTGCGGCAAGAAGGAAGAAGCGGCGGCACCGGCTGCAGCGCCCGCACCCGCACCGGCCGCTGCTGCGGCGCCTGCGCCGGCCGCGCCGCTGAACATCGCATTCGCCTACGTCGGCCCGGTGGGCGACGGCGGCTGGTCCTTCGCGCACGACAACGGCCGCAAGGCGCTCGAAAAGGAATTCGGCGACAAGGTCAAGACGACGTTCGTCGAGAGCGTGCCCGAATCGGCCGATGCCGAGCGCGTGTTCCGCGACCTGGTGGGCCAGGGCAACAAGCTGATCTTCGGCACCACCTTCGGCTACATGGAGCCGATGCTGAAGGTCGCCGCCGACAACAAGGAGATCAAGTTCGAGCATGCCACCGGCTACAAGACGGCCGAGAACCTGCGCACCTACGACAGCCGCACCTACGAAGGCGCGTACATGGCCGGCATCATCGCCGGCTCGATGACCAAGTCGAACACGCTGGGCGTGGTCGGCTCGGTGCCGATCCCCGAAGTGCTGCGCAACATCAACAGCTTCACGCTGGGTGCGCAGTCGGTCAACCCGAAGATCACGACCAAGGTGGTGTGGGTCAACGAATGGTTCAGCCCGCCGAAGGAAACCGAAGCGGCCACCGCGCTGATCAACGGCGGCGCTGACGTGCTGTTCCAGAACACCGACTCGCCGGCCGTGCTCAAGACCGCCCAGGAAAAGGGCAAGCGCGCCTTCGGCTGGGATTCGGACATGACGGCCTACGGCCCGAAGGCCCACCTGGCATCGGCCGTCATCAACTGGGGCCCGTACTACATCAAGGCCACCAAGGACGCGCTCGAGGGCAAGTGGGCGACCGGCGCGAGCTGGTGGGGCGTGAAGGAAGGCGCCATCGACATCGTGTCGATCGCCGACGACGTGCCGGCCGACATCAAGACCAAGGTCGAGACCGTCAAGGCCGGCCTGAAGGACGGCTCGTATTCCATCTGGAAGGGCCCGATCGTCGGCCAGGACGGCAAGGAACTGATCGCCGCCGGCGCGGTGGCCGACGACAAGTTCCTCTCGGGCGTGAACTTCTACGTCAAGGGCGTCGAAGGCAAGGTGCCGGGCGGCGACAAGAAGTAAGGCGCTCTGCGTCCCCAGAAGACCGCCTTCGGGCGGTTTTTGCTTTTGGCGTCGGTCCATTAAGCTGCGCCAACCGAGACGATCCGCTGCATTCTCACCCCCTGACCAGGAACCGCCATGACCCTCGACCCCGCCGTCCTCCAGGCGTTGGCACCGCACGGCGTGCTGCGGGCCTCCATCAACCTGGGCAACCCCATCCTGGCGAACACGGACAAGACCTCGGGCGCGCCGGGCGGCGTCTCGGTCGATCTGGCCCGCGCCTTCGCCGAGCGGCTGGGTGTGGGCCTCGAGCTGGTCGTGTTCGACACGGCGGGCAAGTCGGTCGAGGCGGTCGCCGAGGAGCAAGCGGACATCGGCTTCTTTGCGATCGACCCGGTCCGCGGCGCGCAGATCGCCTTCACGCAGGCCTATGTGCTCATCGAAGGCAGCTACCTGGTGCGCGAGGACTCGCCCCTGAAGGCCAACGAAGACGTCGACCGCGCGGGCCACCGCATCGTGGTCGGCAAGGGCAGCGCCTACGACCTGTACCTCACGCGCGAAGTGAAGCACGCGCAGATCGTGCGGGCGCCGAGTTCTCCCACCGTGGTGCAGACCTTTCTCGAACAGGCGCTCGACGTGGCCGCCGGCGTCAGGCAGCAACTCGAAGCCGATGCCCAGAAGCATGCGGGCCTGCGGTTGCTGCCGGGTCGCTTCATGGTGATCCAGCAGGCGATGGGGCTGCCGAAGTCACGGGGCAGCGAGGCCGCAGCCGTGCTTCGCGCCTTCGTGGAAGACATGAAGGCCACGGGCTTCGTCGCAGACGCACTCGCGCGGCATGGCATCCAGGGCGCTTCGGTGGCGCCCGGCGAAGCGCCGTCTTGAGCGGGGCGCGAGCACCCATGGCTCGCGCCGAACGTCCTGCTATTTCTGCAGGCCCAGCCAATCGACCAGCACCGCGCTCGCGTCGTTGAGCCCGGCCACCTCGACCGCGCTCCCGTGTCTGAGCACGAAGGACGCGAACAGACCGCCCGACGGATCGACGCCCGTCACGAACGAGAAGGCGATGACTTCGGGGATGAGCGCGAAGGTGGCGACGGCGCCGGCCATCAGCATCGTAAATGCCATGGGGAGAGGCGGCCGCCAGGCATGGGCGAACGGGTGGGGAGCGGTGGACGGGGCGCCACCCGAGCGGGCGGCGCAGCGCCGATGTTAGGCGAGCCGGGTCGTGCGCCGATCCAGGCCATCGGCATGGCGGCGGAACCAGGTCGGGTACCGGCCCACCTGCAACTGCAGCAGGCCAAGCACCGCGAGCACCGGCAGGGCGAGCTCGAGCACCTCTTCCATGCTCAGCATCAGGTAGCGCAGGGTCGCTGGCACATAGGGCAAGATATTGCCGTCGGCGAGCATGGCCTGCAACTGGTCGAGCGACCCGGCCGTCAGCAGGGCGACGCCGAAGGCCGCCACCGTGTGCGCCGCGGGGCGCCAGCGCCGCCGCAGCAGCGCGCTGCGCCACACGCCCCACAACCGCCGGGCGAGCCAGAGCGCCGCCACGCCGGTGGTGCCCAGCACGGCGATGACCACCACGATCTGCGGCAGCGTCCTGCCGCTGTCGACCTGCGTCTTCAGACTGCCGAAATCGAAAAGTGTCACGTGCAGATGGGCCTCGCGCGCCGCCAGGGCGAGCAGCACGATGCACAGCGCGCCCGCGTCGCGCCACGACCAGGCCGGTGGCCGCATCTTCAGCACCAGCAGCGCGGCGATGACGTAGAGAACGAGCGTGCTGTTCTCGACCGCGCCGCCTTCCAGGAGAAGACCGGGCCCGATCGTCAGGGGCATGTTCAAGCCGATCGATATCGCGGCCACGGCGAAGCCGCCCAGCAGCCAGACGCCAAGGCCCTGGCCGGCCAACAGCTGGGTGAGGCGCGTGAGCCGCGGTTCGGCCCGTGCACGCAGGCGGTCCGCGCCGTGGATGGCGGCCTGTGCGGCGCCGGCCATGCAGGCACCGAGCAGCGCGCCCGCCGCCACGTCGACCGGAAAGTGCACCCCGACGTAGACGCGGGCCCAGGCCGTCGCGACCGCCATGGCGAGCACGGCGAGACCGAGCGCGCGCAGGCGCCGGTCGGCGATGAGCATGAAGGCGACGGTGAACATCACCGACGCGTGGGTGCTGGGCAGACCCGCACGTGCCCCGTGCGAAATGTGCTCCGGGCTGAGCCCCAGCATGAACGGGCGTGGCGCACCGATGGCGGTGGCCAGCTCGCGCGACACCAGCGACGCGAGCGCGGCGACGACAAGCACCAGCGCAATGCGTGCGCGGACGGCCGGCTGCATCCAGAGGGCCGCCAGGATGAGTGCGGCGCACAGCCAGGTCGAGCCTTCCGCCAGCAGCGACGCGACGCGCAGCACCAGGCTGTCGGGTTGGTGGCCGCCGGCAATGAGGTCGAAGAGCGCCAGGTTCCAGGTGTTCATGGGTGGCGCGATTCTCGCTGCCGAAGATGGACGGCAGATGAATGTCGTGTAACCGCGCGCTGACATGCCCGCGCTGGGGGCGATGGATTTACAGTGCCGGCATGACCGCCCACGATTTCCATATTCCTGCCGACCGCCTGCCCGCGCTGCTGTGCGCCATGCCCAAGGCCGAACTGCACATGCACATCGAAGGCTCGCTCGAGCCCGAGCTGATCTTCGCGCTGGCGCAGCGCAACGGCGTCGCCATTCCGTATGCCAGCGTGGAAGAACTGCGCCAGGCCTACGCCTTCACCAACCTGCAGAGCTTCCTCGACATCTACTACGCCGGCGCCAGCGTGCTGCTGAAGGAGCAGGATTTCTACGACATGGCCTGGGCCTACCTGGAGCGCGCCGCGGCCGACAACGTCGTGCGCACCGAGATGTTCTTCGACCCGCAGACGCACACCGCGCGCGGTGTCGACGTGAAGTTGGTCATCGACGGCCTGCACCGCGCCTGCGTCGACGCCGAAGCGAAGCTGGGCGTGAGCGCCGCGCTCATCCTGTGCTTCCTGCGCCACCTGAGCGAGGAGGAGGCCTTCGAAACGCTCGAGCAGGCCTTGCCCTACCGGGACAAATTCATCGGCGTTGGCCTCGATTCGAGCGAGGTTGGCCACCCGCCCGAGAAGTTCGCGAAGGTGTTCGCGCGCTGCCGCGAACTCGGCCTGCACCTGGTGGCGCATGCCGGCGAGGAGGGGCCGCCCGCCTACGTGTGGAGCGCGCTCGACGTGTTGAAGGTCGAACGCGTCGACCACGGCGTGCAGAGCGCGAAGGACCCGGCGCTGATGGCACGCCTGGCGAAGGATCGCATTCCGCTGACCGTCTGCCCGCTGTCGAACCTCAAGCTCTGCGTGTTCCCCGACCTGAAGGAACACAACCTCAAGACGCTGCTCGACGCCGGCCTGGCCGCGACGGTCAATTCCGACGACCCGGCCTACTTCGGCGGCTACATGAACGAGAACTTCCTCCAGACCTTCGCCGCCACCGGCCTCACGGCGCAGCACGCGTGGCAGCTGGCGGCCAACAGCTTCGCGGGCAGCTTCATCGACGACGCTGCCAAGGCGCGCTACATCGAGCGGCTCGACGAGACCTTCGCGCGCTTCGCCGCCTGAGTCCGGCGCCGGTCACTCGACCTGCACGTTCGCCTTCTTCACCAGCTTCGCGTAGCGCTCCTGCTCGGACTTGAAGAACTTCAGCGCCGCCTCGGGCGTGCTCGGGTCGATGAAGTTGTCCTGCTTGGCCATCGCCGCCTTGACCTCCGGATCCTGGAACGCGACGACGATCGCATCGTGCAGCCGCTTGACCTGCGTGGCCGGCAGCTTGGCCGGGCCGACCAGCGCGAACCAGCCTTCGACATCCACCGACGGGAAGCCCTGCTCGGCGATGGTCGGCACGTCGGGCAACGAGGCCACGCGCTGCTTGCCCATCACGCCGATGGCGCGCAGCGTGCCGGCCTTCAGGTGGCCTTGTACGGCGGGTACCGCGCCCACGCCCATCTCGACCTGCCCGCCGATGATGTCGGCCAGCATCGGGCCCATGCCCTTGTACGGGATGTGGCGAACCTCGACGCCTGCGGCTTCCATGACCATTTCGCCGGCCAGGTGGATGATGGTGCCGTTGCCCGACGAGCCGTAGTTGTAGCCCTCGGGCTTGGCCTTCAGGAAGGCCTGCAGTTCCTTCGCGTTCTTCGCCGGCACCTTCTCCGGGTTGACCACCAGCACGAAGGGCGAGCCGCCGATCACGCTGATCGGCGTGAGGTCGGTGATGCCGTCGTAGGGCATTTTCTTGAACACGCTCGGATTCACCGCGTGGTTGTTCGACACGACGCCGACGGTGTTGCCGTCCGGTGCGGCCTTCACGACGGCTTGCGTGCCGTTGATGCCGCCCGCGCCCGGCAGGTTCTCGATGACGACCGGCTGGCCGCCGAGCGCCTTCGACAGCGCGACCTGGGCCGACCGCATGATGGTGTCGACGCCCGAACCGGCGCCCACGGGCAGGATGACGCGCAGCGGTGTCGTCGGGGTCTGTGCACCGGCCAGGCCGGTGGCGCCGCAAAGTGCCGCGGCCGCCAGGGTCAGCAGGGTGCGGCGTGTAAGGGATGAGTTCATGTCTTTGTCTCCGTCATTTTTTGGGGTGGGGAAAAGGATCGCTGTCAGCGCCCGGGCAGGCCGGCCAGCACTTCGTCGGTGTGTTCCCCGATCTTGGCCAGCGCTTGCCGCACACCCGGCCGGCGGCCGCCCATCAGCAGGGGCAGCAATACGACCTGCGTGTCGGTGCCGTCCTCGGCCTGCATCGGCGCCAGGCCGCCGCTGGCCAGCAGGTGCGGGTCGTCGACCAGTTGGTCGGGCCGGGTGATCGGCGCGTAGGGCAGGCCGGCCGCTTCGAGTTGGGCCGAAAGCTCGTCGATGCGGCGATGCGCCATCGTCTCGCCCAGGTGGCGCAGCAATTCGGGCCGCACCGCCACGCGCTGCGCGTTGGTGGCGAGGGCCGGGTCGGTGGCGAGGTCGGGCCGGTCGATCACGCGGCATAGGGTCTGGAACTGCTTGTCGCTCACCGCACCGATGAAGAGCTGCTCGCCCTCGGCCAGGGTGAACACGTCGTACACGCTCCAGGCCGACACGCGCGAGGGCATCGGCGGGGCCGGCTCGCCGGTCATCAGGAACTGCTGCACGTGCTGCGCCGAGAGGAACACGCAGTTCTCGAACAGCGCGCTCTGGATCTCCTGGCCGCGGCCGGTGCGCTCGCGTTCGCGCAGCGCAGCCAGCACGCCGATGGCACCGAACATGCCGCCCATGATGTCGTTGACGCTGGTGCCTGCGCGCAGCGGTCGGCCGGCCGGTCCGGTCATGTACGACAGCCCGCCCATCATCTGTACCACCTCGTCGAGGGCGGTGCGGTGCTCGTAGGGGCCGGGCAGGAAGCCCTTGTGCGACACGTAGACCAGGCCCGGGTGCGTCTTCGACAGCGTCTCGTAGTCCAGTCCGAGCTTCGTCATGAGGCCCGGCCGGAAGTTCTCGAGCATCACGTCGCACTGGCCGATCAGCTCGACCGCCGTGGCGTGACCGTCGGGCGTGTGGATGTCGAGCACCACGCTCTTCTTGTTGCGGTTGAAGCTGCGGAAGAAGCCGATGCCCAGGCCCGGCAGGTTGCGTGTCTTGTCGCCGCCGGGCGGCTCGATCTTGATGACCTCGGCGCCGAGGTCGGCCAGGATCATCCCGCAGGTCGGGCCCATGACCATGTGGGTGAATTCGATGACGCGCACGCCCTCGAGCGGCAGGCCGGTGGCGGTCGGTGCAGTGTTCATGCGGGAGGCTTTCTGTTCGGTGTCAGTGCGCGGCGGCGCGCTGGAAGGTCTTGGGCAGGCCGGCGCGCCACAAGGCGCCGTTGGTCTGTTCGCCCGTGAGCCAGCCGGCGACCTTGGCGCGCAGCGCGAGCAGCGCGTCCATGTCGAGGCCGGTGTCGATGCCCATTGCGCCCAGCATGAAGCCCAGGTCTTCGGTCGATGCGTTGCCGCTGGCGCCCGGCGCGTGCGGGCAGCCGCCGATGCCGGCGAGCGAAGCGTCGAAGCGCGTCACGCCCAGTTGCGCGGCGGCCAGCACGTTGGCGAGCGCGAGCCCGCGCGTGTCATGGAAGTGGCCGCAGCAGAACCGGTCGCCGGCGATCTTCAGCGCCTGCTCGAACAGGCGGCTGACCGACAGCGGGTCGGCGTAGCCCACCGTGTCGGCCAGGCTCACGCGGTCGGCGCCGGCGTCGAGCAGCGCCTGCATCAATCGCAGCACTTCGGCGGGTTCGACCACACCCTGCAGCGTGCAGCCGAAGGCCGTGCCCACGCCGCCTTCGATCAGCGTCTTGCGGCCGGAGGCGTCGCGCGCCGCGCGGATGCGGGCCAGTTCGGCCACCACCTCGTCGGGCGTCTTGCGCAGGTTGGCCAGGCTGTGGGCGTGGCTGGCCGACAGGGGCAGGATCATCAGGTCGGCATCGCCGTCGAGCGCGCGCTCGGCCCCCTTCAGGTTGGGGACCAGCACCGAGGCGACGAGGCCGGGCAGCGTCTTGGCATAGGCCAGCACCTCGGCGGTGTCGGCCATCTGCGGCAGCAGGCGCGCCGGCACGAAGGAGCCGACCTCGATCTCGCGCTGGCCGGCCGCGACCGCGTCGCGCAGCCATTCGCGCTTGCGTTCGGTGGGCAGCACCGTGGCGATGCTCTGCAGGCCGTCGCGCAGGCCGACTTCGCGCACCGTGGCGCGGGTGGGCAATCCGTTCATCGTCTTGTCTCCTGATCTGCGATGAACTATAGGAATTCCCCATTGCACAGGCCAGTGGTAAATCGGAACATGAAAAGTTCCAGATCGGAATCCCTGAATCGACACCATTCCATGCACGACCTCGACCTCAAGACGCTGCGGCTGCTGGTGGCCGTCTGCGACCACGGCAACATCAAGCAGGCCGCTGCGCAGGAGCACATCGAGCCCTCGGCCATCAGCAAGCGCATCGCGCAGCTCGAGCACCAGCTGGGCGCGCCGCTGCTGGTGCGCGGGCGGCGCGGCGTGGCGCCCACGCCGGCCGGCGTCGCACTGCTGGAGCACGCACGCACGCTGCTCTTCACCCTGGCGCGCATCGAGTCCGACGTGGCGGCCTTCGCCGGCGGCATCCGCGGGCAGGTGCGGCTGGTGGCGAGCGCCTCGGCCATCGCCGAATCGCTGCTCGACGACGTGGCCGCCTTCATGCGCGAGCCGGCGCATCGCGACATCAAGGTCGACATCGAGGAACGCTTCTCGCGCGACCTGGTGCGCATGGTGCGCGAAGGCAGCGCGTCGCTCGGCGTGTGCTGGGACAGCATCGGTTTCGAGGGCCTGCAGCACCGGCCCTACCGGCGCGACGAGCTGGCCGTGGCGGTGCACGCCGACCATCCGCTGGCGCGCAAGCGCACGCTGCGCTTCGAGCAGACGCTCGACCACGAGCATGTCGGCCTGCCGCCGGCCACCGCGGTGCACACCATGCTGCACCGTGCGGCGGCGCGGGTGGGCCGCACGTTGAGCTACCGGGTGGTGGTGTCCAACTTCGACGCCGCGCTGCGCGTGGTGTCGGCCAACCTGGGCATCAGCGTGATCCCGCGGCAGGTCAGCCTGGCCTATGTGCCGGCCGGTTCGGTCAAGGTGATCCCGCTGAACGAGACCTGGGCGCGTCGGCGCTTCGCCATCTGCTACCGCGAAGCGGCCGACCTGCAGCCGGCGGCGGCCAAGATGGTGGAGTTCCTGGTGAAGAAGGGCGAGGCCGAAGGCTGAGCACGGACTGCGCGCTCAGTAGAAGTCGTAGGGGCCTTCGAAGTCGCCGATGTAGCTGATGTGGCTCACCAGGCCCTCGGCCGGGTCCCAGCGGTGCAGCATGCAGGCCGGCGGGCCCATGAAGGACGCCGGCTTCGCATCGGGCGCCAGGCGCAGTGCGATCTCGGTGGTGGTGCTGGGGCAGGCGCACACCACGGTGCCGGCCCAGCGTCGGAACATCGGCCGGTGCACGTGGCCGCACAGTACGGCCTCGATGTTGCGGAAGGCACCGACGACCTCGGCCAACGGTGCCGCGTCGAGGAAGCGGTACGCATCCATGTACGGAATGCCGGAGACGAAGGGCGGGTGGTGCAGCATCACGATGGTGGGCTTGACCGTGTCCTGTGCGAGCGTCGCCTTCAGCCAGCTGAGCCCCGCTGCATCGAGGGCGCCGTGGTGCTGGCCAGGCACGGTGGAGTCGAGCGCCACGAGGCGCACGGGGTAGGTGTCGATGCAGTAGTGCAGTGGCCCGGTCGCGGGCAGGTAGGCGTGGTCCGCGAAGGCGGCGCGCAGGCGGTCGCGGTCGTCATGGTTGCCAGGCATGACGAGGTACGGGATCGTCAGCGCGGCCAGCAGTTCGCGGGCGTAGGCGTATTCGTCGGGGTGCCCGTGGTCGACGAGGTCGCCCGTCAGGACGACCAGGTCGGGGCGCACGTCGAGCGCCTGCACGTGCCGGACGGCGTCGCCGAGCATGCGGTTCGAGTCGGCCACGCCCTGGTAGCGCTGGCCCGCGGGGCGGATGTGCAGGTCGGAGAGTTGGCAGATGAGCAAGGCGGTTTCCGGCGGCGATGTCCCGCGAGCCTAGCAGCGCCTCGCGAATCTCAAGGCTCGCATCTCACGGCTTGCAGGTGCCGCCGACGGGGGCGCTGCCGTCCTTGCACTCGGTGAGCATGGCGGACCCGCGCGGTGACGCAAGCGGTGCGGCGTTGTCGGTGCTGGCCGAGCTCGGTCGTGCATAGACGATCTTGCGCGTGCCCAGCGCGCAGCTGCCGACCACCTGGCCGCTGGCGTTCGCATTGGCGTCGACCACGGTGACGCTGAAACCGACGACGCCCGACGCGGCGATCTTCGATTCGATCTGCGCGCGGATGGCTTCGCAGTTGTTGCTGTCCTGAGCGGCGGCGTTGCCGGCCAGCGCGCAGGCGGCGAGCAGCAGCCACGATGAATGCGCGCGTGCGTTTCCGAGGTGCATGAGAGATTCCTTTCAGTTCGCCGCACAGGTTGCCAGCATCTGGCGGCTGGCACGCAACCGAATGCTTCAGCGCGGCGCCTTGCGCGCGGCGACCTCGGCGTGCCAGCGCGGCAGCCATGTCGCCAGATGCTCGCCGAAGCCCTCCGCCGCTGGCGACAGGTGCCGCCCCTGCGCCTGGTACAGGCAGACGGAGCGGATCGCCTCGGGCTCGACCACGCGCCGCATCACCAGGCCGAAGTGCTGCGCCAGCACCTGCACATAGGCCGGTGCGAGCGTGGCGGCGAGGCCTTGTGCCGCGATCCCCATCGCGGTCGTCAGGTTGTCGACCACGTCGACCGGCCCGACGCGCGAACCCTCGGGCACCGTGAGCCGCATCTGCGCCACGCTGCGTTCGTGGTCGTGGCCGGCGGCCACGAGCGGCTGGTCGCGCAGGTCCTTCCAGCGCACGCGCTTGCGCTTCGCCAAAGCGTGGCCGGGCGGGCACCACAGCACCCAGGGGCTGTCGAAGAGCGGGCGGCTCTGCACGCCAGCGCCGATCGGGCGATTGGGCCCGACGGCCAGGTCGACGTCGCCGGCGGCCACGCTGTCGACCAGCTGGTCCACCGGCAGGTCGCGGATGCGGATCACGACCTTGGGCCGCTCGGCCGCGTAGTCGCGGATCGCGGCGGGCAGGGCGGTGCTGGCCAGCGCGAGCGGCGCACCGATGCGCACCACGCCGGCCGCGCGGTGGCGCACGTCGTCGGCCGCGCGCTCGGCGGCGTCGAGATGGCGCAGCACCGTCTCGGCCGAGGGCAGGAAGTCGCGGCCGGCCGCGGACAGCGCGACGCGACGTGTCGTGCGGTCGAACACACGGAAGCCGAGGATCGATTCCAGCTCGGCCACCAGCTGGCTCACGGCCTGCGCCGTGAGCCCCAGGCGCTCGGCCGCGGCGCTGAAGCTGTGCAACTCGGCCACGCGGGCGAAGGCTTCGAGCTGGCGCAGGCTGACGCGGGACAGGGACATGGCTCGATTATCAATCTCTGCTTGGCAATGGCTCCAAAAGCATTGCTTGTGGCAGAGAGGCTCGCGTTCGACACTGGCGCCCGGCCCGGTGAGCGGGCCCACAACAAGACGGAGACACACCCATGCTCGACGCATCGACCCACGCCGCCTTGGCGCGCGAACTGCACGAAGCGCAACGCACCCGCGTGCAGCTCGGCCACTTCTCGCTGCGTCATCCGACGATGACCATCGCCGACAGCTACGCCATCCAGGCCGAATGGATGAAACTGTGCCTGGCCGAAGGCCGCCGCGTCATCGGCCACAAGATCGGCCTGACCTCGCGTGCGATGCAGCTCGCGTCGCAGATCACCGAGCCCGACTACGGCACGCTGCTCGACGACATGCTGCTGCGCGACGGTGCCGAGGTGGAGGCCGCGCGCTTCATCGTGCCGCGCTTCGAGACCGAGTTCGCCTTCGTCCTCGCCAGGCCGCTCAGGGGGCCGAACGTGACGCTGTTCGACGTGCTCAACGCCACCGACTACGTGGTGCCCGCGCTGGAACTCATCGATGCGCGCATCGAGCAGTTCGACCGCGAGACCAAGGCGCCGCGCAAGGTGCTCGACACCATCGCCGACAACGCGGCCAACGCCGCCATCGTGCTGGGCGGCCGACCCATGAAGCCCGACGCGGTCGACTGGCGCTGGGCCGGCGCGCTGCTGTTCAAGAACGGCGTGATCGAGGAATCGGGCCTGGGCGCTGCGGTGCTCAACCACCCGGGCAACGGCGTGGCCTGGCTCGCCAACAAGCTGGCGGCTTTCGACCAGGGGTTGGAGGCGGGCGAGATCGTGCTCGGTGGTTCGTTCACGCGGCCTGTGCCTTGCGCGGCCGGCGATGTGTTCCATGCCGACTACGGGCCGCTCGGCTCCATCTCCATCCGCTTCGTCTGATCTTTCGAAGGTGCACCCATGACAACCCTCGACGTGGCCGGCATCGCCGTGTCCCCCGACCATTACATCGACGGCCGCCGCGTGCCGTCGGACCAGCATTTCGCGCTGCACAGCCCGATCGACCAGCGCCTGCTGGGTCGCATCGCGGAAGGCACGGCCGCGCATGTCGAAGCCGCCATCGTCGCCGCGCAGAAGGCCTTTCCGGCCTGGAGCGCGATGAGCGCGGCCGAGCGGCAGCCGCTGCTCGACCGTTTCGCCGAAGAGATCGGCAAGCGCGCCGACGACTTCTGCACGCTCGAGAGCAACGACGCCGGCGTGCTGCTCTCGCGCATGCGCCACGGCGTGGTGCCGCGCGCGATGCTCAACATCGCGTGGTTCGCCCAGCACGCGCTGACGCTGCAGGACCGCCCGATCGACACCGAGCAGGCGCATCACATCGTGCGGCACGACCCGGCCGGCGTGGTCGTGATCATCACGCCGTGGAACGCGCCGCTGATGCTGTCGACCTGGAAGCTCGGCCCCGCGCTGGCGGCCGGCAACACCTGCATCCTGAAGCCGCCGGAGTGGGCGCCGCTGACCTGCTCGCTGCTGGCCGACGCGGCGCATGCGGCCGGCCTGCCGCCGGGCGTGTTCAACGTCGTGCAGGGCACGGGCGCCCGCACCGGTGCGGCGCTGGTGGCCGACGCGCGCATCGCTCGCGTGTCCTTCACCGGCTCGGTGCCGACGGCCAAGGCCATCGCGCAGGCGGTGGGTGCGAACCTCGTGCCCTGCAGCCTGGAGCTCGGCGGCAAGAGTCCGTTCATCGTGCTGGCAGATGCCGACCTCGATGCCGCGGCCGCGACGGGCGCGTTGATGTACCGCAATGCCGGCCAGGTCTGCCTGGCGGGCACGCGCTTCCTGGTGCATGCGAAGGTGGCCGATGCCTTCGTCGCCGCGATGCGTGGCTATGTCGAGAAGCTGACCGTTGGCGACCCGCGCGACGCCGCGACCGAGGTCGGGCCGATCATCCATCCGCGCCAGGTCGAGCGCGTCACCGGCTTCGTCGACCGTGCGGTGGCCAGCGGCGCGCAGGTGCTATGGGGCGGCGCGAAGCACGCGTTCGGCGCGCAGTACTACCAGCCGACGATGCTCACCGGCCTGAAGCAGAGCGACGAGATCGTGCAAAACGAAGTGTTCGGCCCGGTGCTCACACTGCAGACCTTCGCCGATGACGACGAAGCCATCGCCATGGCCAACGGCACCGACTACGGCCTGGGCGGCGTCTGCTACGGCGAGACGGCGCATGCCACCGCCGTGGCGCAGCGCGTGCGCACCGGCTTCATCTGGGTCAACAGCTTCGGCATCCGCGACCTGGCCGCGCCCTTCGGCGGCATCAAGCGCAGCGGCGTCGGGCGCGAGGGCGGCGACTGGAGCTTCGAGTTCTTCTGCGACGTCAAGGATGTCGTGGTGCCGAAGAAGCCCTTCCAGGCCAGCTTCAGCCATCGCTGACTTCATCCGACAAGGAGACAAAGACATGGGACAGATCGTTGGCGCCGCACTGGTGTCGCACCACCCCGGCCTGATGCAGTGCGAGGAGTTCCGCCGCCTCCAGGGCGCGGGCGAGGATTCGGACCTGATCGCCGGCTACGCCCGGTTGCGCACGAAGATCGCCGAGGCGAAGCCCGATGTCGTCGTGCTCTTCGACACGCACTGGTTCACCACGGGCTATCACCTGGTCGATGCCGGTCGGCAGTACAGCGGCCTGTACACCTCCGACGAGATGCCGTGGTACCTGCACGGTGTGCCCTACGACTACCGCGGGCATCCGCAGTTGGCGCAGGCGATCGAGACGGTGTCGCGCGAACGCGGCGGCTACAACCGCGCGATCGCGCACCCCGACCTCGGCCGGCAGTACCCGACGATCAACCTCGTGAAGCACCTGCGCTTCGAGGACCCGGCGCTGCCGGTCGTCACCGTGAGCTCCTGCCAGAACTGCGAGTGGCCGCACTTCCTGGCGTCCGGCGATGCGATCGGCGAGGCCATCGCGCGCAGCGACCTGCGGGTGCTGCTCATCGCGTCGGGTGCGCTGAGCCACAGGTTCAACGGCATCGACTGGAAGCCGAGCCATCCACGCATCTTCCATGAAAGCAACGTGTCGCGGCCCGAGAACATCGCGAGCGACAAGGGCGCCATCGAACTGCTGCGCCAGGGCCGGCACGACCAGATCCTGGAGCGCTGGGACACCGAGTACCGCCGTCTGCCGTGGGAGGCCTTCGGCGCGCACTACCTGCAGATGCTGGGTGCGATGGGCGGTGCGGCGTGCAGGGCGGAAGGCGAGACGCTGTCGGCTTACGAGAACGCCCGGGGCACCGGCAACATCCACATCTGGTTCCAGGGGGCGCCATGAACTTCGAATTTCCGTTCAACGAACTGCCGGCCGTGATGCGCGGCCCGCGCGTGGAGCGCCGCCGCGTGCTGGTCGGCGGCAGCGCCTTCTGGGGCACGGTGGTGGAAGAGGGCGCCGATGCCGGCAAGTTGCGGCTCGACGACGGGCGGCTGCTCGACGCGGAAGGGCAGGCCTGCCTGCCGCCGGTGTCGCCCAGCAAGATCATTGCGGTGCACATCTCGTACAGCTCGCGCAGCCACGAGACGCGCAACAAGCCGAAGCCGACCGAGACGCCCACCTACTTCACCAAGCCGCCGACGGCGCTCAACGGCCACGGCGGGCAGATCCTGAAGCCGGCGGACTGCAAGTACCTCAACTACGAGGGCGAGTACGCGGTCGTCATCGGCAAGACATGCCGCAACGTGACGCCCGACGAAGCCTGGGACTTCATCGAGGGTTTCTGCCCGGCGCTCGACATGGGCCTGCAGGACTTCCGCGACACCGACCAGGGCTCGATGCTGCGCGTGAAGGGTGCCGACACGCTGCTGCCCATCGGGCCGGGCATCGTGCGCGGCGTCGACCTGTTCGCGCAGACCTTGCGCACCACGGTCAACGGCCTCGTCGTGCAGGAGGCGGTTATCGGCGACGAGACGATCTGGGGGCCGCACTACGTGATCGCCGACATCGCGCGGCACATCACGCTGGTGCCCGGCGACGTGATCCTGATGGGCACGCCCTGCCATTCGCGGTCGGTCGATGCGGGCGACGTGGTGGCCTGCGAGATCACCGGCATCGGCCGGGTCGAAGGCACGGTGGTCGCCATCGACGCGCCGCGCGCCAGCGCGCTGGGCGTGGGCCATGCGCCGACCGACACGCCGGAGGTGCGCCGTGTGGCGCTGGGCTTCGACGAGCGCGTGCCGGAGCGCCTCAAGGACAACCTGCGGCGCGCGAAGGGCGAGCGGGCCGCAAATGCCGAGGGCATCGCAGAGCCTTAAAATGCGCCCCGCGTTGCAGGCGTCCCGGCTGCAGCGCGTTTTTATTTCACCGGGGCCATGTAGAGGAACACCATGTACAAAAACCTCGTGGCCGCGCTCGCGGCTGCCTGTTGCTTTTCGTCTCCCGCCTTTTCACAGACCACGCCGGCGGCACCGCCGTTGAAGATCGGCTTCGTCTACGTCGCGCCGCTGGCCGACGCCGGCTGGGTCCACCAGCACGACGAGGGGCGCAAGGCCGTCGAGGCCGCGCTGGGCGCCAAGGTGAAGACCACCTTCGTCGAGAACGTGCCCGAGGGCGCTGACGCCGAACGCGTGATCCGCGACCTCGCGCAGCAGGGCAACCAGCTCATCTTCACGCCCAGCTTCGGCTACATGGAGCCGACGCTGAAGGTGGCGAAGGATTTCCCCGACGTCAAGTTCGAATCGATCACCGGCTACAAGACCGCGCCCAACGTGGCCACCGCGAACGCGCGCTACTACGAGGGCCGCTACCTGGCCGGCGTGGCCGCGGGCCGCATGTCGAAGACGCATGTGGCGGGCTACGTCGCGGGCTTCCCGATCCCCGAGGTGCTGCAGGGCATCAACGCCTTCACGCTCGGCATGCGCTCGGTCGACCCGAAGGCGCGGGTTTTGGTGGTGTGGCTCGACGCCTGGTTCGATCCGCCGAAGGAGCGCGACGCGGCCATGACGCTGTTCAACCAGGACGTCGACGTGATCGCCTTCCACACCGGCTCGACCGCCGTGATGGCGGCGGCGCAGGAGCGCGGCAAGATGGCCGTGGCCTATCACTCCGACATGCGCAAGGTCGCACCCGACGCGCAGATCGTCGCCGTGACGCACCAGTGGGGCGGCTACTACACGCAGCGCGCCCGCGCGGTGCTCGACGGCAGCTGGAAGCCGGGCAATGTCTGGGGCGGCGTGAAGGAAGGAATGATCCGCGTCGGCGACTTCGGGCCGAAAGTGCCCAAGCCGGTGCAGGACGAGGTGCTGGCGCGGCAGCAGGACATCGCCGCCGGCAAGCTGCGGCCCTTCACCGCCGTGGCGGCCGACGTGCGCGACAACGAAGGCCATGTCGTGGTGGCCAAGGGCAGTGCGCTCACCGACGAGCAGATCCTGAAGATGAACTGGCTCGTCGAAGGCGTGCAGGGCCGCGTGGCGCGCTAGCCGAGCCGTTCGACCACGAAGTCGACGAAGGTCCGCAGCTTGGCGCTGGGCCGCGCTTCGGGCAATCGAACGATGTGCACCTGGCGCGTCGGCAATGCCCAGTCGGGCAGCAGCTGAACCACCTGACCCGAGGCCAGAGCGGGGCCGAGCAGCGCATCGGCCTGCACGATCACCCCCACGCCTGCCAGGGCGGCAGCCAGCAACGCTTGCCCGTTGTTGGTGGTGAGCGGCCCGCGCACCGGCACATGCACGGTCTGGCCGTCGCGCGTGAAGCGCCATGAATGGTTCGGCCCCCAGGTGGCAAAGCCCAGCAGCGGGAAAGCCTCGAGCTCCGACGGATGGCGGGGCTGCCCGTGTTGCGCGACCCAGGCCGGGCTGGCGGCCACGAACATGCGCGCGAGCGCGAGCGGACGCGCGATGAGCCCTTCATCGACCGCCGCCCCGGAGCGGATGCCGCAGTCGAAACCCTCTTCGGCCAGGTCGACCACGCGGTCGTTGAGCACCAGGTCCACCTTCACCTGCGGGTAGGTGGCGATGTAGTCGCCGATCACCGGCGTGAGCCGGTGCGCCCCATAGGCCACCGGCGCGGTGACCCGCAGCACGCCCTGCGGCATGGCGCGCAGCGATTCGGCGACGCCGTCGGCCATGCGCACGCTGGCCAGCACGTCGCGGCAGCGCTCCAGGTAGGCCGCACCAATCTCGGTGAGCGCGTGGCGGCGCGTGGTGCGCTCCAGCAGGCGCGCGCCCAGCTGTGCTTCGAGCGCGCGAATGTGCTTGCCGACCATCACCGCCGACAGGTCGAGCGCCTCCGCTGCAGCGGCGAAGCTGCCCGCGTCGACCGTGGCGGCAAAGACCTCCATGGCGCGTAGCTTGTCCATATTGCGAACCTCGAGTTTCGAATGAGCGAACCGGATGGCAATTTATCAAATCGATGGTTCGCAAAACAATCGCCGCTTCCTGATTCACTTTGGCGAGGTTCTCCATGAAGGTTCTTGTTGTGGGCGCGACGGGCGCTGTGGGCAGCGCGGCGGCACAAGCACTGGCCGCACGCGGGCACGAGGTGGTGCGTGTGGGCCGTACGCGCGGCGAGCTGCAGGTCGACATCACGAGCGACGCCAGCGTCGATGCGCTGTATGCGGCGGTCGGGCGTGTCGATGCGATCGTCTCGGCGGCGGGTGGCCTGTTCTTCGGCCCGCTGGTCGAGATGACGCCGGCGAACTTCAATGTCGGCCTGCAGGACAAGCTGCTGGGCCAGGTGCGGCTCGCGTTGCTCGGCCAGCACGTGTTGAATGACGGTGGCTCGATCACCTTGACCACGGGCGTCGCCGCCGATGACCCGGTTCGCGGTGGGAGCAATGCGGCTGCCGTGAATGCGGCGGTCGAGGGATTCGTGCTGGGCGCAGCGATCGAGCTGCCGCGCGGCCTGCGCATCAATGCGGTGAGTCCGACGCTGCTGACCGAATCGTCGGCGGCGTATGGTGCGCTCTTTCCTGGCGTTGAAACCGTACCGGCCGCGCGCGTGGCGCTGGCTTACGTGCGCAGCGTCGAAGGACCGCTGACGGGGCGCGTGTTTCGCGTGTGGCAATGAGCAGGCGCACACGGCTGGCCGGCGCGCTGCTTGCGCTCGTCACGACAGCGGCCATCGCCGCACCGCCTGTCGTGCAGGCGCTGCCCGAAGACTGGTACCCGGAGAGCGTGGCCATCGGCTCGGACGGCACGTTCTACGTCGGCAGCTGGCGCCAGGGCGCGGTTGCACGGCTGAAGCGCGGTGTGGCGCCAAAGGCCGAGGTGCTGGTGAAGCCAGGCAGCAACGGACTGGCGAACGGGCAGGGCGTGTTGGTGGACGCCCGACACCAGGCCCTGTGGGTCTGCTCAGGCAACAGCGGCTTCACCACCGTGCCGCAGACGCCGAGCGCGCTCAAGCGCTACGACCTGGCCACCGGTGCGCCGCGCGCGAGCTATGCGATGCCCGACGAGGGCTATTGCAACGATCTGGTGCAGGACGCACGGGGAAATCTCTATGTGACGGATTCCTTTCATCCGCGCGTGCTGCGGCTTGCGCCTGGCGCCGCCGCGCTCACGGTCTGGAAGGAAGACCCGGCGCTGGCCGGAGACGGGCCGTACAAGGGCCTGAACGGCATCGCCATCGATGGTGGGCGCGATGTCTACGTGAGCCTGGTGGCCGCGGCGCCGCACCTGCTGCGCATCGGTCTCGGCGCTGATGGGCAGGCTGGCGAGATCTCGCGCATCGAGGCACCGCGCACGATGAAGAACGTCGATGCGATCCGTGCCTGGAAGCCCGGCCGACTGGTGTTGTTCGAGAGCAATGCCTTCGGTGACGGGCCGTATGGTGGACAGATCACCGTGGCCCGCATCGACGGCACGAAGCTCGGTTTGCAGACCGTGGTGACGGGGCTGAACGACCCATCGTCTGGTGCTGTGCTGGGCGACCGCGTCTATTTCATCGAGTCGAAGTACGGGCTGCTGACCCGTCGCAAGGACGGCGACCCGCCCGTGCCGGCCGGTGTGCCCTTCGACATTCAGTCGCGGGTGCTGCTGCCGCCGCCGTGAGTGCATTCCGCCTATAGCACTCATATGTGCATGAAAATTGCGGCGGCGCGAGGCTGGATTACCCTCCGCAGCCACGATGAAAAAATCCTACCGCGCCTCCCTCCTGCGATTCGACGATGCCGGTCGTCCCCAGTTCGACGAAGACGGCCTGCTGGTCGTCGCGCCCGATGCCACCGGCCGCCAGCGGGTGGTCGATGCCGGCCCCCACGCCGCCGTGGCGCCGCGCCATCCTGATGCGTCCGTCACGCACTGGCCGGGGCGCATCCTAGCGCCGGGCTTCGTGGACATGCACATCCACTTTCCGCAGACCGACATCATCGGCGCGCCGGCCGACGGCCTGCTGCCCTGGCTCGAGAACTACACCTTTCCGGCCGAGAGCCGCTTCGCCGAGCCGGCCCATTCGGCGGCTGTGGCCGAGGTCTTCTTCGACGAACTGCTGCGCAACGGCGTGACCACGTCGCTGACCTTCGCGACCTCGCACGTCGCATCGGTGCAGGCCTTCTTCGCATCGGCCCAGCGCCGCGGTCTGCGCATGATCACCGGCAAGGTGCTGCAAGACCGCCATTCGCCCGACGGCGTGCGCGACGAGACCGCGCAGAGCCTGGCCGACACCGAGTCGCTGATCCGGCAATGGCACGGCGTGGACCGCCTGGGCTACGCCATCACGCCGCGCTTTGCGCCGACCAGCACCGACGCACAGCTGCGCGGTGCCGGCGAGCTGGCGGCCAAGTACCCCGACACCTGGATCCATTCGCACGTCGCCGAGAACAAGGACGAAGTGAAATGGGCGCGCGAGCTGTTTCCGCATGCGCGCTCCTACCTCGAGGTCTACAACGGCTTCGGCCTGATGCGCGAGCGCGCCGTGTACGCGCATTGCATCCACTTCGACGACGAGGACCGCCGCCTCATGCGTTCGACAAAAACGGCCACGGCCGTGAGCCCGACCAGCAACCTGTTCCTGGGCAGCGGCTTCTTCGACTTCGAGGGCGCCGACCGCATCGGCTACCGCTATGGCCTGGCGAGCGACGTGGGCGGCGGCACCAGCTTCAGCCCCTTCGCGACCATGATGGCCGCGTACTACGTCGGCCGCGAAGGCCAGACCAAGCCGGGCATCAGCATCGCACCGTCCGAACTCTGGTGGCGCCACACCGGCGGCGCAGCCGAGGCGCTGGGCCTGGCGGGCGTGATCGGCAACCTGCAGCCGGGCTGCGAGGCCGACTTCGTGGTGATCGACCCGAAGGCCACGCCGCTGCTGGCGCGCAAGACCGGGCTGGCGGCCAACCTGGAAGAACTGCTGTTCGCGATGATCGTGCTGGGCGACGACCGGCTGATCGAGCGGACGGTGATCTCGCAGGCACTGCCGGCCTGACCCGGCCGTCCACGCCGGCTGCCTAGAATGGCGGCCCGAGGAAGGACCCTGACATGACCATCAAGAGCGACAAGTGGATCCGGCGCATGGCCGAGCAGACCGGCATGATCGAGCCCTTCGAGTCCGGCCAGATCCGCGAGCGCGAGGGCCACAAGATCATCAGCTACGGCACGTCGAGCTACGGCTACGACATCCGTTGCGCGCCCGAATTCAAGGTCTTCACCAACATCCACAGCACGGTGGTCGACCCGAAGAACTTCGACGAGAAGAGCTTCGTCGACATGCAGGGCGACTACTGCATCATCCCGCCCAACAGCTTCGCGCTGGCCCGCACGGTCGAGTACTTCCGCATCCCGCGCAACGTGCTGACCATCTGCCTGGGCAAGAGCACCTACGCCCGCTGCGGCATCATCGTCAACGTCACGCCCTTCGAGCCCGAATGGGAAGGCTACGTGACGCTGGAGTTCAGCAACACCACGCCGCTGCCGGCCAAGATCTACGCGGGCGAAGGCTGCGCGCAGGTGCTGTTCTTCGAGAGCGACGAGGTCTGCGAGGTGAGCTACAAGGACCGCGGCGGCAAGTACCAGGGGCAGCACGGCGTGACGCTGCCGAAGGCCTGATCGGTCGAGTGGCGGATGCCCGGCGGCGTCCGAGTCGCGGCCCGGCTGTGGTCCTACAACGCCTCGCGCTCTCCGGCATGGTCTGCCCATCGGGGTGCACGGCACCATCGGTAACTGGACGTACACGCTGTACGGAGTCGAGGAGCCGACGATGAATCACACAGAACAACTGCGCCCTGAGCGCCCCATGACGCCGTACCGCTGGCTGCTGGCCGCGGCGTTGTTGTCCCTCATGCTGGCGCAGATGGTCGCGATGGTGCTCGTCACCCGCTCGCAGGTGCTGCGGGCCGAGGTGCGGGAAGCGGCGGAACGCACGCAGGCACGAACGACTTCGGTGGCGTCGTCGAATGCGCGGACGGTCGATGCCTCCCGTAACGGTTTGATCACGGTCGGGCTTTCCGCCACGCGTTGAGCGCGTAGGATCGCGCCAAAGCCCGCCCTGTAGGCGGCTGTCAAGGAGAGCGTCATGCGGTGGGAAGGCAACGAACAGTCGGACAACGTGGAGGACCGCCGCAGCGATGGCGGCGGTGGTGGGGGCTTCCCCATCGGCGGCCGCAGTGTCGGCATCGGCACGGTGGCCGTGGCGCTCATCGCCGGCTGGATCTTCGGCATCAATCCCCTGACCGTGCTCGGGCTGCTCAGCGGCGGCGGCGCCCCCCAGGTGCAACAGCAGCAGGGGCCCGCGCACAAGCCGCCGCCCGACGACCGCGAGGCGGCGTTCGTGTCCACCGTGCTCAAGAACACCGAGGTCGTGTGGACGCAGGCGTTTCAGCAGAACGGCGGCACCTACCAGCCGCCGCGCCTCGTGCTGTTTCGCGGCGCCACGCCGACCGCCTGCGGCACCGGCCAGTCGGCCATGGGGCCGTTCTACTGCCCCGGCGACAAGAAGGTCTACATCGATCTCGGCTTCTTCGACACGCTCAAGCGCGATCTCGGTGCGCCGGGCGAGTTTGCCCAGGCCTATGTGATCGCACACGAGGTCGGCCACCATGTGCAGGACGAGCTCGGCATCACCGCCAAGGTCGACGGCATGCGCGGCCGGCTCAGCCCCACCCAGAACAATGCGGTCAGCGTGCGCGTCGAGCTGCAGGCCGACTGCTTCGCCGGCGTGTGGGCACACCACTCGCAGCAGTCCAAGCAGTGGCTGGACCCGGGCGACATCGAGGCAGCGATGAACGCCGCGCAGAAGATCGGCGACGACGCGCTCCAGCGCTCGGCCGGCCGGGCCGTGGTGCCCGACAGCTTCACCCACGGCACCAGCGCGCAGCGCCAGCGCTGGTTCGGCAACGGCTACAAGACCGGCAGCATGCAGGCCTGCGACACCTTCGCCGCCAAGCAGTTGTAACGCCACGGGAGCGGCCTCGGGCTGCTCCTCATTCGATAGCGGATCGGCGAGTCACCGCACTGTCATTGCCGTTTTTTGCCGCAGTGCGACAATAGCGGGCTTCATGACAAGCTCCTTTTCCAATCTTTCGCTGGCAGAACCGCTGGCGCGCGCCGTGGCCGAAATGGGCTACGAGACCATGACACCGATCCAGGAACAGGCCATTCCGGTCGTGTTGTCCGGGCAGGACGTCATGGGCGCCGCACAGACCGGTACCGGCAAGACGGCCGCCTTCTCGCTGCCGCTGCTGCAGCGGATGCTCAAGCACGAGAACAGCTCGACCTCGCCCGCGCGCCACCCGGTGCGCGCGCTGGTGCTGCTGCCCACGCGCGAGCTGGCCGACCAGGTCGCCCAGCAGGTCAAGCTGTACGCCAAGTACACCAACCTGCGTTGCGCGGTGGTGTTCGGCGGCATGGACATGAAGCCGCAGACGCTCGAGTTGAAGAAGGGTGTCGAGGTGCTGGTCGCCACGCCCGGCCGCCTGCTCGACCACATCGAAGCCAAGAACGCGGTGCTCAACCAGGTCGAGTACGTGGTGCTCGACGAGGCCGACCGCATGCTGGACATCGGCTTCCTGCCCGACCTGCAGCGCATCCTGAGCCACCTGCCCAAGCAGCGCACCACGCTGCTCTTCTCGGCCACCTTCTCGCCGGAAATCAAGCGTCTGTCGGCCAGCTACCTGCAGAACCCGGTGACGATCGAGGTCGCGCGGCCGAACGAAACCGCGTCGACCGTCGAGCAGCGTTTCTTCAGCGTGAGCGACGACGACAAGCGCCGCGCGCTCAAGCAGATCATCCAGCAGCGCGGCATCACGCAGGCCTTCGTCTTCGTCAACAGCAAGCTGGGCTGCGCCCGGCTGGCCCGTTCGCTCGAACGCGAAGGGCTGCGCACCACGGCACTGCACGGCGACAAGAGCCAGGACGAGCGCCTGAAGGCGCTCGACGCCTTCAAGAAGGGCGAAGTCGACCTCCTGGTGTGCACCGACGTCGCGGCCCGTGGCCTGGACATCAAGGACGTGCCGGCGGTGTTCAACTTCGACATCCCGTTCAACGCCGAAGACTACGTGCACCGCATCGGCCGCACCGGCCGCGCCGGCGCCTCGGGCCTGGCGGTGAGCTTCGCGAGCGGCGGCAACGACGCCCGCCTGGTGGCGGACATCGAGAAGCTGATCAAGACCAAGATCGAGCTCGAGCCGATGGAGTTCGAGGAAGACCGCCCGCGTGGCCGTATCAACGACGGTCGCCGCCACTGGCGCGAAGAGGGCGAGGCCGGCGACGAGCGCGACGTGCTGGACACGCTGCAAGCGCCGGCGCGCGAGCGCGTGGCCGACACGCGCTCGCCGCGCGGCGGTGGCCGTCCGCACCGTGCGCCGTCCGCCCCGCGCGACCCGTTCTTCGAGCAGCCCTACGAGGCGCCGGCGCGCGAAGCGGCACCGACGTGGGAAACCACCGCCAAGGGTGCGCCCGCACGGGGCATCTCGAGCAACATCAAGCCCAAGCGCAAGGTCGCCGCGCTCTTCAAGAGCAGCGAGCCGAGCTGAGCCGGCGGCGCGAGCCGCGCGCTGCGTGGACGCCACAGGGCGCCTGCACCGCGCGCATCGCTGGTTGACCGCAAGCGGCACTGCCGACACCATTGACGGTCGGCGATAGCGCGGATCTTGTTTGCCGGTGCTGGCCCGACACAAGGAAACACACGCATGGTGCACCGGCCCGCCGCTCGTTCCGCCCGCACAGCGGCGCGCGCATGGCGGACATGCATGCTTCTCGTCCTCTGCGCCGTGGCCGCGGGCATGCCCGCGCGGTCTCAGCCGCAGCCGCGCGAAGCACTGAAGTTGCGCGTCGTTGGCGGCCTGGCCGGCATCAGCCAGTACGTGCAGCACGAAGAACCCTTCTGGACACGCGAACTGAGCCGCCTGAGCGACGGCCGATTCACGGCGGACATCGTTCCGTTCGACCGCGCCGGCGTGCCGGGTCACGACATGCTGACCCTTCTCCGGCTGGGCGTGGTGCCGTTCGGCACGGCCCTGCTGAGCCTGGTGGCCGGCCAATACCCCGAACTCGGTGCGCCGGATCTGGCGGGTTTGAATCCGGACGTGCCGACGCTCCGGAAGGTGGTCAACGCGTTTCGTCCCGCGCTCGAGGGGCTCATGGCGGAACGCCACGGCGCCAAGCTGCTGGCGGTCTACATGTACCCCGCGCAGGTGGTGTTCTGCCGTGAGGCCCTGAAGGGCGCGGAGGATCTCGCTGCGCGCAGGGTCCGGGTCTCCTCCGCCACACAATCCGATTTTGTCCGTGCCCTCGGGGCGGTGCCCGTTCTGATCCCGTTCTCCGAGGTCGGGGCCGCGATGCGCTCGGGCAAGACCGACTGCGCGATCACGGGGGCGGTGTCGGGCAACGCCCTGGGCCTGCCCAAGGTGGCCAAGACCCTCTACACGCTTCCGATCTCGTGGGGGCTCGCGGTCTTCGCCGCCAACCGGGAGGCATGGCGCGCGCTGCCGGCCGAACTGCAAACGCTGCTGCTCGAGCAGATGCCCCGGCTCGAGTCTGCGATCTGGGACGAAGCAGAGCGCGATTCGCTGCCGCGCAGAAGCTGCAGTGCCGCGCAGCCCTGCGTGGCAGGCACCCTGGACGCGTTGGTCGAGGTGCGGCCGCTGGAAGCCGACCAGATCCTGCGGCGGCGGATCTTCGAGCAGGAGGTGCTCCCGCGTTGGATCGATCGCTGCGGGCCCAAATGTCCCTCCCTGTGGGACGCGACCATCGCACCCGTCATCGGTGTCAAGGCGCCGACCTCCCGGTGACGATCAAGCCCTCGCCACGTTACGCGCTCGCGATCTTCGGCGCGGCGCTGTTCATGGCGGCCGTGATCGCCGGGATGGCCGTGCTCGCCAGCAGGGAGCTGTCGCAGCGTGCACTGCTGGGGGGTGAGCAACAGGCCGGGCGATTCATCACCGGCGCGCAGGCCGCATTCAACCGGTCGGTGCTGGGGGTCGACGTGCTGCTGGCCGGCGTGGGTGAACTGGTGCCCGAGCCCAAGGAGCTGCAGACGGCGGAGGGTCGAGCCCGCGCCGCACGGCTGATGGAGATCGGCGTGACCCAGAACCCTTTGGTGCGCAAGATGGTCCTGGTGTCGCCCGCAGGAGAGGTTCTTGTTTCTTCCGAGGAACGTGGCCGCGGCGACGTGCGCCGGTGGCCGCTGCCGGCTGGTTACCTGCCCTCCGTCCTTGCGCCGACCGTCGCGTCCCTGGTGATCAGCGACCCGGTCCTCAGCCCCACCACGTCCAGTCAGGTTCTGTATTTCGGCCGCGCGCTGCGGCTGCACGACGATGGCCGCGCCGCTGCCGTGGCCGAGGTCGACCTGGGGCAGTTGATGAACCTCCTGGTCCAGGGGGCGGACATCGAAGGCCTGGAAGTGACGCTGGAGCGCGCCGACGGCGCCTTGTTGGCGAGCATCCCGACGTCGGTCGTGCCCCGAGGGTCCGTCGCGCGTCTGGCGCCGGCCACACGCCCCCCGGAAGGCCGCCACCGACCGTTGGCCAGTGCCGCACGCGTGACCGGTACGCCCGCCTTGGTGGCCGTGCGCGCAACGCTGCAGACGGGCGTGCTGGTAACGGCCAGCATTCCACTGGGCTGGGCCCTGGCGGATTCGCAGCGGGAACGCACGGTCATCTTCGGCCTCGCGCTGCTTCTGATCGCGGCGACCTTCGCGGGCGCCGCCTTCCTGCACCTGCGCATCCAGCGCCAATGGCTCGCGCGCGCCGAGCAACTGCGCTCGCGCGCCACGCTCGACCAGGCGCTGGAATCGATGCAGGTCGGCTTCGTGCTGCTCGATGCCCAGGACCGCATCCTGGTCTGGAACCGGACCTACCTCGAGATCTTCCCCTGGGCCGAGGCATTTGTCGGGCCGCTGCGGCCGTTCGGCCCGATCCTGGACTACGCCGCCAGCTACCGGCGCACGGTGGGCGAGGGCGCATGGACGGCGTGGCGGTCCGGCGGTGGCGAGCGCGCCGGCGGCCAGTTCGAGAGCGAGCTGACGCTGCCGGACGGCCGTGTGGTCCGCTCGACGAAAAATCGCACGCCGGACGGCGGTCTGGTCTGCATCTACGAGGACGTGACCGAAAAGAAGCAGCGCACGGCCGAGATCCTGGACAGTCGCGCGCAACTGCAGGCGACGCTCGATGCGCTGCCGGACACGCTGTTCGAACTGAGTGGCGATGGCGTGTGCGGTCGCATCCATTCGCCGCAGGGGCTGGTGGCGGCCGTGGACGCGGCGGCGCCCAGGACGCAGCGCCTGCAGGACCTGTTGCCGCCTGCCGCGGTCAGCGAAGTCATGCGTGCGGTGCGCGACGCCGAGACCGCCGGCATCTCCAGGGGGCGGCACTTCGAGGTCGAATCCACCCGAGCACGCAAGCACTTCGAGATCTCGGTGTCACGCAAGATCGGCGAAGGACCGACACGGCCCGGCTATGTCGTGATCCTGCGCGACGTCACGCAGGCGGAGCAGGCCTCGCGCGACATCCGGCAACTGGCGTTCTACGATGCGCTCACCGGCCTGCCGAACCGCCGCTACCTGCTCGACCTGATGGCCAGCGCCGTCCGGATCGATCCCGAGAGCGGGCGCCGCGGTGCCGTGCTCTTCCTCGACCTGGACAACTTCAAGACCTTGAACGATGCCCTCGGGCATGCGATCGGCGACGCCTTCCTCAAGGAGGTGGCCATCCGCATCGGGCAGAGCGTGCCACCGGGTGGCGTGGTCGCGCGGCTCGGTGGCGACGAGTTCGTCGTCGTGCTCGAAAACCTCGGGCCGGGGACGCGACAGGCGACGACACAGGCACGCGAAGTGGGCGAGCAGATCATCGATGCGCTCGACGTGCCCTTCGCGCTGGACACGCAGACCACCTACCAGCGGGCCTGCAGCATCGGCGTCACGCTGTTCGACGGTCGCGAGCGATCGATCGAGGAACTGCTCAAGCAGGCCGACATCGCCATGTACGTGGCCAAGACCTCGGGTGGCAACGGCTTGCGCTTCTTCGAGCCCGAGATGCAGGCGGCCGTCGCGGCCCGCTCCGCACTCGAGAACGAGATCCGCGAGGCGCTGTCGGCCCGTGAATTCGTCCTGCACTACCAGAGCCAGGTCGATCGGGACGGCGTCGTGATCGGCGCCGAAGCGCTGGTGCGCTGGCACCATCCGCGGCGGGGCCTGGTGCTGCCTGGCGACTTCATCGCGGTGGCCGAGGACTCGGACCTCATCGTCGCCCTCGGCACCCAGGTGCTCGAGATGGCGTGCGTGCAGCTGGCGGCCTGGCGCCTGCGGGAAGACCGCAGGACGCTGGAGCTGGCCGTCAACGTGAGCGCCAGGCAGTTCCGGCGCGACGACTTCGCCGAGCAGGTGCAGCAGATCCTCGAGGCCACGGGTGCCGACCCGTCGATGCTGACGCTCGAACTCACCGAGAGCCTGCTGCAAAGCCGGGTGGAGGAAACGATCCGGAAGATGCACCGCCTGAAGGCCATCGGGGTGCGCTTCTCCATGGACGACTTCGGCACCGGTTATTCGTCCCTGTCGTACCTGACCCAGCTCCCGCTGGACCAGGTGAAGGTCGACAAGTACTTCGTCGGCAACATCGGACGCGATCCGAAGATCGAGATGATCGTGCAGACGATCATCGGCATGGCCCGCAACCTCGAGGTCGAACTCATTGCCGAAGGCGTCGAGACCGAGGCGCAGTTGCAGTTCCTGCAGGAGAACGGCTGCCTGCGTTACCAGGGCTATCTGTTCAGCAGGCCTCGCCCGATCACCGAATTCGACTACAGGGTCGGTGCGGCTTCGGGGCTGCAGGTTGCGCACGACGCACCAGGCGTTCTGCAGCCTGGCTGGGGTTCTACACGACCTTGAAATGGTGCGTGCCGTCGCGCGCCAATTGCGCGACCAGGCCGAACTCCCAGTCGAGGTAGGCCTGCATGGCCTCCGGCGACGCGTCCGTGCCTTCGTAGGGGCGGCGATAGCGCTGCGCACCCACTGAATGCGCAATGGTCGGTGCGCCGGTCTCGCGCAGCGCGCTGGTGGGCGGCGGCGGATCGATGACGACCACCTCCCAGCCCATCTGCGCGAGCCACGAGGCCGTCATCGGCGCGCGCACGCCATCGTCGTCGGCCAGCACGATGCGCGCGCCGCGCACGGGCACGTGGTGGTCGGTCTCCTGGACCAACTGACCCCCGGGCGCGCTCGCGAAGCCGGGCAGGTGGCCCGCGGCGTATTCCTCGGGCGTGCGCACGTCGAAGCGGTAGACGGTGCGCGTGGGCGCCTCGAGCGTGTCGAGGGCGTCCAGCGCGATCCAGCGCACGCCCGCGCGCTCGGCCACGGCGCGGGCACCGGCCTGCGCCTCGGCACGGTGGGCGGCGTCGACCGCCGGCGCCTGGCGCGCGGCGCCGGTGTCGAGCACCTGGCCGGCCAGTTTCCAGCCGATGGTGCCGTTGCGAAGCGCCGCCACCGGGTTCGGCAGGCCGGCGTTCACCAGCGACTGGGTGCCGATGATGCTGCGCGTGCGGCCGGCGCAGTTGACGATGACCCGCGTCTTCGGGTCGGGTGCCAGCGTGCGGGCCCGCAGCACCAGCTCGGCGCCCGGCACGCTGGTGGCGCTCGGGATGCTCATCGTGCGGTATTCGTCGAAGCGGCGGGCGTCGAGCACCACCACATCGGCCTTCGCGTCGATCAACGCCTTCACTTCCTGCGCCGACAGCGAGGGCGTCTGCCGCTCGTGCTCGACCAGCTCGCCGAAGGACTTGCTCGGCACGTTGACATCGCGGAACAGCTCGCCGCCGGCCGCGCGCCAGCCGTCGAGTCCACCTTCGAGCGCATGCACGTTCGTGTAGCCCAGCGCCGCGAAGCGCTCGGCGGCGGCGGGTACGCGGTCGACGTCGTCCTGTTCGCCGTACAGCACGACCAGCGTGTCGCGCCGCGGGATGCGCCGCGCTGCGTCGCGTTCGATCAGGTCGAGCGGCAGGTTCGCCGCCCACAGCGGATGTGCCTGCGCGAAGGGGTGTTCCTCGCGCAGGTCGATGAGCGCGATCTCGTCGCGGGCGAGCAGGTGCTGGCGGATGTCGGCGAAGGACAGGGTGGAGAGCGTCATGCGTGGCGCAGTTCGGCGGAGCGGTCCCACAGGTTGGGAAGCAGGGTGTTCGAATAGCCGGAGACGAAGGGCTTGCGCCCGCCTTCGGCCGGGTAGGTGTGGCGTCGCACCGCGCCGATGTTGGCGCCGTAGACGTGGATGCTGACCGACACGCGGTCATCGTAGAGGTTGCGTACCCGGTGCACGTCGCCGACGGTGGGCGACACCGCCTCGACGTCGCCCGGCGCCAGCCGCACCGACGCGCCCTGCGGCACCGCACGGCCATCGCGTTCGACGTAGGCCTGGCTTTCCTCCGCGCCGCGCAGCATGCCGATGAGGCCCCACACCGTGTGGTCGTGCACCGGCGTGGCCTGGCCCGGCCCCCAGACGAAGCTGACCACCGAGAAGCGCTCGGTCGAGTCGGCGTGCAGCAGGTGCTGCTGGTAGTAGGTGGGGTGCGGCTGCGCGAAGGCCTCGGGCAGCCAGTCGTCGCGGGCCACCAGCGTGCGCAGCAAGGCACCGCCTTCGGCGAGGATGCGTGCCTCGTCGGGTCGCGTGTCGAGCAGCCGACCGAAGCCGGTGACGAAATCGCGCAGCGGGGTGATGGGGGAGCGCTCGATCGTGGACGTCATCCGCGGATTCTCATCGCTTCAGCGCCGCCTTGCCCGCCGCCACCAGGATCGCGTCGTTCTGCGGCGTGTGGATGCGGCTGCACAGCACGTCGCGGTGGTGGCGCTCCAGCGGGTTCTGGCGCGACAGGCCGTGGTTGCCGCTCAGCTGCAGGGCGATCTCCACGGCGCGGATCGCGTTCGCCGTCACGCTGTATTTCAGCATGCCGCTGTCGGTGGCGGCCGGCAGGCGGCCGGCGTCGACCTCGGCGGCGGCGTGGTCCAGCAGCACGCGGTTGGTGCGCAGCAGCGCCTGGATCTCGCCCACCTGTTCCTGCACCCGGGGCAGGGTCGCCAGCGGCGCGCCGAGGCTGCCCGGCGCGCGCGCCTGCAGGAAGCCGCGCAGCCAGGCCTCGGCCGCCTGCGCGACGGCGTCGTAGAGCGACCCGAGCAGCACGACCATCCAGGCCTGCTGCTGGGCGTGTGCCTCGATGTCCGCCGCGCTGCCGTTGCCGGGAATCCAGGCCTCTGGCGCACGCAAGTCGACGGCGTGATCGAGCGGCACCTTCACATCCTCGAACACCACTTCGTGGCTGCCCGAGGCGCGCAGGCCCAGGTGGTCCCAGCTCTCGATCACGCGGAGGCCGGGTGCATCGCGCGGCACCAGGAAGACGCCGACCTGCGGCGCCGGGTCGTCGGTGCGGCCCCACACCGACAGCCAACGCAGCCCCTCGATGCCGGTCGTGTAGAGCTTGTGGCCGTTGATGATCCAGCCGTCCGCGGTGCGCGTGCCCACGGTGCCCGGCAGGCCGCCGCGCGCGGGCGAGCCCAACGCGGGTTCCACGCGCAGGGCATTGATGAGCGCACCGTGCGCTGCCGTGTCGCGCGCCACGCGCTCGCGCAGGTGGCGTGGCCAGCGGCTGTCGGCACGGGCGATGGCCTGGTGCTGCAGGTAGGTCATCGTGAGGATCAGTGCCGTCGCCGGCTCGCCGCGCGCCACGGCGCCGATCACGCGGCGCGCCTCGGCCAGGGTGGCGCCGCGCCCGCCGTGGGCCGTCGGCACCGTGAGCCCGACCAGGCCGTGGCGTTGCAGCGTCGCGAAGTTGTCGTGCGGAAAGCGGCCCGCGCGGTCGTGGTCGGCCGCGGTGGCGGCGAACTGCGCGCTCAGCGAGGCCAGCAGGGCGTCGTCGAGGGGTCGCCTGGCGGGGGACGACGAAGAGAGGGCCGTGGCAAGGGGCGAGGGCGCAGGCCTGGGCGGAGCGATGGAACTCATGGCCGCGACGGTAGACCCGCGCAGCTTGCCGGCCAACAAAGTTTCTCGCCTATCGATCTGCGTTTTTCTGCGTTGGGTTTCGGCCGCCCGGGGCTTACGGTCTCGTTCCTGTCATCCATCGTCCGAGGAACCTGCCCCATGCCTTCCCACCCGTCCGACGCCTGGTCGCGCCGCACCTGGCTGCAGGGTGCTGCTGCCACCGCGATCGGCGCCAGCCTGCCGTTCGCCGCGCACGCCGCACCGCCTGCCACCGACCTCTCGGGCCTGACCTTGCGCGTTGCCGTCTACAAGGGCGTGTGGCGCCCTCTGCTGCAGGCGGCGGGTGAGGCGAACACGCCCTACAAGATCGACTGGCGCGAGCTCAACAATGGCGTGCTGCACATCGAGGCGATCAACGGCGATGCGCTGGACATCGGCTCGGGCAGCGAGATCCCGGCGACCTTCGCCGCACGGCAGAAGGCCAACGTGCGCTTCATCGCCGCCTCGCACGAGGACCTGAACAACCAGGTCACGCTGGCGCGCAAGGACGCGCCCATCCAGAAGATCGCCGACCTCAAGGGCAAGCGCGTGGGCTACGTGCGTGCCACCACGGCGCATTACTTCCTGAGCAAGCAGCTGGCCGAAGCGGGCCTGGGCTTCGACGACATCCAGGCGGTGAACCTCACGCCGGCCGACGGCCTGTCGGCCTTCGCGCGGGGCGACCTCGATGCCTGGGCCATCTATGGCTACAACGGCCAGATCGCGCGCACCCAGTACGGCGCCCGCACCATCAAGACCGGCAAGGGCTACCTGTCGGGCAACTTCCCCGTCTACGCCAACCCGCGGGCCATCGACGACCCGCGCCGCCACGCGGCCATCACCGACTACCTGCTGCGCGTGCAGCGCGCCTACGCCTGGGCCAACCGCAACTACCTGGCGTATGCCAAGGCGCAGTCGGCCGAGACCCGCGTGCCGGTGGGTGACCTGGTCGAACTCTTCAACGGCCGCAGCGACGACTACGCGCTCGGCCCGGTGACCGAAGCCATCGTGCGCAGCCATCAGGAGGTGGCCGACACCTTCCAGCGCCTGGGCGTGCTCGACGGGCCCGCCAACGTCGCGCCCTTCTGGGACCGCAGCTTCGACCGCGCACTGGCCGCCGGCGCGCGCGGCCTGTCGGCCGCCTGACCTACTTTTGAAACCATCGTCCAAGGACGCCCCATGAGCCACGACAGCCCCATCGAATTCATCGGCATGATCCAGACCCAGAAGGTCTCGGAGATCCACGCGGCCAAAGGCCCGGCGATCGACCGCGACTACGTGCGCGCCTTCGCGCAGGCCCATGAGAAGGCCGGCTTCGACCGCATCCTGGTGCCGCACCATTCGACCGGCCCCGACGCGACGCTGACCGTCGCGTACGCCGCATCGGTCACCGAGCGCATCCAGTTCATGCTGGCGCACCGGCCAGGCTTCGTGTCGCCCACGCTGGCGGCGCGGCAGTTCGCATCGCTCGATCAGTTCAGCGGCGGGCGGCTGGCGGTGCATTACATCTCGGGCGGCTCCGATGAGGAGCAGCGGCGCGACGGCGACTGGCTGGACCACGACCAGCGCTACGCGCGCACCGACGAATACCTCGAGGTGCTGCGCAAGGTGTGGACGGCCGACAAGCCCTTCGACCATCAGGGCGCGCATTACCACGCCGAGAAGGCCTTCTCGGAAGTCAAGCCGGTGCAGACATTGAACGGCAAGCCGCACGTGCCCGTGTACTTCGGCGGTGCGTCGGCGGCCGCGATTCCCGTGGCCGGCAAGCATGCGGACGTGTATGCGCTGTGGGGCGAGTCGCTCGACCAGGTGCGCGAGCTCACCGGCCGTGTGCGGGCCGAGGCGGCCAAGCATGGCCGCAGCGTTCGCTTCTCGGTGTCGTTCCGGCCGATCCTGGCCGAGACCGAGGAGAAGGCCTGGGCCCGCGCCGACGCGATCCTCGCCGAGACCAAGCGCCTGCGCGTGGTGCAGGGCTTCGGCCGCGGCGGGCCGCAGCAGAGCGAAGGCGCCAAGCGCCTGCTGGCCGCGGCGGAAAAGGGAACGCGGCTCGACAAGTTGCTGTGGACGGCCGTCGCGCAGGAGATCGGCGGACGCTCCAACAGCACCGCGCTGGTCGGCACGCCCGAGCAGGTGGCCGACGCGCTGCTCGACTACTACGACCTGGGCGTGACCACCTTCCTTATCCGCGGCTTCGACCCGCTGGAAGACGCCCTCGACTACGGCCGCGAACTGATCCCGCGCACGCACGCGCTGGTGGCCGAGCGCCTCGCTGCGCAAAGGAAGACGGCATGAGCGCCGTTCTGTCGATCGACCGGAAGTCGCCACTCGCGCTCAACCCGAACCCGAAGCAGAAGTTCTGGTTCGACCCGCCGCCGCGGCGCACCAGTGTCGAGGCCGAGCGGCGCCACCGCCAGGAACGCCTGGCAGGCGCCTTCCGCCTGTTCGCGCGCTTCGGCTTCGCGCAGGGCTTGGCCGGCCACATCACGGCGCGCGATCCCGAGTTGACCGACCACTTCTGGGTCAATCCGCTGGGCGTGCACTTCTCGCGCATCAAGGTGTCGGACCTGCTGCTGGTCAATGCAAAGGGCGAGACGGTGATCGGCGACCGGCCGCTCAACAAGGCGGCCTTCGCGATCCATGCGGCCATTCACGAGCACAACCCGAAGATCATCGCGGCGGCCCACACGCACTCGACCTACGGCAAGGCCTGGTCGACACTCGGCCGCCAACTCGACACGCTGACGCAGGACGCTTGCGTGTTCCACGGCGACGTGGCGCTGTTCGACGACTTCACTGGCATGGTGGTCGACGGCAGCGAGGGCCAGCGCATCGCACAGGCGCTGGGCGACGGCAAGGGCGCGATCCTGAAGAACCACGGCATCCTGACCGCCGGCCCGACGGTCGAGGCCGCCGCCTGGTGGTACATCGCGCTCGACAACGCCTGCCACACGCAGTTGCTGGCCGAAGCCGCCGGCACGCCGCAACCCATCGACGAGGCGACCGCGCAGCACACGCACGGCCAGATCGGCGGCCCCGAAGGCGCGCTGCATTCCTTCGAGAGCCTGTACGAAGGCCTCGTCGAAGCCGAACCCGAATTGCTCGATTGACCACGACCTGCGGAGAACCCATGACCCATTCCCCGTCCCGCCGCAGCGTGCTGCGCGCCGGCAGCGCGGCTGCCATCGTCGCTTCGAGCAGCCTCATCGCCTCGCGCGCCTGGTCGCAGCAACGCAAGCTGACCTTCGCCTGGAACGCGTCGGCCTTCTGCCTGTCGCCCGTGGTGGTCGCGCAGGAGCGCGGCTACTTCGAGAAGAACGGCCTGCAGGTCGACCTGATCAACTACACCGGCTCGACCGACCAGCTGCTGGAGTCGCTCGCGACCGCCAAGGCCGACGCCGCCGTGGGCATGATCCACCGCTGGCTCAAGCCGCTGGAGTCGGGCTTCGACGTGAAGATCGTCGGCAGCTCGCACGGCGGCTGCGTGCGCCTGGTGGGCGTGAAGGAGGCGGGCATCACCAACCTGCAGAAGCTCAAGGGCACGACCATCGGCGTGTCGGACATCGCGAGCCCGGGGAAGAACTTCTTCTCGATCCTCTTGAAGAAGAACGGCATCGACGCCGACAAGGACGTGACCTGGCGCCAGTACCCGGCCGACCTGCTCGACATCGCCGTGAACAAGGGCGAGATCCAGGCGATCGCCGATGGCGACCCGACGCTCTACCTGATCGAGAAGCGCAACAAGGGCCGCTTCGTCGAGCTCGCGACCAACCTGTCGGGCGAGTACAAGGACAAGGTCTGCTGCATCGTCGGCGCCCGCGGCGAGCTGGTGCGCAAGGACAAGCCGACCGTGGCGGCGTTGGTGCGCTCGATCGTGCAGGCCTCCGACTTCGTCGCGGAGAACCCCAACGAGTCGGCCAAGCTCTTCGCCAAGTACTCGCCCAAGGTGGCGGTGGAAGACCTGCAGGCGCTGCTGGGCACGCTCACGCACGGGCATCATCCCGTGGGCAAGAACCTGCGCGACGAGGTCGAGTTCTATGCGCGAGACTTCCGCTCGGTGGGCGTGCTCAAGGCATCGACCGATCCGGTGAAGCTCGCCAACCATGTGTCGGTGGACGTGCTCGCATGACCACCGCCGACCAGGTTCTGGGGAGCCGCATCGAGCGGTCGGCAGCCGCGCCGGCGCGCGCCGCTGCACCCCATGCCACAGCCATCCCGGCGTCGCTGCAGGACACCGTCGCCACCGGCGTCTGGCGCACCGGCGTCGTCGCGGCGCTGGCGTGGTTCGCTTTCGGCGCGCTCACGCTCTACTGGCCGAACAAGGAAGTCGGCTTCAGCGACTGGACCTTCACGAGCGAGCTCGGCGCAGCCGGACTCGCGGTGGGCCTGGTCCTGCTGGGTGTCGCGCTGCTGGGCGCCCATGCCGGCCGCGTCGGCCGCACGCTGCGGCCGGCAGGGCACTGGCTGATCGCCGCACCGCTGCTGCTCGCGCTGTGGGAGACGCTGACCGCCAAGCTCGGCGCGCTGCCGCCGCCCTTCTTCGCACCACCACAGAGCCTGATCGACGTGGCCTACGAAGACTGGGCACGGCTCGGTTTGTCGACGGCGCATTCGCTGCGCCTGCTGGCACACGGCTTCGTACTCGGTGCGCTGGTGGGATTCGGCACCGGCGTGTGGATCGGATGGTCGCGCATCGCCGGCTACTGGGTGCACCCGGTGCTGCGCTTCCTCGGCCCGGTGCCCGCGTCGGCGTTGCTGCCGCTGGCCTTCTTCTTCGCGCCGTCGAGCTATGCCGCAGCCGTGTTCCTCGTCGGCCTGGCGACTTTCTTCCCGGTGGCGGTGCTCACCTGGTCGGGCGTGGCCTCGGTCCACAAGAGCTACTACGACGTGGCGCGCACGCTCGGCGCATCGGAGTGGTTCCTGGTGCTGCGCGTGGCCGTTCCCGCGGCGCTGCCGCAGGTCTTCGTCGGTCTCTTCATGGGCCTGGGCGCCTCGTTCTCGGTGCTGGTCACGGCCGAGATGATGGGCGTCAAGGCCGGCCTCGGCTGGTACCTGCAGTGGGCGCAGGGATGGGCCGCCTACGCCAACATGTACGCGGCGCTGCTGGTGATGGCGGTGCTGTGCTCGGGACTGATCACGCTGCTCTTCACGGTGCGCGACCGTGCGCTGTCGTGGCAGAAGGGGACCGTCAAATGGTGAGCGTCGCTTCCGCCCCCGCCGCTGCCGAGGCGACGCTGTCGCCCGGCGGCGCGCGCATCGACATCGAAGGTGTCAGCCACTGGTTCAAACAGCAGGGCGGCGTGCTGCAGGTGCTCGACGACATCGACCTGCAGGTGCAGCCCGGCGAGTTCGTCGCGCTGCTCGGCCCGAGCGGTTGCGGCAAGTCGACGCTGCTGCGGCTGGTCGCCGGCCTCGAGCCGGCCACCACCGGCCGCATCGCGCAGGATGGCGAATCCATCACGCGGCCCGACCCGTCGCGCATCGTCGTGTTCCAGGACCCGACGCTGTACCCCTGGCGCACGGTCTGGGACAACGTGGCGCTGGGCCTGCAGGCGCGCGGGTTGCTGAAGACGCAGCGCACGCGGGTCGACGATGCGCTGGCGCTGGTCGGCCTCACCGACTTCGCCAAGAGCTTTCCGCACCAACTCTCGGGCGGCATGGCCCAACGGGTGGCGCTGGCGCGTGCGCTGGTCAACGACCCGCAGTTGCTGGTGCTCGACGAGCCGCTGGGCAAGCTCGACTCGCTCACGCGCCTCGCGATGCAGAGCGAACTCGTTAACCTGTGGCAGCGCGCCGGCTTCTCCGCGCTGCTGGTGACGCACGACGTGGAGGAGGCGCTGTTCCTCGCCAACCGCGTGATCGTGCTGAGCGACCGGCCGGCGCGCATCGCGGCGGAGCTGGTCGTCGACCTGCCGTACCCGCGGCATCGCGGCCATCCACGGCTGGCGGAGTTGCGGCACGAGGCGCTGCGCCATCTCGGGCTGGACGCGACCTGGTGACCGGTGCCGACGACGGCTGGCTCAACGCGCTGATCGGCTTGCTGCAGGGCGCGCAGGTTGCGTTGTTGCAGGCGCTCGCGGCGCTGGGGCTGGCCGGTACGAGCCATGGGCAGCCCGCGTGGCCCTGGGCGCTGAAGCTGTCCGGCGAGAACCTGCTGATCGATCTCGGGCAGGCGCGGCGGCTGGTCGGTAGCCTGGCCGTCGTCGCGCTGGTCGTCGTCCTGTTGCTGCTGGCGGGCGTCTGGAGGCGAGCACGTGTTGGAGCGCTTGTTGCCGTGCCTTTGATGCTGCTGGCCGCCCCCTGGCCGGACGCACGGGTGGTCTGGGTCGCGGCGACGCCCGCGAGTTTTCACCGTTCACCGACCGGCTTCACGGTGCAGTCGATCGCGCAGGGCCGCACGCTCTATGCGCAGCATTGCGTGGGTTGCCATGGCGCCGACGGACGCGGGCAGGGCGCATGGGCCGATGCCCGATCGATGTCGCCGCCGAACCTCGCGGGGCCGTTGTTGTGGCGACGGGCCGATGGCGATCTGCTGTGGCACGTGATGCGCGGCATGCGCGCGCGTGACGGTGCCCTGACAATGCCGGCCTTCGGCGAACGCCTGCGCGACGACGAAGCCTGGGCGTTGATCGATTTCATGAAGGCGCAGGCGGCGGGCGAGACCCTGCGCGTCACAGGCATCTGGGCACTGCCCGCCGCCTTGCCCGATGTCGCGGTGCGCTGCGACGGTCAGTCGCCACGCCGCTTGGCCAGCTGGCGCGGGCAGCGCGTGCGCATCGTGGCGCAGGACGACGCACCGGTCGAGCCGCAGGCGCCGCTCGAAGACCCGCGGCTCGTGACCGTGCGGCTCGCGCCGAGCGCGCAGGCGGTGTCTCGCGATGGCGCCGGCTGCGTGGTCGATGCGTCCGAGGCGGCCGATGCGTGGTCCGTCTTCGCGCTTGTCAGCGGCACGCCCTCGCCGGCCGGCACCACGCTGATCGCCGACCGCGACGGCTGGCTGCGTGCGCGCAGCCAGCCCGGCCAGGCCGGTTGGTCGGACGACGACCTGCTGTGCCGCACCGACACCGCGCCGCGTGCAGTACAGACCGCCGTCGTCGCCGACGGCCTCGGCGCGCTCATCGCCCGCATGGACGCGCAACCGGTGCGCTACGTCAAGGGCGGCTTCGTTCACTGAATCATTTGTTCCCAAGGAGAAGACCATGACCCATCCTTCGCGTCGCCAGTTCGTCGCCCGCACGCTCGGCGCCGGTGCGGCGCTAGCGCTCCCCGCCATCGGCCGCACGCAGGCGCGCCCCGTCCTGAAGGCCGGCGACCAGAAGGGCGGCCTGCGCGCGCTGCTCGAAGCCGCGGGCGCGCTCGAGGGCGTCGGCTACGACATCCAGTGGTCGGAATTTCCGGCGGCGGCGCCGCTGGCCGAAGCGCTCAACGCGGGCGCGGTCGACTCGGGCCCGATCGGCGATGCGCCGCTGATCTTCGCGCTGGCGGCCGGCACGCGCGTGAAGGCGATCGGCGCCAACCGCTCCGACGCCTACGGCACGGCGGTGCTGGTGCGGCCCGACTCGACGCTGAAGACCGCGGCCGATCTGAAGGGCCGAAGCATCGCGACCAACCGCGGGTCGATCGGCCACTACGTCACGCTCAAGGCGATCACGCGTGCCGGCCTGAAGCCGGAGGACGTGAACCTGCGCTTCCTCGCGCCGGCCGACGCCAAGCTCGCGCTCACGCAGGGCTCGGTCGATGCGTGGGCCACGTGGGAGCCGTACACCGCGCTGGCCGAGGTGAGCGGCCATGCGCGCGTGCTAGTGAGCGGGCGCGACCTGCTGCCGGGCCTGAGCTACCTGGCGGCCACCGACGCAGCGATCGCGTCCAAGCGCGCTGTGCTGCAGGACTACCTGCAACGCGTGGCGCGTGCCCAGCAATGGTCGTACCGCAACGTCGATGCCTACTCGGCCGCGCTGGCCCGCATCATCGGCATCCCGCCCGAGGCCGCGAAGCTGCAGTTCGAACGGCGCCAACAGAAGTGGGTGCCGATCGACGCGCAGGTGGTCGCCGACCAGCAGGGCACGGCCGACTTCTACCGGCAGGTCGGGCTGATCAAGCAGCCGCTCGACGTGAAGGGCACCTTCGACACCGGCTTCGCGCTCGCTGCAGGCTGACGGTCAACCCGGTTTCTGCGCGGGGTCGCAGCGCACCTCGACATGCGCGATGGCGTCGAGCGTGTCGCCGATGCGCGCCGCGCTGAGGCAGCCGCCCCAGACGCAGCCGGTGTCGGTCGAGATCAGGCCGGGCCGCGCGATCCAGCCCAGCGTCGACCAGTGGCCGAAGGCGATGGTCGCGGCGGCCGCGCGGCGCCCCGGCACATCGAACCACGGCATGTAGCCGGCGGGCGGCGCGTCGGCGCTGTCCTTGGTGTCGAAGTCCATCACGCCGTCGGCGGTGCAGAAGCGCAGCCGCGTCAGGCCGTTGACGATGGCGCGCAACCGGGCGTGGCCGGTGAGCGCGTCGTTCCACTGCGCCGGCTCGTTGCCGTACATGGTGCGCACGAACTCGCCCAGTGCCGGGCCGCGCAGCACCGACTCGACCTCCGCCGCCAGCACCAGCGTCTGGCCGATGCTCCATTGCGGCAGCACGCCGGCATGCACCATCAGCAGGTCGCGCCCGCCGACGGTCTGGTGCAGCGCCATCGACTGCTGGCGCAGCCAGTCGATCAGCGCGTCGCGGTCGGGCGCGTCGAGGATGCCGTCGAGCGTGTCCTTGCGCCCGGACTTGCGCGCCCCGTGCGCCACGCCCAGCAGGTGCAGGTCGTGGTTGCCCAGCAGGCTGCGCGCCGCGCCGCCCAGCCGCTGCACGCGCCGCAGCACGCCGGCCGAATCGGGCCCGCGGTTGACCAGGTCGCCCAGCAGCACGAGCGTGTCGCGGCTCGGGGAGAAGTCGATGTGGTCGAGCAGGCGCTGCAGCGCGTCGTCGCAGCCCTGCACGTCACCGATCAAGTAAAGTGCCATGTCCCCATTCTCTCCCCCGTTCATGGATGTCTTCTTACTGGCCTTGCTGACCACGCTCAACGCGTTGTTCGCAATGTCCGAAATGGCCCTTTCCACCAGCCGTCGTGCACGGCTCGCGGCGCTGGCCGAAACCGGGGACGCCGGCGCGGCCGCCGCCCTCAAGCTGATGGAGGACCCGACCCAGTTCCTCTCGAGCGTGCAGATCGGCATCACCTCCATCGGCATGCTCAGCGGCATCGTCGGCGAAGCCGCCTTCGCGGCGCCGCTGGCGGTGTGGATGGAAGGCGCGGGCATGGGCGCCGGCACGGCCAGCATCGCGTCGACCGCGGTGGTGGTGACCTGCATCACCTTCTTCACGATCATCTTCGGCGAGCTGGTGCCCAAGCGCATCGGCCAGCTCTACCCCGAGCCGGTCGCGCGTTTCGTGTCGCGGCCGATGCGCGCGCTGGCCACCGGCGCCAAGCCCTTCGTGCTGATGCTGTCGGGCGCGACCGCGATGACGCTCAAGCTGCTGCGCATCGACTCCAACGCGGCGCGCACGGTGACCGAAGAGGAAATTTCCGCGAGCCTGGAAGAGGGCGTCGATGCCGGCGTGATCGAGATGCACGAGCACCAGATGGTGCGCAACGTGTTCCACCTGGACGACCGCCGGCTCAGCTCGCTGATGGTGCCGCGGGCCGACATCGAGTGGCTCGACGCCACCGACACGGTGGCGTCGAGCCTGCAGAAGGTGGCGGACGCCGGTGCCCTCAACCTGGTGCACTCGTGGTACCCCGTGTGCCGCAACTCGCTCGACGACGTGCTGGGCGTGATCAGCGTCGCGCATCTGCTGCGGCTCGGCCCGCAGCACGAGGGCACGATCGACAGCGTGGTCCAGCCCGCGCTGTTCGTGCCCGAGACATTGACCGGCATGGAGCTGCTGGAGCAGTTCCGCGTGCGCGGCGGGCGTCTGGTGTTCGTGGTCGACGAGTACGGTGTGGTGCAGGGCCTGATGACGCCGCGCGACATGCTCGAAGCCATCACCGGCGAGTTGCAGCCCAACACCACGACCGACGCCTGGGCACGCCAGCGCGAGGACGGCGCCTGGGAGCTCGACGGCCTCATGCCCGTGTCGGAGCTGCGCGCGCGCCTCGCGATTCGCGAGCTGCCCGAGGAGGAGCGGGGGCGCTACAACACCGTCGCCGGTCTCTTGATGTCGGTGTCGGGCCAGCTGCCCGTCGTGGGCGAGCGCATCGAATGCGCGGGCTGGGTCTTCGAGGTGGTCGCGCTCGACGGCCGCCGCATCGACCGCGTGGTGGCCCACGCGGGCACCGGGCCGGGCCATGAGTGATGCCGAGTTCCAGTACCTGACGGGGCAGGCGCGGCCCGGGTTTCCGGCGCTCTTCGAGGAGTTCGAGCGACACAGCGCCGAGGCGGTCCGGGGCGGCGCCTGCGAGCTCGATCTGCGTTACGGCATGGCCGAACGCTGCACCTTCGACTTCTTCGATGCCGGCCCGGCCGCGCGCGGCGTGTTGATCTACCTGCACGCCGGCTACTGGCAGTGGCGCGACAAGGCAGGCTTCCGTTTCATTGCGCCGGCCCTCGTGCGGCGCGGCCTGCACGTTGCGATGGTGAACTACCCGCTGTGCCCCACGGTGTCGCTGGCCGACCTGACCGAGACCGTGCGCACCGCCGTGCCGGCCGTGCTCGGCCGGGTCGATGCCGCGCTTCCCCTGGTCGCGATGGGGCATTCGGCCGGTGGGCATCTGGCGATGGAAATGGCGCTCACCGATTGGACCGCGCGCGGGCTGCCGATGGCCACGGTGGCCGGCGTGGTCGCGCTGAGCGGCCTCTACGACCTGGCGCCGCTGGCACAGACCTCGCTCAACGAGAACCTGCGGCTCGACGCACACAGCGCGGCCGCGGCGTCGCCGCTGTACCGCGCCGCGCCCGATGGCCCGCCGCTGCTGCTGGCCGCCGGCGCCGACGAGACGCCCGCCATGCGCGAACAGAGCCGCCGCATGCACGAGGTGTGGCTGGCGATGGGCAACCCCTCGGTGCTGCACTACGAGCCGGATGCGGACCATTTCAGCCTGCTGCAGCGCCTGGTGGCGCCACGCAGTGCGCTGGGCCAGCAGGTCGACCTGCTGCTTGATCGCGCCCTGGACTGAGGGTCGAGTGTCCCCACGCGCCGTGGGAGTGGCGTTGACAATGGCACCGTGAGGTTGAATAGAATGAGAATCCTTCTCATTTCAAATCTTAATGACGATGCCCACCACTTCGCCGTTCGGTCACCGCTCGGCCGTTTCCCTTGCCTTCGGCCTTCTGGCCCTGCAGGCAGCCGCCCAGACCCTTCCCGAAGTGCGTGTCGACGCGAGCGCGGAAAACGAATCCGCGACCTCCCCGGTGGTGGGCTACCGCGCGAAGAACGCCGTGACCGCGACCAAGACCGACACGCCGTTGGCCGAGACGCCGCAGGCCGTCACCGTGGTCACGCGCGACCAGCTCGTGGACCAGGGCGCCACCAGCCTGCAGGATGCGCTGGGCTATGCCGCGGGCGTGCGCTCCGATGCCTACGGGCTCGACGCGCGGACCGACTCCGTGCGCATTCGCGGCAGCGAGCCGAGCGTCTACCTCGACGGCTTGCGTCAGGCCTACGGCTACTACACCAGCACGACCCGCACCGAGCCCTACGCCCTCGAGCGCCTGGAAGTCCTGCGCGGCCCGGCCGGCATGCTCTTCGGTTCGGGCACGGCCGCCGGCGTGCTCAACATGGTGAGCAAGCGACCCTTGACCGAGACGCAGCGTGAGGTCGGCGTGCAGTTCGGCAACTGGGGCCGCAAGCAGATCCAGGCCGACTTGACCGGTGCGCTGACGGCCGACGGCGAGTGGTCCTACCGACTCGTTGCGCTGCAGCGCAAGTCCGACACGCAGGTCGACTATGTGCCCGACGACCGCAGCCTGCTCGCACCGTCACTCACCTGGCGCCCGAGCGCCGCCACCTCGCTGACTTTGCAGGCCATGTACCAGAAGGACAAGAGCGGGACGAGCTCGCAGTTCCTGCCCTGGGAAGGCACGATCCTGTCGAACCCGAACGGCCGCATTCCCGCGAGCCGTTTCATCGGTGAGCCCAGCGACTACTACGACAGCGAGCGCAAGAGCTTCGGCTGGCTGTTCGAACACAAGTTCAACGACGCCTGGACCGTGCGCCAGAACTTCCGCGTGGCGCACAACGAGAACGACAACCGCTACGCCTACGGCGACTTCTTCAGGATCACGGGCGGTTGGGGCGAGGACCCGGTGAACAAGCGCCTGCTCGGCCGCATCACCGACAGCTCGCTCACACGCAACCGCATCGCCACCATCGACAACCACCTCGAAGGCCACTTCGCCACGGGCGACGTCAAGCACACCCTGCTGGTCGGCGCCGATTTCTCGCATCAGCGCGAGAACGTGTCGAGCGGCTTCGACTACAGCGTGATCGACGCCTACGCGCCGGTGTACGGCAGCCTCGTCGACCCCGAGCGCTTTGCGCTGCCGCGCACCACGCAGCGCAACAGCGGCCTGTACGTGCAGGACCAGATCAAGTGGAACCAATGGATCTTCCTGGCCGGGCTGCGCCACGACCGCGCCGTGTCGGGCGTGGAGGGCAGCGAGGACGAGAAGACCAGCGCCAACACCAAGCGCTTGGCCGTGATGTATGCGATGTCTTCGGGCTGGTCGCCCTACGTGAGCTACACCGAGTCCTTCACGCCGCAGTCGGCCCGCATGGGCCAGAGCTTCAAGCCGCTGCGCGGCGAGCAGTGGGAGGCCGGCATCAAGTACGAGCCCAAGGCGCGCGCCATGGCCTTCAGTGCGGCGGTCTACGACCTGCGCGAGAAGAACCAGATCGTCGAGCCGGAGCCCAACACCTTCAACCAACTGGGCGAGACGCGGAACAAGGGCGTCGAACTCGAAGCCAAGGGTTCGATCAGCCACGACCTAGACGTCATCGCGCACTACAACTACATCGACCTCGACGCGCAGATCGAAGGCATGCCGAAGCACCAGGCCAGCCTGTGGACCAAGTACCGCTTTGCTATCGCGGGCCTCCCGGGCTTCTCGGTCGGCGCGGGTGTGCGCTACATGGGCAATTTCCGCGACACCTCCTACGGCGGTTACGGGCCTCGCATCCCGAGCGTGGCGCTGCTCGACTTCGTGCTTGCGTACGATACCGCCCAGTGGCGCTACGCCCTGAACATCAACAACGCCACCGACAAGGTGTACTTCAGCACCTGCCTGGCGCGCGGCGACTGCTGGTATGGCAAGGGCCGTGAAGTGGTCGCCAGCGCGACGTACCGCTTCTGACCGCGCGCCCTGAAGCATCAACAAGACGAACACCACGATGAACAGCCGAAAGATCAAGACCTGGGCCTGGGTTCACAAATGGAGCAGCCTGGTCTGCACCGTGTTCATGCTGCTGCTGTGCATCACGGGGCTGCCGCTGATCTTCCATCACGAGATCGGCCACCTGCTCGGGACCGAGGTCGAGGCACCCAAGATGCCGGCGAACACACCGCGCGCCAGCCTCGACCGCGTGCTCGAGGTCGCGAAGGCCAAGCACCCCGATCGCGTGGTGCAGTTCGTCTCGCAGCCCGAGGACGACGACGGCCTGTGGTTCGTCACGCTCACGCCGACGCCCGCGCCCACCGACGACTTCAAGTCGGTCGCGGTCGATGCCCGCACGGCCGAGGTGCTGGCGCAGCCCAAGTTCGACGAGGGCTTCATGTACGTGATGTTCAAGCTGCACGTCGACCTGTTCGCCGGCCTGCCGGGCAAGCTCTTCCTCGGCTTCATGGGCCTGCTGCTGCTGGTGGCCATCGTCTCGGGCGTGGTGCTGTATTCGCCCTTCATGCGCAAGCTCGACTTCGGCACGGTGCGCCGCGACAAGCGGCCCCGCTTGAAGTGGCTCGACCTGCACAACCTGCTGGGCGTCGTGACGCTGGTGTGGGCCTTCGTGGTCGGCGGCACCGGGATGATCAACACCTGGGCCGACCTGGTGATCAAGTACTGGCAGTACGACCAGCTCAGCGCGCTGCTGGCGCCGTACCAGGGCCAGCCGGTCACGCCGGTGGCCGAGCGCGGCTCGGTGCAGAAGTCGCTCGACGCGGCCTACGCGCAGTCGCCCCACAGCAAGCTGTCGTTCATCGCCTTCCCCGGCACGGCGTTCTCGAGCCCGCACCACACCACGGTGTTCTTGAAGGGCAACGAGCCGTTCACCTCGAAGCTGCTGCAACCGGTGCTGGTCGATGCCAAGACCACCGCGGTCACGGCCGCGCCCAAGCTGCCCTGGTACCTGACGGCCCTGCTGGTGTCCCAGCCGCTGCACTTCGGCGATTACGGCGGCATGCCGATGCAGATCCTGTGGGCGCTGCTCGACATCGCCACCATCATCGTGCTGGGCAGCGGCCTGTACCTGTGGCTCAAGCGCAGCAACAGCGTGCCGGTGCCGAAGGCGAAGACCGAGGCCGGTGAGTCGAATGGGGGCGGCGCGCAACCGGTCGCCGTGATGAAGGAGGCCCGCCCGTGAAGCCGCGTCATGCCTTCTGGCGTCTGTGGGGCTGGCCCCTGGTGATGGGCGTGCTCACCACCGTGGGCCTGATCTCCGCCCTGTTCAGCGACGGCGGCGCCGGGGACATGCTGGCGTGGGTCACGCTCGGCATCCCCGTCGCGGTGTGCGCCTGGTTCGGCTGGCGGCGTTCGCCGCGCTAGCCGGCCCGGCGCGGAAGTCTTACTCGACCTTGATGTTGGCGGCCTTGATCACCTGGGCCCACTTGTCGACCTCGGCCTTCTGGAAGGCGGCGATCTGTGCCGTCGTCATGTCGGCCGGCTCCATGCCGAAGCCCTTCATCTTCTCCTGCATGTCCGGCTGCGCGAGGATCGTGCGGATCTCCTTGTGCAGACGCTCGACAATCGGCGCGGGCGTGCCGGCCGGCACGAAGATCGCCTGCCACGACACCACCTCGAAATCGCCCAGGCCCTTGATGCCGGACTCGGCCACCGTCGGCACGTCGGGCATCGAGGCCAGGCGCTTGGCCGAGGTCACGGCGATGGCGCGCAGCTTGCCGCTCTGGATGTGGGGCGCGGCGACCACCGTGGTGTCGAACATCATGTCGACCTGGCCGCCGATCACGTCCTGGATCGCCGGGCCGCTGCCCTTGTACGGCACGTGGGTGAACTTCACGCCCGATTTGTAGGCCAGCAGTTCGAGCGACAGGTGTTGGGACGTGCCGGTGCCGGCCGAGGCCGACGACAGGCCGCCCGGCTTGGTCTTGCTCGCCTCGAGCACGTCCTTGAGCGTCTTGTAGGGGCTCGCGGCATTCACCACCAGCACGACCGGGTTGGTGCCGATCAGCGTCACTGGCGCGAAGGACTTGATCGGGTCGTAGCCGATCTTGGGGTACAGGCTCACGTTGATGGCGTGCGAGCTGATCGTGCCGCCCAGCATCGTGTAGCCGTCGGGTGCCGCGCGCGACGCGACTTCCGAGCCCACGCTGCCGCCGGCTCCGCCGCGGTTGTCGATGACCACGCTGGTGCCGAGCGCCGTGCCCAGCTTCTGGCTGATGAGGCGGCCCAGCGTGTCGGTCGTGCCGCCGGCCGGGAAGGGCACCAGGTAGGTGATGGCCTTGCCCGTGGGCCACGTGCCCTGTGCGAAGGTGGGCAGGGCGCTGGCGGCGAGGCCGGCGATGGCGGTCTGGATCAGGGTGCGGCGTTGCATGGTGGTCTCCTTGGGTGTGTGGTCGGGATGCGAAGCCGGCTCAGGGCTTCAGGTTGAGCTTGGTGATCAGCGCCTTGAAGTAGGCGTTGTCCTTGGCCAGCGTCTCCTTGAAGACGGCGCCGTCGGTGTAGACGTAGCCGAGGTTCTGCTTGTCCATCACCTCGTGCATGAGCGGCTCGGCGGCCGTCTTGGCCGTGATCTCGCGCAGGCGTGCCATCACCTCGGGTGGCGTGTTCTTCGGTGCCCCCAGCCCGCGCCAGGTGCCGATCGACAGGTCGATGCCGCGCTCCTTGGCGGTGGGCACCTGCTCGAAGCCCTTGACGCGTTTGTCGGCCATCACCATCAGCACCTTGAGCTTGCCGCCCTGCACATGGGTCGTCACTTCGGCGGGGCTGACGGCCACCGCTTCGATGTGGCCGCCGAGCAGTGCGAGCACCGCCGGCGCTGCGCCCTGGAACGGGATATGGCTGAACTTGGTGCCGGTCTTGTCTTCCAGTGCGGCGGCGGCCAGGTGCCAGATCGAGCCGTTGCCGGAATTGCCCACCCGCACGCTCTCGGGCGACTTCTTCGCCGCGGCGAGGAATTCCTCGACCGTGTTCCAGGGCGCATCGGCCTTCACCGTGATCGCGGCCGGGTCTGCGTTGAGTTGGGCGATCGGCTGGAAATCGTCGTAATTGAACTTCGCCAGGCCCAGGTGCGGGAGCGTGAGCAATTCGACCGTGAGCACCGCCAGCCTGTAGCCGTCGGGCTTCGCATTGATGACCTCGGTCCAGCCGATGGCGCCACCGGCCCCCGGCCGGTTGATGATCACGATGCTCTGGTCGATGTGCTTGCGGCTGGCTTCGGCAAAGGCACGTGCCAGGCCGTCGGTGCCGCCGCCCGGCTGGTAGGGCACCAGCAGTTCGATCGTGCGGTTCGGGAAGCTGGTCTGGGCCGAAGCGGCAGGTGCGAGGCCCATCGCCAGGGTGGCGGCGACCGACAGGGTCGCCACGCTGCGCAGGAATGCTTTTCTCATGAATCTTTGTCTCTTTTATAGGTCTTGAACAGGGTGAAGGGCGATCGATCCCCAGCGTCGGGTCAGGGCATGTACTGGCCCCCGTTCACCTCGAGCACCTGCCCGGTGACGTAGCCCGACAGTTGCTTCGAGGCGAGATAGAGAAAGGCACCGGTGCAGTCGTCCGGGTGGCCGATGCGGCCCATCGGAATCGAGGCCCTGAAGGATTCGAGCAGGGCCGGTGTCGAGAAACGGTCCTGGAACGGTGTCAGGATCACACCGGGTGCCACCGCATTCACGCGGATGCCGTCGGCGGCGAGTTCCTTCGCAAGGCCGTGGGTCGCTGTGCTGACGAAGCCCTTCGAGCCGGCATACAGGTAGGCGCCAGGACCGCCGCCGGTTCGTGCGGCGACCGATGACACGTTGATGATGCAGCCGCCGTTGCCGCGCTCGCGCATGAGCGGCACCACCTCGCGGCAGAAGGCCAGCGTCGAGCGGGCATTGATGTGCATCACCTCGTCGAACAGCGCGTCGTCGAACTCGGCGATCGGCGCGCGCTTGACCAGGCTGCCCGCGTTGTTGACCAGCACATCGATGCCGCCCAGCCGTGCGCGCGTCTCGCGCACGATGCGGGTGATGGCCGTGGTGTCGCGCACGTCGCCCTGGAGGGCGAAGGCGTCGCCGCCGGCCTTCACGATGGTGTCGACCACCGCCTGTGCCGGCCCGGCCGACTGGTTGTAGTGCACCGCCACGCGCATGCCGCGCGCGCCGAAGGCGATGGCGACGGCGGCCCCGATGCCGGTGCTGGCACCGGTCACGAGTGCGGTTTTTCCTTGAAGGTCTTCCATCGTTATGTTCCTTGGTTCAGGTCACGGGGGCGGGGTTGAACAGCACCAGCGCGTTGTGCAGCTTCCAGTGCTCGGCCCAGGTCTTCTTGCGGCCGCTGGCCACCTCGAGCATGAGCCGGAACATCTCCCATCCCACGTCCTCGATGCTTGCCTCGCCGTCGGCGATGCGCCCGGCGTTGATGTCCATCAGGTCGTGCCAGCGCCGTGCGAGGTCGCTGCGCGTCGCCACCTTGATGACCGGCACCTCGGCCAGGCCGTAGGGCGTGCCGCGGCCGGTGGTGAACACGTGCAGATTCATGCCGGCGGCCAACTGCAGCGTGCCGCAGATGAAGTCGCTGGCTGGCGTGGCGGCGTAGAGCAGGCCCTTCTGCTTCGCCTTGTCGCCCGGCGACACCACGCCCGAGATCGGCGCGCTGCCGCTCTTGACGATCGAGCCCATCGCCTTCTCGACGATGTTCGAGAGCCCGCCCTTCTTGTTGCCGGGCGTGGTGTTGGCGCTGCGGTCGACGCGGCCCTTGTCGAGGTAGGCGTCGTACCAGGCCATCTCGCGGATCATGGCGTCGGCCACGGCCGGCGTGGTGGCGCGCGAGGTGAGCTGGTCGATGCCGTCGCGCACCTCGGTCACTTCCGAGAACATCACGGTAGCCCCGGCGCGCACCAGCAGGTCGGTGCAGAAGCCCACGGCCGGGTTGGCGGTCACGCCCGAGAAGGCATCGCTGCCGCCGCACTGCACGCCGACCACCAGCTCGCTGGCGGGCACGGTTTCACGGCGGCGCGCGTTCAGGCGTTCGAGGTGTTCCTCGGCCTGCCGCAGGATCGAATCGATCATCGACATGAAGCCGACGTGCGCATCGTCCTGCAGGCAGACCACGTCGAGCGGGCTCTCGGCGCTGACGCCGACATCGGCCACGTTGCGTTCGTCGACCAGGGGGATCGAGCCTGGCGGCAGCAGGCGCTCGGGCTGCAGCTTTTCGCAGCCCAGACTGATGACCATGACCTCACCGCCGAAGTTCGGGTTGAGGCTGATGTTGCGCAGCGTGCGGATCGGGATGACGGCGTCGGGCGCGTCGATGGCCACGCCGCAGCCGTAGCTGTGCGACAGGCCCACCACGTCGTCGACGTTCGGGTACCTGGGCAGCAGCTCGGCCTTGATGCGCTGCACCGCGAAGTCGACCACGCCGGCCACGCACTGCACCGTCTGCGTGATCGCCAGGATGTTGCGGGTGCCCACCGAGCCGTCCAAGTTGCGGTAGCCCTCGAAGGTGTAGCCCTCCAGCGGTGGCATCTCGGGCGGCTTGACGGTGGCAATGGGCAGGCCGGTCAGCTCGCGCGCCGCGGGCATCTGCAGCAGGCGCTCGTGCACCCAGCTGCCGGCGGGAATAGGCTTGAGCGCATAGCCGATCGGCACGTTGTAGCGCCGCACCACACCGCCCTCGGCGATGTCCTCGAGCGCCACCTTGTGCGCCTGCGGCACCTTGTCGACCAGCGTCAGCCCGGACGCCAGCACGGTGCCCGCCGGCAGGCCCCCGTCGTTGGCGACGATGGCGACGTTGTCGGCCGCATGCATGCGGATGGTGAGGGGCGCGAGAGCGTGGGGCGCGTTCATGGTCTTGGCGATTCGGGAGTCGGCATGCGGGCTGTTCAGGCAGGTCAGGGCAGGTCGACGATCTCGACCCAGTTCGGGTTCTTGCCGGCCGGCACGCGCGTGGGTGTGCCGGGCAGCCCGGTCGCGGGATCGATCGGGTGCAGCGACACGCTGTGCGAATCCTGCCCCGCGGCAATCAGGAAGCGGCCCGAGGCATCGATGGCGAAGCCGCGCGGCGTCTTCTCGGTCGGGACCTGGCCCAGGGCGTCGAGCTGGCCGGTGGCCGGGTCGACGCGGAAGGCTGACAGCGTGCTGGACGTGCGTTCCGACGCATACAGCGTGCGGCCGTCGGGCGACAAGTGCAGGTCGGCCGCCCAGGGTTTTCCGGTGAAGCCGGCGGGCAGCGTGGTGGTGCGCTGCACCGCGCGCAGCGTGCCGCGCGCGGCGTCGTAGGCCATCACGTGCAGGCCGGCATCGAGCTCGTCGAGCACGTACATGTGGCGCTGGGCCTTGTCCCAGACGAAGTGGCGCGGGCCGGACTTCTCGGGGGTGATCGTGGTCAGCGCCGGCTCGTTGGCGCTGAGCCGTCCGGTTTCGGCGTCGAAGCGCCAGCTCGAGAGGTTGTCGCCGCCCAGGCTGGTGGCGAAGACGTAGCGGTTGGCGGCGTCGGCATGGATCGCATGGGCGTTCGGCGCCGTCGGAATGAGCTGCTGCACCGCGCCCACGGCACCGTCCTTGCCGATGCTGTTGACCGTGATCTTGTGCCCGCCATACGAGGCCGCGAACAGCCAGCGCCCGGTGGCGTCGGTGTCGATGTTGGCCATGCTGTCGGCCAGCGGCGCCTCGCCCAGCTTGCGCAGCTTGCCGCTCGCCGGATCGACAGCCAGGCTCACGACGCGGAAGGGTTGCGAGCGCAGGGCGACGTAGAGCACGCGCTTGTCGGGCGAGAAGGCCATGGGCATGGCCATCCCGCCGAGGGGCACGGTCTCCACCGGCGTCAGCGTGGCGGCCGTGCGGTCGAGCGCGAACACCGAGACGTCCTGACTGTCGGCATTGGACACGTAGACCCACGTGGCCGCCGATGCCGCGCCGTTCAGGAGCAGCAGCGCCGCACCGATGCTGGCGGCGATGCCTCGCGGCGAAGAATGTCGATGCATAGAACTCCTGGGGGAAGACGCCATGTCCGCACTCCTTCGTTGCTTGTTTACTTCACCACCATGAACAGGCTGGGCAGCCAGGTCGAGAAGGCCGGCACGAAGGTCACCAGGCCCAGCGCGAAGATGAGCGCGCCGTAGAAGGGCCAGATGGTCTTCATCACCGTGCCGACCGACACACCACCGATCGCGCAACCGACGAACTGCGTGGTGCCCACCGGCGGCGTGTTCAGGCCCAGCGCGCAGTTGATCAGCATCACGATGCCGAACTGCACCGAGGTCATGCCGTACTGCTGCGCGATCGGCAGGAAGATCGGCGTGCACAGCAGGATCGTCGCGGCCATGTCCAGGAAGGTGCCCAGCACGAACAGGATGATGTTGATCATCAGGAAGATCATCCAGGGCGTGCTGGTGATCTGCGACAGCATCTGGCCCGTGAGTTCGGCCACGCCGTAGAGGCTGATGAGATAGCCGAAGGTGCTCGAGATGCCGATCAGCAGCAGGATCACGCCGGTGGTGCGCACCGCCTTCGAGGCCGCCTTCACGAAGTGTTCCCACTTCAGCGTGCGGTACAGGAAGATCGTCAATGCCAGCGCATAGAGGACGGCCACGGCCGCCGATTCGGTCGCGGTGAAGATGCCCGAGAGAATCCCGCCGAGGATCAGGATGACGATGAACAGGCCCGGCAGCGCCGCTGCAAAGGAGCGCGCCACGATCGCCCAGCCCGGGAAGGTGCCGGCCGGGTAGCCGCGCTTGACGGCCACCCCGTAGGCGGCCGCGAGGTTGCTGATGGTCAGGATGGCGGCCGGCAGCAGGGCCGCCAGGATCAGCGCGGCGATCGACACCTTGCCGCCGGCGGCGAGCGAATAGATGATCAGGTTGTGGCTGGTCGGCATCAGCGCGCCGACGAGGGCGGCATGCGTCGTCACGTTGACGGCGTAGTCCGCGTGGTAACCCTCTTTCTTCATCATCGGGATCATCACGGCGCCCATGGCCGAGACGTCGGCCACCGGCGAGCCCGAGACGCCGCCGAACAGCGTGCAGGCCACCACGTTCGACATGCCCAGGCCGCCTCGCACGTGGCCGACCAGGTTGCGCGCGAAGTCGACGATGCGGTCGGCGATGCCGCCGTAGAGCATCAGCTCGCCCGCGAAGATGAAGAAGGGAATCGCCAGGAACGAGAAGATGCCCATGCCGGACGTCATCTGCTGGAAGCCCACTGCGAGCGGCAGGCCTTCGTAGGCGAGGGTGGCCAACGCCGAGAGACCGATCGAGAAAGCCACCGGAACGCCCAGCAGCAGGAACAGCGTGAACGACACGCAAAGTATCAACAGAGGAATGGTCATTGGCTCAGCCCCAGGCGGGTTCGACTTCGCGGCCTTGGGCCAAAGCGATGATGTGTTCGATCGAGAACATGACGATCAGCACGCCGGCGATGGCGGCCGGCACGTACTTCCAGCCTTCGGAGATCCACAGCGTGGGCAGGCGGTAGTCCCACACCGATTCGGCGAGCGATGCGCAGTTCCACGCCATGGTGGCGCCGAAGATCAGGATCAGGAAATGGATGAGGTATTCCATCTTCAGGCGCAGCCAGTCGGGTGCCAGCACCAGGAAGGATTCGAGCCCGATGTGGCCCGCGTCGCGCACGCCGACGGCAACGCCGAACATCGTGACGTAGAGCACCAGCAGCAGTGCCAGGCTTTCGGCCCAGGTGGGCGTGTTGTTCATGACGTAGCGGCCGAACACCTGCCAGCTCACGGCGCAGATCACTGCGACGAGTCCGAAGATGCCCAGCCACATGCAGGCACGCGCGAGCGTGCGGCAGAGTTTGGTGTACATGTTGTTCTTCCGCTTCCCCCGCAGCGGGGGGAAGCTTCCTTGCCGATTACTTCGTGTCCTGAACCCGCTTGACGAGGTCCTTGAGCTTGGCGTCGGTGATGAACTTGTCGTACACCGGCTTCATCGCGGCCTGGAAGGGAGCCTTGTCGACCTCGATGATCTCGGCGCCGCCGGCCTTCACCGTGGCGAGCGACTTGATCTCGCGCGCTTCCCACTGCTTGCGCATGTAGGGCACCGACTCCTTGGCCGCCTGGCGGACCCAGCCTTGTTCCTGCGGCGTGAGCTTGTCCCACACGCGCTTGGAGAACAGCAACATTTCCGGTGCCATCGAGTGCTCGGTCTTGCTGTAGTACTTCGCCACTTCGAAAGCGCGGGCGCTCTCGTAGGTGGGGTAGTTGTTCTCGGCGGCGTCGATCAGGCCGGTCTTGAGGCCGGTGTAGACCTCGCCCATGGGCATCGGCGTGGCGTTGGCGCCCATGGCTTCGAGCATCGACACCCACAGGTCGGACTGCTGCACGCGGACCTTCAGGCCCTTCATGTCGGCGAAGCTGCGCACCGGCTTCTTGGCGGTGAACATCGAACGCGCGCCGCTGTCGTAGTAGGCCAGGCCGATGAAGCCCTGCTTCTCGCACGACTTCAGGATCTCTTCGCCGATCGGGCCGTCGAGCACCTTGTGCAGGTGGTCGACCGAGCGGAACAGGAAGGGCATGGTCGGCACCTGCGTCTCGGCGCAGATGTTGTTCATCGGTGCGATGTTCACGCGGACCATCGACAGGGCGCCGATCTTGGTCTGTTCGATGGTGTCCTTCTCGTTGCCCAGCGAGCTGTTGTTGAACACCTTGATGGTGTGCTTGCCACCGGAGAGTTCCTTCAGGCGCTCGCCCATGAACTTGACCGCGGTGACGGTCGGGTAGTCGTCGGGGTGGATGTCGGCCGAGCGGAACTCGGTCGCTTGCGCGCCGAAGCTCGCCAGCGCGGCGGTGGCGCAGGCGGCCAGGGCGATCAGTGTGCGTTGCAGTCTCATTTGTCTTCCTCTACGGGTGGTGGTTGTCGAAATACTTTTGAAGTCAGAACTGGCAGGCCGGCTCGGGCAGCCCCTGCACGCCGGGGCGCAGCGCGAACACGCCGCCGGCCAGCGGCTGGTCCGACAGGTCGCCGCCGGGGCGGATCGAAGTGACGTAGAGCGTGTCGAGCTGCGCGCCGCCGAAGGCGCACATCGCCGGCTTCTTCACCGGCACTTCCAGCGAGCGGTCCAGCCGGCCGTCGGGCGTGAAGCGATGCACCAGCCCGGCGTCGTTGCCGCAGATCCAGTAGCAGCCGTCGGCGTCGACCGCCGCGCCATCGGGCCGGCCCGGCAGCGGTGTCATGTCGACGAAGAGGCGCCGGTTGTGCGGCGTGCCGGTGGCCGTGTCGTAGTCGAAGGCCCAGATGGCCTGCACGGTCGGGTGCGAGTCCGACAGGTACATCGTGCGGCCATCGGGGCTGAACGCCATGCCGTTGGGCACGATCATCTCGTCGAACTGCACGCGCAGCGCGGCCTCTTCGTTCACGTCGCTCTGGTAGCGGTAGACGCGGCCGACGGGGCGGGCAGCCGCCATGTCCATGAGCATCGTGCCGGCCCAGAAGCGGCCCTGGCGGTCGCAGCGGCCATCGTTGAAGCGCATGCCGTGGGCGGCGTGGGCCGCGCGTGCGATGGGGGTGGCCGCCAGCGTGCCGTCGTCCTGCGTGGCGATGGCGAAGAGGCCGCTTTCCATGCCGGCGATCCATTGCCCCGGATGGTCGGCGCGCGGCGCGATGCACGCGAGCATCTCGTCGCCTGTCCAGGTGCTGTGGGCGCCGGTGGCCGGGACGAGGCGGTGGAGCTGCCGCGCCGGGATGTCGACCCAGTACAGGGCTTGTTCGGCGGCGTGCCAGACCGGGCTTTCGCCGGTCGCGTTGCGGGCGTCGAGGACGAGTTCGGCTTGCATGGTGTGCGCGCCGCGGGGTCAGTCGCCGAAAGGGCCCTGAGCGGTGAAGGCCCCGCCCTGGTAGATCGCGTTGGGGTCGGTCGGCGCGACCGAAGGCTGTGCCTCGACCTTGTCGCGGAACACCTCCGAGCTGTCCTGCGGCACGAAGCCCAGGTGCGCAGCGGCGCTGTTGTCCCACCAGACGTCGCGGTTGGCCGACATGCCGTAGACCACCGTGTGCTTCACGCCCGGGGTGAACAGCGACTTCTCGATCAGCGTCGTGAGGTCGCGGTAGCTCAGCCAGGTGCTCATCATGCGGCGGTTGAGCGGCTCGGGGAAGGACGAGCCGATGCGGATGCTGACCGTCTCGATGCCGTAGCGGTCGAAGTAGAACTGCGCCACGTCTTCGCCGAAGGACTTCGACAGGCCGTAGTAGCCGTCGGGCCGGCGCGCGGCGCTGGCGTCGATGTGCTCGTCCTGCTTGTAGAAGCCGATCACGTGGTTGGAACTGGCGAACACCACGCGCTTCACGCCATGGCGGCGGGCGGCTTCGTAGAGATGAAAGATGCCCTTGATGTTGGCCTCGAGGATTTCCTCGAAGGGCCGCTCGACTGAGACGCCGCCCAGGTGGACGATGGCGTCGCAGCCTGCCACCAGCGCATCGACGGCCTGCTTGTCGGCCAGGTCGCAGGGAACGACTTCTTCGGCAGCGCTCGCCGCAGGGGCCATGGTGCCGATGTCCGACAGGCGGATGACGTCGGCATAGGGCTGCAGCCGTTCGCGCAGCACCTTGCCCAGGCCGCCGGCGGCACCGGTCAGCAGGAGGCGGTGCAGTCGCGTGCCGGCCGAAGCGGGCGCGGCTGGCGAAGGGGTGGCGGCAGGAGCGGAAGCACTCATCGGGATCTGTCTCTATTAAGTTATCTGTTGTCGTACAACTTCTCGGAAGATTATCATCAGCGCATGGCTCGCCTGTCAACAGAAGTTCCCACCATGCCCGATGTCCCGGCGTCGGCGCCGTACATGGCCCGGCCACGGCCGCGTGGGCGGGGACTGGCCCACAGCCTGGTCGACGATTTCGGGGCGCGCATCCGCGACGGCGTGCTGCGCCCCGGTGACAAGCTGCCGACCGAGTCGGAAATCATGCAGGCCTTCGGTGTCAGCCGCACCGTGGTGCGCGAGGCGCTGTCGAAGCTGCAGGCGGCCGGTCTGGTCGAGACGCACCACGGCATCGGCACCTTCGTGCTGCAACAGCGCGCCAGCGGGGTGTTCCGGCTGGACGCCGGCGACATCGCCACCTCGGTCGACGTGCTGGCCGTGCTCGAGCTGCGCATCAGCCTGGAGACCGAATCGGCCGGGCTGGCCGCCACCCGTCGCACCGACGACCAACTGCAGGCCATGCGCCAGGCGCTGGACGATTTCGAAAGCAACGTCGCCGTGGCCGGCGACACGGTCGCGCCCGACTTCCGTTTCCATCTGGCGATCGCCCAGTCGACTGGCAATCCGTACTTCGCGGACATCATGAGCCACCTCGGCACCACGATCATTCCGCGCACCCGCATCAACGCCATCCGCACGGCCGACCGAAGTGGCGCCTACCTCAGCCGCGTCAACCGCGAGCACGAGGAGATCTACGCAGCGATCGCCCGGCGCGATGCCGAGTCGGCCCGTGCGGCGATGCGCATCCACCTGACCAACAGCCGCGAACGCCTGCGGCTCGCGCAGGAGGCGGCTCGCCGCGCAGACCAGGCGGCCGACGAGGCCGCGCGGGGCTGAATTTCTATCGGTCAACCCCTGGACAAGTCATTCCTTGAGTTGTACGATGACTGATCACTTCGCTGTGAAGCGGGTGGTATCGCTTTTCAAAACAACGGAGATGTCCATGTCTATTGCTCGCCGCCGCCTCGTCGGCTCCGCCTGCCTCGCCACGCTCGCGCTGGCCGCACCTCTTGCCGCGATGGCCCAGGCTGCTTGGCAGCCGACCAGGCCCATCAAGCTCATCGTGCCGTACCCGCCGGGTGGTTCCTCGGACATCATCGCCCGCGCCATCAGCCAGCCGCTGTCCGAAGCGCTCAAGCAGCCGGTGATCGTCGAGAACCGGCCCGGTGCCAACGGCAATCTCGGCGCCGACTTCGTCGCCAAGTCGGCCCCCGATGGCTACACGCTGCTGCTGTGCGACGTGGGTGCGCTGGCCATCAGCCCGTCGGTCTACACCAAGCTGCCCTTCGACCCGTCGAAGGACCTGCGCGGCGTGACCATGCTGGCCTATTCGCCCCACCTGCTGGTGGTGCATCCGTCGGTGAAGGCGAACAACCTCAAGGAACTCATCGCCCTGTCGAAGACCGGCGACCTGAACTTCGCCGTGACCGCCACCGGCAGCGCGCCGCACTTGGCCGGCGTGGCGCTGGAGCGCGCCAGCGGCGCCAAGTGGACCTACGTGCCGTACAAGGGAGGCGTCCAGGCCATCCAGGACACGGTGGCCGGCCAGACGCAGGTGCTGATGAACGGCATGCTCGCCACGCTGCCGCAGGTGCAGGGCGGCAAGCTGAAGGTGCTGGCCGTTTCCAAGGGCACCCGCATGCCGCTGATCGGCGACGTGCCGACCATCGCAGAGCAAGGTGTTCCGGGCTTCGAGTCCGGCACCTGGCAGGGCGTGCGCGTGGCCAAGGGCACGCCCGACGCCGTGGTGCAGCGCCTGAACAAGGAACTCATCACGGTCATTCGTGCCGCCGACATCCGCTCGCGCCTGGCCGGGCAGGGCGCCGAGGTCGTGACCATGGCACCGGCCGAGGAAGAGCAGTTCTTCAACAAGGAACGCGCGCGCTGGGCCAAGGTCGTGGCCGACGCCAACATCAAGCTGGACTGACCGGTCCCTCTCTTTTTCTCCCATCACAGGAAATGCGATGAATCCGCAAGAACTCAAATCCATCATGGGCTCCGGCCTGTTGTCCTTCCCGATCACGGACTTCGACGAACAAGGCGAATTCCGGCCGAAGACCTATGTCGAGCGCCTGGAGTGGTTGGCGCCTTACGGCGCGAGCGCGCTGTTCGCAGCCGGCGGCACGGGCGAATACTTCTCGCTCGCTGGCGAGGAGTACGGTCGCGTCATCAAGACGGCGGTGGATACCTGCCGCGGCAAGGTGCCGATCATCGCCGGCGCCGGCGGCCCGACCCGCACCGCCATCGCGCATGCGCAGGAAGCCGAACGGTTGGGCGCCCACGGCATCCTGCTGCTGCCGCACTACCTGACCGAAGCCGGCCAGGAAGGCCTGATCGCGCATGTCGAAGCCGTCTGCAAGAGCGTGAAGTTCGGCGTCATCGTCTACAACCGCGACCGCACCCGGCTCACCCCCAACTCGCTGGCCATCCTGGCTGAGCGCTGCCCCAATCTGGTCGGCTTCAAGGACGGCGTGGGCAACATCGAAACGATGTCCTCCATCTTCATGAAGATGGGCGACCGCTTCGCCTACCTGGGTGGGTTGCCTACGGCCGAGGTCTATGCGGCCGCCTACAAGGCACTGGGCACGCCGGTGTATTCGTCGGCGGTGTTCAACTTCATCCCGAAGACTGCGATGGATTTCTACAAGGCGGTGGCTTCCGACGACCTGCCGACGCAGCATCGTCTGCTGAAGGATTTCTTCATGCCCTACCTGGAAATCCGCAACCGCGTCGAAGGCTATGGCGTGAGCATCATCAAGGCCGGCGCCCGACTCGTGGGCCACGACGGTGGCCCGGTGCGCGCACCGCTGACCGACCTGAAGCCGAACGAGATGGAGATGCTCAAGGCACTCATCGACAAGCTCGGCCCGCAGTGAATATGCCCACCCCCGGAGCGGCTCACTTCGTGTAGCCGAATCCCCCTCAAGGGGGCAACACCAGCGGCCCGGCGAAGCCGGTTCCGCGGTGTTTCTGGTGAATGCAGTTCCAACCCAGAAAGAGAGACAAAAAATGCTGAAGAAACTGATCCTTATTGCCGCCGCTGCAACGGCCCTTGCCGGCTGCGCCGGCATGTCCCGCGGCAGCGGCGCAGCCGATGAACAGGCCGTGGCGGCTGCGGCCGAACGACTGCGCGTCGCCATGATCGACCCGACGCCGGCCGCGCTCAACGCGCTGGTGGCCGACGACCTGAGCTACGGCCATTCGGGCGGCAAGGTCGACACCAAGACCAGCTTCATCGCCGACCTGATGGACCGCAAGTCGGACTTCGTCACCATCGCCATCACCGACCAGACCATCAAGCTGGTCGACAACGTCGCGATCGTGCGCCACACGCTCACGGCCGACACCAACGACTCGGGTAAGCCGGGCAAGGTCAGCATCAAGATCCTCGGCGTCTGGCAGAAGCAGGGCGGCGACTGGAAGCTGCTGGCCCGCCAGGCGGTCCGCCCTCCGCAATGACAACACCCGTCGTCACCGAACTGCGCGTGGTCCCGGTCGCGGGCCACGACGGCATGCTGATGAACCTGAGCGGCGCGCACGGGCCGTTCTTCACGCGCAACCTGCTGATCCTCAAGGACAGCGCCGGCCACACCGGCGTGGGCGAGGTGCCCGGCGGCGAGAAGATCCGCCAGACGCTGGAAGACGCCCGCGACCTGATCGTCGGCCAGCCCATCGGCCGGCACAACGCGGTGCTCAACGCCATGCGCGCGCAGTTCGCCGACCGCGACAGCGGTGGCCGCGGCACGCAGACCTTCGACCTGCGCATCGCCATCCACGCGGTCACGGCCGCCGAGGCCGCATTGCTCGACCTGCTGGGCCAGCACCTGAACGTGCCCGTTGCCGCACTGCTCGGCGAAGGCCAGCAGCGCGATGCGGTGCAGATGCTCGGCTATCTCTTCTACGTCGGCGACCGGAAGAAGACCGACCTGCCGTACCGCAGCGAGCCCGAGGCGGACAACGACTGGTTCCGCCTGCGTCACGAAGAAGCCATGACGCCCGAGGCCATCGTGCGCCTGGCCGAGGCCAGCCACGCGCGCTACGGCTTCACCGACTTCAAGCTCAAGGGCGGCGTGCTGCGTGGCGAGGAGGAAGTCGAGGCGATCCGTGCGCTGCACGAGCGCTTCCCCGAGGCGCGCGTCACGCTCGACCCCAACGGCGGCTGGCTGCTCAAGGACGCGATCCGCCTCACGCGCGACCTGCACGGCGTGATGGCCTATGCCGAAGACCCATGCGGTGCCGAAGGCGTGTTTTCCGGCCGCGAGGTGATGGCCGAATTCCGCCGCGCCACCGGCCTGCCGACCGCCACCAACATGGTCGCCACCGACTGGCGCGAGATGGTGCACAGCCTGTCGCTGCAGTCGGTCGACATCCCGCTGGCCGACCCGCACTTCTGGACCATGGCCGGCTCGGTGCGCGTGGCGCAGCTGTGCCAGGCCTGGGGCCTGACCTGGGGCTCGCATTCGAACAACCACTTCGACGTGTCGCTCGCGATGTTCACGCACGTGGCCGCGGCGGCGCCCGGCAAGGTCACGGCCATCGACACGCACTGGATCTGGCAGGACGGCCAGCGCCTGACGAAGAACCCGCTGCAGATCGAAGGCGGCTACGTGCAGGTGCCCCAACAGGGCGGGCTGGGCGTGGAACTGGACATGGACGAGGTCGAGAAGGCGCACCAGCTGTACCTGAAGCACGGCCTCGGTGCGCGCAACGACGCGCAGGCCATGCAGTACCTGATCCCCGGCTGGCAATTCGACAACAAGCGGCCCTGCATGGTGCGCTGACGCGTTAATCTCGGCACCCACCGTTTCTTCCCAAGCCGAAGCGCGGTCGCTTCGGCTTTCTCACTTTTCACCACAAGGATCCGACATGCAACAACACGACAACCTGATCGGCGGCGAATGGAAGAAGGGCAACAGCTACAGCCCGAACCTGAACCCGTCCAACCTGGGCGACACCATCGCCGAGTACACGCAGGGCGACGCCAGCCAGGTCGACGCCGCCGTGGCCGCGGCCACCGCCGCTTTCCCGGCCTGGTCGACCAGCGGCATCCAGATGCGTTCCGACGCGCTCGACAAGATCGGCACCGAGATCCTGGCGCGCAAGGAAGAGCTGGGCACGCTGCTCGCGCGCGAGGAAGGCAAGACCAAGGCTGAAGGCATCGGCGAAGCCACGCGCGCCGGCCAGATCTTCAAGTTCTTCGCCGGCGAATGCCTTCGCCTGGCCGGCGAGATCATCCCGTCGGTGCGCCCGAACATCGGCGTCGAGATCACGCGCGAGCCGGTCGGCGTCGTCGGCCTGATCACGCCCTGGAACTTCCCGATCGCCATCCCGGCATGGAAGATCGCGCCGGCGCTGGCCTTCGGCAACTGCGTGGTGCTCAAGCCCGCCGACCTGGTGCCGGGCTCCGCCTGGGCGCTGGCCGAGATCATCAGCCGCTCGGGCATTCCGGCGGGCGTGTTCAACCTGGTGATGGGCCGCGGCAGCGTGATCGGCAATGCGCTGGTCGAGCACCCCGGCATCCACGCGATCAGCTTCACCGGCTCGGTCGGCGTCGGCCGCAACATCGCCGTGCAGTGCGTCAAGAGCCACAAGAAGGTGCAGCTGGAGATGGGCGGCAAGAACCCGCAAGTCATCCTGGACGACGCCGACCTGGCCCAGGCCGTCGAGCTCAGCGTGCAGAGCGCCTTCTATTCCACCGGCCAGCGTTGCACCGCGTCGAGCCGCCTGATCGTCACCCAGGCCATCTACCCGAAGTTCATCGAGGCGATGAAGGCGCGCATGGAAAAGATCAAGGTGGGCGACGCGCTCGCGCAGGGCACGGACATCGGCCCGGTGTCCAGTCAGAGCCAGCTCGACCAGGACCTGGAGTACGTGAAGATCGGCCAGGACGAAGGTGGCACGTTGGCGGCCGGCGGCCAGCGCCTGAAGCTGGACACCGAAGGCTTCTACATGTCGCCGGCGCTGCTGGTGGACACCGAGAAGACCGCGCGCATCAACCGGGAAGAGGTGTTCGGCCCGGTGGCGAGCGTGATCCGCGTGAAGGACTACGAAGAAGCGCTGGCCACGGCCAACGACACCGAGTTCGGCCTGTCGGCGGGCATCGCGACGACCAGCCTGAAATACGCCACCCATTTCAAGCGCCACAGCCAGGCCGGCATGGTGATGGTCAACCTGCCGACGGCGGGCGTGGACTACCACGTGCCCTTCGGCGGCCGCAAGGGCTCGAGCTACGGCCCGCGCGAGCAGGGCAAGTACGCGCAGGAATTCTTCACGGTCGTGAAAACGGCGTACACGCTGGCCTGATCACTGGACAGAACGTTCCGCGTTGAACGCCATGCCCGCTGCGCTTGCGCCGCGGGCATTTTTCATGGGCGTGGGTCTACCATCGCAGCGACCCCATGCTGCCCATCCTTTATTCCTTCCGCCGCTGTCCCTTCGCCATGCGTGCCCGCTTCGCGCTGCTGGTCAGTGGCACGGCCTGCGAGTTGCGCGAGGTGGTGCTGCGCGACAAGCCCGCTGCCTTGCGTGAAGCCTCGCCCAAGGCCACGGTACCGGTGCTGGTCGATGTCGACGGCACGGTGATCGACGAGAGCCTGGAGATCATGCAGTGGGCGCTGGCGCAGCGCGATCCGCAGGGCTGGCTCACGCCGTCGGCCGGCACGCTCGATGACATGCTTGCCCTCGTCGCGCAGTGCGACGGCGATTTCAAGCAGCATCTGGATCGCTACAAATACCCCAACCGTTTCGAAGGGGCCGACGCGTTGCAGCACCGGACCGAAGCCGGCGTCTTCCTCGATCGGCTGGAGGCGCGGTTGCGCGGGTCGCGCCACCTGTTCGGTGGCGCGCCCGCCCTGGCCGACATGGCCATCGCGCCCTTCGTGCGGCAGTTCGCGCAGGTTGATCCCGTGTGGTTCGCGACAACGCCATGGCCCCTGCTGCGGGCCTGGCTGTCCGCACTGACCGGGTCGCCGATGTGGGGCGCGATCATGTCGAAGTACGGGCCCTGGCGGCCGGGCGATGCCGTGGTGGTCTTTGCTGCGGACGCCTGATCGGTCGACTTCGCGCCCTGCGGGTCAGCGCCGCTGCACCGTCCCGGCGCGCCGCCACCAGGCGCGCATCCACAGCACCAGCGGGATCACGGCCAGGCCGGCGCACAGCAACCAGTAGCGGTCGCCGTTTTCCAGGTACGGCTGCATGGCGCGGCCCACCTGCGTGAGGTGCGGGCCGGCGACGCCGCGCAGCAGCACCTCGACGACGGCCTCCAGCATCATCTGGATGCCGATGATGAACAGGAGCACGGCGGTCAGACGGAACACGATGTGCGTGCGCCGGCTGGTCGCCAGCGCTTGCCAGGCGGCCGCCAGCAATGCGCAGGCGGCCAGGCCCAGCGCGACGCCCCAGGCCACGTCGTGCACCGTGTTCGCCGCTGCCACGAAACGGATGAGCAGGAAGGCCTCCAGCGCTTCGCGCAGCGCGCTGAACGCGACGAAACCCAGCACCGGGATGGCCGTGGCGCGCCGTGCGAACCAGTTGTCGAAGACCGAACTCGCATGGGCCCCGATGCCCGCCATCGACGCCATCGTGCCGCAGGACAGCAGCGCGACCGACAGGCCGAAGCCGCAGGTCAGGGCGATGTCCAGCCATTCGTTCATGCCGGTCTCCGGCAGCGTGGCCACGATGGCGGCCGCAGCAGCGAAGCCTGCGATCACGCCGATGGCGATCCAGGGCCCCAGCCCGGGTCGTTGTGCCTGGCGTGCCCATTCCCGCAGGGCAATGAGGATCAGCAGCAGTTCGATCGCCTCACGGCTGACGATCACGAAGGCCTGGAACATGGGGCAGAGCGCGGCGACGGAAAAGAAGGACGGCCCGATTCTGCCCGTGCCGGAATGCGGCCGTCATGCGGGTCCGGCGTTGAGCCGGCGCAGCGTGTCGGGGCGGCCGCGACTACGACGAGGTGCCGGTCGTCGCGAGATGCGCCCCGCAGTGCGCGCACACGGCACCGGCTTGCGCGGCGGCTGAACTGTCCCCGGTCGCGCTGTAGACACCGCGTGGACGTCCGTGGTGCGGCGCCCATTGACGTCGCACCAGGCCGGCGCTCTCGAGTGCCTTGAGCGCGCGATAGAGCGTCGACAAGGGCATGTCCTGGCCTTGGGTGAGGAGGGCCCGGTAGATCGTGTGCGCGTCGGGCTCGGGGGTGGGCATGGCGCGCAGCGTCGACAGCACGGCGTCGTGTTGCGCGCCGAGCCGTCCGGTGGTTGGGGAATGGCTGCGTGGGGACATGAGGCGGCGGGCATCCAAAGTGCAGGGCGGATGAAAAAATGCATAGAGTAGGACGACAGCGTACTACTGCAAAGTAGGGAAATCTTGGTTGGACAGTTGTATGTCCAATACAAGTAGCAAAGAAGAGTGGGTTATCAAGTGCTACTTTTGTCGCCAAACCCTATACTGCGTTCCGCATTCCCGGCAAGCCATTTGCGCTCCAGCGCGTAGCCAGCCTTCCACCCACCGCGACGCTTTTGGCGTTCGCGTTTTCATGGAGGCCCCCTTGGCTCGAAAATCCCGCCGCGCGCCTGCGCCCGCCGCTCCCGCTTTCCGCTCCCTCGCTGCACGATCGGTCGACGCAGCCACCGCATTTCCGCTTGGCGCGCTCATGCTGGCGGCCTCCGTCAGCAGTTGGGCGCAGACGCCGCCTGCGACGGGTGGGACACTCGGCACGGTGACCGTGACCGGGGAAGCCGAAACGCAGGGCAAGGACCAGATTCAGACCAAGAAGACCAGCATCGGCAAAGGCGTGCAGGACATTCGCGACGTGCCCCAGTCGATCACCGTGGTGACCGAGAAGCTGATCGACGACGTGAAGCTCGACACACTGCGCGACGCACTGCACTACACGGCCGGCATCACCTTCGCCGCCACCGAGAACGGCACCGACCAGGACATCCGGCTGCGCGGCTTCCCGATCGCCAGCACCGGCGACCTGATGATCGATGGCATGCGCGACCCGTCCCAGTACGACCGTGACACCTTCAATCTCGACCGCATCGAGGTGATGCGTGGTTCCGCCTCGATGCTGTTCGGCCGCGGCTCGACCGGCGGCGTGGTGAACCAGGTGAGCAAGAAGCCGCTGCTGGCCGACCAGACCGACGTCGTCGGCACCGTGGGCACCGGCGGCTACTACCGCACCACCGCCGACTTCAACATCCGTACCGGCGAAACCTCGGCGCTGCGCATCAACGCGATGTACAACAAGGCGGACAACGGCGGCGCGAACATCGACAAGAACGGCATCGCGCCGAGCTACAGCTGGGGACTGGGTACGGCGGACGAGTTCACCGTCGGTTTGTTCCATCTGAAGAACAACAATGTGCCGATGTCGGCCGTTCGTTACGTCAACGGCAGCCTGGCGCCGGTCAAGCCGGGCAAGTATTACGGCACCTCGGCAGACTTCGTCGACGGCGAGGCCAACTATGTGCACGGGGCGTGGAAGCACGCCTTCGCCAATGGTGGCGAGTTGCGTACGCAGGTGCGCAGCGGCGTGTTCGACCGGGCGCAATGGAGCACGGCGGTCGGTGCCTGCGGCGCGCGTCCGACCGCGGCGGGTGCCTGCCCGCCCAACACGCCTGCCGTCACCTCGCTTGACCCGGCGACCTTCCTCACGCGCAGCGGCCTGACACCGCGCAAGGACCGCTACAAGGCGACCTATGCGCAAAGCGACTACAGCCAGGCCTTCAACGCCCTCGGCATGAAGCACGAGCTGCTGACCGGCATCGACGCCTCGAAGGAAGAGGCGAATCGCTTCCAGAACAACGGCAGCACGCTCGGCACGCGTCCGTTCACGCAGGTCGGCACGCCCGACGACGGCGCCGGCCTGACCGGCACCGGCCTGTCACCGCAATGGCGCCATTCGAGCAACTACGACGCCAAGGCCTATGGCGTGTACCTGCAGGACTTGGTCCAGGTGGCACCGCAATGGAAGCTGCTCGGCGGCGTGCGCTACGACCACTTCTCTGGCGACTTCGAGCAGTTGGGCTATGCCACGGGCGCCAACGGCCGGCTGATCAGCACCACCAGCACGCACCTGTCGAATTCACCGTGGAGCTATCGCGGCGGCGTGCTGTTCCAGCCGACCGACACGCAGTCCTATCACCTGTCGTACGGCACCTCGTTCAACACCTCGGCCGACACCTACCAATACGTCACGCCGCAGAACGCCAACACGCCGCCGGAGAAGAGCCGCAACCTCGAACTGGGCGCCAAGCTCGACTGGCTGGGCGGCGCGCTGTCGACACGCGGCGCGATCTTCCGCACCGAGAAGTACAACGAGCGCACCACCGATTCCGACTTCGCCGGCTCGGCCTACACGCTGTCGGGCAAGCGGCACACCGCCGGCCTCGAGCTCGACGTGGTCGGCCGCCTGGGGCCGCAATGGGAGGTCTATTTCTCCTACACCTGGGTGCCGGTCGCGAAGATCGACCAGGCCGGCAGCGCTGCTGCCGCACAGGCCTCGGTGGGGCAGCGCGTCGGTCTCACGCCCAAGCAGTCGGGTGCCGTCTGGATCAGCTACCAGGCAACCTCGAAGATGCGCGTGGCGCTGGGCGCGCATGGCGCCACCGAAAACCGCCCGCTGACGGGTAACACCGGCGCCGCCTCTGCAACCGCCCGCGTGCCGGGCTACATGGTGGCCGATGCGATGTTCGAGTACAAGTTCACCCCGGATGTGTATGCGCAGATCAACGTCAACAACCTGAGCAACAAGGCCTACGGCGATCAGCTGTACCCGGGCTTCACCATCCTCGGTGCCAAACGCCAGGTGCTCGCCACGGTCGGCGTTCGCTTCTGATCGGGCTATCCTGCAACCATGCTGCTGCACGTCAAACAGGTGCTCACACCCGAGGAGCTGCGAGAGGCCCGGGCGATCCTGGCCGACGCCCCCTGGGGTGACGGCCGGATCACCGCGGGCAGCCAGTCCGCGCTGGCCAAGAACAACGAGCAGTTGCAGGAGGATTGCGACGAAACCCGTGCGGTGCAGCGCCTGTTGCTGCGGGGGCTGGAGCGGCACCAGGTGTTCTTCTCGGCAGCACTGCCCAAGCAGATTTCGCCACCGCTCTTCAACCGCTATGGCGGCGCGTCCAATGCGTTCGGCAACCACGTCGACAGTTCCGTGCGCTTCCTGCGCGACGGTTCGGGCCGGGTCCGTACGGACATCTCGTGCACGCTCTTCCTGAGCGACCCGGCCGACTACGACGGCGGCGAACTGGTCATTGAAGACACCTACGGCGAGCAACGCGTGAAGCTGGCCGCGGGTGACATGGTGATGTACCCCGGCACCAGCGTGCACCGGGTGACACCGGTCACGCGGGGCTTTCGCGTCGCGAGTTACTTCTGGATCCAGAGCATGGTCCGCAGCGACGAACAGCGCCGCCTGTTGTTCGACATGGACAACCATCTGCGTCACCTGCGCAGTTCCTATGGCGAGACCGATCCGGGCGTGATCGGCCTCACCAGCACGTACCACAACCTGCTGCGCATGTGGCTCGACGTCTGAGCGCTGCGCGGCCTTCCCTGCATCGAGGTTCATCCATGACCGTTGTCTCCCGGCTCCTGCGCATCGTCGTCGGCGCCATCGTTCCGCTGTCGTTCGCCGGCGTTGCGGCCGCGCAGTACGTTGACCACAACGCCGTCAAATGCGAAGCCGTGGCCAAGGAAGAAATGAAGCCGCAGATGGAGCTGCAGAAGAAGCTGGTCTCGGAGGGCTGGAAGGTCCGCCAGGTCAAGAACTTCAACGGCTGCTACGAGGTGTACGGCTTCGACACCAGCGGCCGCCGCGTCGAGGCCTTTTTCGACCCGAAGACCTTCGCCAAGGTCGGCGAGATCAAGCAGCCCGAGTGAGCCTGCCCCCGCCCGGCACGGTCCGCGTCTGGGACCTCGCGCAGCGCCTGATGCACTGGGGCCTCGCGGCCTCGGTAGCGCTGGCCTGGTGGGCGGGCGAGTCGCGCCTGGCGCTGCATCTGTGGGCCGGCTACACCGCCCTGGGCGTGATGCTCGCGCGCGGCGTCTGGGGCCTGGCGGGCAGCCGCCACGCGCGCTTCGCCAGCTTCGTGTGCGGCCCGCGCGTCGTGTTCGGCTACGCCGGCAGGCTCCTGCGCGGGAACGCACCGCGCGTGCTGGGCCACAACCCGCTCGGCGGCTGGATGATCGTGCTGTTGCTGCTCTGCGTGGGCATCGTCTGCGTCTCCGGCATCCTGTACACGACCGACCGTTTCTGGGGCCTCGGATGGCTCGAACTCACGCACCGCATCTCGGCCTGGACCCTCGTGGGCCTGGTGGCTATTCACCTGTTCGGCGTGGCCTTCATGAGCTGGCGCCACCGCGAAAATCTCGTCGCCGCCATGTGGAGCGGAAGGAAGCGTTCGACCGAACGCTAAGATGTGTGCGCCGAAGCGGGGGTATTTCGTGGCGATGACCGACGAGCAGATCATGTCTTTGGTCGACCGGGCGGTCGACGGATTCCAGGGTGAGTTGAACGATCTCGAGAGCGCGATCGGGATGCTGATCATCGGGCGCCACTACGGCTGGCGCGTGCTGCTGCTCATCCACAGCCCGGCCACGGTGCGCAAATACACCAAGCTCCTGGGCCTCAAGAACCTCCGCGAAGCCCTGCCCGAAGTCGGCGTGTTGGCGCACCGTTCCAACGCCTGGCGCCTGCTCGACGACAGCAAGAACTTCTGGAAGGTCGTGCGCGGCCAGATCGCCGGCATCCGCAGTTCGAAGTCGGAGACGCCGCCGCGCTAACGCGGCCGTCGCAGCCACAGGCGGTCCACCGCCTCGAACACCAGTTCACTCAGCAAGGCCAGTGCCGCCGCCGGCAGCGCACCGGCCAGCAGCAGTTGCCGGTCGTTCAGCGCCAGCCCGGTGACGATGCGTTCACCGAAGCCGCCCGCGCCGACGAAGGCGGCGATGGTCGCGGTGCCGATCGCGATCGTCGTGGCGGTCCGCACGCCCGCCAGCAGCGTCGGCATGGCGAGCGGCAGTTGCACCAGTCGCATGCGTTGCGCCGATGTCATGCCGAGCGCCGTGCCGGCCTGCCGCAGCCCCTGCGGCACCTCGGCCAGGCCGGTGACGGTGTTGCGCATGATGGGCAGCAGCGCGTAGAGCGTGAGCGCGATGAGTGCGGGCAGCGTGCCGATGCGGCCGATCAGCGAGATCAGCACCGCCAGCAAGGCGAGCGAGGGCACGGTCTGCATCAGGCCGGCGATGCCCAGCACCACGGCGCGGGTGCGTGCATGCGAGGACACCCACACGGCCAGCGGCACGCCGACCAGAATCGCCAGGCCGACCGACACCGCCACCAGCAGCAGGTGCTGGCGCGTGAGCCGCCCCAGGTCGCTGCCGAGCAGCTTCGCCAGGAAGCCGCGTTGGCCCGCCGAGGCTTTGCCGCCGGCGAGGAAGTCGCGGGCGATGGTGTCGAAGGCCGTGCCTTGCAGTTCGGCACGCGCGTTCATCGCGATCATGGCGCGCTCGTCGATGCGGCCTTCGAGCGTCTGCAGCGCGGCCCAGGCGGCCGGCTGCTTTGTCGGCAGGTCCAGGCGGTACAGCAGCACCGCGTCGTAGCGCGGGAAGTAGCCGCGGTCGTCCTGCAGCACGCGCAGGCCGAGGTGGTCGATCTTCGCGTCGGTCGTGTAGATGTCGATCACGTCGACCTGCTGGGCCGCGATGGCGTCGTAGGCCAGGCCGTGGTCGAGGCCGGTGGGCTTCTGCGTGAAGCCGTAGCGCGCGGCCAGGCCCTGCCAGCCGTCGGCACGGCCGAGGAATTCGTTCGACAGTCCCAGCGTCAGTTCGGGGTGCCGGGCTAGGTCGCTGAGCGTGGCGAGCTTCAGGCGGTCGGCGTCGGCGTTGCGCATCGCGAGCGCATAGCCGTCGTTGAAGCCGAGCGGCACGGCCACGCCGAGGCCCAGCGGCGCGAGCCGCGCATTCATCTCGGCGGGCGTCATCGTGGCGCTGCCCTGCAGGATCTCGAGCGCGATGGTGCCGGTGTATTCCGCGTACACGTCGATGGCGCCGGAGCGCAACGCCTCGTACACGATGGCCGTGTTGCCCAGGCCTTGGCGGACCACGGGTGCGACGCTTGTATGGGGTGCGGCTGTCTTCGCCAGCACCTCGGCCAGGATGTACGACTCGGTGAAGCGCTTCGACCCGATGCGCAGTGGCTCGTCCTGCGCGCGTGCAGCGCCTGTGCCCACGAGCATCGCCAGGAAGAGCAAGGGGAGCAGCGCCGACCGCCAGGCGCGCTGGAGCGGGTGCGGCAGCAGCATGCGGTCAGTGTATCGGTCAGGCCGCCTTCCTACAGCCGGTCGTGCGCAGCGCCGATGGGCCGGCCCCGCGTGCGCGGCGACAGTCGATGGACGGCGACGCCGACAGGCGACCTCGACCCTTTCCCACTTTTTTCGAAAGAGCCCATGGCCCCCAAGACCGTGCCGCCCCATCTTGCCGATGCCCACGGCGCCCGTGAACTTCCTGCCGTGATCGTCGACGGCTACAGCCTGCAGTTGCGCGACAAGACCGGCTTCGCCGGCGATGCCGCCAGCCAGACCGCCTTTCGCGCGCTGCTGGCGCAGTGGCGCAAGCGCCGGCGCCAGAAGGGCGAGGACGACCCCTTCGGCGATGTCGCATCGCGCGACCTCAGCAAGAAGGCGCTCGACCGCGTGCTCAGCCGCAAGCGCGCGTCCGAAGGTGCCGACTTGCTGGAAGGCGCGATCGAGGAGTTCGCCGAGGAACTGGCCCATGTGGTGCGACGCTTCCTGCGCGAGCCCTCCTGGGACAAGGTCCAGCGCATCGTGATCGGTGGCGGCTTTCCCGAGAGCGACGTGGGCGAGCGCGCCATCCTGCAGGCCGCGATGATCCTGCAGCACATGAAGGTCAAGGTGCCGATCGCGCGCCTGTCGCACGAGGTCGACGACGGCGGCCTGATCGGCTGGGTGCACCTGGTGCCGCCGGACATGCTGGCGGCGCACGACGCGATCCTCGCGGTCGACATCGGCGGCACCAACCTGCGCTGCGGCATCGTGAAGACGCGGCGCAAGAAGGCCGAGGACCTGTCGCTGGCCAAGGTGGTCAAGCGCATGAAGTGGCGCCACGCCGACGACAAGCCCAGCCGGCGCGGCTTGCTCGAGCGGCTGTCGGAAATGCTGCAGGTGCTCATCGACGAATGCGAACGCAAGGAGATCCGCCTGGCGCCCTTCGTCGGCATCGCCTGCCCGGGACGCATCCGCGACGACGGCTCCATCGCACGCGGCACCCAGAACCTGCCGGGCGACTGGGAAAGCGACACCTTTCACCTGCCCAGCGAGCTGAGCAAGAAGCTGCCGACCATCGGCGGGGCGCCGACCACGGTGCGGCTGCACAACGACGCCGTGGTGCAGGGCTTGAGCGAACTGCCTTTCATGCAGGACGTGAACCACTGGGCCGTGCTCACCATCGGCACCGGCCTGGGTAACGCGAGCTACACCAACACGCCCGGCCGGCTGGCGCGCCTGCAGAAGCAGGAGGCCGCCGAGCGGGCCGCCAAGGCCGTCAAGGCGGAGCAGGCCGAGCGGGAAGCGAAAGCGGCCAAGGCCGCCAAGGCGGCAAGGACTGCGAACGTCGGAAAGGCCGTGAAGGCGGTGAAGGCCGCGAAGACCGTGAAGGGCACGCAGGGCCTGAAGCGTTGAGCCTTACAGCTGGAAGGCGACGGTCAGTAGCAGCCCTTCGGCCAGGTCGCGCAGCAGGCCGGGCCGCCGCGCGCGGTAGGGCTCGCCGGCCGACGCGGTGGTCTCGATCCACTGCGCCAGCCAGTCGATGGCGGTGCGGCCGTAGAACACCACCGCGGCTTCGTGGTTCAGCAGCAGGCTGCGCAGGTCGAGGTTGATCGAGCCGCACATCGCCAGCTCTTCGTCGACCACCACAGCCTTGGCATGCGCCATGAAGGGCAGCATGCGGAAGGTCACGCCGGCGCCGGCCAGGTCGCGCATGGCCCGCGCACGCACGAAGTCGGTGAGCCGGTGGTTCGAGCGCGAGGGGATCGCGATGGTCACCTGCACGCCGCGCCGCGCCGCCAGCCGCAGCGCATTGCGCAGCCCGTCGTCGGGCACGAAGTAGGGCGTGACCGCGAGGATGCGGTGCTCGGCGCGAAAGCACGCGTCGATGAGCAGGGCGTGCGCCGTGTCCTCGGTCTGGTCGGGGCCACTCGGCAGGAACTGCGCGAGCGCGCCGTCATCGGGGGTGTCGTGTATCGGCGCGATCTCGCGCGGCGTGTCGTCGCGCACCGAGCACCAGTCGTGCTCGAACTGCCGCGCCGCCGCTTCGGCCACGCTGCCGGTCAGGTCGAAGGAGAGGTCGCGCCACGGCACCGGGTAGGCATCGTTGCCGGTGAAGTACTCGCCCGCCAGGTTGCGCCCGCCGGACCACAGCCGCGTGTCGTCGGCGATCACGAGCTTGCGGTGGTTGCGCAGGTTGCGCGGCCCGCTGCGGCGCAGGCCGAAGAAGGGGCGGAACACCGCGACCTGGCCGCCGGCCGCGCGCAGCGCGTCGAAGTGATGCGGCGGCAGCGTCAGCGCGCCGAAGCCGTCGAGCAGCACGCGCACCCGCACGCCTTCGCGCGCGCGTCGCGCCAGGCGCACCACGACTTCATGGCCGAGCGCGTCGTCGCCGATGATGAAGGTGCAGATGTCCAGGCGCACGCGGGCGGCGTCGATCACCTGCCACAGGGCGTCCCGCGCGGCAGCGCCGTCGGCATGGAAGCGCGGCGCGCAGCGCCCGGGGGCGGGCAGGCCGAAGCTTTCGATCAGCTCGGCCGCCCAGTGGCCGGCCGGCAGGCTGCGCGGCGAGCGCGGCGGGCCCACCGGGCGCAGCTTGCGCTGGCCGAACAGAAGGTAGACCGGCAGCGTGAAGTAGGGCAGCAGCAGCATGCCCATGACCCAGGCGATCGCGGTGGTGGGCGCGCGCTGCTCGCGCCGCGTGCGCGTGGTGAGCACGTAGACCAGCAGGCCGACCGCGACCACCAGGAAGTGCTGCGAGGGCGAGGGCAGCCAGTCGAGCCAGTCGTCGATGCGGTTCACGGGGCGCGGTGCGATTGGAGGAAGCGCGGCACCGGTCGGCCCTGCGAGGCCAGGAACGCCATCATCGGCCCGACCACCGCCCGCACCGCCGGGCGCTGTCCGACGCGTTCGCGCCAGGCCACGAGGCGCGGCGTGGCGTCGGTCATTCCGGCACCCTTGCGGTCCGCGAACACGTGCGCCATGTACAGGGCGATGTCGGCGTAGGAGTAGCTGCCGGCGAGGTGCTCACGATCGGCCAGCAAGGCGTCCATCGCCTCGTAGTGCCGGGCGCAGGCCGCACACGCGGCGACGGCCGGGGCGCTCTGCATGGCGTCCTGCAAACCGAAGAGCCGGACGACGTTCGGGAAGAACACCTCGTCGGCCAGGTGCTCGAGCTGGCGCGCCTGCGCCCGCGCCGCCCCCCCGGTCGGCCACAGGGCGGGTTGCGGTTTCAGGTCCTCGAGGTACTCGAAGATCTGGGTCGAGTCGAAGAGCTCGACCGCACCGTCGATCAGTACCGGCACCTGCTGCTTCGGGTTGATGCGCAGCACCTCGGGGTGCCGCGGCTGGTAGCGGTCGTCCCGGTCGAAGGGCACCATCACCTGCTCGAAGCTCAGACCTTTCTCGCGCACCGCGATCTCGGCCTTGGCGCCGAACATGCTGAGGGGGCCGGTAAACAGTTGCATGGGGTCTCCTCCAACCCCGTGTTTTACCAGCGCGGGCGGGTCGGGCGTCGCCCCAGACCTTGCGTGCCGTCTCGATCGCCAGGCGCCGCCGGGCGCGCTGCGCGGCTGCGCGATGACCGCGCACGCGGTGTGAAGATCGCGCAGAATGCCCCGTCCGCGACGCGCGCCTAGGTGATTGCCGGAGCACGCGGTGGCGTTTCATCTGGCCACAATGATGGGAAACGGCATTCCACCAACCGGAGACAAAGACATGCAACGACGCCACCTCGTCCAGGCCGCCGGCCTGGCCGCCATCGCCCTGGCCGCGCCGCTCGCCGCCCAGGCGCAGACGACGCCCTTCAAGATCGGGCTGATCCTGCCGATGACCGGCCAGCAGGCGTCGACCGGGCGGCAGATCGAGGCCGCGGTCAAGCTCTACATCGCGCAGAACGGCGACACGGTGGCCGGCCGCAAGATCGAGGTGATCGTCAAGGACGACGTCGCCACACCCGACGTGACCAAGCGCCTCGCGCAGGAGCTGGTGGTCAACGAGAAGGTCAATGTGCTGGCCGGTTTCGGCGTGACGCCGGCGGCGCTGGCCGCCGCCCCGATCGCCACGCAGTCGAAGACGCCGCTGGTCGTGATGGCGGCGGCCACGTCGAGCATCACCGAGGCCTCGTCGTACATCGTGCGCACCAGCTTCACGCTGCCGCAGGTGTCGGTGGCCATGGGCGACTGGGCGCCGAAGAACGGCGTGAAGTCGGTGGTGACGCTGGTGTCCGACTACGGCCCGGGCAACGACGCCGAAAAGTTCTTTGCCGAGCGCTTCCAGCTCAACGGCGGCAAGGTGATCGACAAGCTGCGCGTGCCGCTGCGCAACCCCGACTTCGCGCCTTTCCTGCAGAAGGTGCGCGACGCCAAGCCCGACGCGCTCTTCGTCTTCGTGCCCTCGGGCGCCGGTGCCGCCGTCATGAAACAGTTCCTGGAGCGCGGCATGGACAAGGCCGGCATCAAGCTCATCGCCACCGGCGACGTGACCGACGACGACCAGCTCAACGACATGGGCGACGGCGCGCTCGGCGTGGTCACCTCGCACCACTACTCGGCGGCGCACCCGTCGGCGGCGAACAAGAAGTTCGTCGAGGCCTTCCAGAAGGCCAACAAGAACATGCGCCCCAACTTCATGGCCATGGGCGGCTACGACGGCATGCGCGTCATCTACGAAGCCCTCAAGGCCACCGGCGGCAAGGGCGACGGCACCACGCTGCTGGAGAAGATGAAGGGCCAGATCTTCGAGAGCCCGCGCGGCCAGGTGCTGATCGACGCGCAGACCCGCGACATCGTGCAGGACGTGTACCTGCGCAAGGTCGAGAAGAAAGACGGCCAGCTCTACAACGTCGAGTTCGACGTGATCAAGGCGGTGAAGGACCCCGGCAAGAACAAGCAGTGATGCCAAGTACGCCGAGGTCTTTTCGTGAAACACCGCGGAACCGGCTTTGCCGGGCCGCTGGTGTTGCCCCCGGTAGGGGGTGGGCGCCCGACACGAAGTGCGGGCAACCTGGGGGCGAGCCTTGTTAACGATTCTCTTCGACGGCATTGCCTACGGCATGCTGCTGTTCGTGCTCGCGGTCGGCCTCGCCGTGACGCTCGGGCTGATGAACTTCATCAACCTAGCGCACGGCGCCTTCGCGATGGCCGGTGGCTACCTCACGGTGTTCGCCATGCAGAAGCTGGGCATCCCGTTCCTGCTGTGCCTGCCGCTGGCCTTCGTCGTGGTGGGGGCGGCCGGCGCGTTGCTGGAACGCACGCTGTATCGGCCGATGTACGGCAAGTCGCATCTTGACCAGGTGCTGTTCTCCATCGGCCTGACCTTCATGGCGGTGGCCGCCATCGACTACTTCGTCGGCTCGTCGCAGCAGAACATCCAGCTGCCCGAATGGCTGCGCGGGCGCACCGAGGTCGGCGACGGCGCGCTGATGCTCGGCATGGGGCACTACCGGCTCTTCATCATCGCTGTGTGCGCGGTGCTGGCCATCGTCTTGCAGCTGATTCTGTCCAAGACGCGCTTCGGCAGCCGGCTGCGTGCGGCGGTCGACGACGCGCGGGTGGCGGCCGGGCTGGGCATCGACGTGAACCGCGTGTTCCTGCTCACCTTCGCCGTCGGCTCGGGGCTCGCCGGGCTGGGCGGCGCACTGGGCGCGGAGATCCTGGGGCTGGACCCGAGCTTTCCGCTCAAGTACATGATCTATTTCCTCATCGTGGTGGCCGTCGGCGGTACCTCGTCGATCACCGGGCCGCTGCTGGCGGCCCTGCTGCTCGGCGTGGCCGACGTCGCGGGCAAGTATTTCATCCCGAAGATGGGCGCCTTCACGGTCTATCTGCTGATGATCCTGATCCTCATGTGGCGTCCGCAGGGCCTGTTCACGCGGCGAGGCGGCAAGTGATGGACGACGCTCGGACCGATGCGCTGCGCAAGCGCCTGCTCGACCCGGCGCGCTGGCGCCCGTGGGAGTTCGCCGTGTGGGCGCTGGCCTTTGCACTGCCCTTGGCCATGCCGTCGCATGCGTTGATGGTCAACGAGATCGCCATCGTCGCGCTGTTCGCGATGTCGCTCGACCTGATCCTGGGCTACACCGGCATCGTCTCGCTCGGCCATGCGGCGTTCTTCGGCTTCGGCGCCTATGCCGCGGCGCTGTTCGCCAAGCACGTCATGCCCGACCCGACGGTCGGCCTGCTGGTCGCCGTGGCGCTGTCGGCGGGCGTCGGTGCGCTGGCCAGCGTGACGATCCTGCGCGGCAGCGATCTCACGCGGCTGATGGTCACGCTGGGCACCGCGCTGCTGCTGCTCGAGCTGGCCAACAAGCTCGACGGGCTGACCGGCGGCGCCGACGGGCTGCAGGGGGTGGTCATGGGGCCGGTGCTGGGTCAGTTCGACTTCGACCTCTACGGCCGCACGGCCGCGTGGTATTCGCTGTCGGTGGTGCTGCTGCTCTTTCTGCTGATGCGGCGTCTGGTGCGCTCGCCCTTCGGCGCCACGCTCAAGGCCATCCGCGACAACCGGCTGCGCGCGATGGCGATCGGCATTCCGGTCGTCTCGCGCATGGCCGTGATCTACACGGTGGCGGCGGCCATCGCCGGTGCGGCCGGCGCATTGCTGGCGCAGACCACCGGCTTCGCGTCGCTCGACGTGCTGGCCTTCGACCGCTCGGCCGACGTGCTGCTGATGCTCGTGATCGGCGGCGTGGGCTGGCTCTACGGCGGCATCGCGGGCGCGGTCGTCTTCAAGCTGCTGCAGGACGCGCTGTCGTCCGTCACGCCGCAGTACTGGATGTTCTGGATCGGCCTGATCCTGGTGCTGCTGGTGCTGGTCGGCCGCGACCGGCTGCTCAAACCGTGGACCTGGGGGCGGCGATGAGCGACACCGTTCTTTCGGCCCAGGGCCTGGTGATGCGCTTCGGCGGCATCGTGGCCACGCACGACGTGACGCTCGACCTGCGGCGCGGGGCGCGCCATGCGCTGATCGGCCCCAACGGCGCCGGCAAGACCACGCTGATCAACCTGCTGACGGGGGTGCTCACACCGACCGCTGGGCGCATCGTGCTCGAGGGCGAGGACATCACGGGCACGGCGCCGCACCGCCGCGTCGCGCGCGGGCTGGTGCGCACCTTCCAGATCAACCAGCTCTTCGATGCGATGACGCCACTGGAGACGCTGGCGCTCGTCGTGTCCCAGCAGCGCGGGCTCACGCGGCAATGGTGGCGTGCCTTGGGCAGCGACCGGGGTGTGGTCGAGCGGGCGGGGCAACTGCTCGAGCAGTTCCGCCTGGCCGAGGTGGCGCTACAGCCCACACGCGAACTGGCGTACGGCAAACGGCGCCTGCTGGAGATCGCCATCGCGCTGGCTTGCGAGCCGCGCGTGCTGCTGCTCGACGAACCGGTGGCCGGCGTGCCCGCGGGCGAGCGCGAGGAACTGCTGCAGACGGTGGCCGCGCTGCCGGCGGATGTGTCGGTGCTGCTGATCGAGCACGACATGGACCTGGTGTTCAGCTTCGCCGATCGCATGACGGTGCTGGTCAACGGCGCGGTGCTGACCGAAGGCACGCCGGAGGCGATCGCGGGCGATCCGCGCGTGAAGGCGGTGTACCTCGGAGAGGGCGCGACCCATGGCTGACGCGTTGCTGCAGATCGACGACCTGAGCGCGGGCTACGGCGAAGCGGTGGTGCTCACCGGTATCTCGCTCACGCTGGCCGAAGGCCGCACGCTGGCGCTGCTCGGCCGCAACGGCACCGGCAAGACGACGCTGATCAACACGCTGGCCGGCGCCACGCGCCAGCACGGCGGGCGCATCGTGCTCGGTGGCGTCGAACTGAGCCGGCAGGCATCGCACCGCCGCGCCGCCGCGGGCATCGGCTGGGTGCCGCAGGAGCGCAACATCTTCAAGTCGCTGACGGTGCACGAGAACCTGACCGCCGTGGCACGCCCCGGCCACTGGACGCCCGAGCGCGTCTACGCGATGTTCCCACGCCTGGCCGAACGCAAGGGCAACCTGGGCACGCAACTGTCGGGGGGCGAGCAGCAGATGCTGGCCGTTGCGCGCGCCCTGGTGCTCAACCCGCGCCTGCTGCTGCTCGACGAGCCGCTCGAGGGCCTGGCGCCGATCATCGTGGAAGAGCTGCTGCGCGTCATCCGCCGCATCACGCAGGACGACGGGCTGGCGGCCATCATCGTCGAGCAGCATCCGCAGGCGGTGCTGGCGATCTCCGACGATGCGGCGGTGCTTGACCAGGGGCGGCTGGTGCACACCGCGCGTGCCGACGTGCTGCGCACCCAGCCCGAGGTGCTCGACCGCCTGCTCGGCGTGGCGCGTTGACGCCACGGCGACGTCGTTGCGCGAGAATGCGCCACTGTCTGCCGTGGAGGGATTCACAATGAGAGAAAACCATCGGTCCACCGTGACCGCCGCACACAAGGCATTGGCCATGGTGATCGCTGCCAGCGATCTCGACCGCCTGCCGGTGACGCACTTCGAGCCGACGGACCTGCCGGGTCTACCCGACGCCGCGCGGCGCAGCCCCGTGGTCGCGCGGGAAGACACGCAGCAGGCCAACCGCATGCGGGCGGCTTCCCACCTGTTCCTGGTCGCGGCGAGCAACGCGATGGCGGCGGCGCTCGACCTGGGCAAGGTGTCGATGGAAATGACGACCGCGGAGCGTGAAGCCATGCTGCACGCCATCGGCGCGCAGGCGACCGCCGCCGGGCACTGCGCCACGCAGGCCTCGAAGATCCTGACCGGCGAGATCGATCCACCGGAGGACGACTCCGTCGTCGTCTCGAAGCTGGTGTCTTGAGCCTCGCGCTTGGCGCTTCAGCCTCAGATCGGCAGCGCCGTCGTGCTCTTCACCCGGTCGAGCACGAAGCTGGTCTTGCAGTCCTGCACGCTCGGGTGCTTGAGCAGCGTGTCCATCACGAAGCGCGAGTAGTGGGCCATGTCGGCGACCACCACGCGCAGCAGGTAGTCCATGTCGCCGGTGAGCGAATGGCACTCGATCACCTCGGGCCAGCCCTGGATGGAGGCTCGGAAGGCGTCCATCGGGCTGCGCTTGTGGCTCTCGGTGTGCTTCTCGAGCCGAACGTTGATGTAGGCCATCAGCGGCAGGCCGACGCGCTCCGGATGCAGCAGGGCGACGTAGCCCTGGATCACGCCCGATTCCTCCAGCCGCTTGACACGCCGCAGCGTGGCCGACGATGACAGGCTGACCTGGGCCGCCAGCTCGTCGTAGGTGGCGCGGCCGTTGGCCTGCAACGCGCGAAGCACGCGCAAATCGATGGTGTCGAGTTCGACTGGAGCGCTCATGGCTGGGATTTTGCAGGAATCCTGCGTGATCGGCCATCGCAGGGCTGCAAGTTGCAGGAATCGTGTGCCGCAAGCGCCTAGCATCAGCCAGAACCCCACCTGCAATTTCTGGAGACACACGATGGCTGACCATTTCGAGAACCCCATGGGCCTGCAAGGCTTCGAATTCGTCGAGTTCGCCTCGCCCACGCCGGGCGTGCTGGAGCCGGTGTTCGAGATGCTGGGCTTCACGCTGGTCGCCAAGCACCGCTCCAAGGACGTGGTGTTGTACCGCCAGGGCGACATCAACTTCATCGTGAACCGCGAGCCCAAGAGCCAGGCCGCCTACTTCGCGGCGGAGCACGGTCCGTCGGCCTGCGGCCTGGCCTTCCGTGTGAAGGACGCGCACAAGGCGTACAACCGCGCGCTCGAACTGGGCGCCCAGCCGATCGAGATCGCCACCGGCCCGATGGAGCTGCGCCTGCCGGCCATCAAGGGCATCGGCGGCGCGCCGCTGTACCTGATCGACCGCTACGAAGAAGGCAAGTCGATCTACGACATCGACTTCGAGTTCATCGACGGCGTGGACCGCCACCCGGTCGGCCACGGCCTCAAGCTCATCGACCACCTCACGCACAACGTGTACCGCGGCCGCATGACCTTCTGGGCCGACTTCTACGAGAAGCTCTTCAACTTCCGCGAGATCCGCTACTTCGACATCTCCGGCGAATACACCGGCCTCACCTCGAAGGCCATGACGGCACCGGACGGCAAGATCCGCATCCCGCTCAACGAGGAATCCAAGAAGGGCGGCGGCCAGATCGAGGAGTTCCTGATGCAGTTCAACGGCGAAGGCATCCAGCACATCGCGCTGATCTGCGACAACCTGAAGGACGCCGTGGACAAGCTGGCCCTGGCCGGCGTGCAGACGGCCACCGCGCCCAACGACATCTACTACGAGATGCTCGACACCCGCCTGCCGGGCCACGGCCAGAACGTGCCGGAACTGCAGGCACGCGGCATCCTGCTGGACGGCACCACCGAAGGCGGCCAGCCGCGCCTCTTGCTGCAGATCTTCTCCACGCCGATGCTGGGGCCGGTGTTCTTCGAGTTCATCGAGCGCCGCGGCGACTACCGCGACGGCTTCGGCGAGGGCAACTTCAAGGCGCTGTTCGAATCGCTCGAGCGCGACCAGATCCGCCGCGGCGTGCTCGACACCGCCGAGGCCTGAGCATGTCGGCCGCCGAAGCGACCAAGCACGGGCTCGCAGCCGGCGACGCGGCCAAGCCCGACCGGCCCGATTGGACCATCGACCAGGGCTGGTCGGACTACACGCCGGCCGAGCATGCCGTGTGGAGGACGCTCTTCGAGCGCCAGACGAAGCTGCTGCCCGGCCGCGCCTGCGACGAATTCGTCGAGGGCATGAAGAACCTGCCCATCGGCGCTGACCAGATCCCGGACTTCCTGGAACTGAGCGAGGTGCTGATGCAGCGCACCGGCTGGCAGGTCGTGGCCGTGCCGGGCCTGGTGCCCGACGAGGTGTTCTTCGAGCACCTGGCCAACCGGCGCTTCCCTGCCGGCAACTTCATCCGCAAGCCGCACGAGCTCGACTACCTGGAAGAGCCCGACGTCTTCCACGATGTGTTCGGCCATGTGCCGATGCTGATGAACCCGTCGATCGCCGACTACATCCAGGCCTATGGCGTGGGCGGCCTGCGCGCCAAGAAGCTGGGCGTGCTCGACAAGCTGGCGCGCGTCTACTGGTACACGGTCGAGTTCGGGCTGATCCAGCAGAAGGACGGCCTGCGCATCTACGGCGCGGGCATCGCGTCGTCGCGCACCGAGAGCGTGTTCTCGCTGGACGACCCGTCGCCCAACCGCATCGCCTTCGACCTGGAGCGGGTGATGCGCACGCACTACCGCATCGACGATTTCCAGGAAAGCTACTTCGTCATCGACAGCCTGGCCGAGCTGCTCGAGCTGGCGACGATCGACTTTGCGCCGCTGTACGAACGCATCGCCGGGCAGCCGGAGTACCAGCCGGGCGACGTGCTGCCGACCGACCGCGTGATCACGCGCGGCACGGGCCGCTACCACGCCGCCAAGCACCAGCAGACCGTCGTGGCCTGACGGCGCGAGGCCGCGGTCAGTAGCGGGCGACCTGCCGGCCGATCTCCGGCCAGCGCCGGTGCAGCCAGACCCAGGCCACCAGGCCGATCCCCATCATGAGGATCGACGTCACGGCCAGTGCCAGCGTCGAATGCATCACCAGCGGTGCGATCACGCCGGCCACCAGGCCGTTGGCGGTCGAGCCGATGACGGCCTGCAGCGACGACGCCATGCCGCGCCGCTCGGGGTGCAGGTCGAGCACCAGCAGGGTCACCACCGGCACCATCAGCGCCCAGCCGAAGGCGAACAGGCCGATCGGCCACATGGCCCAAAGCGCATGCGGCTCGAACAGTGCATTGGCGACGACGTTGGCGGCCGAGGTCGCCAGCATGATGACGAAGCCGTCCCGGATCTGCCGCTTGGGCGCGACCTTGCCGGCCATGCGGCCGCTGGCCCAGGCGCCGGCCATGATGCCGCCGATGGTCAGCAGGAAGAACCAGAAGAACTGCGTGGGCGCCAGCCCCAGGTGGTCGCCCAGGAAGGCCGGCGCCGACAGCACGTAGAGGAACATGCCGTTGAAGGGCACGCCGCTGGCCAGCGCCAGCAGCAGGAAGCGCGGGTCGGAGCACAGGTCCCAGTAGCCGCGCATCAGGTGACGCGCATTGAACGGCTGGCGCTGCGTGGCGTGCAGGGTCTCGGGCAGCAGCTTCCAGTTGGCCGCGAACAGCACCACGCCGACCGCCACCAGGAACCAGAAGACCGCGTGCCAGCCGGCATGGACGAACAGGAAGCCGCCCACGATGGGCGCGATGGCCGGCGCCACGCCGAAGTAGATCGTGACCTGCGCCATCACCTTCTGCGCCTCGGCCGGCGGGAACATGTCGCGGATCACCGCGCGCGACACCACGATGCCTGCTCCGGTCGACAGACCTTGCAGCGCGCGGAACAGCACCAGCTGCCCGATGGTCTGCGACAGTGCGCAGCCGAGCGATGCGAGCGTGAACACGGCCAGTCCCCAGAGCACGACCGGGCGCCGCCCGAAGCTGTCCGACAGGGCGCCGTGGAACAGGTTCATGAAGGCGAAGCCGAAGAGGTAGGCCGACAGCGTCTGCTGCATCTCCACCGGTGTCGCGCCGATCGATTTCGCGATGCCCGAGAAGGCCGGGATGTAGGTGTCGATCGAGAAGGGCCCGAGCATGCCGAGCACCGCGAGCAGGATGGCCAGCGCCCATCGCGGGGCTTTCCAGAGGGTTTGGGCGTCGGGGTTCATGAGGGTCTCAACAAAAAAGCGGACTTGCCGAACGCAGGGTCCGGCAAGTCCGCTCGTGGGGGCGTCGCTGCTTACAGCGTGTCGATGAAGGAGCGCAGCTTGTCCGAGCGCGACGGGTGCTTGAGCTTGCGCAGCGCCTTGGCTTCGATCTGGCGAATGCGTTCACGCGTCACGTCGAACTGCTTGCCGACTTCTTCCAGCGTGTGGTCGGTCGACATCTCGATGCCGAAGCGCATGCGCAGCACCTTGGCTTCGCGCGGCGTCAGCGAGTCGAGGATGTCCTTGACCACGTCGCGCAGGCCGGCCTGCATCGCGGCCTCGATCGGCGCCGTGTTGCTGCTGTCCTCGATGAAGTCGCCCAGGTGCGAATCGTCGTCGTCGCCGATCGGCGTTTCCATGGAGATCGGCTCCTTGGCGATCTTCATGATCTTGCGGATCTTGTCTTCCGGGATCTCCATCTTCGCGGCCAGGATGCCGGCGTCGGGCTCGAAGCCGAACTCCTGCAGATGCTGACGGCTGATGCGGTTCATCTTGTTGATCGTCTCGATCATGTGCACCGGGATGCGGATGGTGCGCGCCTGGTCGGCGATCGAACGGGTGATGGCCTGGCGGATCCACCACGTCGCGTAGGTCGAGAACTTGTAGCCGCGGCGGTATTCGAACTTGTCGACCGCCTTCATCAGGCCGATGTTGCCTTCCTGGATCAGGTCCAGGAACTGCAGGCCGCGGTTGGTGTACTTCTTGGCGATGGAGATCACCAGGCGCAGGTTGGCCTCGATCATCTCCTTCTTGGCGTCGCGCGACGATCGTTCGCCGTCGTTCATGCGCTTGTTGATGTCCTTGAGCTCGGTCAGAGGCACCACGACGCTCGACTGGATGTCGGCCAGTTGCTGCTGCAGCTCCTGCACCGGCGGAATGTTGCGGGCCATCACCGTGCTCCACGGCTTGCCGGCGGCCGCCTGCTTCTCGACCCACTTCAGGTTGAGCAGGTTGGACGCGATGCGGTTGCCGTTCTTGTCGTAGCCGGAGAAGTCGCGGATGAAGTCTTCCTGCGGGAAGCCGCACTTGTCCACGATGATGCGGCGCAGCTCGCGCTCCTTTTTGCGGATGTCGTCGACCTGCGTGCGCACCAGGTCGCACAGCTTCTCGATGGTCTTGGCCGTGAAGCGGATGGTCATCAGCTCGTCGGACATCGCCTGCTGGGCCTTGTTGTACGCCGGTGTGCCGTAGCCTTCCTTGTCGTAGATCTTGTGGATCTTCTCGAACATGTCGGCAATGCGGTCGAAGCGCTCGAGCGCGTCGCGCTTGAGTTCTTCCAGCTTCTTGGTCAGTGCCTTGGAGCCGCCCTTGCCGTCGTCGTCGTCCTCTTCGTCGAATTCGTCGAAGTCTTCTTCGGCCACGTAGTCGTCGGCCTCGTTCGGGTTCGAGAAGCCGTCGACGATGGTCGAGATGACGACCTTGCCTTCACGGATGGTCGCGGCCATTTCCAGGATCGCGGCGATGGTCTTGGGCGATGCGGAGATCGCCTCCATCATGGCCATCAGGCCGCCTTCGATGCGCTTGGCGATCTCGATTTCGCCTTCGCGCGTGAGCAGCTCGACCGTGCCCATTTCGCGCATGTACATGCGCACCGGGTCGGTCGTGCGGCCGAATTCGCTGTCGACGGTGGAGAGCGCGGCTTCGGCTTCCTCTTCGGCTTCTTCCACCGTGGTGGCGGTCGGCGCGGTGTTGTTCAGCAGCAGCGTCTCGGCGTCGGGCGTCTGTTCGTAGACGGCCACGCCGAGGTCGTTGAGCATCGTGACCACGACTTCCATGGTCTCGGCATCGACCAGCTTGTCAGGCAAGTGGTCGGAGATTTCGCCCTGCGTCAGGTAGCCGCGGGTCTTGCCCAGCGTGATCAGCGTCTTCAGGCGCTGGCGGCGCTTGGCCATGTCTTCTTCGGACAGGACGGTTTCGTCCAGGCCGAATTCCTTCATCAAGGCGCGTTCCTTCGCCTTGCTGATCTTCATGCGCAGCGGCTTGACCTTCTCGACGGTGGTCGTGTCCGTGCCCGCTGCAGCCGCGGGTTCTTCCTCGGCGAACTCGGCCTCGACGTCGGAGAAGTCTTCTTCGATTTCCTTGGGCTCGTTGCCGGCCTTGGGCTTGCGGCCGCGCTTGGCGCCGGTGGCAGCAGGTGCGTCAGCGGCGGCGGCCTTGGGCGGGCGGCCGACCTTCTTGGCGGTGGCAGGGGCAGGTGCGGCCTTCAGGGCGGCGGTCTTGACGGGGTCGGCGGAGGGCGTTTTCGTGGGCACGGATTTCACTTTCGTTGCGGCAGTCGCCTTGGACGCGGCGGCACTCTTCTTTGCAGGTGCAGGCGATGCTGTCGCTTTCAACGGTTTGGCCGAAGCGGGCTTCTTGGCGACGGAAACGGCAGGCTTCTTTGTACTGGGCATACGACCTCGTGGAACAAGAATGAAACAAGCGGAATCACTGGCGCCACAGACCCGGCGCGGGCACGGACACAGACGGACAGGAGGAACGGATTTCCTCAGGACGGGGACCGAAGTCCCCTCAAGAAGCAAGATGTCGGGCGAACATTTGGTGTGCAGTCCTTGCGGTGTATTGACCCGTTTCCCGTCGGGAAGTGCATTGCGCGTGGGGTCGGCCCGGAGGTGCTGCTGTCGCTCTTGCCTCATTCGTCGCGAGACGAAGCCCTACATTATAGCCGGAACCCGGCTTTTCAAGAGGCTAGGCGTGTTTCAGCCCGGCACGGATGGCTTCAGGCGGTGGCGCAATTCCAGCCGCCGCGCCTCCAGCGCCTTGTAGCGTTCCAGCGCGGACGGGTCGCTTCCCACCGCGGCGATCGCCTCGCTCTGGCGCGCCTTGAGCAGGTCGTCCAGCATGAAGTCGAGCACGTTGCGCAGTTCCTTGGCGGCACCGGCGGCCTGTTCGCCCTCGGCGTCCGCGACGGAGCCGCCCTCCGGTTCGGTCATGAGCCGTTCGGCCAGGGCTTCGAAAGGCTGGCCGCGCAGGCCTTCGCGCAAGGCGGCCCAGGGCTGCACGCCGTGCTCGTGGCACTGGCCGTCGAGCCAGGTGAAGAGCTGCCCGTGCTCGCCGGGCAGGTCGCACAGCAGGCCGTGCAGTTCGTGCGACAGCGCTTCCCATTCGTGCATGTTCGACATCAGCAGGCGGGCGGCGACGTCGGCGCGCCCGGGCGGTCGCAGCCGGGTGCGGCCGACGCTGCCCGACGCCGCCGGCGCCCGCCGATCACCCCAGTTGCCGCGACCGGGCTTGTCGCCCCAGTTGCCGCGGCCCTTCCCGCCCTGTCGCCCGTAGGTGATCGGCGTGCCGTCGTCCTGGTAGCGCATGACCTCGGCGGCGGGCGGCGGCGCGGGGGGGCGGGCCGGCGGCGGTGCGGCCGTGGGGGTCCAGAGCGAGCTCAGGTCGGGCACGCCCAGCTGCACGAGTTCGGCCAGCTCCGTGAGCAGCTGCCGCTTGAGCGCGCCGTCGGGCAGGGCGCTCCACAGCGGTTTGGCGTTGGCGGCCATGTGGGCGCGGCCCTCGGCGGTGCCCAGGTCGCAGCCTTCGCGTGCCGCCTCCACCAGGAAGCGGCTGAGCGGCGTCGCCTCGTTCACGAAGCGCGCGAAGGCCTCGGCACCGTGCTCGCGGATGAAGCTGTCGGGGTCGTGCTCCGCCGGCAGGAACAGGAACTTGATGCTGCGCACGTCGGTGGCATAGGGCAGGGCGCCGTCGAGCGCCTTGCGCGCGGCACGGCGGCCGGCGGCGTCGCCGTCGAAGCTGAACACCACCGACTCGGTGAAGCGGAAGAGCTTCTGCACATGCTCGGGGGTGCAGGCGGTGCCCAGCGTGGCGACGGCGTTCGGGAAGCCGAGCTGCGCCAGCGCGACCACGTCCATGTAGCCCTCGGTGACCAGCGCGTAGCCGCGGTCGCGGAAGGCCGCGCGCGCCTCGTACAGGCCGTAGAGCTCGCGGCCCTTGCTGAAGACGGGCGTCTCCGGGGAGTTGAGGTACTTGGGCTTCTCGTCGCCCAGCACCCGGCCGCCGAAGCCGATGCATTCGCCCTTGACGTTCCGGATCGGAAACATCACGCGGTCGCGAAAACGGTCGTAGCGCTTGCCGTCCCCGTTGTCGTCGGCCTCGCCGACGATCACCAGGCCGCTTTCGGCCAGCAGCGGGTCGTCGTAGTCGGGAAAGACGCTCGCCAGCGAACGCCAGCCGGCCGGAGCGTAGCCGATGCCGTAGAGCCGCGCGACCTCGCCGGACACGCCGCGGCCCTTGAGGTACTCGATGGCGCCCGGCGACTGGCGCAGCTGCTTGCGGTAGGCCTCGCCGGCCTTTTCCAGCACCTCGGACAGCGTGGCCTGCTTCTGCCGCTGGCCGGCGGCGCGGGCGCGTTCCTCGGGCGAGGCGTCGTCCTCAGGCACCTGCAGGCCGTACTGGCCCGCCAGGTCGTGCACCGCTTCGACGAAGCCCATGCCGGCGTGCTCCATCAGGAAGCCGATGGCGTTGCCGTGCACCCCGCAGCCAAAGCAGTGATAGAACTGCTTGGTCGGGCTGACCGAGAACGACGGTGACTTCTCGCCGTGGAAGGGGCACAGCCCCATGAAATTGGCGCCTGCCTTCTTGAGCTGCACGTAGCGCCCGACGATTTCCACGACGTCCGCACGGGCGATCAGTTCCTGGATGAATGAGGGCGGGATGGTCATGGGGGAGCCGCAAATGATACGCATGCGGCTGAAATGAAACCCACCCCCCGATGCGCCTTGCGGCGCCTCCCCCTCAAGGGGGCGCACCCAGCGGCCTGGCAAAGCCAGTTCCGCGGGTGCCCTGGCATCCGGCCGCGCCGGTTCCATCGGCTTCGGGTGACGCGCAGCGCAATGGATAACTGACATGGCGCGGGCATGGGGCGCGGTCATACTGGCCCGTTCCACGCCCTCGCACCATGAACGCCCGCCGCCTTCCCCATTTGTCCCCGGTGCTGCAGCATCCGTTTCGATTCCTGTGGTCGGCCGTCAAGGGCTTCAAGGCGAACCAGGGGCTGCTGCTGGCAGGGGCGGTGGCGTACTACGCGCTGCTGTCGATGGTGCCGCTGCTCATCCTCAGCGTGATCGCGTTGTCGCATGTCATCGACCAGGGCGAGCTGCTGACCACCGTGGGCCGCTACCTCGAATGGCTGCTGCCGGGCCAGTCGCGGGCCGTGGTCGCCGAACTGCGCAACTTTCTGGCGCACCGCGATGTGCTCGGTCCGGTGCTGCTGGTGACGATGATCTTCTTCAGCTCGCTCGCCTTCACCGTGCTGGAAAGCGCCATGGCGAACATCTTCCATCACCGCAAATCGGAACGATCCCGGCATTTCCTGGTGTCGGCGGTGATGCCCTACCTCTACATCCTGAGCCTGTGCGTGGGGCTGCTGCTGGTCACCCTCGTGTCGGGCGCGCTGCAGCTCATCGGCCAGGAAAGCGTCGATCTGCTGGGCTACAGCTGGTCGCTGTCGGGCGTCTCGGGCGTGCTGCTCTACCTGCTGGGGCTGGGGGGCGAGGTCTTCATGCTGACCTCGCTCTACCTGGTGATGCCGGTGGGGCGCCTGTCGCTGCGGCATGCCCTGCTGGGCGGCATCACCGCCACCGTGCTGTGGGAGGTGACGCGCCGCCTGCTGGTCTGGTATTTCTCGACCCTGTCCCAGGTCAATGTCGTCTACGGCTCCCTCACCACCGCGATCGTGGTGCTGCTGAGCCTGGAGATCGCCGCCACGCTGGTGCTTTTCGGCGCCCAGGTCATTGCGCAGTACGAGCGTCTCGATCGCCAGCAACCGGTTCCAACGCCATAGACATTCTTCGCCAGGAACACCGCGGAACCGGCTTCGCCGGGCCGCTGGTGTTGCTCCCGGAAGGGGGAGGGCGCTGCCACACGCAGTGGGCAAGCCTTCGGGGGAGAGCTTATTTCGGTGCCAGGCGGATGGCGCCGTCCAGGCGGATCACTTCGCCGTTGAGCATGTCGTTCTCGATGATGTGCTTGGCCAGCTTGGCGTAGTCAGCCGGCGTGCCCAGGCGAGAGGGGAAGGGCACGTTGGCAGCCAGCGCGTCCTGCACCTCCTGCGGCATGCCGAAGAGCATGGGCGTGCCGAAGATGCCGGGGGCGATCGTCATGTTGCGGATGCCGCTGCGCGCCAGGTCGCGGGCGATCGGCAGCGTCATGCCGACAATGCCGCCCTTCGAGGCGCTGTACGCGGCCTGGCCGATCTGGCCGTCGTAGGCCGCCACCGAGGCGGTCGAGATCAGCACGCCACGCTCACCGGTGGCTTCGGGCTCGTTCTTCGACATGGCGTCGGCGGCCAGGCGGATCATGTTGAAGCTGCCGATCAGGTTGATCGTCACGGTCTTCGTGAAGGCCGCCAGCGCGTGCGGACCGTTCTTGCCCACGGTCTTCTCGCCGATGGCGATGCCGGCGCAGTTGACCAGGCCGAACAGCTTGCCAAGCTTGAGCGCGGCATCGACCGCCGCCTGGCCGTCCGCTTCCTGCGTCACGTCGCACTTGACGAACACGCCGCCGATGTCGCGTGCGACCGCTTCGCCCTTGTCGGCCTGCATGTCGGCCACCACCACCTGGGCGCCGTTGGCCGCGAGCATCCGTGCCGTGCCTTCGCCCAGGCCCGAGGCGGCGCCGGTGACGATGAAAACCTTGCCTTCGATCTGCATGCGTGTGTCTCCTGAGTGTGTTGAACGCACGATTATCGAAGAGCCGGACGAAAAAAAGCCCCACCGGGGTGGGGCTTGCGTCGGACCCGAGGGATCCGAGGAGGACAGCAGTGGCTCAGCGCTTGCGCGAAGCGGTCTGAGCGGTGCTCTTGGCCGCGTTCACGGCGGTGGTCTGCACCGCGTTGAAGTTGGCTTCGGCGACGTCGGTCGCTTGCTTGACGGCCTTCTGGACCGACTCAAACGCGTTGTTGGCGGCAGCCACGGCGCTCTTCATCACGGCGACGGCGGTTTCCGAGCCAGCTGGGGCGTTCTTGGCAGCGCTGTCGACCAAGCCGACGAAGGCTTGCTGGGCTTCAGCGGCCTTGCCTTCGAAGGCCTTGGAGAATTCGGCGCCGGTGCCTTGGGCGATGTCGTACAGGTGACGGCTGTAGGCCGAGGTCTTTTCAGCCAGCGGCTGGAACAGGCTGGCCTGCAGGGCGAGCAGTTCCTGCGCGTCCTTGACGCTCAGCATGGCTTGCGTGGTGCTGGCGGCTTCGCTCAGGGCGGCCTTGGAAGCGGTCACGTTCAGTTCGACGAGCTTCTCGACGCCTTCGAACGCCTTGGTGGTCAGGCCGAACAGGGTTTCGAGGTTGGCCTTTTGGGCGGCGAGGATTTGGTCAGCGGTCAGTGCCATGGTGGTAACTCCGGTAAGGATTGAGGAATGGATCACGTTCGCTGCCCCTGTCTCGTCTATGTTGCGGTGCAGCATGAGCCGAAGTATAGGCAGCTGGGCCGTGCAATCAAGCCTTTTGGCAGGCGGCGGCGCAATTTAGAAGCCGGGTTCTAAACCGGCCGTTTCGCCGGATTTCGGCCTTGTTTTCGGTCGGCGGCACGCGCTGGCAGAATCCCGCGCCATGACGACTGCGCGCCCCCGCCCCCACCACCGCGACGGCTATCGCGCCTTCCATCGCATTCCCACCCGGTGGGCCGACAACGACATGTACGGGCACGTCAACAACGTCGTCTACTACAGCTGGTTCGACACGGCAGTGAACGCGTTGCTGATCGAGCGCGGCGCCCTGGACATCCACCAGGGCCAGACCATCGGCTTCGTGGTCGAGACGCAATGCAACTACTTCGCACCGCTGGCGTTTCCCCAGACGGTGGAGGCGGGCATCCGCGTCGCGCAGGTGGGAAGCTCCAGCGTGCGCTACGAGATCGCCCTGTTTGCCGAGGGCGCCGAGACGGCGGCGGCCCAGGGGCATTTCGTTCATGTCTACGTCGACCGGCAGACGCAGCGGCCGGTGGCCTTGCCCGAAGCGCTTTTGCAGGTCGTCGCCGACCTGCGCGCTTGAAGAGAGGATTTCCATGAAAAACGGCGCCCGAAGGCGCCGTTTTTCATGTCTTCGCGGGAAGCGAATTACATCTTCTTCATGGCCTTGATGTCGGCCTTGCCCTTGGCTTCGTCAGCCTTGGCCTGCTTCACGCAGGCGCTCTTGGCGTCGCCGGTCTGGTCGTCGCACTTTTCCTTGGCGACTTCATAGGCCATGTCGACCTTTTCCTCGGCGACCTTGCGCTGGTGGGCAGCGGTCGGCTTGTAAGCCTGTTCCAACTCAGCCTTGGCGACCTTCTGGTTGCCGTCGGCTTCCTTGTTGCAGACGTCCTTGGCGTTGTCCTTCATCGTGTCGCATTGGGCCTTGGCGACCTTGTGGTCGGCCTCGATCTTTTCCTTGGCGACCTTGTACTCGTCCTTCGTCATCGCGCCGGCCTGGGCGCCGATGAAGCAGGTGGAAGCAATGGCGAGCATGAGCAGGTGTTTTTTCATGGAAGTTCTCCGTAAGTCTGTTGGATTGGTTTTGGATGCGAGCGAAAGAGGGTCAGTGCTTTTCGTACCAGAGCGCGGCCGGCGTGCGGCCTTCGGCGCTTTCCCAGGTCTTGACCTGTTCTTCGGCCTCGTCGCGGCTGATGCCATGACGTTCCTGGATGCGGCCCAGCAGTTGGTCGCGCTTGCCGGCAATGACGTCGAAATCGTCGTCGGTCAACTTGCCCCACTGCTCCTTGACCTTGCCCTTGAGCTGTTTCCAGTTGCCTTCGATGGTGTCTTTGTTCATGACGATCTCCTTCGTGAATGATGTGTTCCGCCTTTGGCTGCACCTTCTTCGGGGAAAGCGCTTTTTGGCTGGCGTGAAGGCACTGTCGTGGGTGTGGCTCGGCATGCCGGTAGGACGCCCCGGGCGGGGTCCGTAGGCACAAGCCGACGGGGACCGTGATAATCGAGCGCACGCCGACACCAGAGACACGCGCGCCGCACCATGATCATTCACAGCCTGCTCGACACCGACCTCTACAAGTTCACGATGATGCAGGTGGTGCTGCACCACTTTCCCGGTGCCCGCGTCGAATACCGCTTCAAGTGCCGCAACCCCGGCGTCGATCTGGCGCGCTTCGCCAGCGAGATCCGCGAGGAGGTCCGCGGCCTCTGCGCCCTGCAGTTCAAGGACGCCGAGCTCGCCTACCTCCGGTCGATGCGCTTCATCAAGAGCGACTTCGTCGATTTCCTCGGGCTGTTCCGCCTGAATGAGAAGTACATCGACATCACGCCGCTACCGACGGGCGAGCTCGACATCAGCATCAAGGGGCCGTGGCTGCACACCATCCTCTTCGAGATCCCCGTGCTGGCGATCGTCAACGAGGTCTACTTCCGCAACACGCAGAAGCGTCCCGACATCGAGGAAGGGCGCCGGCGGCTCGAGACCAAGATCGGCGAGCTGCAGGCCGAGGGCCTGTCCGACCTGAAGATCGCCGACTACGGCACCCGCCGGCGCTTCTCCAAGGCATGGCACGAAGAGGTGCTGCGCACCCTGACCGCCCGCCTGGGCGCGGTGACCGCACCGGTGCAACTGGGCGCCAAGTTGCCGCAGTTCGCCGGCACCAGCAATGTGCTCTACGCCATGAAGCTCGGCCTGATCCCGCTGGGCACCATGGCGCACGAGTACCTGCAGGCCTGCCAGGCCCTCGGCCCGCGGCTGCGCGACAGCCAGATCTTCGGCTTCGAGTCGTGGGCGCGCGAGTACCGCGGGGACCTGGGCATCGCGCTGTCCGACGTCTACGGCATGAGCGCCTTCCTGCGCGACTTCGACCTGTACTTCTGCAAGCTCTTCGATGGCGCGCGGCACGACAGCGGCGACCCGTTCCAGTGGGGCGAGCGCATGCTGGCGCACTACATCGCCAACCGGGTCGATCCGCTGACCAAGACGCTGATCTTCAGCGACGGCCTCACGGTGCCGCGCACCATCGAGCTCTACCGGCAGTTCCGCGGCCGCTGCCAGCTGGCCTTCGGCATCGGCACCAACCTGACCAACGACCTCGGCTACGAGCCGCTGCAGATCGTCATCAAGATGATCCGCTGCAACGGCCAGCCGGTGGCCAAGCTGTCCGACACGCCCTCCAAGAACATGTGCGACGACGAGAAGTACCTGGCCTACCTGCGGCAGGTCTTCGAGATCGCGTGACCCGCTCCCTGAAAGTGCATCCGCCGATGAAGAACGTGTCGCGCCGCCTGGCGCTGCTGGCGCTGCCCCTGCTGTCTCCTGCCCTGGCGCATGCCGCCGGGCTCGACGGCGCCCGCCTGTCGCCGCTGTGGGGCGTGCCTTTCGCAGGCCTGCTGCTGTCGATCGCGCTGATGCCGCTGCTGGCGCCGTCGTTCTGGCACCACCACTTCGGCAAGGTCGCTGCGGCGTGGGCGCTCGCGTTCCTGCTGCCGTTCGCCGCCGTCTTCGGGCCGGCATTGGCCGGCACGCAGCTCGCGCATGCCCTGCTGGCGGAATACATTCCCTTCATCATCCTGCTCACCGCGCTGTTCGCCGTGGCGGGGGGGATCCACATCCGGGGCAACCTGCACGGCGCGCCGGGGCTCAACGTGGCGATCCTGGCGATCGGCGCGGTGCTCGCGAGCCTGATGGGAACGACCGGCGCGTCGATGCTGCTGATCCGCCCGCTCATCCGCGCCAACGACAACCGGGTGCACAAGGCGCACGTGGTCGTGTTCTTCATCTTCATCGTCTCGAACGTGGGCGGCTCGCTCACGCCGCTGGGTGACCCGCCGCTGTTCCTGGGCTTCCTGAAGGGCGTGGAGTTCTTCTGGACCGCACGCAACATCCTGCCCGACACGCTCTTCGTGACCGGCGCGCTGCTCGCGATGTTCTGGGTCATCGATCGCCATTACTACCGCAAGGAGGGCGTGCTGCCGGTCGACCCCACGCCCGACACCCCGCGCATCGGCTTCGACGGCGCCATCAACTTCTGGCTGCTGGCGGCCGTGATCGCGCTGGTGCTCATGAGCGGCACCTGGAAGTCCGACGTCGTCTTCGACATCTACGGCACGCCGGTCGGCCTGCCGGGGCTGGTGCGCGATGCCGGCCTGGTCGCCATCACGCTGCTGTCGCTGAAGATCACGCCCGCCGCGGTGCATGCGGACAACCAGTTCAGCTGGGGTCCGATGGCCGAGGTCGCGAAGCTCTTCGCCGGCATCTTCCTGACCATCGTGCCGGTCATCGCGATGCTCAAGGCCGGCACCCAGGGGCCTTTTGGCGCCGTGGTGGCGGCCGTGACGCGGCCCGACGGGCAGCCCGACCCCGCCATGTACTTCTGGGCGACGGGCGCGCTGAGCTCCTTCCTGGACAACGCGCCGACCTACCTCGTGTTCTTCAACACAGCGGGTGGCGATCCGGCTGCGCTCATGACGACCTACGCCAGCACCCTGGCCGCCATTTCGGCCGGCGCCGTCTTCATGGGCGCCAACAGCTACATCGGCAACGCGCCCAACCTCATGGTCAAGGCCATCGCCGAAGACCGCGGCGTGCGCATGCCCAGCTTCTTCGGCTACATGGCCTGGTCGGGGGCCTGCCTGATCCCGCTGTTCATCGCCGTCACCTTCCTCTTTTTCCGCTGATCCACTGGAGCCGTTCATGTCCAAGCCCCACGTCCTCGTCACCCGCGCCGTCTTCCCCGAAACCATCGAGAAGCTCAAGCAGCATTTCGAGGTGGAGGCGAACACCGACGATGCGGACTGGTCGAGCGAGGAACTGATCCGCCGGCTGCAAGGCAAGCAGGGCGCCTTCACCACCGGCAGCGTCAAGATCGACGAGGCCGTGCTCGCCGCGTGCCCGGACCTGAAGATCTGCGCCAATATGGCCGTGGGCTACAACAACTTCGACGTCGATGCGATGGTGCGCCACGGTGTGATGGCGACCAACGCGCCCGACGTGCTGACCGAGACCACGGCCGATTTCGGCTTCGCGCTGATGATGGCGACCGCGCGCCGCATCACCGAGAGCGAGCATTTCCTGCGTCGCGGCGAATGGAAGAAGTGGCGCTACGACATGTTCGCCGGCGCCGACGTGCATGGCAGCACGCTGGGCATCCTGGGCATGGGCCGCATCGGGCAGGGCATCGCCCGCCGCGGTGCGCTGGGCTTCGGCATGGACGTGATCTATCACAACCGTTCGCGGCTCGACGCCTCGATCGAGTCCGAGCTGAAGGCCACCTACGTCAGCAAGGAAGAGCTGCTCAAGCGCGCCGACCACCTGGTGCTGGTGCTGCCGTACTCGCCCGCGGCGCACCACGCCATCGGCGCTGCCGAACTCGCGCAAATGAAGCCGACCGCCACGCTGGTGAACCTGGCGCGCGGCGGCATCGTTGACGACGCGGCCCTGGCCGAGGCGCTGCGCAACAGGACCATCGCGGCAGCTGGCCTCGACGTGTTCGAAGGCGAGCCCTCGGTGCACCCTGCGCTGCTCACTGTGCCGAACGTGGTGCTGACGCCGCACATCGCGAGCGCGACCATTCCCACCCGCCGCGCGATGGCGGACTTGGCCGCCGACAACCTCATCTCGTTCCTGAGCGGCAAGGGCCCGCTCACGCCCATCGTCTCCCCCAAGAAGTAAACGGATTCCCCTCACGTGTCGACTGCCGAAATCGGACTCTGGATCCTGCTGGGCCTTGCCGCCCTCACCGTCATCCTTCTCGTCGCGCTGCTGATGCGCCGGCCTGCCCCCGACCGCCACGCCGAACTGCTGGCCACCCTGGCGGACGGCACCGAGCGCAGCGAACGCGCCCTGCGACAGGAGGTGGCCGACTCCGCACGCAGTACGCGCCAGGAACTGGGCCAGAACTTCGCCAGCTTCCAGGCCGCGCTGGTGCAGCAGGGGGCAGAAGCCACGCGCACCCAGAACGCCCAGATCGACGCCTTCGCGCAGCAGCTCACGCTGATGCAGAAGACCCTGGCCGACACGCTCAACACGCAGCTGCAGGGCCTGAGCGAATCGAACGCGCGGCGCCTGGCCGAGGTGCGCACGACGATGGAGACGCAGCTCGCCCAGCTGCAGCAGACCAACACCGCCAAGCTCGACGAGATGCGCAAGACCGTCGACGAGAAGCTGCAGAGCACGCTCGAGGCGCGGTTGGGCGAGAGCTTCAAGCAGGTGGCCGACCGGCTCGACCAGGTGCACAAGGGCCTGGGCGAGATGCAGACGCTGGCCATCGGCGTGGGCAGCCTGCAGCGCGTGCTGACCAACGTGAAGACGCGCGGCGTGTTCGGCGAGGTGCAACTCGAGGCGTTGCTCGAGCAGGTGCTGACGACCGAGCAGTACGCCAAGCAGGTGGAGACCAAGCCGCGCAGCGGCCAGCGTGTCGACTTCGCGGTGCGCTTTCCCGGCCGCAGCGCCGACGGCGCACCGGTGTGGCTGCCGATCGATGCGAAGTTTCCGCGCGACGACTATGAGCGCCTCATCGACGCCCACGAGCGCGCCGACGTGCTGGCGGTCGAAGTGGCCGGCAAGGCGCTGGAGGCGCGCATCCGCAGCGAGGCGAAGTCCATCGCCGACAACTACCTGGCCGCGCCGCACACCACCGACTTCGCGATCCTCTTCCTGCCGGTCGAGAGCCTCTACGCCGAAGTGCTGCGCCGCCCCGGCCTGATGGACGCGGTGCAGCGCCAGCACCGCGTGACGCTGGCCGGCCCGACCACGCTGCTGGCCATGCTCAACAGCCTGCACATGGGCTTCCGCACGCTGGCGCTGGAGCAGCAGGCGTCGGAGGTGTGGAAGGTGCTGGGTGCGGTCAAGACCGAGTTCAACCGCTTCGGCGAATGGGTCGAGCGCATCAAGGAACAGGTCGCCAAGGCTTCCGACACCATCGACAAGGCCGATACCCGGCAACGTCAGATGCGCCGCGCACTCAAGGGTGTGGAAGCGTTGCCCGAACTGCAGGCGCAGGCGCTGTTGCCGGCGGTCGATCCCGAGGACGACGGCGCGCTGTGAGAGGGGCTGAGCTGCTTCGGCTGATCGCGGCACAGGTCTTCCTGCACGCGACGATGGCCGGCATGCGGCTGGCCACGCCGTTGCTGGCGCTGCAGCAAGGCTACAGCGCGGCGGCGGTCGGCGTGTTGATTTCGCTGTTCGCGCTCACGCAGGTGTTTCTCGCGCTGCCCGCGGGCCGCTTCGCCGACCGCCACGGGCTGCGGCGGCCGCTGGCGCTGTCGGTGGTCGCCGCGTCGCTCGGTGCCGGCCTCGTGCTGGTGTGGCCGGTCTTCCCGGTCATGTGCGTTTCGGCCTTGCTGACCGGCGGCGCGACCGGCGCCACCGTGATCGCCCTGCAGCGCCATGTCGGGCGCGCCGCGCAAAGCCCCAACGACCTCAAGCGCGTGTTCAGCTGGCTGGCCATCGCCCCGGCCGCGGCGAACTTCGTCGGTCCGTTCGTGGCGGGGCTGCTCATCGACCACGCGGGGCACGTGCCCGCCGATCTGCTGTCGTTCCGTGTGACCTTCGCGGTCATGGCGCTGATGCCGGTCGTGTGCTGGCTGTTGGTGCGTTCGGCCAAGGAGCCCGAGCCGACCCCGCTGCCGGCCGGCGCTGCGGCCACCCGCGCCTGGGATTTGCTGCGCGAACCGCTGTTCCGCCGCCTGCTCTTCGTGAACTGGCTGCAGTCGTCGAGCTGGGACGTGCATGCCTTCGTGCTGCCCATCCTCGGCCATGAGCGGGGCCTGGGCGCGTCGGTCATTGGCAGCATCCTGGGGGCCTTCGCCATCGCGGCCGCGGCGGTGCGCCTGGCGCTGCCGCTGTTCGCCAACCGGACCTCGGAGCGTGGCGTGATCCTCACGTCGACGCTGGTCACCGCTTCGCTGTTCTGCGTCTACCCGCTGCTGCACTCGGCCTGGGCGATGGCGCTGTGCTCGGTGGTGCTGGGCTTCTCGCTGGGCGCGGTGCAGCCGATGATCATGAGCATGCTGCACCAGATCACGCCGCACCATCGCCATGGCGAGGCGCTGGGCCTGCGGCTGATGACCATCAACGCGTCGAGCGTCGCCATGCCGATGCTCTTCGGTGCCGCTGGCGCGGTCATCGGCATCGCCGGCGTGTTCTGGATCGTCGGCGGTGTGGTGGCCATGGGCAGCCACACCGTCTGGAAGCTCAAAGCGCGTAGAAGCGCTTGATCGCGTCCCAGGCGTCGCCGGGCGTGTCGACGTATTCGAAGAGCTTGACGTCCTCGGGCGAGATCACGCCTTCGTCCGCCAGGAAGGCGAAGTCGATCAGCCGCTTCCAGTAATCGGAGCCGTACAGCACGATCGGCACCTGCTTGGCTTTGCGCGTCTGCACCAGCGTGACCACCTCGAACAGCTCGTCGAGCGTGCCGAAACCGCCGGGGAAGGCCACCAGCGCCTTCGCCCGCATCATGAAATGCATCTTGCGGATGGCGAAGTAGTGGAACTTGAAGCTCAGCGCCGGCGTGACGTAGGGGTTGGGTTCTTCTTCCATCGGTAGCGCGATGGCCAGGCCGATGTTGAGGCCGCCGCCTTCGTAGGAGCCGCGGTTGGCCGCTTGCATGATGCCCGGGCCGCCGCCGGTGCAGATGAAGAGCTTGTCTTCCGGCTCCTTGTCGTTGCTGTACTGCGCGACCATCTTGCCAAAAGCACGTGCCTGCTCGTAGTAGTGCGAGTTGCGCGCCAGCTTGCGCCAGCGCTCGGTCGCGGCCGTGTCGCCGGCGGCCTCGGCCTGGGCGATCAGGGCGCGGGTTTCTTCCTCGCTGCGAAAGCGCGCGCTGCCGAAGACGACCACGGTGTTCTCGATGCCGTGCTCGCGCATCTGCAGGTCGGGCTTCATCAGCTCGAGCTGCATGCGCAGGCCGCGGGTCTCGCGGCGCAGCAGGAATTCGGGGTCGGCGAAGGCCAGGCGCGACGGGTCGCGGTCGAGCGGCAGGCCCTTGTCCGAGTGGGCCTGCAGCGTCGCCCAGGCATCGGCCAGGCGCTTGTCGTGGAGATCGTGGGTCTTGCTGGTCATGCGGGGCTCCGGAGCAATCTTCGGGCCGCCTCGGGGCGGCGCCATGAAAAAAGGCTCCCGTCAGGAGCCTTGGTGGTGTGCAGGTCGCTCAGACGCGCTTGCGGTATTCACCCGTGCGGGTGTCGATTTCGATGCGGTCACCCTGTGCGACGAAGAGCGGAACCGGCACTTCGAAACCGGTGGCGATCTTGGCCGGCTTGAGCACCTTGCCCGACGTGTCGCCCTTGACGGCGGGTTCGGTCCAGGTGATTTCGCGCTCGACGCTGGTGGGCAGTTCGACCGAGATGGCCTTGCCTTCGTAGAACACCACTTCGACGGCCATGCCGTCTTCGAGGTAGTTCAGGGCGTCGCCCATGTTCTCGGCTTCGACTTCGTACTGGTTGTACTCGGCGTCCATGCAGACGTAGAGCGGATCGGCGAAGTAGGAGTAGGTGCAGTCCTTCTTCTCGAGCACGATCTGGTCGATCTTGTCGTCGGCCTTGAAGACCACTTCGGTGTTGAAGTTGGCCACCAGGCTCTTCATCTTCATGCGCACGGTGGCGGAATTGCGGCCGCCGCGGCTGTATTCGGTCTTGAGGACGACCATCGGGTCCTTGCCGTGCATGATCACGTTGCCGGCGCGGATTTCTTGAGCGATTTTCATAACGTTGTCTGGCTGGTTGGCCGCTGCGCGCGGCAGGCCGTGGCGCTATTGCAGTTCTGCCGCATCGAAAACGAATTCCCGAAATTGCAGTTGAAAAGCGGCGGCAAATTTTGGATAGCCAGCGATTTTAGCGGGTTTCTCACGGACAGGCCAATTCGGGCAGACTTCGACGGTGATGAACGACACCCTCCAAGACCTTGCGGCCGCCCTGGTGGCCGCCCGCCGCAGCGGCATTCCCGCCGACGACACCCCCTGGCACGACACGCCGCTGTCGCCGGACGACATCTACGCGCTGCAGGATCACGTGGCCGCCGAACTCGGCTGGGATGCCGACCCTGCCGCACCCAGCACCTGGAAGGGCGGCGGCCCGACGACCACCTCGGTCGCCACCTTTGCCCGGATTCCAGCGCCTTTCGTTTTGACCTCCCCTGGCCGCCTCGAAGCGAAGGATTTTCACCGCCTCGGCATCGAGATCGAGGTCGCGTTTCGCCTGGCGCGCGACTTGAGCGCGCCGGACCTCGCGGCCCGCGCCGTGCAGGCACCCGAAGCGCTGTTCGACGCCATGACCGTCTCCATCGAACTGGTCGACTTCCGCTGGATGGGGGCGGACAAGGCGCCTGCGCCGCTTCGGCTGGCCGACGTCCAATCGAATGGGGCGCTGGTGTTGGGTGACTGGGTGCCGATCCGTGCGGTCGACTGGGCGGCGCAGGTCGCCACGCTGCAAGTCGATGGCAAGCCAGTCGGCCGCTACCAGGGCGCGCATCCCTGCGGCGACCCGATGTGGATGGCGCCGCAGTGGCTGCAGCATGCGGTGGCGCGCCATGACCGGTTGGCGGCGGGCAGCGTGCTCACCACGGGGTCCTGGTGCGGGATGGTGTGGCTCGATGGGCCTGCTTCGGTGCGTGCTTCGTTTGATGGGATTGGTGAGGCGGTGTTGACGCTGGTTTAGTTTCCCTGGGTGAGGGCGCCCGGCAGGCGGTGCGGGCCGATCGACCCCGGTGCGCCGGCCGCTTCGCGGCTGCCTTGCGGTGCTCGCCTTTCGCGGGGTCTCGCTCGAACTCGCTTCGCTCAGACAATCGCGAGCCCTGATCCGCGAAAGGCTGCGCTCCTCAGCGACGCACAGGGGATCGCCCGGCCCGCACCGCCTGCCGGGCTTGGTGGCGCGCAATCGCTGCGCTCGCTACAAGGGATGCATAACCGTCGCGTCCACGTCGGTGGGCGGTATGCCTGCGGGCGGCTGTTGAGGCTCCGGCGAGCACCGCAGGGGCAGGCGGATCAGGGCCGCGCGTGTCTGAGCGAAGCGAGTTTGCGCGGACCCCGCCTGACGCGAGGAGCAGCAGCGAAGCCCGAAGGGCCGGAGACGTCTGCCGCCCGCAGGCATGCCGCCCGCCGACGCCCCCAACGAAGGCAGCTCACCCCTCGCGAGTCAAAGGCGCGCCGACGCCCGTGCGCTCAAGAATCAACCCATAGTGCTCCGGCCGCCGATGCTTCGCGAAGTTGAAGACGTTGTTGCGGAAGTTGTCGCCCAGCGTCATGTCGACCGCCGCGAAGATCACCTCGTCGTCCTCGCTCTGCGACTGCGCCACGATCTCGCCGGTGGGCGCCACGATGGCCGAGCCGCCGATCATGTGGAAGCCGTCTTCCGAGCCGCACTTGGCCGCGGCACCGATCCACAGCGCGTTTTGGTACGCGTTGGCCTGCAGCGACAGCAGGTGATGGAACATGCGCAGGTGCGGCGGCTCGGTCCAGTGGATGTTCCACGATGGCGTGTTGTAGCCCAGCACCACCAACCGCGCGTCCTGCAGACTCATCACGCGGAAGGTCTCGGGCCAGCGGCGGTCGTTGCAGATGCACTGGCCGACGTTCGTGCCCAGCATCGGCCACACGCCGAAGCCGTCGTTGCCGACCTCGAAGAACTTCTTCTCCAGATGCTGGAAGGGCGCCTCGGGCTTGTGGTCCGAATGGCCGGGCAGGTGGATCTTGCGGTAGCGCCCGACGATGTTCGCCTGGTCGTCGACCAGGATCGACGTGTTGAAGCGCTGCCCGTCGGTGGTGCGCTCCGCATAGCCCAGGTAGAAGCCGATGCCCAGCGACTTCGCCAGGTCGAACAGCGGCTGTGTCGCGGGGCCGGGCATCGCAGGCTCGAAGAAGCGTGCCTCGGCTTCTTCCTCGCTCATCCAGTAGCGCGGGAAGAAGGTCGTGAGCGCGAGCTCGGGGAACACGACCAGCTTCGCACCGCGGCCCGCCGCCTCGCGCATCATTTCCATCAGCCGCGCGACGGCCGATTCGCGGCTGTCGTTCAGGTGGATGGGGCCGAGCTGGGCTACGGCCAGGCCGAAACGTTCCTTGGTCATGCGGTCATTCCTTTCGTCCATGCGGAGAGGGCCCCCTTGCTGGTGACGGCCGCCTTGTGTTGCATCGGCTCCGGCTTGCCGCGTGGCACGTAGCGCCCCGAGCCACGTTCGGCATTCAGCGTGTTGTCCTTGACCACCACGCGGCCGCGGCTGAGCACCACTTCGGGCCAGCCGCGCAGCGTGCGGCCTTCGTAGGGCGTGTAGCCGACGTTGTCGTGCAGCATCGACCAGGTGATCGTCGTCTCGCGCGCCGGGTTCCACAGCGCGAGGTCGGCATCCGCGCCGATGGCGATGCTGCCTTTCTTCGGCGCCAGGCCGTACATGCGCGCATGGTTGGTCGAGGTCAGCGCGACGAACTGCTCGATGGTGATCCGGCCCGTCATCACGCCTTCGGAGAACAGGAGCGGCATGCGCAGCTCGATGCCCGGCACGCCGTTGGCCATGTCCTTGAAGCCGGTCTGCTCGCCCTTGGGCAGCTTGCCGGTCTCGTCGAAACGGTAGGGCGCATGGTCGGACGAGAACACGCCCAGCGTGCCGTCCTTCAGGCCCTCCCACACGGCCTCCTGCGATGCACCATCGCGAGGCGGCGGGCTGCAGCAGAACTTGGCGCCTTCGAGGCCCGGCTGGTCGAGGTCGTCGGCCGTGAGGAAGAGGTACTGCGGGCAGCTCTCGGCGTGCACCTGCGCACCGAGCGCGCGCGCGTCGCGAATGACCTTCACCGTTTCCTGGCCCGCCACGTGCACGATCAGCACCGGGACGTCGAGCAGGCGCGACAGCGACACGGCGCGGAAGGTGGCCTCGGTCTCGGCCAGCGGGTTGTGTGCGACGCCGTGGAACTTGGGCGCCTTCAGCCCGCGCTCGATGAGGCGCTGCGCGAGCCAGCGGATCATGTCGTGGTTCTCGGCGTGAAGCATCACCAGTGCGCCTTCGCGGTCGGCGAGTTCCAGTACGTCGAGCAGCTGGTAGTCGTCGAGCTTGAGCCTGTCGTAGGTCATGTAGACCTTGAGCGAGGTGATGCCGTTGCGGATCGCCTCGGGCAGGTCGACCGTCAGCGCTGTTTCGTCGGGGTTCGCCAGGATCAGGTGGAAGCCGTAGTCGATCACGGCCTTCTCGCGCGCAAGGCGGCTGTAATCGGCGATCACCGCCGGGATGTTCATGCCGCGGTGCTGCGCCGCGAACGGGATGATCGTGGTGGTGCCGCCGAACACGGCCGACACGGTGGCCGAATGGAAGTCGTCGGCGCACATCACGCCCATGCCCGAGAGTTGCTCGACGTGCACATGGCTGTCGATACCGCCCGGCAGCACCCAGCGGCCGGCGGCGTCGATGTCGTCGCGGCCGAGCGAGAGCTTCTTCTCGATCGCGACGATAACGCCATCGCGGATGCCGATGTCGGCCTCGAAGGTCTGGGTGTCGGTGGAGATGCGCCCGTTGCGCACCGTCAGGTCGAAGGGTGTGTCGCTCATCAGAAGGTCCCCGGGTAGTGGCCGCCGTCCATCAGCAGGTTCTGGCCGGTGATGAAGCCGGCCTGCGCGCTGCAGAGGTAGGCGCAGGCGTCGCCGAACTCGGCCGGCGTGCCGAAGCGGCCCGACGGATTGCCGGCTCGGCGCTCGGCCAACACCGTCTCTTCGCTCTTGCCGCTCTGCTTGGACCATTGCCGCGCGGTCTCGCGCAGGCGGTCGGTCTCGAAGGGGCCGGGCAGCAGGTTGTTGATCGTCACGTTGTGCGCCACCGTCTTGCGCGCCAGCCCGGCGACGAAGCCGGTGAGGCCGGAGCGCGCACCGTTCGACAGGCCGAGGATGTCGATGGGCGCCTTCACCGCGCCCGAGGTGATGTTGACGATGCGGCCGAAGCGGCGTTCGATCATGCCGTCGACGGTGGCACGGATCAGTTCGATGGGTGTGAGCATGTTGGCGTCGAGGGCCGCGATCCACACGTCGCGGTCCCAGTCGCGGAAGTCGCCGGGCTTGGGGCCGCCGGCGTTGGTCACGAGGATGTCCGGCGCCGGGCAGGCGGCCAGCGCGGCGGCACGGCCGGCGGGCGTGGTGATGTCGGCGGCCACGGCCGTCACCGTGGCACCGGTGGCGGCGCGAATGGCCGCGGCGGCGGCTTCCAGCGCTTCGGCGCCGCGCGCGACGAGGGTCACCGCCACGCCTTCGCGTGCGAGCGATTGCGCGCAGCCGAGGCCGAGCCCCTTGCTGGCGCCGCAGACCAGCGCCGTGCGTGTCGAGAGTCCGAGATCCATGTTTGTCTATCCTGGTTGGCGTGGCGTGATGATGGCTTGCGGCACGTCGTAGGCGCGCAGCGAGGCCCAGTGCTGTTCGACATCGTCGCGGAACAGGCCGCGGGTGATGCCAGACACCAGCTTCGGGATGGCGGTCGTCAGGGCATTGATCGACGAGCCCGACGCGCCGAAGCTCATCGTCGAGCCGATCGCGAAGAGGTGCACGTTGCGCAGCCACGGCGTGGCGCCGGCGCTGCGCTCGCTGAAGGCGTAGTCGTCGGCGAGGTACGGGAAGGCGGCCAGCCGTGCGTCCTGCTCGTCGGCGGGCGGTGTATAGCGGTCGCCCCAGGTGGCGATGTTGTGCGCGAATGCACCCAGCTCGGGGCGGGCCGCGAAGTCGACGTCGATGCCGGTCGCGCTGATCACGAAGTCGGCGTGCATCGCGCCTTGCGTCGTGTCGAGTTCGATGCGGTCCTCTGCGCCGTCGAAGCGGCTGCCTGTCACGCTGCTGCCGGTGTGCAGGTGGAAGTTGGCGTGCGTCGCACAGCGGTCGTAGGTCGGCTGTGGGAAGCCTTCGCGCAGGCCCAGGATGTGCCGCATGAAGCGCCAGCGCCAGGTGTCGTCGAGGTCCGACAGGTGCCGGAGGAACCCGCGGAAGGTGAGCCAGCGGTAGGGCTGCACCACCTGCGGTTCGAGCCGGCGGCACAGCAGGTGCACCTCGGCCGCACCAGCCTCGAGCGCGGTTGCCGCGTTGTCGAAGGCCGATGCGCCGGCGCCGATCACGACCACTGTCTTGCCACGCACCCGTTCGAAGTCGAAGGGTTGCGACGAATTCACGCAGCGGTCGGCGGGTAGGCCTGCGAGCGTCGACGGGATGGCCCAGCGGCCCACGCCTTCCTGGCCGGTGGCCAACACGATCTTGCGGGCGTACAGCGTGCGACCCTGGCCAGCCGATTCGACTTCGGCTGCGAGCAGGTCGCTGCCTTCGACCGGCGCGATGCGCAGCAGCCGCGTGTCGTTCTGCACCGGCACCTTCGTCACGCGGCGCACCCACAGCAGGTACTCGGCCCACAGGCCCTTGGGCAGCATGTCGAGCGCGTCCCACGCGGCCTCGCCGAAGCGCGCCTCGTACCAGGCGCGGCAGGTCAGGCTCGGGATGTCGAGGTCGGGGCCGGTGTAGTCCTTCGGGTTGCGCAGCGTGTGCATGCGCGCGTAGGTGGTCCACGGGCCTTCGCCGGCGAGGGGCGCCGCATCGATGGCGAGGATGTTGTCGACCTTCGAGCGCAGCAGGCCGAAGGCCGTGGCGCTGCCCGACTGGCCGGCACCGACGATCAGCACGTCGAGGGCCGGCTGCCCGTCGGGGCCGGTGCGCGGCGTGAGCCAGGGCTGGTGCGGGTGGGCGATGCTGGCGAGCTCGCGCGCGACCCGGGCTTCCAGCGCGTCGAGTGCGCTCGGTGGCGTGCTCATGCGGCCAGCCATCCGCCGTCGACCACCATCGTGGTCCCGGTCGTGAATGCCGACGCGCTGCTGGCCAGGTGCAGCGCCGAGTTGGCGATGTCTTCCGCGCGCCCGAAGCGGCCCAGCGCATGGCGCTGGCGCGAGGCCTCGCGTGCCGCGTCCGGGTCGGCCTGGCGGCCGAAGCCGCGTGCCAGCATCGGCGTGTCGATGGCGCCGGGCGCGATCGCGTTGACGCGGATGCCGTCGGCCGCGAAGTCCAGCGCCATGGTGCGCGTGAGGCTCATGATCGCGCCCTTGGCCGCGATGTAGGCGCTGTTGCCGCGGCCGCCGGCCAGCGCCAGTTGCGACGCGAAGGTGATGATCGACCCGCCGCCCTGACGCTGCATGGCCGGGACCACGGCGCGGGCCCACAGCCAGGTGCCGCCGACGTTGGTGCGGAAGACCGCGTCCCAGTCTTCCGGGGCGGTCGTCAGCACGGTGCCGCCGCAGGAGAAGCCGGCGGCGCACATCAGCACGTCGATGCGCCCCCAGTGTGCGAGCACCGCGGCGGCGTTGGCGTCCGCCGTGCCGGGCGCGCCGACGTCGGCGCCGAAGGCCATCGCCTCGCCGCCTTCGGCCTGGATCCGCTTGGCCGTGTCTTCTGCCGCCGCCAGTTCGCGGTCGACGATCGCCACGCGTGCGCCTTCGCGCGCAAAGAGCAGGGCCGAAGCCTGCCCGATGCCCGATCCGCCACCGGTGACGATGGCGACCTGTTCTTTCAATCTCACGGGGTTTCCTTGATGGGCGATGCGTGGTGCTGTCGGCACCAGGCGTCGAGATGATCGGCGGATGCCGCCATGGCACAGGCTGCTTCCCAGCCGAGCTCGGCGTGCAGCCGCGCGGTCGACAACGGCGCACGGTCGGTGGGTGCGTGCAGGTCGATGGTCGGCGTCTCGCCGTCGCGCGACAGCCGGCATTCGAAGCCAGGGCGTAGCGCGGCCAGGCGTTCGCCCCAGGCCAGCGCCGACCAGCTCACGGGCGACGACACGTTGTAGAGGCGGTGCTGCAGCGAAGGCGCCTGCGCCACTGCGTGCACCGCGCGCGCCACGTCGGGCGCATAGACCCAGTCGCGCAGGCCGGGCCGCGCCAGCAGCGCGGGCGTGCCGCGCCGCGCCGCCTCGGTGATCTGGAACTGCGGGCTGGTCGTGTCGCGTACGCCGGTAGCGCGCTCCCACGGACCGAACACGCCGCTCAGGCGCAGGCTGACGAAGTCCAGCGACCACAGGTCCGCAAGACGGCCGCCGATCATCTCGGAGCCGAACTTGGTGATGCCGTAGAGGCCGACCGGCTGCGGTGGCGTGTCTTCGTCGACCATGGCCCCGCCCATCGCCGCACGACCATAGGCGGCCGCTGAACTGAGGTTGATGACCCGCCGCACGTCCGCATCGCGGGCCGCGCGCAGGATGGGCGTGAGCGCCAGCAGGTTGACCTGCAGGATCGTCTCCGGGTCGCGCGCCTCGCGCGCCGCGTCGGCCGTGACGGCGGAGCCGAGCACCACGGTGTCGATCTCGTAGGTCATCGCGCGCGTGATGGCGTCGACGTTGGTCACGTCGCCCTGCAGCACTTCCAGTGAGCCCGGCAGCGCCGCGAACGTGGCCGTCGCCGCAGCCGGCAGCGGCAACCGGTCGAACAGCACCACGGCCTCGCCCTCGGCCAGCAGCCGCTCGGCGATGTTGAGCCCGACGAATCCGGCGCCGCCGAAGACCAGCGTCTTCCTCATGCCGGCACCGCCTCGAAGGCCACGGGTGCCGCGTGCGGTTCGAAATGCGGGATGGCGGCCAGCAGGGCCTGCGTGTACGCCGACTTTGGCGCGCGGAACAGGTCGGCGCTTAGGCCTTCTTCCACCACCTCCCCGTTGCGCAGCACGATCGTCCGCTCGCACATCATGCGCACCACGTTGAGGTCGTGGCTGACGAACAGGAAGGCCAGGTCTTCCTCGCGGCGCAGGCGGTCGAGCAGTTGCAGGATGACCGCCTGCACCGACACGTCGAGCGCCGCGGTCGGCTCGTCGAGCACCAAGAGGCGTGGCTTGCAGGCGATGGCGCGTGCGATGCCGATGCGCGCCTTCTGCCCGCCCGAGAGCTGATGCGGAAAGCGCTCGAGCAGTTCGAGCGGCAGGCCGACGCGCAGCGCGCAGTCGTTGACGGCCTTCGTGAGCGCAGCGCCCGACGACATGCCTTCGAGCCGGCGCAGCGGATGCGCGATGCAGTCGAAGGCGTTGAAGCGCGGGTTCAGGCTGTCGTGCGGGTCCTGGAAGACGATCTGGATGTCCTTGCGCAGTGGTGACTTGTGGAAGTCGTTGGCCTTGATCTGCCCGATGCTGCCGCCGTCGAACAGGATGTCGCCCTCGCTCCCGTCGATCAGCCGGCACAGCATGCGCGAGATGGTGCTTTTGCCGGAGCCCGATTCGCCCACCAGGCCGAGGCTCTCGCCGCGCGCGAGCCGGAACGACACGTTGTTCACCGCCGTGATGCCGCCGGGGTAGTGCTTGGACAGCTTCTGAACCTCGAGCAGCAGCGGTGTGCCGGGCGGCAACGGCGCCTTGGGCGCAGCGACGACCGGCAGTGCGTCACCGCCATCGATCACGAGGTCGGCGATGGTCGATGTCAGCGTCGGCGACGCCGCCACCAGCCGCTTCGTGTACGGATGCGCGGGCGCGCTGAAGAGCTGCAGCGGTGGCGCGTCTTCCACGACCTGGCCGCGTTCCATCACGACCACGCGGCTGCAGTACTTGGCCGCCAGGCCGAGGTCGTGCGTGATCAGGATGGTCGCCATGCCGCGCTTGGCGGTGATGGCGGCCAGCAGGTCCATCACGGTCTTCTGCGTGGTCACGTCGAGGCCCGTGGTGGGCTCGTCGGCGATCAGCAGGGCCGGTTCGCTCGCGATCGCCATCGCGATCATGATGCGCTGGCACATGCCGCCCGACAGCTCGTGCGGGTAGGCATCGAGCCGTTTCTCGGGCTCGCGGATCAGCACGTCCTTCAGCAGGTCGAGCGCACGTGCGCGGGCTTCTGCGGGCGTGAGGTTGGTGTGGACCTTCAGCGCATCGGCGATCTGCAGGCCGACCGTGCGGATCGGGTTGAGCGCCGCGCGCGGGTTCTGGAAGATCATCGAGATGGCCGCGCCGTGCGTCGAGCGCAGCCTCTTCCAGGTCGCATGCGTGATGTCCTGGCCGCGATAAAGGATCTTCCCGCCGACGATGCGGCCGGCCGCTTCGAGCAGGTGCGTCACGGCGAAGGCGGTGACCGACTTGCCGGAGCCGCTTTCGCCGACGATGCCCAGCGTCTGGCCCACGTCCAGCGACAGGCTCACACCGCGCACCGCCTCGACCATGCCGCGCCGGGTGGAGAAGTTGACGCGCAGGTCGTCGATATCCAGGAGTCTTTCTGCGCTCATGTCCGCATCCTCGGATCCAGGATGTCGCGCAGGCCGTCACCCAGCAGATTGAAGAAGAGCACGGCGATCATCAGTGCGAAGCCGGGGCAGGCCACCAGCCACCAGTTGCCGGTGGAGATGAAGCGCGCACCCTCGGCCACCATGATTCCCCACTCGGGCGTCGGCTGCTGCACGCCCAGGCCGATGAAGGACAGGCCCGCCGCGTTCAACACCGCCCAGCCGAGGTTCAGCGAGATCTGCACCGCCATCGCCGGCAGGATGTTCGGCAGCAGGAAGCGCAGGATCACCGACAGGTGCGAGTCGCCGCAGGCGCGGGCAGATTCCACCCAGCCCGCGTTGCGCCGCACGTTGACCTCGGCCCGCGCGAAGCGGATGTAGAAGGGCAGGTTGATGAAGGCCGTGGCGATCACGATGTTCTCGACGCGGTTGCCCAGCGCCGCCACCATCGCCATCGCCAGCACGAAGAGCGGGAAGGCCATCAGCACGTCGACGAAGCGGCCGACCATGCGGTCGAGCCGGCCTCCCACATAGCCGCAGATGCTGCCGATGACCGCGCCGACCACGAAGGACAGGCTCACGGCCGACGCGGCGATCATCAGGTCGAGCCGGGCCGCAACGACGGTGCGGCTGAACACGTCGCGCCCCAGCTGGTCGGTGCCGGCCCAGTGCAGCGCGCTGGGTGCCTGCAGGGCGATCGCGACGTCGGACGCGGTCGGGTTGTACGGGACGATCCACGGCCCGATGGCCGCCAGCACGCACAGGATGGCGACGCCGACCGCGGCGACCGCCGTCAGCGGATTGCCGCGCAACACCCACGCGACATGGTTCAAGGTGGCAGTGCTCATTCGATGGAGATGCGAGGGTCGGAGATGCTGTAGAGGATGTCGACCGTCAGGTTGACCATCACGAAGATCGAGGCCATGAGCAGCACGAAGCCCTGCACCGGCGCGTAGTCGGATGCGAGCAGCGCGTCGAGCGCATACGACGCCACGCCCGGCCACGAGAACACCTTCTCGACCAGCACGTTGGCGCCCAGCATGGTGGAGAAGACGATGCCCAGGATGGTCAGCACGGGCAGCACCGCATTGCGCAGCGCGTAGGTGACGACGATGCGCCAGGCCGGCAGGCCGATGGAGCGCGCGGTGCGCACGAAGTCGCTGCCCAGCGCGGCCAGCATCGAGGCGCGCGTGATGCGGGCGATCGGTGCCAGCACGAAGAGCGCCATCGTCAGGGCCGGCAGCACCAGCTGCTTGGCCGCGGCCCACCAGCCGGCCATGTCGCCGGCGATGAGGAAGTCGATCAGCAGGAAGCCCGTGACCCGCGGCGCCGCGCTGGTGAAGACGTCGAGCCGCCCGGTCGGGTCGGGCGCGATGCCGAACATGTAATAGAAGACGTAGACCAGCAGCAGGCCCGACACGAAGGTGGGCACGCACACGCCGACCACGCAGAACATGCGCACCGCGTGGTCGATGAAGGAACCGGCGCGCAGCGCGGCCAGGATGCCCAGCGGCACCGCACTGACCAGCGCGATGAGCAGGGCGGTGAAGGTGAGTTCGAGCGACGCGGGCAGCCGCTGCCGGATGTCGGCCACCACCGGCTGGCCGGTGGTGAGCGAACGGCCGAGCTTGCCGGTGCCCACGTCCTTCAGGTAAAGGAAGAGCTGCTCGGGGATGGGTTTGTCCAGCCCCATCTGCTTGCGCACCATCTCGATCTCTTCCTTGCCCGAGTTGGCCCCCGAGGCGAAGAACACCGCCGGGTCGCCGGGCAGCACGCGCATCAACAGGAAGGTGAAGACGAGCACACCGAACAGCGCCGGCAGCGAGGAGACGAAACGCCGGCCGGTGCGGCGCAGAGTGGTGGCGAGCAGGCTCACGTTACTTGCGGCTCACGTCGCGGAAGTCGACCTGGCGGTGGAATTGGTAGACGTAGCCGTCGAGCGACGGCACCATCACCGCGTCCTGGCTGGCCTGCCAGATCGGGATCTGCGCCATCAGGTCGAAGGCCATCGCGTTGAGCTGCTTGGCGTAGGCCGCGTACTTGGCCGGGTCGGTCTCGAAGCGCGCCTTCTCGGCGATCTCGACCAGCTTCGGGTCGTTCAGCGAGCTGTAGTTCCAGCGCTGGTTGCCGGTGTAGAAGTTGCGGTAGAAGTAGTCGTTCGACGGCAGCCAGGCCACGATGTTCTCGGTGAAGAAGGGTGCCTTCTTCTCGTTGATGAGCGTGGACATCTGTGCGTCGGGCAGCTTCTGGATGTCGACCTTGATGCCGATCTTGGCGAGCGATTCCTTGATGAGGGCGGCCATCGGCTCGGCGATGTTGGCCTGGCCGAGGTTGAAGGCGAAAGGCGTCTCGAAGCCGTTCGGAAAGCCCGCTTCGGTCAGCAGCTGCTTGGCCTTCGGCAGGTCGAGCTTCACGGGTTGTGCGATCGGGAAGTCGGCGCTCGGCGGGCCATCTTTCCAGGTCGCGTTGAACAGCGGCTTGCCGCGGCCGAACAGCGCCGCCTTGAACATGTCGTCGTAGGGCAGCGCATAGGCGATCGCCTGACGCACCTTGACGTTGTCGAAGGGTTTCATCTGCGTGTTGAACGAGATGAAGCTGACCGCGTTGTACTGCGGCGTCGAGATGACCTTGACCTTGCCCTTGGTGGCGAGCGAGGCGGCATCGTTGGCCTGCAGATCGATGGCCAGGTCGGCATCGCCGCGCTCGACCAGGTTGGCGCGCGTCGCGGCTTCGGGAATCGTCTGCGCGATCACGCGCTTGAAGGGCGCCGGCTTGCCGTCGGCGCTGCGCGTCCAGGCCTCGTTGCGCTTGAGGATGATCTGCTCGCCCGGCTTGAAGGTCTCGACGCTGTAGGCGCCGCTGCCGGCGGTGTTCTCCTTGAGCCAAGTCTGCGCCCACGGGTCTTCGGCCGTGGCGTGCGACTTGGCGACCTTCGAATTGATGATGATCGGGTAGACGGTCGCCAGGTTCGACAGCGCCAGGCGGTCGGGTTTGGGCAGCGTGACCTCGAAGGTGCTGGCGTCGATCACCTTGAACTGCTCGGGCTTGGTCATCGAGCCGGTCAAGAGCTGCGCGGCGGCCAGCGACTTGGCGCTGACGGCGCGGTCGAGCGACCACTTCACGTCGTCGGCAGTGACGGGCGTGCCGTCCTGGAACTTCGCGTCCTTGCGCAAGTAGAAGGTGATCTTCAGGCCATCGGGGGCGATGACGTAGCGCTCGGCCAGTTCACCGCGGATGTTCTCCAGGTCGAACACCCAGTTGTCGCCCTGCTTCTTCTTGCCGAAGGACACCAGGCGGTCGTAGGTGCTCATGCCGACGGTGAAGGCCTCGCGCGTGGTGCCGAGCATCGTCGGGTCGAGCGTGTTGACGGTGCCGCCGGTGACGAAGCGCATCGTCTCGGTACGGCTCTGCGCGGACGCGGGCGCGCTCAACAGCGCGACCGACATCGCGATGGCGGAGGCAACGAAGAAGGGGAGTCGCTGGGTCTTCATGGTTTCGCTCTCGATCAGGGAGGGTGGAGATGGCAGGGAGGTCAGAACCGGAGCGGCGGCGCATCGATGGCGAGGCCGACGCGCTGGACCACGGCTTCGAGTTCGCGCGTGGTGATGTCGTCGATGCGCATGCCCGGCGAGCGGATTGCGTTGCAGGCGATGGCGCCGCGGCGCATGTAGATGTACTTGCGCAGGGCTAGGCCGATCTTGGGCTGGAACTCGTAGCGGATCAGCGGGCAGTACTTGTCGCACACGGCCGCGGCGCCGGCTTCGTCGCCGGCCGCGAAGCGTTCGTAGATGGCCGCGAGGATCTCGGGGAAGGCGAAGCCGGTCATGGTGCCGACGGCGCCGCGCTGCAGTTCCTCGAGCAGGTACACGCCGCCCAGGCCGCCGAAGATGCGCATGCTGTCGCCGGCGAGTTCGCGGATGCGCGTGATCTTCTGGCCGACCGGCGGCTCTTCCATCTTGATCATGCCGACGCCGCCTTCGCGGCCGAGCCTGGCCACGACCTCGGCCTTGATCTCGGTGCCGAAGGAATCGGGGAAGTCGTGAATGATCACGGGGATGGCAACGGACTTGGCGAGCGTGGCGTAGTACTCGAACTGCATCGCGTCCGATGCGCCGTCGAGCGGGGCTGCGAAGACGGCCGTCGCGCCCAATTCCTGCGCCTCGCGCGCCTGCTCGATGGCGCCCGCCAGGCCGAGCGCGCGCACGCCGACCCACACCGGCAGCCGGCCTTCGGCGCAGCGCACGAAGGTCGCGACGACGGTGCGACGCTCCTCGCTCGACAGCTTGTGGGCCTCGCCGAGGAATCCCAGGATGGCCAGGCCGGCGACACCGGCACTCACCTGGAATTCGACCAGCGTGCCGATGCTGGCAAGGTCGAGCGTGCCATCGGCCTGGAAGGGCGTGGGGCAGATCACGTAGACGCCCGAGGGCGCAGCGAGAGAAGCGTTGGCAGGGGCAGTGACAGTCATGAAGGCTCCGTGGCGTCGGTCATCGCACGGGATGGCCGGGGTCGTGTGCATTCTTGATGTCGGCTCCGCGCATGTCGCGTGCCTTTGTGTGCGGCATCCTTAACCTGCTGTTAAGCACCTTGCTTGCCGAGCCGAAGCGGTGCGCAGCGCGCACCAACACGGTGGCGCCGTTCGCGAACGTGGTGCGCCGGGGCTCAGTGCGCGGCGCCCGCCAGCGCAGCGGTCGGCAGGTGGCTGGCATCGTGCGGGCTCTCGAAGCCCTGGCGCTGCATCAGGTCGCGCAGCACGCGCACGAAGCGCTGCGCCAGCGTCGACAGCGGGTCGAAGCGCGGGTGCACGAGGTTGGCCTGCAGCACCGGCGCGTTAACCACCGGCCGCACGATGAGCTGGTGGGTCGGCCAGTTGCGCACCGAGAACTCGTCGACCAGGGCGATGCCGGCGCCGGCCTGCACCAGCGAGCAGGCGTTCTGCGGCGAGCCGACCTCGATGGCGGACTTGAGCGCCTCGTCGGCCGCCTCGTACATGCGCTCGAGGATCACGCCGAAGGGCGTGGCGCGGTCGTAGGAGATGAGCGGGTACGGCCGCATGTCGGCCAGCGTGAGCGTGGAGAGGCGCGACAGCGGGTGGTTGTACGGGCAGATGCACACCAGCTGGCCCTGGGCCAGCGGCGTGACGTCCAGGTTCGGGTGGTCCACCGGAAGAATGGTCACGCCCAGGTCGGCCTGGTGGTTGAGGAGCCGTTCCTTCAGCGGCACGTAGCCGAGGTACTGGAAGGTGAGCTTGACCTGCGGGTGATCCTCCCGGAAGGCGGCGATGGCCTGCGGGATCATCATCTGCCCGATGCTCGGGCTCGACACGATGTTGAGGATGCCTTCGCGGTTCTCGGCCAGTTCCTGCGCCAGCTCGTTCACGCGCTGCACGCCTTGGTACATGCGCTCGATTTCGTGGAACAGCTTCTTGGCCTCGGGCGTCGCGTAGAGCCGGCCCTTGATGCGCTCGAACAGCGCGAAGCCGACGCGGCTCTCGGTGTGCGACAGCAGCCGGCTGACGGCCGGTTGCGAGACGAACAGCAGCTCCGACGCGCCCCGGATCGAGCCGGTGGTCATGACGGAACGGAACACTTCGATTTGACGCAGATTGATCGACATGGCGGCGGCTGCTGCACGCGACGCCATTGCGCAGAATGCATAACCAAACGTTAAGGGTGGCCGATGAAAAAGCAAGGAGCGTGCCCCTGGGCCGCACCTAGACTGGACTGCATCCCCAGGAGCGCGCCCGCATGAAACCGCCCATCTACGTCATCAACCCCAACAGCAGCGAAGTGGTCACGGCCGGCATCGACACCGCCATGGCGCCGCTGCGCATGGCGGGCGGCCCGGAGATCCGCTGCCTGACGTTGGCCGAAGGGCCGCCGGGCATCGTCACGCACTTCGACGTGCAGTCGGTGGCGCAGCCATTGGCCCTGCGCGCCGATGCGCTGGCCGCGGAAGCGTCGGCCTTCGTCATCGCCTGCTACAGCGACCCCGGCTTGTATGTGCTGCGCGAGCGCCTGAAGCAGCCGGTGCTTGGCATCGGCGAATGCGGTGTGCTCACCGCGCTGACGCTGGGTGAGCGCTTCGGCGTCATCGCCATCCTCGATCAGTCCATTCCGCGTCATCTGCGAAGCTACGGCGCCATGGGCGTGATGGGCCGCTTCGCGGGCGAATTGGCCATCGGCCTGAACGTGCAGGAACTCGCGCAATACGACCGCACCTTGGCGCGCATGACGGAAGTCGGCCGCCGCCTGCGGGACGAGCGCGGCGCCGACGTGATCGTCATGGGCTGCGCCGGCATGGCCGCCTACCGCGCGCCGCTGCAGCAGGCGCTGGGCATCGCGGTGGTCGAGCCGACGCAGGCGGCGGTCGGCATGGCGATCGCGCGGGTACAACTTGGCTGGTCGGCGGGCTGACATGTCCGAGCAAGCCACCCAGCGGCTGATCAACAAGCTGCATGCGCTCGTTGGCCCCGCCGGCCTGCTGACTGACGCCGAAGCGCAGGCGCCGTACCTCACCGACTGGCTCGGCAAATGGAAAGGCGCCACGCCGGTCGTCGTGCGTCCCGCCAATACCGCCGAGACCGCGGCGGTGGTCAGGCTGTGCAGCGAGACCCACACGCCGATCGTCACGCAGGGCGGCAACACCGGCATGAGCGGCGGCGCGACGCCCGATGCCAGCGGTGCGCAGGTGGTGCTGAGCACCACGCGCATGAACCGGGTGCGCGCGATCGACCCGATCAACAACACGCTGACGGTGGACGCCGGCGTGATCCTCGCGCATGCGCACGACGCGGCGCGCAGCGTCGACCGCTTCTTCCCGCTCAGCCTCGGCGCCCAGGGCAGCTGCACGGTCGGTGGCAATGTCGCGACCAACGCCGGCGGCATCGCGGTGCTGCGCTACGGCAACACGCGCGACCTGGTGCTCGGGCTCGAGGTGGTGCTGCCGGACGGCCGCATCTGGCATGGACTGCGTGGCCTGCGCAAGGACAACACGGGCTACGACCTCAAGGGGCTCTTCATCGGCTCCGAGGGCACGCTGGGCGTCATCACCGGGGTCGTGCTCAAGCTGTTCCCGCAGCCGACGGCGCATGCCACCGCCTGGGTCGGCGCCGAGTCGCTCGAGAAGCTGGTCGACTTGCTGAGCCTGATGCGCACGCGCTGTGGTGAGCGCCTGACGGCCTTCGAGATGATGACCGCCGCGTCGTTGCAACTGGTGCTCGACCAGGTGACCGACACGCGCGCGCCGCTCGCGCAACCGGCGCCATTCAACGCGCTGATCGAACTGAGCGACACCGACGAAGCGGGGTTGCGCGACCTGCTGGAGGAATCGCTCGGCGAATCGATGGCAGCCGGCCTGACGAACGACGTGATGCTCTCGGCCAGCGAGGCGCAGACGATGGCGCTGTGGAAGCTGCGCGAGGGCATCTCGCAGGCGCAGGTGCGCGCGGGCAAGGCGATCAAGCACGACATCGCGCTGCCGATCTCGTCGCTGGCGTCCTTCGTCGCGCAGGCCGGGCAGGACGTGCTGGCCTGCATGCCCGATGCGCGCATCGTCAACTTCGGCCACCTCGGCGACGGCAACCTGCACTACAACGTGCTCATGCCGCCCGACGCCGGCGACGATGCGCTCAAGCGCCGCACGCACGAACTCAACGGCGTGGTGCACCAGCTGGTGACCGACTACGGCGGCAGCATCAGCGCGGAGCATGGCGTGGGCCAGCTGCGGCGCGACGAGTTGCGCCTCTACAAGTCGCCGGTCGAGATGGAGCTGATGCTGCGCATCAAGCAGGCCATGGACCCGAACCACCTGATGAACCCGGGCAAGCTGCTGTGAACGCGCAGCACCCCATCGACACCCGGCTCCCGGAGATGCTGCGCAGCGGGCGCCTGCTGCGCGGCGTGTTCAACGGCATCCCGTCGCCGGCGATCGTCGAGATGTGCGCCTTCGCGGGCTTCGACTTCGTCCTGCTGGACAACGAGCACGGCAGCGCGGGTCTGGAAACCACGGAGCACATGCTGCGCGCGGCGCGCGCCAGCGGCATCCCCACGGTGGTGCGATGCCTCGAACAGGACATGGCGCGCACGCTCGACCTGGGCGCGAGCGCGGTGCAGATCCCGATGGTCGACACCGCGGCGCACGCCGCTTCGCTGGTGCAGCGTGTGAAGTACCCGACACGCGGCCAGCCGGGCCTGCGCGGCGCGGCCTTCTCCACGCGCGCCGCCGGCTACGGCGCCTTCGGTGGCACGGCGCACACGGCGCTGAGCAACGACGGCGTCGCGTTGATCGTGATGATCGAGACGCCCGAAGGCGTGGCCAACGCCGCGGCCATCGCGGCGGTGTCGGGCGTGGATGCGGTCTTCGTCGGCCCCAACGATCTGGCGCACAGCATGGGCTTCGACAACCGCTGGAACGAGGCGCCGGTGCAGGCCGCCATCGAGAGCGCGCTGAGGGCGGTCGCTGCCGCTGGAAAGTGCCCCGGCATCCTGGCGCTCACGCCGGAAGAGGAAGCGCGCTACGCCGCCTGGGGTGCGCGCTATGTCGCGAGCAACACGGCGGGGATCCTTCTCAAGGCGCTGCGCGACGTGGCCCGGCAGGGTCGCTGAGCGCATCGACGAAGCGCACGAGCTGGGTGGCCAGGTCGTCCTGTGCCAGCAGGCGAGCGCGCGCCTGCTGCGCCGCGCCGGTCCAGTCATCGTGGGTGGCGGCGTCCGGCCAGGTGAGCACCTCGCCGTCGGCGTCGTTCCAGGCGCGGTGGAACGTGCGCCATGCGGGCGGCGCCTCGAGGGTGTCGAGAAAGGCCTCGAGCTTGATGTGGTGCACGTCGTCGTCCTGCGGGTAGATCTGCCAGGCGAAGGCGTGGCCTGCCCACAGCGCGCGGATCACCGAATCTTCCCCGCGCACGAAGTTGAAGTCGCAGGCCCACAGCAGTTCGTCATAGCCGTGCTGGGACAGCATGGGCAGGAAGGATACCGACAGCGCACCGTGCTGGCTGTTCGGCGATGGCCACACGGCGCGCACCGCGGCGGTCGCACGACCGGCCGTGACCAGCAGGCGATGCGGTGTCGGTGCTGCGGCCAACTGGTCGAGCAGGCGCCCGAGCGCCTGGGGTTCGTAGCAGAACAGCGAGACGAGCCCCTCGCCTTGCCACGCCATGCCATGGTCTTTCAGCCAGGCGCTGCGGTCGAACGCGGCACGGCGCGCCGGCAGATCGTCCTCGCGCAGCAGGCCGCCGGTCGCGGGCGTGAAGCCGGGATAGAAGAAGTGCTTGGTCAGTCCTTCGCCGGGGCCGCGGAAGACGGGGGAGGGAAGCCGGTGCAGGCGCTCCACGTAGGGCTCTGCGGAGAGGTATTCGAGGTTGATCCAGGTCCGGCGGCCGCAGGCGGCGAAGCGCGCGAGCAGTTCAGGTGCCGGGTCGCAGCCGAAGGCCTCGATCAGGACGTCGGGCACCGCCTCCGCGGCGGCCAGCGCCACGGCGACCGGGTCGGACCAGGGGATGACGGCGACACCGTCGCACCCCTGCGGTGCGAGCCAATCCAGCGCCGACGGATCGTCGACCCAGAGCCGCACCCGCGCGCCGCGCTGCGCCAGCTGGCAGGCCAGCCGCCAGCTGATCGCGATGTCGCCGAAGTTGTCGATGACCTTGCAGAAGATGTCCCAGCGCATGCGCATCCCGTCATGAAAAAGCCCCCGCGGCCTCGCGACCTCGGGGGCTTCGGGGTGCCGAGCCGGCGCGCTGGCGTCAGGGCGTGAAAGTATCGCCGAGCACGATGCCTTCGCGGCGCGGGTCGGCGCCGCCGGTGAGGATCGGGCCGCCGCTGGCCGGCTTGCGGATGATGGTGCTGATGCCGCTCGACTGGGAACCCGTCGCCACGGTGTGGCCGAGCGCACGCAGCCCGAGGATCAGCGGGTCGTTGTTGCCGCCGTTCGTGATGTCCACGTTCGGATGCTCGCCGCCGACGTTGGTGCTCGGGCTGTTGGTGGCACCGAAATCGACCAGCGAGGTGGCCTGTTGGGCATCCAGGCCCCAATCGAGCGCGCCGACCACGGTCTTCACCACGTACTGGATGATGGTGCCGCCGCCGGGCGAGCCGGTCGCCATCAGGAAGTCACCGGGCTGGTTGCCGTTGAACACCAGCGTCGGCGCCATCGTGCTGCGCGGGCGCTTGCCCGGCGCGACACGGTTGGCCACGGGCGCATTCGTCACCGGGTCGATCGGGTTGGCGCTGAAGTCGGTCAGCTGGTTGTTCAGCATGATGCCGTGGCTCATGTGGTACGAGCCCAGCGTCGATTCCACCGTCGTGGTCATCGAGGCCACGTTGCCCTCCTTGTCGACGATCGAGTAGTGCGTGGTGCCATGTTCGACCGTCTTGTCGATGCCGACCGGCGGCACGCCGAAGTCGCCGGCCACCGCGGTGCCCATGCTCTTGCTGAAGTCGATCAGGTTGGCGCGCGAGCGCATGTACGTCTTGTTGAGCAGGGTGTCGGCGCTGCCGCCGGGCAGCGGCACGAAGTCGGTGTCGGCCACGTACTTGTCGCGGTCGGCATAGGCCAGGCGCTCGGCCTCGGCCACCAGGTGCACGCCCATCACCGACGGCTTGCCACCTTCGAGATCGACCTGCGACGGCGCGTGCAGCCCCATGTTGAAGTTCTCCAGGATGCCCAGCGTCGACAGCACGCCGATGCCGCCCGAGGACGGCGGTGACATGCTGCACACGTAGTAGGCCCGGTAGGTGGTGCAGACCGGTTCACGGCGCATCGGCTTGTAGTTCTTCAGGTCATCCAGCGTGGTCTTGCCGGGTGTGATCACCGAGCCGTCGGCACCGGCCGTGATCTGGATCTTCGCCACGATGTCCTCGGCGATCTTGCCGGTGTACAGCGCATTCGCGCCCTGGCTGGCCATGGCCTTCAGCACCTCGGCGTAGGCCGGGTTGGTGAGCGTGGTGCCCAGCGGCTTGGGGTTGCCGGCGGCATCGAGGAAATAGGCCGCCGCCTCGGCGTCGCGCTTGAGGTTGGAGGCCGACGACGCGATCGCCGCCGCCATGCGCCCGCCGATCTTGAAGCCGTCGCTGGCCAGGCGGGTGCCTTCGCCGAACAGGTCTTTCCACGCCAGCTTGCCATGGTCGCCGTGGGCCATCTCGAGCATGCGCATCACGCCCGGTGTGCCGATGGAACGGCCGCTGGCGCGAGCGCTGGGCTTGGGCAGCGTCTGGTCGGTGGTGTCGTCGACGTAGCGCAGGTAGTTGGCGGTGGCGGCGGCCGGTGCGGTCTCGCGGCCGTCGTAGGCCTGCACCTTTTTGGTCTTGGCATCGTAATAGAGCATGAAGGCGCCACCCGCCAGACTGCTCGACTGCGGCTCGACCAGGCCGAGCACGGCCTGCACCGCGATGGCGGCATCGGCAGCGCTGCCGCCGGCCTTGAGCACGTCGCAGCCGGCCTTGGTGGCCAGCGGATGGTTCGCCACCACCATGAAGGTCTTGGCGCTGACGATCTTGTGGCCGACGACGTAGCCGGACGCGGGTTCCGGTGCGGCCGGATCGCCGGCGTCGCCCGAGCCGACCACCACCGGCGTGGCGGTGGTGCTGGTCAGGCAGCTGTTGTCGACCGCGACCGGCGGTGGCGTGGGGGTGGCCGGGGCGCTTCCGTTGTCGGAGCCGCCGCCGCCGCAGGCGAGCAGCGTGAGGGCCAGGGCGGTCGGGGTCAGGGCCCTCCAGGGCAGGTTTCTCTTCATAAGTGTTATCGAGTTGTTATCGTTGAAAAGCCGTGCAGAACTGCCGGCCCGCGAGTGGAGCACATGCCGTGCCAGCTGAGCGGGGTCCGGTGTCAGCGAGGCGACACGGCCCGCGAGACAATAGCCGCCATGTCCGACGTGCATTCCGATCAACTGCTCAGCGAAGTCGCAGCCCTGCCCAACCTGCCCGGTGTCTACCGCTATTTCGATGCGGCGGGTGCCGTGCTCTACGTGGGCAAGGCGCGCAACCTGAAGAAGCGGGTCGCCAACTACTTCCAGAAGAGCCATGGCGGCACCCGCATCGGCCACATGATCAGCAAGATCGTGCGCATGGAGACGACGGTGGTGCGCTCCGAGGCCGAGGCGCTGCTGCTCGAGAACAACCTCATCAAGACGCTCAAGCCGCGCTACAACATCCTGTTTCGCGACGACAAGAGCTATCCGTACCTGAAGATCGCCTCGCACACCTTCCCGCGCCTGGCCTACTACCGCGGCGCGACCGACCGCAAGCACCGCTACTTCGGGCCGTACCCGAGTGCCTGGGCGGTGAAGGAATCGATCCAGCTGCTGCAGAAGGTGTTCAAGCTGCGCACCTGCGAAGACACGGTGTACGCCAACCGCACGCGGCCGTGCCTGCTCTACCAGATCAAGCGCTGCACCGGGCCGTGCGTGGGCTACATCACGCCCGAGGCCTACGCGCAGGACGTGGCGAATGCCGAGGCCTTCCTGATGGGCGACACGCAGGTGGTGCTGAGCCAGCTCGAATCGCGCATGACGATGCATGCCGAGAAGCTGGAGTTCGAGCAGGCGGCGGAACTGCGCAACCAGATGTCGGCGCTGTCGCGCGTGCTGCACCAGCAGTCGATCGAGATCGCGTCCGACAAGGACGTCGACATCCTGGCGGTGCAGGTGCTGGGCGGACGCGCCTGCGTCAACCTGGCGATGGTGCGCGGAGGCCGGCACCTGGGCGACCGCGCCTACTTCCCGGTGCACGTCGACGACGCCGCGCAAATGCATGACGGCGCGCTCGAAGCCGAGGAGGGTGCCGACACCCTGTCGGTCGAGTCGCAGGTGCTCGAGGCCTTCATCGCGCAGCACTACATCGACGTCCCGGTGCCCGCCACGCTCGTGCTGAGCGAACAGGTCGGCCGCGAGCTGATCGAGGCGGTGTCCCAGCAGGCCGGCATCCGCATCACCGCGGTGTTCCAGCCGCGCGAGCAGCGCCGCCACTGGCTCGAGATGGCGCAGAAGAACGCGCAGCTGCAGCTGGCGCGGCTGCTGGCCGAAGAAGGCTCGCAGCAGTCGCGCACGCGCGCGCTGGTCGACGCGCTCGAACTGGCCCCCGACGACCTCGACAACTTCCGCGTGGAGTGCTTCGACATCTCGCACACCGCCGGCGAGGCGACGCAGGCGTCGTGCGTGGTGTTCGAGCACCACGCGATGCAGAACCGCGAGTACCGCCGCTACAACATCGACGGCATCACGCCCGGCGACGACTACGCCGCCATGCGCCAGGTGCTGCACCGCCGCTACGGCAAGCTGGCCGAGGTGATGGCCGCCGAAAGCGATGCCCCGCCGCCGGGCGATGCCGAAGGCGCGGGCAGCGACGCGCCGCCCACCACCAAGGCCGCGCGCATGCCCGACCTGGTGCTGGTCGACGGCGGCAAGGGCCAGGTGTCGATGGCCCGTGAGGTGTTCGGCGAGTTGGGCCTGCCGCTGTCGCTGATCGTCGGGGTCGAAAAGGGCGAAGGGCGCAAGGTCGGCCTGGAAGAACTGGTGTTCGCCGACGGCCGCGAGAAGGTCTACCTCGGCCGCGATTCGGCCGCGCTGATGCTGGTCGCGCAGATCCGCGACGAGGCGCACCGCTTCGCCATCACCGGCATGCGGGCCAAGCGCGCCAAGGTGCGCGTCGGCGGCAGCCAGCTGGAAGACATCCCGGGCATCGGACCGAAGCGCCGGGCGAGGCTGCTGCAGCGCTTCGGCGGCATCCGGGGCGTGGCGTCGGCCAGCGTGGAAGACATCGCCTCGGTCGATGGCATCGCCATCGACCTGGCCGAAGAAATCTACCGCGCGCTGCACTGAGGCCGCAGCCTACGAGAAGGGACATGCGGGTCATGCACAATCGCGGCATGTTCTGGACCCTGCCAACGATCATGACCTGGACGCGTATCGTCGCGATACCGTTGATCGTCGGCGTGTTCTACCTGCCCATCGCCGAGCCGATGCGCAACCTCATTGCCACGGTGATGTTCATCGTGTTCGCGGCCACCGACTGGCTGGACGGTTTCCTGGCACGCAAGCTCAACCAGACCTCGGCCTTCGGCGCCTTCCTCGACCCGGTGGCCGACAAGTTCCTGGTCTGCGCGTCGCTGCTGGTGCTGGTGCACCTCAACCGAGCCGACGTCTTCGTCGCCCTCATCATCATCGGCCGCGAGATCGCCATCTCCGCGCTGCGCGAATGGATGGCGCAGATCGGCGCCGGCAAGAGCGTGGCGGTCCACATGATCGGCAAGGTCAAGACCGTCGTCCAGATGGTGGCCATCCCCTTCCTGTTGTTCGACGGCGTGCTGTTCGGCGTCATCGAGACCGGCGTGTGGGGCCAGTGGCTGATCTGGATTTCGGCCGTGCTGACTGTCTGGTCGATGGTGTACTACCTGCAGAAGGCCATTCCCGAGATCCGGGCCCGCGCGAAATGACAGCCGCCGCGCGCGCCGCCGGCTGGCTGCGCGTGATGCCGGGCGTGTTCGTCCTCATCTGGGCGACCGGCTTCATCGTGGCGCGCTACGGCATGCCGTATGCGCCGCCGCTCAAGTTCCTGGCCGTGCGCTATGCGCTGACGTTCGCCGCCTTCGGGCTGTGGGCGGCGCTGGCGCGCGTCGCCTGGCCGGTCACGCGTGCGCAGTGGGGCCATTTGATGGTGACCGGCGTGCTGGTGCAGGCCGGCTACCTGGCCGGTGTCTGGGCCGCGGTGCGTGCCGGCATGGGTTCGGGCCTCATCGCGCTGCTGGTGGGCCTGCAGCCGGTGCTCACCGGCGTGTGGCTGTCGATGCGCGGCGGCCGCATCACGCAGCGCCAGTGGGCGGGGCTGCTACTGGGCCTGACCGGCCTGGTGCTGGTGGTGTCGCGCAAGTTCGGCGACGGCGGCGAGGTCAGCCTCCAGACCCTGTCGCTGGCCGTGGCGGCGCTGCTGTCGATCACGGCGGGCACGCTCTACCAGAAGCGCTTCGTGGCGCCTTGCGACGTGCGCAGCGCGAGCGTGGTGCAGTTCGCCGCGGCCATGGTGGCGACGCTGCCCCTCGCGTCGATGGAGACCGCGCCCATCGTCTGGAACGTCTATTCGATCGGCGCCATGGCCTGGTCGGTGCTGGTGCTGTCGCTGGGCGGCAGCTCGCTCTTTTACATCCTGATCCAGCGCGGTTCCGCCGCAGCCGTGACCAGTCTGCTGTACCTGGTGCCGCCGACCACCGCGATCATGGCCTGGCTGCTGTTCTCGGAGCCGATCACGGCAATGACGCTGCTCGGCACCGCCATCACGGCGGTGGGCGTCAGCCTGGTCGTGCGCGAAGGGCGCGCCGCCTTGCCGGCCAAGCAGCGCACCCCATAGACGGCGCGCGCGATGCCGCGCTACTTGCTCGCCGCGGCCGCGTCGTTCGCAAACGCACCCGACTTGGCGAGTGCGGCGACGCGATCGCCGTCCCGGGCGATCACACGACGGAAATGCGCCGGTCCTTGCTCGCTGTCCGTGGGGGCCTGCGCGGCCAGTAGCGCCAGCCGACTCTTGAAATCAGCACTGCCGACCACCGCGGACAGGGCCCCCGTCAACTTCGCGACCGCCTCCGGCGGCGTCCCCTTGGGCGCCATCAGCCCGTTCCAGATCGCCAGGTCGAAGGCGGGCAGCCCCGATTCGGCGAAAGTGGGAATCTCCGGATGCTGCGACAGGCGTGCGCCACCGGTCACCGCGATCGCCTTGACCCGGCCGTCCTTGTGCAGGGGCAGCATGGTCACCGTCTGGTCGATCACGGCATCGATCGTGCCCGCCATCAGGTCGCTGAGCGCAGGGCCGGTGCCGCGGTACTGGATCATCTCGCCCTGCACGTCGGCCAACTTCAGGAACAGCGCTTCGGCCAGATGCGCCGTGGTGCCAGGCCCGCCGGAGCCGAAGTTCACCTTGCCCGGCGATTTCCTCATCTTCTCGACGAGCGCTGGGAGGCTGGTCACCCCGGCCGCGTTGCTGACCGAGAGCACCATCGGCACGGTCGCGACGATCCCGATCGGCTCCATGTCGGTCGATGCGCCGTACGCCGACTTCGGATGCAGGTGCGGAAGGATCACCAGCGACTGATTGATGAACAGCACCACGCTGCCGTCGGCCGGGGAGCGCAGGAACTTCTGCATCCCGACGAGTCCGCCGGCGCCGGTGACGTTTTCGACCACGACCGATCGATCCAGGCGCGTGGCGAGCATGCCGGCCGTCAGGCGTGCCAGCGCGTCGGAGCTTCCGCCGGGCGGCACCGTGACGATCATCGTGATCGGCCGATCGGCGGGCACCTGCCCATGGGATGTCGAGAACGACAGGCTCAGCGCGATGAGGATGGCGAATTTTCTGAACACGGCTTGTCTCCTTTTGTAGGTCTGATACGCCGAGACATCGTACCAATTGATCATACAAATCAGATGGAGGAAAACCCGGTTCGCCTGGCATCGGAGTGCCCGTACATTTGTCATACAACTTAACGATCCATTCCAATGATGACCATGCAAACCTACGACATCGCGACCATCGAGGGGGACGGCATCGGGCCCGAGGTCTGCCGATCGGCCGTGGCGGTTCTGACGGAAGCGTGCGGATCCCGGCGTCTGCGCTTCCACCCGTTCGACGGCGGTGCGGCGCACTACGCTCGAACGGGTGAGGTTCTTCCCGACGACACCTATGCCGCCTGCAAGTCGATGCACGCCATCCTGCACGGTGCCGCGGGGCTGCCGGGGGTGACCTATGCCGACGGCACGGAAGTCGGCAACGACCTGCACCTGCAGTTGCGCTTCCGGCTCGACCTGTTCGCCAACGTCCGGCCGATCCGGCTGTACGACGGCGTGCAGTCGCCGTTGAGGGACTGGAAGCCCGGGCAGATCGACTATGTGATCGTGCGCGAGAACACCGAAGGGCTCTATGCCAGCCGGGGTGGTGGGGTCAACCTGCGTGGCGAGGTCGCGACCGACACGCTGGTGATGACGCGCAAGGGCGTGGAGCGTGTCGCCCGGTTTTCCTTCGACCTGGCGCGTCGACGCCAGGGTGCGCCGCGGGACGGCCAACGCCGCGTGACCGTCTGCGACAAGGCCAACATCCTGCGCACCTATGCCTTCTTCCGGGCCATCTGCGACGAAGTGGCGCGCGACTACGACGACGTGCAGATCGACTACGCCTACGCGGATGCGATCACCGTGCACATGCTCAAGAAGCCCGACTTCTACGATGTCATCGTCGCGGAGAACATGTTCGGCGACATCATCTCCGACCTGGGTGCCGGCACCGTCGGCGGGCTCGGCATCGCCGCATCCGCCGAACTCGGCGAACGCCACGGGCTGTTCCAGGGCGCGCATGGTTCGGCGCCGGACATCGCGGGCCAGAACGCGGCCAGCCCGATCGCCACCATCCTGTCCGGTGCACTGATGCTGCGCTGGCTCGGCGAGCAGCACCAGGACGACGCATTGAAGAGCGATGCCGACCGCATCGAGCAGGCTGTGGAGGCCGTGCTGGCTGCGGGTGAAACGGTGCCACGCGATCTGGGCGGTCGTGCGACCTGCACCGACATCACCGCCGCGATCTGCCGCCAGCTGGCGGGCTGAGCGGCGACTTCGGCGTCGGCTGCAACGCCTCGGACGGGTGAATGCTCAGGGCTTCCAGGGCTCGCCGCGAAACTGTTCCGCGAGGAAGTCCACCAGCAGGCGCACACGGCGGGGCGTCTTGGGCCGCCACGGCGCGATCCAGTGGATGTCCGCATCGGGCATGGCGTACTGCGATAGCACGCGCTTCAATTCACCCGATGCGATCTGCGGTGCGATGTCCCACAGGCTGCGCAGCATCACGCCGCGGCCGGCCAGGCACCAGTCGCGCACCAGCTCGCCCGAATTGCTCGACAGCGGGCCCTGCACGCGCACCCGCACCAGCGCGCTGTCCTTCTCGTGCCTGAGCGTCCAGTGCGCAGGCGCAGCGCCGTGGGCGTCGGCGTTCTCGTGCACGACCAGGCAGGCGTGGCCGGCGAGATCGGCCGGTTCGCGCGGCGTGCCGTGGCGCGCCAGGTACGCGGGCGACGCGACGACGATGCGCTGGTTGCGCGCCAGGCGGCGCGAAGTCCATTGCGAGCTGCGCGCGCCTTGCACCGACCACAGCCACAGGGCGCCGTCGTACCCGTCGGCGCCCAGGTCGGGCAGGCGCTCGCTCAACGCCAGATCGATCTGCAGCGCAGGATGACGCTGCTGGAACTCGGCGAGCGCCGGCCCGAGCCAGCGGCGGCCGAAGCCCAGCGTGGCCGCGAGGCGCAAGGGGCCGCGCAGGGCGGTCTGACGGTCGCTCAGATCCGCTTCCAGGGCGGCGAAACCCTCGAGCAGCTTCTCCGCGTGCAGGCAGACCGCCTCGCCCTCGGGCGTGAGGTGCAGGCGGCGCGTGGTGCGTTCGAACAGGCGCTGCCCGAGCCGGGCCTCCAGCGCCGCCAGTCGCTTGGTCACGACCGAGGGGGCAACACCCAGCGATGCTGCGGCCGCAGACAGGCTGCCGCGGGCGTGCACGGTGGTGACGAGTTCAAGATCGGCGCGTTCCATTCCGGCCTCGATGGAAATAATCAATTCGATGATTGTTGCTTGAAGCCCGCGGGCCGGCAACGCACAATCGCGCCGTGCTGAATGAATTCACTCCCTTCGACGTGTCGCGAGACGGCGTCGTGCTCCACGGTCGGATCGGTGGCCGAGGCCCCGCGCTGCTGCTGCTGCACGGGCATCCGCAGACCCACGTCATCTGGCACCGCGTCGCGCCCTTGCTGGCCCAGCGGTTCACGGTCGTGCTGATGGACCTGCGCGGCTACGGTGATTCGGGCCGACCGACGCCCGACACCGAGCACCGTGTCTACAGCAAGCGCGAGATGGCCGCCGATGCGATGGCGGTGATGCAGCACCATGGCTTCGATCGTTTCCAGGTGCTGGCGCACGACCGCGGCGCACGCGTGGCGCATCGCTTGGCGGCCGATCACCCGCAGGCCGTGGAGCGGATGCTGCTGCTGGATATCGCGCCCACGCTCGCGATGTACGAGAACACCTCCGAGGCCTTCGCGCGGGCCTACTGGCACTGGTTCTTTCTCATCCAGCCACCGCCCTTGCCGGAGGCGCTGCTCGCTTCCGACCCGTCGCGCTACGTGCGCAGCGTGATGGGTGGCCGGCATGCAGGCCTCGCGCCGTTCGCGCTGGAAGCCTTGGCCGAGTACGAGCGCTGCGCCGCACTGCCCGGCACCGCCGAAGCGGTGTGCGAGGACTACCGTGCGTCCGCCGGCATCGACCTCGTGCACGACCGCGAAGACATCGCGGCCGGCCACCGCCTGACGCAGCCGCTGCGCGTGCTGTGGGGCGCACACGGTGTGGTCGGCAAATGCTTCGACGTGCTCGCGCTGTGGCGCGAGCGCGCCGACGACGTGTCGGGTGGCACGGTGCCGTGCGGCCACTACATTCCCGAAGAGGCGCCGGACGACGTCGTGCGCGAGGCCCTCTCTTTCTTCCGATCCTGAGACAACACCTTCCAAGGACGTACACATGAGCACCCATCGCATCGCAGTCATCGCCGGCGACGGCATCGGCAAGGAGACCATGCCCGAGGGCATTCGCGTGCTCGACGCCGCGGCACGCAAGTTCGGCATCGACCTGAAGTTCGACCATTTCGATTTCTCGAGCTGGGACTACTGCGAGAAGCACGGCAAGATGCTGCCCGACGACTGGAAGGACCAAATCGGTGGTCACGATGCGATCTACTTCGGTGCGGTCGGCTGGCCCGAGAAGATCGCGGACCATGTGTCGCTGTGGGGTTCGCTGCTGCTGTTCCGCCGCGAGTTCGACCAGTACGTCAACCTGCGCCCTGCGCGCCTGATGCCCGGCATCATCGCGCCTGTGGTGCGCCGCGACGGCACGCCCCGCGTGCCCGGCGAGATCGACATGTACATCGTGCGTGAGAACACCGAGGGCGAGTACTCGAGCATCGGCGGGCGAATGTACGAAGGCACGCCGCGCGAGATCGTGATGCAGGAAACCGTGATGTCGCGTTTGGGCGTCGACCGTGTGCTGAAGTTCGCCTTCGAGCTGGCGCAGTCGCGGCCGAAGAAGCACCTCACGAGCGCCACCAAGTCGAATGGCATCGCGATCACCATGCCCTACTGGGACGAGCGCGTGGCCGCCATGGCCAAGAACTATCCCGGCATCACGCTCGACAAGTTCCATATCGACATCCTCACCGCCCACTTCGTGCAGCGTCCCGATTTCTTCGACGTGGTGGTGGCGAGCAACCTGTTCGGCGACATCCTGTCGGACCTCGGCCCGGCCTGCACCGGCACCATCGGCATCGCGCCGAGCGCCAACCTCAATCCCGAGCGCACGACGCCGTCGCTGTTCGAGCCGGTTCATGGGTCGGCGCCCGACATCGCGGGGCAGGGCATCGCGAACCCGATCGGCCAGATCTGGTGCGGCGCGATGATGCTGGAATTTCTCGGCCACAAGGACGCCCACGACGCGATCCTGGCCGCCATCGAGAAAGTACTGGCGCCCCAAAGCGGCGCACCGCGCACGCGCGACATCGGGGGAACTGCAGGCACGACCGATCTGGGCCGCGCCATCGCCGAGGCGCTTTAAAAAAACGACTTCACAAAACACCCCTAAAATCGCGCTCCCCGCGGGGCTGCGCGGCCGTGTGACTTATTGACACCCCGTAGCCCTGTGGTTGTAATCCTTGTCGGCAGTCTGCTGCCGACACGTCAGCTCTGCCATCCATTCGCGTGCCAAAGGCTCCATCGCGGGGCCGGCCACTGCATCTGACGCCCGATCCACTTTTCCTCTGAGGGGCCCTTGTGAACAAGACCGAACTGATTGAGCACATCGCAAAAAACGCCGACATCTCCAAAGCCGCCGCCACGCGCGCACTCGAGTCCACCATCGGCGCCATTCGTACCACGCTCAAGAAGGGCAACTCCGTGTCGCTCGTCGGTTTCGGGACTTTCGCAGTGGGCAAGCGCGCTGCGCGCACCGGCCGGAATCCGCGCACCGGCGACGCGATTAAAATCAAGGCCGCCAAGATCCCGAAGTTCCGTCCGGGCAAGGCGCTGAAAGACGCGCTGAACTGAGATACTTCTTCCTCGGGGGTGCTTAGCTCAGTTGGTAGAGCGGCGCCCTTACAAGGCGTAGGTCGGGGGTTCGAGCCCCTCAGCACCCACCACCCGGCAATAAGGCGAACACGAGTTCGCCTTTTTTGTTTTGCCTTCGGCAACCGTCACAGAGAGAGCGTTCAAGCATGTTCGAGTTCTTCCGCAAGTACAACAAGATCGTCATGGGCGTCTTGTTCGTGCTGATCATTCCGTCCTTCGTCCTGTTCGGTGTCGACCGCTACCAGGGCGACCAGAAGGGCGAGAAGGTCGCTCGTGTCGACGGTCACGACATCACGCGTCCGGAATGGGACATGCAGCATCGCAACGAGGTCGACCGCATCCGCCGCCAGTCGCCGAACGTTGACCCGGCCTTGCTCGATTCCGATGCCGCGCGCTACGCCACACTCGAACGCATGGTGCGCGACCGCGTGCTGGCTGCTGCGGCTGCGAAGACGAATATGAGCGTATCGGATGATCGTCTATCCGCAATTTTTGCAAGCGACCCGAGTCTCAAAGCATTTGTTGTGACGAAGGACGGGAAGTCGGAGTTTGACCGTGCGGCGTTTGCGATGGCCACTGGCGGTCAGACACCGGAGCAATACATGGCAGCGTACGGGGCGGGGCTTGCAACACAGCAGGTGCTCGGTGGTGTTACCGGCACGGCTTTCGCGACGCCAGCACAGGTGCAGGCCATGTTCAACATCGTTCTCGACCGCCGCGAGGTGCAGATCGCACGCTTCAAGCCGGCCGATTTCACGTCGAAGGTGACGGTGAACGACGCGGACATCGAGGCCTACTACAAGGACCACGCCGCGCAGTTCCAAGCGCCCGAGCAGGCGAGCGTCGAGTATCTGGTGCTCGACCTGGACGCAGCGAAGAAGAACATCTCGGTGAGCGAGGCCGATCTCAAGAGCTACTACGAGCAGAACAGCGCCCGCTTCGGCACGCCCGAAGAGCGACGCGCCAGCCACATCCTGATCACCGCACCGCCGAGTGCACCGAAAGCCGAACGCGACGCGGCGCGCGCCAAGGCCGAGCAACTGTTGGCAGAGGTGAAGAAAGCCCCCACGACCTTCGCTGCGGTGGCCCGCAAGAACTCGCAGGACCCGGGGTCCGCGGAAAAAGGCGGCGACTTGGACTTCGTGTCGCGCGGTGCGATGGTCAAGCCTTTCGAAGACGCGATGTTCGCGCTGAAGAAGGGCGAGATCAGCAACATCGTGGAGACCGAGTTCGGCTATCACATCATCAAGCTCGACGACATCAAGCCAGGCGTGGTGCAGCCTTTCGAGCAGGCGCGGGCGGCCATCGAGAACGAGGTCCGCGGGCAGCAGGCCACGCAGGAATTCGCGAAGGCCGCCGAAGCCTTCACCGACGCCGTGTACCAGCAACCGGACAGCCTGCAGCCGGCGGCCGACAAGCTCAAGCTCACCATCCGCAAGGCCAGCGACGTCGCGCGTACGCCGGCGCCAGGTGCGACCGGTGCGCTGGCCAGTGCCAATTTCCTCAAGGCGCTGTTCGCGCCCGACACGCTGGAGCGCAAGCACAACACGGAGGCGATCGAGATCGGCCCGAACCAGCTCGCGTCCGGTCGCATCGCGCAATACGCACCCGCGCGCACCGTGCCCCTGGCCGAGGTGAAGGACAAGGTCCGCACGCAACTGGTGGCGGAGAAGGCGGCAGCGCTGGCCAAGGCCGATGGCGAAGCCAAGCTGGCGGCCTGGCGCAGCAATGCGGCCGGCGCCACGCTGGCGCCACCGGTGACGCTGTCGCGTATCGACCCGCAATCGCAGCCGCCATCGATCGTCGAGGCCGCGCTGCGTGCCGATGCGACCCAATTGCCGGCCTTGGCAGGCGTCGATCTGGGCGCCGACGGCTATGCGGTGCTGCGCATCGTCAAGAGCCTGGGCCGCACGGCGCCGTCCGCAGACGCTGCGAAGCAGGAGAGCGAGCAGTTCGCCCAGGCGGTGGCTGCCGCCGAAAACCTCGCCTATTACAACGTGCTGAAGGCGCGCTACAAGGCGGAGATCCTGGTGCCCCGGCCGGATTTGAATCAGGTGGCCAACCGCTGATTTCTGACGCTATAATCGACGGCTCTGCGGTGGCTGTAGCTCAGCTGGTAGAGTCCCAGATTGTGATTCTGGTCGTCGTGGGTTCGAGTCCCATCAGCCACCCCAACTGCTTTGTATAAAAGGCGCCCGTTGTAAGACGGGCGCTTTTTTTTTGGCATTTGAGGTTTCGAGCACTTGTGGCTATTGCGTTCTCAATTAAAATTCAGCTTTCCTTAAACCGACCCTGGGACGCTCAAATGGCATCTACGCTCGCCGACATCAATTCGCAGATCAAGAAGAACGAAGAGCACATTGCGCAATTGCGCAAGCAGGCCGAGGAACTGCGCAATCACGAGCGCGCAGGTGTGATCGAAGAGATTCGCCAGAAGATTGCGGAATTCGGTTTGACGGCTGCAGACCTCAAGCTGTCCACGCGGGGGGCGGGCGGCAAGCGCAGCGTGAGCGCGGCACCAGCAAAGGCTGCGAAGTACCGAGGTCCGGCCGGTGAGACGTGGTCGGGGGGCCGTGGCCGCAAGCCGCGTTGGGTTACCGAGGCCCTGGCAGCCGGCAAGTCGCTGTCGGACTACGAGATCAAGTAACGCGTTTTCGCGCGCATGGCGCAATGAAAAAGGCCCGCAGATGCGGGCCTTTTTCATGGGTGCTGCATTGGCACTGTTGCCAGGTCAGTTCACCATCACCAGTTTGCCTTTGACGCCCCGCGAACCCATGTGGGCGTAGGCGGCTTTCAATTCGCCCATCGGCATGGTGCTGTCGATCACTGGCTTGATCTTTCCCTGTTCATACCAGGTTGCCAATTCCGACATCATGTGTGCATTCGCCTTTGGCTCTCGCCGAGCGAAGTCGCCCCAGAAGACGCCGACGATCGATGCGCCCTTGAGCAACGTCAGATTCAGGGGCAACGCGGGAATGCCACCGCCGGCGAACCCGACCACGAGATAGCGGCCGCGCCATGCAATGGAGCGGAATGCCGGTTCGGCGAAGTCGCCGCCGACCGGGTCGTAGATCACGTCGGGCCCTCGGCCGCCCGTGGCTTCCTTGATCGCGTCGCGAAAGCCGGTCGGCAGTGCGTGCGTTGAGTAATTGATGCTGCGATCGGCGCCGAGTGATTCGCAGAGTGCGCACTTCTCGTCGGTCGACGCGGCGGCGATGACCGTCGCGCCTGCTGCCTTGGCGATCTGGATCGCGGCCGTGCCGACGCCGCCTGCGGCCCCCAGGACCAGCACCGTTTCCCCGGCCTTCAGTTGCGCCCGGTCCATGAGGGCGTGCCACGAGGTGCCGTAAGTCATGATGAAGGCGGCTGCGTCGACCAGGTCGAAGCCCGCGGGCAAGGGCATGCACTGCGCAGCGGGCGCGATCACATGGGTGGCGAAGCCGCCGGTACCCGACAGGCACGCCACGTTCTGGCCAGGCTTCAGATTCGTGACGCCGTCGCCGACGGCCTGCACGACGCCCGCGTACTCCGAGCCCGGCACGAAGGGCAGAGGCGGCTTCATTTGGTATTTGTTCTGTACGATCAGCAGATCGGGAAAGTTCAGGCTGGCCGCCTTGATCTCGATGAGCACCTGTCCCGGTCCCGGCGTGGGCGTCGGGAGTTCTTTCCAGGTCAGCGCATCGACGCCGGTGGGGTTTTCGCAAAGCCAGGCATGCATGCAGATGTCTCCTTCGATGGGTCGCTCGGGCGGGGAAAGCGGGCCATGATAGGGTGCCAGGAACGCGGTTCTTGTCCCTGCGGCGACCGACCCGGCGCCTACAATCGCGCGCACTCCCAGACGCCATGAAGATACTCATTTCCAACGACGACGGCTTCCAGGCGCCCGGCATCGTCGCCCTGCACGATGCGCTCAAGGACTTCGCCGATGTCGAGGTCATCGCCCCCGAGCACAACAACAGTGCCAAGTCGAACGCCCTGACGCTGGCCGCGCCGCTGTATGTTCACGAGGCCCACAACGGCTTCCGCTACGTCACGGGCACGCCGGCTGACTGTGTGCACATCGCGCTCAAGGGCGTGCTGGGCTACAAGCCCGACCTGGTCGTGTCGGGCATCAACAACGGTGCCAACATGGGTGACGACACCATCTATTCCGGGACCGTTGGCGCAGCGATGGAAGCGTACCTCTTCGGCGTTCCGGCCATCGCCTTCTCGCAGATCGAGAAGGGCTGGGCGCATGTCGATTCGGCTGCGCGGGTCGCGCGCCGTCTGGTCGAGCGCATCGAGCGCGAGCGCATGCTCGAAGGGCCGGCGTGGTTGCTGAACGTCAACATTCCGAACCGGCCGTTCGACGAGCTCAAGCCCATCAAGGTGTGCCGGCTCGGCCGCCGGCATGCGGCGGAGAAGGTGATCACGCAAGAAAGTCCGCGCGGCGAGACCATGTACTGGATTGCCGGTGCCGGTGGCGCCAAGGACAGCGGCGAGGGTACCGATTTCCACGCCACGTCCGAAGGCCATGTGGCGCTCACACCGCTGCAGATCGACCTCACGGACCATGCCAACCTCGGGCAATGGCGCGACACCGTGACGCGTCTGCTGCGGTGACCGTGCTGCGCCCCATGCCGTGCGGCGGAGCAGGCCGCTGATGTCGTCCAAGCCGCCTTCGAGGCCCGGGTTTCCGGTGCGTCTCACGCCGACGGCGTCCGCCGTCACCCGCGGCCGGCAGCCCGCCGTCCCGGTTCGCCCGCTGGTGCCGACCACGCCGTCGATGGCCTCCGACGCCATCCGTGCGCGGATGGTGCAGCGCCTGGCCGCGCAGGGCGTGGCCGACGCGCGCGTGCTGAGGGCGATGGGCACGGTCGAGCGGCATCTCTTCGTCGACAGCGCGCTTGTCAACCAGGCCTACGAGGACACGAGCCTGCCGATCGGCCTGGGCCAGACGATCTCCAAGCCCAACGTGGTGGCGCGCATGATCGAACTGCTGCTCGGCGCGCCGGCGCTGGCCGGCAAGCCGGGCGACCGGCTGGGCCGGGTGCTGGAAATCGGTACCGGTTGCGGTTACCAGGCCACCGTGCTGAGCCATGTGGCGAGCGAGGTCTACAGCATCGAACGACTCCGCGGCCTGCACGAGCGCGCCCGGGCCAATCTGCGGCCGTTCCGGCTGGCGACCGTGCACCTGCTGCTCGGCGACGGCATGGTGGGCTATGCCAAAGGCGGGCCCTATGCCGGCATCATCGCGGCGGCGGGCGGCGAGGCCGTGCCCGACGCCTGGGTCGAGCAGTTGGCGGTCGGCGGGCGCATCGTGGCGCCGACCCATTCGCCCGGCGGTGGCCAGGCACTGGTCGTGATCGATAAAACCGTCACGGGACTGCAACGCCGCGTTCTTGAGGCGGTTCATTTTGTCCCCCTAAAATCGGGGATTGCTTGAAGGACGAACACATGCAGGGATTTGGCAATCGGCGCTGGGCGGCTGGTTTGATGTTGGCGTCGATGCTCGTGCTTGCAGGGTGTGCGTCGCCAAGCGGCCCCGTGCCGGTCGAAGATCGCGGCATCATGGCCCGCGGCAATGGCAGCGCCACGCCGCCTGCGCCAGGTCTTCCACCGATCACCACCGACGCGTCCGGCAAGCCGCTGCCGGGCATCGAGAACTACGGCAAGCCCGGCTACTACGCCGTTCGCCCCGGTGACACCATCCGCCGGATCGCGAACGAGACCGGCCAGACCTGGCAGAACATCGCGCGCTGGAACAACCTCGACAACCCCGACCTGATCGAAGTCGGGCAGGTTCTGCGGGTGATCGCGCCCGGGGCCACTGTGGCGGCGACGGCGCCGGCCACGGTCGAGCCCAACGGCGTGGTCACGCGCCCGGTCGCGCCCCAGCCGACGGTCACGCCGTCGAGCCCCACGGCGCCCGTGGCGGCGGCCAGCGCACCGGCCAAGCCGGCGACGCCGCCTGCGGCCGCGTCGGGGGACGAAGACCTCGGTTGGATCTGGCCGGCGCACGGCACGCTCATCGCGGGCTTCGACGAAGCCAAGAACAAGGGCCTGGACATCAGCGGCAAGGCGGGCGATTCGGTGCTCGCCGCTGCCGATGGGCGCGTCGTGTACGCCGGCGCCGGCTTGCGCGGCTACGGCAATCTCATCATCCTCAAGCACAACAACACCTACCTCACCGCCTATGCGCACAACCAGGCGTTGCTGGTGAAGGAAGACCAGTCGGTGCAGAAGGGGCAGAAGATCGCGGAAATGGGCAACAGCGATGCCGACCGCGTGAAGCTCCATTTCGAGATCCGCCGCCAGGGCAAACCGGTCGACCCGGCGCGTTATCTGCCCTCGCGCCAGTAGCTGCAGCAGTTCCACGACGACGGCGCGCCGGGTGCGCGCCGTGTGGCATCAGGCCGCCTGAGACAATCCCCCATGACCGAAAAGACAGAAAAAGGCGGCGCTGCCCCAGGCGCCACCGATGCCCGCGATGAATGGCTGACCGTCGAGTCGCTCGACCTCGATGCCCAGGGCGTGGCGCACAAGGCCGATGGCATGGTGGTGTTCATCGAAGGTGCCTTGCCTTTCGAGGAGGTGCAATTCAACCAGCACCGCAAGAAGAACAACTGGGCGCAGGGCACGGTGAGCGCGATCCGCCGCGAATCGTCGCAACGCGTGCGCCCCGGCTGCCCGCACTTCGGGCTGCACACCGGCGCCTGCGGCGGCTGCAAGATGCAGCACCTCGATGCGGCGGCCCAGGTGGCCGTCAAGCAGCGTGCGCTGGAAGACAACCTCTGGCATCTCGGCAAGGTCAAGCCCGAGAACATGATGCGTCCGCTGGAAGGGCCGGCCTGGCATTACCGCTACCGGGCGCGCCTGTCGGTGCGCCACGTGGTGAAGAAGGGCACGGTGCTGATCGGCTTTCACGAGCGCAAGAGCCGCTACCTCGCCGACATGCAGGTGTGCCCCGTGCTGCCCGTGCGGGTGAGCGACATGCTGATGCCGCTGCGTGCGCTCATCGGTTCGCTCGATGCCCACGCCACCTGCCCGCAGATCGAGCTGGCCTGCGGCGATGCGCCGGACGGCACGAGCTTGGGCGTGATCGCCCTGGTGCTGCGCCATCTCGAGCCGCTGTCGGTCGCCGACCTGCAACGCCTGCGCGACTTCGCGTCGCTGAACCCCGGCGTGCAATGGTGGCTGCAGCCGAAGGGGCCCGACACCGTCCACCTGCTGGACGAAGGCGGCCCCGTGCTGTCCTATGCCTTGCCAGCCTTCGGCGTGACGATGCCGTTCAAGCCGACGGACTTCACGCAGGTCAACCCGCACATCAACCGCGCACTGGTCGGGCGCGCCCTGCGTCTGCTTGACGTGCAGGGCGACGAGCGCGTGATCGACTGGTTCTGCGGCCTGGGCAACTTCACGCTGCCGCTGGCCACGCGGGCGCGCGAGGTGCTGGGCATCGAGGGCAGCGACACGCTGGTCGCACGGGCAACGGACAACTTCGAGCGCAACCGTCCGGCCGTGCCGCCGCGCGGCGCGCTGGCGCCGGCCCGCTTCGTCGCGCGCAACCTGTTCGAGATGACGCCGGAGATGCTGATGGCCGATGGCGCGGCGGACAAGTGGCTGGTCGACCCGCCGCGCGAAGGCGCCTTCGCGCTGGCCAAGGCCTTGGCCGATCTGCACCTGCAGGAGGGCGGGCTGCCCTCAGGCTGGACGGCGCCCAAGCGCATCGTCTATGTGAGCTGCAATCCATCGACGCTGGCGCGTGACGCCGGCCTGCTGGTGCACCAGGCAGGCTACCGGTGCACGGCGGCCGGTGTGGTCAACATGTTCCCGCACACGGCGCACGTCGAATCGATCGCCGTCTTCGAGCGACCATGAAGAAAGGCCCCGACGGGGCCTTTCTTCTTTGGAGCGGGCAAACCGGTCAGTCGCGCTCGCCGCCGAAGATGCCGAGCAGTGCCAGCAGGCTCTGGAACACGTTGAAGAGATCCAGGTACAGCGCGAGCGTCGCGCTGATGTAGTTGGTCTCGCCGCCGTCGATGATCTGCTTCAGGTCGTAGAGCATGTAGGCCGAGAAGATCGCGATGGCGGCCACCGAGATTGCCATCATGCCGGCGCTGGAGCCGACGAACACGTTGATGACCGCGCCCACCATCAGCACCATCGCACCGACGAAGAGCCATTTGCCCATGCTGGACAAATCGCGCTTGATGATCGTCGCGAGCGAGGCCATCGCGAAGAACACGCCGGCCGTGCCGCCAAAGGCGATCATGATAAGGTCGGAGCCGTTCTTGAAGCCCAACACCATCGCGATCAGCCGTGACAGCATCAAACCCATGAAGAAGGTGAAGGCCAGCAGCACAGGAACCCCGGCGGCTGAATTCTTGGTCTTTTCGATGGCGAACATGAAGCCGAAAGCGCCGACCATGAAGACGACCAGACCGAGCCCGCCGGTGAGCGAGCGTGTGATGCCCGTGGCCACGCCCATCCAGGCGCCCAGCACGGTGGGCAGCAGGCTCAGGGCCAGCAGCCAGTAGGTGTTGCGCAGGACGCGCTGGCGGTCCGCCTGGGGCAGGGTCTGGCCATAGCCGACGGCGGTGTCGAGGGTGTTGACGCGGTCGTTCATTGCTGAAACTCCTGGGGTGGGCTGCGGGGCTGCAGCGCAATCGTCATTTTAGGACGCCGGCTGGCCGGTCCGTGACAAAAATCTCAATCCCTTGTTCTGGCATTCAGAAACTGCCGGGCGGATGCGCGCGCTATGCTCGCAGGTTTTCCAACCACCGTTCCAGCCATGAAGACCAAGTCCTTTCTCGAACTCGCCGACGTCAAGGCCATCGCGGCGGCTGCCGAAGCCGAAGCGCTCAAGAACAACTGGGCCGTGACGATCGCGATCTCGGACGACGCCGGCAACCTTCTGTGGCTGCAGCGTCTGGATGGCGCCGCGGCGCTGTCGTCGCACATTGCACCGGCCAAGGCCCACACCGCCGCCATGGGCCGCCGCGACAGCAAGGTCTACGAGGACATCATCAATGGCGGCCGCACCGCGTTCCTGACCGCACCGACCGTGCAGGGGCTGCTCGAGGGCGGTGTGCCGATCGTCAAGGACGGCCACGTGATCGGCGCGGTGGGCGTGAGCGGCGTGAAGTCGAACGAAGACGCCCAGATTGCCAAGGCCGGCATCGCGGCACTCGGTCTCTGAGCCGACACTCACCGCTGCAAAGCAAAACGCCGACCTTCAGGTCGGCGTTTTCGTTGATGCGGTGTCAAGGTGGAAAAAAAGCTTGGCTAGTCGGTGAACCGTTGGCTAGCAAAAAACGACCCTTCGGAGAGTGATCTCCTCGAGTCGCCCCACGATGAAACTTGCGCGAGGGGCGGCTGATCGCTTACTTGGTGAGGATCAGCTTGCCGAGTTTGGTGGCCTGCAGGCGGTAGAGCGAGCCGTTGTGCATGATGCCCACGGTCTTGCTGCCGCGCAGCAGGTCGGTGCTTTCGACCAGAGGCACCGGTCGGGTAACCGGCGACGAGAGGGTGCCGCCGCCCGACTGGTCGAGCGAAGGATGGCTCAGAACGGAGAAGGAGTTGGGCGTAGCAGGCATCTGGCTTCCTATATCGAAAACAATGACTGAATGATAATGATTCGCAATAATAAGTCAATCACCGCGATCGATTTATTTTCAGTCGCTGGTCAAGGGCAGGTTCTTACTTCGCCGCGTCGGGCTCGGTGATGAAGCCGATCTTGCGCACGCCGGCTTCGCGCGCGGCCGACATCGCCTGTGCGACCCGCTCGTAGCGCACCGCCTTGTCGCCGCGGATGTGCAGCTCGGGCTGCGGGTCCTTGGCCGCCTCGGTGGCCAGCAGCGACTTGAGCGCGCTGTCGTCGATCTTGTTCTCGTTCCAGTAGTAGCTGCCGTCGGCCGCGACCGTGAACAAGATGTTCTGCGGCTTGGTTTGCTCCGGCTCGCTGGTCGCCTGGGGCAGGTCGATGTTCACGGCGTGTTTCATCACCGGCACGGTGATGATGAAGATGATGAGCAGCACCAGCATGACGTCGACCAGCGGCGTCATGTTGATCTCGTTCATCACCTCGTCGGGTTCGTCTTGGGTTCCGAAGGCCATGGCGTTCAGCCCTTCTTGAGTGGCACGATGGTCGCGTCGGTCGACTGGACGCGCGCGCCGGTCACGAAGTAGGCGTGCAGGTCGTGCGCAAAGCTGTTGAGCTTGGTCAGCACGAACTTGTTGCCGCGCACCAGCGCGTTGTAGCCGAGCACGGCGGGGATGGCGACCGCCAGCCCGAGCGCCGTCATGATGAGCGCCTCGCCGATCGGGCCGGCCACCTTGTCGATCGTGGCCTGGCCGGCCGAGCTGATGCTCATCAGTGCGTGATAGATGCCCCACACCGTGCCGAAGAGACCGATGAACGGTGCGGTCGAGCCGACCGAGGCCAGCACGGCCAGGCCGGCTTGCAGGCGCGCGGTGAACTCGTCGATGCCGTTGCGCAGCGAACGCGTGATCCAGTCGCTCACGTCGAGCGCGTCATGCAGATGTGCCTTGGTGTTGCGATGGTGCGCCGCCGCTTCGCGGCCTTCGAGTGCGAGTGCACGGAAGGGGTTGCTGTCGTCCTTGCCGAGCTTGTTCAGGGCGGTGGCGAAGTCCTCGCTGTGCCAGAAATCCTGCGAGTGCTTCGCCAGACGCTTGTACTTGATGACGTCCAGCGCCTTGATGAAGATCACGATCCAGGACGCGAGCGACATGCCGATCAACAGCACGGCGACGGCCTTGGTGACGAAGTCGCCCTGACTCCATAGGTTCATCAGGCCAAAGTGGGAATCCATACGAAACTGCTCCAGAAAATTAGTTGAGAACCCAGTTGATCGGCACGTTGAACTCCATCGGTTCAACGACCCCATTGCGTTTGCCCGGTACGTAGCGCCAGCTCATCACGGCGGTGCGTGCTGCCTCGTCGAGGCGTTCGTAGCCACTCGATTCGCGGATCGAGGCGCTTTTCGGCAGCCCGTCAACGCCGATCAGCACGCGAACGATCGTCTTGCCCTGTTCGCCCAGCCGCTTGCTCATGGCGGGGTACACCGGTTTCGGGTTGTTCAGGTAGTCGGCGTTGGAAGACGGGAGCTGAACGGCCGGTGGCGCCGGCGGAGCCGGCGGCGGGGATGGGGGCGCGGGTGGCGCTGGCGGAGCCGGCGGGGCGAGTGGCGGTGCAGGTGGTTGCGGCTCGACCACGCCCGTGGGCGCGTTGGGGGCGGGCGCCGGTGTCCGAATGGCCATCGGACGCGGCGGTGGCGGCGTCCGGATTTCCTTGGGCTTGGGGGCCGGCGGCGGGGGAGGGGGCGGTGGTGGCGGATCCTTGGGCTTGGGCGGTTCGATGAACTCGCTCAGGATTTCCACGGGAATCACCACCTCGGCGGCCTTGCGGATCAGCCCGCTCTGCAGCGCCCAGAGCGCAGCCACGTGGAACAGCACCACACTGCCGGCGATCACCGCATTGCGGGACAGGCCCAGCGTGCTGGGAGGAGACGAAGAAAAGCGGTCGGACACGATTTACCCATCGATCAGAGCATGCCGAAGGCACACCCTACTTGCAGCTTAAACCGCTGTCTATTTGCGAAAGATCCACCAGACCGAGCCGGCGACGAAGATCAGGCTGCCAGCGAGTGCCGTGAGGAATTCCATGCGTTGCTCTCCTGGATCGAAGTGGCAAGCTGGATGGCCCGGGTCCCGTCGCCGCGGTTGAGTGCCGCGACAGGGTGCGAAGCGCTGCACTGTGCGACGACGTCGCGGGCGCATCCCTCGCATTGGCCACATTGCGTGGCGACCCCCAGCTCGAACTGCACTTCGTCGAAAGTCATGCCGGCGCGCGCATGGCGGGCGATTTCCCGGTCGGACACTCGGCGGCACACGCAGACGATCATGGTGGTGAAGGCGCTTTGGCTGGCTGATTGAAGATGGACGATTATAAATACGAATTTGTCGCATTTGCAATCACTATGGCCTTGCCCTTGACGCCCGGTCGGTCATGTGGATTACACCTCGGACCACATCCGCAGGAGGTTGTGGTAGTGGCCTGTGAGCGCCACCGTCTCTTCGGTGTCGCCGAGTCGGCCTCTCAATTTCTGGATCGACTGGTCGAGCTCGAAGAGCATGCCCCGCCGCTGGTCGTCCCGGATCATGCTTTGCAGCCAAAAGAAAGAGCAGATTCGCGCGCCGCGGGTGACAGGGTGCACCCGGTGCAGGCTGCTCGAGGGATACAGGATCAGGTCGCCGGCCGGCAGCTTGACCTCGTGCGTGCCGTAGGTGTCGACCACTTCCAGGTCGCCGCCGTCGTAGTCGTCCGGGTCGCAGAGGAAGAGCGTGCAGGAGAGGTCGGTGCGCAACGTGGCGTCACCGTCGGGCAGGCGCCGCACGGCCCCGTCGACGTGGAGCCCGTAGTGCTCGCCACCTTGATAGCTGTTGAAGAGCGGCGGCACGAATCGCAGCGGCAGTGCCGCCGAAAAGAAAAGCGGGTGGCGCGCCACGGCCGCCAGCACTTGTTTTCCCAGCTCCCGGGCGATCGGTGAATGCTCGGGCAGTTGGCGGTTGTGCTTGACCTGCGCGCCTTGGGGGCCAACGGTCTCGCGCCCGTCGACCCAGTCAGCGGCGTCCAGGGCGGCGCGCAGGGCGTGCACTTCATCTGCACTCAGAACGTGGGGGACATGCAGCATCATCTTGGGGGTCTGCTCCAGTGAAAAAGCCCCGGCATGGGGCCGGGGCTCAGTATTGCAGCGCAGCTGCCGCCGCGCCTTGAGGCGCGTCAGAACGCGAAGTTGGCGGTGAGCCGGAACGTGCGCGGCGCGCCCGGCGTGTAGCGGTAGCCACTCTTGTTGATCGCTGCCACGTAGTCCTTGTCGAGCACGTTGTAGACATTGAACTGCAGGTCGAAGTTCTCGTTCACGCGGTACGTGGCCATGGCGTCGACGACCCAGTAGGAATCGATCTGCGCTGGCGTCCCGACGGCGCCGTCCGTGCCGCGCTTGATCGCGCCCGTGTAACGCGCACCGGCACCGACGGTCAGGCCGAACGGCAACCGGTAGGTCGTCCACGAGGTGAATGCGCGCCTCGGCGTGTAGACCAGCGCGGCACTCCCATCGGCGGAAACCGGAGGGCCGCTGAGCACGGTGGCGTTCATGGTGGTGAAGCCGGCGCTGGCGCCCCAGTTCGGCGTGATGGCGCCGGCGAGGCCGAGCTCGACGCCCTGGACGCGCTTCTTGCCCGTCTGGTAGTAGACCGCCGTGTTGGTCGGGTCCTGCACCACCTCGTTCTCGACCTCGGTGCGATAGAGCGCCGCGGTGAGCGCGAGCTTCTTGTCGAGCAGGTCCCACTTGGTGCCGACTTCCGCCGTCTTGGCCTTCTGCGGCTCGTAGTTCACGTTCGCGGCGCTGTTGGCCGAGGTGCTGAGCGCGAAGTTGGCGCCGCCCGGTGGTTGCGCGGCGGTGCCGTAGGCCGCATAGATGCTACCGTTCTCCGCGGGCTTGTAGACCAGGCCGAGCTTCCCTGTCACCAGGTTGTCGGACGTGCTGAGCGACGTCGACACCAGCGTGCCGACAGGCAGCGTCGGATTGCTGGTCGCGGTCGAACGCGTGCCCGCGAGGTAGTCGGTGCTGTAGTGGTCGACGCGCAGGCCGCCAGTCAGTTGCCACTGCTCGTTGAACTTGAGCGTGTCGAACACGTACATGCCCACCGTATCGGTCGTGCCCTTGCTGTCTGCGCCGTTGCGGATGCGGTTGTAGCCGGTGACGTTCGGGTTCGGGTTGTACAGATTGGCGGCCGGCCAGCTGCCGCTTCCGACCGCGACGCCGTTGCCGAGCGCGTTGATGCCGTAGTAGCCGTAGCTGTCCTGCTCTTCGCGCATCAGCTCGACGCCTGCGTTGAGCGAGTGGCCGACGCTGCCGGTGTTGAACTTTGCGCTGACGTTGGTCTGGTTGGTGAAGATCTTGTTGACCTGGTCCTTGTTCGTCGGGTTGCTTCGCGCCAGGGTCCAGCCGGCCGGGTTGGCGGCGCTCGGCGTCACGATGTTGGCGGAGGTGCCCATGAAGGCCGTCAGCATGTAATCCTGCGACGTCTTGGCGTAGCGGGTGGTGTTGCGCAACGTCACGTTGGGTGTCAGGTCGTGCTCGAAACGCGCGGTGAACATGTCCGACTTGACCTTGTCGAAGTCGGAGGTGGTGCCGTAGTAGTTGCTGGAATCGACACGCGCGGCCGTGCTGAGGAATCCGCGTCGGGCGTCCGGACTCGCGAAGCCGGGCAGTCCGATGGTGGGCACGCCGCCATCCGGGATGTTGTCCTGGTCGACATGCACGTAGTCGAGATAGACGCGGGTCGGGCTGTTGAGCCCGAAGGCGAGCGACGGCGCAATCGCCGAGCGCTTGTTCTTCACCACGTCGCGCCCGGCGACGTCGGAGTCGTCGACCACCGCATTGAGCCGGAAGGCTGCGCCGATGCCGTTCTCGCCGCTGAGCGACTTGTTCCAGTCGACGCTGCCGCGCTTGAAGTTCGCGCTGCCGAAGCCCAGCGATCCGTTGAAGCTGTCTTCCAGGCTGGGCTTCTTGGTGATCATGTTGATGTAGCCCGTCGGCGACGTGCGGCCGACGTCGGTGCCGGCCGGACCCTTGACCACTTCGACCTGCTCGATGTTGAAGGTGTCGCGCGACACAGAGCCCAGGTCGCGGATGCCGTCCACGAAGATGCTGCTGGAGCTGTCGAAGCCCCGCATGTAGATGGTGTCACCGGTGTTGGTGTTGCCGTTCTCGCCCAGGAAGAAGGTGCTGGCACCGGGGGTGTTGCGCAGCGCCTCGGTCAGGGTGGTGGCGCCTTGTTCGCGCAGCACCTGCTCCTTGATGACGGAAATCGTCTGCGGCGTGTCGACCAGCGGGGCCGTGAACTTTGTGTTGGCGGAGGTGTCGGCCTTGTAGTCGGGCGCCACCGAATCCTGCACCCGCACTTCCTTCAACGTGCTGGTCGCCGCAGTCTGGGCGCCGACCGGCATGGCCATGACGATCAAGGTGGCGGCTGCTGCGCTGGCGAAGGGTGGAGTGGTGGAACGCGCAGCGTGCTTGCGCGCTTTGATATATGACGCCATGAAGGTCCTCTGAGGTTTTTCTGGACTCGACTGGCTGCGCCCGGTAGCGCCGACATCGGCGGATCGAGGAGGCGGTGGCTGGGTGAGGCAGGCACTGAATGGCCTGCTACGCGAATGATAATGATTCGCATATAAAAATCCTCAAGATTCTTACGTGTTGTTGCCAAGACGCCACGGAGCCGGGACTAGTAGACGTCCCGGCAGTACCGCCTTTCTGCGGTCAGCGCGCGGATCTGTGCATCGCCCGCCAACTCGCGCAATGCCGCATCGACGCCCGCCGCCATGCCTTGCAGGCTGCCGCAGACGTAGATGGCGGCGCCACGCACCAGCCAGTCGCGCAATTCGTCGCCCAGTTGCAGAAGTCGATGCTGAACGTAGAGCCGCTCGGCTTGATCGCGCGAGAAAACCATGTCCAGCCTGCGCAGCGTGCTGCTGTCGCGCCATGCCTCGAGTTCCGCACGGCACAGGAAATCGTGCGACGCATTCCGCTCACCGAACAGCAGCCAGTTCTCGTGCTGCCCCGCGGCGGCACGCGCACGCAGGTGGCCGCGCAGGCCCGCCAGGCCGGTGCCGTTGCCGATGAGGATCAGGGGCCGGGCGGCATTGCCGTCAAGTCGGAAGTTGCGGTGCGGGCGCAGGCGCATGGCCACCGAATCGCCGAGCGACAGCGTGGAGGTCAGCAGGCCGGAGGCCGCCCCCAGCGTGCCGTCGGGATGGCGCTCCTGTCGCACCAACAGCTGCAGTTCTCCATCCGACGGGATCGAGGCGACCGAGTAGTCGCGCGGCCGGGCGGGATCGTTGACCAGCGCGACCTGCACCAGATCGCCGGATTGCCAGTCAGGCACGACGCCGTGCGGCGCCTGGAAGCCGAGATGGTAGACCGGGCCGCCTTCGCTGCCTGGATTGAGCAGCTCGCGCCGGACCAGCCGCCAAGGTGCGAATTCGGTAATGACTTCGCCGGCACCGGAGGCCTCGCCACCGCCCCATTGCGCATGCCAGTCTGCCAACGCGGCCGGGTCGCCGTTGTCGACCTCGATGCGGGGTGCGACCGGCACGGCACCGGTCGATTGCAGCCATGCATCCAGTGCGCGGCCGAAGCCGCAGAAGCGGTCGTACTGGCGATCGCCCAGCGCGAGCAGGGCGTAGCGCAGCGTCGGCAGCGTCTCGGCCGCGCCCATCCAACGTTCGGTGAAGAGGCTGGCGCCGTCCGGGGCGTCGCCTTCGCCGTAGGTGCTGGCCACGAAGAGCGCACGTTGCGCGGCGCGCAGCGTCTCGGCGTCCACGTCGTTGAGCGAGAGCACGCGCACCGGCGTGCCCTTGGCATGCAGCGCGCGGCCGGTCTGCCATGCGATTGCCTCGGCCTGTCCGGTCTGGGTCGCGAAGACGACCAGCATCGGCGATTGCGCGCCGTCACCGGCCAGTGCCGTTGCGGCGCGCGCCGCCGCGGCGTGGCGACGGCGCTGGCGCCACCAGATCGCCAGGCACATGGCGACGTATGCAAGCACCAGCAGGCCCGCAGCCCCGATGCGATGGAAAGGCTCGGTCATCGATCAGCGGCGCGAAGGGCGTTGTGGCAGCGAGAGATGGCTCATGCAACGCGCGCCGTCCAGGCCGGCGTGGCGATGGCACGATGCCCGGCCTCGCCATCACGGCAGACGAAGAGCGCCGCGACCTCGTGGCGTGCGGCAAAGGCGGCGCCGTCGATCGGGCCGAGCACGGTGAGCGCGGTCGCCAGCGCATCGGCATGCATGCAGAACGGATGCAGCACCGTGACCGAGGCCAGCGCGTGAGCGCTCGGCTCGCCGCTGCGCGGGTCGATGGTGTGTGACCAGCGCCGGCCGTCGTACTCGTGCGCATGCCAGCGGTCGCCGGACGTAGCGATCGCCAGGTCCGTCAGCGCCACGGGGGGCAGGGTGTCGAGCGGCGTGTCGAGCCGCACGCGCCAGGATTGGCCGTCGGGGCGTCGACCCACGCCCCGGAGTTCGCCGCCGATCTCCATCAGGAAGTTCTGCAGGCCGGTCGCCATGAGCGCGTCGGCCACATGGTCCACCGCAAAGCCCTTGGCGATGCCGGACAGATCCAGCTGCAGACCGCCGGGTTGCGCGAGGTGCTTGTCGGCCGCGTCGAAAGCAAGGCGTTCCCAGCCGGTGCGCGAGCGCGCGTCGGCCAGGGCCGCCGCCGAGGGCGGGCGACGGTGATGGTCCGGCCCGGCCTGGGCGCCGAAACCCCACAGCGCGACCAGCGGGCCGACCGTCGGGTCGACGGCACCGCCGCTCGCCTCGGCCCAATGCAGCGCACAGGCCAGCACTTGCGCGAACGCCGCGGGCAGGGCATGGCGGGTGCCGGCTTCGGCTGCGTTGTAGCGGCTGATGTCGGACGTCGGCTCCCAGGTGCTCATCTGCGCAACCACCCGGTCGAGCGCATCGGTCACGGCGGCGCGGACCGCATCGTGCGGCTGCATCGACGGGTTGTCGAACCGGAGCGACCAGGTGGTGCCCATGGTGCGGCCGGCCAGCGACTGGAGGCGCGAAGGGTCAGCCACGCGCGGCATGGCCACGTTCGCATAGCCGCCGGCGCGCCAGGTAGCGAAGGAGGGGCGCACCTGCGCGCTCACCGTTTCTGGGCTCAGGGCATCACTTCCACGGTGGCCGCATAGCTCAGGCGGCGCTCCTTGGCCTGCGGCATCGTCGTTTTGTTGTCCTTGGTGCTGGCGTCGATCCAGTACATGCCGGCGGTGGGCCAGGTCACGCTGAACTGGCCCTTGTCGTCGGTCTTGACCTTCACTTCGGCCAACTGATCGCGGTACTGCGTGTTGCCGGCCGTCACGGTCACTTCGAGGTCCTTCGCCGGCTGGCCGTCGATGTGCAGCGCGAAGGTGGCCTTCTCGCCCTTGGCGAGGTCGGTGAACGCGCCGCCGGTCGACACCATCTCGAGGCCCTGGCCGATCGGCTTCGGTGCCGAGGGCTTGCCCACCGTCACGAAGGTTTCGATGCGGCCGACGGATTGCGTGACCGTCACCTCCTGCGCGTCGGCCGGAATCTCCTTGGCGAGCGACTCGGGCGTGCCACGGGCGCGCTTCTGCTGGCCCGTTGCCTTGTCCTTCCAGCTCGCGAAGCCGCCGGCATTGACGACGGCGATGCGATAGGTGCCCGGTGCGCCGACGTTCACGTCGAACACACTGCGGTGCTTGAGCTTGGCCTCCGACTCCGGCTTGACCGTGCTGCCGTCGGGTGCGGTGATCAGCAGGTTGTCCAGGCGCATCGCGGCGTGGTTGGCGACGAAGAGGTCGTTCGAGACGGCGGCGTCGACCGAGATGGTGTCGGGCTTGGACAGCACCGTGGTCGAAGGCAGCAGCCAGGCGTTGTGCGCGTGGGCCATGCCGACGGCCGTCAAGGCGGTGGCGAGAGCGAGGGTGCGGAGGGACAAGGTCATGATGGACTTTCCGGTGAGGGGATCGGATGGACGCTCAGGGCTTGAGTTCGAGTTTGATGTCGCCCAGCTCGGTGCTGCCGCTGGCGCGCTGCTGGTCGGCCTTGGTGGGCGGCCATTGGAAGGGGACGGACACGACCTCGCGACCGCCGACTTCTCGTGCGGCCTCGACCACGAACTTGTAGGCCCCCGGTGCGAGCTTCGCGGCGGCGGCGTCGGGGAGGCTGACCCCGTGGGTGCCGGCGGGTTTGGTCGCGCCGGTCACGCCGTCGATCGGCACCTGGAGTTCGCGGCCCGTGCGGCGCCACCATTGGTGCAGGTCCTTGAGCCACTTGGTGCCTTCACCTTCGGGGTTGTTCGTCCGCGTGCGAACGTCGTACCAGACCGCTACGGTGGCGGCGACGCTGTTGTCCGCCCGTTCGATCCATGCGGCCACGTAGGGGCGGTGGTACTCGGACACGTTCAGGCGCGGCACTTCGATGCTCGCGCCGAGACTGGCGGCGACGGCGGGAACGCCGAACAGGGCCGCGAGCGTGGGAATGGCCAGGGAGTAGCGGACTTGCACGGGAGACCTTTCTTGGGACGAACTAGTGAATGAACAGCAGCGCGAGCAGCACCGGGATGACCAGACCCATGCCGACCATCGGCCAGGTGAAGGGGCGGTTGCCGGCGTGCATCTTCAAAATGAAGAGGCCGGTGATCGAGAACACCAGCGCCGCGGCGGCAAAGATGTCGATGAACCAGCGCCAGGCCGCGCCCGTGTGGCGGCCCTTGTGCAGGTCGTTCAGATAGGAAATCCAGCCGCGGTCGGTGCGCTCGTATTCGACCTCACCGTCGCCTAGGCTCACCCGCAGCCAGGCATCGCCGCCCGGGCGGGGGAGCGAAAGATAGACCTCGTCGTCGGACCATTCGGCGTCGCCATCGCCCGTGTCGATCCGCCAGGTCTTGTCGACCCAGGCCCGCAACTCGGACGGCAGTTCAGCCTTGCCCTTGCGGGCTTTTCGAACCTCGACAGCCTGTTGTTCGAGGTGAGCGCGCAGCGCGTCGTCGACCTTGTCGCGCAGGGTGGTGACCTGGGGCTTGGCTTCGATCTGCGAGGAGTGATTCAGCGTGAAGCCCGTGACGCTGAAAAGGATCATGCCGATCAGGCAAAGCGCCGAACTCACCCAATGCCATTCATGCAGGGTCTTGAGCCAATAGGCGCGGCGGCGGGTGTCGGGGGAGGCGGTAGAGGTCATTCGAAGGCGAGAATTCTAGCCTTACAAATGAGAATCAATACCATTTGTGTCGAGACCTATCGGTCCCTGAAGGAACCGAAATCGACCGCCGTGCGGGGCCATGCCGCTATCTATTCGATAGCTTGTGAAGTTGCGTAAAGCAAAAAAAAGCGGGACCGAAGTCCCGCCATGGCGTGGCCGGCTGCTTGTCTACTCGGGTTCGCCCATTTGCGACTGCAAGTAGTTCTGCAGACCCACCTTGCCGATGAGGTCGATCTGGGTCTCCAGGAAGTCGATGTGTTCCTCGGTGTCATCGAGGATCTTCTGCAACAGGTCGCGCGACACGTAGTCGCGCACTGTCTCGCAGTGGGCCATGCCGGCCTTGATGGTGGCCTGCGCGCCGTATTCCGCCTTGAGGTCGCACGCCAGGAGTTCAGGCACGTCCTCGCCGACGTTCAATTTGGCAAGGTCTTGCAGGTTGGGCAGGCCATCCAGCATGAAGATGCGGTCCATCAGCCAGTCGGCATGCTTCATTTCGCCGATCGACTCCGCATATTCCTTCTTGGCCAGCTTGTCCAAGCCCCAATGCTTCAGCATGCGGTAGTGCAGGAAGTACTGGTTGATCGCGGTGAGCTCGTTCTTGAGCTGCGCCTGGAGATGTTCGATGACCTGTGGGTCGCCCTTCATGGTGTTCTTCCTTGTTCTCGAAACAGCGATTGTCCGTGCGGCCCGCAGGGCCACGCAAGCAATCCCATGCGCAGCCGGTCTGCATGCGTGTGAGGGTGATAGGCGTTCGTGTTCGGCAAGGATCCGCCGTTCACGAATTCATAGGTGCACCCGATGCACTCGATAGCTCATTACTATCAAATTTGTTATTTTGTTAGCTATACTCATGGCTCACCCTTTTCTTCATCTGCACCGCCAAGGAAGCACCATGTCCCTGATCAACACCCAAGTCCAACCGTTCAAGACCCAGGCCTACCTCAACGGCAAGTTCATCGACGTCTCCGACGAAACGCTCAAGGGCAAGTGGTCCGTGCTGATCTTCATGCCGGCTGCTTTCACCTTCAATTGCCCGACCGAAGTCGAAGATGCGGCCGACAACTATCCTGAGTTCCAGAAACTGGGTGCCGAGGTCTACATCGTGACCACCGACACGCATTTCTCGCACAAGGTGTGGCACGACACGTCGCCTGCCGTCGGCAAGGCCAAGTTCCCTCTGGTGGGCGACCCGACCCACACCCTGACCAACGCTTTCGGCGTGCACATCCCCGAAGAAGGTCTGGCGCTTCGCGGCACCTTCGTGATCAACCCCGACGGCATCATCAAGACCGCCGAAGTGCACTCCAACGAAATCGCTCGCGACGTCAAGGAAACGCTGCGCAAGCTCAAGGCGGCTCAGTACACCGCGGCGCACCCCAACGAAGTCTGCCCGGCCAAGTGGAATGACGGCGACAAGACCATTGCACCGTCGTTCGACCTCGTCGGCAAGATCTAAGCCCCGCGCCAGGAGGCCCGGGTGCTCACGAGGCCCCGGGTCTTTTTATCCCGAGTTGATAGTTTTTGAATATCGAAAGTGAGTCTGCCATGCTCGACGCAGCCACCAAGGCCCAACTGAAAAGTTACCTCGAACGCGCCACGCAGCCGATCGAAATCGTTGCCTCCCTCGACGACAGCAAGGCGTCGGGCGAGCTGCTGTCGCTGCTGAAGGACGTCGCCGAGTCGTCGCCGCTGGTCAGGCTCACCGAAAGTCGCGATGACAACCACCGCAAGCCCTCGTTCTCGGTCAATCGCCCGAGCGAAAACCACGGCCCGCGCTTCGCCGGCCTGCCGATGGGCCATGAATTCACGTCGCTGATCCTCGCGCTGCTGCAGATTGGCGGCTACCCTCCGAAGGTCGAGCAGGAAGTGCTCGACCAGATCCGCGCGCTCGATGGCGATTTCGAGTTCGAGATCTACGTCTCGCTCACTTGCCACAACTGCCCGGACGTCGTGCAGGCGCTGAACCTGATGGCGGTGCAGAACCCACGCATCCGCACGACGATGATCGAAGGCGGCACCTTCCAGGATGAGGTCAAGGAACGCCAGATCATGGCGGTGCCCACCGTGTTCCTCAACGGCACCGAGTTCGGCCAGGGCCGGATGAGCCTGGAAGAGATCCTCGCCAAGCTCGACACGAGCGGCGTGGAACGCGAAGCGAAGAAGATCTCGGCCAAGGACCCGTTCGACGTGTTGATCATCGGCGGCGGTCCCGCGGGTGCGGCTGCGGCCGTGTACGCGGCACGCAAGGGCATTCGCACCGGTGTCGCCTCGGAGCGCTTCGGCGGCCAGGTGCTCGACACCATGGGCATCGAGAACTTCATCTCGGTCAAGGAGACCGAAGGGCCGAAGTTCGCTCTCGCGCTCGAAGAACATGTTCGCACCTACGACGTGGACATCATGAACCTGCAGCGCGCTGCGGCGCTGGTGCCGGGTCAGGACTACGTCGAGGTCCAGCTGGAAAGCGGTGCGTCGCTCAAGAGCCGCACCGTGATCATCTCGACCGGTGCCCGCTGGCGCAACATCAACGTGCCGGGCGAGCACGAGTACAAGAACAAGGGCGTGGCCTATTGCCCGCACTGTGACGGCCCGCTCTTCAAGGGCAAGCGCGTTGCGGTGATCGGTGGGGGCAACTCCGGGGTGGAAGCCGCGATCGACCTGGCGGGCATCGTGGGCCACGTGACGCTCATCGAATTCGACACGCAGCTGCGTGCCGATGCGGTGCTGCAGCGCAAGCTCCAGAGCCTGCCGAACGTGACGATCCACACCAATGCGCAGACGACCGAGATCACCGGCGACCAGCAGAAGGTCAATGGTCTGGTCTACAAGGACCGTGCGACCGGCGAGAGCCGGACCGTGCCGCTCGAAGGTGTGTTCATCCAGATCGGCCTAGTGCCCAACACCGACTGGCTCAAGGGCACGGTCGAGCTGTCCAAGCACGGCGAGATCGTGGTCGATGCGCGCGGGCAGACCTCGGTGCCGGGCGTGTTCGCGGCCGGTGATGCCACCACGGTGCCGTTCAAGCAGATCATCATCGCCGCCGGCGATGGCGCCAAGGCGGCCTTGAGCGCCTTCGACCACCTGATCCGCACGCCCGTACCGGCCGTCGAGGTTGCGAAGGTCGATGCGGAAGCCGTCCCTGCCTGAGACGCGCTCGCTGCGTAGCGAATGGAAAGGGCCACCCGCAAGGTGGCCTTTTTTGCGTCAGTCAGTATGTCAGCCGCTGCGGCTGCAGCTCCTGAAGAATGGTCGTTGCGATCTCCTCGATCGACTTGGTCGTGGTGCTGAGCCAGCGGATACCGGCCCGCCGCATCATCGCTTCGGCTTCGCTCACCTCGTGGCGGCAGTTCTCGAGGCTGGCGTAGCGCGAATTGGGGCGGCGCTCGTTGCGGATCTCGCTCAGGCGCTCCGGCAGGATGGTCAGGCCGAAGATCTTCTTGCGATGGGGCAGGAGCGCGGGCGGCAGCTGGAGGCGCTCGAAATCTTCCGGGATCAACGGGTAATTGGCCGCCTTCAGGCCGTGCTGCATGGCCAGGTACAGCGACGTCGGCGTCTTGCCGCTGCGGCTGACGCCGACCAGGATCACATCGGCGCCCTGCAGGTCGCGGTTGCTTTGGCCGTCGTCGTGCTGCAGGCTGAAGTCGATCGCGGCAATGCGGTCGTTGTATTCCTTGCTCTTGCTGACGTCGCTGAAACGGCCGATGCGGTGGTTCGACTTCATCGCCAACTCGATCTCCAGCGGCCGCACGAAGGTGCCGAACATGTCGAGCAGCATGCCCTTGCAGCCGGTTTCGATCACCTCCAGCACGTCCATGTTGGCCAGCGTGGTGAACACGATGGGGCGCCGGCCCTCGATCTCGGCCGTGTGGTTGATCTGCCGAACCGCCTGGTGGGCCTTGTCCACCGTGTCGGTGAAGGGCAGCCGGATGTGACGCGGCTTGATCTCGAACTGCGCGAGCACGGCGTTGCCGAAGGTTTCGGCGGTGATCCCGGTGCCGTCGGAGACGAAGAAAACGGAGCGTGTGGTCATGGTTTGGCGGTGTTGTCCTTCGGCACGACCGTCGGGGGCGCGCCTACAATCCGGGCCATTATCGAGATTCCGGCATCCGCCAACCGCATTTCTCGCACCCCGAATTTCCCCCATGTCCACCGCGCCCGCACCCACAGCAACGAGAACGATCGTGCGGCGCCCTCGGCATCGGCCCCAAGTTTTAACTTCTGGAGCTTTCCCATGTCTGCACTCTTCGACGCGACCGCCCTGGTCGTACCGTTTGAAAACCTGAGGATGACCGACGTCGAGTCGGTTGGCGGCAAGAACGCCAGCCTCGGCGAGATGATTTCCCAGTTGCCGCAGGGGGTGCGGGTGCCCACGGGCTTCGCGACGACGGCGCACGCGTTCCGCCAGTTCCTGGCGCACGACGGCTTGGCCGACAAGATCAGCAAGCGCCTGGCCGCGCTCGACACCGACGACGTGCGCGCCCTGGCCGCGGCCGGTGCCGAGATCCGTGCCATGGTTGAAGCACAACCGTTTCCCGCCGACCTGCAGAAAGCCATCGGCGACGCCTTCGCGACCCTGAGCGCGGGCAACCCGCAGGCCAGCTTCGCCGTCCGCTCCTCGGCTACCGCCGAAGACCTGCCCGACGCATCCTTCGCCGGCCAGCAGGAGACCTTCCTGAACGTGGTCGGCATCGACGACGTGCTGCACAAGATGAAGGAGGTGTTCGCCTCTCTCTACAACGACCGCGCCATCAGCTACCGCGTGCACAAGGGCTTCGCGCACGACGTGGTCGCGCTGTCGGCCGGCGTGCAGCGCATGGTGCGTTCCGACCTGGGGGCTGCCGGCGTGATGTTCACCATCGACACCGAATCCGGCTTCGAAGACGTGGTGTTCATCACCTCGAGCTATGGCCTGGGCGAGACGGTGGTGCAGGGCGCCGTGAACCCCGACGAGTTCTACGTCCACAAGCCGATGCTCAAGGCCGGCAAGCGCGCATTGATTCGCCGCAACCTGGGCTCCAAGCTGATCCAGATGGAGTTCGCCACGCCCGAGGAAAAGGCCGCGACCGGCAAGCTGGTGAAGACCACCGACGTCAAGACCGAGTTGCGCAATCGCTATTCGTTGAGCGATGCCGATGTCGAGCAACTGGCCAAGTACGCGCTGGTCATCGAAGAGCACTACGGCCGGCCGATGGACATCGAATGGGGCAAGGACGGCACCGACGGCCACCTCTACATCCTGCAGGCGCGTCCTGAAACCGTGAAGAGCCAGCAGCAGGGCAAGGCCGAGCAGCGCTACAAGTTGTTGGGTCGTGGCGCCGTGCTGGCCGAAGGCCGCGCGATCGGACAGAAGATCGGTACCGGCCCGGTCCGCCTGGTCTACAACATCAGCGAAATGGACACCGTCCAGGCCGGCGATGTGCTGGTGACCGACATGACCGACCCGAACTGGGAGCCGGTGATGAAGCGCGCCAGCGCCATCGTCACCAACCGCGGCGGCCGCACCTGTCACGCGGCGATCATCGCGCGCGAACTGGGCATTCCGGCCGTGGTCGGCTGCGGCGACGCGACCGACCTGCTCAAGGACGGCACGCTCGTGACCGTGAGCTGCGCCGAAGGCGACACCGGCTTCATCTACGACGGCCTGCTCGAAACCGAAGTGACCGAGGTTAAGCGCGGCGCCATGCCCGAGATCGACCTGAAGGTCATGATGAACGTCGGCAACCCGCAGCTCGCCTTCGACTTCGCGCAGTTGCCGAACCACGGTGTGGGTCTGGCGCGGCTCGAGTTCATCATCAACAACAACATCGGGGTGCATCCCAAGGCGATCCTCGACTACCCGAACGTCGATGCGGACCTGAAGAAGGCGGTCGAGTCGGTGGCGCGCGGTCATGCGTCGCCCCGGGCGTTCTATGTCGACAAGGTCGCCGAAGGCATTGCGACCATCGCTGCGGCCTTCTGGCCCAAGCCGGTGATCGTGCGCCTGTCGGACTTCAAGTCGAATGAATACCGCAAGCTGATCGGCGGCAGCCGTTACGAACCGGAAGAAGAGAACCCGATGCTGGGCTTCCGCGGTGCCGCACGCTATGTGAGCGAGGAGTTCCGCGAGGCCTTCCTGATGGAGTGCGAAGCGCTCAAGCGGGTGCGCAACGACATGGGGCTGACCAACGTGCAGATCATGGTGCCTTTCGTGCGCACCTTGAAGCAGGCAGAGCGCGTGACCGATCTTCTGGCCGCGGAAGGCCTGAAGCGCGGCGTCAACGAGCTCAAGATCATCATGATGTGCGAGGTGCCGAGCAACGCCATCCTGGCCGACGAGTTCCTGCAGTTCTTCGACGGCTTCTCGATCGGATCGAACGACCTGACCCAACTCACGCTGGGCTTGGACCGCGACTCGGGGCTCGAACTGCTGGCGGCCGACTTCGACGAGCGCGACCCGGCGGTGAAGGCGATGCTCAGCCGCGCCATCAAGGCCTGCAAGGCGCAAGGCAAGTACGTCGGTATCTGCGGCCAGGGCCCCAGCGACCATCCGGACTTTGCGCTGTGGTTGGCCAACGAGGGCATCGAGTCGATCTCTCTGAATCCCGACAGCGTGATCGACACCTGGCAGCAACTGGCCAATCGCTGAGCGGTCGGGCGGGACAGGGCGTTGCGCAGATGTTGAATCTGCGCAACGCGCGCAGGGCGCCGATGTGCGGCGTAATCCCTGCGTCAGTCGGCTATATTTGCAACAAATTGCGTTTTTGCTGGCAAACTGACCGCTCGAGACACTCCTGTCGAGGGCGCCATGATTCTTGTCAAGACAGAGACCGGCCAACAGGTCTTCAAAGACCGTTCGATCCGGCTGACACCGCGGCAACGCTCCGCCTTCATCCTCTTCGACGGCCGCCGCTCCATCGGTGACATCCTGACGGCCTGCGAGGGCATGACAGCGCAGGACGTCGACCAGATGATCGAGCTGGGGTTGCTGGGCCCCGCCGGTCAGGCGGTGGCATCGGCCGCGGCCGCGTCGCAGCCAGCCGCCGTGGCTGCCCCGGTGCTTCTCGAGGCCGACGCCTTGGACCTGGCCTCTCGCGCGGCCGCCGCACGGGAGCTGGAGCCGGCGTCGTCGCCGGCCGGCCGTTCCTTGCAACAGCGCTACAAGGATGCCTACCCGGTCGCCACGCAGTTGACGGGCGGGCTGGGATTGCGAGGATTCCGGCTCAACCTGGCCGTCGAAGGAACGAGCTCCTACGAAGAACTCCTCGCCCTCGCGCCCAAGATCCGCGCCTCGGTGGGCCCGGAGAAGGCCGCCATGCTCGATCGCGCCCTCGGGATCTGAGGCACCGTTCGGCGATTCCTGGGTTGCGGACCCGGGGCCCTGCTATAATCGCCGGCTTTGCCTTGCCACACTGCGCCGACGCTGCGGGTGGCTTTATCCCTTCTACGGAAGATCCACAAGGAGTGCCATGCGTCATTACGAAATCATTTTGCTGATCCATCCGGATCAGAGTGAGCAGGTTCCGGCCATGCTGGAACGCTACAAGGGCCTGATCACGGCCGGCGGCGGCAAGATCCACCGCGTTGAAGACTGGGGCCGTCGTCAGCTGGCCTACCAGATCAACAAGCTCAACAAGGCGCACTACCTGTGCGTGAACATCGAGGCCGAACAGGCCGTGATGGCCGAGCTGGAGCACGCGTTCAAGTTCAACGACGCCGTGCTGCGCCACCTGACCGTGGTCAAGAAGAAGGCCGACACCGGTCCTTCGTCGATGATGAAGACGGTCGAGCGCGAAGAAGCCCGCAAAGCGCAGCAGGCCGAATACGCCGCCAACAACAACTGATGGTGTGAGCCCGGTTGCCGCGGCCAATCAGCTGTTGCTGACGGCCTGCGTTGCCGAACTCGGTGCCCTGCGCTTCACGCCTGCCGGTCTGCCCGCCCTCGATCTGCGACTCGAACACGAGTCGACGATCGACGAAGCCGGCAAGCCCCGACATGTGAAGGCGACCCTCAAGGCCGTCGCGTTCGGCGCAGTGGCCGAACGGCTCGCGAAGCAGGCGCTGGGCAGTCTCTGGTTGTTCAGGGGCTTTCTGGCGACGCCGGGGACGGCGAAGCATCCGGTGCTGCACATCCAGGATTTTCAGCAAGATTAATTTTCGAAGAGAGGTCCCGAAATGGCCACGTTCAAGAAATTCAACAAAGACAAGCGCCCGAAGCGCAACACCCAGTCGCTGCTGTTCAAGCGCAAGCGCTTCTGCCGCTTCACCGTCGCTGGCGTCGAAGAGATCGACTACAAGGACATCGACACGCTGCGTGACTTCATCAGCGAGAACGGCAAGATCATCCCCGCTCGCCTGACCGGCACGCGCGCGATCTACCAGCGCCAACTCAACACCGCCATCAAGCGCGCGCGCTTCCTGGCCATGGTCCCGTACAGCGACCAGCACCGCGTCTAAGGAGCAGACACCATGCAAGTCATTCTTCTGGACAAGGTCGTCAACCTCGGCACCCTCGGCGAAATCGTCAAGGTCAAGGACGGTTACGCACGCAACTTCCTGATTCCGTCGGGTCGCGCACGCCGCGCCACCGAAGCCAACAAGGCCGAATTCGAAGCCAAGCGCGTCGAACTCGAAAAGGCTGCGGCCGCCAAGCTGGCCGAATCGCAAGCCCAGGGCGAGAAGCTCGCCGGCACCGCGGTCAAGATCACGCAGAAGGCCGGCGTCGACGGCCGCCTGTTCGGTTCGGTCACCAACAGCGACATCGCTGAAGAGCTGAACAAGCAAGGCTACAAGGTCGTGAAGTCGCAAGTGCGCATGCCCAACGGCCAGATCAAGGTTGTTGGCGACAGCACCGTGAGCGTTGCGCTGCACACCGACGTGGTGGTTGATATCACCGTGACGGTCTACGGCGAAAGCGCCTAAGCTGCCACGCGCGCTTCGGCGCGTCGCGAGAGCCGCCTTCGGGCGGCTTTTTCTTTGGTGCGACTTCTTGGCACCGCTTTGTCCCGATCGCTGCACCGGGAAATCACCGTTTATCCACAGCGTTATCCCATGACGGCGGGCTGCCCGCGCCGTAGCATGGGTGTTGCTCCAGGAAACCCATGTCTGCTGTCTTCTCCTACGCCGAAAACGATCCTTCGCCGGACCGCCAGATCGCGCAACTCCGCGTCCCCCCCCACTCGATCGAGGCGGAGTCGAGCGTGCTCGGCGGCCTGCTGCTCGACAACGGCGCCTGGGACCGCATGGGCGACCTGCTGGTCGACGCCGACTTCTACCGGCATGAGCACAAGCTGATCTACGCAGCGATCGGCACGCTGATCAACGCATCGAAACCAGCGGACGTCATCACCGTCTACGAGCAGTTGCAGAACCTCGGCAAGGCCGACGAGATGGGCGGCCTGGTCTACCTGAACTCGCTGGCGCAGTACGTGCCCAGCGCGAGCAACATCCGCCGCTACGCGGAGATCGTGCGCGAGCGCTCGATCCTGCGAAAGCTGGTGAGCGCGGCCGACGAGATCGCGACCAATGCCTTCAACCCGCAGGGCAAGGCGGTCGACAAGATCCTCGACGAGGCCGAGCAGAAAATCTTCAACATCGGCGAGGAAGGCTCGCGGATGAAACAGGGCTTCCAGAGCATGGACTCCCTGGTGGTCGAACTGCTCGATCGCGTGACCGAGATGGCGGACAACCCGAACGACATCACCGGTATCCGCACCGGCTTCTACGAGTTCGACAAGATGACCTCGGGCCTGCAGGCCGGCGACATGATCGTGCTGGCGGCGCGTCCATCGATGGGCAAGACCTCCTTGGCGATCAACATCGCCGAGCATGTGGCGCTGAACGAAGGTCTGCCCGTGGCGGTGTTCTCGATGGAAATGGGCGCTTCGCAGCTGGCGGTGCGTATCGTCGGCTCCATCGGCCGGATCGACCAGGGCCACCTGCGCACCGGCAAGCTCACCGACGAGGAATGGCCGCGCCTGACCGAGGCGATCGAGAAGCTGCGGACGATCTCGCTGCACATCGACGAGACGCCCGGCCTCACCACGAGCGAACTGCGCGCCAACGCACGGCGGCTGGCCCGCCAGTACGGCAAGCTCGGCCTGATCGTGGTCGACTACCTCCAGCTCATGAGCACGTCGAGCAGCATGAGCGACGAGAACCGCGCGACCGCGGTCGGCGAAATCTCCCGCGGCCTCAAGATGCTGGCCAAGGAGCTCAAGTGCCCGGTGATTGCGCTGTCGCAGCTCAGCCGTGGCGTCGAGAGCCGCACCGACAAGCGCCCGATGATGAGCGACCTGCGCGAATCCGGCGCGATCGAGCAGGACGCGGACATCATCATGTTCATCTACCGCGACGACTACTACGACAAGAACAGCAAGGAGCCGGGTGTGGCGGAGGTGATCATCAGCAAGCACCGGAACGGCCCCACCGGCACGGTGAAGCTGGCCTTCCTCAAGCCGCTGACCAAGTTCGAGAACCTGGCGAGTTTCGGAGGCGGCGACGACTACTGAGCGGGGCGTTCTCGCCGCTCGGCTTCGACCTGGCGCAGCATGTCCGCCATCGTCTTGCCAGGCTCGTCGCGAAAACGTTCGTCGAGCACCGTGACGCGGCTCATGCGGTCGACACGAAAGCCGCGGAAGTCGCCGCGCAGTTCGCACCAGGCCGAGAGCGTCCACACCTTGCCCCAGTAGAGGCAGCCGAGCGGCCGCACGGTGCGCTCGGTCGCGCCACCGGCCAGGTCGCGGTAAGACAGGCGCAGCTTGCTGCGCGCCTGCACCGCTTCACGCAGTGTCTGCAATTGCAGGCGCGTGGCATCGTCCAGGGCCATGGCGGGCGCATACATGGTGAGCGCCTCGGCCGACACGCGCGCGGCCGGAGGCAGCACTGTCAGGATCTTGCCGAGCCCGGTCTCGATGGCGCGTGCCATCGCCGGGTCGACCCACGTCTGCGCCACGCGCGCTGCGGCGACGAGGGCCGTCGCTTCTTCCTGGGTGAACATCAGCGGCGGCAGTTCGAAGCCGGCGCCCAGGCGATAGCCGACGCCCGCTTCGCCCTCGATGGGCACGCCCTGGTGCTGCAGGTCGGCCACGTCGCGGTACACCGTGCGCTCCGAGACTTCGAGCCGCTGCGCCAGGAACGCCGCCGTGGTGAGTCGTCGTCCGCGAATGAGCTGCACGATATGGAACAGACGGTCGGCGCGGCGCATCAGATCGATTCCTGGTCGGGAGCTTGGACGTGTCGAAGGCCGCGTGTCCTGGCCTTCAATCGAACGCGTGCAGGCCGACGGCGTTGCCTTCGGTGTCGCGCAAGTGGGCGATGAAGCCCATCCCCTGCGGCAGCGCTTCCTTGGGGGAAACGATGGCGCCTCCGGCGGGTGCGATGCGCTCGAGCACGGCATCCAACTGCGTACAGCTCAGATAGATGCGAATGCCGCTGCCCAGCGGAGCGCTTCCCTTGGCATTGGCCTGCAGTGCGCCGCCGACGCCGGGCCGCTCGTACTTGAACACGGCCAGCGGTGCACCGCCGAAGTTCTGGCGCTGCAATTCCTGGCCGAGCACGGTTTGGTAGAAGGTTTGCGCGCGGTCCAGGTCGCTGACGGGGATCTCGAACCAGCTGAGGGCGTTTTGCATGATCGACTCGCTTTCGTTTCTGTTGAGGAGCCGCGATGGTGCACACCGGCTCCTGACAGCGTCTTGTCAGGAGCTTATCGAAGCGGACGAAAAAAAGCCCGCGCGGCCTGCAGGCTGCGCGGGCTCTCTGGAGCCATGGTGCGCTGCTGTCTCAGAGCACTTCGCTCGCGAAGTCGGCCAGCCGCGAACGTTCGCCGCGTGCCAGCGTGATGTGCCCGCTGTGTGGCCAGCCCTTGAACTTGTCGACGGCGAAGGTCAGGCCCGACGAGCCTTCGGTGAGGTAGGGCGTGTCGATCTGGGCGAGGTTGCCCATGCAGATGATCTTGGTGCCGGGGCCCGCACGGGTGATCAGCGTCTTCATCTGCTTGGGCGTCAGGTTCTGGGCCTCGTCGATGATCACGTACTTGTTCAGGAAGGTGCGCCCGCGCATGAAGTTCATGCTCTTGATCTTGATGCGGCTGCGGATCAGCTCGTTGGTGGCCGCGCGGCCCCATTCGCCAGCGCCGCCGCCGTCGCCCTTGGCCAGGAACTCGAGGTTGTCGTCCAGCGCGCCCATCCACGGGCCCATCTTCTCTTCCTCGGTGCCGGGCAGGAAGCCGATGTCCTCGCCCACGCTCACCGTCGCGCGAGTCATGATGATCTCGGTGTAGCGGCGGTCGTCGAGCACCTGCGTCAGGCCCGAGGCGAGGGCCATCAGCGTCTTGCCGGTGCCGGCGGTGCCGGTCAGCGTGACGAAGTCGATCTCCGGGTCCATCAGCACGTTCATCGCGAAGTTCTGCTCGCGGTTCTTGGTCGACACGCCCCACACCGCGTTCTTGCCGGAGCTGTAGTCCTTCAGCGTCTTGAGGACGGCCGTCTTGTCGCGAATCTCGGTGATCCGTGCGTACATGCTTGGCTCGCCGGGCGCTTCGAAGTACACGAACTGGTTGATGTACAGGTTGGGCACGATCGGGCCGCTGATGCGGTAGAAGGTGCTGCTGCCGCTCTGCCAGCTCTCGACCGTCTTGCTCTGGCGCGTCCAGAAGTCGGCCGGCAGCGCGTACGAACCCGCGTACAGCAGGTCGCCGTCCTCGAGCGTCTTGTCATTCTGGTAGTCGTCGGTCGCCAGGCCCAGGGCGCGCGCCTTGACGCGCATGTTGATGTCCTTGGATACCAGCACCACTTCCTGCTTCGGAATACCCGGCCGGTCCTTCGCGTAGAGGTCGCGCAGGGCCTGCACGACGCCCAGGATCTGGTTGTCGGCCTTGCCCTGCGGCAGGCTGGTCGGCAGCGTGTAGTCGAGCGGTGCGGTCTGGAAGAACAGCTTGCCGCCCGCCTCGCGGTGGCCGGTCGTGTCGAGCTTGAGGCCCTGGCCGATGTCCGCGTCCTTGGCGCCGGCCAGGGCGTCGAGCGTGCGGCTCGTCTGCCGGCCGTTGCGGGCCACTTCGGTCGTGCCCTTCTTGTGGCCGTCCAGCTCTTCCAGCACGATCATCGGCAGGAAGATGTCGTGTTCCTCGAAGCGGAACAGGCACATCGGGTCGTGCAGCAGCACGTTGGTGTCCAGCACGAACAGCTTGGCCGGCCCGCTCGACTTGGTGCGGCGAGGCCGGGCCGCCTCATGGGCGCCGCGTTCGGCGCGCGGCCGCGCGGCCGGTGCGGGCGAGGGCGCAGTAGGCGCCGCCGGTACCCGCTCTGCACGTGCGACAGGCTGCGGCGTCGGCTCCGGCTTGGGGGCGGGGCGCGGCTTGGTCTCGATCTGCTGCATGGCTTCCGGCGCGGTGGGGCGCCCGCCGGCAGAAGGCCGGCCGCGTTCATCGAACAGTTCGAGCGCCCGAGGACCGTCGCCTTGCGCGTCGTCCGCGGCGCGGCCACCGCGGCGCGGCGCCTTGGCCGACGTGTGTGCCGGTGCGTCGAGCGCATCCGGGGAGAGGAGGGCTGCACGCTTCGTGGGGGCGGGGGGCAATGGCATGGGGCGGTGTGCTCACAAAAAGTAGGGGCCGGAAAACGAAAAAGCCGCCAGAAGACCTTGGCGGCTTTGTTCGGTGGATGCGGTCGTGGAGCTCAACGGCATGAATCCATTATGCACAACGTGCGTGTCGCGGCAGGCAAGCGTGGCGTGCTGCCAACGCGGCCCGTGCCAAACCGCACGGGCGGGCGCCGGATCAGGCTTCCTTCTTGAGGGCCTTGACGGCCTTGAGCACATCGTCGACATGGCCTGGCACCTTGAGGCCGCGCCATTCGGCCTTCAGCACGCCGTCGGCGCCGATCAGGAAGGTGCTGCGCTCGATGCCCTTGACCTTCTTGCCGTACATGATCTTGTTCTTCACCACGCCGAACATGTGGCACATCTTCTCTTCGGTGTCGGCGATGAGTTCGAAGGGCAGCTCGAGCTTGGCCTTGAACTCGTCGTGCGACTTCATGTTGTCGCGGGACACGCCGAAGACGGTGGCCCCGGCCTTCACGAAGTCCTTGTAACGATCGCGAAACTGCATCGCCTCGGTGGTGCAGCCGGGCGTGTTGTCTTTCGGATAGAAATACATCACCAGAACGTGCCCGAGGTGCGATGTGTTCGAGACCTTCAGGCCGCCGGTGGCGGTGGACTCGAATTCGGGGATGGGTTTGTTGACAACGATCGCCATGAAACTTGTTTTCTCCGTTGGGTTCCAATCGCGCGGCTGCAGGCCGGAGCGCTGGAGGATTGGTCGTTGCTCACTGTGGGCGGATCGCCGGTTCGCAACCTGCGATTTTAGCCCGAAATGGGCCCTATTTGCCAGCGATTGGGGCCTCAACGAGCAGCGCTGCCAGCACGTGCCGGCCTTCGCTCGCCAGGATGTTGTAAGTGCGACAGGCTGCGGCGGTGTCCATCGTTTCCAGTCCGGTGCGCCGGTCGATGAGCGGGCGCAGCCACGCAGGCTGTGGAAACCGGATGCGGGCGCCGCTGCCGAAGATCACGGTTTCCGCGCCGATTGCCGCCAGCTGCGCGAAGTGCTCGGGGCCGAGCTCCTCGAAACGCGCGCAGTTCCAGACGAAACGCTCGCCGCGAGAGCCCAGCACCACGCTCTGCTCGACGCGTTCGTGGTTGATCGCCACCCAGCCCGGACCATGCGCGGTGAGGGTCTGGACGTCGGATTTGTCGGGCTGGAGCTTCATCGGCACTGGAAGGGAACTGTGGTCAAATTATAGGTTTTCCCCTATGTAGGCGCCCCCTGGAGGGACTTTGAAGCAGCTCAAGAAATCGGCCAAGCTGGCCAACGTGCTCTACGACGTGCGCGGGCCCATCGTCGACGCCGCCCGTCAGATGGAGGAGGACGGCCAGAAGATCATCAAGCTGAACATCGGCAACATGGCGCCGTTCGGCTTCGATGCGCCCGAGGAAATTCAGCAGGACATGATCCGCAACCTGCCGGATTCGGCGGGTTACTCCGACAGCAAGGGCATCTTCGCTGCGCGCAAGGCGGTGATGCACTACACGCAGCAGCAGGGCGTCGAAGGCGTCACGCTCGACGACATCTACCTGGGCAACGGCGCGAGCGAACTGATCGTGATGGCGACCAATGCGCTGCTCGACGACGGCGACGAGCTGCTGGTGCCGATGCCCGACTACCCGTTGTGGACCGCCGCGGTGTCGCTGTCCGGCGGCAAGCCGGTGCACTACCTCTGCGAGGAAGACAACCAGTGGCTGCCGAGCCTGGCCGACATCCGCGCCAGGATCACGCCGCGCACGCGCGGCATCGTCGTGATCAACCCGAACAACCCGACGGGCGTGCTGTACCCCGACGAACTGCTGCGCGGCATCGTTGCCATTGCGCGCGAGCACAGCCTGGTGCTGCTGGTCGATGAGGTCTACGACAAGGTGCTCTACGAAGACGCCAGGCACACGGCCATGGCCAGCCTGTCGACCGACGTGCTCACGCTCACCTTCAACTCGCTGTCGAAGGCCTACCGTTCGTGCGGCTATCGCGCGGGCTGGATGATCGTGTCGGGGCCGAAGGGCAACGCGACCGACTACATCGAGGGGCTGAACATGCTGGCCAACCTCAAGCTCGGCTCCAACGTCCCCGGCCAGTGGGCGATCCAGACCGCACTCGGCGGCTACCAGAGCATCAACGACCTGGTGAAGCCGGGCGGCCGGCTGCGCCGCCAGCGCGACCTGGCCTACGAGCTCATCACGGCCATCCCCGGCGTGACCTGCGTGAAGCCGCAGGCCGCGCTCTACATCTTCCCGCGGCTCGACCCGGTGATGTACCCGATCGCGGACGACCGCGAATTCTTCATGCAGGTGCTGCGCGAGACGCGTGTGATGCTGGTGCAGGGCTCGGGCTTCAACTTCCCGGACAACCAGCATTTCCGAATCGTGTTCCTGCCGCATGAGGACGACCTGCGCGAAGCCATCGGCCGCATCGCGAAATTCCTCGAGCGCTACCGCAACCGCAACGCCTGACGCAGCGCCCGAATCGGCGCAGACGCTTTCCTGAACTACTCTCCAAAGAATGAAATCCATCCAAGTAGGCCTGCTCGGCATTGGCACCGTCGGCAGCGGCACCTTCAACGTCCTGCGCCGCAACCAGGAAGAGATCAAGCGCCGCGCCGGACGCGGCATCGAGATCACGATGGTCGCGGACCTCGACACCGCCCGTGCGAAGGCCGCGGTCGGCGACGGCGTGCAGGTGGTGGCCGATGCGCGCGCCGTCATCGCCAACCCCGACATCGACATCGTGATCGAGCTCATCGGCGGCTACGGCATCGCCAAGCAACTGGTGCTCCAGGCCATCGCGGCCGGCAAGCACGTGGTCACGGCCAACAAGGCGCTGCTCGCGGTGCATGGCACCGAGATCTTCGCCGCGGCCCAGCAAAAGGGCGTGATGGTCGCGTTCGAGGCGGCCGTGGCCGGCGGCATCCCGATCATCAAGGCGCTGCGCGAAGGCCTGACCGCCAACAGCATCCAGTGGATCGCCGGCATCATCAACGGCACGACGAACTTCATCCTGTCCGAAATGCGCGACAAGGGCCTGGATTTCGCGACCGTGCTGAAGGAAGCGCAGCGCCTGGGCTACGCCGAGGCCGACCCGACCTTCGACATCGAAGGCGTCGACGCGGCCCACAAGGTCACGCTGATGAGTGCCATCGCCTTCGGCATTCCGGTGCAGTTCGACAAGGCGCATGTCGAGGGCATCACGAAGCTCGCGGCGCAGGACATCAAGTACGCCGAACAGCTCGGCTACCGGATCAAGCTGTTGGGTATCACGAAGCGTGCGAAGGGCGGCATCGAGCTGCGCGTGCATCCGTCCCTGGTGCCGGCCAAGCGCCTGCTCGCCAACGTCGAAGGCGCGATGAACGCGGTGGTGGTGCACGGCGACGCCGTGGGCACCACGCTGTACTACGGCAAGGGCGCCGGCAGCGAGCCGACCGCCAGCGCCGTCATCGCCGACCTGGTCGACATCACGCGCCTGCACACGGCCGACGCGGCCCACCGCGTGCCGCACCTGGCCTTTCACCCGAACGCGATGAGCGACGACCTGAAGGTCGTGCCGATGTGCGAGGTGGTCACCAGCTACTACCTGCGCCTGCGCGTGGCGGACGAGGCCGGCGTGCTGGCCAAGGTCACCGGCCTGCTGGCCGACGCCGGCATCAGCATCGACGCCGTGCTGCAGCGCGAAGCCGACGAAATCGGCGGTGAGGGCTCCACGCAGACCGACCTCATCATCCTCACGCACGACACGCGCGAAGGCACGCTCGACGACGCGATGGTGCAGCTCCAGGCGCTGCCGACGGTGCTGGCGCCAATCGTGCGCATCCGCAAGGAAGAGCTGTCCTGATGCGCTACCTGTCCACCCGCGGCCACCCCGACCGCCGCCGTTTCTGCGACATCCTGCTCGAGGGCCTGGCGCCCGATGGCGGCCTGTACCTGCCCGAACACTACCCGCAGGTCGATGCCGCCATGCTCGCCAAGTGGCGCCCGCTGCCCTACGCCGAGCTGGCCTTCGAGATCCTCTCGCTCTACATCGACGACATTCCGGCCGACGACCTGAAGGCGCTGTGCGCGAAGACGTACACGGCCGAGGTCTTCGGCAGCGACGAGATCGTGCCCTTGCGTGAGCTGGAAGACGGCGTGTACCTCGAGGGCCTGTCGAACGGCCCGACGCTGGCCTTCAAGGACATGGCAATGCAGCTGCTGGGCAACCTGTTCGAGTACGAACTGGGCCGCCGCGGCGAAGAACTCAACATCCTCGGCGCGACCAGCGGCGACACCGGCAGCGCGGCGGAATACGCCATGCGCGGCAAGAAGGGCGTGCGCGTCTTCATGACCTCGCCGGACGGGCGCATGAGCCCCTTCCAGCAGGCGCAAATGTTCAGCCTGCAGGACGCGAACATCCACAACATCGCGATCGCCGGCGTGTTCGACGATTGCCAGGACATCGTGAAGGCCGTGTCGAACGACCTCGGCTTCAAGCGCAAGTACCGCGTCGGCACCGTCAACTCGATCAACTGGGCGCGGCTGCTGGCGCAGGTCGTCTACTACTTCGCCGGGTATTTTCAAGCGACCTCTGGTCGCGTCCAGGCGACGCCGGAGCAGGTCAGCTTCACCGTGCCGTCCGGCAACTTCGGCAACGTCTGCGCCGGCCACGTCGCGCGCATGATGGGGCTGCCGATCCGCACGCTGGTGGTCGCCACCAACGAGAACGACGTGCTCGACGAGTTCTTCCGCACCGGCGTCTACCGGGTGCGCGCCGCGGCCGACACGCACGAGACCTCGAGCCCGTCGATGGACATCAGCAAGGCCAGCAACTTCGAGCGTTTCGTGTTCGACCTGCTCGGCCGCGACGGCGTTCGAACCCGCGCGCTGTTCCAGGACGAGCTCGGCCGCAGCGGCCGCTTCGACCTCAGTGCCGACCCCGTCTTCACCCAGGCCGCGGCGCGCTTTGGCTTCGTCAGCAGCCGCAGCACGCACGCCGACCGCCTGGCCACCATCCGCGACACCGACAAGCGCTTCGCCGTGCTCATCGACACGCACACGGCCGACGGCCTGAAGGCGGCGCGCGAGCACATCGTGCCCGGCGTGCCGATGGTCGTGCTCGAAACCGCGCTGCCGATCAAGTTCGCGGCGACCATCGTCGAGGCACTGGGCCACGAGCCCGACCGGCCCGCCCGTTTCGAGGGCATCGAGGCGCTGCCCAAGCGCGTCGTCAAGCTCCCGGCTGACGCGGAAGCCGTCAAGGCCTACATCGCGCAGCACTGCGACGAATGACCGCGCCGACCACCGCATGAACGTCATCGGCTTTGCCGGCTACTCCGGCGCAGGCAAGACCACGCTGGTCGAACGATTGATCCCCGTGCTCCGCCTGCAGGGCCAGCGCGTGTCGGTGGTCAAGCACGCGCACCACAAGTTCGACATCGACCATCCCGGCAAGGACACCTACCGCCACCGGGAGGCCGGTGCCTTCGAGGTGGTCGTGGCGTCCGACAAGCGGCTGGCGCTGATGCGCGAGTTCGAGCAGCCGACCCAGCTGTCGGTGCACCACCTGATTGCCGAGCTCTACGACGGCGTCGACTGGGTGCTGGTCGAAGGCTTCAAGCACAGCGACCTGCACAAGGTCGAGATCTGGCGCGAGCCGGCGCCCGGCGAGCCGCCCCGTCCCGCGCAGTACGGCGACGACCCCTTCATCGTCGCGCTGGCCACCGACACCCCGAACGACCTGCCGCGGCCGACCCTGATCCCGGTGTTCGATATCAATGATGTCGATGCGCTCGGGCAATGGCTGCTCGACAATGCCCATCGATTCGTCTACCGAGCCGACGACCATGTCCCGACCCTCTGAACGCCCCCCGTTGATGCCGCTGGACGAGGCCCTGGCGAGCCTGCTGGCCAAGGCGACGCCGCGGCTGGACACCGAAAGCGTGTCGACCTTCGAGGCCGACGGACGGGTGCTGGCGCAGGACGTGGTGTCCGGGCTCACGGTGCCGCCGCGCGACAACAGCTCGATGGACGGCTACGCCGTGCGGGCGGCCGATTGCGCCACGGCCGGGGCGGTGCTCACGGTCGCGCAGCGCATTCCCGCGGGCAGCGTCGGCACGCCGCTGGCGGCCGGCACCGCGGCGCGCATCTTCACCGGCGCGCAGATTCCCGAAGGCGCCGACGCGGTGGTCATGCAGGAAGACACCGGCGCGCTGCCCGAAGAAGGCTCGCTCGGCCGCGTGCGCATCGACACCGTGCCGGCCGCCGGCCAGTGGATCCGCCGTGCCGGCGAGGACGTGGCCGCCGGCGATGTCGTGCTGGCGCGCGGCGAGCGTCTGACGCCTGCGGCGCTGGGGCTGGCCGCCAGCGTCGGCTTCGACCGCCTGCAGGTCGCGCGCCGGCCGCGCGTGGTGCTGCTGTCGACCGGCGACGAGCTGGTCATGCCCGGCGAGGTCACGCCCGAGGCCATGAAGCCCGGCGCCATCTACAACTCCAACCGCTTCTTCATGCGCGCCTTGCTCACGCGCCTGGGCTGCGACGTGAGCGACCTGGGCATCGTGCCCGACCGGCGCGACGCCACCATCGACGCACTGCGTAGCGCGGCCGAGCACAACGACCTGATCGTCACCACCGGCGGCGTGTCGGTCGGCGAGGAAGACCACATCAAGGCGGCCGTCGAGGCGCTGGGCGAACTCCAGCTGTGGTCGCTGTCGATGAAGCCCGGCAAACCCTTTGCCTACGGCCGCATCGGCAACGCGCACGTGACCGGGCTGCCGGGCAATCCGGTGTCGAGCTTTCTCACCTTCCTGCTCCTGGTGCGCCCCTTCCTGCTCACGCTGCAGGGCGCGACGCGGGTGGCGCCGGAACCGGTCGCCATGCGCGCCGACTTCGACTGGCCGCGCGCCGATCGCCGCCGCGAGTTCCTGCGTGCGCGCCGCAACGCCGCGGGCGGGCTCGATCTGTTCCCCAACCAGAGTTCCGGCGTGCTCACCTCGGCCGTCTGGGGCGACGGCGTGATCGACACCCCGGCAGGGCAGTCCTTCAAGAACGGCGATACCGTGCAGTTCATTCCCTTCGCCTCCCTGCTGGCTTGATGTGATGAAGATCGACATCCGTTACTTCGCCTCCGTGCGCGAAGCCCTGGGCAGCGGCGAGTCCGTCGAAACACGGGCTGCCACCCTGGCCGACCTGCGCGACGAACTCATCGCCCGCGGCGGCCCGCATGCCGCTGCGCTGGCGCGCGGCAAGGCGGTGCGCATGGCGCTCGACCAGGTCATGCGGCCCGAATCGGCGCCGCTGCGCGACGGCGCCGAAGTCGCCTTCTTTCCGCCCGTTACGGGCGGCTGAGCCGGGCGTTCAGTTCGACCAGCCGGTCGCGCAACGCATCGGATGCGCGGGTCATCGGCGAACGCAACGCATCGCTCATCGATCCATCGTACGCCAGCAGCGCTTTGAGCGGCGCCGGGTTCGGTTCGGCAAACAGCATCTCGATCAACGGCTGCAGCGGTTGCCATTCGGCGCGCGCCTCCGCAAGCCGGTTGTCGGCCAGCAGCCGCAGCACCTGCACAAAGCGCCGCGTCTGTACGTGGCCGCTCGCGGCAATGGCGCCCACGCCTCCTTCGGCCACCGTGCTGAAGATCTGGTGGTCTTCGCCGGACAGCACCTGAAGCCTGCCGTCCGCAATCACGGCGCGCGTCTTGGCCATGTCGCCGCCGCAGTCCTTGATAGCGCGGATGCGCGGGTGCTCGGCGAGAGTCAGCAGTGTTTCGCGCGCAATGGTCGTGCCGGTGCGGTAGGGAATGTCATAGACCAGCACCGGCACGGCGCTGGCGTCGGCAATGGCACGGAACCATTCGAGCAGGCCGGCTTGCGATGGCCGGATGTAGTGGGGCGCGGGCACCTGCAGCCCCGCGAGCGGCCGTTCGGCGAGCCGCCGTACCCAGGCCGTCGTCTTGCCCAGGTGGTACCCCGACAGGCCCATGATGATCGGCCGCCCAGCGGCGGCAGCTTGCACCGTGTCGAGCGCGGCCAACTGTTCCGCGTCATCGAGTGCGGCGGCCTCGCCCGTCGAGGCGCAGACCACGAAGCCGGCCACGCCGTCATCGGCAAGCCGGCGTGTCAGCGCCGACAGCGCGGCATGGTCGACGGCGCCGCTGCGAAACGGCGTGACAAGAGGAATCCAGAGGCCCGAGAAATCGGGATGGGCGGAGGGGTTGGACGATTGCGGCACGCGAGCTTCCTTCGAGGAATCGACCGATGGAAAAGAACCGTCGTTCGATGCGCGCGCAACCCAAATAGGGGCCAAAGCCTTTGCAGGTTCCGTCGCTCATCCGACGACGGAACCACAGCTCCGGTCAGACGAGCTTTGGTTTTTTGGCTTTGCTGCTTTGGCGCGCGCGGCTGCTTTCGAAGCGCGAAAGCACTGCGAAGAGCGTGGCGTGGCAAGGCATTGCCGAAGTCTAACGCGGTGCCACAATCCCGGCATGAGCGATGCACGCGTTTCGATCCAGACAGCTGATTTCGATCTGGGACAGGAGGTCGCCGCGTTGCATGCCGACGACAAACGCGTGGGCGCGGTCTGCAGCTTTGTCGGAACGGTCAGAGACCGCAACGACGGCAGCACCGTCGCCTCGATGGAGCTGGAGCACTACCCCGGCATGACCGAGAAGGCCATCGAGGCCATGATCGACGAGGCGCATCGCCGCTTCGACATCCTCGGCGCACGCGTGGTGCACCGCGTGGGCCTGCTGCAGCCGCTCGACCAGATCATGATGGTCGCCGTGGTCTCGGCACACCGCGGCCAGAGCTTCCAGGCGTGCGAGTTCCTGATGGACTACCTCAAGACGCAGGCGCCGTTCTGGAAAAAGGAACGGACGCCCGAAGGCGCCCGTTGGGTCGATGCACGCGTCGCGGACGACGCGGCCCTGGCGCGCTGGGGCATCGATGCCCCGAACGCCTGAAGCGTCTACTGGGGTTTGAAGCCGCTGGCCTGGATGATCTTCTCCCAGGCGCTGGTGTAGGTGCGCACGCGGCCTGCGAACTGGCCTTGCGATTCGTACGCGACGTTCAGGCCCATGTCGGTCAGCTTCTTCTTCACGTCGGGCATGGCCAGCACCTTTTGCAGCGCCGTGCCGAACTTGTCGATCATCGGTTGGGGCGTGCCCACCGGCGCGAACAGGCCGTAGTAGGGGTAGTCGTCCAGGTTCGCGAAGCCCAGTTCGGTGAAGGTCGGGACCTGCGGCAGCAGCGGCTGACGCTTGGCGCCGATGACGGCCACGATGTGCACCTTGCCGGCCTTGTGGTTCTCGATGAAGTCGGGCACCGAGGCGATGCCGGCCGTGATCTGGTTGCCCAGCATGTCGGCCGTCATCGGGGCGCTTCCGCGGTAGGGGGCGGCCTGCAGGTCGAGCTTGTACTTCTCGCCGATCAGCTTGACCAGGAATTCGGGGATGGAGCCGGGGGCCGGCACGCCGATGGTTTCCTTGCCACCGCGCTTGGTCTGTACCCACTTCACGTACTCGTCCATGGTCTTGGCGGGCGTGCCGCCGGAGACGGCCAGCACATTGGCGAAGGTGGCGAAGCCCGCCACCGGCACGAAGTCGGTCGCCGGGTTGAAGCCGGGGTTCTTGACCACCTGCGGCAGGATGGAGATGCTGTGGTCGTGCGTCAGGAACAGCGTGTGGCCGTCGGCCGGCGCGGCCTTCAACGCCTGGGCCGCGATCTGGCCGCCGGCCCCGGCGCGGTTCTCGACCACCACCGGGGCGCCCAGCTCGTCCTTGAGCTTTTCGCCGAGGGCGCGTGCAATGGCGTCGCTGCCGGCACCGGCCGGGAAACCCACCAGCAGCCGGATCGGCGTGCTGCCTTGCGCTTGCGCAAGGCCAGAGATGCCCAGGGCCGCTACAACAAGGCCGAGCGCCAGCGTCCGGCGTACCGGTTGAACACGCTGCGTTGAAAAAACCATGATCGACTCCAATCCAGTGAAATGAGCAGTGAGATAGGCATGCGGCGGTGCAATAGCCGTGCCTGATTTTGTCCGTGCTCTTGAACGGTGCGCGAACGCTCCTATTTTGAAGGCAAGGAAATCACACCATGCGCCAAGACAAACTCACCACCAAGTTCCAGGAAGCCCTGGGCGATGCGCAATCGCTCGCGCTGGGCAACGACAACGCCTACATCGAGCCGGTCCACCTGCTGGCCGCCATGCTGCGGCAGGACGAGGGCCCGCGCGCGCTGCTGGAGCGTGCCGGCGTGAATGTGCCGGGCCTCACGCAGGCGGCCGAGGCCGCCATCAAGAAGCTGCCGCAGGTGCAGGGCGGCGAGGCCGTGCAGGTCGGCAACGAGCTCAACAAGCTGCTGCAGGCGACCGAGAAGGAAGCCATCAAGCGCAACGACCAGTTCATCGCGGGCGAGCTGTACCTCTTGGCCGTGGCTGATTCCAAGGCCGACGTCGGCAACCTCGCGCGCGCCAACGGCATGACGCGCAAGTCGCTCGAAGCGGCGATCGACGCAGTGCGCGGCGGGCAGGGCGTGAACAGCGCCGATGCCGAAGGCCAGCGCGAGGCGCTCAAGAAATACTGCATGGACCTGACCGAGCGCGCGCGCCTGGGCAAGCTCGACCCGGTGATCGGCCGCGACGAGGAAATCCGCCGCGCGATCCAGGTGCTGCAGCGCCGCACCAAGAACAACCCCGTGCTCATCGGTGAACCCGGCGTGGGCAAGACCGCCATCGTCGAAGGCCTGGCGCAGCGCATCGTCGCGGGCGAGGTGCCCGATTCGCTCAAGGGCAAGCGCGTGCTGTCGCTCGACATGGCGGCGCTGCTGGCCGGCGCCAAGTTCCGCGGCGAGTTCGAGGAGCGCCTGAAGACGGTGCTCAACGAGCTGGCGAAGGACGAAGGCCAGACCATCGTCTTCATCGACGAGCTGCACACCATGGTCGGTGCCGGCAAGGCCGAGGGTGCGATGGACGCGGGCAACATGCTCAAGCCGGCCCTCGCGCGCGGAGAGCTGCATTGCGTCGGCGCGACCACGCTCGACGAATACCGCAAGTACATCGAGAAGGATGCCGCGCTCGAGCGTCGCTTCCAGAAGATCCTCGTGGGTGAGCCCACCGTGGAGGCGACCATCGCCATCCTGCGCGGCCTGCAGGAGAAGTACGAAGTCCACCACGGCGTGCAGATCACCGACCCGGCCATCGTGGCCGCGGCCGAGCTCTCCGACCGCTACATCACCGACCGGTTCCTGCCGGACAAGGCCATCGACCTGATCGACGAGGCCGCGGCCAAGATCAAGATCGAGATGGACTCCAAACCCGAGGTGATGGACCGGCTCGACCGCCGCTTGATCCAGCTGCAGATCGAGCGCGAGGCCGTGCGCCGCGAGAAGGACGAGTCGTCGCAGAAGCGCTTCGCTCTCATCGAGGACGAGATCGTCAAGCTGCAGAAGGAGATCGCCGACTACGACGAGATCTGGCAGGCCGAGAAGGCGCAGGCCCAGGGCAGCGCGCACATCCGCGAGGAGGTGGAAAAGCTCAAGATCGAGATCAAGGACTGGGAGCGCAAGGGCGACTTCAACAAGCTCGCCGAGCTGCAGTACGGCCAATTGCCGGCGCTCGAGAAGCGCCTGAAGGAAGCCGAAGCCAGCGAAGCCAGCAAGGGCGGCTCGAACAAGCCGACGCTGCTGCGCACGCAGGTCGGTGCCGAAGAGATCGCCGAGGTCGTGGCGCGCGCCACCGGCATCCCGGTCGCCAAGCTGATGCAGGGCGAGCGCGACAAGCTGCTGGTGATGGAAGACAAGCTGCACGAGCGCGTGGTGGGCCAGGACGAGGCCATCGGTGCGGTCGCGAACGCGATCCGCCGCTCGCGTTCGGGTTTGAGTGACCCCAACCGTCCGACCGGCTCCTTCCTGTTCCTCGGCCCGACGGGCGTGGGCAAGACCGAGCTGTGCAAGGCGCTCGCGGGCTTCCTGTTCGACAGCGAAGACCACCTGATCCGCATCGACATGAGCGAGTTCATGGAGAAGCACTCGGTCGCGCGCCTCATCGGCGCACCGCCCGGTTACGTGGGCTACGAAGAGGGCGGCTACCTGACGGAAGCCGTGCGCCGCAAGCCCTACAGCGTGGTGCTGCTCGACGAGGTCGAGAAGGCGCATCCGGACGTGTTCAACGTGCTGCTGCAGGTGCTCGACGATGGCCGCCTGACCGACGGCCAGGGCCGTACCGTGGACTTCAAGAACACGGTGATTGTCATGACCAGCAACATCGGCTCGCCGATCATCCAGGCAATGGTGGGCAAGCCGGGCGAAGAGATCAAGGAAGCGGTCTGGGACGAGCTGAAGAACTACTTCCGGCCCGAGTTCCTGAACCGCATCGACGAGACGGTCGTGTTCCATGCGCTCGACGCGAAGAACATCGAATCGATCGCGGCGATCCAGCTCAAGGTGCTGCAGGCACGGCTCGCGAAGATGGACCTGTACCTCGACGTGTCCCCGGCGGCACTGGCGGAAGTGGCCAAGGTCGGCTTCGATCCGGTGTTCGGTGCGCGGCCGCTCAAGCGGGCGATCCAGCAGCGCATCGAGAACCCGCTGAGCAAGTTGTTGCTGGACGGCAGCTTCGGGCCGAAGGACACGATCCGGGTCGAAACCGACCCGATCCGCTCGCCCGGGCAGTTCTCGTTCACGAAGGGCGGGGAACCATCGGCGCAGGCGCTGGCCTAATGCCGATGATGAATTTCATCCTCCGCTTCATCCTCTTCTGCCTGGGGCTGGTCTTCGCGGCCAGCCTGGCCGTCGCCGTGCTGCTGCTGGCGGCCGTCTGGGGCCTGCGCTACGGCTGGGCGCGTCTCACCGGCCGGCCGGTCACGCCATGGGTCATGCGCTTCGACCCGCGCAGCGGCTTCGACCGCTTCCGCGCGGCGCAGCAGCCCGCCGAGCCGACCGCGGCCGACGTGGTCAGCGCCCGTGCACGAGGTGAATCGGCGCGCAGCCCGGTCGCCCTGGGCGACGTCGGCGAAGTGACCGACGTTCGGGCCCGCCCCGCCACGCGCGGCGAGTGAGTCGCGGCCGGCGGGGCCGGCACTGCCCGTAGACTCCGCACATGAACGTGCGTTTTCTCGAGGCCTTCGTCTGGGTTGCCAAGCTCGGCAGCTTCAAGGCGGCCGCCGAAAAGATGCACACCACCCAGGCCGGCATCTCCAGCCGCATCGCGACGCTGGAAGAACAGTTCGGCGTGCGCCTGTTCGACCGCGAACACCGCGGCGTGCTGCTCACCTACCATGGCACCGAACTGCTGCCCTACGCCGAGCGCATGCTCGAACTGCAGGCGCGCATGGTCGCCGCGATGGGCCAGACCGACGCCTTCTCCGGCATGCTGCGCATCGGCGTGATCGAAACGGTGGCCCACACCTGGCTGCCCGACCTTTTCTCGCGTTTCGCCGAGAAGTACCCCAACGCCACGCTGGAACTGGTCTCGGACATCACGCCGCGCCTGCGCGACGATCTGCTGCGGGGCACCCTCGACTGCGCGATCCTGTCAGAGGAGATCACGCCCGGCTTCATCGACAACCGCCGCATCGCCAACCTCGCGATGCGCTGGGCCACCAGCCCGTCGCTGGCGCTCAAGTTCCCGTCGCGCAGCCTGCTGTCCTTCGCCGACATCGCGGAGCAGCCCATCATCTCCTTCAACCGCGAGTCGAGCGTGTACCGCAACATCGCGCAGAACGCCGGCGGCTGCGCCAACCTGCGGGTGAGCTACTTCTCGTCGCTCGGCGCCATGATCGACCTGGCGCGCACCGGCTTCGGCACGGCGCTGCTGCCGCTGGCGGTGATCCAGCAGGACCTGCGCCAGGGCAAGCTGGTGGTGCTCGACGTCGACCCCGTGCCGATCGCGCTGCCGCTGGTGGCCAGCATGCGGCTGGAACCCGCGTCGCCCCTGGCCGAAGCGCTCATCACCATGGCGCAGGCCGCTTGCGAGCAGTTCATCGCGACCTGCCGCGACGACGTGCTCGCGCCCTGATCCGGCCCACAGCACGCCCGATGCTGGGGCGGCCGGGTGCGCCAGGGCTGTGCATCACGAAACGCTATCGGTCGCCGAAAGAATTTCCCGTTTGACCCTGTGAGGGCGCGCGACAACACTGCGCGCCATGCACAGATCCATGACCGCCAAAAGACATCGCGAGTTCTTCGCGATCCGTCCTGCCGACGCGTCCACCGACTGGTCGCCCGTGGCCTGCTCGGCCGGCCGCATCGACGAGATCATCCTGGCCGACAACCTCGACACCGCGGCCGGCACCGGCTCGCGCACGCGGCTGGCCCGCTGGTCGGCCGGCGCGCTGATCGACCGGCCGGTGGTCCACGACTTCCACGAAGAGGTCTTCATCGTCGAAGGCGAGCTGGTGGTCGGCTGCGACGCCGAAGGCGAGGGCGGCGAAGCCTTCGGCCCCTACACCTTCGCCTGCCGCCCGCCGGGCGCCGTGCACGGCCCCTTCGTCTCGCGCACCGGCTGCGTGATGTTCGAGATCCAGTACTACGAATGAGCGCCTCGACCTCCTCCCTCGCCGCCCTGGCGCCCACCGGCCGCGATGCGCGGCTGCTGATGCGCAGCGGGCGCTACGGTGGTCACACGGCCGGCATGGCACCGGGCCACGTGCAGGGCAACCTCGCGATCCTGCCGAAGGCGCAGGCCGACGACTTCCTGCGCTTCTGCCAGCGCAACCCCAAGCCCTGCCCGTTGCTGGCGGTGTCGGAGCCGGGCGACCCGGCCTTGCCGACGCTCGGCGACGACATCGACATCCGCAGCGACCTGCCGCTCTACCGCGTCTGGCGCGACGGCGTGCTGGTCGACGAGGTGGAGGACATCGGCACGCTCTGGCGCGACGACCTGGTGAGCTTCGTCATCGGCTGCTCCTTCTCGTTCGAAGAGGCGCTGCTCGAAGCCGGCGTGCCGCTGCGGCACGTGGCCGAGGGTCGCAACGTGGCGATGTACCGCACCAACCTGCCGACCGTGCCCGCCGGCATCTTCCAGGGCCCGCTGGTGGTGTCCATGCGCCCGATGAAGGCGGCCGACGCCATCCGCGCCGTGCAGGTCACCTCGCGCTTCCCGCAGGTGCACGGCGCGCCGGTGCACATCGGGCGGCCCGACCTCATCGGCATCGCCGACTTGGGTGCGCCGGACTTCGGCGAGCCGGTCGCGGTGATGGACGACGAGCTGCCCGTGTTCTGGGCCTGCGGTGTCACGCCGCAGTCCGTCGTGATGGCGGCCAAGCCGTCGTTCTGCATCACCCATGCGCCGGGTTGCATGCTGGTGACGGATTGGCTCAACCACCGCATCGCCAGTTTCTAGTCGCTGTTTTTCCACCTTCTCCAGGAGTTCTCGATGAAGCCTTCGTTGTCTTCCCTCGCATCCGTCGCCGTGGCGGCCATGCTGCTCGCCGGAACCGCCGTCGCGCAAGTGCCGGCCGGTCCCAAGATCGCCGTGCAGGCCATTACGCAGGTCGCGCCCAACCTGCCGCAGTACACCAAGGTCGACCAGCCGCTGCTGCGCGACGGCATCGCCAAGGCCACCAACGGCCGCGTCGAGGTCACGCTGTCGTCCTGGCCCGAACGCAACGTGAACGGCCCCGAAGTGCTGCGCCTGGTGCGCTCCGGCCAGGTCGACATCGCCGCCGCGCCGTTGACCACCGTGTCGGGCGACGTGCCCATGCTCGACGGCGTCGACCTCGCGGGCATGAACGCCGACATCGCCCAGGCCCGCAAGGTGGCCGACGCCATGGTGCCGGTCGCCAACAAGGACCTGGAGCGCCTGGGCATCAAGCTGGTCGCGACCTACCCGTTCTCGGGCCAGATGCTGTTCTGCCGCAAGCCGGTGGCAAGCCTGGCCGACCTCAAGGGGCTGAAGGTGCGCACCAACGGCCCGTCCGCGTCGGACCTGATCAAGTCGCTCGGCGGCCAGCCGGTGTCGCTGGCCTTCGGCGAGGTCTATACCGCGCTGGAGCGCGGCACGGTCGACTGCGGCATCACCGGCGCCGGCTCGGGCAACGGCGTGAAGTGGCCGGAAGTCACGACCCACCTGTACACGCTGCCGCTGTCGTGGTCGACCTCGGGTTACTTCGTGAACCTGGCCTGGTGGAACAAGCTCGACCCGGCCGTGCGCGGCCAGTTCGAGAAGACGATGAGCGAAGTGCAGGAAGCCCAGTGGAAGCTCGGCGTCGAAGCCACCAACGACGGCATCGCCTGCAACGTCGGCCGCGCGGATGGCTGCAAGCTGCACACGCTGATGAAGAAGCCGATGATCGAAGCCAAGCCCGAAGCCGGCGTGACCGCGTCGCTGCGGAAGCACCTGGCCGATGAAGTGCTGCCGGGCTGGATCAAGCGCTGCGGCGACCGCTGCGCGACGACCTACACCGAAGTGATCGCCCCGATCACCGGCATCAAGTACGTGGCCAAGTGATGTTCCGTGCGCTCGAATGGGTGAGCGCCAAGGCGATGACCATCGCCGGCTGGTGCTACCTGGTGATCACCCTGCTGATCTGCTTCGACATCGCGGCGCGGCGCCTACTGGGCTTCTCGACCGAGGCGACGACCGAAGTCACCGGCTACCTGATGGCCATCGGCATGAGCTGGGGGCTGGCGGGCACGCTGTTCGAGCGCGGCCATGTGCGCATCGACGTGCTCGTGCAGAAGATGCCGCTGAAGGTGCGCGTCTGGCTGCACCTGGCCTCGCTGCTCGCCCTGCTGGTGGCCACCGGCTTCTTCGCCTGGGGTGCCTTCTCCCTGACCAAGGACTCGTGGGACTTCGGCGCCACCGACCTGTCGGCACTGCACACGCCGCTGGCCATCCCGCAGGGCCTGTGGGCCGCCGGCCTGGTACTGATGCTGCTGGCCTGCGTGGCCCTCGGTGCACGCGCCGTGCGCCAGCTGGCCGCCGGTGACGCCGACGGCATGGACCGCATGCTGATGGCACGCACCTACGTCGACGAAGCCGCCGAGACGCTCGAGGCCGTGGCCGAAGCGCAGCAAGGCATGCAACAACCTGCCACCACTGCCGCTACCACGGCCACCGGAGCTTCGCGATGATCGCCATCGTCTTCATCGTCGCGATCGGCCTCTTGATCGGCGGCGCCTCGCTGTTCGGCATGCACGACCATGCGGCAGCCATCGCCACCTCCGGCGTGCCCTGGTGGGCGCTGGCCTCGGTGCTGGTGGCCTTCGTCGGCTTCTTCGCCGGCGGCATCTACGTGGGCGCCGCGCTCGCGGTGCTGTCGCTGCTGGCCGGCTATGCGCTGTCGGACCGCCCCTTCTGGAACTTCATCGGCGAGATGATCTGGAGCCCGTCGACCAACTTCGTGCTGGTCTCGGTGCCGCTCTTCCTGCTGATGGGGGAGGTCATGCTGCGCGCCGGCCTGTCGGAGCGCCTCTACCGTGCGCTCAACATCTGGATGGGCCGCCTGCCCGGCGGCCTGCTGCACACCAACATCATCTCCTGCGGCGTGTTCTCGGCCGTGGCCGGCTCCAGCGTGGCGACCGCCGCCACCATGGGCTCGGTCGCGCTGCCGTACTTCGAGAAGAGCCACTACCCGCCCAAGCTGGTGCTGGGCTCGCTGGCCGCCGGCGGCGCGCTGGGCAACCTGATCCCGCCCGGCATCACCTTCATCATCTATGGCCTGATCACCGAGACCTCGGTGGGCGCGCTGTACCTGGCGGCGGTGGGGCCCAGCATCCTGGTGGTGCTGCTGTTCACGGCCGTCATCCTGTACTACAGCTACAAGCTCAAGCTGCACGGCGACGAGGCGTCCAAGGCCATCACCTGGCAGCACCGCATCGCCAGCCTGTCGGACCTGGTGCCCACGGCGCTGCTGATCACGCTGGTGCTGGGCACCATCTACGCCGGCTGGGCCACGCCCACCGAGTCGGCCGCGCTCGGCGTGGCGGGCAGCCTGGTGCTGGCGCTGGTGGACCGCAAGCTCAAGTGGAAGATGCTGGCCGAGTCGATGAAGGCCACCGCGCGCACCACCTCGATGATCGCGCTGATCCTGTTCGGGGCGTACTTCCTGAACTACATCCTGTCGTCGCTGGGCATCCCACAGATGCTGGCCAAGTTCCTCACGGGGCTGCCGTTCCCGGGCTGGGTGATCATGCTGGTGATCATCGGCTTCTACCTGGCGCTGGGCACCTTCATGGAAGGCATGTCGATGGTGATCACCACCATCCCGCTGCTGTTCCCGGTGGTCACGGCGCTGGGCTACGACCCGATCTGGTTCGGCGTGGTGATCACGATGCTGGTGGAGATCGCGATGATCAGCCCGCCCGACGGCACGGTGCTCTATGTGCTGCAGGGCATGCGACGCCAGCCCGGACCCATCACCGATGTGTTCGCCGGCGTCATGCCCTTCATGGCTGTCTACATGTTCGCGATCATCGTGCTGATGGTGTTTCCCGCCATCGCGCTGTGGCTGCCCGCCTATCTCATGTGATTCCCCCTTTTGCGGAGCCTTTCCTCATGTCCCTGACCCTTTCCTTCGCCTGTGAATCCGTGACGGCCGACGGCACCCGTGCCACGCAGCTGCTGTCGGTGGTGCCGCGCCAGCTGGTCATCGCCGGCTGGACCGGCCGCGACGCCGCCGCCATCGAACACCACATCGAGGAGCTCGAAGCCATCGGCGTGCCGCGCCCGTCGAGCGTGCCGCTGTACTACCGCGTCGGTGCCGGCCTGCTCACGCAGTCGCCCACCATCGAGGCGCTCGGCGCGCAGAGCTCCGGCGAGGCCGAGCCGATGCTCTTCTTCGCCGGTGGCGAGTGGTGGCTGACGGTGGCCTCCGACCATACCGACCGCCATGTCGAAACCTACTCGGTGGTCGTCTCCAAGCAGATGTGCGCCAAGCCGGTGGCCACCACCGCCTGGCGCTGGCGCGACGTGGCCGGCTACCAGGACGAACTGCAGCTGCGCTCGCGCATCCTCGAAGACGGCCAGTGGATCGACTACCAGCAGGGCACCTTCGCCTCGATCCGCCCGCTGGCTGCCCTGCGCGACGGCATCTACCAGGCCGAGGGCGGCATCGAAGGCCGCTTCATGACCTGCGGCACGCTGGGCGCCATCCCCAACGGCAAGGGCGAAGGCATCCGCCCGGCCACCGAGATGGAACTGGAGATCCACGACCCGCGCTTGAAACGCAGCATCGTGCACCGCTACGCCGTGCAGGCGCTCGAGGTGGTCGCCTGATGGCCGCCGCCCGCCCGGACATCGCGACCCTGCGCGCCCGCATCGCGCGGGGCGAACTGTCGCACGAAGCCGTCGTCGCGCAGGCGCTCGAAGGCGCTTCCGCTGACGCGGCGAAGCACGTCTTCACGCGGCTCTACGGCGACGCGGCGCTGGCCGCCGCGCGCCATGCCGATGCGTCGCGAGCGGCCGGTGTGGCGCTGCCCGCGCTGGCCGGACTGCCGATCACCGTGAAGGACCTGTACGACGTGGCCGGCGAGACCACGATGGCCGGCTCCGTCGTGTGCGCCGGCGAGCCCGCCGCGACGGCGGACGCGGTGGCCGTCGCGCGCCTGCGCACGGCCGGCGCGGCGATCGTCGGCAAGACCAACATGACCGAATTCGCCTTCTCGGGCGTCGGCATCAACCCGCACCATGGCACGCCGCGCAACCCGGCCGACATCGCGGTGGCGCGCATCCCCGGCGGCTCGTCGTCGGGCGCGGCGGTGTCCGTCGCGCTGGGCCTGGCGGTGGCGGGGCTGGGCTCCGACACGGGCGGCTCGATCCGCATCCCGGCCGCGCTGTGCGGCCTGGTCGGCTTCAAGAGCACGCAGTCGCGCGTGCCGCGCACCGGCGCCTTCGAGCTCGCTCGCTCGCTCGACACCGTGTGCGCGATGACGCGCAGCGTGGCCGATTGCCTGCTGGTCGACGCCGCCATCGCCGACACGCCGCTCGCGGTCCGCCGCCGGCCGCTGCAGGGCCTGCGCCTGGCGGTGCCGCGCACGCTGATGTTCGACGGCATCGAGCCGGCCGTGGCCCAGGCCTTCGACCGCGCACTGGACGTGCTGTCGGCCGCCGGCGCCATCGTGGTGGACATCCCGCTGGCCGAACTGGCCGAGATCGCGCAGATCAACGCCCCCGGCGGTTTCTCGCCGGTGGAGGCCTCGGCCGTGCACCGCACCCGCATCGGCGCGCAGCGCGCCCGCTTCGACCCGCGCGTCGCGGCACGCGTCGACCTCGGCATGTCGGTGAGTGCGGCCGACTACATCGTCATGCAGGACCGACGCCGCGACTGGATTGGCCGCGTCGAAGGCGCCATCGGGGACTTCGACGCGCTGCTGTGCCCCACGGTGCCGATCGTCGCGCCGGCCATCGAGGCACTGGCGACCGACGAGGCCTTCTTCAAGGCCAACGGCCTGTTGCTGCGCAACACCTTCGCCATCAACTTCCTCGACGGCTGTTCGTTCAGCCTGCCGTGCCAGCGCGAAGGCGAACTGCCGGTTGGCCTGATGCTGTCCTCGGTGCACGGCGATGACGCGCGATTGGCTGCAGTGGCGCTGGCGGTCGAAGCGGCCCTGCAGGCTGATTGAGGCGCGCCCGTTGTAGGCACGCGCTATTTTTTGACGTGCGGCTACGCAGGCAGTGCCTGCTTGAGCGCCATGCCGGCGAGCCGTGCGGTGGCCAGGAGGCGGTCCAGGCTTTGCCCGTGGCGCGCGCTGGCCGAGAGTCCGGCCATGGTGGTGCAAACGAAATCCGCCAACCGATCCGCGTCCTGCGGGTAGCGTTCGGCGATGGCGCGGCGAATCACGTCTTGCGCAGCCACATGAAAGCCGCAGGCCGCGTCGCGCGCCTGCGGGTCGTTGCAGCGTGTGCCCTCCAACACCAGACAGCCCGTCGCGGTGGGGTCCGCGGCGTAGCTGCGGGCCGCCTGTTCCAGCACTTCCGCCAGCGACACCGCCAACGGGCGATCGACCCCCAGGATCTCCATGAGCGGGATGGCACCGGTCTCGGCATAGCGATCGAGGATGCGTGCGTACAGCCCGGCCTTGCTGCCGAAGGCCGCGTAGAAGCTGGGCGGGTTGATGCCCAGGGCCTTCGTCAGGTCCGCCACGCTGACCGCGTCGTAGCCGCGCTCGTGGAAGAGGCGCTGCGCGGTCGCGACCGCTTCCTCCGGGTCGAAACCGCGTGGCCGACCACGGGTGCGCAAAATATCTGTAGTCATGATTACAAAATCCTTGACAACCAACACGACGAATTATGTATCATTCACTACATTAATACGAAGGAGTGATCCATGTCAGTGTTCAAGGACAAATCGGTTTTGGTGCTCGGCGGCAGCCGGGGCATTGGGGCGGCCATCGTACGGCGCTTCGTGGCGGACGGTGCGCGCGTGGCATTTACCTACGCCGGCTCGCCGGAAGCGGCCAAGCACCTGGCCGACGAAACAGGCAGCACCGCGTTTCTCGCGGACAGCGCCGATCGGGACGCGGTCATCGCCCGGGTTCGCGACAGCGGCCCGTTGGATGTGCTTGTGGTGAACTCCGGCATCGCCATCTTCGGCGATGCACTGGAGCAGGACCCCGACGCGGTGGATCGCCTGTTCCGTATCAATGTCCACGCGCCGTACCACGCCTCGGTGGAAGCGGCGCGGCAGATGCCGCAAGGTGGCCGGATCATCGTGATCGGTTCGGTGAACGGCGACCGCATGCCGGTCTCCGGCATGGCCTCCTATGCGCTGAGCAAATCCGCACTGCAAGGACTGGCGCGCGGGTTGGCACGCGATTTCGGCCCGCGCGGCATCACGATCAACATCGTGCAGCCGGGGCCGATCGATACCGACGCGAACCCGGAGAACGGACCGATGAAGGACCTGATGCACAGCTTCATGGCGATCAAGCGCCACGGCCGTTCGGAAGAAGTGGCGGGCATGGTGGCGTGGCTGGCAGGGCCGGAAGCCGGTTTCGTGACGGGGGCGATGCACACCATCGACGGTGCCTTCGGGGCCTGATCGCCCTCACCGGCGCCGTCTCGCTTCCCTCAGACGTAGAGCCTCTCGATCTCGCTCGCGTAGCTCTTGTAGATGGCGGAGCGCCGCACCTTCATGGTCGCGGTGACATCGCCGTCGTCGTGGTCCAGTTCCTTGGCAAGCAGGTGGAAGCGGCGGATGTGCGACACCTGCGCAAGCTTGGCGTTGCCGCGCGCCACCTCGTCGCCGATCAGCTTCAGCACGTCGGCATGCTCGGTGAGCGAGCGGAAGTTGGTGAAGGGAATGCGCTGCGCCTCGGCCCACTTGCCGACGGTCTCGTAGTCGATCTGGATCAGCGCGCCGACGAACTTGCGGCCCTCGGCCACGATCACGCATTCCTTGATATAGGGGCTGCCCTTCATCGTGTTCTCGATCTCCGAGGGTGTGAGGTTCTTGCCGCCGGCGGTGATCATGATGTCCTTGAGCCGGTCGACGATGCGCAGGTGGCCGTTCGGCTCCTGCCGCACCACGTCGCCGGTGTGCAGCCAGCCATCGCGGATCGACTGCGCCGTGGCCTCGTCGTTCTTGTAGTAGCCGGCGAAGACCATGTCGCCGCGCAGCAGCAGTTCGCCGTTGTCGGCCACGCGGTGCTCCACGCCAAGGGTTGGCGGCCCGACGGTGCCAACCACCACGTCGTCGGGACGGTGGCCGGTCACCATGCCGCTCGATTCGGTCAGGCCGTACACCTCGACCAGCGGCACGCCCAGGGTGCGGAAGAAGCGCACCACGTCCAGCGGAATCGGCGCCGCGCCGGTCAGCGCCACCTTCACGCGGCGCAGGCCAATGAAGTTCTGCAGCGCGCGCAGCACCAGCCAGTAGCTCGCGGCATGCGCCAGGCGGTCGGCAGACGACCATTGCGCGCGCGGCCGGGTGGCGAGTGCCTCGCAGCGCTTCCACGCGCGGTCGAACAGCCCGCGCTGCAGGCGGCCTGTTTCCTGCAGCTTGATGCTGATCGACGCGTGCAGCTTCTCCCAGATGCGCGGCACGCCGAGGAAGATGCTCGGCGCGACCTCGCGCAGGTCTTCCTGCACGGTGCGGATCGACTCGCCGAAGTTCACCTGCGAGCCGAGGTAGGGCGGCAAGAAGGCCGTCAGCATCTGCTCGGCCACGTGGCACAGCGGCAGGTACGACAGGTGCGTGGTGTCGCCGTCGAGGCCGAGCCGGTCGACGATGCCCGGCACCACGCCGCGGATGTTGCGGTACGACAGCATCGCGCCCTTCGGCTTGCCGGTCGAGCCCGACGTGTAGATCATCAGCCCGATGTCGTCGAGCGTCTGCGCGGCGAGTGCCGCATCGATCAGCGCACCGCCGCCTTGCACGGCCGACGCGGCACCGAGCCGCTCGACCTCGGCAAAGGTCGTCACCTTGTCGCGATGTTCCGGTGCCAGGTTGCGCAGGCCCTTGGTCTCGATCACCACGATGCGCCGCAGGCGCGGCAGGCTGTCGAGCGACTCGATCACCTTGTCGGTCTGCTCCTGGTCCTCGCAGACGATGACTTCGATGTCCGCATGGCCGACCACGTAGGCGACCTCGCTCGCCGGGCTGGTCGGGTACACGCCGACCGTCACGCCGCCGACCAGGCCGGTGCCCATCTGCGCCAGGACCCATTCGGTGCGGTTCTCCGACAGCACGCCGACATGGCCGCCGGCCGCGAGCCCGATCGCGCGCAGGCCGAGCCCGACGTGCATCGCGCGCTCCGCGTAGGCCTGCCAGCTCAATGGCTTCCAGATGCCGAAGTCCTTCTGGCGGATCGCCACCTTGGCGGGCGTGCGCCGCGCCTGTTCGCGCAGCATCTGAGGCAGGGTGAGGTGCGGCAATGTCATGACAGCCACCGCTTGCGCCGCTTGTAGTGCTTGATGGCGCGGAAACTGCGCGCCTCGCCACTGCCGCCCACGCCGAGGTAGAACTCCCGCACGTCGGGGTCAGACGCGAGCCGTTCCGCGCTGCCGTCAATCACGATCTTGCCGTTCTCCATGATGTAGCCGCGGTGTGCCACGGCCAGCGCCACCGTCGCGTTCTGCTCCACCAGCAGCATCGACACGCCGCGCTCCGCGTTGATGCGCGCGATGATGGTGAAGATGTCCTCGACCAGCTTGGGCGACAGGCCCAGCGAGGGTTCGTCGAGCAGGATGAGCTGTGGTTGCGCGACCAGCGCGCGGCCAATGGCGAGCATCTGCTGTTCGCCGCCCGAGAGGTAGCCCGCCAGCCCCTTGCGACGCTCGTGCAGGCGGGGAAAGTAGCTGTAGACCGCGTCGAAGTCAGGCTTTGCGTCCTTGCGGCCGGTCAGCGCGTAGGTCGCGGCCACCAGGTTTTCCTCGATCGTCAGGTCCTCGAAGACGCGGCGGCCTTCCATCACATGGCTGAGCCCGTCGCGCACCAGTTGCTGCGGCAGCCGGTCGGCCGTGCTGCGACCGTTGAACTCGATGCGGCCGGCCTCGACCTCGCCGTCTTCCAGCGCGAGCAGGCCCGAGATGGCCTTCAGCGTGGTGGACTTGCCTGCGCCGTTGCTGCCCAGCAGCGCGACGATCTCGCCGCGCGGCACGGCCAGCGACAGGCCGCGCAGCACCTGCACCACCTTGTTGTAGACGACCTCGATGTTGTTCACACCGAGGACGATCTCGCCCGCCATGACCGCGCCTGCTTCCATCGACTTACTTGCTGAGGTTGATCCAGTCGGACGCGGGCACCATCTTCTGCGCCTTCATGTCGGCCTTGTAGACGCGGCCCACAGGGATCGAGTTGCCGCTGATGGTGATCGGCGTGCCGATCAGGCCGCCGGTGTCGAAGTCCTTGATGGTGTTGAGCGCCGCCTTGAGGTTCTTGCCGTCCAGCGGCTTGCCGGCATCGAGCGTGCGCTTGGCTGCTTCGGTGAAGAGCATCGCGGTGAGGAAGCCCTGCGTGTACGCCGTGCTCTGGTACTCGGGCCGCATCGCGCGGATCTTCTCGAGCATCGGCGACTTGGCCGAGGTGTCGTAGTAGTAGCGGTAGGGCATCACGCCCATGAAGCCGTCGGCGCCTTCGCCCATCTTCATGACGGTCGAGCTGTCCATGGTCCAGAAGGTGCCCATCCACTGGCTCGTCATGCCCATCTGTTTGCCCTGTTGGACGAACTCCGGAATCGGTGCCAGCACGTAGCCGTGGAAGATCGTGTAGTCGGGCGCGGCGCGGCGCAGCTTGATGACCTCGGTCGACACGTCGACGCTGCCCGGCGGCGTCATGAGCTTGATCGGCACCGACAGGCCGAGCTTCTTCGCCGCGGCTTCGCTGGCCTCGATCGGGTCGCGGCCGAACTCGGAATCGGAGTACACGAAGGCGACCTTGGCGCCGGGCTTCTCCTTGGCGATGTGGCGCAGCAGGATGCCGATCTGCTCGGTGTAGTCGGGGCCGACCAGGAACTGGTTCGGGTACTTGGCGGGGTCGTTGAGCTCGGTGGCGAAGGAGGCCCCCGCCATCAGGATCTGGCCGTTGCGGTCGAGCTCGGGGTTGATCGTTTTCGAGAAGCCGGTCGAGTCGCCGTAGTAGAGGTTGACCTTGTTCTGGCTTGTGATCTTCTTGAAGGCCGCGACCGACACGTCGACCTTGTAGCCGGTGTCTTCCGGCACATAGCGCAGCTTGCGGCCCTTGATGCCGCCCGCGTCGTTCACGATCTTCACGTAGTCGGCCATGCCCGCGTTGATGCCGATGCCCGCGAAGGCGAACACGCCGGTCATCGGGATCGAGCCGCCGATGACGATGTCCTCGTTGGCCTGGGCGTGCGCGAACGGCGCCATCAGTCCGATCCCGGCTGCGAGCAACAGGGCGCGGCGTTGGGGCGAGAGCCTGTGAGTCTTCTTCATGCTTGTCTCCTGGTCTAGTTTCTGAACGGCCATAGATGAAAGAAGCGGCGCGTGCGCCGCCACACTTCTGCGAGCCCGTGCGGCTCGAACACCAGAAATCCGACGATGAGAAGACCGAAGACGACGGTGCGTACCGGCGACAGGAACACCGTCATCTCGGTGCCGCCCGGCAGGATGTCGACGATGAGCTTGAGCAGCTCGGGCACCATGGTCATGAACACGGCACCGAAGATGCCGCCGAGGATCGAGCCCATGCCGCCGACGATGATCGCGGCCAGGAAGAAGATCGACATCAGCAGCGGAAAGCTTTCCGGCGTGACCACGCGGAAGAAGTAGGCCCACAGCCCGCCCGCCACACCGGCGTAGAAAGACGAGAGGCCGAAGGAGAGCAGCTTGTAGCGCAGCAGCGGAATGCCCAGCACCTCCGCCGAGATGTCGCGGTCGCGAATGGCGATGAAGGCGCGGCCCACGCGTGTGCGGAACAGGTTGGCCGCGCCGAGCACCATCAGCACCATCACCGGCACGATCAGCCAGTAGAGGCGGAAGGACGTGTCGAGCGCCATGCCGAACACGGTCGCGGGCGGCAGCGAGATGCCGCTGGTGCCACCAGTGAGCTTGAGGTTGGCGAAGAGGAAATGGGTGATGAACGATGCAGCGATGGTGGCGATGGCCAGGTACAGGCCCTTCACGCGCAGCGACGGAATGCCCACGACCAGGCCGCCGAGCATCGCGACGAGGCCGCCCGCGATCAAATTCAGCAGGAAGGGCGTGCCGAGGCGCGTCTCGAGGATGGCCACCGTGTACGCGCCCAAGCCCATGAAGGCGGCTTGGCCGAGGCTCACCAGGCCGGTGTAGCCGGTGAGGATGTTGAGGCCCGTGGCGCTGGCCACGTTGATGGCGACCAGGCAGGCGAGGTAGAGCCAGTAGTCGCTAGCGATGAAGGGGAAGAGCAACAGCAACGCGGCGCCAATAGCGAGCCAGGCCTTCTGGGTGCGCGAGTCGAACAGCGCGGCGTCGGCGACGTAGCTTTCCTTGAGGGTGCCTATGCGCATCTTTGCACCTGTGCTTGTTCGTTGCGCTGTTGTTTGGGGCGCTGCTGTTCCGGGGGCGTGCGCAGGCCACCGGGTACTCCCCTCCGCGAATGTCCCCCGCCTTCGGCTCCCGCCGCTCCTCCTTTGTTTCGCTGCGGGGAGCACCCGATACCCTGCGCACGTGGGCATGCTGTGGGCGTACGCGCGATCACCCACAGCGCGTCCCGATCGCGTCGATGGGGTGCCTTGCGCAGCGAAATCAAGGAGGAGGCCGCAGGCCGGGGGACATTCGCGGAGCAAGGTACCCCGTCGGCGTGATCCCGCCCCGAATGACTCCAAACGCTTTCAAGCAAAAGAAGAGCGCTCATCACAGCCTCTCGATCTCATGCGTCCCAAACAACCCATAGGGCCGCACCATCAAGACCAGCACCAGCACGATGAAGGTCGCCAGCAGCTTGTATTCACCGCCCAGGAAGGCACCGGCCAGCGCCTCGATCAACCCGATGAAGATGCCGCCGACGAGCGCCCCCAGCACGCTGTCGAGTCCGCCGACGATCACCACCACCAGCACCGACAGCCCGAACACGCCCATCGACGAGGAGATGCCGCCGATGGCGCCGACCATGATCCCGGCGACCGAGGCGATCATGGCCGAGGCCACCCACGCCAGCGAGAACACGCGCGGCACGTTGATGCCCATCGAGTAGGCGGCTGCCTGGTCCGACGCCGTGGCGCGCAGAGCCACGCCGCCGCGCCAGAAGCGGAACACCAGCAGCACCGCGCCGATGAGCACGGCCGCGATCAGCGCGCCATAGAACACCTTGGGTGCGAGGAAGGCGTCGCCGACCATGATCGGCGCCTTCGGCAGGAACTCGGGCAGGCGCCGCTGGTCGGCGGTCCAGATGATCTCGACCAGGCCGACGAGGATCGACGCCAGCCCCACCGTCACCATGAACACCGAGATCGGCGGCTCGCTCAGCAACGGGCGGATCATCGTGCGCTCGACGATCGCGCCGAGCAGGCCGGTGCCGATGACCGCGCCGATCACCGCCATCCAGATCGGCAGCGCGAAGCTGGCCGCGAAGGTGAAGAACAGGTAGGCGCCGACCATCAGCATCTCGCCGATGGCGATGTTCACCACGCGCGTCGCCTTGTAGACCAGCACGAAGGCCAGCGCGGCCAGCGCATAGAGACCGCCGCTGGCGATGCCGGTGAGGCTGATCTCGAAGAGGTAGGGCCAGTCGATCATGCAGCCTCGCTCGCCACGGCTTCGCCGCGCAGCTTGCGGCGCAGGTCGCCGACGTCACCAGCGCCGAGGTAGGCGCGAATGACTTCGGGGTCGGCCTGCACCCGCGCCGGTGCGCCCTGCGCGATCACCTGGCCGAAGTTCAGCACCACGACATGGTCCGACAGGTCCATCACCATGCCCATGTCGTGCTCCACCATCAGCACCGTCACGCCCCATTCGTCGCGCACGTCGAGGATGAAGCGCGCCATGTCCTCGGTCTCTTCGCGGTTCATGCCCGCGACCGGCTCGTCGAGCATCAGCACCTTGGGCTGCATGGCGAGCGCGCGCGCCATCTCCACGCGCTTCTGCAGGCCGTAGGGCAGGGCGGCGACCGGCGCATGGCGGATGTGGTCGATCTCGAGGAAGTCGATGATGCGTTCCTCCACATCGCGCCGCAGCTCGGCCTCTTCGCGGCGTGCGCGGCCGACATACAGCAGCGCATCGAAGACGTTGGTCTTCAGGTGCGCATGGCGGCCCAGCTTGATGTTGTCGAGCACCGTCATGCCGCGGAACAGCGCGATGTTCTGGAAGCTGCGCGCCAGACCCAACTTGGCGCGTTGTGGCGGCGGCGTGCGGGTGATGTCGCTGCCCTCGAACACCACGCGTCCGGCGGCCGGCCGGTAGAAGCCCGAGATGGTGTTGAAGAGCGAGGTCTTGCCCGCGCCGTTGGGGCCGATCACCGCGGTGATGGAGCCCGGTTGCACGCCGAAGCCCACGCCGGTGAGCGCCTTCACGCCGCCGAAGGCCAGCGTCAACGCCTCGACCTGCAGCACCGGCGATGCAGGGGCGGGGACGTGACCGGCGGGCGATGCGGACATGGTGGCGGAGCTTGACGCTTGCGTGCGAAAAAGAGGGCTAGGGTTTGCGTGACAAGGAGGAAAATCTACTTGTCCGTAGAATTTCTACTCGCCGGTAATGTCACCGTTCGCCGCAGGCCGCGGCATCCGGACTTTCCCGTGCCCACCTTTCCCGCCATGGCCACTTCCGCCCTTCGCACCGCCGCCCCCGCATCACCCTGGGAGCCGGCCAGCACCCGCGCGCAGCAGCGCGAGGTCAAGCGCAACGCGGTGCTGCAGACCGCGGCGCAGCTCTTCAACGAACGCGGTTTCCACGCGACCTCGCTCGACGACATCGCCGAGCGCCTCAACGTGAGCAAGCCCACGCTCTACTACTACGTCGAGAGCAAGGACCAGATCCTGCTCGAGTGCGTGCGCACCGCGCTCGACCTGATGCACGACGGCATCGAGGCGGTTCGCGCTGCCGGCGGCAGCGCCATCGAGCAGCTCAAGGCCTGCATGCGCATCTACACCGGTGTGGTCACGCAGGACTTCGGCATGTGTGTGATCCGCATCGGGGAGGACCCGCTGCCCGAGCCGCTCAAGACCGAGCTGCGGCAGCTCAAGGCCGGCATCGACCGCCAGTTCCGCCGCCTCATCGCCGACGGTGTGGCCGAAGGCTCGCTGGTGCCCTGCGACCCGAAGATGGCCGCCTTCATGATCGCCGGCGCGTTGAGCTGGGTCGGCCGCTGGTACCGCGGCGACGGCGAGCTCACGCCCGAAGAGATCGCCGACCAGGGCATCGAGCTGCTGCTGAACGGCGTGCTGCAGCGTCGGATGGCGGCGCGCAAGAAGGCGGCGGCTTCGACGCCTCCCACCAAGACGCCTCGCAAGAAAGGAAAAGCATGACCACTTCTGATGCCTCACTCCTCGTCGGTCGAGAGGGCGACGTTGCCACGCTGCGCTTCAACCGGCCCGGCGCACTGAATGCCATCGACGTGCCGATGGCGAATGCCTTCCTTGCCGCGGCGCACGAACTGGCTGCCGACCGGAGCGTGCGTGCCGTGTTGCTCAGCGGCGCCGGCAAGGGCTTCATGGCCGGCGGCGACCTCGCCGTGCTGCAGGCCGACCCGGTGCAGGGCGCCGCCGACCTGATCGGCCCGCTGCACGAGGCATTGGCGGTGCTCGCCGGCATGGACGCGCCGCTCGTCGCGCAGGTGCACGGCGTGGCGGCTGGCGCAGGCCTCAGCCTGATGCTGCAGGCCGACTTCGTGCTGGCCGCCGAGGGCACGCGCTTCAACCTGGCCTACGTGAACATCGGCGCCAGCTGCGACGTCGGTGCCTCGTGGGCGCTGCCGCGGCTGGTGGGCCTGCGCCGCGCGCTGGAGATCGCGATGTTGGGCGAGATGTTCGATGCCGCCACTGCCGAGCGCATGGGGCTGATCAACCGCGTGCTGCCGGCCGCCGACCTCGAGCGCGAGGCGATGGCTTTCGCGCAGCGCCTCGCCAAGGGTCCGACGGTGGCGCTCGGGCGGCTGCGTCGTCTGATGCGCACCTCGTTCGAGCGCGACTTGCCGGGCCAGCTCGACGCCGAATCGGCGGCCTTCCGCGAATGCGCCACCAGCGACGATTTTCGCCTCGGCATCGACGCCTTCTTCGCGAAGAAGACGCCCACCTTCACCGGCCGCTAGGCCGACATTCAACGCTTCAGGAGAACACCATGAGCATCCAGGACATCTTCGTCGTCGGCACCGCCCGCACCGCCATCGGCACCTTCGGCGGCGCGCTGAAGGACGTGCCCAACACCCAGCTCGCCACCACGGCCGTGAAGGCTGCCATCGAGCGCAGTGGCGTCGCGCCTGACGCCATCGGCCACGTCGTGATGGGCAACGTGATCCCGACGGACGTGAAGGACGCGTACCTGAGCCGCGTGGCCGCCATCGACGCCGGCTGCCCGATCGAGACGCCGGCCTTCAACGTCAACCGCCTGTGCGGTTCGGGCCTGCAGGCGATCGTGTCGGCGGCGCAGGCCATCGCGCTGGGCGACTGCGGCATCGCCATCGGTGGTGGCTCCGAGTCGATGAGCCGCGGCCCGTACTTCGACACCTCGGCGCGCTACGGCATGCGCATGGGCGACGCGGTGCTGGTCGACTACATGCTGGGCATCCTGCACGACCCGTGGGAGAAGATGCACATGGGCATCACCGCCGAGAACGTGGCGGCGCGCTACAAGATTTCGCGCGAGATGCAGGACGCGCTCGCCGCGCAGAGCCAGCAGCGCGCCGCCGCCGCCATCGCGGCCGGCCGCTTCAAGGAACAGATCGTTCCGGTCGAGGTGAAGACGCGCAAGGGCGTCGTGCTGTTCGACACCGACGAACACGTGCGCGCCGACACCACGGTCGACACGCTGGCGAAGATGAAGCCGGCCTTCAAGAAGGACGGCCTGGTGACCGCGGGCAACGCCTCGGGCATCAACGACGGCGCCGCCGCGGTCGTGCTGGCCGATGGCGATCGCGTGAAGGCCCTGGGCCTCAAGCCGATGGCGCGCCTGGTGGGCTATGCGCACGCGGGCGTCGAGCCGGCCTACATGGGCATCGGCCCGGTGCCGGCCACGCGCAAGGTGCTGGAGCGCACAGGTCTTAAAGTGGCCGACCTCGACGTGATCGAGTCGAACGAGGCCTTCGCGGCGCAGGCCTGCGCGGTGATCCAGGAACTGGGCTTCGACCCGGCCAAGGTGAACCCGAACGGCTCGGGCATCTCGCTGGGCCACCCGGTCGGCGCGACCGGCGCGATCATCACGACGAAGGCGATTGCCGAGCTGCACCGCACCGGCGGGCGCTATGCCCTGGTGACGATGTGCATCGGCGGTGGGCAGGGCATCGCCGCCATTTTCGAGCGGGTCTGAACGCGCCGCGCGCGACGTTCAGGCGCTCTTGGTGCGCACAGTCTTGCGGCCTTCGGGCCGCGCCGCGGCGGGCGGGGGCGCACTGGCGTTCGCCTGCTCGATCCACGACAGCGTGTCGATGTAAGCCATCAGGCGGTTCAGGTAGTCGGGCGACGCATCGCGCATCAGCGTGATCGCGCGGTGCACCAGGTGCTGCGAGTTGAGCGGCCCGGCGTTCTCCGGCACCTTGGCCTGCGACTGGTTCAGCCGGCGGTCGGCGCTCAGGCGTGACCAGGTGCTGCGGAAGTAGCGCAACGACTTCAGGTCGGAGGCGCTTCGCGTTGCACCTTCGGCGACACCGGTGCGTTCCGCGACATGCGCCAGCAGGTTCGCCAGTCCACCCTCGGCCGGTGCGGCGGGCGTCGTCTTCTTTCGGGACGGTTCCAGTTTCTCCAGCGCTGCACCGTGCGCGGCCAACAGCCGCTCCAGTCGCGCGTCGAGCAGGCGCCGCGCCTCGCCCTCGTGCGCGGCGGCGCGCCGGGCCATGGCCTCGATGAAGCGAAAGCGCACCGGATCGAGCCGATCGGCGCCGCGTTGGCGCCAAGCCTCGAGCGTCTCAGTCACGGTGGGATGGTTGTCAGCCACGGGGCTTGGCGACGATGTCGTTCGATGGCTTCGGCGTGGGCGCCATCTCCACCCGGCGGTTCTTCGCGCGGCCTTCGGCGTCGGCGTTCGACGCCACCGCCTGCTCCGAGCCGAAGGCCGCGGCGAACACTGACGACGCCGGCATCCCTTCCTCGATCAAGGCGCGGGTCACGGTCAAGGCGCGCTGCGCCGACAGCTCCCAGTTGTCGGCGAAGAGACGCGCGTTGCCGCGCATCTGCCGGTCGTCGGTGAACCCGCTCACCATCAGGATCTCGTTGCGCTCGCGCAGATAGCGCGCCAGCGGGCCGGCCAGGCTCTTGAGCACCTGGCGGCCTTCGGGTTGAAGGTCGGCGGAGTTGAAGGCGAACAGCACGCTGCCGCTGATGCCGATGCGTCCGTTGGCGATCGTCACGCGGCCGGCGGCGAGCGGGCCGGCCAGGGCTTCTTCCAGCGCCTGGCGCCGCTTCGCCTCGACCTGGCGCTGCTGCACCTCGGCCTCGAGCTTGCTGGCCAGGTCGAGCTGCATGCCGATGGCGTAGACCAGGATCAGCACGAAGGCGCCGACCAGGCCGGCCATGAGGTCGCCGAAGACGGCCCAGACGGGCACGCCCGCGGCGACGCCGCCGTCGTCGGCATCGAGCTCGTCGCGCATCACGCTTCGCTGGCCGCGGTTTGCCGCGCGGCGATTTGCTGCAGGTCTTCGACGATCTGCTTCTGCGACATGATGCTCAGGTCGATCACCTCGCGCGCCTGCGCCACGTAGTAGGCCAGCTGCTCGTCGCTGCGCGTGAGGGACTTGCCCAGCGCGCCTTCGATGCGTTGCAGGTGCGCGACCAGCTTGTCGTTCGACTCGCCGAAGCGCTCGACCGCGAAGCCGAAGGCCTCGCCCAGGCTGGCGACCTCGACCGCGCTGCCGGTGATCTGCGCGCCCACCGTGGCCAGCTTGTCGGCCTGCTCGCCGATCTGGTCGGTGAAGCGGCTGCCCACGCGCTCCATCAGCTCGGCCGACGACGCGACCAGCGTGTCGATGGCGGTGCGTTGCTCGGTCGATGCATGGTGGACCGCGTCGAGCAGGGTGCTCAGCGTGTCGAGGATGCGGGTGCGTTCCTCGAGCATCGTGTTGTCGCGCGCCATGCTGTCCGACAGCTGGGTGCGCAGCTCGGCCACCACCTCGGCCGCGGCGCGCGGTGCCTCGGCCGCGGCCTGCAGCAGGCCGGCGACTTCGGTGATGGTGTGCGTGGCCTGGGCCTCGGTGCGCTCGGACATCTCGCGCACGGCCAGCGTCAGCGTCTCGCCGAGCTGGCGCTGTTCGCGGACGGTGTGCTCGCCGGCCTGCTGCCATTCCTGGCGCAGCGCGGCGGCCATCGCTTCCAGGGCCTGGGTCCATGCGGCCAGGCGCTGTGCGTCGCGCGACGCGATGTCGGTCTGCAGGCCGGCATGCGCCTGGTCGACGCTTCGGACCAAGCCGGCGGCCTGTTGCACGAAGCTGTCGGCCGCGCGCGTCAGCGCCTGTTGCGTGTCGGCGGCCAGCTGGGCGCTGGTGCGCTCATGCTGCGCGAGCGCACCTTGCCAGTGGCTGGCCACCGTGCCGACGGTGTCGTCGAGGCGCGTCGACACGCCGTCGACCAGCGCGGCCGAGCGCTGCGCGAAGGCTTCGCTGAAGCCGTCGAGCGCCTGGCGCAGGTCGCCGGCCATGGCGGCGTTGGTCTGGCGGTGGTCGGCCAGTGCGGCCTTCCAGGTGCCGGTCACCTCGCCGGTGGCTGTGTCGAAGCGGGCCGACACGCCGTCGAGCTGTTGCTGCACCGTCTGCGCCACGGCGCCGTGCAGCGCGGTGGTTTCGCGCGCGATGCCGGCCATCGCCTCCTCGACCACCGGGCGGATGGTGGCGCCGGCCAGGCGGGCGCTTTCGATGAGGCTGTCCTTCAGCGCGCGGTCGACCGAGGCGGCCAGGCCGGCGTAGGCCCCGCCGGCTTCGGTGTGGAAGCGGTCCTGCCCGGCAAGCAGGCGTTCGCTCAGTGCCTCGCTCTGGCGTTCCATCGCGGCCGTCATGGCGCTCAGCTGCGCCACCAGCTCGGGCATGCCCTGGGCCTGCCGTTCGAGCAGCTGGAACGAGGCCTCGCGCTGGTGCGCCAGCGAGAAGGGGCGCAGCGTGGTCGCGATGCGCGTGTCCAGCAACTGCCCCGCCTGCAGCCGTGCGCGGCGGCACAGGGCCGACATCAGGCCGAGCATCGCCGAGGCGGCCACGCCGGCCACGGAGGTGCCGAAAGCCAGGCCCAGGCCCTTGACGGGCGCGGCGAGCGAATCGCGGATCGAGGGCAGGTCGGTCGCGCCCTGCAGCGCGGCACCGGTGCCGTTGAGCGTGACCACCATGCCGAGGAAGGTGCCGAGCATGCCCAGCAGTACGAGCAGGCCGGCCAGGTAGGGCGTGAGCGCCGGGCCGGGCAGGCCGACGCGTTCGCCCTCGATGCGCAGGCGCACTGCGTTCTGCAGCGAGGCGTCGATCCGGTCGAGCCACGGGCCGAGGCGCGCGGGGGCTTCATTCAAGCCCTGCAGCGCATCGCTCAGGCCGAGGGTGGCGCGGTGGTAGCGGCGCAGTTCGAGCGCGCCGATGCCGTAGAAGGCGGCGATCAACACCGTGATGGCCAGTGCCAGCGGGTGGTGGCCGATGTAGCCGACGCCGACCCAGCAGATGGCCGCGAGGCCGGCGGCGAAGACGAGGGGTTGAAGCAATCTGTTCATGAACACCTAGTGCGATCGCAGGGCTTCGAGCAGCCCGTCGACCGGTTGAAATCGAAAGTCCAGTTCCGCGAGCAGCAGATCGCAGATGTCCTGGTGAAAGACCGGCAGCCAGGCCATCGGCGCGGCATCGGTCTCGGGTGCGTCCGGCGCCGGCAGGGCCGCCTGGCGCAGGCGCTTGAAGCGCTTTTCGAGCATCGCGGGCACGGTGGCGAGCAGGCTGTGCTCGCGCGCCTCCAGCGCCTGTTCCAGCACGGCGTCGACCGTGGCGAGCTTGGCCATCTCGGCCGAGCGTGCCGCCAGCGCGCTGCGCAGCTTGGCACGCAGTGGCCCGACGCCGGCTTCCATCGCCTGCTGCCGCGCCAGGTAACGCAGGCGGTAGGGCGCGAAGTCGACGGCCGTCGCTTCCGGCGCGTCGCCGCCGTTCGCGTACAGGCTGTCTTCGCGGATCGTCCGCGCCAGGCCGTCACGCACCCGTGCGCAGTCGTCGTCCGGCGTGCCGGCAGCGGCCTTGGCGCGGCTGGCTGGGGCGTTCAGCACCGTCGACAGCGCGATCGCGTCGGTCCAGGCCAGCCACTGGCTCAGGCGTTCCGCGGTGGAGGCCGCGGGCTCGCGCACCTCGGCCTCGTTCCAGCGCGCGAGCAGGCGAACCAGCGCCGAATCGGCGAAGGCTGTACGCCGGGGGACTTGCACCATACGCGAGCTTCGAAAAACCCGGCAGTCTACACCGCGGCCCCTGCCGCACCGGTAACGTTTGGTGGCGCATTCCGGCTGTGGGCGACGGGGCCGCGCTTCCCGGACAATCGCCGCATGATCCCGAGCCGCCGCCCCCTGGAGATCGACCCCGACGAGGTCGAGATGAGCGCCATCCGCGCGCAGGGCGCGGGCGGCCAGAACGTGAACAAGGTGTCGAGCGCGGTGCACCTGCGCTACGACATCCTGGCCAGTTCGCTGCCGCCGGACGTGAAGGAGCGCCTGCTGGCCCTGCGCGACAGCCGGATCACACAGGAAGGCGTGCTGGTGCTCAAGGCGCAGCAGCACCGCACGCAGGAGATGAACCGCAACGATGCGCTGGCGCGGCTGCAGGCGCTGGTCGACAGCGTGGCGACACCGCCGCGCGTGCGGCGAGCGACCAAGCCGACCTACGGCTCCAAGCAGCGGCGGCTGGAGGGCAAGAGCCAGCGCTCGGAGATCAAGAGCCTGCGTGGCCGGGTCCAGGACTGATCAGGCCGCCAGTATCGGTTGCGGGCTGCAGAAGATGCATGGCGGCGAAGGCACGGTCTGCGTCGCCGCCTCGTGGTTGCAGCAATGCTCTAGCCAACCGCCCACCAGCCGGTACACCGACAGGTTGGTGCGGGTCGTCGGCGCGCAGAGGTAGTAACCCAGCGGGCTCTCGAAGCGCCGGCCCAGCGGCTCCACCAGCGTACCGGCCTGGATCTCGTCTTCGACCAGGCAGGTCGGCACGAGGCCGACGCCGAAGCCCGACACCGCCGCGCGGATGATGAGCGAGTACAGGTTGAAGCCCGGGCCGAAGCGGCTGCCGCTGGTGTCGCAGCCGTTGGCCTCCATCCAGTCTTGCCAGGCCAGCGGCACCTCGATGTGCTGCAGCAGCGTGGCGCGCTGCAGGTCGTCGACCGTCCGCAGCGGCAGGCTGTCGCGCAACTGGGCGCTGCAGACGATGCTGGTTTCCTTGCCGACCAGGTAGCGCGCATTGGCGCTGGGCCACTTGCCATAGCCGTACTGGATGGCGGCGTCGAACTCGTGCGACACGGCGAAGTCGTGCGCGTGCTGGTAGCGCACGAAGTTGAGCGACACCTGCGGCAGCGTGCGCTTGAAGTGCCCGAGCCGCGGAAAGAGCCACTGCGCTGCGAAGGTGGGTGGCACCGACATGTTGAGCGTGCCGCCTTCACCACCATGGGACATCAGCTGCGCGGTGGCTGATTCAAGCGCGGCCATGGCCGGCCGCGTGGCGTTCAGGTAGGTGGCGCCGGCATCGGTCAGTTCCAGGCCCGATGCCTTGCGGATGAACAGTTTCTGGCCCAGGTAGTTCTCCAGCCCCGCGATGTGGCGGCTGATGGCGCTCTGCGTCACGCACAGCTCCTTGGCGGCCATGGTGAAGGCCTGGTGCTTGGCCGCCGAGTGGAAGGCGTTCAGTTCCGAGATGGTCGGGCACAGGCGGCGCATGCGGGGGTATGAGCAGGAGTCATGGGCGGGTGAGATTTTAGGCGTTGCGGTTCAAGCGGTCTGGCCCGATAAATGCAACCCCTGCCGAAGGTCTGCTGCCTGTCGGCCATGAGTAATCCGAAGCCCTCCCGAATCCCTGAACCTTTCATGACTTCTTTGTTGATCGAGAACAGCCATGTGCTGGATGTCCATGCGCTCACCCTGCGCAGTGGCCTGTCGGTGCTCGTGCAGGACGGCCGCATCGCCGCGGTCGGCGCCGACGTCCAGGCGCCCGGCGGCACCCCGGTGATCGATGCCAAGGGCATGACGCTGATGCCCGGCCTGATCGACTGCCACGTGCACACGGTGGCTTCGTCCTTCAACCTGGGCACCGTCGCGAAGATGCCCAACGTGTTCGTGATGCTGCGCTCGCTGCCCATCATGAAGGCCATGCTGGAGCGCGGCTTCACGTCCGTGCGCGACGCGGGCGGTGCCGACTGGTCGCTGGCCGAAGCGGTGCGCACCGGGCTCGTGCCGGGCCCGCGCATCTTCCCGTCGGGCAAGGCGCTGTCGCAGACCGGCGGCCATGCCGACTTCCGCCAGCGCAACGACGACCTCGACGTGTGCTCGTGCGCCTACAAGCTGGGCAACATCGGCCGCGTGGTCGACGGCGTCGACGCCTGCCGCATCGCGGTGCGCGAGGAAATCCTCAAGGGTGCGACGCAGATCAAGGTGATGGCCTCGGGCGGGGTCGCGTCGCCCAACGACCCGATCGGCAACCTGGGCTACTCCGAAGCCGAGCTGCGCGCTGTGGTCGAGGAAGCCTCCAACGCCAACACCTACGTGATGGCCCATGCCTACACGCCGCGCGCCATCGCGCGTGCGGTGCGCTGCGGCGTGCGCACCATCGAGCACGGCAATCTGGTCGACGCGCCCACGGCCGAGCTGATGGCCGAGATGGGCGCCTTCATGGTGCCCACGCTGATCACCTATGAAGGCCTGGCCAACGAGGGCGAGCGCTACGGCCTGCCGGCCGCGTCGATCGCCAAGATCGAGTCCGTGCGCGGGCAGGGCCGTGCGGCCATCGAGATCCTGGCCAAGGCCGGCGTGAAGATGGGCCTGGGCAGCGACCTGCTGGCCGAGACGCACTACCTGCAGGCCGACGAGCTGCGCCTGCGCGCCGACGTGCTGGGCAACGGCCCGGTGCTGCAGCAGGCCACGCTGATCGGCGCCGAGATCCTGGGCCAGCAAGGCCAGCTCGGCGAAGTCACGGCCGGCGCCATCGCCGACCTGCTGCTGGTCGACGGCAACCCGCTCACCGATATCGACTGCCTGCTGAACCAGGGCGAGCGCATTCGCGCGATCGTCAAGGACGGCGCCATTTTCAAGAACACCCTCTGACTGCAACCCTGACCGGAAGACAACCATGCAACGTAGAAACTTCGTCAAGCTCGGCGGCGCCGCTGCCGCACTGCAATGCCTGCCCACCATCGGCTTCAGCCAGCAAGGGGACGTGTTCCGCATCGGCTCGCTCACGCCCATCACCGGCGCGGGCAGCCCCTATGGCCCGGGCATGCAGCAGGCGATCCGCCTGGCCGTGGACGAGATCAACGCCGCCGGTGGCGCCGGTGGCCGCAAGCTGGAGCTCTTCACCGAAGACGACCAGACCAAGCCCGACGCCGCCGTGCTCGCGGCCAAGAAGCTGATCGAAGTGAACAAGGTGCAGGCACTGCTCGGTACCTGGGCCTCGGGCGTGACGCTCGCCGTGATGCCGCTGACCGATGCGGCCGGCATCATCGAGATGAACGTCTCCGGCGCGCCGGCCATCTCCACGCTCGACACCAAGGACCTGGTGTGGCGCTTCCAGGCCACCAACGACCGCTTCGGCGCGGCCTTCGCCGAGATCTGCACCAAGCGCGGCTTCAAGCGTCCGGCCACGATGGCGTTCAACAACGCCTCGGGCCTGGGCAACGTCGAGGGCTTCACCCGCGCGTGGACGAAGCGCGGCGGCCAGGTGGTGGAGAACGTCACCTACGAACCGGCCCGCCCGAGCTACCGCAGCGAGCTGCAGAAGATCCTCGCGGCCAAGCCCGACGTGATCGTGATGGGCTCCTACCTGCCCGACACCACCATCCTGCTGCGCGAGTGGTACCAGGCCGGTGGCGACAACAAGTGGATCATCCCCGGCTGGGCCGCCAACCCCGACCTCGTGAAGGCGCTGGGCGCCGAGGTGTGCGAAGGCATCATCTCGGTGGACACCGTGTCCAACGAGAAGAGCGCGTCGTACGCGCACTTCGACGCGGCCTTCACCAAGGCCAGCGGCAAGGCCGCATCGACCAACATCTACGCCGCGATGGCCTACGACATGGTGATCTCGCTCGGCCTGGCGATGGAAGCCGCCGGCCCGCGCGCCACGGTCGAACAGATCAACGCCAAGATCCGCGACGTGTCCAACGCGCCGGGCACAGCCGTGTTCACCTTCGCCGAAGGCAAGGCACAGCTGGCGAAGAAGGCCAAGGTGAACTACGAAGGCGCATCGAGCAAGCTGGACTTCGACAAGGCCGGCGATGCGACGCCCGACTTCGGTGTGTACATCATCGAAAAGGGCCAGCTGGTGCGCCGCGACGTGGTGTCGATCACGACCTGATGACGCGATGAACTGGATCGCTTTCGCCAACCTGCTGATCAACGGACTGATCGAGGGCCTCGTGGTGGCGCTGCCCGCCCTGGCCATGACCCTGGTGATGGGCGTCAACCGCTTTCCCAATGCGGCCGCGGGCGACTTCATGACCACGGGAGCCTACGCCGCCGTGGCGGTGCAGATGCTGGGCGGCTGGCCCCTGTGGGCGGCCGCGCTGGCCAGCATGGCCGCCACCGCGGTGGTGTCGGCGGGCTCGTACGCGCTGATCTTTCGCAAGCTGGCCGGGCGGCCCATGGTGTCGTCGATGCTCGCGGCCATCGGCCTGGGCTTCCTGCTGCGCAGCCTGATCTCCTTCTTCGCCGGGCACGACCAGCGCACCTTCGACCTGCCGCTGATGCGCGCCTGGAACTTCGGCGGCGTCCGCGTGCTGCCGACCGACCTGGCGATCGCGGGCATCGCCGCGGCCTGCCTGCTCGTGGTGTTCGTGCTGATCTACCGCACCAGCTTCGGCCGCCAGTTGCGCGCCGTGGCCGACAGTGCCGACCTGGCCCGCGCCAGCGGCATCCGCGCGGGCGGCCTCATGCTGAACCTGTGGCTGCTGGTGGGCGCGCTGTCCGCCGTGGGCGGCGTGCTGCTCGGCATGAAGTCCATCGTCAGCCCCGAGATGGGCTGGGAGAGCCTGATCCCCGCCTTCGCCGCCATGGTGCTGGGCGGCATCGGCAGCCCGGTGGGCGCCGTGCTGGGCGCGCTGCTGCTGTGCGTGGCGCAGGAACTGTCGGTGCCGCTCCTGGGGCCGTCGTACAAGCTGGTGCTGTCCTTCGTGGTGCTCGCGCTGGTGCTGCTGCTGCGCCCGGCCGGCATCATGGGCCGCGTGCAGCTGGTGCGTTGAGCAAGGAGTCGACTTCATGATTGCTTACCTCTGTGCCATCGGCATCATCGCGCTCATCTACTGCCTGCTGGCGCTCGGCCTGAACCTGCAGTTCGGCCTCACGCGGCTGGTGAACTTCGGCGTCGTGGCCTTCTTCGCCGTGGGTGCGTACACCTCGGGCCTGCTGTCGCTCCAGGGCGTGCCGCTACCGCTGTGCTTCGTGGCGGCGGGCCTGCTGTCGGGCCTGCTCGCGCTGCCGATCGGCCTGCTGTCGCTGCGCCTGCGCGACGACTACCTGGCCATCGTCACCCTGGGTTTCTCCGAGGCCGTACGTATCTCGATCCAGCAGGAAAGCTGGCTCACGCACGGCGTGCAGGGCCTGCCTGGTTTGCCCAAGCTGTTCGCTGCATGGGGTGGGGCGTCCGACATGGCGATCTTCACGACGCTGCTGGTGCTGGTCGCGCTCGTGTCGTGGGGCACGGTGCGCCTTGCGCGCAGCCCCTTCGGGCGGCTGCTGAAGGCCATCGGCGACGACGAGGCGGCGCTGTCCGCCCTGGGCAAGGACCCGGCCTGGTTCAAGGTGCAGGTGTTCATGCTGGGCGCGGCGCTGGCCGGCCTGGCCGGCGCGTTCTACGCGCACTTCATCACCTTCATCACCCCCGAGCAGTTCATCCCGCTCATCACCTTCTACGTGTGGATGGGCCTGGTGATGGGCGGCACGGGCACGGTGCGCGGGGCGGTGTTCGGCTCGCTGCTGCTGATGGTGTTCCTCGAAGGCTCGCGCTTCGCCAAGGACTGGGTGCCGGGCGTGTCCGAAGTGGGCATGGCCAGCTTGCGCCTCGCGGCGGTGGGGCTGGCGCTGATCCTGGTCACGCTGTACCGGCCCAACGGCCTCTTCGGGGGCAAGGCGAAATGATGCTGAACGTGGAAGCCGTGACACGGCAATTCGGCGGGTTCAAGGCGGTCGACGGCGTGTCGCTGCAACTGGCCAAAAACGAGATCCTGGGCATCGCCGGCACCAACGGCGCGGGCAAGAGCACCCTGTTCGCGGCCATCGCCGGCCAGCAGCCGGCCGATGCGGGGCGCATCAGCTTCGACGGCCAGGACATCACACGCGTGCCGCCGTACCGGCGCGCGCGCATGGGCCTGGTGCGCACCTTCCAGATCCCGCGCGAGTTCAAGAGCCTCACGGTGCACGAGAACCTGCTGGCGGCTGCGGCCAACCCGCAGGGCGAGCGACTGGTCAATGCCTTCTTCCAGACGCGCAGCCTGCGCGCGCACGAGGTGCAGCTGGCCGAGAAGGCCGACGGCATCCTGCAGTTCCTCAACCTGGCACGCGTGCGCGACGTCAAGGCAGGCGGCTTGTCGGGTGGGCAGAAGAAGCTGGTCGAACTGGGCCGCGTGCTCATGCTCGACCCGCGCTGCATCCTGCTGGACGAACCCTTCGCCGGCGTGAACCCGGTGCTCATCGAGGAGATCTGCGACCGCGTGCGCGAACTGCATGCGCGCGGCATCGCCTTCATCGTGATCGAGCATCACCTGCAGGCGCTCAAGGCGCTGTCGAACCGGATGATCGTGATGGACCGCGGACGCATCCTCGCCGAGGGCGACCCGCACTCCGTGCTGGAGGACCCGCGCGTGCAAGAGGCTTACATGGGAGGCGTCGTATGAGCGCGGTGCAGAACCTGCTGCAGATCGCGCAACTGCGCGGCGGCTACTCGGAAGTCGACATCATCCATGGCATCGACCTGGCCGTTGCGCCGGGCGACATCGTCACCATCGCCGGCACCAACGGCGCCGGCAAGTCGACGCTGGTGAAGGCGCTGCTGGGCCTGCTGCCGCGCGTGTCGGGCACCATCCACCTGGACGGGCGCGACATCACCAAACTGTCGGCCGAGGACCGCTTCGACGCCGGCCTGGCCTACGTGCCACAGGTGGCCAACGTGTTCCCGTCGCTCACCGTGCGCGAGAACCTGCTGGTGGTGCGCGGCGTGCCGCACGTCAAGCGCCGCATGGACGAGGTGTTGGTCGACTTTCCTGCGTTGGTCGAACGGCTGCCGCAGCCGGCCAGCGATTTGTCGGGCGGCGAGCGCCAGCAGCTGGCCTTCGCCCGCGCGCTGATGCCGTCGCCGCGCATCATGGTGCTCGACGAGCCGACCGCCGCATTGGCGCCTTCGCTGGTGGGCAAGGTCTTCGACATGGTGCGCAAGCTGCCGGCCGCCGGTGTCGCCGTGCTGATGGTCGAGCAGCGCGCGCGCCAGGCGCTGCAGATCAGCCAGCAGGGCTACATCCTCGACCAGGGGCGCTGCGTGCTGCAGGGGCAGGCGCAAGGGCTGCTGGACGACGAGCGCATGGCGCAGCTGTACCTCGGGAACCACTGACGGGCCGACCGAGGGCCATCTCAGGCGGCGACCGGCACCTCGTGCGGGGGCCGCGACAGCGCCGCCAATGCCTCGGCATCGGTCCGGTAGCTGAAGAACATCGCATCGGGCTTCAGCAGCCCGGCACGCTCCAGCACCTGCTGGGCCGGCAGCTTGAGGCCCGACAGATGCAGGCGAACGCCCTGCGACTCGAGCAGCCGCCGGATGTTGCCGAAGACTTCGGCGCCGGTCAGGTCGACCCGGTTGATCGGGTGCGCGAACAGGCACACGTCGGTGAGCCCCGGGCGCTCGGCCAGGGCCGCGGTGATGGCGTGCTCCAGCGTGCTGGCCGAGGCGAAGTCGAGCTCGGCATCCATGCGCAGGGCGTAGAGCTTCGGTGCCAGCGGCGGCAGGTGCCACAGGTGCCGGTCGCGCAGGCTGCCGTCGGCGTGCAGGCCCACCTCGATGATGCGCGGATGCAGGTGCCGGTACATGTAGTGCGCCAGCGCCGCGAGCAGGCCGCCGAGCACGCCCCAGTAGATCGACGGTGCGGTCGCGATGGTGAGTGCGAAGGTCGCGACCGCGATGGCCGCCTCGATCCGCGAGATGCGCCACAGCGCGGCGAAGGCCCTGGGCTTGAGCAGCCCCAGCGTGGCCGTGACCACCACCGACGCCAGCACCGCCTGCGGCACATGGAACAGCAGCGGCATCGCCCACAGCAGGGCGGCCGCCACGACGATCACGCTGAACAGCGTGGACCACTGCGTCTTGGCGCCGGCGTACAGCGTGATGGCCGAGCGCGAGAACGAGGAACTGGTGGGGAACGAGCCGCTAAGGCCGGAGGCGATCTTGCCCAGACCCTGGCCGATCAGATCCTGGTTCTCGTTCCAGAGCTTGCCGGCGCGCGCGTTGTCGACCTTGGCGCTCGATGCCGTTTCCAGAAAGCTCACCAGCGTGATGAGGAAGGCCGGCAGCAGCAGGGTGCCGAGCTCGGTGGCGCCCAGGCCGCCCGGCCAGTAGAACGAGGGCAGGCCCGACGGCAAGGCACCGATCACGGCACCGCCCTTGAGCGCATAGCCGACGGCGGCGCTCGCCGCGGCGCTCACGGCCACCAGCGCCATCGTGGTGGGAAAGCGCGGCGCGATGCGCTTGCCGACCCACAGCATCGCCATGCCGCCGAGGCCGAAGGCGATCGCCATGAGATCCGGCGGCGGCCCCTGCAAGAGCTGCGTGTAGCTGCGCCCGGTGAAGCCGAGCAGCGCGGGCAGCTGCGACAGCGTGATGAGCACCGCCGCGCCCTGCGTGAAGCCCATCAGCACGGGAGAATTCACCAGCCTCAGCAGCCAGCCGAAGCGCGCCACGCCCAGCAGCAGCTGCATCCCCCCCGACAGCAGCGTGAGCCAGACCGCGAGCGCCACCCATTCGCGGCTGCCCGGCACGGCCAGCGGCGCCAGCGACGCACCGACCAGCAGGCTGGTGAGGGCGGTCGGCCCGACGGACAGCCGTGCCGACGAACTGAAGAGCACCGCGATGAGGGCCGGGAACAGCGCCGCGTAGACGCCGGTGACCAGCGGCATGCCCGCGAGCGCGGCGTAAGCGACGCCTTGCGGGATGACCATCAGCGCGACGGTGATGCCGGCGGAGGCTTCGTTAATGAGCAGGGCGCGGTCGGGGCGTGGCCAGGCCAGGAAGGGAAGCCAGCGCACGAGCTGGTCGCGGTTCATCGCCATGATGCCGGCGCGCAGAAGAGTTCGGGATGCACCGCAGGATTATCTGGGCTTCTTGTGCTGGAAGGCGGTGGGCGAGCGCCCGGTGGCCGTCTTGAACATCGCGCAGAAGGCGCTGTCGGTGGCGTAGCCACAGGCCGTGGCGACCTGGCTCACCGCCATGCCGCGTGCCAGCAGCGGCAGGGCGTGCGCCATCACGGCCTGCTGTCGCCATTGCTGCCAGTTCATGCCCAGCTGGTGGTGGAACAGGCGCGCCACGGTGCGCTCGCTGGCGCCGATGGCGGTGGCGCGCTCGGCCAGCGTGGCCCGATCCGCCGGGTTGCGCAGCAGCGTCTCGCACAGCTGGCGCAGGCGCTTGTCGGCCGGCAGCGGCACGTCGATGCGGATCTGCGTGGCGCGCTCGATCTCGTCGATCAGCAGCGGCGCGATCATCCGTTCGCGGTGCGGCGCCTGCGGGTCGGCCGGCGCCCGGCCGTCGGGCGTGGTGTCGAGCGCCAGCATCAGCGCGCGCATCAGCGGGCTGATCTCCAGCACCTCGCAGCGCTCCCAGGGTGGGGCCAGCCAGCTGTGGACGTACACCGTGCGCAGCTCGGCGTCCTCGATCAGCGTGATGCTGTGCGGCACGTCCGCCGGCACCCACAGCGCGCGTGAGGGCGGCACGATGTAGCTGCCGTCCTGCGTGCTCAGCCGGATCACGCCGCGGGTCGAGAAGGTGAGCTGGGGCCACGGATGCACATGCAGCTCGACGAAGGTGTCAGCCTGCAGGAAGTGCTCCTTGGCGCGCAGCGGGCGCACCGCGTCGGGCGCGTAGAGGTGCGGGGTGAGCGGCTCCACCACCGTGGTGGCCGGCGGAGCGTTCAAGGGCCGGGGGCGGGGGGAATCGGTCTTGGTTTCAGCAACTGTCATGGTTTCGACAAATGTTGTCCATCTATCGCCATTCTGCCGCGTCTGCCCGGCCTACGATCGAAGCCCGCTCCCTTCGTTCACCGCCATGTCCTCAGCTTCCGCCTCCCGCACGCCTTCCGAGAACACGCTGCGCACCGACGCACAGCTCATCGGCCTGGTGGGCCTGGCCCACGCGATCAGCCACTTCAGCCAGCTCATCCTGGCGCCGCTGTTCCCCTGGCTGAAGGACGCGTTCGACGTCAGCTACACCGAGCTGGGCGCGGTGCTCACCGTCTTCTTCGTCGTCTCGTGCCTGGTGCAGGCGGCCTCGGGCTTCATCGTCGACAAGCTGGGCCCGCGGCCGGTACTGTTCGTCGGGCTCGGCATGCTCGGGCTGGCCGGCTTCGGCTACGCGACGGCGCAGAGCTACTGGATGCTGCTGGCCAGCGCGGTGGTCGGGGGCGTGGGCAACGGCGTGTTCCACCCGGTCGACTACACGCTCTTCAACCGCAAGGTCGCGCCCACGCGGCTGGGCCATGCCTACAGCGTGCACGGCATCACCGGCAGCCTGGGCTGGGCGCTGGCGCCGGCCTTCGTGGTGCCGATCGCCCTGGCGACCTCGTGGCGCGTGGCGCTCGCCGCAGCCGGTGCGCTCGCGCTGGCCGTGCTGGTGGTGCTGTGGCTGTACCGCAGCGTGTTCGCGCTCGACGTGAAGACGGTGCAGAAGGCTACCGGGCAGGACGCGCATTTGCCGACCGCGGGCCAGTTCGACTTCCTGCGCATCCCGGCGGTGTGGATGTGCTTCGGCTTCTTCTTTTTCTACGCGATGGTCATCAGCGTGGTGCAGACCTTCGCACCGGCCGCGGCCGGCCATCTGCACGCCGTGCCGGTGGCGCTGATCGCGGTGTGCCTGACGGTCTACATGGTCGCGAGCGCGGCCGGCATGGTGGTCGGCGGCTTCCTCGCCTCGGACCCGTCGCGCTGCGAGCGAGTCGTCGGTGCGGGCTTCGGCATTGCTGCCGCGCTGGCGCTGGTGCTGGCCTTCGCCGACTTCGCGCCGGTGCTGGTGCCGGTGCTGTTCGGCGCGATGGGTTTCGCGTCGGGCATCGCCGGGCCGTCGCGCGACCTGCTGGTGAAGAAGTCGACGCCGGCCAATGCCACCGGCCGCGTCTACGGCGTGGTCTACGCCGGGCTCGACATCGGGCAGGCGGTCGCGCCGCTGGTCTTCGGGCGCCTCATGGACAACGGCCGCTACACGGCGGTGATCGTCGGGCTGGCACTGATCCAGGGCGTGCTGATCGCCAGTGCCTTCAATGTGCGCCGGGTGCGGCGCGAGGCGCTGGTGCCGGCCTCGGCCTGAGCGGCGCTTGGAGCCGCTCTCGCTCTACCTGCTGGTCGCGCTCGGTGCGGCCGTGGCGGGTTTCGTGCAGGGCCTGTCGGGCTTTGCGTTCGGCCTGGTCGCGATGTCGATCTGGGCCTGGACGGTCGAGCCGAAGCTCGCCGCCGTGCTCGCCACCTTCGGTGCGCTGACCGGGCAGCTCATCGCCGCTTTCTCGCAAAAGCGAAGCTTCGACAAGCCCCTGCTGCTGCCCTTCGTCCTCGGCGGGCTGGTCGGCGTGCCGCTCGGTGTGTGGCTGTTGCCGCGGCTCGATGTGGCCGTGTTCAAGGCCTGCCTGGGCGCGCTGCTGGTGGTCTGGTGTCCGGCCATGCTGATGGCGCGCAACCTGCCGCGCGTCACGGCCGGCGGACGCGTGGCCGATGCGGTGGCGGGCCTCGCCGGCGGCGTCTGCAGTGGCGTGGGCGGCTTCGCCGGCGCCATCCCCACGCTGTGGTGCACGCTGCGCCGCATGGACAAGGACGCGCAGCGCGCCGTCATCCAGAACTTCAACCTCGCCATGCTGGCCGTCGCCTTCGCCCTGCACCTGGGCGCCGGCAACGTGGGCCTGGCGATGTTGCCGATGCTGGCCATCGTCGCCGGTTGCGTGCTGGTGCCGGTGCTGCTCGGCGCACGGCTCTACGTCGGCATCAGCGACGCGGCCTTCCGCCAGATCGTGCTGGGCTTGCTGACGGTGTCGGGCGTGATGCTGCTGGCGTCCTCGCTGCCGACGCTGCTGCAACGCTGACGGGGTGCTGCCTCAGATCGCGCGCTGGTTCACCCGCGCCGACAACGCCTCGGCGCTCTCCTTGCGCTCGCTGTAGCGGTCGACCAGGTAGCCCGCGGCGTCGCGCGTGAGCAGCGTGAACTTGACCAGCTCTTCCATCACGTCGACGACCCGGTCGTAGTAGGCCGAAGGCCGCATGCGGCCGGCCTCGTCGAACTCGAGAAAGGCTTTCGCCACCGACGACTGGTTGGGGATGGTGAGCATCCGCATCCACCGGCCGAGCACCCGCATCTGGTTGACGGCGTTGAAGGACTGCGAGCCGCCGCTGACCTGCATCACGGCCAGCGTTTTGCCCTGGGTCGGCCGCACCGCGCCCAGGGCGAGCGGGATCCAGTCGATCTGCGACTTCAGGATGCCGGTCATGGCGCCGTGCCGCTCCGGCGAGGTCCACACCATGCCTTCGGACCAGGCGGCGAGCGAGCGCAGCTCGGCCACCTTCGGGTGGGTCTCGGGCGCGTCGTCGGGCAGGGGCAGGCCGCGTGGGTCGAACACGCGCACCTCGGCGCCCAGCGCCTGCAGCAGCCGCGCCGCTTCCCAGCTGAGGAGGCGACTGAAGGAGCGTTCGCGCATCGAGCCGTAGAGCATCAGGATGCGCGGCGCATGCGTCGCGCGTGCCTGGGGCCAGAGCCGCGCGATGTCGGGTGAAGCGAAGAGGGCGCCGTCGAGTGACGGCAGGGACAGGTCGTCAGTCCACACGGCGACCGTCCTCGCCGATCACCGGCTGGCCATCCTCCTTGCGGAAGGCGGCCTGCTGTGGCGAGGGGAGGATGTCGAGCACCGTCTCCGACGGTCGGCACAGCCGGGTGCCCAGCGGCGTGACCACCACCGGGCGGTTCATCAGGATCGGATGCTGCACCATGAAGTCGAGCAGTTGTTCGTCGCTCCACGTGGCGTCGTCCAGCTTCAGTTCGTCGTAGGGCGTGCCCTTCTGCCGCAGCAGACTGCGCACGCCGGTGCCCATGGCGTCGACGAGTGCACGCAGGCGCTCCTTGCCGGGCGGTTGCTTCAGGTACTCGATGACTTCGGGCTCGACGCCGCTGTTGCGGATGAGCGCCAGCACGTTGCGCGAGGTGCCGCAGGCCGGGTTGTGGAAGATGGTGATGGCGGGGTGAGCGGATTGCATATTCTCAATTATCCAACTATTATTGAATAATGGAAGCCAGCGACGCCGTCAAATCACTCGCCGCATTGGCACAGCCGGTGCGCCTGCAGGTCTTTCGCGCCTTGGTGGTCGCCGGGCCCGAGGGCATGACGCCCGGAGCGCTGGTCGACGCCATCGCGGTCCCGGGCACCAGCCTGTCCTTCCACCTCAAGGAACTGCTGCATTCGGGCATGGTCACGCAGGAGCGCAGCGGGCGAAACCTGATCTACCGCGCGGCCTTTGGCCGGATGAGCGCGTTGATCGGGTACCTCACCGAGAACTGTTGCGAAGGAGAGGCCTGCGCGGCCAGCACCACGGTGGCGCCACGGGGATGACTCTTCAGGCGGCCAGCAGCGCCTCGACCTGGCGCAGGCCTTCGATGGTCCTGATGCAGGCGTCGGCCGCCTCGGTGCCCTTCACCGCGAAGTGCGCGTGGAAGTACTTGCGGTGCTCCACATGCTCGTGGAAGTGGTGCGGCGTCAGCACGGCCGAGAGGATCGGCACATTGGTCTCCAGCTGCAGCGACATCAGCGTGCTCACCACCGTGCTGGCGACGAACTCGTGGCGGTAGATGCCGCCGTCGACCACCAGCGCGCAGCCGACGATGGCGGCGTAGCGGCCCGACAGCGCCAGGCGCTTGGCATGCAGCGGGATCTCGAAGGCGCCGGGCACGGCGATCACGTCGATGCGGTCGCGCGCGAAGCCCTGGCGCTCCATCTCCGCGAGGAAGGCGTGGCGCGCCTGGTGGACGATGTCGGCATGCCATTGCGCTTCGATGAAGGCGACGCGCTGCGGCTCGGAGGCCGGGATGGCCGAAAGGGGAAGGTCGTTGATCTGACTCACGATGTGCCTCTTGAAAGCAGGTTTCCTGAATCAGGGCGCACGAAGCCGGCAGCCGGCCACGCACGACGAAACGCGCGCGGCCACGCCGACGGTCCGCGCTCTCTTTCATCCGGACTGTGACCGTCGGCCCCGGATTCCAACCGGGTCTGCTGACCCTGCGATGCATGACGCACCGCAGGCGCTCGCGGGCTTGTGCGAACGAGTCGCCGTCACCGCCGGTGGGGAATTTCACCCCGCCCTGAGAACGCATGCCCCGGCTTGCACCGGGGCGGTGTGGATTCTAGGCACGCTGCGAAAGGCATGCTGTCGCCCCTGCGGCAAAACCCTTGGGCGCATCGAGGTGCTGCTCAGCGCCCTGCAAGAAAGTGCGTCATGCGCTGCATTTCGTCGTCGAGCGCCGCGCGGAACGCCGCACCTGTCGGCTTCTTGCCGGCATAGCCGAAGCTCGGCTGCAGCGATCCCGCGCGCGCGGACACGTTGGCCCAGCCGAGCACGCGTTCATCCTGCAACATGGGCAACGCGTAGTAGCCGAACTGCCGCTTCGGTGCTGGCGTGTAGGCCTCGAACTTGTACGTCCAGCCCCAGAGCAGCGCGAAGCGCCGGCGGTCCCATACCACCGGGTCGAAGGGTGCCAGCAGCCGGATGGCATCGTCGGGTGCGTGGCGGCGCGAGGCGGGGTTCTCGTCGGCCGGCCAGTACCAGACCGTGCCGTCGATGCGGCAGCTGGCCAGCGCTTCGCGTGCGAGGCGCAGCGCGGCCTGCGTCTGCACCGACAGGTGCGGCGCGCCGTAGCCGAGCAGCCGCACGAGGTAGGTCAGGCTGGCGGCCGGCAGCGGCGCGTACTTGCGCACCACGAGGTCGATCAGTGCGGCGGCGCGGCGTGCGCGGCCGGCCGGGCTCTCATCCGCAGGAAGATGCGTCACGGCCTCGTACACACGCGTGCCGTTGTCGCGCCGCAGCACGCGAAGCAGGCCGCGGTAGTGCAGGCCGTCGAGCAGGTGCGTGCTCGCGTTGCTCGAGCCGCCCCAGTAGTTCTGCATGCGGCCGTGCGCGAAATGCGCGTCGACCTGGCGCGGATGCACCGGCCCGTGCTCGCGCACGTAGGCGAGCACGTCGGCGGCCCTGCGCTGCGTCTCGGCGTCCCAGGCACGCTTGGCCTCGCGCGGATGCATCAACGCCAGGTGTTCGCGCGGCAGGAAGCCGTAGTTGACGAGGCAGTCTTCCTCGATGGCGAGCCGTGTGTAGCGGGCTTCGAGATCGCCGGCGCGGTAGTCCTTCACGCGGTGACGCAGGGTCAGGTCCTGGGCGCGGGCCGGTGCACGGATCGGGTCAGCCTGCACGAAGCCAAGCTGCCGGATGGCGCGCGGCAGCGTCGTGGGTGTGAAGAGCGTGCGGGCGATGGCATAGCGCCGCAGGTCGTCGACGGTCGGGATGGGCATGGAGCGAATTTTGCAGCCCCAAGGTCGGGGCGGCCAGAGAACAACGACGTGTGCTCCTCTCGGCCGCCGCGATCCGGCGCTTCGTCTGCGCAGCAAATTCGGTCAAGACACGACGCCGTGCTGTTGACATGATGCAGGCATGAACAGCACGCGACCCCTTGTCCTTGACCCACTCCCGGGCGTCGTCGCCTGGATCGAGCAGCAGCTCGACCGGTCGTTGACGCTGGAACAGGTCGCGGCGCGGGTCGGCCTGTCGCCGTATCACTTCTCACGGCTGTTCACCGCGCGCATGGGCCGCAGCGTGATGGCCCATGTGCGCGGCCGCCGACTCGTCCGCGGGGCCCGACGGCTCTGCGACGAGCCGAACCTCAAGCTCGTCGACCTGGCGTTCGACTGCGGATTCGAATCCCAGGAGGCGTTCACGCGGGCGTTCAAGCGCCTGTTCGGCGTCTCCCCGGGCCGGTTCCGCACCGGATTCGCGGTCGAACCCATCGAAGGCCAATATCCTATGAACCTCCCTACCGACCAGAACACGTCCGTCGTTTGCCTGCGAGGGCTGGTGGCGATGCCCGCTTTCCGCGTCGCTGGCCCGGCGCGCCGATTCGACGAGGCCACCAAGGCGGAGATTCCACACCTGTGGTCCGCGTTGATCGGCGCTCTGCCAATCGCAGGCCAGGTCGAAAGCTGGGCCACCTACGGCGTTGTCTCCCATGTGGACAAGACGGAGGGCTGCTTTCAGTACATGGCAGGTGTCCGCGTCGAGGCCGCCTGCGCGCCGCCGCCAGGCTTCTCGACGATCGAGATCCCGGCAGCGACCTATGCCGTGTTCCGCATCACACTCGATGGCACGGCGCTGCACCCGCAGATCAAGCAGGCGATGGCCGCGATCTGGGGCGAGTTGATTCCGGCCTCGCGCTTGACGGTGATCGAGGGACCTGACTTCGAGCTCTACGATGGCCGTTTTGATCCGCAGAAGCCAGGGTCGTTCATCGACTTCCACGTCCCCGTGAAAGTCTGATCGGCGCACATCGACTCACCGGGGCCGGTCCGTTTCCGGGGCGGAGTGCAGCCTGCGAAAAGACAGGCTCCCGCCGTGCGGGCAGGCGCTCGTCCGACGAACGATCAGACCGCGCGCTTGTGCCTGTCGATGCAGACGTCCAGCGTTTCCTCGCCAGGGCGCTTCCACCAGTCGAGCATCGAGAAGATCTCCACTTCGCTGAAGCCGTCGAAGCCCGCCGCCTCGACCCAGCCGCGGATCTTCTGGAGCTCGACGATGCCGTCGCCCATCATCCCGCGGTCGCTGAGCAGGTCGCGCGTCGGCGTGAGCCAGTCGCACACGTGGTAGGCCAGCAGACGCTCCTTCCCGGCGCGTGCGATCTGCTGCTGCAGCTTCGGGTCCCACCACACGTGGTAGATGTCGAGTGCCACGCCGAGCATGCCGGTCTTGCCTGCGTCGAGCTCATCGCAGATGTCCAGGGCGTGCTCGAGCGTGTTGATGCACGCACGGTCGGCCGCCTGCATCGGGTGCAGCGGCTCGATGGCCAGCGGCATGCCGACCTCGCGCGCGTAGTCCAGCGATGCCGCGATGCCGTCGCGCACCTCGTTGCGGGCGCGGGCGATGTCGGTGTAGGCGGCCTTGCCGTCGAGCGCGCCGGGCAGGGCGCCCACCACCAGCACCAGGCAGGGCGCATTCAAAGTCTTCGCTTCGTCGATGGCGCGGCGGTTGTCGTTGAGCGCGGCCTTCAGGCCGGCCGCATCGGGCGCCGGGAAGAAGCCGCCGCGGCAGTAGCCCGACAGGCCGATGCCGTGCGCCTTCAATTGCTTTGCGATCTTGTCGAGGCCGACGGCGGCGACCTGGTCGCGCCAGGGGCTGATCGCGCGGATGCCGCGCTCGGCGCACTGGTCGATGATGCGGTCGAGCGGCACCTCGGCGCCGCGTTGCTTGCGCACCGTCGCGGTGTTGATGGAAAGCCAGTCGTGGTTCTGCGAGAAGTCGCGCATCGGAATCTCAATGGGGGTCGGTGGAGGTGGGTGGGGTCCGCTCGCGTCGCAGCTGGCGCAGGATCGCGGCGTTGTCGAGTTCGCCGTCACCTGCAGCAACGGCGGCGCGCATCAGCGCGGCGTGGGTTTCGGACAGCGGCAGTCGTTGCCCGCTGCGGCGGCCGTTGTCGAGCATCAGGTCGACGTCCTTCAGATGCTGGCGGATGCGCGACTGCGGCGCGAAGTCCTCGGCCACCATCATCGCGCCCTTGGCCAGCGCGGCGTCGGAACGCGCCGGCGTGGCCAGCACGAGTTCGAGAAAACGCGCCGGCGCGATGCCCATCGATTCGGCGAGCACCATGCCTTCGGCCAGCGCGGCGCGGTTGAGGCCGAGCACCAGGTTCGTCGCGAGCTTGGCGCGCGCGCCGGCACCGGCACCGCCGACGTGGATGCGCTTGGACGACAGCGCCGACAGCCAGGGCGCCAGCGCGTCGATCGCTGCGCCATCGCCGCCCAGCAGCAGCGTGGCGTCGCCTGCTGCGATCTGGCGGCTCGAACCCGACAGCGGCGCTTCGACGAGGTCGATGTGGCGTGCGCCCAGCCGTTGTGCGAGGGCTTCGAGGGCCTCGGGGATGCCGGTCGAGCAGTCGATGACCGCGCGCACCGCGCCGCCTGCGATGAGGCCCTCCGGGCCTTCGATGGCCTCGATGGCGCCGGCCGTGTCGAACACGGCGAGCACGACGACCGGGCAGACGGCGCCGATCGCGCGCGGCGAGGCGGCGACACGCCCGTGCGTGGCCTGGAACGCCGCACGCGCTTCCTCGCGGATGTCATAGCCCATGACTTCGAAGCCGGCGGTCGCCAGGCGTTGTGCCAGCGCGTTGCCCACCAGGCCGAGGCCGACGAGGCCAACCGGTGCGGCGGGATCCGGACCGAGCGGCGAGGTCACAGCGAGGCCCCACCGCAGATCTGGATCTCCTGCCCCGTGATCGCCGCCGCATCGGGCGACAGCAGGTAGGCCACCAGCGCAGCGATCTCTTGCGGCTGGATCAGGCGGCCCAGCGGCGGTACGCGCGGTGCCGCCGACTGGCGCGCGGGGTCGTCGAGCATGGCCGTCGCTGTGGCGGCGGGCGAGACGACGTTGACGGTCACGCCGCTGGCGACGACCTCCGCGGCCCAGCTGCGCGCCAGCGCCACGAGCGCGGCCTTGGTCGCCGCGTACTGGCTGCGGCCCGCCATGCCACGCGCGACGCGGCTGCCGACCACGACGACACGGCCATGGCCCGCCTGCTGCATGCGCGGCACGAGCACGTCGGCGATGCGCGTCAACGCATCGACATGCAGCTGCCACATCAGCCGGCCCGCGTCGGCGTCGAGCGCGCCGAGCGGCCCCACGCGCAGCACGCCGGCCGCATGCACCAGTGCATCGACGGCGCCGCCGTCCAGCGCGGCGCGGCTCGCCTGCGCGGTGGCCGCACCGTCGCGCAGGTCGACCGCGACGGCCGTGAAGGCGGCGTGCGCGAGCGTCGCTGGCGCCAAGTCGAAACCGGTGACCTGCCAGCCGTCGTCCAGCAACCGCTGGGCGATGGCCAAGCCGATGCCCGAGCTGCTGCCCGTGACGACGGCGTGCCGCCGTTCACTCGACACGGATGTTGCCTTCCGTGATGATCTTCTGCGAGGCGGCCATGTCGTCGCGCTGGAACTTGACGAAGTCCTCTACCGAGCCTGGCGTCAGCAGCAGGCCCTGCGGCGTGAGCTTCTCGCGCATGTCGGCGCTGGCCAGGGCCTTGTTCACCTCGGCGTTCAGGCGCTGCGTGATGTCGCTCGGCAGCTTGGCCGGGCCCCACAGGCCGTACCAGCTGTAGAACTCGTAGCCATCGATGGTTTCTCCCACCGTGGGCACGTCGGGCAGGCTGGCCGCACGCGCCTTCGAGGTCACGGCGATCACGCGCAGCATGCCGCTCTTGTGGTACTGCAGCGAGCCGAGGATGGGGTCGATGAAGCCGTCAATCTGTCCGCCGATCAGGTCCTGGAACGCAGGCGCCGTGCCCTTGTACGGCACGATCAGGTAGTCGAGCTTGCCGGCGCGCTTGAGCAGTTCGGTCGACAGGTGGCCGGCCGAGCCAATCGAGCCGACCGCGAAGGTCATCTTGCCGGGGTTCGCCTTGGCGTAGGCGACCAGCGACTTCACGTCGGTGATCGGCAGGTTCTTGTTGATCGCCACCGACAGCGGCGCCTTGGCCACCAGTGCCACCGGCGTGAAGTTGGCGACCACGCTGTAGGGCACCGACTTCATCGTCATCGGGGCCGTCGTGAAGGTCGAGGCGTTGAACAGCAGCGTGTAGCCGTCGGCCGGCGCCTTGGCCACGTTGTCGGCGCCGATGGTGCCGTTGCCGCCGGGCCGGTTCTCGACGAGGAAGGTCTGGCCGGTCTGCTCGCCCAGCTTCTGCGCCAGCAGGCGGCCCACCGTGTCGAGCGTGCCGCCGGGCGGGAAGGGGATGACGACGCGCACCGGCTGCTTGGTCGGCCAGGCCTGCGCGGACACAACCCCGGCGACGGCGGCCAGGATCACGGGCACGATGGCCTTTATCAGGAATCTCTTCTTCATGGTCTTGTCTCCGGTTTGTTGTCTGAAACGTCGATTCGGTCAGGCGTCGACGCCGTGCATGGACAGCAGCGTCTGCATGCGCTGCACCGCCAGCTCGGGCTTCTCGAGCACGCTGGCCGCATCGGCCAGGCGGAAGAGTTCCGCGAAGTGCTGCAGCGAGCGCGTGCTCTGCTGGCCGCCGACCATCGTGAAGTGCTTCTGGTGGCCGTTGAGCCAGGCCATGAACACCACGCCCGTCTTGTAGAAGCGCGTGGGCGCCGCGAAGATGTGGCGCGACAGCGGCACCGTCGGGCCGAGGATGGCGTGGAACTTGTCGACGTGGCCCCGCGCGAGTTCGCCGAGGGCCGAACTCGCGGCCGGCGCGATGGCGTCGAAGATGCCCAGCAGCGCATCGCTCTGGCCGTGCATGACTTCGCTGCCATGACCATCCCCCGCGATCAGTTCGGCGTAGTTGAAGTCGTCGCCCGTGTACATCCGCACGCCCGCGGGCAGGCGGCGGCGCATCGCGATCTCCTTGTCCTTGTCGAGCAGCGAGATCTTGATGCCGTCGACCTTGTCCGGATGCGCCGCGATGATGCCAACGGCCGTGTCCATGGCGGCATCGACGTTGCTCGTGCCCCAGTAGCCCGCAAGCGCCGGGTCGAACATCTCGCCGAGCCAGTGCAGTACGACGGGTTGCTTCGCCTGCGACAGGATGCGGTCGTACACGCGCTCGTAGTCGGCCGGGCTCTTCGCGACGCGGGCCAGCGCGCGGCTCGCCATCACGATCAGCTTGCCGCCGAGCTTCTCGATGGCGGCCATCTGCTCTTCGTAGCCGCGGATCACGTCGTCGACGCTCTTCACGTCGTCGAGGTTCAGGTGGTCGGTGCCGCAGCCGGAAGCAACCAGCGCGCCCGGCACATCCTTCGCGGCGTCGAGCGATCGGCGGATCAGTTCCAGCGAGGTCGGCCAGTCCAGCCCCATGCCGCGCTGCGCGGTGTCCATCGCCTCGGCCACGCCCAGGCCGAGCGACCAGAGGTGGCGGCGGTAGGCGATGGTGGTGTCCCAGTCGACGGCGGCCTGCAGCCACGGGTCGACCACGGCGAGCGGGTCGGCCACGACGTGCGCGGCCGAGTAGGCGATGCGGTTGAACTTGACGCCGGCAGGCGGCTTCACCGGCACGCTGCCGCGCAGCGTGTACGGAGAAAGCGCGCCGCTCGAGGTCGGCAGGGTGAGGGTGAGTGCCATGGCGTCGCTCCTCAGACCTTCAGCGCGGGCACGTCGACCCAGCGACGGTCCTTCCACGATTCGAGCGCGGCCTCGACCAGCTGCACGCCCTTCGCGCCTTCGGGCAGCGTCCACTTGTACGGCGCGTTCTCGACCACGTGGCGGATGAAGGCTTCCCACTGGATCTTGAAGCCGTTGTCGTAGACCTGCGAATCGGGGATCTCCTGCCACTGGTCGAAGAAGTTCATCGTCTGCTTCTCGTCCGGGTTCCACACCGGGCGGGGCGTGGCCACGCGCGACTGTGCACGGCAGCTCGACAGGCCCGCCACGGCCGAGCCGTCGGTGCCGTCGACGTGGAAGGTGACGAGGTCGTCGCGGCGCACGCGCGTGACCCAGCTCATGTTGATCTGCGCGATCACCGGCTCGCCGTTGTGACCGGTGAGTTCGCAGGTCGCGTAAGCGGCGTCGTCGGCGGTCGCTTCGTACGGCTGGTCGTTCTCGTCCCAGCGCTTGGGGATGTGCGTCGCGCCGATGCAGCTCACCGACTTGACTTCACCGAAGAGGTTGTCCAGCACGTAGCGCCAGTGGCACATCATGTCCAGGATCATCCCGCCGCCATCTTCCTTGCGGTAGTTCCAGCTCGGACGTTGGATGGGTTGCAGGTCGCCCTCGAACACCCAGTAGCCGAACTCCAGGCGCACGCTCAGCATGCGGCCGAAGAAGCCGGCGCGGCGCAGCATGTCGAGCTTGCGCAGACCGGGGAGGAAGAGCTTGTCCTGCACGGCGCCGTGCTTGAGGCCCGAGCCTTCGGCCAGGCGCGCGATCTCGACGGCTTCGTTGAGGTTGGTCGCGATCGGCTTCTCGCAGTACACGTGCTTGCCGGCGCGGATGGCCTTGGCCAGCAGGGTGGGGCGCATCTGCGTGGTGCCGGCGTCGAAGAAGATCGTGTCGTCCTTGTTCTCGAGCGCCTTGTCGAGGTCGGTGCCCCAGCGCGCGATGCCGTGCTTCTTGGCCAGCGCTTCCATCTTCTCGGCGTTGCGGCCGATCAGGATCGGGTCGGGCATGACCTTGTCGCCGTTCGAGAGCGTGACGCCGCCTTGCGCGCGGATGGCGCAGATGGAGCGGATCAGATGCTGGTTCATGCCCATGCGTCCGGTGACGCCGTGCATGATGAGTCCGAGTCGTTGTGTAGCCATGGTTTCTCTGCTTGCTGGGTTGGGGTGGGTGTTTACTGGGGCGACAGGCCGGCGGCCTTCACCAGCTTGGCGTTGCTGCCGATCTCTTCCTTGATGTAGGCGTCGAACTGCGCGGGCTGCAGCGTCCACGCGTCTGCGCCGAGCTTCAGGAAGCGTTCCTTCACCTCGGGCGTGGCGAGGGCCTTCACGACTTCGTCGTGCAGGCGCGTGACGATGTCGCGCGGCGTCTTCGCCGGCGCCATCATTCCGATCCAGAAGTTGAACTCCGAGCCGGGCACGCCGGCTTCGGCCGTGGTCGGCACGTCGGGCAGCGCGGCCGCGCGCTTGGGCGAGCCGACGGCCAGCGCCAGCAGCGAGCCTTCCTTGATCTGGCCGATGACCGGCGCGATGGGCGAGAAGTAGTAGTCGACGCGGCCCGACAGCACCTCGGTCACGGCGTCGGCCGAGCCCTTGAACGGGATGTTGGTCGCATCGATGTTGGCGGCCATCTTGAACTTCTCGGCGTTCAGGTGCGTGGCGCTGCCCTGGCCGGCCGAGGCGAAGTTGATGGTCCCCGGCTTGGCCTTGGCGGCGGCCACCAGATCCTTCAGCGTCTTGATGTTCTTCGATGGCGAGATCACCAGCGCGTTCGGCAGCGTGGAGATGGGCGTGACACCGACGAAGTCGCCCACAGTGTCGAAGGGCAGCTTGGCGAAGGTCGACGGGCTCACCGTGTGCGACGACGAGTGGATCATGATCGTGTAGCCGTCCGGCGCGGCCGTGGCCACGGCCTGCTGGCCGATGGTGCCGCTGGCGCCGCCGCGGTTGTCCACCACCAGCGTCTGCCCCATGCTCTGGCCCATCTTGTCGGTGATGGCACGGGCAATGATGTCGGTGGTGCTGCCGGCGGCGAAGGGCACGATCACGCGGATCGGCTTGTTGGGATAGCCGTTCTGCGCGACGGCGCCTGGGGCGGTCAATGCGGCAATGCACGCCATCGAGGCGGTCGCGGCGATGCGGGCGAAAGTGGTCATGAAGGTCTCCGTTGATTCTTGGGCGCACCCGCGTAGGCGCTGGTGAACTTGGTAATTCACCAATTGGTGAATTGAGGGTAATTTTCGGCCGATGCCCGACGACGGTCAATTGCCGTGCGGAAGGTCGGGATCAGGGATTACCCGAGCACTCAGTGCCGCGTCGGGCGATGTTCAGTAGGTCGTGCCCATGGCATCCCAGCGGATGCCGGCGCCGCGCTCACCGGTGGCGAAACCGGTCGTGCCGAGCGACGACAGATCGATCTGCCCGTCGACGATGCGCAGGCGCACCGCACCATCGCTCTCGGCGTACAGGGCCGGGTGCAGCGCAGCGAAGGCGCGTTGCTCGTCCACCGGCAGCGCGGCCATGCCATCGACGTAGTGGTGGCCATTGCGCTCGACATGGTCGAGACCCAGCCAGCCGACGAGCGCCAGGTCCTGCTGCAGCCCGACGCCGGCCTGCATCGTGAGGTCTTCGCCAGAGAGGAACAGCGCCTCGCCCCGCGAACGCGCCTGTTCGCAGCGCGCCGCGTTGACGATCGACTTGTAGAAGCCCTTGCAGCTCTTGCTCGACACGCCGGTGTAGCCGAGCGCGCGCGCCTGCAGGAAGCTGTCGAGCGTGGCGTCGGACTCGTCGACCAGCAGGGGCATGCGTGCCGCTGCGGCGCGCACGTTGCGCTCCAGGGCCTGCGCACGCTGGATGGGCTGCTCGATGAACGCGGTCTTCGCGGCCATCGTCTTGAGCTGCGGCGCGGCGAGGAAGGCATCGAGGAACTGCGAGAAGGCCTCGACGTCCGCGTACTGCTCGTTGCCGTCCAGCGTGACCAGCGCGGCCTGCGCGTCGATCACATCGGCGATGCGCGTCAGGCGCTCGATGTCGGCGCGCGTGTCGCCCGACAGCTTGAGCTTGAAGTGGCGGTGGCCGTAGCGCGCGATGGCGGCTTCGAGCGAGGCGGGCAAGCCGTCGCGCGGGTCGGCATCGCCGAGGTCCGCATCGCGGATGGCATCGGCCAGGCCGACGGTGTGGCGCGCCGCGATCGATGGGCGTCCGCGCGGCTGTGCCAGGAAGCCGTCGAGGTCGAAGCCGTGCAGGTCCGGCGCCAGGTCATGGCGTGACAGGTCGATGCCGGCGAGGTTGCGGGCCATCGCATCGCCGAAGCCGCAGCCCAGGTGGAGGCACACGGCGTCGAGCACGGCGCGGTCGATCAGCGCGGGGCCGTAGCTGGCCACCAGCGGCCCCAGGCCTTGGCGCCAGCCCATCGCCAGGACGTCCTCGTAGTGCTCGGCGAAATGGTCCCATGCGCACTGCGCCGCACCGGTTGTCGTGTAGGCCTCGCGTGCGTTGCGCAACGCCTGGCGCAACTGTTCGAAGTTCTGTTCGTTCGACAGCGACGGATCCTTGTCGAACCATTTGGGAATCATCATCTCCGCCGCACAACCTTCGCTGGTGCGGCCATCCTCGAAACGGATGCGCGCACGCACGTAGACCTGCGGACACGCCGTGACCGTGACCGCGCCGAAGCGAAAGGGCAGCCGCAGCCGCACGGCTCGCTCGGTGAAGCGGAGGTCGTCGACGTGGAAGCGGGGCGCCACGGGGGCCATGTGCTGTCTCCAGCGCGCGAGGGACGCGCACGGTTCAGTGGTCGAGGATGCCTTGCGAAAAAAAGTGCCCGCGGATGGTCTTGGCGTATTCGCCGAAGGCCGCGGAGCCCATGATGTCCAACGGGCGCTCGCGCGGCAGTTCGATGTCGTAGACGGCGGCGATGGTGCCCGGCCGCTCGCTCATCACGATGACGCGGTCCGACAGGTACACCGCCTCGGGGATGCTGTGGGTGATGAGCATCACCGTCTTGCCCGACGCAGCCCAGATGCGGCGCAGCTCGAGGTTCATTTTCTCGCGTGTCATCGCGTCGAGCGCGCCGAAGGGCTCGTCCATCAGCAGCACCGTCGGGTCGTGCAGCAGGGCGCGGCAGATCGACGCGCGCTGCTGCATGCCGCCAGAGAGCTGCCATGGGTACTTGCCCTCGAAGCCTGTCAGCCCAGCCATGGCGATCAGTTCGGCGGCCCGTGCGCGTGCGGCGGCCATCGGCAGGTGGCGGATTTCGGCCTGCAGCAGGATGTTGTCGAGCACGCTGCGCCAGGCCAGCAGCACCGCGCTCTGGAACACGATGCCCACGTCCTTCTGCGGACCCTGGATCGGCTTGCCCGACAACGTGAGCGAGCCGCCCGTGATCGGCAGCAGCCCCGCCACCATCTTGAGCAGCGTGCTCTTGCCGCAGCCCGACGGTCCCACGACCGAGACGAACTCGCCCCGGCGGATCGCGAAGTCGAGCGGCTTGAGCGACTCGACCGGGCCGTCCTTGGTGGCGTAGACCTTGGTGACGCCGCGGGCTTCGATCAGGACATCGGACATGGGCTTGGAAGGGTCAGTTCGCGGGCAGGAAATCGAGCGTCACGTAGTCTTCAGGCTTGCCGCGCGTGGCCGCGTCCATGCCGCCGTACTGCACCAGCAGGTCGAGCGAGTCGTTCACGTTCTTCATGCTCACGCGGAAAGGGCGCTGGTTGGCGGTTTCCTTGGTGTGGTACAGCGCGACGCTCTGCTTCATGCCGACGATGAGCGTCTCGCGCACGCCGGCCTTCGGGTTGGCCTTGAGCATCGCGTCGACTGCGGCCTCGGGGCTCTTCTCGGCGGCTTCCGCGGCCTTGGTGGACGCGCGCATGAAGCGCTTGACCAGGTCGGGGTTCTCGGTCAGCAGATTCTTGTTGGTGATGATCCCGGAACTGATCTGGTTCACGCCCGAGTCCGCGAAGCGGATCGGCGTCACCGGCTTGCCGGTGGCGTCCTGCAGCTTGATGGCCTGGTCCATCACGTAGCCCAGCAGCAGATCGGCCTGCCCGTTCATCACGGCGTTGAGCTTGGTCTGGCCGTCGCCCGAGACGATCTTTACCTGGTCGGGCTTGATGTCGTTGACCTTCAGGAAGAGCGGCCACATCTGCGACATCGAGTCGCCCGGCGTGGTCGCCACCGTCTTTCCGATGATGTCTTTCGGCGTCCTGATGTTCTTCTCGGTGAAGCCCATGACCGACATCGGGCTTACCTGGAACAACACGCCCGTCGACTTGAGCGGCGCGCCCTTGGCGGCCGCCTTGATCATGGTCGTGACGTCGATGTAGCCGAAGGTCGCCGACTTGGCGGCAACGGCCTGCGCCGTGACGGCCGAGCCGCGGCCCTCCTGGATGTCGAGGTCGATGCCTTCCTCGGCATAGAAGCCGCGCTCCTTGCCGAGGAAGAAGGGCGCGTGCTCGCTGTAGAGGTACCAGTTGAGCATCAGCGTGACCTTCTCGGGCGCCTTGGTCTGCGCATGCACCGGTGCCGCGGCCGTGAGCACCGCGGTGGCAGCCGCTGCGATCAGTGTGGGGAGCAGTCTCTTCATGGTGTCGTCTCCTGTTGTCTCTGTGTTGGATGAAGTAGGGTGGGACTCACTGCACCTGGCGTTGCGAGGCATGCCAGGGAATCATCAGCCGCTCGGCCCGGTCGACGGCGACGAAGAGGACCACGCCGATGCTCGAGAGCACCACGAGCGCGGCGAACATCAGCGGCAGGTCGAAGTTGCCGTTGGCGACCTGCAGCACGTAGCCGATGCCCGAGTTGGAGCCGACGAATTCGCCCACCACGGCGCCGACGACGGCCAGCGTGACCGACACCTTCAGGCCGCTGAAAATGGCGGGCAGCGCCTGCGGCAGGCTGATCTTGAAGAAGGTCTGCAGGCGGCTCGCGCCCATCGAGCGGGCGAGGTCGAGCATGTCGGGTTCGACCGATTTGAAGCCCATCACGGTGGAGACGACGACCGGGAAGAATCCGAGCAGGAAGGCCGAGATCACCTTCGGGAAGATGCCAAAGCCGAACCACACAACGAACAGCGGCGCGATCGCGACCTTCGGGATGCTCTGCGAGAACACCAGCAGCGGATAGACGTACGACTCCACGAGCCGCGAGTACGCGATGACCATCGCGATCGGGATGCCGATGACGATCGTGAGCCCGAAGCCGCCGAGCGTGGCGAGCGTGGTCTTCCAGCTCTCGCTCAAGAGGCGCGGCCACTCGGCGATGAGCTGCTTGACGACCTCGAGCGGTGGCGGGATGAGGTAGGCCGGGATCCTGAACAGCCGGATGGCGAGGTCCCAGAGCACCAGGAGCACGACGATGAGAAAGAACGGGCGCAAGGCCGGTTGCAGAAGAAGCCTGCGAAGCATCGAGCGTTGTCTCCGGGGACGCGTGCGTCCCGTCGACGGCGCGTTTAAATCACCAATCGGTGAATTGTTGGAGCGCGGTCGATGCGGTGTCAACGACACCTAGGGAAAGCACGGGTCAGCGAAGCACGTAGCCCAGCACCATCTCCGTCATGTGCGACAGGCGTTGCGCCAGTGCCTTCGGCGCCTTCAGGTCACGGCCGAAGATGGCGGACAGCGTGGCGTTGTTGGAGAGATAGAAGTAGCAGATCGAGGCGATCGAGATGTAGAGCTGGATCGGGTCGACGCCGTCGCGGAACAGGCCTTGCTGCCGGCCGCGGTCGAGCACGTCGGCCAGCAACTGCACCAGCGGCGAATTCATTTCCTGGATACGCGCGGACTGCTTCAGATGCACCGCCTGGTGCAGGTTCTCGCTGTTGAGCAGCGTGATGAATTCCGGGTGCTCGAGGTAGTAGTGCCAGGTGAAGGAAACCAGCTGGCGTACCGCCTCGACCGGGTCCATGGCGTCGAGGTGCAGCGCCTGCTCGGCCGCGCGGATGTCGGCATAGGTGCGTTCGAGCACCGCGAGGAAGAGGTCGTCCTTGTTGCCGAAGTAGTAGTAGATGAGCCGCTTGTTCACGCCGGCCTGCTCGGCGATGCGGTCGACGCGTGCGCCCGCGAAGCCGAACTGCGAGAACTCATCGAGCGCCGCGGTCAGGATGGTCAGCTGGGACTTGTCGGCGTCGCGCAGGCGCGGGGGCGAAGGGGAAGAGGCCATCGTTCGGGTTCAGACTAACCGGGGAGGGAATTATGGTGGCTGCCTGCGTCGAGGCCTGCAGACGCCTGGGGCGCGTCACGATAATTCCGCTTTCTTTTCATCACGCATCGCATCCACCATGAGCGCACAACATGCCGGCCGCTTGATCGTCGAATGCCTGCTGGCCCAGGGCGTCGAATGCGCCTTCGGCGTGCCGGGCGAGAGCTACCTCGCCGTGCTCGACGGCTTTCATGCGCACCGCGACCGCATCCGCTTCATCGTGAACCGCCAGGAAGGCGGTGCCGCCTTCATGGCCGAGGCGCACGGCAAGCTCACGGGGCGGCCGGGCATCTGCTTCGTGACGCGTGGGCCCGGCGCGACCAATGCGTCGATCGGCGTGCACACCGCCTTCCAGGACTCGACGCCGATGATCCTGTTCGTCGGCGATGTCGGCAGCGACTTCCGGGACCGCGAAGCGTTCCAGGAGGTCGACTACGGCAGCTTCTTCGGCCCCAGCACCAAGGGCTTCGCCAAGCGCGTGGAGCGCATCGACGATGCCGACCGCATCCCCGAATACATCGCGCGCGCCTTCGCCACCGCCATGAACGGCCGACCCGGTCCGGTGGTGCTGGTGCTGCCCGAGGACATGCTGCGCAGCATGACCAGCGCACGGCCGCTGACCCGTGTGGAGGCCGTTGAACCGTGGAGCGACCCGGGTGCATTGCGCACCTTGCGTCAGTTGCTGATGAAGGCGCAGCGGCCCTTCGTGATCGCCGGCGGCGGTGGCTGGACGCCGCAGTCGGCCCAGGCGTTGCAGCGATTCGCGGAGAACTGGCGGCTGCCGGTCGGCAACGCCTTCCGCTACCAGGACACCTTCGACAACCACCACCCGCTCTACGCCGGCGATGTCGGCATCGCGATCAATCCGAAGCTCGCGGCGCGCGTGAAGGCGGCCGATCTGATCATCGCCATCGGCCCGCGCCTCGGCGAGATGACGACCAACGGCTACACCCTGCTCGAGGCGCCGAAGCCGATGCAGACGCTGGTGCACATCCACGCGAGCGCGGAAGAACTCAACCGCGTGTACCAGGCCGATCTCGCGATCAACGCCGGCATGAGTGCCGCGGCGCGCAGCCTCGAGGTGCTGAGCGCGCCGCCGGAGTTGCCGTGGGAAGCGTGGACCGCTGCAGCGAACGCCGACTACCTCGCGAACCTTGAACCGCAGCCTTTGCCGGGGCTGCCGGCCGATGCGCCGCGTGGCGCCGTCGACATGGCCGCGGTGGTGGTGCTGCTGCAGAAGCACCTGCCCGCCGATGCGGCCATCACCAACGGCGCTGGCAACTTCGCAAGCTGGGTACATCGCTTCTTCCGCTACCACGGCCTCGCGAAGGGCTACAAGACGCAGCTCGCGCCGACCAGCGGCGCGATGGGCTACGGCGTACCGGCAGGCATCGCGTGCCATCTCACGACAGGCCGCACGGCTTTCACGATCGCGGGCGACGGCGATTTCCTGATGAACGGACAGGAGCTCGCCACCGCGTCGCAGCATGGTGGCAAGAGCATCATCGTGCTGCTCAACAACGGCATGTTCGGCACCATCCGCATGCACCAGGAGCGCGAGTACCCGCGGAACGTGAGCGGCACTGCACTGACGAACCCGGACTTCTGCGCGCTCGCGCGTGCCTATGGCTACGCGGCGGAGAAGGTCACGGCTACCGATCAGTTCGAAGCGGCGCTGTTGCGCGCGCTGGCGGCCGACACCGGCACGCTGATCGAGATTCCGCTCGACCCCGAAGTGATCACCACGCGCGGCACGCTGAGCGCGATCACCGAGGCCGCGCAGGCCAAGGGCTGAGACAGCGCGTCACGCAGGCAAAAGCAGGCGAAAAAAAAGCCGGCGGCTGCCGGCTTTTTCGATGCAGCGCACGAGGCGCCGCGGGGGCTCACTTGACGTGCTTGCCGATCAGGGCGGCGAGCTCGAACATCGAGACCTGGGCCTTGCCGAAGATTTCCTTCAGCTTGGCGTCGGCGTTGATGTTGCGCTTGTTGGCCTTGTCCTGCAGGTTGTTCTTCTTGATGTAGTCCCACAGCTTGCTGACCACAGCGGTGCGCGGCAGCGGCGTCGAGCCGACGACGGCGGCGAGTGCCGGGCTGGGGGTCAGGGCCTTCATGAAGGCGGCGTTGGGCGTGCGCTTCTTGGCGGGTGCAGCCTTCTTCGCAGGAGCCTTCTTGGCCGGAGCGGCCTTCTTGGCGGGTGCAGCCTTCTTGGCCGGAGCAGCCTTCTTCGCAGGTGCTGCAGCCTTCTTGGCCGGTGCAGCCTTCTTCGCGGGAGCCTTTTTGGCCGGAGCCTTCTTTGCAGTTGCCATGGTTGATTTCCTTTTTTGGTTGGACATTTCACCAATGAAAAGCTGCGTCTCCACTGGCAGAGCGCATGCTAAAGGAGAAAAAACGCGTTTCCAAGGGAAAACGGGACTTTTTCATTGGGGGCTGTTGTTTTTTCAGAGGGGAAAGCGGTGCTTTCATCGCTCGGGGCGCACGCGTGGCGTGCTCAGTGCGCCGTCGGCGTCGATGCGCGTGAGGGCCAGGTGGCGAGAACGACGCCCGCCAGGGCCATTGCGAAGGCACCGATCTGCGGCACGCTGAGTGTTTCTCCGAGCACCACGACGCCCACGACTGCAGCGCTCACCGGCAGCATCACGGTGAACACGCCGGCCTGCGCCGCAGGCACGCGCTGCAGGCCGGTCATCCAGAGCCACACGGTCCAGATGCTCGCGGCCAGCGCGTACACGACGAGCAGCGCCCAGATGCCTGCGCTGACCGCGCCGAAATCGAAACGCAGCGCGAACCAGATGCCCCAGGGCGTCGACAGCACGAAGCCCCAGAGGTTGATCAGCGACGAGATGCGCTTGGGGCCAAGTCGTCCGGTCAGCGACTTGCCGATGACGGCATACGACGCTTCGCACAGCACGGCGCAGAAGACCAACACGTTGCCGAGCCACGGCATCGATGCACGCGGCGCCGCGCTGTCGGCGGGCGCATGCGCATGCGCAGGCGTCAGTGCCAGTAAGCCGATGCCGATTGCGGCGCAGCCGATGGCCATGCCGACGCGCCAGCCGATGCGTTCACGCAGGAAGAGCCAGCTCGCGACGGCGACCACGGCCGGAATCGACGCCATGATCACGCCGGCCGACACCGCGCTCGTGAGGCTGACGCCAAAGAGCATGCAGATTGAGAACATGAAGTTGCCGAGGAAGGACTCGAGAAACACGAGTCCGCGCGTGCGCCCCGTCATCGGCGCTTCGTCGGCTGGCCGGCGCAGCCAGTGCGGCATGGCCAGCGCGGCGATCCCGAAGCGCAGCCACGCGAGCAACAGCACGGGAAAGGCGGCGACCAGGGGCTTGGAGAGCGCCACGTATGCGCCCACCAAAGACATGCTCAGGGCAAGACAACCATAGGCGACGAGGCGGCGTGGATCGTGGATGGCGGGGCTCACTAGACTGGCGATCGATACTGGAGATTGGATTTCGATGATGCCCCAACCCGAAGAAGCGACTCGCCATGTGTTCGTCTACGGCACCTTGCGCCGCGGGGAGCGCAACGACATCGCGCGCTACCGTCCGCTGCCGCTGTTCGTCGGCCCGGCGTCGATCGACGGCTGTCTGTACGACCTCGGGGCCTATCCCGGGATCGTTCTGGGCAGGGGTGGCCGTGTGGTGGGCGAGGTGTACCGCATCACGGCAGCGGTCGAGGCCGCGCTCGACATCCTCGAAGAAGTGAAGGCCGACGGATCGGGCGAGTACCGCAAGCGGGAGGTGCCGGTGATGGTGGCCGGTCAGGCGCTGGACTGCCTGGTCTACGAGATCCACCCGGAGCGACTGACCGGTCGGCCCCTGATCACCGGTGGCGATTGGCGTCGCCGCTGAGTCGGCGTTTCATTTCCAGAAACGCCTTTCACGATGCGCAATACGCCGATGTTGCGGCGCACTATTTTTTCTCGATATGAGAAAGCGTTTTTTGCATTGAGAAAATATCAGGCTAAGTTGTTGTTTTTCAAGAAGAAAATATATGTCTTATATAAGACATAAGACAGGGGTGTCGGCGTACAGTGAATGCCAGGGCCCAGCGCCTTCCCATTCAATCAACCGCAACGGAGTCACCATGCCGCAGACCTTCACCGAACAACTCAGTCGTGAACAACAGATCGCCGCCCTCGAGAAAGACTGGGCCACGAACCCGCGCTGGAAGGGCATCAAGCGCGGCTACAGCGCCGCCGAGGTCGTGCGGCTGCGCGGCTCCTTCCCCATCGAGCACACCCTGGCACGTCGCGGTGCAGAGAAGCTCTGGGACCTCGTGCACAGCGAGCCCTACGTGAACTGCCTCGGCGCGCTCACCGGCGGCCAGGCCATGCAGCAAGTCAAGGCCGGTATCAAGGCGATCTATCTGTCGGGCTGGCAGGTGGCCGCGGACAACAACAGCTACGCGTCGATGTACCCGGACCAGTCGCTGTACCCGGTGGATTCGGTGCCGACGGTGGTCGAACGCATCAACAACACCTTCCGCCGTGCCGACGAGATCCAGTGGTCGAAGGGCACCAACCCGGGCGATGCGGGTTACGTCGACTACTTCGCGCCGATCGTGGCGGACGCCGAAGCAGGCTTCGGTGGCGTGCTCAACGCCTTCGAGCTGATGAAGGCCATGATCAAGGCCGGTGCCGGTGGCGTGCACTTCGAAGACCAGCTCGCATCGGTGAAGAAGTGCGGTCACATGGGTGGCAAGGTGCTGGTGCCGACCACCGAGGCCGTGCAGAAGCTCATCGCCGCGCGCATGGCGGCCGACGTGTGCGGCACGCCGACGCTGGTCATCGCACGCACCGATGCCGAGGCCGCCGACCTGATCACCAGCGACTACGACGAGAACGACAAGCCCTTCATCACCGGCGAGCGCACGGCCGAAGGCTTCTACCGCACGAAGAAGGGCATGGACCAGGCCATCAGCCGCGCCGTGGCTTACGCGCACTATGCCGACCTGGTGTGGTGCGAGACGGGCACGCCCGACCTCGAGTTCGCCCGCAAGTTCGCCGAAGCCGTGCACAAGGTGCACCCGGGCAAGCTGCTGGCCTACAACTGCTCGCCGTCCTTCAACTGGAAGAAGAACCTCGACGACGCGACCATCGCCAAGTTCCAGAAGGAACTGGGCGCGATGGGCTACAAGTACCAGTTCATCACGCTGGCCGGCATCCACTCGATGTGGTTCAACATGTTCGATCTGGCGCAGGACTATGCACAGCGCGGCATGTCGGCCTATGTCGAGAAGGTGCAGGAGCCCGAGTTCGCAGCACGCGAGCGCGGCTACACCTTCGTGTCGCACCAGCAGGAAGTCGGTACCGGCTACTTCGACGAAGTGACCACCGTCATCCAGGGTGGCAAGTCCAGCGTGACGGCGCTGACTGGCTCCACCGAGGAAGAGCAGTTCCACTGAGATTCGTCTGCTGTCACCTTCAAGCCCGGTCGCGCGCCGGGCTTTTTTCCGTGCTGCGGATAGAATCGAAGGCTTCTGTCTCACCCATGTCTCACCCACACAAGAGCGAGAAAGGCAATCTGGTTATGACACCGCGAACTACGCCCCGTGCTACCCGCGGCGCTTCCCTCGAAGGAACGCGCCGGTAATCCGCGCACGCTGGTTCGCCAGTCGTCTCCAGAACAAAGCGCGGTCCCCCGCGCTTTTTTTGTTTTTCAGTCCGAGGTTTTCTCCATGATCCAGATCACGCTTCCTGACAACTCGCGACGCGAGTACCCCGGCCCGGTGTCGGTGGCCGACGTGGCCCAGTCCATCGGCCCCGGCCTTGCCAAGATGACGGTGGCCGGCAAGGTCGACGGCAAGCTCGTCGACGCCAGCGACATCATCGACCACGACGCCCGGCTCCAGATCATCACGCCAAAGGACGAGGAAGGCCTCGAGATCATTCGCCACTCCACGGCCCACCTGGTCGGCCACGCGGTCAAGCAGCTGTACCCGACGGCCAAGATGGTGATCGGGCCGGTGATCGACGAAGGCTTTTACTACGACATCTCCTACGAGCGCCCCTTCACGCCCGAGGACATGGCGGCGATCGAGGAGCGCATGAAGGCGCTGATCGCGCAGGACTACGACGTCGTCAAGAAGATGACGCCGCGTGCCGAGGTGATCGAGGTGTTCAAGTCGCGCGGCGAGGACTACAAACTGCGGCTGGTCGAGGACATGCCCGACGAGCAGGCCATGGGCCTGTACTACCACCAGGAATACGTCGACATGTGCCGCGGCCCGCACGTGCCGAACACGCGTTTCCTGAAGGTCTTCAAGCTCACGAAGCTGGCCGGCGCCTACTGGCGTGGCGATGCCAAGAACGAGCAGCTGCAGCGCATCTACGGCACGGCCTGGGCCGACAAGAAGCAGCTCGAGCAGTACATCCAGCGCATCGAGGAAGCCGAGAAGCGCGACCACCGCAAGCTGGGCAAGGAACTCGACCTGTTCCACATCGACGAGGTGGCACCGGGCGTGGTGTTCTGGCACCCCAAGGGCTGGGCGGTGTGGCAGGCCGTCGAGCAGTACATGCGCGCCATCTACCGCGACACGGGCTACTGGGAAGTGAAGGGCCCGCAGATTCTCGACAAGAGCCTGTGGGAGAAGACGGGCCACTGGCAGAACTACCGCGACAACATGTTCACGACGGAGTCGGAAAAGCGTGAATACGCGCTCAAGCCGATGAACTGCCCGGGCCACGTGCTGATCTTCAAGAGCGACCTGCGCAGCTACCGCGACCTGCCGCTGCGCTATGGCGAGTTCGGCCAGTGCCACCGCAACGAGCCGAGCGGCGCGCTCCACGGCATCATGCGCGTGCGCGGCTTCACGCAGGACGACGGGCACATCTTCTGCACGGAAGACCAGATCCTGGAAGAGTGCGTCAACTACACGGCGCAACTGCAGAAGGTGTACGCCGACTTCGGCTTCACGGAGATCCTCTACAAGGTCGCCACGCGGCCGGACAACCGCGTGGGCTCGGACGAACTGTGGGACAAGGCCGAGCATGCCGTCATGGAGGCGCTGCGCCGTTCGGGGGTGGACTTCATCATCTCGCCGGGCGACGGTGCCTTCTACGGCCCCAAGATCGAATACACGCTCAAGGACGCCCTGGGCCGTCAGTGGCAGTGCGGCACGATGCAGGTGGACTTCAACACGGCTGAGCGTCTGGGCGGCGAGTACGTGACGGAGACGAGTGGCCGCGCGCACCCGGTGATGCTGCACCGCGCCATCGTCGGCAGCCTCGAGCGCTTCATCGGCATGCTCATCGAACACCACTCCGGCGCGTTGCCCGCATGGCTGGCGCCGGTGCATGTCGCGGTGCTCAATATCAGCGAGGGGCAGGCCGACTACGCAGCATCAGTGGCGAAAACGCTGCAGAATCAAGGGCTTAGAGTTCAGCTCGATCTGCACAACGAGAAGATTACGTATAAAATACGCAAGCATTCGTTGCAAAAGCTCCCGTACATCCTTGTCGTAGGCGACAAGGAGAAGGAAGCAGGTGCCGTCGCAGTGCGCGCCCGGGGCAATGTTGACCTCGGTGCCATGTCGGTAGAAGCGTTCTCGCAAAAGATCGCCGACGACATTCAACACAAACGCTGATTTTTCTCGAGAAGTCTGTTTTGTGGGCGTGGATTCGACGGTGTTAGCTACAGTTTCTGTAGCAAATTGATTGAAGGATTCTGACCATCGCTACTGCATTTCGCGACCGCCGCCACCGCGAGGAACGCCAACACCGCCTGAACCGGGAAATCATGGCCCCGGAAGTCCGCCTGGTCGGCCCGGAAAACGAGCCATTGGGTGTCATGAGTATTTCCGAGGCCCTGCGTCTGGCCGGTGAGGCCGACGTGGACCTGGTCGAGGTGGTGGCTGCGGCCAATCCGCCGGTCTGCCGTCTGATCGAGTACGGGAAGTTCAAGTACCACGAGCAGAAGAAAGCCGCGGAAGCGAAGTCGAAGCAGAAGGTCATCGAGGTCAAGGAAATCAAGTTCCGGCCCGGTACCGACGATGGCGACTACAACATCAAGATGCGCAACATCAAGCGTTTTCTTGAAGAGGGCGACAAATGCAAGATCACGCTGCGCTTCCGTGGCCGCGAGATCACGCACCAGGAGCTGGGGCTGGCTTTGCTCAATCGCATTCGCGACGAGCTGGCCGACTTGATCACTGTCGAGCAGTTTCCGAAACTGGAAGGTCGCCAGATGATCATGATGATCGCGCCGGGCCGTAAGAAGGCTGGTGCGGCGGCAAAGCCAGCAGGCGATGCCGCGGCAGCACCCGCAACGGCTTCGGCCTGAGCGGACGAGAAGATTCAAAGGGATTTCGCTCACGCCGCAAGGCGGGGGCGAGATGAAGAAGTGTCTCGGGGCCAACAAGTCTGTGGAGTATCCGCAGCGCCTCACGAGCACAAATTAAAGGAGCATGAACATGCCCAAAATGAAGACCAAGAGCAGCGCGAAAAAACGTTTCCGCGTTCGTCCCGGTGGCACCGTCAAGCGCGGTCAAGCCTTCAAGCGTCACATCCTGACCAAGAAGACCACCAAGAACAAGCGCCACCTGCGCGGTGCAGTGACGGTTCACGAAACCAACATGGTTTCGATGGCTGCCATGCTGCCCGGCATGGGCATTTAATTCAGACGAACAGGAGTAACACATGCCTCGCGTCAAACGTGGTGTAACGGCTCGCGCCCGCCACAAGAAAGTTCTCGCCCTCGCCAAGGGTTTCCGCGGTCGCCGCGGCAACGTCTTCCGCGTCGCCAAACAGGCGGTGATGAAGGCAGGTCAATATGCCTACCGTGACCGCCGCACCAAGAAGCGCGTGTTCCGTCAGTTGTGGATCGCGCGTATCAACGCCGCGTCCCGCGAACTGGGCATGACCTACAGCCAGTTCGCCAACGGCATCCGCAAGGCCGGTATCGAGATCGACCGCAAGGTCCTGGCCGATATCGCCGTGCACGACAAGGCCGCTTTTGCCGGCATCGTGGAGCAGGTCAAGGCCAAGCTGGCTGCTTGATCCCGCACAGCAGTCTGTCGCTCTTCGGAGCGGCCGTCTGCGCCCACGGCACAAGGGCTGGCGCTTGAGAAAGCACCAGCCCTTTTTTATTTTCCCCTCGAAGAAATGTCATGAACGAGTTGGACTCCCTGGTCGACACCGCACGGGTCGCCTTTGCCCAAGCCAAGGCGCCGGCCGATCTCGAGAACGCCAAGGCGCTGTTTCTCGGCAAGGCCGGCCGCATCACCGAGCTGATGAAGGGCATGGCCCAGTTGCCGGTCGACGAGAAGAAGTCGCGCGGCGCGGCGATCAATGTGGTCAAGCAGGCGATCGAGGCGGCCCTGACCGAGCGCCGCCAGCAACTGGCCGATGAAGAACTGGCGGTGCAGCTGCGCGCCGAGTCGCTCGACGTGACGCTGCCGGGGCGTCGGCCCGCCGGCGGTGGCCTCCATCCGGTGAGCCGCACCCTGGAGCGCATCGAGGCGATCTTCTCCAGCATGGGTTTCGATGTGGCCGACGGCCCGGAAATCGAGAGCGACTGGCACAGCTTCACCTCGCTCAACAACCCGCCGAACCACCCGGCGCGTTCGATGCAGGACACCTTCTATGTCGACATCAACGGCGATGACGGCGTTCCGTACAACCTGCGTCCGCACACCAGCCCGATGCAGGTGCGCTACGCCCACCAGCACATCAAGAAGTACGCGGCGCAGTTCGACGCCGCCGCCAACGACACGACCGGTACCACGAAGGCGCCCGAGATCCGCGTGATTGCACCGGGCCGCACCTACCGCGTCGACAGCGATGCCACGCACTCGCCGATGTTCCACCAGTGCGAAGGCCTGTGGCTCGGCGAGAACGTCAGCTTCAAGGACCTGAAGGTCGTCTTCACCGACTTCTGCCGCACCTTCTTCGAAAGCGACGACCTGGTGCTGCGCTTCCGACCGAGCTTCTTCCCCTTCACCGAGCCCAGCGCCGAGATCGACATCCAGTTCCAGAGCGGCCCGCTGGCCGGCCGCTGGCTCGAGGTCGCGGGCTCCGGCCAGGTGCACCCGAACGTCGTGCGCAACATGGGGCTGGACCCCGAGCGCTACATCGGCTTCGCCTTCGGCATGGGCCCCGACCGGCTCACGATGCTGCGCTACGGCGTGAACGACCTGCGGCTGTTCTTCGACGGCGACCTGCGCTTTCTGTCGCAGTTCCAGTAAACCCGCCGCCTTTCAAGACAAGAGAACAACGAGATGCAATTCCCCGAGTCCTGGTTGCGCGAGTTCTGCAACCCGCCGCTGTCCAGCGCCGAACTGGCCGAGACGCTCACCATGGGGGGCTTCGAAGTCGAAGAGAGCCGCCCCGCCGCACCGCCTTTCAGCCACATCGTCGTCGGCGAGATCAAGGAAGCCGTGCAGCACCCCAACGCCGATCGCCTGCGTGTGTGCCAGGTCGACGTGGGGCAGGGCGCCTTGCTCAACATCGTGTGCGGCGCACCGAATGCGCGCGTCGGCATCAAGGTGCCGTGCGCGCTCGTGGGTGCTGAACTGCCACCCGGCGACGATGGCAAGCCCTTCCTCATCAAGCTGGGCAAGCTGCGCGGCGTGGAGAGCCAGGGCATGCTGTGCTCGGCGCGCGAGCTGAAGCTCAGCGACGACCACGGCGGCTTGCTCGAGCTGTCGGCGGATGCACCCCTTGGCGCCGACGTGCGCGACGTGCTCCAACTCGACGACACGCTGCTCACGCTCAAGCTGACGCCGAACCTGGCGCATGGCCTGTCGGTCTACGGCATCGCGCGCGAGCTGTCGGCGCTGACCGGCGCGCCGCTCAAGACGCCGACCATTCCGCCCGTCACGGCAAAGCTGGCCGACACGGTGGCGGTGAAGGTGCTGGCGCCCGAACTCTGCGGTCGCTTTTCCGGCCGCGTCGTGCGCGGCGTGACCACCACGGCCAAGACGCCCGCCTGGATGGTCGACCGCCTGGCGCGCTGCGGCCAGCGCAGCGTCACGCCGCTGGTCGATATCTCCAACTACGTGATGTTCGAGTACGGCCAGCCGTCGCACATCTTCGATCTCGACAAGATCCACGGCGGCCTCACGGTGCGCTGGGGCCAGGCCGGCGAACAGCTCAAGCTGCTCAATGGCAACACCGTCACGGTCGACGAGAAGGTCGGAGTCATCGCCGATGAACAGGCGGTCGAGTCGCTCGCCGGCATCATGGGCGGCGACGCGACCGCCGTGTCGGACGACACGAAGAACATCTACGTCGAAGCCGCCTTCTGGTGGCCCGAAGCGATCCAGGGCCGCTCGCGCCGCTTCAATTTCTCGACCGATGCCGGCCATCGCTACGAACGTGGCGTGGACCCGAGCCGCACGGTGCAGATCATCGAACGAATCACGCAGCTCGTGATCGACATCTGCGGCGGCGACGCTGGCCCGATCGTCGACGAGACGCTGCGCCTGCCCGAAGCCAAACCGGTGACGCTGCGCGTCGCCCGCGCGGCCCGCGTGATCGGCATGCCCATCACACAGGCGCAATGCGTCGATGCGCTGCGCCGGCTGGGCCTGCCGATCGAGGAGGGCGAGGGCACGGTCATCGTCACGCCCGCGCCGCACCGCTTCGACCTGCTGATCGAGGAAGACCTGATCGAAGAGGTGGCGCGCCTCATCGGCTATAACAATCTGCCGACCACCGCGCCGCTCGCGCCGATCACTGCACGCGTGCGGCCCGAAGCGCAACGCAGCCGTTTCGCGGTGCGCCATCGCGTCGCCGCGCTGGGCTACCAGGAAACCATCAACTTCAGCTTCGTCGAAGCGCACTGGGAACAAGACCTCGCCGGCAATGCGAACCCGGTGAAGCTGCTGAACCCGATCGCCAGCCAAATGAGCGTGATGCGCTCGTCGCTGATCGGCTCATTGCTGCAGGTGCTCAAGTTCAACCTCGACCGCAAGGCGCCGCGTGTGCGCGTGTTCGAGGCGGGCCGCGTGTTCCTGCGCGACGACACGGTCGAGACCACCGACAGCACCGTCAAGGGCATTTCGCAGCCGATGCGCCTGGCCGGCCTGGCCTGGGGCGACGCCGAGGCGGCGCGCTGGGACGGCAAGCCGCAGCGCGTGGACTTCTACGACGTGAAGGGCGATGTCGAGGCGTTGCTCGCCCCGCGCGTGCCGACCTTCGAGGTCGCCGAGCACCCGGCGCTGCACCCGGGGCGTTCGGCCCGGGTGCTGGTCGACGGACGCGTCATCGGCGTGGTCGGCGAACTGCATCCGCGCTGGCGTCAGAAGTGGGACTTCGCGCAGGCACCGATCGTGTTCGAACTCGACCTCGAGGCCCTGGCCGCGCGATCGGTGCCGGTCGCGAAGCCGGTCCCGAAGTTCCAGGCGGTCGAGCGCGACATCGCCGTTGTCGTGGCCGAAAGCGTCACGCACGGCGCGTTGATGCAGGCCATCGGGTTGGCGTCGACCGGCGGCCTGCTGCGCGATGTGGTGCTGTTCGACATCTACCGGCCGCAGACGGCGCGTGATGGCATGGTCACCGCGACTGGCGGCCTCGCCGCGGGCGAGAAGAGCATGGCCGTTCGCCTGAGCTTCCAGGACGATGCCGCCACGCTGACCGACGAGCAGGTCGACCCGGCCGTGCGCGCGATCGTCGACCGACTGGCGGCCGACTTCGGCGCGCGCCTCAGAGGATGAACGTTATGGATTTCACGCTCGAAGCCCTCGAAACGCCCGCGCTCACCAAGGCCCACCTGGCCGAACTGCTGTTCGAGCAGATCGGCCTGAACAAGCGCGAGTCCAAGGACATGGTCGAGGCCTTCTTCGAACTGGTGTCGACGAGCCTCATCGAAGGCACCGACGTCAAGATCTCCGGCTTCGGCAATTTCCAGATCCGCGTGAAGGCGCCGCGCCCCGGGCGTAACCCGCGCACCGGCGAGGCGATCCCGATCGGCGCGCGTCGCGTCGCGACCTTCCATGCCAGTGCCAAGCTCAAGGAACAGATCCAGGGCGGCATGGTTGACGAGGCGGAAGGCAGCGAAGACGCCACCGATGCGACCGCGTGGCGCGTGGGTGTGGAATAAGTGCTTGTTGCGTCGGGTGCGCGTGGAGTAACCTCTCAGGTTTCGCGCGCACGATCTTGATTTCAATGGAGAAAACGCTCCCCCCGATTCCCGTCAAACGCTACTTCACCATCGGTGAGGTCGCCGAGTTGTGCGGGGTGAAGCCGCATGTGCTCCGTTATTGGGAGCAGGAGTTCACGCAGCTGCGTCCGATGAAGCGGCGCGGCAACCGGCGCTACTACCAGCACCACGAGGTGCTCATGATCCGCCGCATCCGCGATCTGCTCTACGACCAGGGCTTCACGATCAGCGGCGCGCGCAACAAGCTGCAGGAGTTCACCCAGACCGAGCGCGACCGTCGCAAGGCCGGCGGGTCGAACGGCGAAGGCGAGGCCTTGATCGATGGCGTCGAGGCGACCGACATCGATCCCGAAGAGTGGGAGGCAGCGACCCAGTTCGCGGCGGCAGTGCCGCCGATCGCGACGACTTCCGATGCCGGCCCTTGGCAGCAGCTGCGCCGCGAGTTGTTCGAAATTCGCGAGCTGCTGGTCACGGGGCACTGATTCGCCCGGCTATAATTGCGGGCTTCGGTGTGTGGCGCAGCCTGGTAGCGCACTTGCATGGGGTGCAAGGGGTCGAAGGTTCGAATCCTTTCACACCGACCAACATAACGTCCAAGGGCGTCCGGAATCATCCTCCGGACGCCCTTTTTCATTGGGGAAATGGCTGGGCAGCGGCCAAGAGGGTCCGGCGCGATCCGTTGACTTCCGGACATGGACCGGGGAACATTTCGGGGAACAAAGCGGGACATACATCGCAAGCTGGGATTTGTTCCCCGGTTCTCATTCGGCGATCCACATCCTTCGTGGGAGCTGCCCATGTTGACCGAACTCCAATGCCGGAACACCACTTGCCCGCCTGACAAGAAGCGCCTCCGTCTAACCGACGCAGGTGGGCTCTATCTCGAGGTCAGTCCGGCAGGCTCCAAACGGTGGTTTTGGAAGACCTACGCCGGCGGCAAGGGAGGCCGTTTGGCTACCCCGACGTTTCGCTCAAAGCCGTCCGGCTGGCCCGCGCTGAGGCCAAGCGTGACCGGGATGCCGGCATCGACGTGGTGCAGGTGCGGAAGCTTGCGAAGCTCAAAAGCGTCGTGGCGGTTGGCGAGACGTTCAGGGCGGCGGCACTGGAGTGGTACGGCAAGAATGAGGCTCGGTGGAGCAGCCACTACGCCATCCGCGAGATGCGCAACCTCGAAAAGGACCTCTTTCCGTACTTTGCCGAACGGCGGATCAGCGAAATTCAGCCAATCGAGCTGTTGGCGGCATTGCGCCGCGTGGAGGAGCGTGGCGCGTTGGATGTGGCGAGCCGAGTGTTGCAGACGGCGAGGGTAGTTTGGCGCTACGCGCTGTCGACTGCGCGCACTTCGCGCGACATCACCGCCGACCTCAAGGGCGCGCTGACGCCCCATAAGAAGCGCCACTTCGCGGCCATCACCGATCCGAGCAAGTTCGGTGAACTGATCCGAGTGATTCGCGCCTACCAAGGAGGCGCAATCGTGCGGGCCGCCCTGCAACTCGCGCCGATGCTGTTCCAGCGCCCCAACGAACTGCGTGGAGCGACATGGGCCGAGATCGACCTTGACGGGGCACTGTGGACGGTACCAGCCGCACGAATGAAGCGGTGTATCGACGGCAAGCAGAACGGTGACCCGCATCTTGTTCCATTGCCAACGCAGGCTGTTGAGATCCTGCGCACGCTGCATCCCGTCACAGGCCACGGCGTGATGGTGTTCCCTGGGGAGCGCAGTCATGAGCGGCCGATCAGTGACAACACGCTTCGCGCAGCGCTTTTGACCTTGGGCTACGGCCCGACGGTCCAAACCGTTCACGGCTTTCGAGCCACAGCACGCACGCTGTTGGCCGAAGTGCTGGAGGTCGACCCCCTGGTGATCGAGGCGCAGCTTGCCCACGCTGTGAAGGATGCCAACGGCCGAGCCTATAACCGAACGCAGTATGTGAGACAGCGCACCCTCATGATGCAGCGGTGGGCCGACTACCTTGATCAGTTGGCCAGTGGGGTTGTGGTGGCGCTTGACAAGAAGGCTGCCTGATCGAATGCTAAGTGCCGACTTTCGGTTGGACACTTCGGCCGGCGCCTGTGCGCACGAGGGGTGAGCTGCTCAATCAGCGGGGGCGCCCGTCCAAGCGATCTGCGATCCATGATTGCACAGCGCTCTCAGGCCATGTTGCAGCGCGTCGGCCGGCCTTCACCGATCGCGGGAAAACGCCTCTCTGCATTTGCTCGTAGATCGCGGATCTGCGCAGCCCGGTCAGGCTTTCAACCTCGGGAAGTCTAAGAAGCCGGTCCGGCGCGCGCTTCATGGTGTGCTCCTTCAACGCTGTTGAATCGGCGAGCAACAGAGCGAGCGCCTCTTGCAGCAGATGGGCTGCGTGCAAGGCTCGTTGAGTTGCGTTCTGCATATCGGTGCGCTGGCCTGATTCGTTATCGGCTTGGGATCGCATGCGGGACCTTTCGGTTTTCGCGGCGGCGTTCAATGCCGTCACCGGCGTCCATAGGTTGCCAGAGCTGTCTGCCTGGGCCCAACCGAATGCAGCGTGCTCGGGGTGCTTAAAGCGTAAGAGATGCATCTTGAGCATCAACTCGCTGCGACCAAGGGTGATCCCGAAGAAGAACTTCAGGCCGCAGATCGTGGCGTTGATGGTGATCGGAGAGCGAGGCGTGATTGCCTCGCAGATCAACGGTGGCAGGCTGGCTGGTCGAGATCAATCAATGCCGCCGGAGCGGCGGCCGCACGAGCGGCTCAGTCCTCACTTTGGAAGCCGTCGTTCACCACTTCAACGATGACGGCGCTATCGCCCCAGCGATGAACTCATCACCGCGGCTCACGCGTGTCGGGCAAGATCCTGCGACAGAACCCAGCCTCGTGCCCTGACCCCCGGTCAGTCGTCCGTCCGCTCCAGTTCGTCCTTGGGTGATGGCCGGTGTATTGGCAGCGTCACGCGGAACGTGGTTCCCTGGCCGATCGCGCTTTCCACGTCGATATGGCCGCGGTGCTTTTTCACGATGCCATACGATACCGACAAGCCCAGGCCGGTGCCCAGGCCGACCGGCTTGGTGGTGAAGAAGGGTTCGAAGATGCGCTTGAGCGTCTCGGGGGGAATGCCCGAGCCGTCGTCGGCCACTTCCAGCCAGACCTCGCCGGTGCCGGTGCCGGTGCGAATGGTGATGCAGCCGCGCCGCTCGCCCATGGCGTGCGCGGCGTTGACGAGGAGGTTCATGACCACCTGATTGATCTGCGACGGCAAGCACTCGACATCGGGAATCGCACCATATTCCTTGATCACGTCGGCCTTGTACTTGATTTCACTGGCCACGATGTTCAGCGTCGAGTCTATGCCCTGGTGCAGGTTCGCCCATTGGAAGTCCTGCATCGAATCCACACGCGAGAAGTCCTTCAGATCCTGAACGATCTGGCTCACTCGTACGATGCCTTGCCTGGATTCGCGCATCAGCGCTGGGATGTCCTCTTTCAGGAACTCCAGCTCGATTCGCTCGCGCAATTCTCGCAATCCTGATGCAACGTCGGGTATGCCCACGCTGGGCTCGGCCCTCTCGTACGCAACCAGCATGTCGAAGAGCTTGCCGAGGTACCCCTCCAGGGTACCGAAGTTCGAGAAGATGTAGCCAATCGGATTGTTGATCTCGTGCGCGACGCCGGCAGCGAGCTGTCCGATGGAGGCAAGCTTCTCCGACTGCTGCAACTGCCCCTGAAGGTGCTTGCGCTCGACGATCTCCTCCTTCAGCGCCTCGATAGCGCGCGTAATCTCGCGCGTGCGCTCTATCACCGTCTCTTCAAGCAGCAGGCGCTGGCCCGCCGCATCCTGCGTCATCTGCCACTTGGCGGTCAGCGAGTTAGCAAGCTGGCGCACCTCGATCGCGTCGAACGGCTTCTTCAGGATCAGCAGCCGGTCGCGCACCTCCAATCTCATCAGCACCTCATCCCACGGCGTGTCGGAATAGGCGGTGCAAACGACGATCTGGAGCCGCTCGTCGACTTGCCACAGCCGCTCGATCGTCTCGACACCGTCCCATCCAGGCGGCATGCGCATGTCGACGAAAGCCAATGCGTATGGCCTGCCCGCTTCGAGCGATCCCTGCACCCTGGCCAAGGCTTCCTGCCCCTGGTAGGCCGAGTCGACTTCGAATGCGACCGCAATGACCGAGGTCATCGGCTCGCCGCCAAACAGCGCGGCCTCGACGGCGTCGAGCTTCGAGCACTCCTGAGCTTGCGGCCTGAGGATCTTGTAGAAGTCCTGGTGGATGGCGGGCATGTCGTCGACCAGCAAGATGCGCCGGTTTTCTAGGGGGCTCATCGCCGGACTCCTTGGGTTTCGATCGGAATTTCGAAGGTAAAAGTCGCGCCCTGTCCGACACCGGCGCTACGTACGGTCAGGCTCCCGCCCATCTCTTGCGCCGCCATCACGCAGCTGTGCAGACCGAAGCCGTGTCCGTTCTTGCGCGTGGTGAAGCCATGCGAGAAGAGTCGCTCCAAGTTTTCCGGCGGGATTCCCTCGCCGTTGTCGGCCACCTCGATGCTTAAGATACTCCTGCCCTCGACGTTTGCAAGCCTGGTAACTAGCGTGATGCATGGATCCTGCCCGACGGCGCCATTCATCGCATGCTTGGCGTTGCTGATCAAGTTCACGAGAATTTGCAGTAGGCGATGCCGATCCAGCGGAAGTTCAGGCAGATCAGCAAGGTTCGTCACGACTGTGACCCGATGGCGCGTCAGCGCCCCGGCATTCATTCGCAAGGCGTCATCCAGCAATTCACTGACCTTCAGGGATTCGATCATTCTCGGCGTGCCCGCATAAGACTGTTGAGTCGCGACGACATCTTTGATGTGGTCGACGCTCTTTACGAGCGCGCTGAGCCATCCGCGTGCGACCGCATCGTGTGGGGAAGTGAATGTGTCGATCTGGACTTGTCAGAACTCGCCGTTAACAACCAGCGGCGTATGCCGAAGCAGGCGCGACAGCGCGTTGAGGACGCCGCGCTCATCGTCAATGGCCAAAATTCGATGCATGGGGCTTTGCCCTTTCACTGGTCAGGAACCAGCAATCGCTTTGACGGGGAGATCGACGGGCGCGTCCTTGTGCACGGAGAGGGTAAGCTTCGCGCCTTCACGTTGGGCGTATTCACGAATTTGCTTTACTACGCGTGCATCGAAGACATACCCCGCCGCCAGCAGCAAGGTGCCTTGCGCACTCGTGAGATCGCGAGAGAGCACCATGCCGGCAACGAGATCGAGTGCGGTGATGGATCGATCCACAACGGTGTCGGGCAAGGGAGATTTCTGCACCAGGAGGAAGGCGTCGACGGCGACCGGGTCGTAGCGGCTGCCAGCACCTCGACGGATGCTAGCGACGGCATCCTCGGGAGAAAAGCGGCGCTCGGCGAGTGTGCCGGCCAGGAGATTCTCGTAGTCGATGATGGGCGCCAGAATCCGGGCCCCGAACGGGATCGCCTGACCCTCCAGCCCGTCAGGGAACCCCTTGCCGTCAAGACGCTCGTGCTGCGAGCGAATGAACTTGGCAACCCTGTGCAATTGCACGAGGGGCATCAGCGCCGCTTCCGCATTCAGAGGATGTTTGCGGTATTGAGACAATTCTTCGGCGGTCATCGTCGAGATGGGCTTGTCGAGCAGGCCGTCCGAGAAACCGATCTTGCCGATGTCGTGCAGCAACGCCGCCACGTGGATGTCGTGGCTCTGGCGCTCGTCCAATTTCAATGTTGCGCAGACCCGCTGGGCCCATTCGGAGACTCGACTGGAATGACCCGAAAAACCCTTGTGCCGCAGCTCCATCAAGCCGGCAAAGATCCGCATCGACAGCGTGAAATTGGACTTGAGCTCGCCGTATGCCACATTGAGCATGTCGTGGATCTGCTCGATCTCGGCCGTTCTCTGGCGAACGCGCTCCTCCAGCGTCTGGTTGAGTTGACGCAGCTCCTCGTTTTGACGAATGCTGAGTTCGCTCAGGAGGCGGTTCTGTTGTTCTAGAGCCCGCCGTTGCAGCGCATCGCGCACGACCAGAAGGATGTCGCCGTCGTTCCAGGGCTTGGCGATGTAGCGGTGGATCTGGCCGGCATTGATCGCCGCAATGGTCGAGGTGATGTCGGCGTAGCCCGTCAGCAGGATGCGGACGGCGTCTGGCTGGACGGATCGCAGTCTTTCAAGGAACTGTGCGCCGTCCATGCCTGGCATGCGCATGTCGGAAATCACCAGGTCGATGTGTTCGTCCTTGATCATCTCGAGCGCAAGAGCGCCGCCTTCTGCAACGAGAACGCGGTAGCCTTCCGGCCGAAACAGGCGCCGCAACGCACTCAGGATCAACGGCTCGTCGTCGACCAACAACAAGGTGGCCTCCAGCGTCGGCGTGGGCGCCGAGATCGCAGCGGCGGCAAGTACCTGGACCTCCGTCATTGAGTCTCCTCTTTAAGCTCTATGGGAGCGGACAGCGCCCCATCTAGCCTTCGGAGAGGTGGGAGCGACAGGCGGGAAATTCCGGCCGCGCCCCACATCTCATAGCTCTCCGATGCTGTCATCTTAGTCCTCTTACCTCGTTCTCGAATTCCGAAATGCGGTCGAATTGCGCGCGTTCTCGTTTTCGGCGTATCGGCTCGACCTTGGATCGCTCACGCAAACACACAAGTGCTTGAGCGAACTGCGGGGATCGCGCACCTGTGACCTGCCCCTCTCAGCCGTACCAGCGCGATGGATCAAGGATCTGTGCCGCAAAGGCGGCTTCAGCGACCCGACCTTCTACAAATGGCGCGCCAAATACGGCGGAATGGATGTGCCTGACGCCAAGCGACTGCGTGAACTAGAGGCGGAGAACAACAAGCTCAAGAAGCTGTTGGCAGAGGCCCACCTGGACATCCACGCACTGAACACCGCCTTCGGGGTAAAGCGCTAGCCCCACAGGCCAAGCGTGCCGCCGTCGCCACCATGATCAAGCAATGCGATCTGAGCGAACGATGCGCGTGCAGGCTTGTGGGGCTCTCGCGAGACAGCTACCGCCATCCACCCGAGGTCGACGCCATGAACTAGGAACTCAGCAGCAAGATCGTCGAGATCGCACATGCGCGCCGGCGCTTCGGCTATCGGCGTATCCACGACATGCTGCGCCCGCACTTCCCTGGCGTGAACCACAAGCGTGTCTACCGCCTGTACAGCGCCGCCAATCTGGCGGGTGCGCAAGCGTAAGAAGGTCAAACGCCCCGCCAACGAACGCGTGCCGCTGCAACTTGCAAGCACGGTCAACGAGGTGTGGAGCATGGACTTCGTCAGCGACAGCCTGAGCACCGGGCGGCGCATCAAATGCCTGACGGTGGCCGACGACTTCAGCCACGAGTGCGTGAGCATCTCGGTGGACTCGGGCATCTCGGGTCAGTACGTCACGCGGCTGCTGGACCAGGCGGTTGTCTTCAGAGGCTACCCATTGGCCGTGCGCACCGATAACGGCCCGGAGTTCACCAGCCGTGCGTTCATGGGCTGGGCGCAGACCCACGGCATTCGCCACATCCTGATCGAGCCAGGAAGGCCCATGCAGAACGGCTACATCGAGAGCTTCAACGGTAAGTTCAGGGACGAGTGCCTGAACGAGCAATGGTTCGAGACGCTGCAGCAGGCCAGATCGGCCATCAAGGCATGGAGGCAGGACTACAACGGGGTCAGGCCGCACAGCAGTTGCCAGCGAATGCCATTGGCGAAGTTCGCCCAGCTGCATCGCCAGCGCGTTGGCGATGCAGCTCGAACCAGTTCAACAACCACCGAGATCAATTAATCTTGCAACCCCGGACTTCCTCGTTATGAATGGCACGGCACAAGGGGGCAGGTCAACACAGCCCCGGCGGTTCGGCGCTGGGGCCTCTTGCCTACGACAGAAAGCCAGCAGGTCCATAGCGAGTAGCAATCAATGCGCTCAGCCCTTGCAGCGCACGTCGCGCATAGTCGTGAGTACGACGGTCCTGTGCTGAGCGCCGCGGCCTGGGCCCGGTGAGGCAGTTCGAGCCGAGCGCCTGAAGCTGGCAGTACGCCTCCAACACGTCTTCCCGTGCATTCGAGTTGCCCGACTCCATCCGAAGGATCGCTTGGGCGTAGCGGTCAGTTGCTGCATGTAACTTGGCGTCGTGGTGTGCGCTGACGTTCATTTGTGTTCTAGCCTTAACGTTAGCTGGGAGTTCTATATTGCTCCGTGTAAGCATCACCTCTTTTAGGGATAGCGAGGAGGAACCTTCTGCAATGCGTGCAACAGTTCCGCATTCGGCTGCTTTGCGGGACGCCCGCCCGCGTGTCGATTTTTGCCCTGCGGTATGTGGGCGTCATCGGGGTGACTTGTCGCGATGCCAATACTGCAGACGCGACGGCACGCGCAGCGGTTGGTAGAGGGCCTTGAAAAGGGCAGCCCCTCACGACGTGAGGTCCTCGAAGCTGCGGGCCGTCACCGACCAACATAACGTCCAAGGGCGTCCGGTTTCATCCACCGGACGCCCTTTTTCATTGGGGAAACCGTTAGGAGGCTGCCATGAAGGTCTGGTGCGATCCGTTGACTTCCGACCTCGGACCGGGGAACATTTCGGGGAACAAACCGGGACAAGTGATCGAAGACGGGGGGTGTTCCCCGGTTCTCGTTGAAAAGTTCGATTTCCCGGTGGGAGCTGCCCACCCGCTGGCGATCGAAGCCAAGCTGGCGCACGCCGCCAAGGACGCCAATGGGCGCGCCTACAACCGTACGCAGTACCTGAAGCAGCGCACTGTGCTGCTCCAATGACGGGCAGACTATCTGGACGTGTTGGCTATCTAGTCAGGTTCTCCGCCGATTGAGTTGAAAGCGGCCGATCAGCAGGGCTCGCCGCTGGCGTTCATGCGCTCCGCGATTCGCCTGTTTCTGCCCGCGGATCTGCGCAATGTTCGCGCAATCTCGGTCCATAGGATGGTCCTCCGACCCCCGTGGACCTCCGATGAAATACATCCAACCTGCGCACGTGCCCTTTTCCTGGACCAGCGCTCTCTGGTTTCGAATCCGGACACTGTGGTTCCTGAAAATGATCGGTACGGTCACGGGTATCGCCGCATTCTTCGCTGTGTACTTCTGGACCATGAAAGAGACGGCGGGCCGGGCGATCGCGATGCCAATGACGTGGATCGATCGGTGGATCGGCGTCAACGAGTTTGCGTTCGTACCTTACGTGTCCCTTTGGCTTTACGTATCACTCGCCCCTGCCTTTGCGTTGAACGCAGGCGCGCTGCGCGCCTACGGCGCGGGAGCCTTGGCCATTGCGCTCTTGGGCATCGCCTCATTCTGGCTATTTCCCACCGTTACACCGTCGTTCGGCATTGACTGGTCCCAGGTTCCCATGCTCCGCTTTCTGAAGGAGTCCGATGCCAGCGGAAACGCATTCCCCTCGCTGCACGTGGCGTTCGCCGTGTACAGCGCGTACATCATTTCGAGCCAACTGAAGAGCATTCGCTCGCCGCACTGGGTCCGAGCTTTCAACTGGTTGTGGTGCCTCGCGATCATCTATTCGACGCTCGCGACCCGCCAGCACGTCTTCGTCGACGTGGCCGGGGGCATACTCGTGGCCTGCCTGGGGCGGCGCCTGGCGTGGAGCGCGTGGGGCCGCGCGATGTGGCAACGTCCCGCACGGCTGGCTCGCTCCAGCCGTCTGGCGGAGCAGTTGGATGGCCGGTGACCGCGGACTGACGTTGATCGGACCAACTGCCTCCGATTTGCCGGGACGGGAATCGCTAGCCAGCCTCGTTTGACCCAAGGTATGGTTCGCTTTTGAAAATCCTTGTTGTTGAAGACGATTCCGATCTCGCGCAGGCGCTGGCGTCCACCCTGCACGACCATTCGATGGTGGTGGACATCGCCTCGTCATTGCGTGAAGCCATGCATCTCGCAATCGATGCGGACCACGATATCCTCATCGTGGACCGCGGCCTGCCCGATGGGGACGGCCTTGCCCTCATTGAGTTTCTTCGAAGTTCCGGCCGGTCAACGCCAGCGCTGGTCTTGACCGCGATGGGCGAGGTAACGGAACGGGTTCGCAGCCTGGACCGTGGGGCGGATGATTACCTGGCCAAGCCGTTCTCCGTCGATGAACTGATGGCCCGGATCCGGGCTCTCGCGCGCCGCCCCGCTGTGCGTGCACAGCAGATCAGCGTCGCCGGGCGGCTGCATTTTGACCATGAATCACGCCAGTTCCAAGTCGGCGGCGAAGCGCTTGCCTTGACGCGACGCGAGCTGCTGGTGCTCGAAACCCTTCTCCTGTCGACAGGCCGTACGGTGTTTCGACAGCGACTGCTGGAGCGCATTTATGGCGATGCGGATGACATACGCTCGAACTCGTTGGACGCCCACGTGTCCAGGGTTCGATCCAAGCTGGAGCAATCGGGCGCAGGCGTGGAAATACACGCCATTCGTGGGGTCGGCTATCTGCTGAAAACCTCCGCATGAAATCCAGATCCCTGCGCTGGCGACTGGTTGGGAACCTTGTCCTCCTACAAGTTGTCGCCAGCTTGCTGGCACTTCTGGGTGTGATCGCGATCTTCGGTGCGGTCGGAAGATTCGTGGACGAAGGCGGGGAACGTACGGCGCAGATCATCGGCAGGTCGATCGAGCACACGGCCGACGGAAAGCTTGTGCTGGGAACGACCTCGGAAGTGCTGCGGCTGCTGGGTGCTGCACCGGACCTCTGGTTTGTAGTGCGCAATTCGCAGGGATACGAGTTGCGCCAGGGCGATGTCCCTCCACGCTATGTCGCGTTGCTTCGTGTCCTGGATGGCAAGGAGCGGTCGGCGTTGGATCTTGCTGAATCCGTCGGTCGGCCTGCGGCTCGTTTCGAGCGAATCGATACGGACGGAGGAACCGTCAACCTCATCGTGCAGGCTGGCGCGCCGCTGTCCCTGGCCGACAAGTTCAAATGGATAGCGACGGCCTACCTCGTACTGGTGGCTCCCACCATGCTCGTGACGGCACTGGTGGTGCTTGTAGCTACGCCATTTGTCATCCGGCGCGGATTGGCAGGAACGGTGGCTACCGCGGCCAAGGCAGAACACATCGACATCGACCGCCTTGAAACGCGCTTGCCAATGACCCAAGTGGCCGTCGAGATTCAGCCGCTGGTGGCGGCGGTCAACAGAGCCTTCGATCGGCTCGACGAGGGCTACAAGCGTCACGAAAGATTTCTGGCAGATGCGGCGCATGAGCTGCGAACTCCCATTGCGACGCTGCGCATACAGATCGAATCGCTGCCCCCCAGTACAAAGGACAAGGCGCGGCTGGTTCGGGCTACGACGCGGTTGGCGACGTTGGCTGAGCAACTGCTCGACCTTCAAAGGCTTACGCGTGCACCGCTCTCCATCGAGTCCGTCGACCTTCGGTTGCTCTGCGAGCGGGTGGTCGGTGATCTGGCCCCTCTGGCAATCATGTCGGGTTGTGCGGTTTCGGTCGATGTCTCGGAGGCCGTACGTGTCCACGCCGACGTCACTTCGATCGAGCGTGCAGTAGCGAACCTGATTCAGAATGCCATTGAACATGGTGGCGAAGGTTGCGAGATTCGAGTTCGCGTCTGCCTCCCTGCGACGATCGAGGTGGCTGATTCCGGGCCCGGTATTCCGAAGGAGCAACGCGCGCGGATTGTTGAGCCTTTCTACCGGCTTCGCGCCCGCGGGGACGGGGCCGGCCTCGGTTTGCACCTCGTTTCGGAAGTGGCCCGCATCCATCAAGGGCGGCTCGAAGTTGGGTTGTCCGACCTTGGAGGGGCGAGCATGCGCCTGGAGTTGGGCGAGCTTGGGGCCTGAGAACAACGGGCGAAGAGCAAGACTTGCGGAAGGGTGATGTCCTGGCTGGATCGGCGAGGGCCACCTGCCCTCCACACGGCGCGCAAACATGCCGCTAGATTTGTGGTTCTCGCGGATTCCAGTCACGGTCACCGGCATAGGCGCTCGCGCTGCCCACTTGACGATCGATGTGAAACTCCGGCGTGCTCCTTGAAGAAGCGGGGAAAGTGGTCGTGATCTCGGAGACATGCTCACGCATGGATGACGTTGCGCCGAACGGCCGTTGGTCGAGCACGATGTCGCCCACAGGCTTTCGGGGGCCAGTGGTCAACAGCGGGCACGCCATCGGCCGCGAGAGCACCACCAGCGACCAGGACTGCCGCCCCTCGGAGCAGTCCGAACTCGGAACGCCCTAGCGCCGCATCGTGTCCCGCGCCGTCACCGCGGGCGCATCGTTGCCCCACGCGCTGCGCACGTAGGTCAGCACGTCGGCGATCTCGTTGTCGTCGAGCACATGGCCGAAGGGCGGCATGCCGAAGGGGCGCGGGTTGCCGGTGGTCGCGGGCAGGAAGCCGCCCTGGCGCACCATCTGGATCAGGTTGACGGGCGTTTCCAGGTTCACGGCACGGTTGCCGGCCAGCGGCGGGAAGGCGCCGGGCACGCCCTGGCCCGCATCGCCGTGGCAGTAGGCGCAGCGCTGGTCATAGATGCGTGCGCCGCGTTCCAGGGCACCGGCATCGCGGCGCTGCGGCGGCGTCTCCGTCGGGGCGGGTGTGCGGTCCGGCAGCTTCTTCAGGTACACGGCCATGGCCGTCAGGTCGGCTTCGCTCAGGTGCTGGGTGCTGCGGAACACCACGTCGGCCATTGGGCCCGATACCGACGCGCCGGGTGCCGTGCCATTCTTCAGCAGCGCCACGATGTGGCGGGTCTCCCAGTCGGCCACCGAGGCTTCGCGCTTTGACGTGAGCGACGGCGCATACCAGTTCTCGCCAGCGATCAGTCCGCCCGAGAGGCCGCGCTTGTCCTGCGTCGCGCCCAGTACGTTGCGGGCGCCGTGGCAGGCGATGCAGTGGCCGAGGCCTTCGACCAGGTAGGCGCCGCGGTTCCATTCGCTCGACTGGGCATCGTCGGCGACGAAGGTGGCGGGCGCGAATGAGAGGGCGCGCCACACGGCCAGCGCGGCCTGCGTGTCATAGGGGAAGCGCAGGCGATGCGGTGTGTTCGGGGTTGCTGCGGCCGGCACGCTGCGCAGGTAGGCATAGAGCGCGTCGGAATCCTCGCGTGTGATGCGCGTGAAGCTCGGGTAGGGGAAGGCGGGGTAGAGCAGGCGGCCGTCCTTCGATCGCCCGTTGTGCATCGCGCGCCAGAAGTGCGCAGCGCTCCAGCTGCCGATGCCGTGCGCGCGGTCCGGCGTCAGGTTGCTCGCGTAGACGGTGCCGAAGGGCGTGCCGATGCCGAGGCCGCCGGCATAGGCTGCGCCGCCGCGCACGGTGTGGCAGCCCGCGCAGTTGCCGGCGAGCGCGAGGTAGCGGCCGCGCTCGATCTGCATCGGCGTGGCGGCGAAGGGCGCGTCCGCCTCCGGCGGCAGCGGGGCTTCGTCGCGCAGGTTGAGTGCGATCACCGCGGCCGCGCCGATCAGCAGCATGGCGATCAGGCCAATGAGGAGGAAGCCAAGGCGTCGACGCATCGTCATGCTCACTTCACGGCCGCCGTCGGCATCGCGCTGCAGGGCATCGGCAGCGGGCCGGGCAGTGCGGCAACGGGCTTGGCGCGATCGGGCACGGGCTGCATGGCCAGCCAGCTCGCGACGGCATTCACGTCGTCGGTCGTGAGTCGGCGGCCCACGGCCGCCATGCAGTCGGGCGCCAGCGCGTGGCGGTCGTCGGTCAACCAGGCGCCGAGCTGTGACGACAGGTACAGGCGTGGCAGCCCGACAAGCGGGGGAATGCCCGGCAGCACGCCGGTAAGCGCCGTGCCGTGACATTGCGTGCAGGCCGGGATGCCGCGTGCGGTGTCGCCCTGCAGCGCCAGCGTCTTGCCGCGCGCGAGCATCTCGGTGGGGGTATCGCTGGTGGCCGACACCGGCGGGTAGGGCAGGTCGAGCGACGCGAAGTACGTGGCCATCTCGCGCAGGTAGTCGTCCGACAGGTGCTGCACCAGATGGACCATGTCGGCGTTGAAGCGCCGGCCGTCGCGGAAGCTCAGCAACTGGTTGTAGAGATAGCCGGCCGGCTTGCCCGCCAGCCGCGGAAAGAAGGCGGCGTTGCCACTCGCGCCTTCGCGGCCGTGGCAGGCGATGCAGGCAGCCACGCGCGGCGCGATGTCGCCTGGTGCATCTGTCGGCGCGAGCTCTGCTGAGCCCGCGAGCGACGACAGCGCGCAGAACGCCAGCATCCCCACGCCGCGCAGCAGGCGGCGGCCGATGAGGGCGGAGGGCAGGAGGCGACGCAGAGGGCTCAAGGCGGGCAAGCTTGGTGGGGACATCTGCCGCCGTTCGTGGGCGGTGGTCTGGAGGACATTCTCCGCTTCGCGGTGCCCCCGGGTACAGCATCAGTTGTGCCGTGTTCGACCCGAGCAGTTGGGTGGCACGGAGACAATGCGGCGGGCAGGCCCCCCAGGGGCCGCGGAAAGAGCAAGACCGATGAAGCGCTACGAGGCCCTGGCGGCCGATGTCGAGGAGTCCATCCGCACCGGTGTGTTGCGCCCCGGCGACCGCGTGCCGTCGGTGCGCCACACCAGCGCCAGCCGCGGCGTCAGCGCGTCGACCGTGTTCCAGGCCTACTACCTGCTCGAGGCGCGTGGCCTGATCCGTGCCCGCGAGCGATCAGGCTACTACGTGGCCGGTCTCGGCGATGCCGCCGCCCGCCTGCCGCCCGAGCCCGACCTGAGCTCGCAGCCGGCCGATGCGTCGATCGCCGTCGACGTGAGCGATCGCGTGTTCGAGATCCTCGACGCCAGCAAGACGCGCGAGGTCGTGCCGCTCGGCTCGGCCTTTCCCAGCCCGTTGCTGTTTCCGCTGGCGCGCCTCGGCCAGTCGCTGGCGGCGAGCGCGAAATCGCTCGACCCCTGGAGCACGGTGGCCGACCTGACCCCCGGCAATGTGGACCTGCGCCGCCAGATCGCGCAGCGCTACCTGGCCGATGGCCTGCAGGTGCACACCGACGACATCGTCATCACCGACGGTGCGTTGGAGGCGCTCAACCTCTGCCTGGGCGCGGTGACGCGGCCGGGCGATTCGGTCATTGTCGAATCACCGACGTTCTATGGGGCGCTGCAGGCCCTGGAGCGCCTGGGCCTGCAGGCCATCGAGGTGCCCACGCATCCGCGCGAGGGTGTTGACCTGGCGGCGCTGGCGCATGCGATCGAGCGGCATGCGCCGGCCGCGTGCTGGCTCATGACCACCTTCCAGAACCCGCTCGGCAGCCTGATGCCGGCGCCGAAGAAGCAGGCGCTGGTCGCCCTGCTGGCGCAGCACGGCATTCCGCTCATCGAAGACGACGTCTATGCCGAGCTGTACTTCGGCGACAAGCGGCCGTTGCCGGCCAAGGCCTTCGACACGCAGGGGCTCGTGATGCACTGTTCGTCGTTCTCGAAGTGCCTGGCGCCGGGCTACCGCATCGGCTGGGCGGTGCCGGGCCGCTATGCCAAGGCGGTGGCCCGATCGAAGCTGACCAGCACGCTCGGCGCCTCCGCCCCGGTGCAGGCGGCCCTGGCGCACTACCTCGAGCGCGGTGGCTTCGACAAACACCTGCGTCGGCTGCGGCTCACATTGGCGGACCATCAGGCGCAGATGGTGCAGGCGGTGGCACGGCATTTCCCGGCGGGCACGCGCGCCACGCGGCCGGCGGGCGGCTATTTCCTCTGGGTCGAGCTGCCCGAACACGTCGAGGCGCTGGCCCTGCACCGCGCGGCGCTCGCGCATGGCATCAGCGTGGCGCCGGGTCCGATCTTCTCGGCCAGCCAGGCCTTCACGAACTGCGTACGCCTCAACTACGGCCACGCCTGGGACGATCGCACCGAAGCGGCCATCGCCACGCTCGGGCGCCTGGCCGGCGGTGCGGGCTGGGGCGCCGGCACTACAGTCGCCCCATGCACAAATACCTGACGGAAGCCGCCGGCTTGCAGCGGCTCGGCTACGGCGCCATCGCCGGCGTGGCCTTCTGGCTCGTGCCGTGGCCGCTGAGCGGCATCGCACGCGGCCTCGCCGCGTGGAGCTTCGGCACCGCCGTGTACCTGGCGCTGGCGTGGTGGCTGGCGCAGGCTTTCGACGCCCAGCGCACCCGGGCGCGTTCGCAGTCGCTCGACCAGCCGAACGTGCTGATCCTCGTCGTGATGCTCACGGCGGTCGGCGTCTGCGTCGCGGCGATCACGATGCTGCTCCAGCAGGTCAAGGGCCTGGCGGGCGCCGAGCGCGCCGGCCACATCGCGCTCGGGGGGCTGGCGCTCGCGACCTCGTGGCTGCTGATCCACACGATCTACGCCTTCCACTACGCGCACCGCTACTACCAGACCGAGCTGCAGAAGACGGTGGCCGGGCCAGGCCTCGACTTCCCCGGCGCGCTCGACCCGGACTACTTCGACTTCCTCTACTTTTCCTTCGTGATCGGCATGACCTCGCAGGTGTCCGACGTGCAGGTCACGTCGCGCGACATGCGGCGCATCACGCTCGTGCACGGCGTGCTGGCCTTCGCCTTCAACATGCTCGTGCTGGCGCTGTCGATCAACGTGGTGGCCGGCGCCATGTGAGCCGTCAAGCGCGGGCGTCCTTCTGCGCGCCGAGCTTCACGAGGCCCGTCGACAGCGCCACGCCGCAGACGATGACGGCCGCGCAGCCGAGCATCCACGCGGTCACGTGTTCGCCGAGGAACACGGCGCCGTAAAACACCGCGAAGACGGGCACCAGGAAGGTCACGGTCAGCGCACGCGCCGGGCCGGCGCGCTCGATCAGCCGGAAGAACAGGATGTACGCCAGGCCGGTGCAGGCCACGCCGAGGGCGAGCAGCGCCAGCCATGCGCGCAGGCTCGGTATCTGCGCCGGCCAGAACCACAGCGCGGGCAGCGCGAGGAACAGCGTCGCGCCGAGCTGGCTGCCCGCGGCGGTGGCCAGCGGCGGCACGCCACCGAGATGGCGTCGCGTCGCGCTCGCGGCCACGCCGTAGCACAGGCATGCTGCCAGGCAGGCCAACACCGCCCACAGGGCCGCGTGGTCGCCGGTGGCGCCGGCATGCAGGCCGGCGCTGCGGCTCGCCAGCAGCGCGACGCCTGCGAAGCCGATCACCAGGCCCAGCATGCGCGAGCCGCTGGGCCGCTCGCGAAACCAGGCCCAGGCGATCAGGGCGCCGAACATCGGCACGGTCGCGTTGATCACCGCGGCCAGGCCGGTGTTGATGGTGAGCAGTGCGAAACAGAAGAAGGCGAAGGGCAGGCCCGAGTTCAGCACGCCGATGAGCAGCGTCGGCTTCCAGTGCTGCGCCAGCGCCGCCCCGTGGCCGCGCAGCAGCATCAGCGGCAACAGGAAGACCGCGGCGATGCCCACCCGCAGGGCGGCCGCGGGCAGCGCGCCGAACTCCGGCGCGGCGATCCGCATGAAGAGGAAGGACGCGCCCCACAGCGCGCCGAGCAGGACGAGGTCGAGCAGCCAGGGCTTCGGCCTGGCCGCGATGGCGCTTGCAGCGCCCTGCGGATGGTTCACGCTGCTCACAAAGCACCTTCCAGGGCGAGCAGCGCGGTCTTGCGGTCGAGCCCGCCCGCGTAGCCGGTGAGCGAGCCATCGGCACCGAGCACGCGGTGGCACGGCACGATCACGCTGATCGGGTTGCGCCCGACCGCGGCGCCCACGGCGCGCACCGCCGCGGGCTTGCCCACGCGTTGGCTCAGCGCGCCGTAGCTGGTCGTCGCGCCGGCGGGAATCGCCAGCAGCGCCTGCCACACGGCTTGTTGAAAGGCGGTGCCGTGCGACAGGTCGAGCGGCAGCTCGAAGTGCTCGCGCGTGCCGGCGAAGTAGTCGCGCAGTTGCGCCGCGGCGGCCAGCAGCACGGGGTGCGTGTCGTCGGCCTGCCAGCCGCGCATGTCCGGCAGGTGGCGTTGCAGGTCGAACCACAGGCCGGCGAGGCCGTCGTCGGTGGCGGCGAGCGTGACGCCGCCGAGGGGGCTGTCGACGTGCAGCGTGCGGAGCACGGAGGTCTTGAATTTCATGGGGTGTTCCTTGTCTCCCTGATGTCGGTGTCGGTGTCGGTGGTCGATGCCGCCACGGGCGGCGTGTGCCAGGCCCGCAGCACCGCATAGCTGCGCCAGGGGCGCCATGCCTGCGAGACCTCGGCGGCGGCGCGGGCCGAACCCACGCCCAACGCTTTCTGCAGGGCGATGTCGCCCGACGGGAAGGCGTCGGGCCAGCGCATCGCACGCATCGCGATGTACTGCGCGGTCCAGTCGCCGATGCCGGACAGCGCCTGCAGCGCGGCCAGCGTGGCCGGCACGTCGGCGCCGGCGTGCAGCGCCAGCCGGCCCGAGGTGACCTCGTTGGCCAGCGCCCGCAAGGCGGCCTGGCGCTGCCGCACGATGCCGAGCTGGCCGAGGGCGTCGCCGCTCGCGGCGGCGATGGCGGCCGGCGTCGGGAAAAGGCGATCGAGGCCCGCGACCGGCGTGTCGATCGCCTCGCCGAAGGCGGCCACCAGGCGCGAGCCCATGGTGCGCGCCGCGGCCACGGTGATCTGCTGGCCCAGCACCGCGCGTACCGCCAGCTCGAAGCCGTCGACGGTGCCCGGCACGCGCAGGCCGTCGCCGTGGGGGAAGGTGTCGTGCAGCAGCGCGTTGATGGCCATCGGCTCGGCGTCGAGGTCGAGCATCGCGCGCACCCGGCTGATGACGACCGGCAGCACCGGCGCGAGCGAATCGCTCACCGACAGGTGCAGGCGCTCGCGGGCCAGGTCGAAGCGCATCTGCAGCCAGCCGGCGTGGGTGCGGCCGATGTGCTGCAGGCGCAGCGTGCGCGCGAAGCGCTGCCCGCCGCCATCGAAGGCCTCCACGCCCTGCAGCGCGCGGCGCGCGAAGAAAGCCAGCACCGCGTCCACGTCGTAGGGGGGGCGGAAGCCCAGCCGCACCTCGATCGCGCGGCCACCGCGTTCTTCATCCGCGCCACCGGCCCGCCGCAGCGCGATGGGGTTGAGCCCGTAGTGCGAGACGAAGGCCGCGTTGAAGCGGCGCACGCTCGCGAAGCCGCTGGCCAGCGCGACCTGCGCCATCGGCAGCGTGGTGTCGGCAATGAGCTGCTTGGCCGCGAGCAGCCGCCGCGTCTGCAGGTACTGCAATGGCGAGACGCCGAACTGGGCCTCGAAGATGCGGCGCAGGTGGCGGTCGCTCACGCCGAGCCGGGCGGCGATCTGCGCGGCGCCGGGGCCCTCGTCGCTCCACGCGTCGGGCTCGTCGATGAGGCGGGCCGCCTGCAGCGCGAGGATGCGCGACGCGTCCTCGGTCGACCAGCTCACGGCGCGCGGCGCCAGCTCCGGCCGGCAGCGCAGGCAGGGCCGAAAGCCCTCGGCCTCGGCCTGCGCGGCATGGCGGAAGAAGCGGCAGTTCTCGCGCCGCGGCAGCTTCACGCGGCAGACCGGGCGGCAGTAGATGCCGGTGGAGGTCACGGCGGTGAAGAAGCGGCCGTCGAAGCGGGCGTCGTGCGTCTTCATCGCGAGGTAGCAGGCATCGCTCTCCAGCCCGGTGCCCGCGGGGCTGCTGTCGAGGGAGAGGCGGGGCGAGGTCATGCGATCGATCATACGTTTCGGGCCGCGCGACATTAGCCATTTCCGGACATCTGGCCGTTGGAGGCCATGCCTACAATGCGGAACCGTTTTTGAGAACTTTCAGGGCACAGCCATGCAACTCAGCGCATCGATCTTCAAGGCCTACGACATCCGGGGCATCGTGCCCAGCACGCTCGACCCGGCCGTGGCCGAAGCGCTCGGCAAGGCCTTCGGCAGCGCGGCGCGCGCAGCCGGCGAGAAGTCCGTGGCCGTGGGCCGCGACGGACGCCTGTCGGGCCCGTCGCTGGTCGAGGCGCTGATCCGCGGCCTGGTGGCCACGGGCATCGAGGTGATCGACGTCGGTGCGGTGACCACGCCCATGCTGTACTTCGCGGCGCACACCCTGGCCACCAGCGGCATCCAGGTCACGGGCAGCCACAACCCGAAGGACTACAACGGCTTCAAGATGGTGCTGGCCGGCCGTGCGATCTACGGCGACGAGATCCAGGGTCTGCGCCGCGTGATGGAAGCCGACAGCGCCACGCTCGCCCCCGGCGGCAGCGTACGCCAGGTCGACGTGACCGAGGCCTACACGCAGCGCATCGTCGGCGACATCAAGCTGGCGCGCCCGCTGAAGATCGTGGTCGATTCGGGCAACGGCATCGCCGGCGCGTCGGCCCCGGCCATCCTGCGCGCCATCGGCTGCGAAGTGACCGAACTCTTCAGCGAAGTCGACGGCAATTTCCCCAACCACCATCCCGACCCGAGCAAGCCCGAGAACCTCAAGGACCTGATCGCCGCGCTGGCGGCCGGCGACGCCGAACTCGGCCTGGCCTTCGACGGCGACGGCGACCGCCTGGGCATCGTGACCAAGGAAGGCAACAACATCTACCCCGATCGCCAGATGATGCTGTTCGCGCAGGACGTGCTCTCGCGCGTGCCGGGTGGCACCATCGTCTACGACGTGAAGTGCTCGCAGCGCCTCGGCCCGGCCATCGAAGCCGCCGGCGGCGTGCCGCTGATCTACAAGACCGGCCACTCGCTGATCAAGGCGAAGATGAAGGAAATCGACTCGCCGCTGGGTGGCGAGATGAGTGGCCACATCTTCTTCAAGGAGCGCTGGTTCGGCTTCGACGACGGCACCTACGCCGGCTGCCGCCTGCTCGAAATTCTCAGCAAGAGCCCCAACGCCAGCGCCGTGCTCGATGGCCTGCCCACCAGCTTCTCGACCCCCGAACTCAACGTGAAGTGCGCCGAGGGCGAGCCGCACACGCTGGTCGACCAGCTCATCAAGACGGTGAAGTTCGACGCGCCCGCGAAGATCTCGACCATCGATGGCGTGCGTGTCGACTGGCCCGACGGCTTCGGCCTGATCCGCGCGTCGAACACCACGCCGGTGCTCGTGATGCGCTTCGAAGGCCAGACCGAGGCGGCGCTGCACCGCATCCAGGACGCCATGCTGGCCCTGCTGAAGACCGTCAAGCCCGACGCGCAGCTCGCCGAAGCGGCGCACTGACCCGGCCCGGCGTGCGTTCGCTGTCGCTGCGCCTCTACGGCGCGTTCACGTCCCTGGTCCAGCCGCTGGTGCGGCGCAAGCTCAAGCGGCGCGCCGAGGCTGAGCCCGGCTATGCGGTCGCCGTCGAGGAGCGCTTCGGCCATTACGACGACGCGGCTGTCGGCACCGGCTGGTGCTGGGTGCACGCGGTGTCGCTGGGCGAATCGCGCGCGGCCGGCATCCTCATCGCCGAGCTGCGGCGCCAGCACCCGGGCATTCCGATCCTGCTGACGCATGGCACGGCGACCGGCCGGGAGGAGGGCGCCAAGCTGCTCGAGCCGAGCGACCTGCAGGTCTGGCAGCCCTGGGACACGCCGTCGGCCGTGGCCCGCTTCCTCGACCGCTTCGCGCCGCGCATCGGCGTGCTGATGGAGACCGAGGTCTGGCCCGAGATGGTCGCCGCCTGCCGCGAGCGCCGCATCCCGCTGGTGCTGGCCAATGCGCGGCTCAACGAGAAGTCGCTGGCTTCGGCCGAGCGCCTCGGCTGGCTGGCGCGGCCCGCGTACTCCGGCCTCACCGCCGTCTGGGCGCAGACCGAAGCCGATGCGCACCGGCTGGTGTCGCTGGGCGCCAAGGTGGCCGGCGTCTACGGCAACCTGAAGTTCGATGCGACGCCCGACGCGCGTCAGCTCGCGGCCGCCGCCAAGTTCAAAGGCCAGCTGCCGCGCCCGCTGGTCGTGCTGGCGAGCTCGCGCGAGGGCGAAGAGCAGATGCTGCTGGACGTGCTCAAGCGCTTCGGCGCCACCAGCCCGCTGCCGCCGGAGCAGCCGGGCATCGACTCCATCGCGCGCCAGGTCGCGGCGGTGCAGTGGATGGTCGTGCCACGCCATCCGCAGCGCTTCGACGAAGTGGCCGCGCTGATCGAATCCAATGGCTTCGGCGTGGCCCGCCGCAGCGCGGCCGGTGCGCCGACCGCGGCCGAGATCTGGCTGGGCGATTCGCTCGGGGAGATGGCGCTGTACTACGGGCTGGCCGACGTGGCCTTGCTGGGCGGCAGCTTCGAGGCGCTGGGCGGCCAGAACCTGATCGAGGCCGCCGCCTGCGGCTGCCCGGTCATCCTCGGCCCCTCGACCTTCAATTTCGCCGAGGTCGCGGACCTGGCGGTCGCGGCCGGTGCCGCGCTGCGTGTGCAGACCATGGAGCAGGCGGTGCGCGCCGCGCTGTCGCTGGTCGGCGATGCGGTGCGGCGTGACGCCATGGTGCAGTCGGCGCACGGTTTCGCGGCGTCGAACCGCGGGGCCGCCGAACGCACGGCAGCAGCGGTGCTGGCCATCGCCGAAGGCGCCTCGCCGATGCCTGCACGTACAGCGGCATCGCCCGCCGTCGCGCCCGAAGAGCGGGCCGAACCCACCCTCGACTGATCAGCGCATTGGCGCGGGCGTGCTGCTCAGCGTGGCGTTGACCGGCTGCAGGTCGGTCGGCACCAGCGTGCCGTTGGCCTGGCGCAGCTTCAGGTGGCCCAGCAGCACGTTGTAGCGCGCCAGCGCCAGGTCGCGCTTGGTCTGGAACAGCTGGCTCTGCGCGTTGAGCACGTCGATGTTGATGCGCACACCCACCTGGTAGCCGAGCTGGTTGGCCTCGAGCGCGCTCTGGCTCGACGCCTCGGCGGCTTCGAGCGCCTTCACCTGACCTGCACCGGAGATCAGCCCGAGGTACGCGGCGCGCGTGGCCTGGGTCACGCTGCGGCGCGTCGACTCGAGCGTGGCGCGCGACTGCTCTTCGAGCGACAACGTTTCGCGGATCCGGTTCTCGGTGGCGAAGCCGGCGAAGAGCGGCATGTTGAACACCACCCCGATGCTCGGGCCCCGGGCGTAGGTGCCGACGGTCGTCGTGGCATTGCCCTGCGGATAGCGCGTGAGGTTGTAGCCCACCTGCGCATCGAGGGTCGGCTTGTGGCCGGCCTCGGCCTTCTGCACCTCGAGCCCCGCCACGTCGAGGCCGAGTTGGGCCTGGCGGATCGCTGGATGCACGGCGTCGGCCTGTGCCACCCAGGCGCTCATGTCGGCCGGTGACGGTGCGGGCAGCGTGGCGCTGGTGGCCAGCGGCAGCGGCGCGCTGCCGGTGCGACCCGCCAGCTGGTCGAGCGCGAGGCGCTTGACCTGCAGGTCGTTCTCGGCGCTGATCTCCTGCGCCACCACCAGGTCGTAGCGCGCCTGCGCCTCGCGCGAATCGGTGATGGTCGAGGTGCCGACCTCGAAGTTGCGCTTGGCGAAGGCGAGCTGTTCGGCCACGGCGGTCTTCTGCGCGCGCACCAGCGCCAGGGTGTCCTGCGCACCGAGCACATCGAAGTACGCCTGGCTCACGCGCACGATCAGATCCTGCTCGGCGGTGGTGAGCACGGTCTCGGCGATCTCGGCCTGGCGCTTGCCCTGTTCGTAGGCGGCCCAGGCGGCGGGCCGGTACAGCGGCTGCGTGGCGTTGACGCCCACCGTCTGCGTGGTGAAGTCGCGCGGACCCGAGGAGGAGGGCGCGCCCGAGATCACGTCGATGTCGAGGTTGGTGCGCGACAGGTTGCCCTGCAGCCCCACCTGCGGCAGCACGCCCGCCTTGGCCTGCGCTGCCCGTGCCAGGCTCGCGTCGTACTGCGCGCGCGCGCCCTGGTAGGTGGCATCGTAGTCGCGCGCCGATTCGTAGAGCGTGAGCAGGCTCTGGGCGTGGGCGCTCGTCAGGCATGCGGCTGCGAGTGCGGCTGCCCCCGCGGCTGAAAAAGGGAGAAGCCGGGGCAGGGGCATGCGGTCCTTGGGGAGAAGCTCAGTAGCGTGGCACGCCGGCGTCGCGGCTGGCGGACCAGGCGTCGATGCCGCCGGCCACGTTCGCCACCTCGCCGAAGCCGTTCTGGCTCAGGAAGGCCGCGACGCGCTGGCTGCGCGCGCCGTGGTGGCACAGGCAGGCGATGCGCGCAGCCGGGTCGAGTTCGGCCAGGCGGCCGGGAATCTCGTTCATCGGGATGGCGACCAGCGTGAAGCCCTGCGGCGCGACGCTGGCCGTCTGCAGTTCCCAGGGCTCGCGCACGTCGAGCAGCACGGGTGCGGCGGCGCTGTCCTGGGCGAACCAGGCGTCCAGATCGGTGGGGCGGACCTGGTCGACCATCAGAAGCGGAACGGCGAAGGTTCGGGGAAGTTCAAGAGGCGCGGCGCGATGGTGTCCCAGGGCTGCGTGGTTTCCCACTTGCCTTCGCTCACGCGGGTCACGAAGTGGGCGCGCATCATCGGCTCGCCGCCGACGATGGCGACCAGCCGGCCGCCGATGTTCAGCGAGCCCATCAGGTTCTGCGGCACGCGGGCCACCGAGCCGCTGAGCACGATCACGTCGAAGGTCGGGCCGCTCGGCAGCGGCTTGGCGCCATCGGCATGGCGCACCTCGACGTTGTTCACGCCGTTGCGGCGTAGCGTCTCGGTGGCACGTGCGGCCAGCGTGGCGTCGATCTCCAGCGTCAGCACCTTGGCCGCGCGGTGGGCCAGCAGGGCGGCCATGAAGCCCGAACCCGTGCCGATCTCCAGCACCGACTCGTGCTTCTGCACGTGCAGGTCGTTCAGCATGCGCGCTTCGATCTTCGGCGCCAGCATGGTCTGGCCTGGCTCGGTGCCGTCGGCCAGCGGCAGTTCCATGTCGAAGAAGGCCAGGGCACGGTGCGCGGCTGGGACGTAGTCTTCGCGATGGATCTCGGCCAGCAGCGCGAGCACCTGCGGATCGTGCACGTCCCAGGGGCGGATCTGCTGCTCGATCATGTTGAAGCGCAGGCGCTCCTGCGAAGCGGGGGTGTTCATGGCTTTCTCTTTTCCTGGTGGGCTCGGGCAAACCCACGATTTTAGGTGGCGTGCGGCAACGCCGTCGGTGGGAGGGACAGGCCGCGGATGACGATCTCGGTCTGCGTCGCGACGTATTGCAGCGGATCGAGTGCGATGTCGTGGTCGACACAGGTCGCGCTGTGGCGTGCCAAAAACAGGAAGACCATCGGCGCGATCACGGCATAGATGGCGTGGTCGACGTCGACCGGCAGGAATTCGCCGCTGTCGATGCCGCGCCGCAGGATGCGTCGTATCAGTGCGTTCCCGGGGCGAACCACCTCGCGCTGGTAGAAGCTGGCCAGTTCGGGGAAGTTGTTGCCTTCGCTGAGCATCAGCTTGGTCAGGCCGGACACCGGGGTGGCGCCCACGCGTTCCCACCACACCTTGGTGCAGTGGCGCAACATGTCGGCGGTGCTGCCCTCGAAGGCCTCGAATTCCTCGTTCCATTCCGGAAAGCGGCCGGCGAGGTTCTCGGTGATCACGGCCCGCAGCAGGTCTTCCTTGCTCTGGAAGTAGAGGAAGAGGGTGCCCTTGGACACGCCGGCCCGGGCAGCCACCTCCTCGGAGCGCGTCGCGGCGAAGCCTTTCTCGACGAACAGCTCGAGCGCGGCCTGGATCAGTTCGCCGGGACGTGCCTCCTTCCGGCGTTCCCGCTTGGCGCGGACCGGGCAGAGCTTGTCGTTGAAGAGGCGGGGCATGGGCGTTAATGACTGACGGGTTAGTAATGTAGTGACCGGTATCCGGTGCGTCAAGCCGCGACAATAGCGGGCTTCGCGTTTTGGAGCCGACCATGACAACCACCCCCAGCCCCGCACCCACCACCGACACCATCGTGCTCGGCGGCGGCTGCTTCTGGTGCACCGAGGCCGTGTTCGACCGGGTGCGCGGCATCGTCGACGTGGAGTCCGGCTATTCCAACGGCGAGACGCTCAACCCGAGCTACGAGCAGGTCTGCACCGGCCGCACCGGGCACAACGAAGTCGTCAAGCTGGTCTTCGACCCGGCGCAGATCACGCTGCGCGAGATCCTCGAAATCTTCTTCGTTGTGCACGACCCGACCACGCTGAACCGGCAGGGCAACGATGTCGGCACGCAGTACCGCAGCGGCATCTACTACCTGAACGACGATCAGAAGCAGGTGGCCGACGACGTGATCCGCGAGATCGCCGACAGCGGCACCTACCGCGCGCCAGTGGTGACCGAGGTGCTGCCGCTCGCGAACTACTCGATGGCCGAGGCCTACCACCAGGACTACTTCACGAATCACCCCAACCAGGGCTACTGCGCCTTCGTGGTGGGGCCCAAGGTCGAGAAGTTTCAGAAGACCTTCGCTGCGCGCGTGAAGGACTGAGCAGCCATGCAGTTCGCCCGGTCCACCGTGTTTCGCACGCCATTGCTGATCGCCCTGGCGGTCTCGCTGTGGCTCGCGTCCACGCTCGGGCTGATGCACGGGGTGCTGCACATCCACGTGCCGGGGGCGCCGGTTCCGGTACTCGCGCAGGCGCAGCCGGTGGCACTCGACGCTTCGATGGCACAGGCCCATGCGCGTCACGGCCTGCTCGCGCTCTTCGGCGTGCACGCCGACGCCGACTGCCGGCTGTACGACCAGCTCGCCGGTGGCGCGGCGGCGCTCTCCGTTCCCCTCGTGGTGCTGCCCATCGCCTTGCCGATGGCGCGGTTCCACTACTTCCTGGGCGAAGCACTCGCCCGCTGGGTCTCGCTCTTCGATGCGCGTGGCCCGCCGCTGACTCGCTGAATTCCTTTGGTCATTCGTCTGGCTGCGCCCTGTGAAGGGCTGCGGCCGGCCTTCCATTGTTTCAACGAGTCCGCATCCATGATTTCCAATTTCAGCCGGCACGCCGTCGGCGCTGCCGCCCTTTCGTTCATCGCCCTGAGCGCCCACGCTCAGACGTCCGATACCGCCGCACCGGCCCCGAGCCTCAAGGAGGTCACCGTCACCGGCAATCCGCTCGGCGCGTCCGAGCTGATCGCACCCACCGAGACGCTGCAGGGCGACACGCTGATGCTTCGCTCGCGCTCCACCCTGGGCGAGACGCTCGACGGCGTGCCGGGCGTGAGCAGCAGCTACTTCGGCCCCAATGCGAGCCGGCCGATCATCCGCGGCCAGGACGGCGACCGCATCCGCATCCTGCAGAACGGCGGCAGCGCGCCTGACGCCTCGGCGCTGAGCTACGACCACGCGGTGCCGGTCGATGCGTTGGTGACCGACCGCATCGAGGTGCTGCGCGGCCCGTCGGCGCTGCAGTACGGCGGCAGCGCCGTGGGCGGCGTGGTCAACGTGATCGACAACCGCATCCCGACCGAGCCGATCAACGGCTTCGGCGGACGCGCCGACCTCGGCTATACGACCGGCAGCCGGGAGAAGAGCGGGGGTGTGGTGCTCGAAGGCGGCAACGACCGCTACGCGCTGCACGTCGACGCCTTCGACCGCCGCTCCGACGACGTGCGCGTGCCGATCGACCTCGAGTGCGCCAAGCCGGGCTCGCCCGAACTGGCGCGCCGCATCTGCAATTCGCAGAACAGCGCGCACGGCGGCGCGGTCGGTGGCACGCTGTTCTTCGACCGTGGCTGGATCGGCGCGTCGGCCAGCACCTACCGCAGCGACTACGGCACCGTGGCGGAGGACGAGGTGACGATCAACATGAAGTCCGACCGCTACGCGCTGGAAGGCGAATGGCGGCCCGGCGGCTTCTTCAGCAGCATCCACACCAAGTTCGGCCACACCGACTACCGCCACACCGAGTTCGAGGGCAGCGAAGCCGGCACCACCTTCGCCACCATGAGCAACGACCTGCGCATCGAGGCGCGCCACCAGAAGATCGGCAACGTCGAAGGCATGATCGGCTTCAGCAGCGAGAGCAACCGCTTCTCGGCCGACGGCGAAGAGGCCTTCGCGCCGAACAGCCGCACGCGTGCCAACGCACTCTTCCTGCACGAGGAGCTCGCGACCTCATGGGGACGCCTGAGCTTCGGTGCGCGAACCGAGCAGATGAAGGTCGAATCGTTCGGCTACCCCGAGGACAGCGCGATCACCCGTTTCGCGACGGGCGAGCGCAGCTTCAACCCGCACAGCGCGGCCTTCGGCGCGCTGGTCAACCTCACGCCGCAGTGGCAGTTGACCTCGAACCTCGCGTACACCGAGCGCGCACCGAAGGACTACGAGCTGTTCGCCAACGGCCCACACGTCGCGACCGCGGCCTGGGAGGTGGGCGATACGACGCTCGAGAAGGAGCGCTCCATCGGCTTCGACCTCGGCGCGCAATGGAAGAACGGCCCGAACAACGCGCGGGTCAACGCCTACGTCACGCGCTTTCGCAACTACATCGGGCTGAACGCCACCGGTGTTCAGCGTGACGGTGAAGGCGAGGTCGTGACCGACCCGGCCGCCGAGGACACGCTGGCCGAGTACGCCTACGGCGGCGTGCGCGCGCGCTTCACCGGCCTCGAGGCCAGCGGCAACCTGCGCCTGCTGGGCAACGAGGGCTTCGCGGCAATGGACCGCAGCGGCACGCTCGCCCTGCAATGGCGCGGCGACCTGGTGCGCGCCACCAACACCGACACCGGCGAGCCGCTGCCGCGCATCTCGCCGGTGCGTGTCGGCGCCGCGCTGGCCTACGGCGACGGCCCGTGGACCGCGCGCTTCGGCTTCGACCGCTACGCGGCGCAACACCGCGTGCCGGCCGACGGCACGCGCGAGACCGCGGGCTACACGCTGTGGAACGCGGCGCTGGCCTATCGGATGAAGGTGACCGGCGCGACGCTGACCTGGTATGCCCGGCTGGACAACATCACCAACCAGCTGGCTTACAGCGCCACGTCGATCCTGACCACGACGGTGTACCCGGCGGCGCCTTTGCCGGGTCGCTCGCTCAAGGTCGGCCTGCGCGCAAGCTTCTAGCGCCAGACAGCGGCCCCGCCGCGGCGAGCCGCTATGCTCGCCGCGGTGAATTCGCCCGTCCTCTCCGCACTGCTTCCCGTCGTTCTTCTCATCGCCGCAGGCTACCTCGCCGGGCGCCGCCGCTGGGTCGGCGCCCACGCGGTGAAGGACCTGTCGAACCTGGTCTTCCTGCTGCTGGCGCCGGCGTTGCTGTTCCGCGCCATGAGCACGGTTCACGTGGAGACGCTGAGCCTGCGGCCGGTCGCGGCCTATTTCATCGGGGCCGGCGTCATCTTCGTGGGGATGCTGGCCTTTCTCGGCCTCACCCGAAGCGCGGCGGTGCTGGCCATCACCGCCACCTTCAGCAACACCGTGATCATCGGTGTGGCCCTGGTCGACCTGGCCTACGGGCCGGCCGGGCTGGTCGTGCTGCTGACCCTGGTGTCGCTGCATTCGCTGGTCCTGATCACGGCCGCCACGCTCATGATCGAACTCATCGTCGCGCGCGAGCATGCCGCGGCGAGTGGCGCCGCGCGGCGCCCGATCGTCTGGACCGTGGCCCGCGCCGTGCGCAATTCGGTGCTGCATCCGGTGCCGCTGCCGATCATCGTGGGCCTGCTGTTCGCGCAGACCGGGCTCGCCCTGCCCACGGCCGTCGACAAGCCCCTGATGCTGCTCGGCCAGGCCTTCAGCCCGGTGGCGCTGGTGCTGGTCGGTATCACGCTGGCGCTCACCCCTGTCGGCACGCATCTGCGCGGCGCGCTGGCGCTGGCCGTGGTGAAGAACGTCGTGCACCCGCTGCTGGTGGCCGGCTTCGGCTGGCTGCTGGGCGTGCGCGGCCTGCCGCTCACGGTGATGGTCGTGGCCGCGGCGATGCCGATCGGCGCCAACGCCTTCCTGTTCTCGCAGCGCTACCAGGTCGTCGAAGAGCAGGTCACCGCCGCCGTCGTGGTGTCGACCGTGCTCGCCCTGGTCACGCTCTCGGCCGCGATGGCGCTCGCCGCGAATTTCTAGGCCGGTCGGCTCAGGCCGCGGCGGCGGGCGCGACCTGCCGGATCCAGTCGGGAATGTCCTCGGGCGGCATCGGCCGTCCGAACAGGTAGCCCTGCAGTTCGTCGCAGTGCGCCGCCTGCAGCAGCGCTGCTTCCTCGACGCTTTCGACGCCCTCGGCCACCACGCGCAGGCCCAGGGTGTGGCCCAGGCCCACGATGGCACGCACGATCGCCAGGTCGGTCGGGTCGTCGAGCATGTCGTGCACGAAGGACCGGTCGATCTTCAGCTTGTCGATCGGGAAGCGGTTGAGGTAGTTCAGGCTCGAGTAGCCGGTGCCGAAGTCGTCGATCGACAGCTGCACGCCCAGCGATTTCAGCGCGCGCAGTTGCGTGAGCGATTGCTCGGCTGCATCCATCAGCGTCGATTCGGTGATCTCGATCTCGATCGAGGACGGCAGCACGCCGTGCGCGGCCATGGCGTCGCGCAGCACGCCGGTGAGCATCCCGTCGCGCAACTGCAGGGCCGACACGTTGATCGACACCGGCACGGTGCCCAGCCCCTGGTCGCGCCAGGCCGCCTGCTGGGCACAGGCCTGCGCGATGACCCACGCGCCGATGTCGACGATCTGCCCGCTTTCCTCGGCGATCGGGATGAACTCGGACGGCGACACGGGGCCGAGTTCGTCGCTGCGCCAGCGCAGCAGCGCCTCCACGCCGACCAGCGCCGCGCTGCGTGCCTGCACGCGCGGCTGGAAGCACAGGCTGAGTTCATCGCGCTCGATGGCTCGGCGCAGGTGCGACTCGAGCTGCAGGCGCTTCTGCGCGCGCTCGTCCATGTCCGGCGTGAAGAAGTGCACCATGCTGCGTCCGCCGGACTTGCTCTGGTACATCGCGACGTCGGCCTGCCGCATGAGCGAGTCGATGTCCTGCGCGTCGTCGGGATACATCGCGATGCCGGCGCTGCACGAGACGTGCAGTTCGGCGCCGTGCAGCTGGTACGGCCGGCGGATCGCCGGCACCAGGCGTTGCTCGACGATCTCGCGCACCTCGTCGGTGTCCGTCACGTCGGCCAGGACGATCACGAACTCATCGCCGCCCAGGCGGCTCACGGTGTCGCCGGGTCGCACGGCCTCGACCATGCGACGGGCGACCGCGCGCAGCAGCGCGTCGCCCACGTGGTGCCCGAGCGAGTCGTTGATGTTCTTGAAGCGGTCCAGGTCGATGAACACCACGCCCACGCGGCGGTGGTCCTTGCGGGCCTGCTGCATGGCGGTGCCCAGCCGTTCGATGCATAGCGAGCGGTTCGGCAGTTCGGTCAGCACGTCGTGCAGCGCCAGGAAGCGGATGCGTTCCTCGCTGCGCTTGCGCTCGGTGATGTCGATGGACGTGAAGATGTAGTGCGAGATGCGCTCGGGCCCGTCGCGCACGACACTGGCGACCAGCCAGGCCGGGTAGTTGCTGCCGTTGCGGCGACGCACCAGCGCTTCGCCCTGCCAGGCGCCGCGCTGGTCGAGCAGGGGCCAGAAGTCACCGTAGGCGGCGCCCTGGCCGACCAGCAGCCGTTCCGGCTTGTCGCCTTCGAGCTCGCGCGGGTCGTACCCGGTGAGCCGTGCCAGCGCGCGGTTCATCGTGATGATCCTGCGCTCGGCGTCGATGATCATGATGCCTTCGTTGGAGGCTTCGAACACCTTCGACCACAGCTCCAGGCGCTGCTCCATCACCTTGAGCTGGTTGATCGGCGTGAAGGCCGTCAGCAGCGCGTCCTGGCCCTGGTAGTTCAGGCGCCGCGCCGACAGCACCGCCCACGACGAGGTCCCGCCGCTGTGCCAGCACACCTCGAACTCGTCGACGTGACCGCGGTCGGCCAGCCCCTGGAAGAAGCGGCCGCGCACGCCGGGGTCGAGCCCGGCCGCCCACGGGTCGATCTGGCGGCCGCCCAGCCATTCCTGCGCGGGCGGATTGGCGCTGAGCACCTCGTGCCCGGGAATGGCCGTGACCATCAGCGGGATCGGGATGGCGGCGACCAGGTCGCGCTGCGCCTCGGCGGCACGCGCCGAAGCCGCAAGTTCCTGTTGTGCGCGGCGCTCGCGGTCGAGCTGGGCCAGCATGTCGTTGAAGCCGAGCACCAGGCGGCCGATCTCGTCGCCGCTCTCCCAGCGGGCGCGCAGGCTGTGGTCGCCGGTGCGGCGCACCGTGTCGACCACGAGCGAGAGGCCGCGCAGCGGCCGCGAGATCTGGCGGGCCACGTAGAACACCGCGCTCAGGATCAGCAGCAGCAGGAAGAGCGCCGTGCCCAGGTGCATCCACATGCGCTGGAAGAAGCCGCGCTCGCGCGCCTCGAGCAAGGTGTTGAGCTCGACGATGGCGCTGTCCCAGGCGCCGTCGAGGCTGGCGAACAGCGCCTGCTGGGCCGTCTCGAAAGGGGCGAGTCCGCCGCTGCCGTCGGCCATGGCGCTGCGGGTGGCCGTGCGGAACCGGTCGATGCTCGCCAGCAGCTGCGCACGGGACGCCTCGAGGTGTGGCTGCAGCGGGCCCGACGCCGCCGCGAAGGCCTCGCCATAGTCGCTGGCGATGGCGGCGGCGACGGCGTCGACCCGGCCTTCGAGGATGAAGTATTTGGTGCGCGATTCGGTGGCGTCCAGCTCGCCTGCACCGTGGGAGTGCAGGCGCGCGCCCATTTCCGAGGTCAGCTCGAGCAGCTCGGGGAAGCGCAGCAGGATCAGCGACATCGTGTAGTAGCTGTCGAGGTCCGGGTCGAGGATCAGGTTCGACTGGTTCCCCACGCGCGTGACCAGTGCGCGGCCTGTGTCGAGCGCGGCCCGGGTCGTGGCGCGGCCGGGCGATGCGGCGAGGGCCGCCACGGCCTGCCGGAAGCGCTCGTTCGCCTGGGCGCTCTGCATGCCGGCGCCGAGGGATTGCTCGATATCGGCGAGCGACTGCGGCGGTGCCAGCGTGGCGTTGCGCCAGCCAGCCACCGCCATCAACGTGGGGCGGATCTGCGCGATGTACGCGGCGCCGGCCTTCTCCTTGCGGCCGAAGTCGATGGCGATGAACTTCTCGTTGATGAGGATGCCGCTGATGAAAATGACGGCCGTCAGGTCCAGCAGGTAGATCAGGAGAAGCTTGCGGGCGACGCTCAGTCGGCCCAGCCGGCGGGAGAAGAATTGCAGCATAGGGTGTCGACCGTACCCTACGCAATCTGCATGCCGTGGACCGGCGGCAATCTCCCGCCGTGCGGCGCCCTCAACCGGCGTGCGACGCGCGACCTGTGGGCGCCACCTGCAGGCCGCGCGCCCTGTCGGCACCGCCGCGCGCGTAGCGCTCGAGCGACAGACCTTCGGTGTCGATCTCGGGGCGCTGCCCCAGCACCAGGTCGGCCAGCAGCTTGCCGGAGCCGCAGGCCATGGTCCAGCCCAGCGTGCCGTGGCCGGTGTTCAGGTACAGGTTCGGGAACTGGCGCGTCGCGCCGATGATGGGCGTGCCGTCGGGCGTCATCGGCCGCAGACCGGTCCAGAAGGTGGCGGCCTCGAGGTCGCCGCCGGGGAAGAGGTCGCGCGTGACCATCTCCAGCGTGGCACGGCGCTGCGGCTTGAGGCGAAGGTCGAAGCCCGAGAGCTCCGCCATGCCGCCGATGCGGATGCGGTCGTCGAAGCGCGTGATGGCGATCTTGTAGGTTTCGTCGAGCACGGTCGACACCGGCGCCAGCGATGCATCCACGATCGGTGCGGTGAGCGAATAGCCCTTCACCGGATAGACCGGCAGGTCCAGGCCGAGCGGCAGCAGCAGCTCGCGCGAATAGCTGCCGAGGGCGAGCACGTAGCGGTCGGCCGTGACGGTCTCGCCGTCGACCTCGATGCCGCGGATGCGCTGGCCGTCGTGCAGCACGCGCGTGGCGGTCGCGTCGAAGCGGAACTCGGCGCCGGCCGCCTGGGCCAGCGCGACCAGTGCGGTGGTGAAGCGCTGGCAGTCGCCGGTCTCGTCACCGGGCAGGCGCAGCCCGCCCACCAGGCGGTCGCGGGCCTGCGCGAGCGCGGGTTCGGCCTGGACGATGCCGTCGACATCGAGCAGTTCGTAGGCGACACCGCACTCTTCGAGCACGGCCGTGTCGCGCTTCACCGCGGCAAGCTGCTCGGCTTTGCGAAAGAGCTGCAGCGTGCCGCCGGTGCGGTGCTCGTAGGCGATGCCGGTGTCCGCGCGCAGCGTGCGCAGGCAGTCGCGGCTGTACTCCGCGATGCGCATCATCCGTTCCTTGTTCACCGTGTAGCGCCTGTCGTTGCAGTTGCGCAGCATGGCGGCGATCCAGCGCAGCTGGAAGAGGGTGCCGTCGGGCCGCACGGCCAGCGGCGCGTGCTTCTGGAACATCCACTTCAGCGCCTTCAGCGGAATGCCCGGTGCGGCCCAGGGCGTGGAATAGCCCGGCGACACCTGGCCGGCGTTGCCGAAGCTCGTCTCCAGCGCCGGGCCGGGTTGGCGGTCGAGCACCGTCACGTCGGCGCCTGCGCGGGCCAGGTAGTACGCGGTGGTGGCGCCGACGACGCCCGAGCCCAGGACAACGACTTTCACGGTGATTCCAGCAGAAGAACAGAAAGCACGACTCTAGGAGGTGGCTGGCCGCAGCTTTCACGGATGTAGGGGGCCTTTGACGTGAGAATCGTGGTTCTCACCCTGCTTTTCATGGCGCCACCGAAGAATGATCGACCTCGACCGAATCGACCGAAAAATCCTGGATTCGCTGCAGCGCAACGGCCGCATCTCCAATGCGGAGCTGGCCGAGCAGATCGGCCTGTCGGCCTCGGCCTGTTCGGAACGCGTGCGCCGCCTGGAGCGCGAGCGCGTCATCACCGGCTACCACGCCCGCGTGGCACCGGCGGCGGTCGGCCGCACGCTGCTGGTCTTCGTGGAGATCAAGCTCTCGGCCAAGTCCGACGACCTGTTCGAGCAGACCCGTCGCGAACTGATCCACATGCCCGAACTGATGGAATGCCACCTGGTGTCCGGCAGCTTCGACTACCTGCTCAAGTTCCGCATCAAGGGCATGGAGCAGTACCGCCAGTTGCTCGGCGGCATCCTCAAGCGGCTGCCGGTGTCGGCGCAGTCGAACAGCTACGTGGTCATGGAAGAACTCAAGGAGGACACGTACCTGGTGGTCGACCCCTGATCGCCGGCCAGGGCGCGTGTCAGGAGCGCCAGAAATGCCAGAGCGAGCGCGGTGGCGCCGGGCGCGTGCGCTCCAGCGTCCCCGCCGTCGTTGGCGCGCTGAAGCGCCGGCGCGCCTCTGCTTCGTACGCATGCGCCAAGCTGCGAGCCCGCACGCAGCCGCGCAGCGTCAGACCCCGCCAATGATGTGCACGGGCCAGCACCTCTGCATCCGACAACTCTCCCAATTTGGTCATGCGTGGATTCTGCAGCCGTCCCGGTCTGCATGAAGTGCCGAAAGGCACCGTTTCGCGAAGCCACGCACGGTCGGCCGACAGCGCGTGCGGTGAGATGTCCTGTGACGTAGGGGGCGTCCTGCGAAGCCGCTACAGTGCAGCCATGGATGGAACCTTCGAGGCCATGGCGCAGGCGTTGAAGACCGGCGGGCTCGACGCCGCGCTGGGGGTGCTGAATGCGCGCATCCGTCATCGCTACAGCGCGGTCTACCGCCTCGAGGGCACGGAACGCTTGATCAACCTCGCGATCGTCGACAAGCTCGGCGAGCCGTGCCCGGACCACCTGCTGGACGTGCCCTACGACGCGAGTTTTTGCCAGTTCGTCGTCCGGGACGGGCAGTTCAGGACCAGCAATTCCGCGCTGGACGCGCGTCTCCATGGCCACCCCTACCAGGGCATCGTGAATTCGTACCACTCGGTACCACTGGTGTCGACGGAAGGACGCATCCTGGGCACGGTCTGCCATTTCGACCTGGCCGCGTACCCGCTCGACGACGAGGATTTCGAACTGCTGCGGCTCGCGGCGCGCGTCTTCGCGACCTATGTGCCGCGGCCCATGGAGCGGGCGTCCGACCCGCCGTAAAGAAAAAAGCGCTGTTGCCATCCGAGGATGACAACAGCGCTTTTTCTGTATTGGTGCCGGAGAGATGAATCGAACACCCGACCTTCTCATTACGAATGAGCTGCTCTACCGACTGAGCTACACCGGCGAAGCCTGCGATTATAGCGGGTCGTGATAGCGCGTCACGCGCTCGACCTCATTTTTTGATCCGAGCATCACACTGACGCGTTCATGCAACTTGCCCGGCGCGATGTCGAGGATGCGTTCGCGGCCGTTGGTGGCCATGCCGCCGGCCTGTTCGACCAGCCAGCTCATCGGGTTGGCCTCGTACATCAGGCGCAGCTTGCCGGGCTTGCCCGGCTCGCGCTTGTCCCAGGGGTACAGGAAGATGCCGCCGCGCATCAGGATGCGGTGCACGTCGGTCACCATGCTGGCGATCCAGCGCATGTTGAAGTCCTTGCCGCGCGGGCCTTCGCTGCCGGCCAGGCATTCGTCGATGTAGCGCTTCACCGGCGCATCCCAGTGCCGCATGTTGCTCATGTTGATCGCGAATTCCTTGGTGTCGGCCGGGATCTGGATGTTCTCCTTGGTCAGCACGAAGGAACCCTGCTCGCGGTCGAGCGTGAACATCGCGACGCCGTCACCCACGGTCAGCACCAGCGTGGTCTGCGGGCCATAGATGCAGTAGCCGGCGGCCACCTGCTTGGCGCCGGCCTGCAGGAAGTCGGCTTCCTGCACGCCGGGGTGGTCTTCGGGCTTCTTCAGCACGCTGAAGATGGTGCCGATGCTCACGTTCACGTCGATGTTGCTCGAGCCGTCGAGCGGGTCGAACAGCAGCAGGTATTCGCCCTGGGGGTAGCGGTTGGGCACCACGTAGATGCTGTCCATTTCCTCGCTGGCCATGGCGGCGAGGTGGCCGCCCCATTCGTTGGCCTCGATCAGCACTTCGTTGGCGATGATGTCCAGCTTCTTCTGGACTTCGCCCTGCACGTTCTCGCTTTCGGCGGTGCCGAGCACGCCGCCCAGATCGCCCTTGTTGACGGCCTGGCTGATGCTCTTGCAGGCGCGCGCGACTACCTCGAGCAGCAGCCGCAACTGGCCGGGGATGTGGCCGTCGGCGCGTTGTTGCTCGACGAGGTAACGGGTGAGTGAGATCTTGTGTTGCGTCATGGGGGTTCCTCGGTCAGTCGGCCAGCGCGCGGTTCACCACTTCCTGGGTGTCCTTGCTGAGATCGGGTTTGGCGGCCACGCGCGCGATGGCCTCGCGTGCGGCGCTGCGGTAGGGTTCGGCCAGCTTGCTCCAGCGGTCGAGCGAGCGGGCCAGGCGGGCGGCCACCTGCGGGTTGATGGCGTCGAGCTCGCACACGCGCTCGGACCAGAACACGTAGCCGGCGGCATCCGGGCGGTGGAAGGCTCCGGGGTTCGCGCTGCAGTAGCTGAAGATCACGCTGCGCGCGCGGTTCGGGTTCTTGAGCGAGAAGTCCGGGTGCTTCATGAGCTGCTTGACCAGCGGCAGCACGTCGCCGCCGCGGTCCGGCGAGCCGGCCTGCAGCGAGAACCACTTGTCGATGACCAGCGCCTCGTCCTTGAAGATCGCGTGGAAGCGCGCCAGCGCCGGGGCGGCCAGCGAATGGCCCGAGGCCACCAGGGCCGACAGCGCGTTGAAGCGGTCGGTCATGTTGCCGGCGTCCTTGAAGCGCTGCAGCGTCTTGCCCGGCCACACCGTGTCGCCCGATGCGCGCGCAGCGAGGCACAGGAACGTGAGCGCCATGCCGGCCAGTGCCCGGCGACCGGACGAACGCGGATCGGGCGTGTAGGCGCCGGTGTCGTGGTTCTCGTCGTAGGCGGCTTCCCATTGTGCGAAGAGGGCGGTGGCCAGCTGCGCCCGCATGGCTTCGCGCACCGCGTGGATGCGTTGCGGATCGACCACCGGCAGTTGCTCGGCGATGTAGGTTTCCGAGGGCAGCGTGAGCACCAGCTCCTTGAAGGCGGCGTCGAGCGTCGGGTTGCGCAGCACGGCCGCCATGGCGTCGATGTAGGCGGTGTCGAGCACCGGAGCGTCGGGCGCGGCGCTGTCGTCGATGGCCTTCAGGGCGCTGCGCAGCGCGAGGCGCTGGCCGGCTTCCCAGCGGTTGAACGGGTCGGGGTCATTCGCCAGCAGCGTGAGCAGCTGGGCGTCGCTGTAATCGAAGTCGAGGATCACCGGCGCACTGAAACCACGCAGGATCGACGGCACCGGCTCGGCATCGACACCGACGAAGGTGAACTGCTGCGCCGATTCGGTCAGCACCAGCGTGCGTGTGCCGCGCACCACGTCGGCTGCGCCGTCCAGCTGCAGCGGCAGTTCGCGGCCGCTGGCGTCGAGCAGGCCCAGGTTCACCGGGATGACGAAGGGCAGCTTGAGCGGCTGGCCGGGCGTGGGGGCGCAGGTCTGTTCGAAGCGCAGCGTGTAGGTGCGCGCATCGGCGTCGTAGTGGCCATGGGCCGCCAGACGCGGCGTGCCGGCCTGGCTGTACCAGCGCTTGAACTGCGGCAGCAGGCGCGACAGGTCGGAGTCGAGGTTGGCATCGGCGATGGCCTGCGCGAAGTCGTCGCAGGTCACGGCCTGGCCGTCGTGGCGCTTGAAGTACAGCGTGATGCCCGCCTCGAAGCCCTTGCGGCCCACCAGCGTCTGCATCATGCGCACCACCTCCGCCCCCTTCTCGTAGATGGTGACGGTGTAGAAGTTGCTGATCTCGATGTAGCTGTCGGGCCGCACCGGGTGGGCCATGGGGCCCGCGTCCTCGGGGAACTGGGCGGTGCGCAGCACGCGCACGTCCTCGATGCGCTTGACCGCGCGGGCCGAGGCATCGGCGCACAGGTCCATGCTGAACTCCTGGTCGCGGAAGACGGTGAGGCCTTCCTTGAGCGAGAGCTGGAACCAGTCGCGGCAGGTCACGCGGTCGCCCGACCAGTTGTGGAAGTACTCGTGGCCGACCACGCTCTCGATGTTGCTGTAGTCGGCGTCGGTAGCGGTCGCCTGGTTGGCCAGAACGTACTTCGTGTTGAAGATGTTCAGGCCCTTGTTCTCCATCGCGCCCATGTTGAAGTCGCTGGTGGCGACGATCATGAAGCGGTCCAGGTCCAGCGGCAGGCCGAAGCGGGCCTCGTCCCACAACACCGAGTTGATCAGCGAGTTCATCGCATGCTCGGTCTTATCGAGGTCGCCGGCGCGCACGTACACCTGCAGCAGGTGGTCGCGGCCGGCGCGCGTGGTGATGCGCTGCTCGCGCGCCACCAGCTTGCCCGCGACCAGCGCGAACAGGTAGCTCGGCTTGCGGAAGGGGTCGACCCACTTGGCGAAGTGGCGGCCCTCGGGCAGGTCGCCGCTGTCGACCAGGTTGCCGTTCGACAGCAGCACCGGGTAGGCGGTCTTGTCGGCACGCAGCGTGACGGTGTAGCTCGCCATCACGTCCGGGCGGTCGAGGAAGTAGGTGATGCGGCGGAAGCCCTCGGCCTCGCACTGCGTGAAGAAGGTGTTCTCGCTCACGAACAGGCCCATGAGCTTGGTGTTCTTCACCGGGCAGCAGGTGGTGAAGATCTCCAGCTCGAAGCTCTCGGGCAGGTTGTCGATCACCAACTGGCCCGCCTCCATGCGGAACGAGGCGCCCTGGCCGTCGACCAGCACGCGCGCCAGGTTCAGCTCGTCGCCGTCCAGCCGCAGCGGGCCGCCGACGCTGTCCGGGTTGCGGCGCAGGCGCATGCGGTTGAGCACGCGGGTCTTGGCGGGGTCCAGGTCGAAGGTCAGGTCGACGGTGTCGATCCACCAGGCGGGCGCGACATAGTCTTCGCGGCGGATCGCCAGCGGCTGTCCTTGTCCATCACGCAGTTGCAGCATCGAGGGTCTCCAGAAAATTCGTTGGGGCGAGTTCGCCGTCGTCGTGCGCCATCAGACGCCTTGCTTCAAGGAGGCTTCGATGAACGCGTCGAGGTCGCCGTCGAGCACCTTCTGCGTGGCCGAGATTTCCACGTTGGTGCGCAGGTCCTTGATGCGGCTGTTGTCCAGCACGTAGCTGCGGATCTGGTGGCCCCAGCCCACGTCGGTCTTGCTGTCCTCGAGCTTCTGCTGCTCTTCCTGACGCTTGCGCATCTCGTGGTCGTACAGGCGCGAACGCAGGCGCTTCCACGCCACGTCGCGGTTGCTGTGCTGGCTGCGGCCGTCCTGGCACTGCACCACGATGCCGGTCGGGATGTGCGTCAGGCGCACGGCCGAGTCGGTCTTGTTGATGTGCTGGCCACCCGCGCCCGAAGCGCGGAAGGTGTCGGTGCGCACGTCCGACGGGTTGATGTCGATCTCGATCGAGTCGTCGATCTCCGGGTACACGAAGATCGAGGCGAAGCTGGTGTGGCGCCCGCCGGACGAGTCGAAGGGCGACTTGCGCACCAGGCGGTGCACGCCGGTCTCTGTGCGCAGCAGGCCGAAGGCGTAGTCGCCCTCGACCTTGATGGTCGCGCCCTTGATGCCGGCGGTGTCGCCGGGGGTTTCGTCCTCGATCTGCGTCTTGAAGCCCTTGCGCTCGGCGTACTTCAGGTACTGGCGCAGCAGCATGCTGGCCCAGTCGCAGGCCTCGGTGCCGCCGGCGCCGGCCTGGATGTCGACGAAGGCGTTGAGCGGGTCGGCCGGGTTGTTGAACATCCGGCGGAACTCGAGCTGCTTGATGTCGGCTTCGAGCAGGGCGGCGTCATCGGCGATGGCCTTGAGGCCGTCCATGTCGCCGTCGGCCTTCGACATCTCGAAGAGCTCGGTGTTGTCCGACAGGCCGCTGGTGAGGCGGTCGAGGGTGACGACCACGTCGTCGAGCGACTTCTTCTCGCGGCCCAGTTCCTGGGCCTTCTTCGGATCGTTCCAGACGTTCGGGTCTTCGAGCGACGCGTTGACCGTCCTCAGGCGTTCGGCTTTGGCATCGTAGTCAAAGATACCCCCGTAACTCGAGGGTGCGGGCGCTCAGGTCTGCCAGCAATGCGCCGATTTGGTTGATTTGTTCTGCGTCCATGGGGAGATCCTCGAAAAGTACGGTGGCCGGTGCGAACCGGGAAGCAACCCGTGATTTTCTCATGCCCGCCAAGCACCCATGGGCTCCGAGGACGGGAATGGGTTCAGGCGTCGTCCGGCGGGGCGTGCAGCGGCAGCGCGACGCGAAAGAGGGCGCCTTCGCCCGGCACGCTTTCCACGGTGATCTCGCCGCCGTGCGCGCGCACGATCTCGCGGGTGATGTAGAGCCCCAGCCCCAGGCCGGCGGCGTGCTTGCGGCTGTCGTCGGTGCGCTCGAACTGCTCGAAGATGCGGCCCTGGTCTTCCGGCGCGATGCCGATGCCCTGGTCGCGCACCGTCATCACCGCCTGGTCGCCCGAGCGCATCGCCTCCACGGCGACCGGGCTGCCGCGGCCGTAGCGCAGGGCGTTGGTGATCAGGTTGGTGAGCACCTGCTCGATGCGGAATTCGTCCCAGACGCCCTCGATGGGCTGCGACGCCTCGATGTCGAGGGTCGAGCCGGAGGCCTCGGCCTGGTTGACCAGGCTCTCGACCACGCGGCGCGCGAGCGCGGCCAGGTCGACCGGCTTCGGCCGGATCGACAGCGAGCCGCTGCGCAGGCGCGACACGTCGAGCATATCGTCGATCAGCCGCACCATGTTCTGGATCTGGCGCTGGTCGCGCTCGATCATGGCCGGCAGCTTCTCGGGCGAGAAGGGCGCCAGGTTGCCCTTGCCCAGGTGCAGCTTGCGCACCTGCGTCTCGAGGTAGAGCGTGTTGAGCGGCGTGCGCAGCTCGTGCGACACCATCGACATGAAGTCGTCGCGCATGCGCACCGCCCGCTCCAGGTCGGCCTGCGCCACCTGCAGCTTCTCGACCAGCGCGGCCTGCTCGCCGTGGGCGGCGGCCAGGGCCTCCATCTCGTGCTTGAGTGCCTTCCGATGGCGGTGCAGGTCGACGAAGACGTTGACCTTGCTGGCGACCACGTGCGGGTCCAGCGGCTTCTGAAGGAAGTCGACCGCGCCGCTTTCGTAGCCCTTGAAGGCGTAGTTCATCTCGCGGCCGGCGGCGCTCACGAAGATGATGGGGATGTGCCGGGTGCGCTCGGTGCCGCGCATCAGCTCGGCCAGCTCGAAGCCGTTCATGCCGGGCATCTGCACATCGAGGATGGCGAGCGCGAATTCGTGCTCCAGCATCAGCGCCAGCGCCAGCTCGGCGGAGGTCGCCTGGAACACCGGGCGCGCAGGCCCGCGGATGAGCGCCTGCAGGGCCAGCAGGTTCTCGGGAAGGTCGTCGACGATCAGCAGTTTGCTTTCGACGTCAATCGGCATGGAGCGCATTCAAATCCATCAGAAGGGTACGCAGCGCGCGCAGCGGGAGCACGCGGTCGGGGTGGTGAAGCGCCAGCGCCGCACGGGGCATGGTATCGACTGCGGCTTCATCGGGGTCCTGCACGGCCGTCAGGCCGCCGGCGTGGTGGATGTGGCGCATGCCCTGCGCACCGTCGGGGTTGGCGCCGGTGAGCAGCAGGCCTGCCACCAAAGGTCCGTAGGCGTCGGCGGCCGAGGTCATCAGCAGATCGATCGACGGGCGCGACCACATCACCGGTGGCTCGCAACTGAGCGAGAACTCGCGGCTGCGCTCGATCGACAGGTGGTAGCTCGGCGGCGCGAAGTAGAGCGTGCCGCCCGCCACCGGCGCCTTGTCCTCGGCCTCTCGCACCGGGATCGACAGGCGGTGGGCGAACACCTCCGGCAGCCGGCTCTCGCGCCGCTCGGGCATGTGGATCACGGCGACCAGCGGCAGGCGCCATGGGGACGGCAGGTCGGCCAGCAGCGTGGCAAGCGCATCGATGCCGCCCGCCGAGGTGCCGATGACGGCGGCCTCGACCCGATGCAGCGGGGTCAGCGGCGTCGGCGCGGTCGTCACGAGGCCTTGCGGTAGATGCGCTCGGCACGCGCCAGCGTGTCGAAGCGGGTGGAGAAGGACGAGAAGTCGATGCTTTCCTTGGCGCCCAGGCCGAGGAAGCCGCGGTGGCACAGCGACTCGTAGAACAGGCCGAGCGCGCGGTCCTGCAGCGCCCGGTTGAAATAGATCAGCACGTTGCGGCACGACACCAGCTGGGTTTCGGCGAACACGCTGTCGGTCGCCAGGCTGTGGTCCGCGAACACCGCGTTGGCGCACAGCGACGGGTCGAAGCGCGCGGCGTCGTAGGCGGCGGTGTAGTAGTCGGAGAAGGCTTGGCGTCCGCCGGCGCGCTGGTAGTTGGCGGTGTAGTTGCGCACCGCCTCCATCGGGAAGATGCCCTGGCGCGCCTTGTCGAGCGACGCCGGGTTGATGTCGGTCGCATAGATCTGGGTGCGTTCCAGCAGCCCTTCCTCGCGCAGCAGGATCGCCAGCGACCAGGCTTCCTCGCCGGTGCTGCAGCCCGCCACCCAGACCTTGACCGACGGGTAGGTCTGCAGCACGGGCACGACCTGCTGGCGCAGCGTGAGGAAGTAACCCGGGTCGCGGAACATCTCGCTCACCGGGATCGTCAGGAACTGCAGCAGCTGCGCGAAGACCGTGGGGTCGTGCAGCACCCGTTCCTGCAGCGCCGAGACGTTCGGCAGCCGCAACTGCTCCAGCGCGTAGCGCACACGGCGCTTCTGCGACGCGCCGGTGTAGTTGCGAAAGTCGTAGCTGTACTTCAGGAAGATCGCTTCCATCAGCAGCTTCAGCTCGATATCGATGTCGCTCGGCGGCTCGATCGGGCGCAGCGGATCGGGTTCATGGGAGGTCACAGCCGCTCCATCTTGGGCATCCAGACGCGCAGCAGCGAGAACAGGCGGTCCAGGTCGACCGGCTTGGCCAGGTAGTCGCTGGCGCCGGCCGCCAGGCACTGTTCCTGGTCGTCCCGCGTGGCCTTGGCCGTGACCGTGATGACGGGCAGCTTCTCGAAGCGCGGGTCTTGGCGCAGGCGGCGCGTGGCCTCCAGGCCGTCCATCTCCGGCATCATCACGTCCATCAGCACGAGGTCGATGTCGGCCACGCGGTCGAGCTTCTCGAGCGCCTCGCGGCCGTTGCGGCCGATCTCGACGATGGCGCCGCGCTGCTCCAGCGCGCTGGTGAGCGCGAAGATGTTGCGCACGTCGTCGTCCACCAGCAGGATGCGGCGGCCTTCGAAGACCCGATCGCGCCCGCGCGCGGCCTTGAGCATGTTGCGGCGTTCGGTCGACAGGTCGGCCTCGACCTTGTGGAGGAACAGCGTCACTTCGTCGAGCAGGCGTTCGGGCGAGCGCGCGCCCTTGATGATGATCGAGCGTGAATAGCGCAGCAGCTCGGCCTCCTCGTCGCGCGTCAGGTTGCGGCCGGTGTAGACGATGACCGGCGGGAACGAGCAGATCTCTTCGGTCGCCATCTTCTTGAGCAGCTCGCTGCCCTGCATGTCGGGCAGGCGCAGGTCGGTCACCATGCAGTCGAAGACGCGGGTGCGCAGCAGTTCGAGCGCCTCCTCGCCGGAGCCCACCGCGGTGATCGCCACGTCGTCGTCGCCGATGAGTTGGACGACCGCGTCGCGTTGCACGGCGTCGTCTTCCACCAGCAGCACGGTCTTGACCTTCTGCGTGAGCTTGTCCTCCAGCTTCTGGAACACCTGCTTGAGCTGTTCGCGCGAGGCAGGCTTGAGCGCATAGCCGATCGCGCCCATGTGCATGGCGGTTTCGGTGTGGTCCATGGCCGAGACGATGTGCACGGGGATGTGGCGCGTCTGCGGCTGGTCCTTGAGCTTCTGCAGCACGTTCAGGCCGGGCGCGTCCGGCAGGCGCATGTCGAGCAGGATCGCGTCGGGCAGCAGTTGCGTGGCCAGATCGAAGCCGTCACCGGCGCCGTGGGCCACGATGCACTGGTAACCCAGCTCATGGGCCAGGTCGTACAGGATGTGGGCGAACTGCGGCTCGTCCTCGATCACCAGCACCCGCCGCGAGGCGTTGCGCGGCTGCGCGCGGTCGTCGGCGAACTGCGGGATCACCGGCGCCGGGATGGTCGGCGAGGCGGCCGGCATCGCCACCGCGGGCGTCGTGTAGAGGCGGGCTGGTGTGGCGGCCATCACGGGCGCATCCATGCGCGCTTGCGGCGGGGCCTCGGCCGGCAGCGTGAGCGTGAAGGTGCTGCCCTGGCCCGGCGTGCTGTCGACCGTGAGCGTGCCGCCGAGCAGCTTGGTGAGGTCGCGCGAGATCGACAGGCCCAGGCCCGTGCCGCCGTAGCGCCGGCTGGTGGTGCCGTCGGCCTGGCGGAAGGCCTCGAAGATCACTTCCTGCTGGTCGGGCGAGATGCCGATGCCCGAGTCGCGCACCGCGAAGCGGGCACCGCCGCCCGGACCGCCCGAGATGCTGAGGTCGACCTGGCCGCGGTCCGTGAACTTGAGCGCGTTCGACAGCAGGTTCTTGAGCACCTGCTCCAGGCGCTGGCGGTCGGTCACCAGCAGGGCCGGGGCATCGGGCTCGACGCTCACCCGGAAGTCGAGCTGCTTCTGGCCGGCCAGCGGCGTGAAGGTCATCGACAGGCTGTCGGCCAGGCGGGCGAGCGGCACCTCTTCGGCCACCAGCTCGAGCTTGCCGGCCTCGACCTTGGCGATGTCCAGGATGTCATTGATGAGCACCAGCAGGTCGTTGCCGGACGAATAGATCGACTCGGCGAACTTCACCTGTTCGGCGGAGAGGTTGCCCTGGGGGTTGTCGCCCAGCAGCTTGGCCAGGATCAGCGCGCTGTTGAGCGGCGTGCGCAGCTCGTGCGACATGTTCGCGAGGAACTCCGACTTGTAGCGACTGGCGCGCTGCAGCTCCTGCGCCCGGTCTTCCAGGTCGGCCTGCACGCGGCGCAGTGCCGCGTTGCGCAGGTCGAGCGCCTCGGTGCGTTCCGACAGCTGGCTGTTGGTCTGCTCCAGCTCGGCCTGCTGGTTCTCCAGCGTGGCCTGCGACGCCCGCAGCGCACGCGATTGTTCTTCCAGCTCTTCGTTGGCGGTGCGAAGCTCTTCCTGCTGTACCTGCAGCTCCTCGTTGAGCTGCTGTGTCTCGGCCAGCGCGTCCTGCAGCTGCTCGCGGTAGCGCACGGCCGCCACCGAGCTGCCGATGTTGCCGGCCAGCAGGTCGAACAGTTCCTTGGCGCGTTCGTCCGGCGCTTGCAGCAGGCCCAGTTCGATCACGCCGTTCACCCGGCCGTCGTGCATCACCGGCAGCAGCACGGCCGCGCGCGGCGCCATGTCGCCCAGGCCGGTGTTCACGCGCAGGTAATCGGCCGTGACCGGTTCGATCAGCATCACCCGCTTCTCGGTCGCGGCCTGGGCGACGAGACCCTGCGTCGGCGCGAGCACCTGGGGCGTGGCCTCGGCCTCGGCCGAGAAGCCGTAGCTGGCCACGCGGCGCAACTGGCCCGAGCGTTCGCGCACATACATGGCGCCCACGCTGCTGCCGACGTGGCTGGCGAAGAAATCGAGCACCTTGCGGCCCATCTCCTGCGCGCTGAGTTCGCCGACGAGTTCGCCGGTCAGCTCGGTCTGGGCACCGCGCAGCCAGGCCTGCCGCTGCAGGGTTTCGCCGTGGCTGGCCTGGCGTTGGAGGACGGCGTCGTAGCCGGTGGACAGGGCGACCAGCTGGCGACGCCCGAAAAAGGCGAGCAGGCCGGCCAGCGAGAGCGTGAAGAAGAGGAACAGGCCGACGACCGCCAGGGCGGTGTTGTTGGCCTCGTTGTTGCGCTGGAAGCGCAGCGTCTGCTCCACATTGATGAAGTTGCCGTAGCCGGTGCGCATGTCGTCCGACAGGCGCTTGCCGCGCCCCGCCTTGATGGCCTGCATGTAGTCGCCACTGGCACGGCGCAGCGCGATCATCTCGGCCGCGAACTGGTTCCAGCTGGTCTGCAGCGTGGTGATGCGGTCGATCCGGTCGACCTGCGTCTGGTTGTCGGCCACCATCGTGCGCAGGCCGGCGAGGCCCGCCATGAGGCGCGGCTGCGCGCTTTCGTACGGCTGCAGAAAGGCCTCGTCGCCGGTGATCAGGAAGCCGCGCATGCCGGTTTCGAGGTCGACGCTCAGGCGTTGCAGTTCGCTGGCCTCCCGGGTGACGCGGTCGGTGTGCTCGACCCAGGAGATGACCGACAGCAGGTAGAAGATCAGGCCGACGAAGACCACCGCGCCGATGAGTCCCCCGATCAACGGCAACTTGACGTTGCGGCTCAGCACGCGCTGGAACTCTTTGGGATCGATGGCGTTGACGGCGGTGTGAGGCATGGCTGCGCGCAGAGTGAGCAAAACCCGCCAAGTCTGCCCGCGATTTGTGTCTGCGTGTGTCGGAGAAGGCCGCGAGCAGCCCCGTTCGCCTCAGCGCAGGAAGTCTTCGATCTGTGCTGCCACGCGTTCGGGCTGGTCGTGATGGAGCATGTGGCCGCAGTCGGGCAACCGTACGCTGCGAACGTCGCGTACGGCCTTCAGGCGCTCGTGGAATTGCGCCAGGGTGTAGTCCCCGGCCCAGCGGGCCAGGCTGTCGTCGCTCGCCTCGACCGATAGCACCGGTGCGGTGATGGCGGCGTAGAGGGCCAGTGCCTCGTCCACACGGTAAATGTTGGCGTTGACCACCTTGTGCGCGGCGTCGCCGAGGATGGCCCAGCGGGTGCTTCCATCGGCCTGCGTGTGTTCGGCGGCCCAGTGCCGCGCCAGCCAGTCGGCCTTGTCCTGCGGCAGGCGAGGGTTGGTCTTCATCAGGCGGCGCGCCACGCCGTCGGGCCCCGGGTAGCCCTGCATCGCCATCTCGCCGCGGTGCAGCTTCTTGAGCTGGTCGATCCACTGGCCGTAGCGTGCCGGCGCTTCCCCGGGCTGGCGCGCGGGCATGCCGAAGCCCTCGAGGTTGACCAGCCGTCGCACGCGCTGCGGACGCACGCCCGCGTACTGCATGGCGATGTTGCCACCCATGCTGTGGCCGACCAGGTCGACCGGTGTGTCGAGCGCGACATGGTCGAGCAGCCAGTCGAGGTCGGCCAGGTAGTCGGGCAGCCAGTAGTTGTCGACCGCGCCGCCGTCGGTCTCGCCGAAGCCGCGCCAGTCGGGCGCGACGACGAAGCGCTCCTCGGCCATCGCGTCGACCACGAACTGCCACGAGGCCGACACGTCCATCCAGCCGTGCAGCAGCACGAGGGGCGGGCGCGCCGCCGAGGGCGTGCCCCAGCTGCGCAGGTGGTAGCGCACGGTGCGTACCGGCACGTGGTCGCTGCGGGAAGGGCGTCGGGGGGCGTACATGGCGAGGGATCATACGAAGCCGCGCCGCGAGGGCGGTCACCCATCGGACATGCGGCGGACATGCAAGGGGGTGCGCTGCAGCATCGCGCGGCGCGCGGTAGAGTTTCGGCCTTCTCCTTCTCCGATCCGCGCGATCCACACCATGCAACGCATCCGACTCGGGCAGAGTGATCTGCACGTCACCCCGATCTGCCTCGGCACCATGACCTTCGGCGAGCAGGTCGATTCGTCCACCGCCCACGCCATCCTCGACCGCTCGCTGGAGCGGGGCGTGGATTTCCTCGACACGGCCGAGATGTACGCCGTGCCGGCCCGCCGCGAAACCTACGGCGCCACCGAGACCATCCTCGGCGACTGGTTCGCCGCGCGCCCCGGCGCCCGCCAGAAGGTCACGCTGGCCACCAAGGTGGCGGGCCCGTCGCGCGGCATGGACTGGGTGCGCGAAGGCAAGGGCATGACCGCTGCGGACATCGTGGCCTCGTGCGACGCGAGCCTCAAGCGCCTGAAGACGGACGTGATCGACCTCTACCAGATCCACTGGCCCGAGCGCCATGTGCCGGCCTTCGGCAACCTGTACTACGACCCGGCGAAGGAAACGTCGGAGACTTCCATCCATGCGCAGCTCGAGGCGCTCGGCGGCCTGGTCAAGGCCGGCAAGGTGCGCCACATCGGCCTGTCGAACGAGACACCCTACGGCGTGCACGAGTTCGTCCGCCTGGCCGAGCAGCACGGGCTGCCGCGCGTGGCCTCGGTGCAGAACGTGTACTGCCTGGTGAGCCGCGCGCTCGAGAACGGGCTGGACGAGACGATGCATCGGCTCGGCGTGTCCCTGCTGGCCTATTCGCCGCTGGCCTTTGGCCTCTTGACCGGCAAGTACGACCAGAGCGGCATCGAGGGCCCGGACGCCCCCAAGGGCGCGCGCATCTCCACCTACGAGTCGGTGCGCAAGCAGCGCTGGGGCCGCCCCGATGCGCTCAGGGCAGCGCGCCGCTACAACCAGCTCGCGCGCGACCACGGCATGACGCCGGCGCGCCTGGCGCTGGCCTTCTGCTACACCAAGTGGCAGGTGGCGAGCACGATCATCGGCGTGACCTCGGTGGCGCAGCTCGACGAGGACATCGACGCCTGGGGCACGCAGCTCTCGCCCGAGATCCTGGCCGAGATCGACAAGATCCGCTGGGACATCCGCGATCCCGCGAACTGAGGCCCGGGCGTCATGGCGCGCAAGCCGCACGTCAGCGAGACGCCGGCGACGCAGCTGCTGCGCGCCCGCGGTGTCGCCTTCACCGAGCACCCGTACGAGTACCTCGAACACGGCGGCGCGCAGCACAGCGCGGCGGTGCTCGGCTTCGACCCGTTCACGGTGGTCAAGACGCTGGTCATGCAGGACCAGGACGCCAGGCCGCTGCTGGTGCTGATGCACGGCAACCGCACGGTGTCGACCAAGAACCTGGCGCGGCAGATCGGCGCCAAGTCGGTCGAGCCCTGCAAGCCGGAGGTGGCGAACCGGCACAGCGGCTACCTGGTCGGCGGCACCTCGCCCTTCGGCACGAAGCGCGACATGCCGGTCTACATCGAGTCGACCATCCTCGAGCTGCCGAAGATCGCCATCAACGGCGGGCGCCGCGGCTACCTGGTCGGCATCGACCCGCGGGTGTGCGTGACGCTGCTCGGCGCGCAGCCGGTGCAGTGCGCGCTGGCAGAATAGCCAGCCCCACGGAGTCCCCCTTGAGCTTTCATCTTCCCTCGTTCATCGCGATCGTCCTGTCGTACCTGGTCGGCTCGCTGTCCTTCGCGGTGATCGTGAGCCGTGCGATGGGCATGGCCGACCCGCGCAGCTACGGCAGCGGCAACCCCGGCGCCACCAACGTGCTGCGTTCGGGCAACAAGGGCGCGGCCCTGGCCACGCTGGTGCTCGATGCGCTCAAGGGCTGGCTGCCGGTGTTCGTCATCCGTGTGTTCGGACCCGACCACGACATGGGCATGGGCACGGCGGCCCTGGCCGGCCTGGCCGCCTTCCTCGGCCACCTCTATCCGGTCTTCTTCGGTTTCAAGGGCGGCAAGGGGGTGGCCACGGCGGCGGGCGTGCTGGTCGGCATCGACTGGATGCTCGGGCTCGCGACCGGCATGAGCTGGGCCATCATCGCTTTCTTCTTTCGCTACTCGTCGCTGGCGTCGCTGGTGGCCGCCTTCTTCGCGCCGTCCTTCTATCTCATCGGCGGCGGCATCGCCTGGCCGTTGAACCGGACGGTGCTCGTCACTCTCATCGCCATCAGCCTGCTGCTGATCTGGCGGCATCGCGAAAACATCCGCCGTCTGGCGGCCGGCACCGAGTCCAGGCTCGGGGCCAAGAAGAAAAAGGAATGACCATGGCAGAGATTCAACGCTTCCACGTCGGCGCACGCCTGAGCGAGACGGCCGTGCACAACGGCACCGTCTACCTGGCGGGCCAGGTGCCCGACGACACCACGGCGGACATCCGCGGCCAGACCGCCCAGGTGCTCGCCATGATCGACAAGCTGCTGGCCGAAGCCGGCAGCGACAAGACCTGCATCCTCATGACGCAGATATTCCTCACCGACATCGCCGAGATCGGCGCGATGAACGAGGTGTGGGACGCCTGGGTGCCGGCCGGCCACACGCCACCGCGCGCCACCGTGCAAGCGGCGCTCGCCAACAAAGGCTACAAGATCGAAGTGGTGGTGACGGCCGCGCAACGTTGACCGTGACCGTTGATGCCGGCTAGAAGCGGCGTTCGAGCACCATCTGCTCGGCGTCGCGCCGCATCGAGAAGCGGCCGATGAAGCTGTTGCCCAGCAGCACGAAGGGCATGGGCTGCTGCGAGACGATGGCGTCGATGTCGCGCACCTCGACGTCGCCCACGCGCACCGAATCGAGCCGCAACCGGTAGCCCTGCGCCACGCCGTTGGCGGTGTTCATGCGCACCGGCGTGCCCTTCTGGTAGTCGAGGCCGATGCGGGTCGCGTCGGCCACCGACATGGCCACCGTGGTGGCACCGGTGTCGAGCATGAAGCTGACGCCACTGCGCCCGTTGATGGCGCCGCTGGCCATGAAGTGGCCGCGGCTATCGGCGTTGAGCACGATGCGCGAACCGCTCGCAGCGCTGCCGCCGCCTTCGCCGACGCTCACCGGCGAATCCATCCGCAGCGTGATGCGCTGGCCGGCGGATTCGACCACCGCCTGGCCATCCTGCAGCGACAAGAGGCGCACGTTCTGCACCTTTTCGCCGATGGCCACCGTCTTCGGCGCACCGCCGTTGACCACCAGGATCGCCCGGTTCCCGATGGTGCCGGTGAGCATCACCGAATCGGCATGCGCACCGGCGGCGGCGAGGCCCAGCCACAGGGCGAGCAGCGGGGCCTTCATGGGCGGCTCAGTCGCGGAAGTTGTTGAAGGACAGCGGCATGTCCGGCAGGTCCTTCTTGATGAGCGCCATGGCCGCCTGCAGGTCGTCGCGCTTGGCGCCGGTGACGCGCACCGCGTCGCCCTGGATGGCGGCCTGCACCTTCATCTTGCTGTCCTTGAGCAGGCGGGTGATCTTCTTGGCGTCCTCGGTCTCGATGCCGCTCTTGACCTTGATGACCTGCTTGACCTTGTCGCCGCCGATCTTCTGGACCGCGCCCTTGTCGAGAAAGCGCACATCGACGCTGCGCTTGGTCAGCTTGGCGCGCAGGATGTCCTCGACCTGCACGAGCTGGAATTCGGCATCGCCGATCAGGGTGATTTCCTTGTCCTTCAATTCGACGGCGGCGGCCGTCCCCTTGAAGTCGAAGCGGGTCGCGATTTCCTTGGCCGTGTTTTCCACGGCGTTCTTGACCTCGGGAAGGTTCGGTTCGCAGACGGTATCGAAAGACGGCATGCAGGCTCCTCGGATGCGCAAGGTGAATGCGACAATTCTCCCATGATCGTGGAGTCCAACGTCGCGCTGCAGCCCTTCAACAGCTTCGGCATCGTCGCGCGTGCGCAGCACCTGGCGCGCATCGCGAGCGAGGCCGACGTGGCCGCGCTGCGGGCCGACGCGCAGTGGCGCGACGTGCCCAAGTTCGTGCTCGGCGGGGGCAGCAACATCGTGATCACCGGCGACGTGAAGCCGCTGGTGCTGAAGGTCGAGATCAAGGGCCTGCGCCTGGTCGAGGACGGCGCCCGCGCCTGGATCGTGGAAGCCGGCGCCGGCGAGAACTGGCACGACACCGTGCAGTGGACCGTCGATAACGGGTTCCCCGGTCTGGAGAACCTGGCGATGATTCCCGGCACCGTCGGGGGTGCGCCGGTGCAGAACATCGGCGCCTACGGCATCGAGCTGCAGGACCGTTTCGAGTCGCTCGATGCGATCGACCTCGTCACCGGCCGCCACTTCACGCTCGACGCGGCGCAATGCGCCTTCGGTTACCGCGACTCGGTGTTCAAGCATGTGGCGGCGGGCGACAACGACTTCGGCCTGGCCGGCCGGGCGCTGATCACCCGGGTGCGTTTCCGCCTGCCCAAGCCGTGGAAGGCCGTGGTCGGCTACCTCGACCTTGAACGCAAGATGGAAGAGGCCGGCAATTTCACGCCGGACGCGAAGGACATCTTCGACTGGGTCTGCGCCATCCGCCGCGCCAAGCTGCCCGACTGGCGCGTGCTCGGCAATGCCGGCAGCTTCTTCAAGAACCCGACCGTCACGCCCGAGCAGTGTGCCGACATCATCGCGCGCGACCCGAAGATCGTGCACTACCCGATGGCCGACGGCAGCATCAAGCTGGCGGCCGGCTGGCTGATCGACGCCTGCGGCTGGAAGGGCAAGTCGGTCGGCAACGCCGGCGTGTACGAGAAGCAGGCGCTGGTGCTCGTGAACCGCGGCGGCCGCGAAGACCCGGTGACCGGCGGCGAGGTCATGACGCTGGCCAAGGCGATCCAGACCAGCGTGTACGAGCGCTTCGGCATCCGGCTGGAGCCGGAGCCGGTGGTGGTGTGACGGCGCTGTCGTCGCTCAACTTTCGCCGCCGTATCGATGCGCTGGCGTGGGGGCGACGGTTGCTGTGGGTGTTCTGCGCTGCCGCCGTGCTCTACGGGCGCACCGCCTGGGTCTTTTTCGCGGCCATCGTGGTGGGTGTCGTGCTCAACGGTGCACTCAAGGCCTGGCAGGAGAGTGCGCGGCGGCAGTTCGTCCGCGAGGCGCGCCTGCCGCCTTTTCTGCTCGACAAGCTGCGCGAACTCTATCCGTCGCTCCAGCCGCGCGACACCGAGCTGGTCGTGCGCGGCCTGCGGCAGTTCTTCATGGCGCATCTGCGCAGCAAGCGGCAGTTCGTCGGCATGCCGTCCAAGGTGGTCGACGCCGCCTGGCACGAATTCATCCTGCACACCCAGGCCTACCAGCAGTGGTGCCGCTATGCCTTCGGCGGGATGCTGCACCACACGCCGGCCGAGGTGCTCGGGCGCAGCGCCAAGCGCAACGACGGCTTGCGCCGCACCTGGTACTGGGCCTGCAAGGAGGAGAGCATCGACCCGCGCCGGCCGAGCCGCCTGCCGCTGCTGTTCGCGCTCGATGCCAAGTTCGCCATCGCGGGTGGCTTCAGCTATGTGGCCGACTGCCGCGACATCGACCGTGCCGCGAGTTCGGGTACGCATTGCGGCACCAGCTTCAGCGACGGCGGCTCGGGCTCCGGGCCGGGTGATTCGGACGGTTTCGGTGGCAGCGAATCGAACACCAGTGACAGCGGCGCCAGCGACAGCAGCAGCGGAAGCGACGGCGGATCGGGTTGCGGCGGTGGTGGGTGTGGCGGCGGTGGAGGTGGCGATTGACCCTGTCCCTCTATGCGACGCTCATGGGTGCTGCCTTCACCGAATTGGCCCCGGCCGTTCGCGAATTCCACAGCAGCGCAGGACGCGTTGCCTTCGACGGTTGGGCTGAAACGGCTGAGCCACAGACCCGGGTCGCCCGCTCGATCGCGCGACTGCTCGGCACGCCGCAGCGGCGGGGCCGACACGCCATCCGTTTCGAACTCGATGCGCGCCCGGCGACCGAAACCTGGACCCGCTACTTCCCCGGCCGGACGATGCGCTCGCGCATGGGCGGGCACGGCGGCGATCTGGTGGAGCAGCTCGGCCCGCTGCGCCTGCATTTCGGGTTGGCTGCGCAAGAGGGCGCGTTGGTGATGCAGTTGCGCCGCGTCCGCTGCTTCGGCGTGCCGTGCCCGCGCTGGCTGACGCCGCGCGTGCATGCGGTCGAGACGGGCATCGGCCGTGAGTTGCATTTCGACGTGCGGGGCGGGCTGCCCGGCATCGGCACCGTGGCTGCCTACCGCGGCCACCTCGACCTGTCGACGGCGAGGCCCGTGCCGTGATCGTCGTGTTCGATGCGCAATGCCTGCTGTGCGACGGCTGGGTTCGGTTCCTGCTGCGCCACGACCGGTGGCGCGTGCTGCGCTTTGCCTCGATCCAGGGCGCGAACGGCCGGGCCTTGCTGGGGCGTGCCGGTCTGCAGATCGATGGTCTGCAGACCTTGCTGCTGGTCGACGGTGACCGCAGCTGGCAGCACACCGCCGCCATCCTGCGCGTGCTGCATGCGCTGGGCTGGCCGTGGCGCTTGGCCTGGGCCGCCTGGTTGATTCCGGCGCCGCTGCGCGACGCGCTCTACCGCTGGTTGGCGCGCAACCGCTACCGCTGGTTCGGGCGCAGCGACGCCTGCCTGATGCCGCCGCCCGATCACGCGCAGCGCTTTCTCGATTGACCAAGAAGAAAGCCACCTCGCGGTGGCTTTCTTTCGGGGTTGGCGCAGCGGCCGTCTATTCTTTGTCGTCGTTCGTCAGCCGAGGCACCGACGCGCCATCGCCCACCTGCAGCAGCCCGGTCTTGGTGTAGATCGCCAGCTTGTCCCGCGTGTCGATGATGTCCAGGTTGCGCATCGTCAGCTGGCCGATGCGGTCCAGCGGCGTGAAGGCGCCTTCGACCTTCTCCATGCTCAGGCGCTCGGGCTTGTAGGTGAGGTTGGCCGACTCGGTGTTCAGCAGCGAATAGTCGTTGCCGCGGCGCAGTTCGACCGTCACTTCGCCGGTGATGGCGCGCGCCACCCAGCGCTGGGCGGTCTCGCGCAGCATGATGGCCTGCGGGTCGAACCAGCGGCCCTGGTAGAGCAGGCGGCCGAGCTTGCGGCCGTTGTCGCGGTACTGCTCGATCGTGTCTTCGTTGTGGATGCCGGTGACCAGGCGCTCGTAGGCGATGAACAGCAGCGCCAGGCCCGGGGCCTCGTAGATGCCGCGGCTCTTGGCTTCGATGATGCGGTTCTCGATCTGGTCGCTCATGCCCAGGCCGTGGCGGCCGCCGATGCGGTTGGCCTCCAGGATCAGCTCGACCAGGTCGGGGTATTCCTTGCCGTTGAGGGCGACCGGGCGGCCTTCCTCGAAGCGCACGGTGACCTCTTCACGCTTGACTTCGACCTCGTCCTTCCAGAAGGCGACGCCCATGATCGGGTTGACGATCTTGATGCCGCTGTTCAGGTGCTCCAGGTCCTTCGCCTCGTGCGTGGCGCCGAGCATGTTGGAGTCGGTGGAGTAGGCCTTCTCGGCCGACATCTTGTAGCCGAAGCCGGCCGCCGTCATGAAGGCCGACATCTCGGCCCGGCCGCCCAGCTCGTCGATGAAGAGCTGGTCGAGCCACGGCTTGTAGATCTTCAGCGCCGGGTTGGTGAGCAGGCCGTAGCGGTAGAAGCGCTCGATGTCGTTGCCCTTGTAGGTGCTGCCGTCGCCCCAGATGTGGACGTCGTCTTCCTTCATGGCGCTCACCAGCATCGTGCCGGTCACGGCGCGGCCTAGCGGCGTGGTGTTGAAGTAGGTCACGCCAGCGGTCGTCACGTGGAAGGCGCCGGCCTGTAGCGCGGCGAGGCCTTCGGCCGCGAGCTGGCTGCGGCAGTCGATCAGGCGGGCCTTCTCGGCGCCGTACTGCATCGCCTTGCGCGGGATCTCTTCGTAGTCCGGTTCGTCAGGCTGGCCGAGGTTGGCGGTGTAGGCATAGGGGATCGCGCCCTTCTGCTTCATCCAGTGCAGCGCGGCGCTGGTGTCCAGGCCACCGGAAAAGGCGATGCCGACCTTCTGGCCGGCGGGAACGTGTTGGAGGATGGTCGACATGGCGTGGGCGTCCGGTTCAGCCGAAGTGGCAGATGTAGCTGTAGGGCTCGCCGCTCACGCGGATCTGGAAACTCGAGTTGCCCGGCACGCTGAATTTTTCGCCAGGGCCCGACGTCACCCATTCGCTGCTGCCCGTGAGCTGGTATTCGCAGCGGCCCCACACGCCTTCCATGATCTCCGGCGCGCCGGTGCTGAAGGTCAGGGTCGCCGGCAGGATCACGCCCACCGACTTCTTCGTGCCATCGGCGAGCGTGAGGTTGTGGCTCACGCACTTGCCGTCGAAATAGACATTGGCCTTGGTCGCGACCGCGGTGCAGGCGAGGGATTCGTTGATCGTCATGGGAGGGGCAGGGCGCGGGCGCGCCGAAGAGAGGCGGAAAGCCGGCGATTTTAGGGCTTGCCGCGGCCTCTCGTCCCGCCCTCAGCGCCAGCGGCCGTGTCCGCCCCACCCACGCGAGTAGCCGAGGTTCAGCGACAGGCCGACGGGCGGGTAGGCATAGGCCGGCGCGTAGCCATACCCGTAGCCGTAGGCCGGTGCCACGTAGACCGGTGCCGGCGCCACGTACACCGGCGCCGGATACGCCGGCGCGGCGTAGTACGTCGGCGCTGCCGGGCGTGCCGACGACACCACCATGCCCGGCTCGGGCACCACGCCTTCCCACGGTGCGCGGCCATTGCCGTTGTCGGCAACGGGTTCGCCGTTCAGCTGCGACTGCGGCGCCACCGGCGCGGTGATCACGCCGTAGGCGCTCACGTCGACCGGGATGGTGCTGCCGGGGCGTGTGTCGGTGAAGGTCTTGTACTCGCGGCCCTGGTACTCGTAGGTCACGTTGTAGCCGGTGCGGCCATTCGATTCGGTCACCGGGGTGGCCGAAACCACGCGGGCCTGGACCTGTTGCTGGGCCATGGCGCTGCCGGTGGCCAGGGCGCCCAGCAGGGCGAGGCCGATCGCGGCGGTGTACATCTTCTTGCGCATGTCGAACTCCTTGAATGGGGAAGCGGGTGCTCCGTTTCAGCCCGGTTGGATGCGATTTGGCGCGCCGGGTTCAACCGGGTGCTCAGACCCGGGTGGACCATTCGGTTGCGTCGAACCCCGTTGTAACGTCCGGGCGGCCGTTCCAGTGGACGACCGGGCGCTTGATCAGGCTGGGGTTGGCCAGCAGCACGGCGCGGGCGGAACCGGCATCGACCACCGACGCCCGGGTCGCGTCGTCCAGCTTGCGCCAGGTGGTGCCGCGCCGGTTGACCAGCGCCTCCCAGCCGGGCGCCTTCAGCCACCGGTCCAGTTCGGCCTCGGGCACGCCTTCCTTCTTGAAATCGTGGAAGCGGTAGGCCACGCCGTGTTCGTCGAGCCAGGCGCGGGCGCGCTTGACGGTGTCGCAGTTCGGGATGCCGTAAAGGGTTGTTGTCATCTCGGAATCATGCCGCCCCGGCCGGTCGGCGACAATGCCGGCCTCCATGAAAACCCTAGCCGACTGGCTCGCGCACGCCGAGCGACAGCATCCCAAGACCATCGAACTCGGCCTGGAGCGCACCCGCACCGTGGCGCACCGCCTCGGGCTGGCCTTCGACTGCCCGGTGATCACGGTTGCCGGCACCAACGGCAAGGGTTCGACCTGCGCGATGCTGGAGTCGATCCTCGGGCACGCCGGCTACCGCACGGCCGTGTTCACGTCGCCCCACCTCGTGCATTTCGAAGAGCGCCTGCGCCTGAAGGGCGAGGCTATCGATGGCGCGTTGCTGGTGCCGCATTTCGAGGCCGTCGAGGCGGCCCGCGCCGAGATTCCGCTGACCTACTTCGAGCTCACCACCCTGGCCATCCTGCGCTGCATGGCCGAGGCGAAGCCCGACGTGGCGATCCTCGAGGTCGGACTGGGCGGGCGGCTCGACGCGGTCAACATCATCGACGCCGATTGCGCGGTGATCACCAGCATCGACCTCGACCACATGAATTTCCTCGGCCCGGACCGCGAGAGCATCGGCCGCGAAAAAGCCGGCATCCTACGCACCGGCCGGCCGGCGATCGTGAGCGACCCGATGCCGCCGCAGAGCGTGCTCGACCATGCCCGCGAGATCGGCGCCGACCTGTGGCGCTTCGGGCACGACTTCAACGTGTCGGGCGACAAGCAGCAGTGGGGCTGGAGCGGGCGCGGGCGGCGTTACAGCGGCCTGGCCTACCCGGCGTTGCGCGGCGCCAACCAGTTGCTGAACGCCGCCGGCGTCCTGGCCGCGCTGGAAGCCTTGCGCCAGCGCCTGCCGATCACCGCGCAGGCGGTGCGCACCGGGCTCGCGATGGTCGAGCTGCCGGGGCGCTTCCAGATCCTCCCCGGCCAGCCGACGCTGGTGCTCGACGTGGCGCACAACGGCCATGCCGTGGCGGCGCTGGCCGAGAACCTCGATGCGATGGGTTTCTATCCGACCACGCACGCGGTTTTCGGTGTCATGGCGGACAAGGACCTAGCGCCCATCCTGTCGCGCATCGGGCCGTTGATCGATCGCTGGTACTTCACCGACCTGCCCACGCCGCGCGCCGCCACAGGCGCGGCCGTCCAGGCGCAGTGGGCGGCGCAGAACACGCGCAAGGACGTGGCGTCGAGCGTGCATGCCGACCCGATGTCGGCGCTCCGCGCGGCCATCGAGGCGGCGGACCCCGCTGATAGAATCGTGGTCTTCGGATCGTTCTTCACGGTGGGTGGTGTGCTCGCGCACGGAACGCCCCGTCTGCAGGGCAAGCACCTGCTGTCAGGCGCCTGATCGGCGGGTGTCCGGCCTCTCGCAAAACGACACCGCGCTGCACTCAATCAGGGAAACGAATACATGGCGTTCTTCAAGTTCCGCTCGCGTGGCCAGCCGACCAATGAAAGCCGCAACACCCCGGTATCGGCCGCGCCTGCAGAAAGCGTCGAAGCCATGCGCCGGCGCGCACGCCATCGGCTGCTGGGCGCCGCGGTGCTGGTGCTCGTCGGTGTGATCGGTTTCCCGCTGCTCTTCGATACCCAGCCGCGGCCTGTCGCCGTCGACATCCCCATCGAGATTCCCGACCGGAACAAGGTCGCGCCCTTGCCGGCCCCGGTCGCCCAGGCGCCCGCGCCGACACCGGCCACGCCGCCCGCCGAGGAGCGCCCGCGTACGGCCACCAACGCGCCGGCGACCGGCGTCATCACCGAGACGGCCGATGGCCGCGAGCTGCCGTCCGACCGACCGGTCGCTTCGGCCCCGCCGGCCGAGACGCATCCCGCGCCGAAACCCGAACACAAGCCCGAGGCCAAGCCGAAACCGGAAGCCAAGCCCGAGCCGAAGCCCGAACCCAAGCCTCAAACGGCCACTGCGGCCAAGCCGGCCGACGACGGCGCCCGCGCCCGCGCGCTGCTCGACGGCAAGAACGCGGCGGCCGCTGCCGCAGCGGCCAAGCCGGTGGCGGCTTCGGACGACGCCGGTCGCTTCATCGTGCAGGTCGGCGCCTTCGCCGAAGCGGACAAGGCGCGCGAGGTGCGCCAGAAACTCGAGAAGGCCGGGCTCAAGACCTACACCAACGTGGCCAAGACGCCCGATGGCGAGCGCACGCGGGTGCGCGTCGGTCCGTTCGCGTCGCGCGCCGAGGCGGACAAGGCGGCCGGCAAGATCAAGGGCTTGTCTTTGCCCGCGGCCGTCCTCAGCTTGTAGGCATCGCGCACGACCGTGACCCTGCTCGACTGGATTGCCGCCCTGCTGCTGGCGGTGTCGCTGGTGCTGGGGTTGGTGCGCGGGCTGGTGTTCGAAGTGATTTCGCTGGCGGGTTGGGTCGTGGCTTTTTTCAGTGCGCAGTGGTTCGCGGGCGATGTGGCGGCGTGGCTGCCCATCAGCGGCGACCCGGAGGCTTCGTGGCGCTATGCGCTGGCCTTCGTGCTGATCTTTATCGCCGTGGCCTTCGGCGTCGGGCTGATCGCCGCGCTGACGCGCAAACTGATCGCCGCGGTCGGGCTGCGGCCGGTCGACCGGATGCTCGGCGCGGTGTTCGGCCTGGCGCGTGGCGCGGTCGCGCTGCTGGCCGTGGCGGTGGTTGTGCATTTGCTGTCGTTGAGCGAGAGCGCCTGGTGGCGCGAATCGCACAGCGCGCTTGTTCTGGATGCGGCACTGCAGGGCCTGAAGCCTGCATTGCCAGAGAAGTTGGCCAGTTACCTGCCCTGAGAGGAAAGTCCCATGTGTGGAATCGTCGGCGTTGTCAGCAGCGCGCCCGTCAATCAATTGCTCTATGACGCCCTGCTGCTCCTGCAGCACCGTGGCCAGGACGCCGCCGGCATCGTCACGCTGCTGGAACGCAAGTTCTTCATGCACAAGGCCAAGGGCATGGTGCGCGACGTGTTCCGCACCCGCAACATGCGTGCGCTGCCGGGCGACGTGGGCCTGGGCCAGGTGCGCTACCCGACCGCCGGCAACGCCTACAGCGAAGAAGAGGCGCAGCCCTTCTACGTGAACGCACCTTACGGCATCGTGCTGGTGCACAACGGCAACCTGACCAACGCCCACGCGCTGCGGTCCGAACTGTTCTCGACCGACCACCGCCACACCAATACCGAGAGCGACTCGGAGGTGCTGCTGAACGTGCTGGCGCACGAGATCGAGCGCTCGACCCGCGGCGGCATGCTGAACTCGACCACCGTGTTCGAGGCGGTGCGGGCTGTGCATCGGCGCCTGCGGGGCTCCTACGCGGTGGTGGCACTGATCGCCGGCCACGGCCTGGTCGCCTTCCGCGACCCGTACGGGATCCGTCCATTGGCCATGGGCCGCGGCGCCGACGGCACCGTGATGGTGGCGAGCGAATCGGTGGCGCTCGAAGGCTCGGGCCATGTGTTCGAGCGCAATATCGCGCCGGGCGAAGCGGTCTTCATCGACCTGCAGGGCCAGGTGCACGCCGAGCAGTGCGCCGACGCGCCGACGCTCAACCCCTGCATGTTCGAGTTCGTCTACCTGGCGCGGCCCGATTCGGTGATGGACGGCATCTCGGTCTACCAGGCGCGTCTGAACCTGGGCGAGACGCTGGCCAAGCGCGTGGTGTCGACCGTGCCGCCGAGCGAGATCGACGTGATCATCCCGATCCCCGAATCGAGCCGCCCGAGCGCCACCCAACTGGCGCACCTGCTGGGCATTCCGTACCGCGAAGGCTTCGTGAAGAACCGCTACGTCGGCCGCACCTTCATCATGCCGGGGCAGGGCGTTCGCAAGAAGTCGGTGCGCCAGAAGCTCAACGTGATCGCGAGCGAGTTCAAGGGCCGCAACGTGCTGCTGGTCGACGATTCGATCGTGCGCGGCACCACCAGCCGCGAGATCGTGCAGATGGCGCGCGACGCCGGTGCGAACAAGGTCTACCTCGCGAGCGCCGCGCCGCCGGTGCGCTACCCCAACGTCTACGGCATCGACATGCCGACCAAGGGCGAACTGGTCGCGCACGACCGCACGATCGAGGAGATCCGTGAGCTGATCGGCTGCGACGCGCTGATCTACCAGGACGTCGAAGGCATGAAGCGCGCGGTGATGAAGGCGTCGCCGACCACGCCCGGGGCCCCGAAGCTCGACGGCTTCGACTCGTCGTGCTTCGACGGCATCTACGTGACCGGCGACATCGACAGCGATGCCATCCTCCGCATGAACGGCAGCCGCCCGCGCATCGAGGAGACGGAAGAAGACTCGTCCCGCCTGGCGCTGCCCAACCTTGCCGAATGAATCCGGAGAGCCTGTGACCGAACGATCATTGCCGCCCGGCCTGCACCGCGACACGCTGGCCGTGCGCACCGCACTCGAGCGCAGCCAGTATGGCGAGAACTCGGAGGCGCTGTACCTCACCAGTGGCTTCGTGCAATCGGACGCCGAGACCTCCGCCGCACGTTTTGCCGGTACCGAAGAGGGCTTCACCTACTCGCGCACGTCCAACCCGACGGTGACCAGCTTCGAGCGCCGACTGGCCGCCCTCGAAGGCACCGAAGCCGCCATCGCCGCATCGAGCGGCATGGGCGCCATCCTGATGATGTGCATGGGCCTGCTCAAGGCGGGCGACCATGTGGTCTGCTCGCGTTCGGTCTTCGGCTCCACGCTCAACCTGTTCGGCAAGGAGTTCGCGAAGTTCGGTGTGGAGACGACCTTCGTGTCGCAGACCGACGTGGCGCAATGGCGCGCCGCGTTGCGTCCGACCACCAAGCTGCTTTTCGCCGAGACGCCGACCAATCCGCTGACCGAGGTGTGCGACATCCGCGCGCTGGCCGACCTGGCGCACGACGCCGGCGCCCTGCTCGCGGTCGACAACTGCTTCTGCTCGCCGGCCTTGCAACGCCCGACCGAACTCGGCGCCGATCTGGTGATCCATTCGGGCACCAAGTACCTCGATGGTCAAGGCCGCGTGATGGCCGGCGCCATCTGCGGTCCGTCGCGTCTGATCGTCGACGTGTTCGGCCCCGTGGTGCGCACCGCCGGCATGGTGCTGGCGCCCTTCAACGCATGGGTCGTGCTCAAGGGCATGGAAACGCTCGGCATCCGCATGCAGGCGCAATCGGCCAATGCGCTGGCCGTGGCGCAATGGCTCGAAGGCCACCCGATGGTGTCGCGCGTGCATTACCCCGGTCTCGCATCGCATCCGCAGCATGAACTGGCGATGCGCCAGCAGTCGGGGCAGGGCGGGGCGGTGCTGTCCTTCGACGTGCGCGGGGATGACCCGGCCACGGCGCGGAAGAACGCCTTCCATGTGATCGACAGCACCCGTGTCGTGAGCATCGCCACCAACCTGGGCGACACCAAGACCATCATCACGCACCCGGGCACCACCTCGCACGGGCGCCTGACCGAAGCACAGCGGCAAGCGGCCGGCATCGGCCAGAGCCTGATCCGCCTCGCCGTCGGCCTGGACCATCTCGAAGACATCAAGACCGACCTGCTGCGCGGTCTGGACTCGCTCCCCCAATGACTCAACACGTAAGAACGCGCATCGCGCCATCGCCCACCGGCTTCCTGCACCTGGGCACCGCCCGCACTGCGCTCTATTCGTGGGCCTATGCGAAGCACCATGGCGGCCAGTTCGTGCTGCGCATCGAAGACACCGACGTGGCGCGCTCCACGCAGGACGCGGTCGACCAGATCCTCGCGTCGATGAAGTGGCTCGGCCTGGACTACGACGAAGGCCCGATCTACCAGATGCAGCGGCTCGACCGGTACAAGGCCGTGGTCGCGCAGATGCTCGAGGCAGGCACGGCTTACCACTGCTACTGCACGCCGGAAGAACTCGAGGCCACGCGCGAGGCACAGCGTGCCCGCGGCGAGAAGACGCTGTACGACCGCCGCTGGCGCCCGGAGCCCGGCAAGGTGCTGCCGCCGGTGCCTGAAGGCGTGCCGCCGGTGGTGCGCTTCTGCAACCCGGTCGACGGCGACGTGACCTGGAACGACCTCGTCAAGGGCGAGATCACCATCAACAACCGCGAGATCGACGACCTGATCATCGTGCGCCCGGACGGTGTACCGACCTACAACTTCGCGGTGGTGGTCGACGATTGGGACATGGCGATCACGCATGTCTTCCGTGGCGACGAGCACATCAACAACACGCCGTGGCAGATCAACATCTTCCGCGCACTGGGTGCGCCGCTGCCGGCCTTCGGCCACCTGCCGGTGATCCTGGGCGACGACGGCCAGAAGCTGTCGAAGCGCCGCGGCGCGGTGAGCGTCACGGCCTATGAAGAGAACGGCTACCTGCCCGAGGCGATGCTCAACTACCTGGCGCGCCTGGGTTGGAGCCATGGCGACGACGAACTCTTCACGCGCGAGCAGATGGTCGGCTGGTTCGATGGCTCGCATCTGTCGAAAAGCCCGGCCCAGTGGGACGCGGCCAAGCTCGCATGGGTCAACGGCCAGTACATCAAGGCCAAGGCCGACGACGAGCTCGCGCCGCTGGTCGCAGCGCAACTGCAGAAGCGCGGCATCGTGGCCGATGCGCGGCTGACCGCCATCTGCGCGCTCTTCAAGGACCGCTGCGAAACCACGGTGGCGTTGGCCGACTGGGCTGCCGCCTTCTATGCCGACGTGACGCCGAGCGACGCGGACCGCGCACAGCATGTGACCGATGCCGTGCGCCCGGCGCTGGCCACGCTGGCCGACAAGCTCGCCACCGTGGCCGCGTGGGACAAGCCGTCGATCGCTGCAGCGATCAAGGAAGTCCTCGCCGCGCACGCCATGAAGATGCCCGCGTTGGCGATGCCGGTACGTGTTCTCGTGATGGGGACGCCGCAAACGCCCTCGCTCGATGCGGTGCTCACCATCTTTTCTAAAGAAAAAGTGATCGAGCGTTTGAAGGGCTGATTTTTCAGTCTATAATCTGAGGCTCGACACCCAAGGGGGTATAGCTCAGCTGGGAGAGCGCTTGCATGGCATGCAAGAGGTCATCGGTTCGATCCCGTTTACCTCCACCATTGGTTTGTCGAGTAGAAGAAACAAGTGCTGATCTCAGCACGGTTCCTAAGGTTTTGACCCTATCGTCTAGAGGCCTAGGACACCACCCTTTCACGGTGGCTACCGGGGTTCGAATCCCCGTAGGGTCGCCAGTTTCATGCAAGTGAAGCCGGCACAAGTGGTCAACACTTGGCTTCGCAAGAAGCGAACGTTGTCTACCAGGAGTGGTAGTTCAGTTGGTTAGAATACCGGCCTGTCACGCCGGGGGTCGCGGGTTCGAGTCCCGTCCACTCCGCCAGTATTTTGGGGTCGCCCCAATGAAAAAAGCCACCCTCGGGTGGCTTTTTTGCGTCCTTCTCCGTCGTCCGTTTCAGAAGTCCACTCGCAGGGTCGCGCCCAGCGTTCGCGGCGTTCCGATAGAGGCCACGTAGGCGCCATTGGCGGTCGCCGTCACGGCCTGGACATAGCGCTTGTCCAGGGCGTTGCGCAGCCAAAGCGACAGGCTCCACAGCTGGCTGCCGCGCACCAGTTCCCATCGTGTGGCGAGGTTCAGCAGGCCGTAGGCGGGCACGCGCGAGTACACCGACGCATCCAGCGTCCCGTCGCGGCCGGAACGCCAGGCGTATGCGGCCGATACCGCATGCGTCAACGACGGTGACCAGCGGTAGCGGTATTCACCGCCGATGTTGAGGATCCAGCGCGGCGCACCGGCCACCTGCCGCCCCGACAGATCGCAGCGCGCTGCAGGCTGCGGGATCGCGATCTCCGACGGGCACGGTGCGTTGTCGTAGCGCATGTAGCGGGCGTCGTTGAACGACGCGTTCGACCACAGCGTCAGGCCGCGCATCGGCAGCGCCTTCAGCTCGAGCTCCACGCCGCGTGAGCGCAGGTCGCCCGCGTTGGTGAGGATCTGCACATAGTTGCCGACGCCCGCGCCCGAGGGCACCAGGTACGCCGTCTGATAACCCCGCACGATGGCCGCGAAGGCGTTCATGTTGAGCTGCAGGTGGTCGTCGAGGAAGCGGCTCTTGATGCCGATGTCCAGGCTCTCGACGCGTTCAGGGCCGACCAGCAGCGACTGCACACCCAGCGGCCCCGGTGCGGCGCCCGGGCCGGCGAGGTTGATGCCGCCGGACTTCTCGCCGTGCGACAGGCTCGCATAGCCAAGCAGGGTGGGTGCGAAGCGGTAGCTCGCGCTCAGCAGCGCCGATGGGCTGGTCTGCCGGATGCGCAACGGCTTGGTGTCGTACGCGCCGAGCACCAGCGGGTTGTCGCGCAGGAAGGCGGTCGCCGGCGATCCGCCCGTCGAGTTGCCGCGATCGATGCGCGCCTTCTTTTCCTCCTGGGTCACGCGCAGGCCGGCCGTGAGGTCGAGTTCTGGCGTGGCGTGCCAGGTGGCTTGTGAGAACAGCGCGTGGCTCTGCGTGTCGAGCGCACCGAAATTGATGCTGGACGAATTGGCGAACACCGGCAGGGCCGTTCCCTGCAGCACGATGTCGGCCCGCGAACCGAAGTCGGTCCAACCCTGGTTGCGCAGGCGCTGGTGCAGCAGGTAAGCCCCCACCACGTAGTCGACCGTGCCGCCTGTCGGGCCGGCCAGCCGCAGTTCCTGCGACACCTGTTGCTGCTTCACGGTGCTGCCGCCTTCGAGCAGCACGGGGATATTCAGGCTGTCGTTCGTGATTCGTGTGAAGCGCCAGTCGCGTGCGGCGGTGATCGATGTGATCTCCGCACCCGAGGCGAGCTTCCAGCGCGCTTCTGCAGAGAGCGCGTCCTGGTCGCTGCGCACCGACTCCTCACCATCGATGTTGACTTCGTGCTGCCGCGGATCGGTGACGATGCCGGTCGCGCCACCGGCCAGCGCGCGCGCCATCGCGAGGCCCGGCCCGAGCCCGTAGGTCACGGCCGTGCCGGCGCTCGAACGCTCGCGGTGGTGCTCGGCGATCAAACGCAGGCTGAAACCGTAGCTGCCGTGCACCAGCAGCTGTCCACGTGCGCCGGAGCGGTCGCCGCCACCCAGCTTGTCGTTGTTGTAAAGGTTGGTGATCGCGCCGCCCTCGTGCGAGCCGTATACGAGGAGTCGCCCGGCCACGTCGTCGGACAGCGCGCCCGAAAAGATCGCCTGGCCCTGTGCAAGGCCACGCTGGCCGGCCGACCACTGCAGGCTGCGTTCGGTGTCGAAGGTGGGGGCGCGCGTGTGGATGCTCAGCACGCCGGCGGTAGTGTTCTTGCCGAACAGCGTGCCCTGCGGCCCGCGCAATAAGTCGATGCGTTCGATGTCTAGCAGGTCGAAGGCCGCCATGCCGGTGCGGCCGAGGTACACGTTGTCGACGTACACGCCGGTGCTGCCCTCGAGCCCATCGTTGCTCGGATTGAGCCCGATGCCGCGCACCGCGATGCTTATCCGGCGCGCGTCCGGTGTCGCGATGCTGGTGCTCGGCAACTGTTGCGCGAGGTCGTCGATACGCTCGACATGCTGCGCCTCGAGTTCGCGCCCCTCGAGCACCGTGACCGGAACCGGTACGGCCTGCGCGGCCTCGTCGCGGCCCCGCGCGTTCACCGTCACCGTCGTCAGCGTGCCGGGGACCTCAGGCTGCGCGGCCGTTGCGATGCTTGCGCTTGAAAGGACGAGGCCCCAGGCCACCGTACGACGCCGTGATGCGCCACGTGCATCGCGTTGCTTGATCTGCATGGGTCATGGAAGCGCGGGCCTCCTCTGCTGTTGGTTCGGGCCGTACTGTAAGCGGCAGTCAATTCCGTTTTACCCGCGGGGCATGGCGTCTTCGGGCCCCCTGTTCGGTAGGACCAGGCGAAAGGTCGAGCCTTCGGTGCTGGTGTCGACCAGCTTCACGTCGCCGCCGTGGCGCCGCGCGATCTCGCGCGCCAGATGCAGGCCCAAGCCCGATCCCGCGACGGTCGCGACCGCGTCGGATCGGAAGTACTTTTCGAAGATGCGCGCCACGTCCGCGTCCGGCACCCCGCTGCCCTGGTCGGCCACGTCGATCTGCACCGCGTCACCGACCTGAAGCAGCGCGACGCGCACGCAGCTCTCCGAAGGCGAGTACTTCAACGCGTTGTGCATCAGGTTCTGCAGCGCGATCTCGATCAGCGAACGGTCGACCCGCACGTCAGCCAGCGGATGTCCCGCCGTCAACTGCAGGCGCTCCGACCCGTGCAGGTTGAAGCTGTCGCACAGCCCGCGCGCCAGCGCCTCCATGTTGACGGGCTCCAGCCGCAACGCGCGCTGTTCCAGGTGCAGGCGGTCGGCGACAAGGATGTTCTCGATCAGCATCGACAGCCGCTGCACCGAGCGACGGATCCGCCCGGTGCGCAACTTGACGGCCGGCTCGGTACCGAGCTTCGACAAGTCGAGCGATTGCGCTGCTGCATCGATCACGGCCAGCGGAGTGCGGAATTCGTGCGACACCATCGAGACGAACTCGTGCTGCTGCTCGGCCGTCCGGCGCGTGACGTCGAGCGACTGCAGCAGTCGCTTTTCCAGCCGGCTGCGCTTGGCGATCTCTTCGCGCAGGGCGACGTTGGCACCCGCCAGTTCGGCGGTGCGCCGTTCCACGGTGGACTCGAGCACCTGCTCGGCCTCGATGTGCATCGACAGCGCACGCTCGCGATGCTCGCGGACATCGCGCTCGGCGCGTCGCGTGCGGTCGGCCACCGCCACGTTCAACACGGTCAGGTGGGTGAGGGTGCCGAGCATGTAGAGGTGTTCGGGCGGGGCGCCGGGCACCAGGTCGCCGAGCCAGAGCTTCAGCAGGCTGTAGATCCCGATCACCGTGCCGATCGAAAAAGCCGACGCCGGCAGCAGGTACTGAAACTGCCGGCGCACCAGCAGCAGGTGGCAGACGAACAGGGCACCGAAGAGGGTGGACGCGGCACTGCCGATGCCGACCCAGACGCCGATCCGGGTGTGGAAGTCCGTCAAGGCCAGGCCGAGTGCCACCCCGTTGAACACGGCGACCGCATCGAAGAAGCGCGCCGCTGGGCGCCAGTGCTGGCGGAAGCTGAAGATGCGCGCCATGAACAGGGTCGCGACCACGTTGAAGAAGCAGTTCACCGCCTGCACCGCCTGGGCCACGCGCTCCGGGCGCGTGTCCAGCACCCATTCGGCCAGATAGCCCAACCGCGTGGTGGTGAGCATGATGGTGCAGAGCACGTAGAGCGCGTAGTGGCCGTAGAGCGTGTCTTTCAGCCAGACCATGAAGATCAGGTTCATGCAGATCGCCAGCATCGCCGCGCCCATCAGCACGCCGATGGCCGTGTAGTCCTGCGTCTGGAAGCGGTCGAAGCCGGCGGGTTGCCACAGGTCCAACTCGGCGCGCAGCGGCGGGCCGTCGTTGTGCAGCCGCAGGAAGTAGTCGCCGGCGGTCGTCGTCACATCGATCGGGAAGACGAAGTTGTGGTCGGGCACCGGGCGGTCGACGAAGGGCCGGCGGTCGCCCAGCGGCGTCTCGACGAAGCCGCCGCGCCCGTCGGGCGCATACAACGTGGCCTCGTTCATGCGCGCCGGCCGCAAGCGCAGCAGCCAGCGCGACGGGGCGTTCGGCGTGCGCGCCAGCGAGAAGCGCAGCCACACCGCGTCGCGGGTGTAGCCCGCTTCCACGGGGCCCTCCACCGGCTTGAAGCCATGCTGTTGCGGCTCGCGCGACACATCCTCGACGCGCCACTGGCCGGAGGGGTCGTTCTGCAACGCGAGGGCGCCCATGAGGTCGACCGCCCGCTCGAGCCCGTCGGACGCGGACAGCATCACCGCGTGCGCGGGCAGGCCGAGCGCGAGCCACCCGACGACGGCAAACAGGCCGCGGCACAGCATGCGACGCAGGGTGGAGCGGGTGGCAGGGGGCGGGTAGGCGGGCTGGAGATGCATGGGGCGGGCGGCCCCGGCCTGTCAGCCAGATGCACGCAGCCTGCGAATTTACAATTGATTGAGATGCCATCGACGAGTTCTGTCCCACCGCTGCGGGTCCACGTGATCGAGGACGACGACGATCTCCGCGAAGAGATGGTCTTTGCGCTCGGGGAACTGGGCTTCGAGGCGCAGGGCTTTCCCGCCGCGCCGGCCTTCTACAAGGCCTTCGCGCTCGCCCCCTGCGACATCGCCGTGGTCGACATCGGCCTGCCGGGGGAGAGCGGGCTGTCCATCGTGTCCCACCTTCGGAGCATTCGCCAGATCGGCGTGGTGCTGGTCACCGCTCGCGGTCAGCTGGAAGAGCGCCTGCTCGGCCTGCGACACGGCGCCGACGCCTATCTGGTGAAGCCGGTGCACATGGCAGAGTTGGCGGAAACGCTGAATGCCATCGCACGCCGCCTGCGCACGGAGCCGGCCATCGCCGTCGACGTTCATGCTGATGCACCGGCGCCTGCGCCACAGGAACCGAAACGCAGCGGGCCCTGGCGGCTGCTCGAGGGCGACTGGGTCCTGAGCGACCCGGAGGGGCGCCGCATGAAACTGACCACCAGCGAGCGAGCCTTCGTCGCCTGCTTGTTTCGCCACCGTGGCTCGGCGGTCAGCCGGGACGAACTGATTCGGGCACTCGGCGGCGATGTGTTCGACTTCGACGGACACCGTATCGATGCGATCGCGAGCCGCGTACGCCGTAAGGCCGAGAAGCTGGGCATGCGGCTGCCGCTGCATTCGGTGCGCGGCACGGGCTACGTGCTCGTGAAATAGCCGGCGCACGGCCGTTCGTCGGCGTGCTGGCGGCCCGATCCGGGGCGGGTTGTGGCGGGTTACCAACGACTCGAACCGTGACAAATATCACGCATTCTGGACATTCGCTCAGTGCGACCCGCGCGGGCTTCTCGCGCCATGTGTCTCGCGAATGCACACCGTTTCAAGGGAGCGCCCACTCCGGAAACGGGTTCACATTTGTCAAGAACCGTCAGGAACTGTGATCAATCCTGGATGAATGTAACTAAATCTATCTGCACCATCGCGGCCGTCGCATGACTTCCGACTGACGCCCCTGCGCTCAGTCGTCGCATGCAGCCCGCCGCCCGGTGAGAGGCCGCGCATCTTGCGCGGTGGCCCCGGCGGCTCATTCGAGACGACCGCCCGCATGACCATCCTGAGTACCCCGGGGCCGCGCCCCCTGCTGCCTGCCGCCGCCCGGATCGCCCGCCGGATCGCCGCCATTGCGGCATCCTCGCTGCTCTTGGCCGCCGCCGCCCATGCCCAGTCCCGCATCTCGGCGCTGGAGCCTACCCCGGCCATCGTGCCGGCCCGCGCCCAGGTGACGAACCACGTCCTCGTCGCCGAACTCAACAGCTCGCCGGTCGGTGCGCCTGGCACCGGCTTCACCTTTACCTTCCCGGTCGGATCGATCTATCAGGGCACGGGGGCGCTGCCGGCCGGCGTGAGCTGCAGCGCGACCGTGCCGGTGGGCAGCGCCGGCCCCGGCAGCGTGCAGTGCTCCGGGATCACGCTGGCGGCCAGCCAGACGGTGGACATCGGCATCGTGCTCGGCACGGTGGCCGAGGGCTCGCTCTCGGTGACGGCCACGATCGACGGCGGCGGTTCGTCCGAAACCAAGACGATCACGGTGAACAAGGGGGCCGACATCGGCGTCACGCTCACCGCGCCGGCGAGCGCACCCAGCGGCAGCACGCAGCCGGTGGCCTTCACGCTGACCAATGGCGGGCCGGACGCCTCGACCGGCACCGTCCTGAGCTATCCCCTTCCGACGGGTTTCTCGGTGTCGCCCACTGGTCTGCCGGCCGGCTGCTCGATTTCTGGCGGCACCCTGAACTGCAACGTGGGCGCGCTCGCGGTGGGCGGCAGCACGACGGTGACTGTCCAGGGCGTCGTCATCGCCGCGTCGGGCTCGACCATCGCGCACCAAGCGGCTGTGGTGCCGGCGTCGGGCGCCGTCGGCGACGGCGTTTCGACCAACAACAACGCCAGCGGCGTGACCACCGTGACGCCGGGCAGCCTGCTGACCCTCGGCAAGACGCACGACGGCGGCCAGCTGTTGGTCGGCCAACGCTTCAACTTCACGCTCGCACCGCGCTTCAGCGGCACGGCGCCGACCGGTGTCACGCTGACCGACACCATCCCGGCGAACTTCGCGGTCGACGGCGCGCCCACGGCGGCCGCCGGATGGAGCTGCAACGTCGCCGGCCAGACGCTGTCCTGCACCCGCGCCGACATCGGAGGTGCAGGGGGCGCCAACGTCGCGCTCGGCAACATCGTCGTGCCGGTGCGGGCCATGACGCCGGGCACCGGCGTGGTCAACCAGGCCACGCTCGCGGCCACCGGGCCGGTGGCCGGCTCGGTCATCGCGCAGGCACCGGCCGACGTGGCTGTCTCGGACACCGACTTTCGCGCCGACAAGCGCCGCGGCTGGCCGCAAAACAGCGTGCCGCTGAACCAGCCCTTCGATTTCACGGTGGGCTCGAGCAACCTCGGCAGCACCCGCCTGCTGGCGGGTAGCACCGTCGCGCTGGTCGACAACCTGCCGGCGAACATGACGCTCAACAGCATCGCGCCGAACGGCTTCAGCTGCGCCGTGACCAAGGGTGGTGTGCCTGCGACGCTGCCGGTGGTCGGTCCGGCCGACGTCAACTGCAGTCGGGTCACCACGGCCGACATTCCGGTCGACGTCAGTGCGGGCGGCAATGCCCGCAACGGCGGCTTCGTGACACTCAACGTGACGATCACCACGCTGCCCACGCCGGCCGGCACCCTGCTGCGCAACCACATGTGCGTGAACGTGGCGCTGCCGGCCGGCGCGCCGACGGCAGGTGCCGACCCCGACGCCAACACCGGCAACGACTGCATGGACGTGGACACTGGTGTCGACGACTCGGGCACGGCCGCGGACGTCAAGGTGAACAAGCGCGTGATCAGCGCCCTCGGCGCCAGTGCCGGCAGCCCGCAGGTCGCGGGCAGCCCCGTTGTCTGGGCGATCGAGATCGTCAACGCCGGCCCGTCGGCGGCCCAGAACGTGGCCATCAGCGACAGCTTCGCCCAGGTGATCGGCACATCGACGGTGCAGCTGACGCCGAACGGTGGCACCTTCGCGGCCGGCTGCAGCGCGACCGCGCCGGCGGCCAACGGCACGGCCTTCCTTAGCAACTGCAGCCTGACGACGCTGCCGGTGTGCCGGGCCGCCGGTGCGCCGGTGACCGCCGATCCGCTGTGCCCGGTGCTGCAGGTCACGACCGTCCACTACGGCGACGGCGCCTCGGCCACCGACCATGCCTTCCGCATCGACAACAAGGCCAGCGCCGTGGCAGCGACCCCGGCCGACCCGGTGCTCGACGACGCCGGGCTGACCAACAGCGGCACCGCATCGGCCTACTACACCGCGCTGACCGATGTCACGGTGACGAAGAACGCCAGCCCGTCGACCGTGAAGGCCGGCCAACTGCTGACCTACACCCTCGCGGCGGTGAATCGCACCACCGCGCCGGACGGCGGCTTCAGCCGGGCCTATGCCGTCGAGGTGGTCGACACCCTGCCGTCGGGCCTGATGTTCCTGTCGGCCGTGGCCAATGGTGGCGGCAGCTGTTCCGTTACGCCGAGCACGACCGCGCCCACCGGCGCCGGCAACAACCAGTTGCGCTGCAGCTGGGCGGCCATCGACCGTAACCAGCAGCAGACGGTCACCGTGCAAGTGCGCCCGCTGGCCTCGACCGCCAACACCACGCTCACCAACGCAGTGACGGTCTCCACCACGACGCCGGAGACGCTTTCGACCAACAACGCGGCAAGCGCCCTGGCGGTCATCGAGGTCCCCGACTACGACCTGGTGGCACAGAAAGACGACGACGTGGACCCGGTGGATGTGGGCGACAACGTGACCTACACGCTGCGGGTGTCGAACAACCGGCCGTCGACGGCCGAGGGCGTGCGCATCATCGACACGCTGCCGGTGACGGTGGCGGGCGGCGAATCGGCCCCGACGCTGGTGAGCGTCACCGTGCCGGCTGGGGTGAGCTACGCGCTACAGGGTGGCGCAGCCGTCGGCGCGGTGGGCGGTCAGATCGTCTTCACCGTGCCGAGACTGGGTGGCAGCGGCACGAACGCGACCGGTGAAGCCAACAGCGTGTCCGTCCAGGTGGTGCTCAAGGGCGCCGGCAAGGGCGCCTTCGTCAACCAGATGGCGGTCGATTTCCTGGACAGCAGCCAGAACCAGTACGACGTGCCTGGCAACAACTTTGAGCTCGAAGGCACAGGCTTCCGCTACAAGGCCGACGTCGAGGTCGTGAGCAAGCAAGCGGTGGCGAGCGGCACAGCCACGCCCCTCACGAGCACGGCCACCAACCAGACCTTTGACTGGCTGGTGCTGGTGCGCAACAACGGGCCCCAGACGGCCGACACCACCGAGTTCCGCGACGCCTTGCCGAGCACCCTCGAAGTTGCCGGCACGCCGAGCTTCGTCGTGACCGCCGGCAGCTTCACGCCGGCCGCGCCCACCTGCGCGGTAGTCAGCAACGAGGTCGCCTGCGACATCGCTTCGATGCCTGCCAATGGCGTGGCGACGGTGCGCATTCCGGTGCGCTTCGTCACCGGCACGCCACCGGCCAATGGCACGGTCGTGACTAATACGGCCAGCATCATCACCAAGGGTTCCGGCGACACCAACGGCGGCGCCGTAACCACTGGGGGTAACAACTTCAAGAGTGGCCAGATCACGGTGCAGAACGCTGGTGTCAGCGGCCGTGTCTATGAAGACCTGAACGGCAGCGGCCAGCCCGACAGCGGCGAGCCCGGCATCGCCGGTGTGACCGTCACACTGACCGGCACCGATGCGGCGACGAGCAGCCCTGTCACGCTGACCACCACGACCGACGCCAACGGCAACTGGAACTTCATCGTTCCGGCCGGCACCTACACCGTCACCGAAGCGCAACCGACCGCCTACCTGCCCGGCATCACCCGGGCAGGCAGCGGCGCTGGCAGCACGCCGGGCACGGTGCCGGCGGGCACGGTCAACGGCCCCAATGGTTCCAACGCGAACGTCGTGCAGGCCATCGTCCTGTCGACGGGCGGCGTGTCGAGCAGCAACTTCTTCGGCGAGGTGCGCGCGGCGTCCATCGCCGGGCGGATCTACCACGACGTGGACTACGGCAACGCGTACAACGCGGGCGACCTCGGCATCGCCGGTGCGCTCGTCGCCCTCAGCGGCACCGACATGTTCGGCAACGCGGTGAGCGTGCCTGCCGCCGCCAGCGACGCGAGCGGCGCCTACAGCTTCGCCAACCTGCTGCCCGGCACCTATGCGCTGGTCGAGACGCAGCCGACCGGCTACGTCGACGGCAGTGACGCGGCCGGCACCGCCGGCGGCAGCACCGCGACCAACGACCAAGTCAGCGCCATCGTGCTGCGCTCCAACGTGACGGCCACCGGCTACGACTTCGGCGAGGTGCTGACCCGCATCTCGGTGCGCGTGTTCGTCGACCAGAACAACGACGGCGCACCCCAGGCCGGCGACACCGGCATCACCGGCGTGACCGTGCGCCTGACCGGCACCGACGCCGCGGGCAACCCGGTGAACATCCTCGCCGTGCCGACCGGCCCGGCCGGCAGCTACGAGTTCCGCAACGTGCCACCCTCGGGCGGCAGCGGCTACACCATCACCGAGACGCAGCCGACCGGCTACGCGCCAGGCAAGGCCAGCCCCAACGGGCAACCGGGCACGGCGCAGACCAGCGGCGACGTCATCACCGGCGTCACGGTGAGCAACACCGCGCCGCCGGCGACCCAGGGCGCCTACCACTTCGGCGAACTGCTGCCGAGCGGCATCTCGGGCCGCGTGTACTACGACCGCGACGGCAGCGGCCTGCAGGGCGCACCCGCGACCGAACCGGGCCTGGCCGGCGTGACCGTCACGCTGACGGGCGCCGACGACCAGGGCAACACGGTCAGCCTCACGACGCTGACCGACGCCGCGGGCAACTACAACTTCCCGAACCTGGCACCGGGCCTCTACAGCGTGACCGAAACGCGGCCGACCGGCTATGCGCCCGGCCTGACGCGCGCGGGCGCCGTGAGCGGAACCGGCAGCGTGGCCGGCACCGTGCCGACCGCCGGCACCGGCGTGAGCGCCGGGCCGAACGGCTCGAACGCCAACGTGATCCAGGGCATCCGCCTGGGTGCGGCCGGCGCAGGCTCGGCCGCCAACAACTTCTCGGTGGTGCGACCGGCCAGCCTCTCCGGCCATGTCTATGCCGACCTGACGCCCGCTAACGGTGCGCGCGATGCGGGCGAGCCGGGCATCGCCGGTGTGACGGTGACGGTCAGCGGCACCGACTTCCTGGGCAATGCCGTGACGCAGGTGCTCGTCACCGACGCCAACGGCGTCTACACGACCGCCACCTTGCTGCCCGGCAGCTACCAGGTCGATGAAACCCAGCCCGTCGGCGTGGCCGACGGCACGGAGGCCGTGGGCACTGTCGCCGGCACGCCGCGCGGCACCGCCAACCCGGCCAGCGCGAACGACCGCATCGGCAGCATCGCGCTGGTGTCGGAAGAAGCCGGCATCGATTACGACTTCGGCGAACGCGGCGGCCAGATCGCCGGCTGGGTCTATGTCGACAGCAACAGCGACGGCATCCGGCAGAACGGCGAGCCCGCCATCGCCGGCGTGTCGCTGCGCCTGACCGGGCGCTCGACGGGCGGGCTCGCGGTTGACATGACCGTGACCACCGACGCCACCGGCCGCTACGTCTTTACCGGTCTCGTGCCGGCCGACGCCGCCGGCTACACCGTGCGCGAAACGCAGCCGGTGACCTATGCCGACGGCCTGGATGCGGTCGGCACCGTCGAGGGCGCGGCCAGCGGCACGCTCGGCAACGACACGCTCGCCGCCATCGCCTTCGCACGCGGCAACGGCGACAACTACAACTTCGGCGAACGCGGCGCCTCGCTGGCCGGTACGGTGTGGAACGACGCCAACGGCAACGGCATTCGCGAGCCGCAGGATCTGCCGATCGCCGGCGTCACGCTCACGCTGACCGGCACCGACGCCGCCGGCGCGCCGATGACGCGCAGCGCCGTGACCGACGCCAACGGCGCCTACCGCCTGGCCGACCTGCCGCTGCCCGACGCCAACGGCTACGTGCTGACCGAGACGCAGCCCGCGGGCTACGACGAAGGCGGCGCCAAGGCCGGCACGCTCGGCGGCACGGTGCAGGGCACCAATGTGATCCGCGTGCCGATCTCCGCCAGCGCGCTCGACGGCACCGGCTACGACCTCAGCGAACGCAACAGCCAGCCAGGCTCGCTCAGCGGCCGCGTCTGGCTGGACGGCAACCACAACCGCGGCAACGACAGCGGCGAGGGCGGCGGCGAAGGCTGGACCGTCGAGCTGATGCGCTGCACCGACGGCAGCAACGCTTGCGCCGACAGTGCGCTGGTGCCGCTCTACAGCGTGGTCACCGGTGCCGACGGCAGCTACCGCTTCGGCGACCTCACGCCGGGCGAGTACCGGGTGCGCTTCCGCACCCCCGACGGCCGCTTGGTCGGCGGCACCTGGCCGACCGACCCGGCGCAGAACGCCGGCAACGGCCCGTACCCGACGCCGCCGGCGAGCGACCCGCGCGTTTCGATCAGGGTGCGCGTCGCGGCCGGGACAAATACCGTTCAGCAGGACCTGCCCTACGACCCGGGTGGCGTGGTGTACGACAGCGTCAGCGGCACGCCGGTGCCCGGCGCCACGGTGACGCTGGTTGGCCCGGCCGGCTTCGACCCGGCCCGCCATCTGCTGGACGGCCGCGACAGCTACAGCACCGGCACTGCCGGCAGCTACGACTTCTTCCTGCTACCCGGCGCGCCTGCGGGCGAGTACCGCCTGACGGTGGTGCCGCCCGGCGCGTACCTGCCGTCGTCGATGTTCCCCGCCGCGGCGGGTGCCCTCGGCACGCAGGCCTGCACGCCGCCGGCCGGCGGCCCGGTGCCGGCGCAGAGCAATCCTTGCGTCGTCAGCCCGGGCGGCTCGCTCGTCGCAGGTGCCGGCTACTACCTGGCCTTCCAGATGCCGGGGGGCGGCGGCCAGCACGTGGTGGCCAACAACATCCCGCTCGACCCGGCCAACACGACGCTGATCGAGCTGCGCAAGACCACCTCGAAACTGACGGTGAAGAAGGCCGAACTGCTGCCCTACCGCATCACGGCGCGCAACACGCGCGGCGCGGTGCTGACGAACGTGGCGGTGGTCGACACGCTGCCGCCGGGCTTCCGCTTCGTGGCGGGCTCGCTCACAGTGCGCACGCTGCCCGGTGGCATTGCGCTGCCGGTGGTGCCGCAACTCAACGGCCGCCAGCTGGTCGTGCCGGGCCAGAACTTCAACGGCAACGAGACCAAGGAATACCTGATGGTCGCCGGCGTCGGTGTGGGCGTGGGGGAGGGCGAGTACGTGAACCAGGTGATCGCCCAGCAGGGCGTTGGTGGCCGCGCGCTCTCGAACCTCGCCACCGCCGCGGTGCGCGTGGTGCCCGATGCGCTGTTCGATTGCACCGACGTGATCGGCACGGTCTACGACGACAAGAACGCTAACGGCTACCAGGACGCCGGCGAGCCCGGTATCGCCAACGCGCGCGTTGCCACCGTCAACGGCCTGCTGGTGACGACCGACGCCGAGGGCCGCTACCACATCGCCTGCGCTGCGATTCCGAAGGAAGGCACCGGCAGCAACCTGGTGCTGAAGGTCGACGAGCGCACGCTGCCGTCGGGCTATCGCACCACCAGCGAGAACCCGGCCGCCGAACGCGCCACCCGCGGCAAGGTGCTGAAGGTGAACTTCGGCGCCACCGTGCACCGCGTGGTGCGGCTGGCGCTGCAATCCAGCGCCTTCGAGAACGGCAGCGCCGCGCTGCGGCCGGCGCATGCCGCGCAACTGGCACTGGCCGTGACCGCCCTGGCCGAGAAGCCATCGGTGCTGCGCCTGGCGTACCGCGCCGCCGCCGGCGAGCCGGACGCCCTTGCGACGCAGCGCGTGGAGGCCGTCAAGGCCGATGTGCTCGCGCGCTGGAAGCAACTGGGCCGCGAGCGCGCGGACCGAGGCGAGCCACCGCTCTTCAACCTGGACGTCGAGGTCGAGCGGGTCCCCGCTTCCGAGAAGCCATGAGGCCCGGGAACGCCCCCGCCATGAACCCCGTTCAGCCACCTCTTCCGCAGCGAGTGCCCATGAGAAAGTTACCCCAGCGCATCGCCCTGGCGAGCGCAGCCACCAGTGCCTGCCTGGCCATGGGCCTGGCCGCCGCGCAGACCGCGCCGGCAACCGTCCACGGCAGCGCCGAAACCCGCGGGCGTATGCTCGACCGCAGCGCGGCCGATCCGCGCGCCGTGGAGCTGTCGGGCACCGACACCATCCCGCGCAGCTCGGAACAGGAACTGCCGCGCGCCGTCTTCCTGCTCGGCGACGAGCGCGCCCTGGTCGGCGGCACACCCGACACCAGCACGCCCGCCCAGCGCACACCGCGCAGCGACAGCAGCACGCCCCGCTTCGAATCGGGCGGGGACCTGCTGCGCCCGGCCGACCGCGAGGCGCTGGACCGCATCGTGGCGCAGGTTCAAGGCCGCGAAGGCCTGCGTTTCGAGATCGTCGGCCACACCGACGTCCAGCGCATCAGCCCGGCGCTGCAGGCGCGCTTTCCCGACAACCAGGCGCTCGGCCTGGCCCGCGCCCAGCAGGTGGGCCGCTACCTGACGCAGCAGCTCGGCTTGCCGGCGGGCGCTGCCAGCGCCGCCTCGCGCGGCGCCAGCGAGCCGCTGGCCACGCCGGCCGAGGACCCGGCACGCTGGGCCGCGAACCGGCGCGTCGAGGTGCGCGTGTTCTGGACCGACGTGACGCCCGCCGTCGTGCGGCCCGGCACGCCCGCGGTCGACCCGACCGCCTGCGGCGCGCTCAGCGCCTTCGGCACCGACGATGCGCCGCTGCGCCTCACGGTCGACGGGCAGCTGCTGGGCACCGACGGCGTCGCCGCGACCAGCGCCGATCGCCAGCGCTGCGTCGACGTGCAACTGGAGCGCAACCAGCTGCGCCTGCAGTACGACAACCTCTCGGCGCCGCGTCGCCTGAGCGCAGCCGCGTGGCCGACCACCGTGGTCGCCGGCGACACGGTGCGCTTCGCCGGCTACAGCAACTACCGCCTGTTCGCGGTGCGCGCGGAGCTGCGCCTCTTCACCGCCAACGACGTGATGCAACGCCGGCCGCTGGCCACCGTGCCGCTGGACGCCGACCTGCGCGGCGAATGGACGGTGCCGGCCGGCCTGCTCGATGCACGCGCCGACAGCACCGGTGGCAAGGTGTACTACCGCCTGCGGCTCTACGATGCTCAGGGCCGCTTCGACGAAACCGACGACCTGTCGCTCAGCGTGGCCGAGCGCCACGCGCCCGATCTGCGCACGCCCGACCCGGAACGCGAGCTGCTGCAGGCCTACGGCAAGAGCAACCTGGCGATCGCCAACATCCCGATCAAGGCCGGCACCGTGACCGCCAGCGGCGCGGCGATCCGACCCGGTGAGCGGGTGCGTGCGCTCGGCTTCGCGGTGCCGGTCGACGAGGCCGGCCGCTTCGTCTTCCAGCAACTGGTGCCGCGCCGCGTGCAGACCGGCGAGATCGCGGTCACCGACGCGCAGGGCACTGCGCGCATCTACCGGCGCGACTTCGAGCTGCCGACCAGCGACTGGTTCTTCATCGGCCAGGCCGATCTCACGGTTGGCAAGAACAGCGTCAGCGGCCCGGCCGCGCTGGTCACCAACGACCAGAACCGCTACGACGGCGGCAGCTGGAGCGAGGGCCGGCTGGCCGGCTATACCAAGGGCCAGCTCGACGACCGCTGGACGCTGACCGCCAGCCTCGACACCGAGGAGCGGCCGCTCAACGAGATGTTTCGCAACCTCGACCACAAGGACCCGACCTCGCTGTTCCGGCGCTTCGACCCGGCCGATTCGTGGAGCACCTTCGGCGACGACTCGACCTCGATCGAAGACGCGCCGACACAGGGCCGCTTCTACCTGCGGGTAGACGACGGCCGCTCGCAGGCGATGTGGGGCAACTTCAAGCTCAGCTTCGGCGACACCGAACTCACCCGCGTGAGCCGTGGCCTTTACGGCTTCCACGGTCGCTACCTGGGCGACGAGACCACCGCCTTCGGCGACGCGCGCCTCAAGCTCCAGGCCTATGCGGCCGAGCCCGGCACGCTGTCAGCCCGCGAGGAATTCCGCGGCACCGGCGGCTCGCTGTACTACCTGCGCAACCAGGACATCACGCGTGGTGCCGAACGGGTGAGCATCGAGGTGCGCGACCGCAACTCGGGTTTCGTCCTCAAGCGCACGCAGCTGGTGCCGACCTCCGACTACGAGATCGACTACCTGCAAGGCCGCGTGCTCCTGTCGTCGCCGCTGACCAGCCTGGCCGACGACGGCTCGCTCGTGCGCGCGGGCGGCTTCGCCGGCATGCCGGCCTACCTGGTGGTGGATTACGAGTACACGCCGCTGTCGAGTTCGCTCGACACCATGGCGACCGGCGGGCGCGTTTCCTGGTGGGCCAACGACCACGTGGGCGTGGGCGTGACCGCCGCGCGGCAGGACCAGATCGGCGGCGATCAGCGCCTGGCCGGTGCCGATCTCACGCTGCGCAAGACCGAGACCAGCTACCTCAAGGCCGAAGTGGCGCGCAGCGAAGGCCCGGGCACGCAGCAGTACGATTCGCTCGACGGCGGCTTCAACTTCAGCTCTGCGAGCGGAGGCTCTACTGGCCCCAACGGCCGGGCCAATGCCTGGCGCGTCGAAGGGCAGGCCGACCTGCGCGACTTCGAGCTCGCCCAGGGTGGCCGTGTCAGCGCCTATTCGCAGTCGCGCGGCGCGGGCTTTTCCGCGCCCGGCCAGTACGCCAGCAACGAAACCACACAGGCCGGCCTGCAGGCCAATGTGCCGGTCGGCGACACCGGCGAACTGCGGCTGAAGGCCGATCGCCGTGACGAACGCGATGGTTACAACAGCAACGTGTTCGATGCGCAATACGGCTGGCAGTTCGCCCCCGCGTGGAAGCTCGGCCTGGGGCTGCGCTATGACGATAAGACCGGCGATTCGCTCATCACGAGCCCGTCGCTGCCGACCACGCAGGCCGTGTTTGGCGAGCGTACTGACGTGGCGGTGCAACTGGACTACACCGGCGCCGACCGCTACAGCCTCTATGGCTTCGCGCAGAAGAGCGCGCGCACCACCGGCACCCGGCTGGACAACGATCGCCTCGGCTTCGGCGGCAAGTACCGCGTGACCGACAAGCTCGCGCTGCGCGGCGAGCTGTCGGGCGGCGACGGCGGCCTGGCGGGCAAGGCCGGCGTCGACTACCAGTACGACGACCGCTCCAGCGTCTACGTGACCTACGTGGCCGACACCGGCCGCACCGACGAGAACCTGATCGGCCGCGGCGGCAACCTGGTCACTGGCGTGCGCTCGCGTGTCGGCGACGGCCTGTCGCTCTTCACCGAGCATCGCCAGAGCACCGGCGAACAGCCCGGCCTGACCCACGCCTACGGCGTGCAGTACGCCCCCGACACGCACTGGACCTTCGGCGTCAACTTCGAGAACGGCTGGATCGGCGCGGAGACGCTCGGCGTGATGAAGCGTGAAGCGGTGGCGACCACCGTCGGCTATTCGAGCGACGCGGTAAAGTACAGCGGCGGCATCGAGTACCGCCAGGACGAGGGCAGCACCGAGCGCCGCACCAGCTGGTTGGTGAAGAACTCCTTCAGCTGGAAGGTCGACCGCGACGCGCGCTGGATCGGCAAGTTCAACTGGGCCGACAGTGACAGCAGCAGCGGCGCGCTCAACGCCGCCAAGTACACCGAGGCGATGCTGGGCTATGGCCTGCGCCCGGCGCTGGACGACAAGCTGAATCTGCTGTTCAAGTACACCTTCCTGTACGACCTCTCGTCGCCGGGGCAGGTGATCAATACCGGGCTGGACAGCAACATGGGCACAGTGACCAGCACTGGCATCGACTACCAGCAGCGCAGCCATGTGCTGGCGGTGGACGCGACCTACGACCTGAACGAGCGCTGGACCGTCGGCGGCAAATACGCCTGGCGGCGCGGCGACCTGCGCGCGAGCCGCGACGACTCGGCGCCGTGGTTCAAGAGCACCGCCGAGCTGGCGGTGGTGCGGCTCGACTGGAAGCTGGTGCGCAACTGGGACTGGATGGTCGAACTGCGCTCGCTGCGCGCCAAGGAACTGCACGACCGCAAGGACGGCTGGCTCACCGCGGCGTACTACCACGTCAACGAGAACTTCAAGGTCGGCGTGGGCTACAACTTCACTGACTACTCCGACGACCTGACCGACCTGAGCTACCGCAGCAAGGGGTTCTTCCTGAACGTGCTGGGCAAGTTCTGAGCGAGGCGATCGCTGTCAGGTCAGTGGTCTGCCGGGATGCTCAGGTGAGTTTGTACTGGTCGAGCGTGGCGCCTGCGGCGAGCCCCTCCTTGAGCCAGCGCGGCTTGGGGCCGAAGCCGCTCCACGCATTTCCGTGTTCGTCGCGGTACTGCTGCGCCTTGCGCTAGCGGGACGTCTTCGAGGGGCGGGCTGGGCTCGCCGTCGGTTCGCTGCCGATCGCGAAGCTCTCGAGCGACTTGCCGGCGGCCAACGCATCGCGAAGCCAATGGGGGCGGGGGCCTCGACCCGACCAGACCTTGCCCTGACCGTTGGCGTACTTCTTTCGATCGCGACCTTGATGCGTTCGACCACGCCGGCCACCTCCTGTCCTTGCGCCGTCGGCCTTTACGCCGCGTTTACGGTGCGAGAGGGTTGCCAGCTACGATGCCGGGCTCTACTCGCACCAGACCTGTGCCGCCCCACGATCCCATGGACCACCCCACGACTCCTGCCACGCCGCCCGCCGAATCCTTCCCCCCACCAGAGCCGCCCCCTTCGCGCCGGCGTCGCTGGATCGGCATCCTGATTGCGCTGCTTGTCGTCGCTGGTCTGGCGGGAGGCAGCTGGTACCTGATCAAGCGTCCGCCGGCCGAAGGCGCGGGCGGCTTCGGCGGCCCGGGCGGTCCCGGTGCCTTCGGCGCCGGCATGGTCACGGTGGGGCACGCGGCCGCGCGCCAGGCCGAGTTGCCGATCACCCTCGATGCACTGGGTACCGTGACGCCGCTGGCGACCATCACGCTCAAGGCGCAGGTCGGTGGCGTGCTGACCGATGTGCTTTTCACCGAGGGGCAGACGGTGAAGAAGGGGCAACTGCTCGCACGCATCGATGCGCGCCCGTACGAACAGGCGTTGATGCAGGCGCAAGGCACGCGCGTTCGCGACGAGGCGCAGCTCGAGGCGGCGCGCGTCACGCTGTCGCGCTACCGCACGCTGCTCGGCCAGGACTCGATCGCCCGCCAGGACGTCGACACGCAGGCCGCACTCGTCAAGCAGCTTGAAGGCACCGTCATCACCGACAAGGCGTCGGAAGCCGCGGCGCGCGTGAACGTCGAATTCACCCGCATCACGGCGCCCATCACCGGCCGCATCGGCCTGCGAGCGGTCGACCCGGGCAACACGGTGACCGCCAACTCGACGACCGGCATCGCCGTCATCACGCAGATGAACCCCATCGACGTGCAGTTCTCGGTGCCGCAGGACCGCGTGCCCGAGATCCAGCAGCAGTTCGCCCAGGGCAAGCCCCTGGCCGTGGCCGCCTTCGACCGCACGCGCAGCACCACGCTCGACCTCGGCACCTTCTCCACGCTTGACAACGTGGTCGACACCACCACCGGCACGGTCAAGGCCAAGGCGCGCTTCGAGAACGTCGCTTCGACGCTGTTCCCCAGCCAGTTCGTCAATGTGCGCCTCACGCTGCGTACCCTCAATTCGATCGTGGTGCCGGTGACCGCGGTGCGCACCGGCCCCAAGGGGCCATACGTGTATGTGATCGGCGAGGACCGCACGGTGCAGATGCGCACCGTGAAGCGCGGCGAGTCGACCGTCGACGTGGTCGCCATCACCGACGGGCTGAAGGCCGGCGAGCTGGTCGTGACCGAAGGCGGCGACCGCCTGAGCGAAGGCTCGCGCGTGCAGCTGCAGGGCGAGCGGCCGGCGGCCGGTCCGCGGCAGGGCGCCTCGGGCCCGCGCGCGGGCGCGTCAGGCCCGCGCGGCGAGCGTCGCCGCCGCGAAGGCGGCGGGCCGCCCCCCTGACCGGAGGCGCGACGCGTGAGCCCCTCCCGTCCCTTCATCGAGCGCCCGGTCGCCACCGGGCTGTTGATGCTCGCCATCGTGCTGGCCGGCCTGGTCGGCCTGCGCTTCCTGCCGCTGGCAGCGCTGCCGCAGGTCGACTACCCGACCATCCAGGTGCAGACGCTCTACCCGGGCGGCAGCCCCGAGGTGATGAGCCGCACCGTCACCGCGCCGCTGGAGCGCCAGTTCGGCCAGATGTCCGGGCTCAACCGCATGAGCTCGACCAGCGCGGCCGGCGTGTCGATCGTCATGCTGCAGTTCGACCTGACCGAGACGCTGGACGTGGCCGAGCAACAGGTGCAGGCCGCCATCAACGCGGGCGGCTCCTTCCTGCCGGCCGACCTGCCGGCGCCGCCCGTCTACGCCAAGGTGAACCCGGCCGATTCGCCGATCCTCACGCTGGCGATCAGTTCCGAGACGATGCCGTTGACCGAGGTGCAGAACCTGGTGAACACGCGGCTCGCGCAGAAGATGAGCCAGGTCACCGGCGTCGGCCTGGTCACGCTGTCGGGCGGGCAGCGGCCGGCGGTGCGCATCCAGGCCGACACCAATGCACTCGCGTCCGTCGGCATCGGCCTGGACACGCTGCGCAGCGCCATCACTGCGGCCAACGCCAACAGTGCGAAGGGCAGCTTCGATGGCCCGAAGCGCTCTTACACCATCAATGCGAACGACCAGCTGGTCACCGCGGCCGACTACAAGAACCTGATCGTCGCGTGGAAGAACGGCGCGCCGGTGCGCATGACCGACGTGGCGCGCGTGGTCGACGGCGCCGAGAACACGCAGCTCGGCGCCTGGGCGGCGTTGAAGGGCGACGAGGCGAACGCCGAGGGCACCCTGCGTCCCGCGGTGATCCTCAACGTGCAGCGCCAGCCCGGCGCCAACGTGATCGCGACGGTCGACGCCATCCGCAAGCAACTGCCCGAGCTGCAGGCCTCGCTGCCCGGCGCCGTGCGCGTGGAGATCCTGTCGGACCGCACCACCGGCATCCGCGCGTCGGTGCACCACGTGCAGCTCGAGCTCATCCTGGCCGTCGTGCTGGTCGTGCTGGTGATCTTCTTCTTCCTGCACAACGTCCGCGCCACCATCATCGCCAGCATCGCCGTGCCGATCTCGCTCATCGGCAGCTGCGGGCTGATGTACCTGCTGGGCTATTCGCTCAACAACCTGAGCCTGATGGCGCTGACCATCGCGACCGGCTTCGTCGTGGACGACGCGATCGTGATGATCGAGAACATCGCGCGCTACCTGGAAGAGGGCGAGAAGCCCTTCGCCGCCGCCCTCAAGGGCGCGACGCAGATCGGCTTCACCATCATCTCGCTGACCGTCTCGCTCATCGCGGTGCTGATCCCGCTGCTCTTCATGAGCGACGTGGTGGGCCGGCTGTTCCGCGAGTTCGCCGTCACGCTGGCGATCACCATCCTGATCTCGGCGGTCGTTTCGCTCACGCTGGTGCCGATGATGTCGGCGCGCTGGCTCAAGCCCGAGGCGGAGCAGGGCGGCCGCTTCGGCCATGCCGTGCAGCGCTTCTTCGACCGCGTGATCGCGCGCTACGACATCTGGCTGCAGTGGGTGCTGCGCCACCAGCCGCTCACGCTGATCGTCGCCGTGGCCACGATGGCCCTCACGGTGCTCCTTTACGTCGCGATCCCCAAGGGCCTCTTCCCGACGCAGGACACCGGTCAGCTCAAGGGCCGCATCGAGGCGTCGCAGGACGTGTCGTACCTGCGCATGGCCGAGATCCAGCAGGCGGCCGCTAACGCCATTCTGCGCGACCCCGACGTGCGCAGCGTGAGTTCGGTGGTGGGTGTCGATGCGGCGAACAACACCACGCTCAACACCGGCAGCGTGTTGGTCAACCTGCGCGAAGGCCGCGGCGACCAGCAGGCCATCATGACGCGGTTGCGCGAGCGCGTCAGCCACGACGTGGCCGGCGCCAAGCTCTACCTGCAGCCCACGCAGGACCTGACCATCGACGCCGAGACCGGCCCCACCGAGTTCCGCGTGTCGCTCGAAGGCGTCGACACCGCGGCGGTCAACGGCTGGGCGAAGAAGCTGGTCGATCGCCTCGCGAAGGAACCGCTGGTGCGCAACGCGACCACCGATGCCGGTGCGCAGGGCCTCGCGGCCTACGTCGACATCGACCGCAACACCGCGTCGCGCCTGTCCGTCACGGCCAGCTCGGTCGACGATGCGCTCTACAGCGCCTTCGGCCAGCGCATCGTCTCGACCATCTTCACCGAGACGAACCAGTACCGCGTGATCCTCGAAGCACAGCGCGAAGGGCTCTCGTCGATCCAGGGCCTGGGCACGCTGCAGCTGCGCACCGGCGGCGGCACGGCCACGCCCCTGTCGTCCTTCGCGACGGTGCGCGAGCAGCTCGCGCCGCTGCAGGTCACGCGCGTGGCGCAGTACCCGGCGGCCACGGTCGGTTTCGACACGGCGCCCGGCGTCGCGCTCGGCAAATCGGTGTCGGCCATCCGCGCAGCGGCGCAGGAGATCGGCCTGCCGTCGAGCATCACGATGAACTTCCTCGGCGCCGCGGGCGCCTACGAGAAGTCGCTCTCCAACCAGCTGTGGCTCATCCTCGCGGCGGTGATCTGCGTGTACATCGTGCTGGGCGTGCTGTACGAGAGCTACGTGCACCCGCTCACGATCCTGTCGACGCTGCCCTCGGCCGGCGTCGGCGCGCTGCTGGCGCTGATGGTCACCGGCAACGACCTGGGCGTGATCGGCATCATCGGCATCATCCTCTTGATCGGCATCGTCAAGAAGAACGCGATCATGATGATCGACTTCGCGATCGATGCCGAGCGGCGACAGGGCAAGTCGCCGCAGGAGGCGATCCACCAGGCCGCGCTGCTGCGCTTCCGCCCGATCCTCATGACCACGCTGGCCGCGCTCTTCGCCGCCGTGCCGCTGATGCTGGGCTGGGGCGAGGGCGCCGAGCTGCGCCGGCCGCTGGGCCTGGCGATCTTCGGCGGGCTGGTGCTCAGCCAGATGCTCACGCTGTTCACCACGCCGGTGATCTACCTGGCCTTCGACCGCGTGGGGCGCCGCTTCTCGCGCCGCCGTGAAGCGGACGACCCCGAGGCCGCGACCGAAGCGCCATGAACCTGTCGAAGCCCTTCGTCGAGCGCCCGATCGCGACCGTCCTGCTGACGATCGGCATCGCGCTGGCCGGCATCATGGCCTTCTTCGTGCTGCCGGTGTCGCCCCTGCCGCAGGTCGACTTCCCGACGATCTCGGTGTCGGCCAGCCTGCCCGGCGCGAGCCCGAGCACCATGGCATCGAGCGTGGCCACGCCGCTGGAGCGGCGGCTGGGCGTGATACCGGGCGTCAACGAACTCACGTCGAGCAGCTCCAACGGCTCGGCCCGGGTCACGCTGCAGTTCGACCTGAGCCGCAATATCGACTCGGCCGCGCGCGAGGTGCAGGCCGCCATCAACGCCGCGCGCGCCGATTTGCCCTCAACGCTGCGCAGCAACCCGACCTACCGCAAGGCCAATCCGACTGCCGCGCCGGTGGTCATCCTGACGCTGACTTCGAAGACGCGCACGCCGGGGCAGATCTACGACGCGGTGTCGAACATCGTGAGCCAGCGCCTGTCGCAGGTCGAAGGCGTGGGCGACGTGGAGATCGGCGGCGGCTCGCTGCCGGCGGTGCGCGTCGAACTGGAGCCTTACTCGCTCAACCGCCTGGGCATCAGCACCGAGGACGTGCGCGCCGCCATCCAGGCCAACAACGCCAACCGGCCGAAGGGGGCGATCGAGAGCGACGACCGCCGGCTGCAGGTCTACACGCCCGCGCCGGGCCTGCGGGCGGCGGACTACCGCGACCTCGTGATCGCCTGGCGCAACAACGCGGCCGTGCGGTTGCGCGACGTGGCCGAGGTGATCGACAGCGTCGAGAACACCCGTACCGTGGGCTTGTTCAACGGCCAGCCGGCGGTGATCGTGCTGGTCACGCAGCAGCCCGGCGCGAACATCATCGAGACGGTCGACGGGGTGCGCAAGCTCATTCCCGAGCTGCGCGCGCAGCTGCCGGCGGACATCGAGGTGCAAGTCGCCTCGGACCGCACCAACTCCATCCGCTCCTCGCTGCACGAGGTCGAGCTGACGCTGGTCATCTCGGTGGTTCTGGTGGTGCTGGTGGTGGGCGTGTTTCTGCGCCGTGCGCGCGCGACCATCATCCCGGCGGTGGCGACCGTCGTGTCGCTGCTCGGCACCTTCGGCGTGATGCACCTGCTGGGCTTCTCGCTCAACAACCTGAGCCTGATGGCGCTGACCGTCGCCACCGGGTTCGTGGTGGACGACGCCATCGTGGTGCTGGAGAACACGCAGCGCCACATCGAGAACGGCATGGACCGCGTGTCGGCGGCGCTGCGCGGTGCGCGCGAAGTCGGCTTCACGGTGCTGTCGATCAGCCTGTCGCTGGTGGCGGTGTTCATCCCCCTGCTGTTCATGGGCGGGCAGGTGGGACGGCTGTTCCGCGAATTCGCGGTCACGCTGTCGGCGTCGGTGCTGATTTCGCTGGTGATCTCGCTCACCACCACCCCGATGATGTGCGCGATGCTGCTGCGCGCCGAGAACTACTACGCCGGCAAGCGGCCGGGCCGCATCAGCGGGCCCTTCATGCGCTGGACCGAGCGCCTGTGGCAGTGGAGCCTGCGCCTGTACGGCCACAGCCTCGACTGGGCGTTGTCGGCCAAGCTGGTGGTGATGGCGGTGCTGCTGGCCGTGATCGCGCTCAACGTGTACCTCTTCGTCGCGGTGCCCAAGGGCTATTTTCCGCAGCAGGACAACGGGCAGCTCAACGCCGGGCTACGCGCCGACCAGAGCATCTCGTCGGTGGCGCTCACCGCCAAGCTGAAGGAGGCGGTCGACATCATCAACGCCGACCCGGCGGTCGACACGGTGGTAGGCTTCGCGGGCGGCTCGCGCGCCGGCGGCGGCTTCATGTTCGTCAACCTCAAGCCGCTGGCCGAGCGCAAGGTCAAGACCCAGGTGGTGATCGACCGCCTGCGTCCCAAGCTCAACCAGCTGACCGGGCTGCGCGTGTTCCTCGGCCCGGTGCAGGACCTGCGCATGGGTGGGCGGCAGAGCAACTCGACCTACCAGTACACGCTCAAGAGCGACAGCCTGAGCGACCTGCGCAGCTGGTCGAACAAGCTGGCCGAGCGGCTCAAGGAGCTGCCGCAGCTCACCGACGTCGATGGTGAATCGTCGGACAACGGCGTCGAGACCTTCGTCGAGGTCGACCGTGATGCGGCGACGCGCCTGGGCGTGACGTCGAGCGCCGTCGACAACGCGCTCTACAACGCCTACGGCCAGCGCTCGGTGGCGACCATCTACAACGACCTCAACCAGTACTCGGTCATCATGGAATGGGCGCCGCGTTTCCAGCCCGCGCCGATCGTGCTGAAGGACCTGTACGTGCCCTCGACGCTCAGCACCACCACGACCGCGAGCGGCGCCACCACGGTGAGCTCGGTGCAGAACACCACCGACGCGGCCACCGGCACCTCGACCACCACCTCGGCCAACCCCGGTGCGCGCAACTCGTCGGCCGGCCAGGCCCTGGCGTCGAGCACCACCAACATGGTGCCGCTGGCGGCCTTCGCAAAGCTGAGCGAGCGTGCGGTGCCCAGCTCCATCAGCCACGAAGACACCGAGCTGTCGAGCACGGTGTCGTTCAGCCTGGCCGACGGCGTGACCCTGGCCGAAGGCCAGCGGCTGGTGAAGCAGGCCGAGAACGACATCGCCATGCCGGTCAACGTGCGCGGCAGTTTCTCGGGCACGGCGCGTGCGGCGGAGCAGTCCAACGCGCAGCAGATGCTCTTGATCATCGCGGCCATCGTCGTGATCTACATCGTGCTGGGCATCCTGTACGAAAGCCTGATCCACCCGATCACGGTGCTGACCACGCTGCCTTCGGCCGGCGTGGGCGCGGTGCTGGCGCTGCTGCTGTTCCGCATGGAGCTGTCGATCATCGCGTTGATCGGGCTGTTCCTCCTGATCGGCATCGTGAAGAAGAACGCCATCATGATCATCGACTTCGCGCTGGAGGCCGAACGTTCGCGCGGCCTGTCGGCCACCGAGGCGGTGCGCGAAGCCTGCATGCTGCGATTCCGCCCGATCCTGATGACCACGCTGGCGGCGATCCTCGGCGCCCTGCCGCTCGCCATCGGCTTCGGCCAGGGCGCCGAACTGCGGCAACCGCTGGGCGTGGCGATCGTCGGCGGGCTGATCGCCAGCCAGATGCTCACGCTGCTGACGACGCCGGTGGTCTACGTGCTGATGGACAAGCTGCGCCGGCGGGCGCCCAACGAGAAACATCTCGCGCGCAGCGAGGACGTCGAAGGTGGCGCCGCAGCGGCCTGAACCCCACGAGAGAAGAGAAACCATGCGTGCCCGATCATCCTTCCTGCCCACCCTGATGGCGCTGGCTGTCGCCGCTTCGCTCACCGCCTGCGCGGTCGGGCCGGCGTACGAACGCCCGGCGATGGTGTCGCCCGGTGCCTGGAAGGAAGCGCCCGCGGCCGAAGGCTGGCTGCCGGCCGCACCGGCCGATGCGTTCGAGCGCGGCCCGTGGTGGCAGCTCTTCGGCGATGCCGGGCTCAACGCCCTGGTCGAGCGCGTGCAGGTGTCCAACCAGAACATCGCGATCGCGGTGGCGAACTACGCCCAGGCCCAGGCGCTGGTGCGCGAGGCGCGTGCGTCGTTGTTCCCGACGGTGTCGCTGTCGGGCAGCGCCCAGCGCAGCGGCACCCGTGGCGCCGGCGATGCGCGCGGCAGTGCCAGCGCCACGCTGGGGGCCGACTGGGCGCCCGACCTGTGGGGCAAGCTGCGCGAGAACGTCAGCAGCGCGCAGGCCCAGGCGCAGGCGAGCGAGGCCGACCTGGCCGCCGCGCGCCTGTCGGCGCAGGGCGAGCTCGCATCCAATTACTTCTCGCTGCGCGAGGCCGACGCCGAACTGGCGCTGCTGGCCGAGACGCTCGAAGGCTACGAGCGCGCCTACGCCATCACGCGCAACCGCTACGAGGCCGGCATCGCCGCGCAGAGCGACGTGCTGCAGGCGCAGACGCAACTGGTCAACACGCGTGCCGACCGCGTCGCGCTCCAGCGCACGCGCGACACCTACGAGCACGCCATCGCTGTGCTGGTCGGCGTTGCACCGGCCGACTTCCAGCTGCCGGTCGAGACGGCGTGGACGCCCGTCGTGCCCGCGGTGCCGCTGGGCGTGCCGTCGACGCTGCTGCAGCGCCGGCCCGACATCGCAGCGGCCGAGCGGGCCGTGGCCAAGGCCAATGCGCAGATCGGCATCGCGCGCTCGGCGTACTACCCCAGCTTCAGCCTGAGCGCGTCGCTCGGGCGTTCGGCCAGTCGCGTGTCCGACCTGTTCAGCGCATCGAACACGCTGTGGTCGATCGGCCTGTCGGCGGCGCAGGTGCTGTTCGATGCGGGCGCCATCGGCGCGCAGGTGGATGCGGCCAAGGCCTCGTACGACGCCTCGGTGGCGAGTTACCGGCAGACCGTGCTGACCGCCTTCCAGGGCGTCGAAGACCAGCTCACCGCCACCGCCAGCCTGGCCTCGCAGGAGGCCTTGCGCCGCGAGGCTTCGGCCGCCGCGGACCGCACCGAGCAGCAGATTCTCAACCGCTACCGCGCGGGCCAGGTGAGCTACACCGAGGTGGTCACGGCGCAGGCCTCGGCGCTCAGCGCCCGGCGCACGGTGCTGCAGTTGCAGGTCAACCGGCAGATCGCGGCGGTGGGGTTGATCCAGGGCCTGGGTGGCGGCTGGCAGGCGCCGGGTTGAAGAAGCACGCAGACGATCATTCGTTTCCCCAGCCCGCTTCCGTGAACGCCACATGACCCGCATTGCCCTGATCCACGCACTCACCCATTCCGTCGAACCGATCAACGCCGCCTTCGCGCGCGACTGGCCTGAAGCCCTGCGCATGAATTTGCTGGACGACAGCCTGTCGGCCGACCTCGCGCGGAACGCGCAGGGGTCGGGTCAGGGGCTGGACGCGGCGATGCACGAGCGCTTCCATCGGCTCGCGCAGTACGCGGTCGACACCGGTGCCGAGGGCATCCTCTTCACCTGCTCGGCCTTCGGGCCGTGCATCGAGGCGGTGGCGCGGCGCCATGCGGCGATGCCGGTGCTCAAGCCCAACGAGGCCATGATCGCCGAGGCAGCCGCAGGGAGTGGCACGCTGGGCCTGATCTCCACCTTCGCGCCGACGCTGGCATCGATGCCGCCCGAATTCCCGGCGAGCATCGCGCTCGAGACCGCGTTGGCCGAAGGCGCACTCGACGCGCTCAACCGCGGCGACGGCGCCACGCACGACGCGCTGATCGCCGCGCAGGCCGTGGCCTTGAAGGCGCGCGGCTGCCAGCGCATCGCACTGGCCCAGTTCAGCATGGCGCGCGCACGGGCGGCCTGCGAGGCGGCGACCGGCCTGCCGGTGCTCACCACGGTCGACAGCGCCGTGCGCGCATTGCGCATGCGGCTGGCATAGACCTGACGCAGCGCACAGCCTGAACGCCACCTGATCATCACCTGACTCGTGCCCTCGCGATAATCCAGGCTCTTTCAAAGGAGCACGCGTGGATATCGTTTTGCTGGCCAAGGCCGCGGTCATGGGCATCGTCGAGGGGCTGACCGAGTTCCTGCCGATCTCGTCGACGGGTCACCTCATCCTCGCCGGGTCGCTGCTGGGCTTCGACGACGCGAAGGCCAAGGTGTTCGACATCGCGATCCAGACCGGCGCGATCTTCGCGGTCATCCTCGTGTATTGGCAGAAGATCCATTCGACCGTGGTCGCGCTGCCGCGGCAGGCCAAGGCCCGCCGGCTGGCGCTCAACGTGCTGATCGGCTTCCTGCCCGCCGTGGTGCTGGGGCTGCTGTTCGGCAAGGTGATCAAGGAACACCTGTTCACGCCCGTCGTGGTCGCCACCACCTTCATCATCGGCGGCTTCATCATCCTATGGGCCGAAAAACGGCCGCCGGGTTCGGTGCGCATCGAAAACGTCGACGACATGACGCCGTGGGATGCGCTCAAGGTCGGCCTGGTGCAGTGCTTCGCGATGATCCCCGGCACCAGTCGCAGCGGCTCGACCATCATCGGTGGCATGCTGCTCGGCCTGAGCCGCCAGGCCGCCACCGACTTTTCCTTCTTCCTCGCCATCCCGACACTGATCGGTGCCGGCGCGTACAGCCTCTACAAGGAACGCGCGCTGCTGTCGGTGGCCGACATCCCGCTCTTCGCGGTCGGGCTGCTGTTCTCGTTCCTGAGTGCCTGGCTCTGCGTGCGCTGGCTGCTCAGGTACATCAGCACGCACACCTTCGTGCCTTTCGCCTACTACCGCATCGTGTTCGGCATCGTGGTGCTGGCGACGGCGTGGACGGGGGTGGTGGTCTGGGCGGAGTGACGGCATGGCGTCGGCCCGTCGCAATCACAGCAGATTGCGCAGCGCCGCTTCCACCGCCGCCGCCGTCGCGATCGGCTTTTCCATCGGGAACAGGTGCGTCCCGTCGAGCATCGACATGCGCCCGCGCGTCACGCGCTCGGTCATCGCGAGGCCGACGCGGCGCATCTCGACCGACTGGCGTCCGCCGATGAAGGCGACACGGCAGTGCAGGGGGTTGGCGCGCAGCAGAGGGGCGAGGTTGTTCGGCAGGGTGTCGTAGATGGCGGTCTCCACGTCGCGGTCGAAGCTGAGCGTCAGGGCACCCGGCGATGCGCGCATGCCGTAGTCCACGTAGTCGCGCAGCACCCGTTCGTCCCAGCGCGCGAAGGCGCGCTTGGCGCGGAAATGCTCGAAGGCCGCCTCGCGGTCGTCCCAGGCGGTGCGCCGCTTGCGGCTCACCGAGCCCGGCGACACGGACTTCAGGAGCGGCGTGCGCTTGACCAGGCCCAGCGTGTTGGCGCGCCAGCCGCCGACCAGCGGCGAGTCGATCATCACGACGCCGCGCGCGAGCATCGGATGGCGTGCGGCGCACATCAGGCTGAGAAAGCCGCCGAGCGAATGACCCACCAGGAAGGCCGGCTGACCGGCCTGCTTCACCAGGCCGCGCGTGAAGTCGGCGAGTTGCTCGACCAAGTGCGGCCAGTTGTTGGTGACGGGGTACTTCGGGTCGTGCCCGAACTTCTCGATGGCGTGCACGTCGAGCCCGCGGCTGCGCAGGCTGTCGAGCATGACGCGGTAGGTGCTCGCCGGAAAGCTGTTCCCGTGCGAGAAGACGACAGGCGGCAGCGTCACCCCGGTCACAGGCGCTAGATCAGTTTTTCGTCCGGCGTCGAGATCTTGCGCAGCGGGCTGTGCCGCGCGGCCGGCATCATCAGCGGGTGGGCACTTGCGCTGCCGTCCCAGACCGGATCCTCGATGCTGTCGAACACCTCGCGCAGCTTCTGGCCCCAGCTGTTGTGCATCATCTGGTAGTACGGGTTGTTGGCGTCCAGGCAGACGATCTTGTCGGTCTCCAAGCGGTTCGCCTCGTACACCACCAGGTCGAGCGGAAGGCCCACCGAGAGGTTCGACTTCATCGTGGAATCCATCGACACCAGCGCGCACTTGGCGGCCTCGTCGAGCGGCGTGTCGGGCGTGAGCACGCGGTCGAGCACCGGCTTGCCGTACTTCGATTCGCCGATCTGGAAGTAGGGCGTCTCGTTGGTGGCCTCGATGAAGTTGCCGGCCGAGTAGACGAGAAAGAGCCGCATGCCTTCACCCTTGACCTGGCCGCCGAAGACGAAGGACACGTTGAAGTCCAGTCCGGCGTGCTTGAGTGCTTCGGCGTCGCGGTCGTACACGTGCCGCACGGCCGCGCCGAGCACGCGCGCGGCATCGAACATGCTCTTGGCGTTCCAGATGGTGATGGGCGGACCGGGCTCGCCGTCTTCCTGCGTCTCGCGCAGCTCCTCGATCTGGAGGATTTCGCGCACCGACTGCGAGATGCTCAGGTTGCCGGCCGACAGCAGCACCATGACGCGGTCGCCCGGCTGCTCGTAGACGATCATCTTGCGGAAGGTGCTGATGTGGTCCACGCCCGCGTTCGTGCGCGAGTCGGAGAGGAACACCAGTCCGGCGTTGAGTTTGATGCCTACGCAGTAAGTCATGGGGTCGTCTCGCACGATTCGGGCCGACTCAGCCTCGACCGGTTTCGCGCTGGTTGAGTTTTTGAAGTGTGTACAGCGCTTCCAGCGCCTCCCGGGGGCTCATCGCGTCGAGGTCCAGCGTGGCCAGGGCCGATTCTACGGCGCTCGTCGCCGGGGCCTGTGCGGCCGGCGGCGGGGCGAACAGGTCGACCTGCGCGCGCGTCTGCGTCTGCTGCGCCTCCAGCGCTTCGAGAGCCTGGCGCGCATGGTTGACCACCGCCGCGGGCATGCCGGCCAGCCGCGCCACCTGGATGCCGTAGCTCTTGCTGGCCGGCCCCGGCTGCATCTCGTGCAGGAAGACGATGTCGCGGCCGGACTCCGTCGCGCTCACGTGCATGTTCACCGCGCCGTGGTGCGTGGCGGGGAATTCGGTCAGCTCGAAGTAGTGCGTGGCGAACAGCGTGAAGGCCTTGGTGCGGTCGTGCAGCTGCGCCGCGATGCCGGCGGCCAGCGCCAGGCCGTCGAAGGTGCTGGTGCCGCGGCCGATCTCGTCCATCAGCACCAGCGACTGTGCCGAAGCGCTGTGCAGGATCTGCGCCGCCTCGGTCATCTCCAGCATGAAGGTCGACTGCGCGTTGGCCAGGTCGTCCGCCGCGCCGATGCGGGTGTGGATGGCGTCGATCGGTCCGAGCCGGCAGGCGGTCGCCGGCACGTGCGAGCCGATGGAGGCCAGCAGCACGATGATCGCGATCTGCCGCATGTAGGTCGACTTGCCGCCCATGTTCGGCCCGGTGATGACCTGCATGCGCTGCTGGGGCCCAAGCGCCGTGTCGTTGGCGATGAAGCCGCCCGACGACTTCTCGGCCAGCCGCGCTTCCACCACCGGATGGCGGCCCTGCACGATCTCGATGCAGGGGTGCGCCACGAAGCCGGGCGCCTTCCAGTGCAGCGTGTGCGAGCGCTCGGCCAGTGTGCACAGCGCGTCGAGCGTCGCGATGCCCGTGGCCAGGCGCGTGAGCGCGTTGACGTGCGGCTGCAGCGCGTCGAGCAGTTGCTCGTACAGCCACTTCTCGCGGGCCAAGGCGCGGTCCTGCGCGCTCAGCGCCTTGTCCTCGAAGGCCTTGAGCTCGGGCGTGATGAAGCGCTCGGCATTCTTCAGCGTCTGACGGCGGCGGTAGTTGTCGGGCACCTTCGCGAGCGCGCTCTGCGTCACCTCGATGTAGAAGCCGTGCACCCGGTTGAACTGCACCCGCAGGTTCGAGATGCCGGTGCGCTCGCGCTCCTGCACTTCGAGCTGGAGCAGGAAGTCGTCGCAGTTCTCGCTGATGGCGCGCAGCTCGTCGAGCTCGGCGTCGTGCCCGGTGGCGATCACGCCGCCGTCGCGCACCAGCGCAGCTGGGTCGGGCTTCATCGCGCTCACCAGCAGCTCGACACAGCCGGCCGGCGGCGCGAGCGTCTGCGCAATCTGCTGGAGCAGCGCGGCGTCCCCGGGCAGCAGGGGGGCGAGTTGCTCCGCCTTGGCCAGCGCCAGCCGCAGCGCGACCAGTTCGCGCGGGCGCACCTGGCGCAGCGCGATGCGTGCGGCGATGCGCTCGACGTCGCTGGTGTTCTTCAATGCGTCGCGCAGGGCACGCCACGGCGCCACCGCCGCGCCGGGCGCGTGCGACTGCAGCGTGCCGATGGCATCGAGCCGGGCCTGCGCCTCGCTGCGCTCGCGCCGGGGCGACAACAGCCAGCGCTTGAGCAGGCGACTGCCCATGCCGGTCATGCAGGTGTCGAGCAGCGAGAAGAGGGTGGGCGAATCCTCGCCGCGCAGCGTCTGCACGAGTTCGAGGTTGCGCCGCGTGGCGGGCGGCAGTTCGATCAGGTCGCCGTCGCGCTCGACCGTCAGGCGCTGCACATGCGACAGCGCGCGCCCCTGCGTGTGTTCGGCATAGCCCAGCAGGGCCGACGCGGCGGCGTGCGCGTTGGGCAGGCCTTCGGCGTTCCAGGCGGCGAGGCTGGTGCTGCCCAGCTGCTCGCACAGCTTGCGTTCGCCCAGCGCGCCGTCGAACTGCCACGCCGGCCGCACCGACAGCGTGAAGGGCTGCGCGGCACGCGCGGCCTTCAGCCGGTTCTCGAAGGCCGGCGTGACCTCGGCGTTGTAGAGCAGTTCGCTCGGCGCAATGCGGGCGATCCAGGCTTCGAGCGTGTCGGCCGGACATTCGGCCAGGCGCAGTTCGGCGCCGGTCACGCTCAGCCAGGCCAGGCCGATGGCATTGCGGCCGCTGGCCTGCACTGCGAGCAGCAGCGACTCGCTCTTGTCGTTGAGCAGCTCCGCATCGGTCAGCGTGCCGGGCGTGACCACCCGCATCACCTTGCGCTCGACCGGCCCCTTCCCGGCACCGACCTCGCCGACCTGTTCGCAGATGGCGACCGATTCGCCCAGCTTGATGAGCCGCCCCAGGTAGGCATCGACGGCATGAAAGGGCACGCCCGCCATCACCACCGGCTGCCCGCCTGACTGGCCGCGCTGCGTCAGCGTGATGTCGAGCAGTCGCGCGGCCTTTTCGGCGTCGCCGTAGAACAGTTCGTAGAAGTCGCCCATCCGGTAGAACAGCAGCGTGTCCGGGTGGTCCGCCTTGAGGCGGAAATACTGCGCCATCATCGGCGTATGCGCAGAAACGTCTAACTTATCCATATAAATCAATAACTTGCAGTTTCTGCATCGGTTTTATGAGGCAAGTTGGGGGTACTTTTTGCCATGTTTTGCATGCTCGCCCAGATACGCTCCAGCGCTCTGGGGGACTCCGTATCAATCCATCGACCATAAACGGTGACGAGCATGGAATAGTCGCTGTGGCCCATCTGGTTCGCGATGGCCCACTTGGTGTTGCAGGCGCTCGGCACGAAGTAGTCGTTGACGACCTTCTCGCGAGCCTGCGTCTTTGGCGACAGCAGCACGCGCACGCGATCGATGCGCGATTCATGGCGGTTCAGCCAGACGGTCAGGTCGGCAGGCTCGCGCTGCTCCGCGTCTGCGATCAACACCTTCAGCGCTCCGCGCGCCGGCGGTTGCAGCAACACGGTTCGCTCCTTCTTGGTCTTGGGCACCTTGAACGGCGTGCTTGATATTGTGGCGGGTCGGTTCGATGCCGAGCGTGTACCGATGCGGGCACCTTGGTACATGAAGGCGATACGGATCGACTTTCCGTGTACCTCCACACCGGGGAAACCTGTATTGGTTGCTGCTGCGCCCGCCATGTCTTTGATCCTCGCTACTCAGTTCCCCGCTTCATCGCCGAGCGGCCATTGCCCGGTCTTGAGCATGAACAGCTCGAACAAACCGGGCGGCATCGCCCGGTCACCGGCTTCCCATTGCTGCCATCCCCGCAGCGACGCCCGTACCGTTTGTGCTGCCTCTGTTTGTGTGAGGCCTGCAGCAAGGCGGGCTTCGCGTATGGCTGCTGGTGTGGGGCTTTGCGGCTTCGAGTCGGTCATGGCTGCCGATGACAAGAACCCGCGCCGCGTGCGCGACGGGGAGAACTGGAACTGCGTTGGCGGGGCATTGTACGCTCATTGAGCGTATTCGCTGGTCCAAATCGCCTGAAGCATTGCTGCTCAAAGGCGGCGACGTGGGCTTGGCTTTCGACCTAGGCCAGGGCGCGCTGCACATCCTCGAGCGTGCGGATGCCGAGCGCCTGCTGCAGCGCGCGTGCGCGGGCGGGCCCGATGCCGGGCAGCGCGTCCAGGTCTTCGCGCTGCGCCACCATGCCCTGCACGCCGCGGCCCAGGTCGCCCAGCATGCGCGCGGCATTGCGGTAGGCGCGGATGCGGAAGATGCTGGCCGCCTGCAGTTCGAGCAGGTCGGCGATCTCGTCGAACATCGCCGCCACGTCGGCATTGGCGATCGGAACGGCCGGGTCGTCGCCGCGCTTGGGCCTGGCTGGCGGGACTGGCTTCATGCGTCCGCCGAGCGTGGTCACCGATCCGTTGCCGCCCCGCTCACTGCGGCCTGGCAATGCGCGGGCCCGACGCGTTGAGCAGGCGGATCGCCTGCTCGTCCTCGACCTGATCGAACGACTGGTAGAACCGTCCGACCGAACCGAAGTCCTCGGGTGCATGCAAGCACACGACCTCGTCGGCGAGGGGGCGCACCAGCGCGATGGCTTCGGGCGATGCGACAGGCACGGCGCAGATCAGCCTTGTCGGTTGCCGCGCACGGACGGCGTGCAGCGCGGCCACCATGGTCGCGCCGGTCGCGAGGCCGTCGTCCACCACGATGGCGATCCGCCCGTTCGCGTCGATCGGTGCCCGATCGGGCGTGTAGCGCCGGCGACGGTCCTGCAGCAGCGCGAGCTGGGCACGCTTCTCCTGCTCGATGTAGCGCTCGTCCGCACCGGCGGCGCGCGCGTGGGGCGCGATGTAGGTCCATCCGCTCTCGTCGATCGAACCGATGGCGAATTCCGGCGAGGAGGGTGCCCGCAGCTTGCGCACGAGCACCACGTCGAGTTCGCCGTCCAGGCGATCGGCCACCAGCCGGCCGATCTCGAGTGCGCCGCGCGGGATGGCGAGGATCAGCGGACGATGCCCCTTCCGCCTCTGCAGCGACTGCGAAAGCTGTTGCGCGGCATCGACACGATCGGAAAAGAACATGGCGGGTCTCCTGGCTGTGCGACATCGTTGCGGAGTGCAGCCCTCGCCGCTTTGACCCGGCGCAAACCGGGCCTCGATCCCCCCGGAGAACGCCGGTCGTCCCGATGCATTGCGCTGCATCAAGCCGTCGCCCGGGACCTTGGGCGATGCTGGCTTCCATTCGACGGGGCGATCACCATGGAGGTGCGAATGAAGCTGGGGTCGGTTCTTTTCGCGGCAGGCGTCGCGCTCGCGACGTCCGCCTGCAGCCGCTTCGGCGGCGGCCCGCCGGCCGGCGGCATGCTCACCGGATCCATTGCGGACAGCGCGCTGGGCAGCGTGGCGGCCCGGGCGATGGACGACAGCGACCGTCGGCGCGCAGCGGCCATCCTGGAAAGCCTGCCGGACGGCGAGTCCTCGGTCTGGCGCAACCACGAGACCGGCGACCGCTTCGTGTTCACGCCGGTGCGCAGCTTTGCGCGGGGCGGGGCCCGGTGCCGCGATTTCAGGCTCGAGGTGACGGTCGGCGCCCGGTTCGACGGCATCGGCGCCAGCGCGTGCCTGCAGGCCGACGGCGACTGGCGCATGTCCCGATGAGGCGTGGCTGAACGGCCGATGGGTGCAGGGACCATGGGGCGGCGTTTCGATGTCTTCAACGGCGATGCCGACGGCCTGTGCGCCGTCGTGCAATGGCGGCTGCACGCGCCGGGGCCGGCCGAAGCGGTGACCGGGCTCAAGCGCGACATCGCGCTGCTGCACCGCGTCGCGGCCATGGCCGGCGACGAGGTCGACGTGTTCGACATCTCGATGCAGCGCAACCGCCGCGATCTGATGTGCCTCCTGGACCACGGCGTGCGCGTGCGCTACTTCGATCATCACGCCGCCGGCGACGTGCCCGCGCATCCCGGCCTCGATGCGCACATCGACGAATCGAGCGACGTCTGCACCAGCCTGCTGGTCGACCGGCATCTGGGCGGGGCGCACCGCGCATGGGCGCTGGTCGGTATCTATGGCGACAACCTCGCTGCGGTGGCGGACCGGCTGGCGCGCGACGCGGGCTTCGAGCCCGGCGACTGCGCGAAGCTGCGCCGGCTGGGCGAACTCGTCAATTACAACGCCGACGGCGAAGACGAGCGCGACCTGTGCATCCCGCCACGCTCGCTGCTCGCGCTGATGACGCGTCATGCCGACCCGCGCGACATGCTCGCCCATGAGCCCGTCGTGGCCCGGATCGACGCGATGCGCCGCAGCGACCTGCGCCAGGCCGTCGGCGATCCCGCGTACTGGCGCGGGCCCCAGGGCTGCGTGCATGTGCTGCGCGATGCGCCCTGGATCATGCAGGCCGTGTGCGACGACCGGCCGTCTGGCGACGCGGGCTCAAGGGCCTGGCGGCCTTCCGGCCGCACGCCGGGATGGGGGCGGTGCTGACGGAAGCTGTCGCGCGGCGCGCGTGCACGGCGCCGGCGCTGTCGGTGAGCACGGGCTGAATGGGTCGGCTGCCGGGGCCGCGCGCTCACGGCCAGGCCAGCCAGAAGGCGGTTGCACAGGCGGATGCGAGGCTCGTCCCCAGCGCCGCTCCCACGCGCAGCGCATACGGGATGCCGCCGGTCATCAGCGCCACGGCGCAGCGCGTGAGCGTGTTGGCGCCGACCGCGATGAGCACGCCGAGGATGAAGCGCTGCGTCGGCAGGTTGCCGGCCGCGTGCAGCGAGGCGAGCGAGGCCACCGGTGCATGCGCGTCGACCAGCGCTGCGAGGGCGACACCGAACTGCAGCCCGGCGTTGCCGAAGTGGCGCTGGGCTGTGCCCACGAGCAACGCGACCAGGGCCAGGGTGAGCGCGACAGCGATCGCTTCACGGGGGCGCAGCGCGCTGCCGGTGTCCGCGGGCGCTTCGAGCGATCCGCGCCCGGCGGCAGGCGATGGCGCCGACCCCAGGAGCGGCAGCATGCCCACGGCCGCGGCACCGGCGGCACCGGCTGCTGCTACCGGCAGCAGTGCGAGGCCCGCCTGGGGCGACAGCGCGGTGGTCATCGCCAGGGCCAGCACCCAGGTGGCCACCGCCGAGAGGGCTGCAGCGCCTGCCAGCAGGCGGACGTCCTGCGGTTGCCGACGCGCGCGGTGGCCGAAGGACGCCACGGTGGCCGTGCTCGAGACGAAGCCCGACGCGAAGCCGGCGGCCAGCAGGCCGCCGCGCACGCCCAGCCAGCGCACCGCGGCCTGGCCTGCGGCCTGTATCGCCATGATGACAAGCACCATCGCCGCCAGCGGCCGGGCAGCGATGCCACCCAGCATGTCGATCGGCCCCACCGGAATGAAGGGCAGCACGATCAGCGCGAGCGCCGCCAGCAGGACGCCGTCGTGCAGCTCCTGTTCGCTCAGCAACTCGGTCGCGAACCGGTGCAGCCTGCGGCGGGCCGCCAGCAGCAGCGCGAGCCCCGTGCCGCAGGCCGCGCCGAGCGCGGGGTCGATCACGCAGAGCACGCCGATGAGGTAGGTCGCGAAGAGGGCGAGTTCCGTGGTCATGCCCGGATCACGCGAGCGGCTCTTCCAGTGCGACACGACCGCCAGCGCGGCGACGAGCGCCCCGCCGATGGGAACGAGCGACCCCGCCTGGATCACCTGCGCCACCGCGCCGGCCACGGCGGCGATCGCGAAGGTGCGCAGGCCCGCCGCCGTCCGCCGGTCGCCCTGGGCCTTGCGGCGTTCGCGTTCGATGCCGACGATGAGTCCGATGCCCAGCGCCACGGCCAGGCCGACCATTGCTGCCGACGGGTTGCGCGTGTCCATGTCCGCAGTGTCGCGCCGGGCGGCGCCGCGTCAAGATGCTGCTGCCATGGTGGCTGCGCGAAGCGTCGCGGGCACCGACGCCTCGGAAGCGGGCGTGGCGGTGCTGGAGCGCCAGTTCGCATTGCACGAGCCGCTGCGGGCCGACGAGCAGCGCAGCGCCATCGAGGTCGCCACGCACGGCCCGATCGACATCGCCTGGATCGAGGCGACCTGGTGCGCCGGCGTCTAGCGCGCCTGAGCCCTCACGGCGGCACCGGTTGACATCGATCAAGCCGCCGGCGCGCCTGCGTGGCGCATCGATTGATCTGGCGCAAGGCGGCGGGCGCCAAAGGCGCGACCCTTCAGGCATGCAAAGGAACACGCCATGACGGGAACCACGGTCCGCATCATCCGCCAGGAGCACGCCGCGCTGTCGGCGGTCCTTCGCTCCATCGTCCTCCTGCTCGAGCAGCACCGCATCAAGGGCAGCCTGCCCGACTTCGCGACGCTGCGCGCCATGCTCTTCTACGTGGACGAGTTCCCGGAGAAGCGGCATCACCGCAAGGAGTCCGGGCTGCTGTTCCCGAAGCTGCGTGCCCGGACGCCGATGTCGCGCGACCTGCTCGATCAGCTGGACGGCGACCACGCGCACGGCGAGCGCCGGATCCGCGACGTCGAGCATGCGCTGCTCGCCTTCGAGATGCTGGGCGATGCGCGGCGCGAGGCCTTCGAGCGCGCCGTCGGCGCCTACGTCGACTTCTACCTGGCCCACATGGCGCTGGAGGAGCGAGAGATCCTGCCGTTGGCCGAACGGGTGCTGACCGCGGACGACTGGCGTGCGCTGGACGAGGCCTTCGCGCAGAACCGCGACCCGCTGACCGGTCATGTCGCGGACTTCGAATACAACGCGCTGTTCACCCGCATCGTGAACGTCGTGCCGGCACCGATCGGGCTGGGGCCACCGCTCTGAGTCCAGGCGGGCCTTGCGCGCCATGCTGCGGCAGGAACGCGGATCGGCACGTGGCGAGCCGGGTGCGGTCCTCAGGTCGATTGGGGCGACAAGGTGACGGGACGCACCACGGCCTGCGAGTGAGTGGCACTGCCGATGGCGGTCCCGAAGGGCTGCAGTCGCGCGGCGCAGCTGCCGTCCTCGACCTCGCGCATGGTGACGGATGCGCTGAGAATCGGCTCCCGGCCGAGGATCACGCCGACTTCCGCCGCGGCGTTCGATGCGCCGCGTCCCCCCATCACGGAAAGGACGGCCACGCTGGGCAGCTGGTGGGCCTGAAACGCGAGAAAGCTGCGCATCGGACCGGCCAGTTGCAGCATCCAGATCGGCGAGACCAGCACCACCGCATCGAAGGCGCTGGGCGGCGGGCCGTCGTAGCGGATCTCGGGACGTCGGTGCAGGAGCGAATCGAGCACGCAGCGCACGTTGCCGAGCAGGCCCCGGCGCGGCTGTGCGTCGACGATGTGCGCGACCTGCCAGCCCTGCTGGCCGGACAGCAGCTCCGCGACCTGCCGCGAGGTGCCGGTGAATGAATAGACGACCACCAGGATGTTGCTCATGGCTTCCTCTCATGGTTCAAGGCATCGGGTCACTGTAGGCATCGGCCGGCGCCGCTGCCTTGCGCTGAATCAAGTGCGCGTGGCGTCGGAGCGCCCGTCGCGCGGGCAGGTGCTCAAGCCCAGGAGGGTGTAGAGCGGGCAGGTGCCGACCAGGCCGGTCAGCAAGGGCACGACGCCGATGTAGCCCCAGTCGCCGATGTCATGAGAGGGGTTTGCCCCCAGGAGCGCCGGCATCGAGGCAAGTTCTCGCGATGCGTGCGTGGCGCGCACGGAGGCACCGTCGCGTGAACGGTTGCCCGAACTGCCTCCATCGCGAGACTGCGGCCAAGGAAAGCCGTTGCTATCATCAGAAAATGCAGCCCCGAACCACCGCCGCCGTCGTGCGCGAGAAGGAAAGCCCGTGCGGCTCAAGCTGAGAACGAAGACGGCGCTGCTCATCACCTCGCTCTTGCTCGCGCTGGTGGGTGCAACGGGCTGGTGGCAGTACCGGAGCCTGTCGAGCGAGTACGTCGGCTTGATGCGCGAACAGCAGCAGGCGTTGACGGAGAGCGCCGCGGCGGACCTCGACTACAAGCTGGGCGTTCACATGGCTGCCCTGGCGCGCGCAGCCCGCGAACTCGGCGCGGGCGGCTTTGCAGATCCCGCGGCCCGGCAGCGGTTTCTGGCGGACAGGGACTTGCGCGCGATGTTCGACAACGCCGCGCTGGCAGCGCTGGACGGCGATATCGTTGCCATCCATCCGCCTGCGGCCCAGCCACCGAACGTGGCCGATCGCGACTATTTCAAGCGGGTGCGCGACCGGCGCGAGCCGGCTATCTCGGCGCCCCTGCTCACCAAAGGCCGCCTGGAGCCAGCCGTGGTCATGGCCGTGCCCGTCGAAGGACCGGATGGCGAGCTGGTTGGCGTGCTGGGTGCGGCGCTGAACTTGCAGCGCGCCAATGTGCTCGGCGATCTCAGCCGCGCCACGGTCGGCCGCGCGGGCTACTACGAGATCGTCACGCGCGGCGAGTCGCCGCGGGTCGTCATGCATCCCGATTCGGCGCTGCTGCTCAAGCCCGCCGCCGCAGCCGCCGTCGCCTTCGCCGGCGGCACCGAGAACGACCTGGCCACGCACGCCACCGTGAGTAGCGCCGACTGGGATCTGCGCCTGATCGTGCCGGCCCGTGCCGCCTATGCACCGCTGGAGCAGGCGAGGCGAAACCTCCTTCTGCAGTTGTTTTGGCTGGGCCTGGGCTGCGCGCTGCTGGTTTGGCTGGGCACGGCCTGGGTCATGCGTCCGCTGGAGGCGCTGAGCAATGCGATTCGCACCCTGCGCCGCTCGCCGGACAGCCAAGTCAGGCTCGATGTCATCGCCAACGACGAGCGCGGCGATCTGGCGCGCGAGTTCGACGAGTTGATGACCGAGCTGCGCGAGCAGCGGCTCGAGGTGGCGGCGGTCACCGACGCATCGCCGGTGGGCTTGTTCCGTTGCGACAGTGATGGTCGCATGACCTACGTGAACGACGAGTACCTGGCCATCCACGGACTCGAGCGTGAGGAAGCGCAAGAGGGCTGGCTCACGCTCGTGCGCGAGGAGATCCGCGAGAAAGTCCGCCAGGACTGGACTCAGGTCGCCAGCGCGGCCGAACCGCTGAACGCGATACGCCGGCTGCACCGCAAGGACGGCACCCGGGTGCTGGTGGCATTGCGAAGCCGGCCCGTGCTCGTCGGCGGCCGCGTCCTCGGCCACGTGGGAACGGTGACCGACATCACCGAGCGCACCCGCGCCGAGCGGGCCCTTCGCACGCTCACGGCCATCTTCGACCTGACGACCGACTACATCATCCAGAGCGATGCGAAGGGGCGGCTCATCTACATGAATCCGGCCGCGCGCCGTCGCACGGGTGTGGACCTCGACGCCCCGATAGAGACGCTGAGCGTGTCCGACTTCAATCCACCGCAAACGCTGAAGCGATTCAGCTCGGAGATGGTGCCGACCGCGGTCGCCACCGGTGTCTGGGTCGGCGAGTCGCTGGTGTGGGACAACCAGCGGCGCGAGTTTCCGGTCAGCCACATGGTGATCGCACACCGCGACAAGTACGGCAAGGTCGAGTACTTTTCGGGGCTGATGCGCGACATCTCTGCGGCCAAGGCCGCGGAGCAGGCACTGCGCGAGAGCGAGCATCGCCTGCGCATGGTGACGGACCACCTGCCGGCACTGATCTCCTACCTGGACCGCGACCTGCGCTTCCGGTTCGTCAACAAGGCCTATCAGGACTGGTTCGACGTCGAGCCCCAGCAGCTGTTGGGCCTGAGCGTGCGCGAGTTCTACGGCGACGAGGCGTGGGCACAGATGGAGCCGTACATTCGGGCCGCCCTGGCCGGGCGCCAGATGACCTACGAGCGCAGGGTGGCGGCGCCCGGTGGCCGTCGCGACATCCAGACCACGCTGGTTCCGGAGCGCAACGAACAGGGCGAGGTGATGGGCCTCTACACCCTGGACAGCGACATCACCGAGCATCACGAGGCCGAGGAAGCACTGCAGGAAAGCGAGGCCCGCCTGCGCACGGTGGCCGACGCGCTACCGATGCGCGTGGCCTACATCGATTCGGACGAACGCTATCGATTCAACAATCTGGCCTACGAGCGCGAATTCGGGCTCTCCCGGGATCAGATCCAGGGGCACACCGTCAAGGAGCTCCTGGGAGAGCCTGCGTACCAGTCCGTGGAACACCACATACGCGCGGCCTTGGCGGGCGATCCCGTCACCTTCCAGAGCGAGATCAGCCACAGCGACAGCTACAACTGCTACGAGGCTCAGTACATCCCCCAGACGGCGGCCAATACAGAAGCCGTCGTCGGCTTCCATGCCGTGATCACCGACATCACGCGACAAAAGCTCGAGGAGAAGCGCCTGCTCAACCTGGCGCAGATCGATCCGCTCACTGGCCTTGCCAACCGCGCGGGTTTCGACGTGCGGCTGAGCGAGGCCATGGACCGCAGCCGGAGCGCCGCCGCGCTGATGGCGCTGATGTATCTGGACATCGACGGTTTCAAGCAGATCAATGACCAGTTCGGGCACCAGACGGGCGACGAGTTGCTGAAGGCTTTCTCGAGCAGGTTGTCACACGGTTTGCGTTCGAGCGATATGCGTGCGCGCTTGGGCGGCGATGAGTTCACGGTCGTCATGGAAGGGCTGTCCAACCCCGACATCGCCGTCTCGGCCGCCGCCAAGCTCGTGATGGCCATGCAGACGCCGTTCGCCATCGAGCAGCGAACGATCAGGGTCACCGCGAGCATCGGTCTGGCGTTCTACCAGGGCGGCGCTGCGACGGCCGCCGCATTGGTGAAGCAGGCGGACGAGATGCTCTATCAGGCCAAGCGGGCGGGGCGCAACAACGTCCAGATGGCAGCGCTGCCGATCGAAGGCGATCCACCCTAGTCCTCGCAGTTTTCGACCGGCGGGGACTTCCGCATCATCGCGAGATGGTGCTAACGCATTCGAGCCCCCTTGCCGTCTCGAGGCTGAGGCTGAGGCTGAGGCTGCGTAACGGTGAAAGCCGCAGCGAACACCTCGAAGTCGGGACGGACATCTGCAGGGTAGAAGAGTTGAACGCTCTGAAAATGCGGGTGAGGTTTCGTCAAAACGAGATGCTTAAGCGGGAACCGAGCGACGTCGCCCCGTCTGTGCCAGATGTTCAACCAGCTTCTGCGCTGCAGGGGAAAGCGCCTTCTCGTCGCGCATGCACATCACGAAGCGGCGTTCCGCCCAGGGCTCGTCCAGCGGAACCATGCAGAGGCCGCGGCTCGCCGTCGAACGCGCGGCGACTTCCTTCGGGATGAGACCGATCGCCAGGTCGGCCGCGATGACGTGCAACGCCACCTCGAAATTGCTGACGACGATTCGGTGCACCAGTGTGCGACCCACGCGCGCTGCAGCGCGCTGGTACATGAGCTGGAGCGCACTGTTGATCGGCAGGCTCACATGCTCGTAGTCGAGCGTCTCGCCGAAACGCACGCTCCGGCGTCCGGTGAGTGGATGACTCTCGGGCACCACGACGCACAGGTGATCGCTGCAGTAGGGAAGCGATTGGAGCACCCCGAGGTCGACGGCATCCCAGCAGACGCCAATGGATGCCATGCCGTCGCGCACCCCCGCGACCACGTCCGGGCTCAGCCGTTCCTCGAGATCGACCTGGATCGTTCGGTGCGATGGCATCTTGAGAAAGGCCGCGACGTCGTTGGCCATGAATTCGGTCATGGTCGAGACGCTTGCGAAGACGCGCACCTGTCCATGGGCGCCCGCATTGTGGCTGGCCATGTCCCGCTCGATGCGGGCGGCACCATCGAGCATGGCCCGCGCGTGTTCCAGCACCGTCTGGCCGGCCACTGTCGGCACGACCCCGTGGCGTTTGCGGATCAGCAGCGGTGTGCCCAGCTGGTTTTCGAGCTGTGCGAGCCGCTTGCTGATGGCCGAGCCGACGATATTGGCCTGCTCGCCCGCCCGCGCCATGTTGCCGGTCTCGCAAACGGCGACGAAGAGTCGAAGCGTGGTGAGGTCAAGGTCGCGCAAGATGTTCCTAACGGGAACGCTGAGCTTCTGAAATTGCGCAGCGCGATGTGTTCGGAAATTCTAGACTTTGGGCATGACGATCGAACACAGAGACAACCCCCTACGGCCCCGGCACGTCGTGATCCGCGAAATGGGCCTGCGCGACGGCTTGCAGAGCATCGCGCAGGTGGTGCCCACCGCCGCCAAGCTGCAGTGGATTCAGGCCGCCTACGACGCGGGCCAGCGCGAGATCGAAGTCGGCTCCTTCGTGCCGGCGCGCCTGCTGCCGCAACTGGCCGATACGGCCGAGGTGCTGGCCTTCGCGCAGACACTCCCGGGTCTGTGTGCGTCCGTGCTGGTGCCCAACCTCAAGGGGGCGGAGCGCGCGATGGACTGCCATGCCGAGTCGATGATGCTGCCGCTGTCCGCGAGCCATGCCCACAGCCTGGCCAACCTGAGAAAGACGCCGGACGAGGTGGTGCAGGACATCGCCCGCATCCGCGATGCACGCGACGCGCGCGGCGCCCGCACGCGCATCGAGGTCGGCATCAGCACCGCGTTCGGCTGCACGATCCAGGGCCGCGTCGAACCCGAGGAAGTCGTTCGGCTGGTCGAAACCGTGGTCGCCGAAGGCGTGGACGCGGTCAGCCTTGCCGACACGGTCGGCTATGCCGATCCGGCGATGGTGCAGGCGCTCTTCGCGCAGGTGCTGCCCGTGGCGCGCGGCAAGCTGGACTGCGGGCACTTCCACGACACGCGCGGCCTGGCGCTTGCGAACGTGTTCGCGGCCCTTGAACTGGGCATCACGCGTTTCGACGCCTGCATCGGCGGCATCGGTGGCTGCCCCCATGCGCCGGGCGCCAGCGGCAATGCCGCGACCGAGGACCTGGCCTACATGCTGGCGAGCATGGGCATCGAATCCGGACAGGACATCGAAGCGCTGCTCGCATTGCGCAAGCGGGTCGAGGAATGGCTGCCTGGCGAAACCTTGCACGGCACCCTCTGGCGTGCTGGCCTGCCGAAGACGATGGAGCCGGCATGAGCGGGCAGGCTGCACAGCCCCTGCAGGGCCTGCGGGTGGTCGAGTTCACCCACATGGTGATGGGGCCGACCTGCGGCATGGTGCTGGCGGACCTGGGCGCCGAGGTGATCAAGATCGAACCTGTGGCGGGTGAACACAGCCGCCGCCTCATGGGCGCCGGCGCGGGTTTCTTCCCGATGTTCAACCGCAACAAGAAGAGCATTGGCATCGACCTTCACACCGAGGACGGCGCCGAGACCGCGCGCCAGCTGACGGCGACGGCCGATGTCGTGGCGGAGAACTTCAAGCCGGGCACCATGGCGAAGTACGGCCTCGACTACGCAGCGTTGTCGCAGGTCAACCCGCGGCTTATCTACGCGAGCCACAAGGGATTCCTGCCCGGTCCCTACGACCATCGGACCGCGCTCGACGAAGTCGTGCAGATGATGGGCGGTCTGGCCTACATGACCGGACGTCCCGGCGATCCGCTTCGCGCGGGCACGAGCGTCAACGACATCATGGGCGGGCTCTTCGGTGCCATCGCCGTTCTCGGCGCGCTGATCCAGCGCGGCATCACCGGCCGGGGCATGGAGATCCAGTCGGCACTGTATGAGAACAACGTCTTCCTGATGGGCCAGCACATGCTGCAGTACGCGGTGACGGGCAAGCATCCCGCGCCGATGCCTGCGCGCGACAACCCGTGGGCGGTGTATGACGTGTTCACCGTCAAGGACGGCGAGCAGATCTTTCTGGCGGCGGTGAGCGACGCGCAGTGGCGCGTGTTCTGCGACGCGCTGGGTCTGGACGCATTGAAGGCCGAACCCGCGCTTGCCACCAACAACCAGCGCATTGCGCACCGGCCGCGCCTGCTTCGTTCGATCGGCGAGCACATCGGCGAGCGCAGTGCGGCCGAACTGGCCGCGATCATGGAGAAGGCCGGCCTGCCGTTCGCACCCATCCGCAAGCCCGAGGATCTCTACGATGACGAGCACCTGCTGGCGACCGGCGGTCTGGCGGACCTGCGCCTGTCCGACGGGCCGCAGGCCGGCAAGACGGTGAAGACCACGCTGTTTCCTTTCACGATGGAAGGCCGACGTCTCGGCGTGCGGCTCGATCCACCGCGCATCGGCGAACACACGGACGAATTGCTCCAAAGCCTGGGCTTCACCACCGACGCCATCACCGACCTCCGCGCGCGAAGCATCGTGGCCTAGACCGCGTGCGCCCCGGGCCACCATGGCCTCTTAGAACGATGGAGACAAACCACATGATCGAATCGCTACGCCCATCCCGTCGTGCGCTGCTGGCAGCGGCCGCTGCCACCACGCTCACGCTCGACCCCTTGGGTCTCTTCCGACAGCGGGCCCAGGCGCAGCACGGCACGGTTCGCCTCGTCCTGCCGAACGCCGCCGGCTCCGGCGTCGACGCCATCGCTCGTGCCGCGCAACCGGGGCTTTCCAAGGCGCTCAACACGGCCGTCGTGATCGACAACCAGCCCGGTGCCGGCGGTGTGGTCGGCCTGCAGGTGCTGGCGCGCTCGGTACCGGACGGCAACACGCTCTCGATGGTGTCGAACAATGTCGTGATCTTCCCGAGCGTGATCAAGTCACTGTCCTTCGACATGCCCGGAGACTTCACGCCGATCGCGATCGTCGGGTCGACGCCGATGGTGCTGGTGGTGAACCCGAGCAAGGTCGCGGCCATCAATTCCAAGGAGTTCGTCGCGCTGCTCCGGAGCAAGCCGGGCATGCTCAACTTCGCCTCGGGCGGGACCGGCACCATCCTGCACCTGGCCACGCAACTCTTTCTCGAGGAAGCCGGCGTGTCGGCCAGGCACATCCCTTACAAAGGGGTCGGACCGATGGTCAGCGATCTGATCGGCGGGCAGGTCGATTTCGGCACGGCTGGCCTTCCGAGCGTGCAGGCGCACCTCAAGAGCGGTGCCCTGCGTGCGATCGGCATGCTCGGCGCCCAGCGCTCGCCCGCCGCGCCTGAAATCCCGACCTTCGTCGAGCAGGGCCTGCCGAACCTGATTGTCGATGCATGGTTTGCGGTGATCGGTCCAAAGAACATGAGCACCGCAACGGTCAAGAAGACGCACGATGCGCTTGTCGTCGCGTTCGATGATCCGGCCGTCAAGGAAGCGATGGCCAAACAGGGCAACATCATCGCCATCACATCGCCGGAGCAGGCCAAGGCCGAGTTCCGCAGCGAACTGGCGAAGTACGCGAGCCTGGTGAAAAAGGCCGGCATCGAACCGCAGTGATATGCGGGCGCGCCGGACCGTCACGTCTATCCCTGGTGCGGAGAATCGGCCGTCAATGAAGGCGGCTGATCAGCGACGGGGGCCCCGCGTCGGGTTCGCTCAGACCAGTGCACTCAATGCTGCGGCGTCAAAGCCCTTCAGGTTGGTGTAATCACCCGATTGAATCTTGGAGATCCAGTCCGGATCGCCGAGCAATGCACGGCCGACGGCAATCAGGTCGAACTCGTTGCGTTCCATGCGTTCGACCAGTCGCTGCACGCTCGCCGCCTTCGATCCCTTGCCGGCAAAGGCGTTCAGGACGTCGCCATCCAGGCCCACGGAGCCCACGCTGATCGTGGTGGCACCGGTCAGCTTCTTGGCCCAGCCCGCGCAGTTCAGGCCGTTCACGCCGTCGAGTTCCGGAAATTCCGGCTCCCAGAAACGCCGCTGCGAACAATGCAACACATCCACGCCAGCCTCCACGAGGGGCAGCAGCCAATCCGTCATGTCCTGGGGGGGGGCGAGACGTACGGTCAGGTCCTGCTGCTTCCATTGGCTCACGCGCATGATGATCGGAAAGTCGGGACCGACCGCCTTGCGGGTGGCGGCCACGATCTCGCGGGCGAACCGCGAGCGCTCCCCTTGGCATCTGCCGCGGCTGCCGCGAACGCCGCCACGGTGTCCGCAATCGCTTCCTCGGTCATGGCTTCACCGCGCGGCTGGTCCGGTGCGTCCAGGCCCGACGGGCTTTCCACCGGCGAATCGGGTTCCACCGATCATGGTCGGTTTCCGCTTCAATGCTTTGCCGCCGATTGCCCCAGCCGTGCCTTGCTCGATCAGATTGCGGACAAGTGGTCGATATGGTGCTGCACGTGTTCGCAGACGGCCCGCTGCGCTTCAACGTGATCAAGCGGCAGCTCGAAGGCATCACGCAGAAAGCGCTCACCCAGTGCCTGCGGCGGCTCGAACGCAACGGGCTCATCTCGCGCCGCGTGATACCGGTGTCACCCGTCGCCGTGGAGTACGCAGTCACGCCGCTCGGCCGCACGCTGGAGCAGCCGTTCAAGGCGCTGCATGGCTGGACGCTGTCCAATATCACGGAGGTCGAGAAGGCACGGAAAGCCTTTGATCTTCGGCTGGAGGAGTGAGACGTCGAAAGTGACCCCGGCACTTTGCGCTTCGCAAAGCAGCACGCAGCAGCCCGTGAAATGCATGCCAAGGGGAGGCCGCCTGACGCTCTAGAGGAAGCCACACTTGCGACGTCTGAGTAATTTTCGGCCTGAATTTGAGCGTGGATACGCCCACGCCTAGCACGGGCTGCGTCGCAGGCCGGCATCCGGAGCGAGTATCCGGACTGCAACCGACGGGGAGGAGAGGGCGGGGAGCCGGCTAGATTTCGCCGCGCCGCCGGCGCGCGACCTTCACCGCGTCGACCCAGAAGTCGACGTTGAAGCGCTGCCCGGTATCGGCGATGCGCGCCGCCTTGATGGCGTGGAGCGGCACGACGTGCTGTTCGCCGGGCAGATCGCCGTAGCCGGCGAGGTAGCGCTTGCGCAGGTCGATCTTCTCGACCTTCATCGTGCATTCGGCCTTGCGGCCTTTCGGGTCGCGGTAGCGCAGGTGGATGCGCGGGTGCTCGTCGACCACCGCATGCTCGCCTTTGCCCTGAATGAACCACCCGGGCAGGGTGTCGGGCTCGCCGTCGTCGCCGATCGTTCCCAGGCCGCCGCGCACGGTCGGAATCTCGAGCGGGACGTGGCCGGAGCGCACGCGCGCGGCTTCGATGCGCCGACGGGCTTCGCGCCAGGCCGCGATGCGGCGCCATGCCATCCAGCAGACAGCGATCAGCAGCAGCAGACCCACGGTCCATGCCGCCGCCATCCCCTGGATTACGTCGAGACTGAAACCCATGCCATCTCCTGGTGCGCATGGACGCCGAACGGCGCCGCTCGATGTCGCCCGTCGATGCTAGGCCTTGGGTACCCAGGGGGCCATTACCAGAACGGCGTATGCCATGGCGCCGATCGTGCGCCGGTTCAGCGCGGCAGCGACAGCGCGAACGGCAGGCTGAGCACCCCCAGGATGGTCGAGAGCGTGACCAGCCCCGCCACGTACGGCCCGTTGTAGCCCATGCGCGCCGCCAGCACGTAGGCGCTCGATGCGGTGGGCACCGCCGCGAAGGCCATCAGCACGGCCGATTGCGCCGGGTCGAGGTGCAGCGCGCGCGCCAGGCCCCAGCCGATCAGCGGCAGGATCAGGTGCCGGATGGACAGCAGCGACACCGCCAGCACCTTGCTCTGCGCCAAAGTCGCGAACTGCATGCCCGCGCCTGCGGCCATCAGCCCCAGTGCCAACGACGCCGCGCCGATGCGGGTGAGCGAGGGCTCCATCCAGCCCGGCACCGTGATGCCGAGCAGGTTGACCACCAGGCCGGAGGCGGTCGCGATGATCAGCGGGTTGCGCAGCAGCTGCCGCACGAAGCCGGTCTGCGCATGCCGCGCCATGGGCCACACGGCGGCCACGTTCATCAGCGGCACGCACACCCCGATGAGCACCGCGATCAGCAGCAGGCCCTGCGCCCCGGCCAGCCGATCGGCCATGGCCAGGCAGATGAAGGAGTTGAAGCGGAAGGCAATCTGCGCGCCGCCCGCGTGCTCGCGCCGGTCGATGTGCCGGCCGAGCCACGGCAGGTGGGGCAGGGCGTACGACAGCACGACGCCGATCACGCTGACCCCCAGGCCCGCCGCCAGCAGGTTCGACGTGGCGCCGAAGTCGATCGGGCTGCGCACGATCGAATGGAACAGCAGCACGGGAAAGAGAAAGTAGTAGACCAGCGACTCGACCTGGTCCCACACGCGGCGGTCGAGGGCGGTGTAACGGCAGAGCAGCCAGCCGCAGGCGATGAGGGAAAAGTCGGGGAAGAGGAGTTGCGCGTAGTTCACCGCGTCGAGGATAAACCGGCGGTTCCGTGGGTAATCCTGGGAACGGCCGATGGGATGGACCCGCTAGCATCAGGGTTTCGTGTTTTTCGACTTACCAGGAGTTTGCAGATGCAACGTCGTCAATGGAATGCCCTCGCGGGTGCCGCTGCGCTGGTCGCTGTCGCCGGCCCGGCGCTGGCGCAGGGCTATCCGAACAAGCCGATCGAACTGAGCGTGCCTTTCGCACCCGGCGGCACCACCGACATCGTGGCGCGCGTCGTGGCCGATCCGCTGGGCAAGGTGCTGGGCCAGCCCGTGATCGTGGTGAACCGCGCCGGCGGCGGCGGCATCGTGGGGGCGGCCGAAACCGCGCGTGCCCCGGCCGACGGCTACAAGCTGGGCATCGCCACCGTGTCGAGCACGGCGGCCAACCCGGCCATCAACCCCAAGACGCCGTACGACCCGATCAACGACTTCACGCCGATCATCAACATCGCCGCGACGCCGAACATCATCGCGGTCAACCCAAACTTCCCGGCCAAGAACTACGCCGAGTTCGTGGCCGAGCTGAAGAAGAACCCCGGCAAGTACTCGTACTCGTCGTCGGGCACCGGTGGCATCGGCCACCTGCTGATGGAGCTGTACAAGAGCCTGACGAACACCTTCGTCACGCACATCCCGTACCGCGGTGCCGGCCCGGCACTCAACGACACGGTGGCCGGCCAGGTGCCGATCATCTTCGACAACCTGCCGTCGGCGCTGCCCTTCATCAAGGCCGGCCGCCTCATCCCGATCGTGGTGAGCGCGCCCAACCGCGTGGCCGCGTTGCCGAACGTGCCGACCTTCAAGGAAGTCGGCCTGGAGCCGGTGAACCGCATGGCCTACTACGGCATCCTGGGCCCCAAGGGCCTGCCGAAGGACGTTGTCGACAAGGTCAACGAAGGTGTGAAGAAGGCGCTGGCCGACCCGGCCGTGAAGAAGCGCATCGAGGACACCGACTCGATCGTCGTGGCCAACACGCCCGAGCAGTTCGCCGCGCAGATCAAGGCCGAGTACGAGATCTACAAGCAGGTCGTGGCCAAGCAGAAGCTCACGCTCGAGTAAGCGGCGCTGCCGTCTCGACAACGAGCCGCCTCCGGGCGGCTTTTTGTTTGTTATCTTGTGCGCGATGTCCGAGCCTGTTTCATCTGCCGCGCCTGCCACCCCCGAGATCGATGATTTCGTCGATGCGCTGTGGCTGGAGGACGGGCTGTCGAAGAACACGCTGGCCGCCTACCGGCGCGATCTGGCGCTGTTCGCGCAATGGCTGCAGGCCGAGCGCCATACCGGGCTCGACCGCGCCGCCGAGCATGACGTGCAGGCCTACATGGGCGCGCGGTTGGCGCGCGGCGGGCGCGAAGGCAAGACCGGCAAGGCCACGTCCGCCAACCGTCGGCTCACCGTCTTCAAGCGCTACTACCGATGGGCCTTGCGCGAGAACCGCATCACGGCCGACCCGACGCTGCGGCTGGCCCCGGCGCGGCAGGCGCCCCGCGCCATCAAGCTGCTGTCTGAGAAGCAGGTTGACGATCTGCTGAACGCACCCGACGTCAACACGCCGCTCGGCCTGCGCGACCGCGCGATGCTCGAGCTGATGTACGCGAGCGGCCTGCGCGTGAGCGAACTGGTGACGCTCAAGGTCTTCGAGCTGAGTCTGAACGACGGCGTGCTGCGCGTGACGGGCAAGGGCAGCAAGGAACGGCTGGTGCCCTTCGGCGGCGAGGCGCGCCGCTGGATCGAGCGCTACATGGACGAAGCCCGTCCCGAGATCCTCGGTGGACAGCAGACGCCCGACCTGTTCGTGACCGCGCGCGGCGCCGGCATGACGCGCGTGATGTTCTGGATCATCGTGAAGAAGCAGGCCGAGGCCGCGGGCATCCGCGTGCCGCTGTCGCCGCACACGCTGCGCCACGCCTTCGCGACGCATCTGCTCAACCACGGCGCGGACCTGCGCGCGGTGCAGCTGCTGCTGGGCCACGCCGACATTTCCACCACGACGATCTACACCCACGTGGCGCGCGAGCGGCTCAAGCAGCTGCACGCGCAGCACCACCCGCGCGGATGACGCTGCACCCCGGCCCACCCTCGTTGCGCATCGGCTGCGCCGGTTGGAGCCTGCCGCGCGACCAGTGGCCGCACTTTCCGGCCGAGGGTTCGCACCTCGAGCGCTACGCGACACGCTTCGATGCGGTGGAGATCGACACCTCGTTCTACCGACCCCACCGGCTCGAGACCTACGCGCGCTGGGCGGCCAGCACGCCGGCGCATTTCCGCTTCGCGGTCAAGCTGCCCAAGACCATCACGCACGAGCGGCAACTGGTCGATGCGATGCCACCGTTCGACGACTTCCTCGCGCAGATTGCCGGCCTCGGCGACAAGCTGGGCTGCCTGCTGGTCCAGCTCGCGCCCCGCTTGGGCTTCGATGCGGCCGTCGCGCGGCGCTTCTTCGACGGCGTGCGCCAGCGTTATCCCGGCCACGTGGCGCTGGAGCCGCGCCATGCCAGCTGGTTCACGGCCGACGCCGATGCGCTGCTCGCCGGCTATCGGGTTGGCCGCGTGCTGGCCGACCCGGTCTTGCACGACGGCGCAGCCGCACCCGGCGGCTGGCCCGGGCTGGTCTACGTGCGCATGCACGGCACGCCGCGCGTCTACTGGTCGGCTTACGACGATGCGCTGCTAGAGCGCGTCGCGCAGCGTCTGCGGCAGGCGCGTGACGCGGGGGCCGAATGCTGGTGCGTGCTCGACAACACGGCAGGTGGCGCGGCGGTGGGGAACGCGCTCACGCTGCAGCGGCTGGCGGCAGAATAAGTGCCACACAAGAACCATCGGAGACCGATCACCATGAGTTTCAAGCGCATCCCGGCCTTGCTGGCCTTCACGGCATTGACGGCCGCCGGACTTGCGTCCGCGCAGGGCTATCCCTCGACCAAGCCCATCCGCCTGATCGTCGGCTATCCACCTGGCGGCGGCATCGACTTCGCGGCGCGCACGGTGCAGGTGCCGTTGCAGGAGGCCCTCAAGCAGCAGATGGTGGTCGACTACAAGCCCGGTGCCAGCGGCATGATCGCCGCCACCGAGCTCACCCGGCAGGCGCCCGACGGCTACACGCTGCTGCTGGCCAACACCGGCCCCTTCGCCATCGCGCCGTACCTGCAGTCGAAGCCGCCCTACGACCCGGTCAAGCAGTTCACGTACATCGGGCAGATCAGCCAGGGCAGCTACATCGCGGTGACGCGGCCCGACCATCCGGCCAAGGACCTGAAGGCCTTCGTCGCCTGGGCCAAGGGCCAGCCGGGCAAGGTGAACTTCGCCTCGGGCGGCGCGGGCACCTCGACCCACCTCAACGGCGAATTGATGAACCAGGTGACGGGCCTCGACATGACGCACGTGCCCTACAAGGGCAGCGCGCCGGCCGTGCAGGACCTGATCGGTGGGCAGACGCAGATCCTCATCGACGCGGGCAGCGTGCTGCTGCCGCAGGTCAAGGGCGGCAAGCTGAAGGCGCTGGCCGTGACCGGCCCGAGGCGCGACCCGCAACTGCCCGACGTGCCGACCGTGAAGGAATTGGGCCTGGGCGGCATGGAATCGGTCGGCTTCCAGGGACTGGTCGGCCCGGCCGGGATGCCGAAGGACGTGGTCGACCGGCTGTCGACGGAGCTGGCCAAGGTGTTGGCGCAACCCGACATCCAGGCCAAGTTCGCCACGGCCGGTGCCGAGGTGCATTCGCTCGGCCCCACCGAGTTTTCTGCGTTCGTGAAGGCGGACAACGAGAAGTGGGCGAAGCTGATCCGGGAACGCAAGCTGCAACTGGACTGACCGCACACGACCCCCAACCCTGACTGAGAAAGATCGAATGGACTCCCGAATTTCGCGGCGCGCCGCGCTGGCCTGGTCCGCCGTGGCGCTCGCCGCTGTCGGCACGCTGTGCGGCACAACGGCGGTGGCGCAGACCCTTCCCAAAACCCTGCGCATCATCGTGGCCTACCCCGCCGGCGGCGTGAGCGACGCGGTGGCGCGTGCCCTGGCCGACAAGCTGGCGGCGCAGATGAACATCGCGGTCGTGATCGAGAACAAGGCCGGCGCGAGCGGCAGCATCGGCATGGACGCGGTCGCCAAGGCCGCGCCCGACGGCGCCACGCTGGGCTTCTCGGCGATCAGCCCGCTGGTGCTGAACCCGCACCTGGGCCGCTCGCCCTTCGATCCGCTCAAGGACATCCTGCCCATCGCCAGCGTCATGTATTCGCCCGTGCTGCTGATGGCGACTTCGGCCAGCACGAGCAAGGACTTCGCCGGCCTACTGGCCGACGCCAGGGCCAAGCCCGGCGCGATCCGCTGGGCCACCTCGGGCCAAGCCTCGCTCGGCCACATCATGCTGGAGCAGCTGCGTGCCGCCGCGCGCATCGAGGTGACGCACGTGCCGTACAAGGGCGGCGGCCAGCAGATGAACGACGCGCTGGGCGGTCAGTTCGAGGTGCTGTCGACCAATGCCGGTGCCACGCTGTCGCAGCACATCCAGGCCGGCAAGCTGCGGCCGCTGGCCGTCGGCGCACCGGCGCGGCTCGACAGCCTGCCCAACGTGCCCACGCTGGCCGAACTGGGTTACCCGGCCGCCAACCTGTCGTCGCTGTTCGGCGTGTTCGCGCCGGCCGGCTTGCCGCAGCCGCTGGCCGCGCGCTACAACGCCGAGATCAACAAGGCGCTCGCCACCCCCGACCTGCGCGCCAAGCTGACCGCCACCGACAACGTGCCGACCGGCGGTGCTGCGGCGGATTTCGCCAAGGCGATCGCCGCCGAGTACGAGGCCGACGGCCGGGTCATCAAGGCGGCCGGCATCAAGGCCGACTGAGGCGCAGGGGCATCGGCCGGCGACCGCTGGCGATCGACATCAGCCTACCTTATAGTAGGCTGATGTCCAGCGCCTCCCTGGCCGTTCCGGCCGAATCCACCCGCGCGCAGATCCTGCGCGTCGCGCGCCAGCTGATCCAGACGCGCTCGTACCTAGGCTTCAGCTTCCAGGACCTGGCCGACCAGATCGGCATCCGCAAGGCGAGCCTGTACCACCACTTCCCGACCAAGGAAGCGCTCGGCGTCGAGGTGCTGCGCGAGGCCGGCCAGGGCTTTCGCGACTGGGCCGCCAAGCCGCGTGCCGCCGAGGTCGCGCTCGAGGCTTACTTCCGCATGTATCGCCAGGCGATGAAGGCCGGAGCGGCTGTGTGCCCCGCGGGTGCCCTGGCGCCGGGCTGGGACTGCATCAACGAAGAGCTGCGCCAGACCGTGCGCGAACTGCGCAGCACGCAGGTGATGTGGCTCACCGGCGTGCTCGGTGCACTGGTGCACGACGCGAAGCCGCCGGTGTCGGCCGGTGCGCTGGCCGCATATGTGTTCGCAGCCTGTCAGGGGGCGCTGCTGTCGGCGCGGATGACCGGCCGTGTCGAGGATTTCGACGAGGCCATCGCGCAACTCAGGCAATCGATCCCGCGCTGATGTCGTCATTCCCGGCACGCTTCGGCGTGCTTTTGTTTGTCCCGTAAAACTACCGATGGGTCGGTAGGCTAGACCAAGGAGCGAATTCATGAAAGCCGTCATCGCCGCCTACGCGCGCACTCCCTTTCACTTTGCCCGCAAGGGCGCGCTCGCCGAGGTGCGGCCCGACACGCTCGCCGCGCAGGCAGTGAGTGGCCTGCTCAAGCGCACCGACCTCGACCCGGCGCTGATCGAGGACGTGATCCTCGGCTGTGCCTACCCCGAAGCCTCGCAGGGCAACAACCTAGCGCGCATCGTCGGGCTGCTCGCCGGCCTGCCGCAGGAGGTCGGCGGCATGACGGTCAACCGCTTCTGCGGCTCGTCGATGCAGGCGGTGCACATCGCCGCCGCGCAGATCGAGGCGGGCATGGGCGAGGCCTTCCTGTGCGTGGGCGTGGAGTCCATGACGATGGTGCCGCAGGGCGGTTTCAACTTCTCGCCCAACCCCGAGTTGCTGGCGAACACGCAGGCCTACATCTCGATGGGCGAGACCGCCGAGAACGTGGCCGCGCGATGGCACGTGAGCCGTGCCGATCAGGAGGCGCTGGCCGTCGAGTCGCACCGCAAGGCGACCGCGGCGCGCACCGAAGGTCGCCTGGCCGCAGAGATCATTCCGGTGCAGCTGGCCAACGGCGACGTGATCGACGCCGACGGCTGCATCCGGCCGGCCACCTCGCTCGAAGCGCTGGCGGGCCTGAAGCCGGCCTTCCGGCCCGACGGCTCGGTGACGGCCGGCACGTCGTCGCCATTGACCGACGGCGCGGCCGTGGTGCTGGTCACCAGCGACGCCTTCGCCGAGAAGCATGGGCTCGCGCCGATGGCGCGCGTCCGGTCCTTCGCGTCGGTCGGCGTCGATCCGGCCATCATGGGCATCGGCCCGATCCCCGCCACGCGCAAGGCGCTGGCACGCGCCGGGCTCACCGTCGCCGACCTCGACGTGATCGAGATCAACGAGGCCTTCTCGTCGCAGGCGCTGGCCTGCATCCGCGACCTCGGGCTGGACCCGGCCACCGTCAACCTCGATGGGGGCGGCCTCGCCATCGGCCACCCGCTGGGCGCGACCGGCGCGCGCATCACCGGCAAGGCGGCGTCGCTGCTGGTGCGCGAGAACGGGCGCTATGCCCTGTCGACCCAGTGCATCGGCGGCGGGCAGGGCATCGCGACGGTGCTCGAGCGCGTCTGATGCCAAGATAGGCGCAACTTCCAAACAAAAAGGAGACCTCCATGGCCGAGACGCATTCGCCCGCAGCGCCCCGCCGCAGCCTCTACCTCGACGACCTGTCGGTCGGCGACCGCTTCATCAGTGGCGAGCACGCGCTCGATGCGGCGCAGATCGTTGCCTTCGCGGCGCAGTTCGATCCGCAGCCCTTCCATACCGACCCCGACGCCGCCGAAGCCACCTTCTTCCGTGGCCTGGCCGCGAGCGGCTGGCACACGGCGGCGCTCACGATGAAGCTGCTGGTCGAGAGCGGCCTGCCGCTGGCCGACGGTGTGATCGGTTCCGGCGGCGAGTTGCAATGGCCGCAACCGACGCGACCGGACGACGTGCTGCACGTCGAAGCCGAGATTCTGGAGATCGTGCCGTCGCGTTCCAAGCCGGGGCGCGCCATGGTGCAGGCGCGCTGCGAGACGAAGAACCAGCGCGGCGAGGTGCTGCAGCGCTTCACGCCCAAGCTGGTGGTGGTCGGGCAGTCCGTTTAGCGGTTTCCTGGAACGAGAATTTCGCACGGTGCGTGAGTGCAGAAGCGCCACGTGACTTCAGTTTCCCTGAGGCGGTGCCGATAGCCATATGGGCCCCGGGCGCAGTGGATCTGCGTGCATGCCGGGCCCATCGCCGTCGCGGCAGCGCGCAAACCCTCAAAGGAAACGAATGTTCAAGAATCTGAAAGTGGCGACCCGGCTCACGCTGGGATTTGGTGCGGCAGTGGCGCTGGGGGTCTGCATCGCGGTCATCGCAGCGGTCCAGATGAGCAGTCTGAACAGCCAAATCGAGAAGATCGCCAACGACCGGATGGTCAAGGTCCAGAAGTTCACCGCGGTCAGGGACAACCTCAATGGCATCGCGCTCGCCATTCGAAACATGCTCCTGTCGGACGACCCGGTCTTCGAAGCGGCGGAGAAAAAGAAGATCGATGCGCTCGCGGCCCAGACCACCGAGATGCTGGTGTCTCTCGACAAGACGATGGCCGCGCCGAAACCGCGCGAGCTTCTCAAGATCATCCAGGACAACCGTCCCCGCTACAACGCGCAGATGAGCGAGATTGCGGCGCTTGACGCCAAGGGGGATCGCGAGGGCGCCGCGAAACTGCTCAACGAGACGCGCGCGCTGCAGGACACGATCTTCCGAGCCGTCGACGATTCGACCGAAATTCAGCAGCAGATCGCAAGCGCGGGGGCTGCGGACGCCAGGAGCGACGCAAAGCGAGCCATGCTGATGATGATCGCCTTGGCGGTGGCCCTGGCTGGCGTCGGCCTCGTCGTCACCTGGCTGCTGGTGCGCAGCCTGTCGCGCGCGCTCGGCGCAGAACCTGGAGAACTGGGCACGGCGGCACAGCGCGTGGCGAGCGGTGACCTGAGCCCGGTCCTGGGGGCCGACCGTGCACGTGAAGGCAGTGTCCTGCTGTCCCTGGGCGAGATGCAAACCAGCCTGGCCCGCATCGTCGGGCAGGTTCGCGCCAGCAGCGACAACATCGCCACCGGCTCAGCGCAGATCGCCAGCGGCAACCAGGACCTGAGCCAGCGCACGGAAGAGCAGGCCAGCAACCTCGAGCAGACAGCCGCCTCGATGGAAGAGCTGGCCAGCACCGTCAAGAACAGCACGGAAACCGCAGCACAAGCCAAGCAACTGGCCGCCCATGCATCGGCAGCGGCGGTGAGCGGCGGCGAGGTCGTGGGATCGGTGGTGAGCACGATGCAGGAGATCGCGGCCTCGTCGAAAAAGATCGCCGACATCATCGGTGTGATCGACAGCATCGCGTTTCAGACCAACATCCTGGCCTTGAACGCAGCGGTGGAGGCCGCGCGTGCGGGCGAGCAGGGTCGCGGTTTCGCGGTGGTAGCCAGCGAGGTGCGCAGTCTGGCCAGCCGCTCGGCCGATGCGGCCAAGGAAATCAAGCAACTGATCGGTGCCAGTGTCGAGAAGGTCGAGACCGGCTCGCGACAGGTCGATGCGGCCGGCATGTCGATGAGTGAGATCGTCTCGCAGGTTCAACGCGTGAGCGACCTCATCGGCGAGATCTCCACCGCCAGCGCTGAGCAGTCCACCGGGCATCAGCCAGATCGGCGACGCGGTGAACCAACTGGACCAGGTCACGCAGCAGAACGCGGCGCTGGTCGAGGAGAGTGCCGCTGCCGCCGAAAGCCTCAAGCAGCAGGCGGCCACACTGGTCGAGGTTGTCAGCATCTTCAAGGGCGTCGGCCAGCAGGACCGCCTCGACGCTCCAGCCATCGCGGCCGTCCCGGCCATCCCGGTTCGCGCGCGGGCCGTCGCGGCGGCGCCACGCACCGCGCGCCGGGCCTCGGGTGTGGTGCGCACGCCCGCCAAAGTCAAGGCCGCTCCTGGACGCGCGTTGGCGACGGCGGGCAGCGACGACTGGGAAAGCTTCTGAGAGACGACGGCCCCGGGGTGCGGGCCAAGGCGCCGCTGACCGTGTCGTCGCTGCGCGTCAGCCGGCGGTGAGGTCGGCCAGTTCTTGTTCGGTGAATCCGGCGCGGGCCCGCGCCTCGAGGTTGAACGGCGCTTTCAGCCGCGGCGCCTCGTGCCGGCGGTACAGCACGCGGTAGCGCGCGATCGGGTCGACGCCGTCGCGCGCGCACAGCCAGCGGTACCAGTGGTTGCCGATGGCCACGTGGCCCACCTCGTCGCGCAGGATGAGGTCGAGGATCGCGATGGCCGCGTGAGCATCGGGTGTGTTCACGCGCCGCAGCTTGGCCTGGATCAGCGGCGTGGCGTCGAGCCCGCGCGCCTCCAGCGTGCGCGGCACCAGCGCCATGCGGGCCAGCACGTCGTGCTTCGTCTTCTCGCACATCGACCACAGGCCGTCGTGGCCGGTGAAGTCGCCGTAGCGGAAGCCCAGCGTCTGCAGGTGCGCGTGCAGCAGCGTGAAGTGCTGCGCCTCCTCGTCGGCCACGCGTAGCCAGTCGCGGTAGTAGGCCTCGGGCATGCCGTCGAAGCGCCACACCGCGTCGAGCGCCAGGTTGATCGCGTTGAACTCGATGTGGCAGATGGAATGGACCAGCGCCGCGCGACCGTCGGGCGTGAAAGGCGAGCGCTTGCCCACGTCCATGGCCGACACCGTCAGCGGACGCTCGGGCCGGCCAGGCACGCCGTCGTCGTCACCGGGTTGCCGCACCGCGATGTCCGATATCGGCGCCGCCAAGCTGGCCGCGGCAAGCGCGCGCGTCGCCGCCACCTTGGCATCGGGGTCGGTGAGGCGAAGCGCGGCGAGGGCGCCGAGACGGGGGTGCATCCCTACAATTCTAGTTTTCGACCCACGGAGACACACGATGGCCTTGTACGAACTCGACGGCGTGGCGCCGCAACTGGCAGACGGCACCTGGGTGGCGGACAGCGCGCAGGTGATGGGGGCGGTCGTGCTCGGCGAGAACGTCAGCGTCTGGTTCGGCGCCGTGCTGCGCGGCGACACCGAGCCGCTCACCATCGGCCGCAACAGCAATGTGCAGGATCTGTCGGTGCTGCATGCCGACGTGGGCTGCCCGCTGACCATCGGCGAGAACGTGACGATCGGGCACCAGGTCATGCTGCATGGCTGCACGGTGGGCGACAACTCGCTCATCGGCATCCAGGCGGTGGTCTTGAATAACGCCAGGATCGGCCGCAACTCGATCGTTGGCGCCGGCAGCGTGGTGACCGAAGGCAAGGAGTTTCCGGACAACTCCCTCATCATCGGTGCGCCGGCCAAGGTGGTGCGCACGCTGGACGACGCCGCGGTCGCCAAGCTGCGCGCCAGCGCGGAACACTATGTGGACAACGGCCGTCGCTTCGCGAAGGGCCTCAAGAAAATCTCCTGAGGGAGCGAAGGACTGTTTTGAGCGAGCTGCACAAATTCCTGTTCGACGGCATGCCGGTGCGCGGCATGATCGTGCGTTTGACCGATGCCTGGCAGGAAATCCTGGCACGGCGCGCGGCGAACACGACGACCGGCGCCTACCCACCGCCGGTGGCCGAGCTGCTCGGCGAAATGACCGCCGCCGCCACGCTGATGCAGTCGAACATCAAGTTCAACGGCTCGCTCATCCTGCAGATCTTCGGCGACGGCCCGGTCAAGGTGGCGGTGGCCGAGGTCAGGCCCGACCTGAGCCTGCGCGCCACGGCCAACGTGGTGGGCGAGCTGCCCGCCGATGCGCGTCTGCCCGACATGGTCAACGTCAACAACAAGGGCCGCTGCGCGATCACGCTCGAGCCCAAGGGCCGCGTGCCAGGCCAGCAGCCCTACCAGGGTGTGGTGCCGCTGTTCGGTGACGACGGCGAGAAGCTGGGCAAGCTGAGCGACGTGCTGCAGCACTACATGCTGCAGAGTGAGCAGCTCGACACCACGCTGGTGCTGGCGGCCGACGACAAGGTGGCGGCGGGCCTCCTGATCCAGCGTCTGCCGGTCAAGGGCGAAGGCAACCTCGAAGGCACCTCGGGCGGCGACAGCAATCCGGCTAACGAAGACGAGATCGGCCTGAACGAGGACTACAACCGCATCTCGATCCTGGCCTCGACGCTCACGCGCGACGAGCTGCTGACGCTCGACGTCGAGACCATCCTGCGCCGCCTGTTCTGGGAAGAGAAGCTGCTGCGCTTCGAGCCGCAGAAAGGCCTCTTGGGCCCGCACTTCGCCTGCACCTGCGGGCGCGAGCGCGTGGCCCAGATGATCCGCGGCCTGGGCGTGGAGGAGGCCGAGGGCATCCTTGCGGAGCGGGGCGACATCGAGGTCGGCTGCGACTTCTGCGGCAAGCAGTACCGCTTCGACGCGATCGACGCTGCGCAGATCTTCCGTCCGCCGGGCGACCAGCTGCCGGGGACGCCGACCGTCCAATAGCTTTTGCCGCTCAGCGTCCGGCCGCTTCGAAGTCGTGGAAGCGAAGGTCGGGCGCGCTGGTGTTGTGGCGCGACGGGATGCTGCGGCCGAAGCGCACGTCGGTCGCCTCGATGCGCTGCACGGTTTCCAGCGGCTGGACTTGCAGCGCTGCATTTGCATCCTGTCGCCAGCGGATCTCGCTCACATCGGCGTTGTCCGGTGCGACATGCATCGAGCGCAGGGTGGCGAACGGCGTCGCGCGATGCCATGGAGGCGCAAACGACACGTCCAGCGCCGTGCGCTCCCGACTGGCTTCCGCCACCGCGACGCGCGCTTGTCCGCCATCGGCGAAGCGCAGACGAAGAACTAGCGGCCGTGTCTCGATTCGGATCGATGCGATGTTCACCACCGGTCGGCCGTCGTCCACCACCGGCCCGAGCAGGAACGACGAGCCGTAGACCCCGTCGCCGAAGCGCGGCGCGGGCACCGGCTTGATGCGCCAGTAGCCATCGGCCGGGTAGAGCACCAGCACCTCGCGCGGCGACGACGCGTCGCCGGTCTTCGCGAACACCTGCAGCAGATGGATGCCGCGCACCGTGCGCTGGCCGAGGCGCACCGGCACCCGCTGCGGGCGCCAGAAGGTCGGCAGCGTGAGCCCGACGATGCGCCATCGCGGGCCGTCGTGCAGCACGACTCTGCCCTCGCGAAAGCGGTAGGCCGGGTCGGTCGGATGCGCGCTGCCGTCGAAGGTGCAGCCCGAGAAGTCGGGGGTGGTGATGTCGCGATCGACCCGGTCGAGGTAGGGGGGTGGCAGCGCCTCGACGCGCAAGCGCGTGATGCCTGGCGCCCACAGGTGCAGCGAGACGTTGTCTTCCTCGGCGCAGGCCGTGGCGCGGCTGTGGTTGCTGACCGTGACCGATGCCGGCGCCGCGATGCCCTGGGACATGACGACGGCCAAGGACAGCAGGAAGAGGGTGCGACCGCAGACCATGGCGGCGGCGCCCTCAGCTGCGCCGCGACAGCAGATCGGTGAACAGCCGGTGCTCGCACACCGGATCGGAGCATTTCTCGCAGGACCAACCCCAAGCCTCGCCCGCTGTCCGGCGCGCTGCCGTTGCTTCGGCATCGCTGGCGAGATTCAACGCCGTCCAGGCACTGGCGAGGCGTTCGGGCCCGCGGCCATGCACCACGGCGTACGAGACGCCGGCGCGCGCCAGCGCGGCACGCACCAGCGCGTCGACCGGCTCGCGCACATGCGGCCCGTCGCGCTGCAGGCCGTCGGCCACCCAGGGCAGGTCGAGCGCCGTCAGCAGCGTCATCGCGTAGCCGGCCTGCGCGGCGAGCGCGTCGGGGTAGAGGGCTCGATCATCGAACAGCATGTCGCTGTAGACAGCGGTCATCAGCGCCGTCGTGTCGGCTACCACCACGCCGTGGCGTGCGGCCTCGGCGATGCGGCGCGTCTGCTCGTCGGCGATGGCCGCCTGCTCGTGCGGGCGCGGTGTGCGGCCTTCGCGCACGCACCAGTCGCGCAGCACCTCGGGCACGAGCGTTGTCGCAATGCCGCGCTGCGTCAGCCGCTCGGCCAGCAGGCGTGCGAGCTCCGTCTTGCCGGTGCTTTCGGCACCGACCACGGCGATCACATTTCCAGAGATGAGCGACGGCGTCATGCGGCCGAGGGCGCCAGCCGCCGGCGCCAGGCGAGGTAGCCCGCCACGCTGAGCACGGCGAACACCGCGTACAGGCCGACCGTGAGCCACAGGCCCTTGTGGATGAAGAGGCCGATGCTCACCAGATTCACGGCGAGCCACACCCACCAGTTCTCGATGAACTTGCGTCCCAGCAGGAACTGGCCGACCAGGCTCAGCCCGGTGGCGAAGCCGTCCCACCAGGGCACGTCGGTGTCGGTGAAGCGGCGGAGAAAGAGGGCGACCGCCGGCCAGGCGATGGCGCAGGCCAGGAGCGCCAGGGCGAGGCCGTTCGGGGAAAGCCGGGCGACGCGCAGGGGGCCGCCGTCACCGCGGTGTCCGCGCAGCCACTGGAACCAGCCCCAGAAGGCGACGACGGCGAAGAAGATCTGCAGCGAGGCGTCGCCGTAGATGCGTGCCTCGAAGAACACGAAGCCGTAGAGCAGCGAGCTGACGATGGCCAGCGGCCATCCCCAGTGGATCTCGCGCATGTTGCAGCCGACCATGGCCAGGGCCAGCGACGCGGCGATCACTTCGAGCCAGCTGGTCGGGGCGCCCCACAGCACGAAGGCCGGCGCCGAAAGGAGCTCGGGCATCCTGGCCCGGTCAGTGCGTGATCTGGACGAAGACCTCGTCCGGCTTGACCATGCCCAGTTCCTGCCGGGCACGTTCCTCGACCATCTCCAGACCTTCCTTGAGGTCGTTGACCTCGGAGGCCAGCCGGTCGTTGGCTACGGCGGCGCGCGCGTTCGATTCCTTCTGCGCGCTCAGCTTGTCTTCCAGCTTGGACACCTCGGGCACGCTCCCGCGCCCCGTCCACAGCTGCCACTGAAGGATCAGCAGCAGCAGGGCCAGGACGATGGGAACGACGCGCGAGCGCATGCCTCAGAGGCCGAGGATCAGCGCAGGTTGTAGAACGCGCCGCGGCCAGGGTAGCTGGCGATGTCGCCGAGGTCTTCCTCGATGCGCAGCAGCTGGTTGTACTTGGCGATGCGGTCCGAACGCGACAGCGAGCCGGTCTTGATCTGGCCGGCGTTGGTGCCCACGGCGATGTCGGCGATGGTCGAGTCCTCGGTCTCGCCCGAGCGGTGCGAGATGACGGCCGTGTAGCCGGCGCGCTTGGCCATCTCGATGGCGGCGAAGGTTTCGGTCAGCGTGCCGATCTGGTTGATCTTGATCAGGATCGAATTGGCGATGCCCTTGTCGATGCCTTCCTGCAGGATCTTGGTGTTGGTGACGAACAGGTCGTCGCCCACCAATTGCACGCGCTTGCCGAGGCGCTCGGTCAGGTGCTTCCAGCCGTCCCAGTCGCCTTCGTGCATGCCGTCTTCGATGCTGATGATCGGGTACTTGTCGACCCAGGTGGCCAGCATGTCGGTCCAGCTCTCGGCCGACAGCGAGAGGTTCTCGCCGGCCAGCACGTACTTGCCGTCCTTGTAGAACTCGCTGGCCGCGCAATCCAGGCCCAGGGCGATCTGCTCACCGGCCACGTAGCCGGCCTTGTCGATCGCTTCGAGGATCAGCTGGATCGCCGCTTCGTGGCTCTCGACGCTGGGGGCGAAGCCGCCTTCGTCGCCGACCGCCGTGCTGATGCCGCGGTCGCCCAGGATCTTCTTGAGTGCATGGAACACCTCGGCACCGTAGCGCACCGATTCGCGGAAGCTCTTGGCGCCCACGGGGATGATCATGAATTCCTGCAGGTCCAGGCTGTTGTTGGCGTGCGCGCCGCCGTTGATGACGTTCATCATCGGCACCGGCAGCTGCATGCCGCCCATGCCGCCGAAATAGCGGTACAGCGGCAGGCCGGACTCTTCGGCGGCGGCGCGGGCCACGGCCATCGACACGGCCAGCGTGGCGTTGGCACCCAGCCGGCCCTTGTTGTCGGTGCCGTCCAGGTCGTTCAGCGTGCGGTCCAGGAAGGCCTGCTCGCTGGCGTCGAGGCCCAGCACCGATTCGGAGATCTCGGTGTTGATGTTCTCGACGGCCTTGAGCACGCCCTTGCCGAGGTAGCGGCCCTTGTCGCCGTCGCGCAGCTCGATGGCTTCGCGCGAGCCGGTGGACGCGCCCGAAGGCACGGCCGCGCGGCCCATGGTGCCGCTTTCCAGCAGCACGTCGCATTCGACGGTGGGGTTGCCGCGGCTGTCGAGGATTTCGCGCCCGACGATGTCAACGATTGCACTCATTGCGTCTCTTTCTCAAAACAAAAAAACTTAAACGCCTTCGACCACGATCATCCGCATGATCGCGGCGCCCTGGCGCGCCGCGCGCGCCTTGCCGTATTCGGGGGAACTGTCGAATGCCTTGGCGGCTTCAACGGAGGGGAACTTGAGGATCACCAGGCGCTGCGGCGCCCAGTCGCCTTCCAGCACTTCGACCTTGCCGCCGCGCACGCACACCTCGGCGCCGTGCGCCTGCATGGCCGCGGTCGACCACTTCTTGTAGTCCTCGTACTGCGTCGGGTTGGTGACTTCGACGTTGGCGATGATGTAGGCGCTGGTCATGACTGAAAGATGTCCTCGAGGAAAGCGTTCTTCTTGGTGACGCGATCGAGCGCGACGAGCGTCTCGAGCAGCGCCTTCATGTGCCTGAGCGGCACGGCGTTGGGGCCGTCGCTCAGGGCTTTCGACGGATCGGGGTGGGTCTCCATGAAGAGGCCCGCCACGCCGACCGCCACCGCGGCCCGCGAGAGCACCGGCACCATCTCGCGCTGGCCGCCGGATGTCGTGCCCTGGCCGCCCGGCAGCTGCACCGAGTGCGTGGCGTCGAACACCACCGGCGCCTTGGTCTCGCGCATGATTGCCAGCGAGCGCATGTCGGAGACGAGGTTGTTGTAGCCGAAGCTCGCACCGCGCTCGCAGGCCATGAAGCTGTCTTCGTCGAGGCCGGCTTCCCTGGCGGCCGCGCGCGCCTTGTCGATCACGTTCTTCATGTCGTGCGGCGCGAGGAACTGGCCCTTCTTGATGTTTACCGGCTTGCCCGACTGCGCCACGGCGCGGATGAAGTCGGTCTGGCGGCACAGGAAGGCGGGCGTCTGCAGCACGTCGACCACCTTGGCGGCCTCGGTGATGTCCTCGTTGGTGTGGACGTCGGTCAGCACTGGCAGGCCCAGCTCGCGCTTGACCTTCGCCAGGATCTCCAGGCCCTTGTCGCGGCCGGGGCCGCGGAAGCTGGTGCCCGACGAGCGGTTGGCCTTGTCGAAGCTGCTCTTGAAGATGAACGGGATGCCGAGCGCCGAGGTGATGTCCTTCAGCGTGCCGGCGGTGTCCATCTGCAGCTGTTCCGACTCGACCACGCAGGGGCCGGCGATCAGGAAGAAGGGCTGGTCCAGGCCGATGTCGAATCCGCAGAGTTTCATGCAACGACCTTCAGTGCTTTCTTGTCGGCGCCCTGGTGGTCCAGCGCCGCCTTGATGAATGCGTTGAACAACGGATGACCACTCCAGGGCGTGGACTTGAATTCGGGGTGGAACTGCACGCCCATGAACCACGGGTGCACGTCCTGCGGCAGTTCGACGATTTCGGTGAGGTGCTCGCGCTGCGTCAGCGCCGAGATCACCAGGCCGGCGCGGCGCAGCTCGTCGAGGTAGTTGACGTTGGCTTCGTAGCGGTGGCGGTGGCGCTCGGTCACCACGTCGCCGTAGATGCTGTGCGCCAGCGTGCCCGGGGCCACGTCGGAGCTTTGCGCGCCCAGGCGCATGGTGCCGCCCAGGTCGGACTTCTCGTCGCGCGTCTTGATGCTGCCGTCGGCGTCCTTCCACTCGGTGATCAGCGCGATCACGGGGGTCGGGGTCGTCGGGTCGAACTCCGTGCTGTTGGCGTTCTTCAGGCCCGCCACGTTGCGGGCGTACTCGATGGTCGCGACCTGCATGCCCAGGCAGATGCCCAGGTAGGGCACCTGCGTCTCGCGGGCGAACTTGGCGGCGGAGATCTTGCCTTCCACGCCGCGCTGGCCGAAGCCGCCCGGCACCAGTACGCCGTCGTACTTCGACAGGCGCGACACGTCCTGCGGCGTGATGGTTTCCGAATCGATGTAGTCGATCTTCACGCGGGCGTGGTTCTTCATGCCGGCGTGGCGCAGCGCCTCGTTCAGCGACTTGTAGCTGTCCGACAGGTCGACGTACTTGCCGACCATGGCGATAGTGACTTCGCGCTGCGGGTGCTCCACCTCGTACACCAGGTCGTCCCAGCGCTGGAGCTTGGCGGGCGGCGTGTTGATGCGCAGCTTGTCGCAGATCAGGCCGTCCAGGCCCTGCTCGTGCAGCATGCGCGGCACCTTGTAGATGGTGTCCACGTCCCACATCGAGATCACGCCCCATTCGGGCACGTTCGAGAACAGCGAGATCTTGGCGCGCTCGTCGTCGGGAATGGGCCGGTCGGCGCGGCACAGCAGCACGTCGGCCTGGATACCGATGGCGCGCAGCTCCTTGGCGGTGTGCTGGGTCGGCTTGGTCTTGAGTTCGCCGGCCGCGGCGATCCACGGCACGTACGACAGGTGCACGAAGGCCGAGTTGTTGGGGCCGTTGCGCAGGCTCATCTGGCGCACCGCTTCGAGGAAGGGTAGCGACTCGATGTCGCCGACCGTGCCACCGATCTCGACGATGGCCACGTCGACCTCGTGCGCCGTGCCGATGCCGGCGCCGCGCTTGATGTATTCCTGGATCTCGTTGGTGATGTGCGGGATCACCTGCACCGTCTTGCCGAGGTAGTCGCCGCGGCGTTCCTTCTCGAGGACCGATTTGTAGATCTGGCCGGTCGTGAAGTTGTTGGCCTTGCGCATCCGCGTGTTGATGAAGCGCTCGTAGTGGCCGAGGTCGAGGTCGGTCTCGGCGCCGTCGTCGGTGACGAACACCTCGCCGTGCTGGAACGGCGACATCGTGCCGGGATCGACGTTGATGTACGGATCCAGCTTGATGAGGGTGACTTTGAGGCCGCGCGATTCGAGGATGGCGGCGAGAGAGGCGGAGGCGATTCCCTTGCCCAGGGAAGACACCACACCGCCGGTGACGAAGACGAATTTGGTCATGCCATTTCCAGACTTTCAAGTCCGGTCAGTGGGAAATGAGGATTATAGGTGGCGCCAGCCCCCCGGCCGACGCTGGGGGCATCCCGGAATCTGCGCGGGTGCGCGGGATTCGGCCTGAGCAACAATACCGGCATGCAAGACCTCGCCGGCAAACACATCGTTCTGGGACTCACGGGCGGCGTCGCCTGCTACAAGTCGGCCGAGCTCTGCCGGCTCTTCGTCAAGGCCGGCGCGACGGTGCAGGTGGTCATGACCGAGGCGGCGACGCAGTTCATGACGCCGGTCACCATGCAGGCGCTGTCCGGCCGCCGGGTCTACACCTCGCAGTGGGACCCGCGCGAGGACAACAACATGCCGCATATCAACCTCAGCCGCGAGGCCGACGCGATCGTGCTGGCGCCGTGCAGCGCCGACTTCATCGCACGGCTGGCCGAGGGGCGCAGCGACGAGCTGCTGAGCCTGATGTGCCTGGCCCGGCCCACGGAGCGCGTGCCGCTGCTGATCGCCCCCGCCATGAACCGCGAGATGTGGGCCCACCCCGCCACCCAGCGCAACCTGCAGCAGGTGGCGGCCGACGGCGCCACGATGCTGGGCGTGGGCAGTGGCTGGCAGGCCTGTGGCGAGACCGGCGACGGGCGCATGCTCGAGCCGGCCCAATTGCTCGAGGACATCACGGCCTTCTTCCAGCCCAAGCTGCTGGCGGGCCACCGGGTGCTGGTCACGGCCGGCCCGACCTTCGAGGCCTTGGACCCGATCCGCGGCATCACCAACCATTCATCCGGAAAGATGGGTTTCTCCATCGCCCGCGCCGCGCGCGAGGCCGGCGCCGAGGTCACGCTGATCGCCGGCCCGGTGCACCAGACCACCCCGCGCGGCGTGCGGCGCATCGACGTGATGTCCGCGCTGGAGATGCGCGACGCGGCCGAGCGCGAGGCCCGCAGTGCGTCGGTCTTCGTCGCCACGGCGGCGGTGGCGGACTGGCGGCCGGCCTCGCACAGCGAGCAGAAGATCAAGAAGGATGGCAGCGGCCAGCCGCCGGTGCTGCATTTCGTCGAGAACCCGGACATCCTGGCGACGATCGCGCAAAGCGCCCGCGGACGCAGCGGCGAACTGTTCTGTGTCGGCTTCGCGGCCGAGAGCGAGAACCTCGCCGAACATGCCAAGGCCAAGCGCGCGCGCAAGGGCATCCCGCTGCTGGTAGGCAACATCGGCCCGCTGACTTTCGGGCAGGACGACAACAGCCTGCTGCTGGTCGATGCCGACGGCGTGCGCGAGTTGCCGCGCGCCCCCAAGCTGCAACTCGCGCGTGAGTTGATCGCCGAGATCGCCGTGCGCCTGCCGGCGACGAAGCCGACATGAACCCGCAATGGAACACGCCGCCGGACGGCGACTTCGCGCGCTACGTCGAGCAGCTGTCCGCCCGTTCGGCCACGGCCCGTCGTGCCGCCGAGGCCGATGGCGACCATGCGCTCGACGTCGGCATGGCGCCGACGAACGAGCCGTCCGATGGCCTGTCGCCGCAGCGCGGCGTGGCGCGAGCGCGCCCGGTCGTCGTGCGCACGACGGCAGGGGACGGAGCCCCTGGCGCCGCTCGCCCGGCGGCGGTGGACCTGATCCGCGGTGCCGTCCTCGTCTGGGTCGGCCTGCTGGTCGCGATGATCGTGGCCGACCTGCCCTTCGGCCTGGTGCTGCTCGTTCTCGGGGGCGGCCTCTGGCTGGCCCACCGGTTCCGCCGGCGCCTCCTGCCGCCCGGCATCGATACATGGCGCACCTGGCTGGAAGACATGGCCCGCCAGGCCGCCGAGAAACAGCAACAGCAACGACCCAAAGGCAAGTGAATCCGTGAACGTCGACGTCCGCATCCTCGATCCGCGCATGGCGGACCAACTCCCCGCCTATGCCACGCCCGGCAGCGCCGGCCTCGATCTGCGCGCCTGCCTCGATGCGCCGATCACGCTCGAGCCCAACGCGTGGCAACTGGTCGGCACCGGCATCGCCATCCACTTGGCCGACCCCGGCTACGCGGCCCTGATCCTTCCGCGCTCGGGCCTCGGCCACAAGCACGGCATCGTGCTGGGCAACCTGGTCGGGCTGATCGACAGCGACTACCAGGGCGAATTGAAGGTCAGCGCCTGGAACCGCAGCGACACGGCCTTCGTGCTGCAGCCCATGGAGCGGCTGGCCCAGCTGGTGATCGTGCCGGTGGTGCAGGCGCAGTTCAATGTGGTGGCCGAGTTCCCGCCGAGCGAGCGCGGCGAGGGCGGCTACGGCTCCACCGGGCGAAGCTGATTCGCACCGCGCGCTGCGAATGTGTCCCTGGTGCAAAGCCGGGAACTCCTTACAAAGCGGTCTCCTCGAACTCTCCATGATCCGCCAGCAGAATGAGCGGTCATCGGACCGCACGCCGGCGCGTTAAGAGAAGCCGAGAGTGTCCCGTTCAACAGGTTTCGTGGAGTAACACACATGAAGAAACAACTTCGCATCCTTTCACTCACTGCAGCCGTGGTGGCCCTCGCCACCTTGACCGCCTGCGTGGCACCGCAACCGGTCTACGAGACCGCCCGCTATCCCTACCACCCGCATGCGCAGCCGGCGTACGCGGCACCCCAGGGCCCGTACGCCGAATACGGCCAGATCGCCAACATCGAGGTGGTTCGCAGCGAAACACGCGGCGCGGCACCCGGCGGCGGCGGAGCGGTGGCCGGCGGCGTGATCGGCGGTGTGCTGGGCAACCAGATCGGCCACGGCGGTGGTCGCGCGGCGGCCACGGCTCTGGGCATCGTCGGCGGTGCGCTGCTGGGCAACAACATCGAGGCCAACAACAATGCGCCGCGTGCCTACGAAAGCTACCGGATCTCGGTGCAGATCGATCGCGGCGGCTACCGGGCTTTCGACGTGCCGACGCCGGGCGACCTGCGGATCGGCGACCGGGTGGTGATCAACGGCGGGCAGATTTCTAGATATTGACCCACCCCCGAAGCGGCGCACTGCGTGTCGCCGCCTCCCCCTCAAGGGGGCGATACCAGTGGCCCGGCAGAGCCGGTTCCACGGTATCCCTGGAACAAGAAAGCCCCGCATCGCGGGGCTTTCTGTTGGGGCGTTTCTTGTCGGTTCAGTGCAGCGTGTCGCTGCCGGGCGTGGCCGAGGCCAGTTTGAAGAAGCCGGTCCCGGCGGAGCCGCGGCCGATCTCTTCCTCGGTGGCTTCGCGCACGGAGCGCACGGTCATGTCCAGGCGCAGGGCGATGCCGGCGAGCGGGTGGTTGCCGTCGAGCACGAGGTGGCCGGGGTAGATCTCGGCGACGGTGTAGATCACGTCCTTGGGCATGTCGGGGTTCACGCCGTCGGGCAGGGCGGCACCGTCGAAGGTCATGCCTTCCTCGGTGCCTTCGGGGAAGAGCGTACGCGGTTCGAGGAAGAGCAGCTGGTCGTTGAAGTCGCCGAAGGCCTGCTCGGGTTCGAGTTGCACCTGCACCCGCGCGCCGGGTTCGTGGCCCTGCAGCACCGCTTCGATCGCGTAGAAAAGATCGTCGCCGCCGACGAGGAACTCCACCGGTTCATCCAGCACGTCGAGCACGTCGCCGAGGGTGTCTTTGAGCGTCCAGGTCAGGCCGACCACGCATTGTTCAGAAATTTCCATTGCAGAATTCTCCCATGGACATTCATTCCCCTCTCGCGCTCCTGGGCGGACTCACGGCGGCGCAGTTCATGCGCCGCCATTGGCAGAAGAAGCCGCTGCTGGTGCGACAGGCCGTGCCGCAGATGGTGCCGCCGGTACCGCGCAGCGCGCTGTTCGAGCTCGCCGCACAGGAAGATGTGGAGTCGCGCCTGATCCGGCAGAGCCCGAAGGGCTGGTCGCTCAAGCATGGCCCTTTCGCGCGGCGCGCCGTGCCGTCGCTGCAGCAGCCTGGTTGGACGCTGCTGGTGCAGGGTGTCGACCTCCACCATCCGGGCGCCCATGCGCTGATGCGCGAGTTCCGCTTCCTGCCCGATGCACGGCTGGACGACCTGATGATCAGCTATGCCAGCGACACCGGCGGCGTCGGCCCGCACTTCGACAGCTATGACGTGTTCCTGCTGCAGGCGAGCGGGCGTCGCCGCTGGTCGATTGGCCGGCAGCGCGACCTGCGCCTTCAGCCCGACGTGCCGCTCAAGATCCTCGAACACTTCGAGCCGGAAGATAGCTTCGTGCTCGAGGCCGGCGACATGCTCTACCTGCCGCCGCGCTATGCGCACGACGGCGTGGCGGTCGGCGGCGACTGCATGACGTACTCCATCGGCCTGCGCGCCCCGGCCGCGGCGCCGCTTGGCGCCGACCTGCTGGCGCGCATGGCCGAGGCGCAGGCCGATGCCCTGCAGGACGCGGCGGACCGTCCGTCGCTGCACTACCGCGACCCCGGTCAGGCGGCGGTCGAGCATCCGGCCGCCATGCCCGGCGCGCTGCAGGCCTTCGCGCGGCAGGCCGTCGAAGCGGCGCTGCGCGACCCCGACGCGATCGACCGCGCGCTGGGTGAATCGATGACCGAGCCCAAGTCCAACGTGTGGTTCGACGCAGGCGAGGCCCCCGACGCGCAGCAGGGCGTGCGGCTCGACCGCCGCACCCGCATGCTCTATGACGCGCGGCACCTCTACATCAACGGCGAGAGCTTCCGTGCCGGCGGCCGCGACGCGACCCTGATGCGCCGCCTGGCCGACCAGCGCGCCCTCGATACGCGAGACCTGGCGCGTGCCAGCGACGACGCGCGGGCCCTCCTGAGCGACTGGTGCGAGGCCGGGTGGGCCCATGCCGACTGACACGCCGCCCGTCGATGGGCCTGCCTTGCCCGACGGCCCCTTCGATGGCCGCGTGGCCTTCGATGCGCACCTGCGCAGCGCCTTCGACGCGGCGGCGCAGCAGGGCTGGCGCGAGATCGTCTTCAGCGATCCCGGCTTCGCCGACTGGCCCCTGGGCGAGCGCCGCAGCATCGCCGCCCTGCAGGCCTGGGCGGCGAGCGGCCGCAGCCTGCTGCTGCTGGCCGAGAACTTCCAGGTCTTCGACCGCTCGCATGCGCGCTTCGTCGAGTGGCGCCGGCTGTGGAGCCACGTGGTCGATGCACGCGCCTGCAGCGGTGCGGGCGCGCCCTCGGTGCCGAGCCTGATCCTCACGCCGACTTGGTCGCTGCACCGCATCGACCCCGAGCACAGCCGCGGCGTGTGCAGCCACCAGGCCGACAGCCGACGCGCCTTGCGCGAGCGGATCGACGAATGCCTTCGCCATGCGCGGCCGGCCTTTCCAGCCACCACGCTGGGCCTGTAAGCCGAGGCCGCGCTCACGTTTTGATGCAGGAATGCGCTCCTAGAATTTTTGTTCATGCATTCATTCAAGGAGACGCCATGAACAAATCCGTCCTGATCGCCGCTGTCATCGCCGCGGCCGCCCTGGTCGCCTGCGGCAAGAAGGAGGAGCCGGCGCCCGCGGTGGTGACGCCGCCGCCGGCCTCGGTCTCGCCGGCACCGGCAGCACCGGCTTCGTCCGAGCCAGCGGCTGCGCCCTCGTCGTCTGCCTCGTCGGCCCTCGACGCGGCCAATGCCGCCACCGAGGCGGCACGCAACGCCGCCTCCGCGCCCAAGTAAGTCGGCGTTCTGGCACCCAAGAAAAAGCCCGCCCGGGTCGAACCGGGCGGGCTTTTTCTTGGGCGAGCGTCAGCCGCGTGGGCCGATGATCAAGACGGGTCCTTGCCGCGTGTGCGGCCCACGCCGCTGAAGATGCCGATCCCCAGCAGGACGAGCGCGCCGATCCCGATGTACAGGGTCGGCACCCCGGCGACCGAAGCGCCCCAGGCGAGGCCGGCCAGGAAAATCACGAAACCGATCATGTAAAGCGCGAAGGACATGGTTCTCTCTCCTAATTTTTGGATGAAGGAACTATGAGCCTTCGCGACCGTCTCCGGCAGGCGCCGGAAGCGCCAACCCGTGTCGGAGCGAGCCTACTGGTCAGCCTTCCCGACTGGCGGCGTCCAGGGCCGCAATGGATGCATCGTCGAGCTTCAGCGTGGCGGCTTTCGTCAGCTCGTCGAGCTGCGCGGTCGAGGTGGCGCTGGCGATCGGTGCCGTCACCGCCGGCTGCGCGATCTGCCAGGCGATGGCGACCTGGGCGGGTGTCGCGCCATGCGTGGCCGCCACCGCATCGAGCGCGGCGAGGATGCGGAGGCCTCGCGCGTTCAGGTACTTCTTGGTGGTGTTGGCGCCGCGTGCGCTCTTGCCCGCGTCGGCCTCGCTGCGGTATTTGCCGGTCAGGAAGCCGGCGGCCAGCGCATAGAAATTGATCACGCCCACACCGCGCTCCAGGCACAGCGGCGCCAAGGCGTCTTCGAACACCGCGCGGTCGTACAGGTTGTAGAGCGGCTGCAGGCTTTCGTAGCGCGGCAGGCCGAGGCGCTCGGACACGTCCAGCGCTTCGGCCAGGCGCGGCGCGCTGTAGTTCGATGCGCCGATTGCGCGGACCTTGCCCGCCTTGATGAGGCCGGCGAAGGCTTCCATCGTCTCTTCGAGCGGCGTGCCCGCATCGTCGTCGTGCGACTGGTAGAGGTCGATGTGGTCGGTCTTGAGCCGCATCAGCGACGCATCGACCGCCTCGCGGATGTACGCCGCCGACAGCCCCACCTTGCCGTCCCCCATCGGCTTGCCGACCTTGGTGGCGAGCACGATGCGGTTGCGCTTGCCGCTCTGGCGCAGCCACTTGCCGATGATCGTTTCCGACTCGCCTCCCACGTGGCCCGGCACCCAGCGGGAATAGACGTCGGCCGTGTCAACGAAGTTGAAGCCCGCATCGAGCCAGGCATCGAGCAGGCGGAAGGACTGGGCCTCGTCGACGGTCCATCCGAAGACGTTGCCACCGAAGGCCAGCGGGGACACCTGGAGGCCGGAGCGGCCGAGTTCGCGAAGTTGCATGGGTTTCTCCTGAGAAGGTCAGACAAGTCCGAAGGCGCCCAGCAGTGCTCCGGCGCCGAGCAGCCAGAGCAGGTGCACGCGGGTGCGCCAGACGATGAGGGCGGTGACGGCGGTCAGCAGCCACAAGCGCCAGGCCGGCACGCCGGCGGTGACGTTGCCGGCGGCCAGCACCCAGCCGGTGGCGATCAAGAGGCCGACCACCACCGGCGCCATGCCCTGCTTGAAGGCGCGCACCTCGCGCCGCTCGCGGTTGCGATGGCCCCAGCGGGTGGCGAAGTAGGTGAGGGTGGTGCTCGGCACCATGATGCCGACCATGGTCACGGCCAGGCCGAACAGGCCCAGCAGCCAGGCGTGCGGACCGGCGCCGATGCCGCCGCCCGCGTTCAGCCCGACGTTCCAGCCCATCAGGCCGACGAACAGCACGTTGGGGCCGGGCGCCGCCTGCGCGATGGCGACCGACGAGGTGAACTGCGCCTCGGTCAGCCAGCCGTGCTGGTCGACCAGGTAGCGGTGCATGTCGGGCACGGTGGTGATCGCGCCGCTGACCGAGAGCATCGACAGCATCAGGTACTGCGCGAGCAGCGCCAGCCAGTCGTGCCAGTGCATCGTGATGGTCATGGCGCGGGCCCTTTCACGGGCCGCAGGCGCCGCCAGGTTTCACCGCAGGCCACGCCGCCCACCACGATCAGCACCCAACCGAGCGGAATGCGCAGCCAGGCAATGGCGGCGAGGACGACCGCGACGATTGCCAGCGACAGCCCGAAGCCGAGCGGCAGTCGGCGCAGCGCCGGGATCAGCTTGATGCCGGTGGCGGCGATCAGCCCCGCGGCCACGGCGCCCATGCCGCGCAGCGCGCCCGCCACCTGCGGGTTACCGGCGAAGTGCGCGTACAGCACCGCCAGCGCGAGGATCACGACCAGCGGCACCGTGAGCATGCCGGCCAGTGCCGCCGCGGCGCCGCGCACGCCGAAATAGCGGTCGCCGATCATCACCGACAGGTTGATCACGTTGGGCCCCGGCAGCACCTGGGCGACGGCCCAGTCCTCCAGGAATTCCTCGGGCGTGAGCCACTTCTTCTTCTCGACGACCTCGCGCTGCACGATGGCCAGCACGCCGCCGAAGCCCTGCAGGGCCAGCCAGGTGAAGGAGACGAAGAGATCGCGTGGCGATCGGGGGCGGGGGCGGTCGGTGGCCGTGGCGGCGTCCGGGGCGAGCAGCTGCATAGGCGATCGATTATGGGCGGGCCGGGGTGGTCGTGCTGCCGTCGGTGGCACGGGCACTGCGCCGACAGGCCCGCGCCCGGCGCGCTGCCACACTGGCGGCCATGCAACTGCGTGCACTCATCGATCTCTCCCAGCAGGCCTTCCTTTCCTGGAAGAAGGACTACGCGCCCAGCATGGGGGCCGCACTGGCCTACTACACGGTGTTCTCGGTGGCCCCGCTGCTGCTGATCGTGATCTCGGTGGCCGGCCTGGTGTTCGGCCAGGAGGCAGCGCGTGGCGAGATCTTCGCGCAGCTCTCGGGGCTGATGGGTGCCCAGGGCGCGCTGGCGGTGCAGGGCATGCTCGAGGCGGTCAACAAGCCGCGCGAGGGCATCATCGCCACCGTGATCGGCCTGGCGCTGCTGGTGGTCGGCGCTACCACCGTCTTCGGCGAACTGCAGGACGCGATGGACCGCATCTGGCGGGCGCCGGCACGCGACACCGGCGGCGGAGTCTTCGGCCTGCTGCGCGTGCGCCTGCTGTCCTTCAGCATGATCATGGGCATCGGCTTCCTGCTGATCGTGTCGCTGGTCGCGAGCGCGGCCATCGCGGCGCTGGGCAAGTGGTGGGCGCCGGTCTTCGGCGGCTGGGAGGTGCTGGCGCAGGGCGTGAACTTCGTCGTCAGCTTCGGCATGGTCACCGTCATCTTCGCGATGATCTACAAGCTTATGCCGCGGGTGAAGGTCGAATGGCGCGACGTGTGGGTGGGCGCGGGCGTCACGGCGCTGCTCTTCACCGTCGGCAAGCACCTCATCGGCCTGTACATCGGCAAGAGCAGCGTGGCCTCGGGCTATGGCGCGGCGGGTTCCCTGGTGGTGGTGCTGGTGTGGGTCTACTACTCGGCCCAGATCTTCCTGCTGGGGGCGGAGTTCACCTGGGTCTATGCCCATAAGTACGGCTCGCTGCGGGGCAAACCGCAGCCCCAGGAACACGTGCCGCAGCAGCCCACGCCGTTGCGGTGAAGGGGTGAAGGCCGTCAGCCCGCGAAGCCGCCCTCGTCGAGAAAGCGCTGTTCCTCCGGCGTCGTCGTTCGCCCGAGCGCGGCATTGCGGTGCGGAAAGCGGCCGAAGCGCCGGATGATGTCGCGGTGCAGGATGGCGAAGCGAAGGTTGTCCGGCAGGTCGGCGCAGAGCTCGACGCAGCGTTCCTGGTCGGCGAGCGACTCGGAATGCATGAAGGGCATGTAGAAGAAGGCGCGCAGCGCATCGTCGATCCGGCGGTCGAAACCGGCGTCGACGGCGGCACGGGCCACGGCCAGTGCCTTGCCGTCGGTCGCGAACATGTGGCCGCTGCCGCGCCAGGCATTGCGCGGCAGCTGGTCGAGCAGGATCAGCAGGGCGAGGGCGCCATCAGGCGCCGACGCCCAGTCGTCGAACGCATCGGTCGCGGCCGCGTGGTGCGCCCCTTCGAAGCGCGCCTTGAAATCCGCGTCGAAGGCGGCGTCTTTCTTGAACCAGCGCTGGGGGCCGGCGTCTCGCCAGAAGCGCGTGACATCGTCGGGGGAGGGCTGTGGGTTCATGCGCGGGATGATGCCATCGGCAGGCGGCTTGGTGTCCAATGTCAGGCATGACCTCCACCCCCCGCCCGAAGACCCGCCGATCGGCCTCGCGCCTGGACATCACGAAGGCGCGCCGCGCCCTGGTGCTGCAGGGCGGTGGCGCACTCGGTGCCTACCAGGCCGGCGTCTATGCCGGCGTCACCGAAAAGCACAAGCAGCTCGACTGGGTGGCCGGCGTGTCGATCGGTGCGGTCAATGCGGCGCTCATCGCCGGCAACCCGCCGGAGAAGCGCGTCGAGCGGCTCAAGGAGTTCTGGCACCTGGTGTCGTCCGGTCCGGCGCAGCGCCTGCCGAGTTGGGCCGGCGAGCGCACCTGGCGCAACCAGTGGAGCGCGAGCGCGGCCACGCTGTTCGGCATTCCCGGCTTCTTCGAGCCGCGGCGTTCTCCGGCCCTGCTGCTGGGCAGCGCGGCACCGGTGCTCAGTTACTACGACACCGCGCCGCTGCAGGCCACGCTCGAGCGGCTGGTCGACTTCGACCGCATCAACGACGGCGGCATCCGCTTCAGCGTGGGCGCGGTCAACGTGCGCAGCGGCAACTCGGTCTACTTCGACAACACGGTGCAGCGCATCGGGCCCGAGCACATCATGGCCAGCGGCGCGCTGCCGCCGGGCTTCGCGCCGGTGCACATCGACGGCGAGGACTACTGGGATGGGGGCATCGTGTCGAACACACCGCTGCAGTACGTGCTCGACACCCACCCGCGCACCGAGCCGCTGATGGTGCTGCAGGTCGACCTCTTCAGTGCCCATGGCGATATGCCGCGTACGTTGGCCGAGGCGATGGAGCGGCAGAAGGACATCACCTATTCGAGCCGCACCCGCATGAACACCGATGCGATGGCCGCCAACATGAACCTGCAGCAGGCCATCGCCGACCTGATGGCCAAGATGCCGGAGCGCCTGCGCAAGGACCCGGCGGTGGCCGCCATCTGCGCCGAACTGACGCATCAGCCGATCGAGATCGTCCACCTGATCTACCGCGACAAGCACTACGAGCTGGAATCGAAGGACTACGAGTTCTCGCGCGCGTCGGTCGAAGACCACTGGGAGGCCGGCCTGCGCGACATCCGCAACACGCTGGACCACCCGGAACTGCTGCAGGAAGCCTCCCAGGTCAACGGTGTCACCACCTTCGACCTGACCGAGCCGAACGCCCACCGTGTGCGCCGTCCGCTCCAGCTGCCAGCCGTGCGTGCGGCGCGCTGAGCCGGTCAGCTTCGTCAAAGGCACGCCGCGTAGGCTCTCTCATCCCCGGCACGCGGCTTGCACGCTGGCCACACCCTTTCACGTCAACAAGGACATCCCATGCAACTCAAGGACAAGGTCGCCTTCATCACCGGCTCGGCCAGCGGCATCGGCAAGGAAATCGCGCTCCTGTTCGCGCAGGAAGGCGCGAAGATCGTGATCGCCGACCTCAACAAGGCCGCGGCCGATGCCACGGCGTCCGAGCTTCAGGCCAAGGGTGCGCAGGCCATCGGCGTGGCGGTCGACGTCACCAGCGAAGAGCAGGTCGACGCGGCCGTCGAGGAGGCGGCCAAGGCCTTCGGCGGCATCGACATCCTGGTGAGCAACGCCGGCATCCAGATCGTCCACCCGGTGGAGGAATTCAGCTTCGCCGACTGGAAGAAGATGCTCGCCATCCACCTCGACGGTGCCTTCCTCACGACCAAGGCCTGCCTCAAGCACATGTACGCGCAAGGCCGCGGCGGCAGCGTGATCTACATGGGCTCGGTGCATTCCAAGGAAGCGTCGGTGCTGAAGGCGCCTTACGTGACGGCCAAGCACGGCCTCATCGGCCTCTCGAAGACCGTGGCCAAGGAAGGCGCCAAGTACGGCGTTCGCTCCAATGTCATCTGCCCGGGCTTCGTGCGCACGCCGCTGGTCGAGAAGCAGATTCCCGAGCAGGCCAAGACCCTCGGCATCACCGAGGAACAGGTCGTCAAGAACGTGATGCTCAAGGACACGGTCGATGGCGAATTCACGACGACCGACGATGTCGCGCGCGTGGCCTTGCTGTTCGCCGCGTTCCCGACCAATGCGTTGACGGGCCAGTCGCTCATCGTGAGCCACGGGTGGAGCATGGAATAAGCCTGCGCTACAGCCGCAGTTCCCAGGTCTCGCCGACGAGCTGCTGTCCGAAGCCCTCGTAGGGCTCGGACTTGACCAGCCGGAAGCCGCGCTTCGCGTAGATCGCGCGCGCCGCCGTGAGGCAGCTGTTGGTCCACAGCACCATCTTCCGGTAGCCCTTGGCGCGCGCGAAGGCGATGCATTCATCGGTCAGCCGGGCCCCCAGGCCCAGGCCGCGCGCCTGGGGCGTGAGGATGAGCATCCGCAGCTGCGCCGTGGTGGCCGATTTGCGCACCAAGAAAATCGCGCCGACCCGCTCGCCGTCGAGCTCGGCGATCCAGCACTTCTCCCAGTCGGGCTGGAACTTGCGCACGAAGTCGGCCGCGATGCCGGCAACCAGTGCCTCGAAACGCATGTCCCATCCGTAGTCGCGGGCGTAGAGCGCGCCGTGCTGCTGCACGACCCAGCCGATGTCGCCCGGCACCGGATCGCGCAACATCACTTGGCGGGAGGCCGTCGGCGCGTCGGCGAGCAGTGCTTCGACCCGGGCCATGGCGTCGACCAGTTGCTGCCGCGGGCCGGCCGGCAGGGGCCGGAGCAGGGCGGCCGCTTCGTCGCGGGAGCGCTGCTGCAGCGGTGCGAAGGCGGCGTGACCGGCCTCGGTCAGCGCCAGCAGGCTTTGGCGCGCATCCGCGGGGCTGGGGTTGCGCGTGAGCCAGCCGTCGGCCTCGAAGCGCTTGAGGATGCGGCTGAGATAGCCCGCGTCCAGCCCCAGCTCGTGCATCAGGTCGCGTGCCACGACGCCCGGCCGGTGGGCCAGTTCGTACAGCACGCGGACATCGGTCAGCGACAGCGCGCTGCCCAGGTACGGCTCGAGCACGCCGATGCGGCGTGTGAAGAAGCGGTTGAAGCGGCGCACCGCCTTGACGGCTTCGGGTGCGACAGAGGCGGGCAGGGTGGCGTCGGACATCGGCGATTCTGTGGTCAGAAAGTTGACAAAGTCAAACAAATCAAGACCTGTGTCGGCGCGGGACACTCGGTCAGGGGCGACAGAAACGACCCGGCCGCCTACAATCGCGGGTTGCCCTCCGCAGGCCCGAAGGCCGAGGCCGCCTTCCAGGTCTCACAGAACACTCCCCGATGAACGCCCCCGTCGACGTCTCCTTTTTCGCGCGCGCCGCCAAGCCGCTGACCAGCTACCGCAAGTACTGGGCGGCGCGGTTCGGCACGGCGAAATTCCTGCCGACCTCGCGCCAGGAAATGGACGCGCTCGGCTGGGACAGCTGCGACATCATCGTGGTCACCGGCGATGCCTACGTCGACCACCCGAGCTTCGGCATGTCGGTGATCGGCCGCATGCTGGAGGCGCAGGGCTTTCGCGTCGGCATCATCGCCCAGCCCGACTGGCAGAGCGCGGACCCCTTCAAGGTGTTGGGCAAGCCGAACCTGTTCTTCGGCGTGACCGCCGGCAACATGGATTCGATGATCAACCGCTACACGGCGGACCGCAAGATCCGTAGCGACGACGCCTACACGCCCGGCGACGTCGGCGGCGCGCGGCCCGACCGTGCGGCCATCGTCTACTCGCAGCGCTGCAAGGAGGCCTGGAGCGACGTGCCGATCATCCTCGGCGGCATCGAAGGCAGCCTGCGCCGCATCGCGCACTACGACTACTGGTCGGACAAGGTCCGCCGTTCGATCGTGGTCGATTCGAAATGCGACCTGCTGCTGTACGGCAACGCCGAGCGCGCCATCGTCGAGATTGCGCACCGCCTGGCCGCCAAGGAGCCCGTGCAGCAGATCACCGACGTGCGCGGCACCGCCTTCGTGCGGCGCGAGACGCCGGAAGCCTGGTTCGAGATCAACTCGACCAGCGTCGACGAACCCGGCCGCGTCGAGGCGCATGTGAACCCCTACCTGATGGTGTCGGACCAGGCCAAGGCCAATGGCGCCACCTGTGCGAAGGAAGACGAGGCCCAGGTCGTGGCCGCCACGGCCGAAGCGGCCGGTGCCCAGGCCCTTGCTGCGGTGCGTGCGCGCACGGCCGATGTGAACCCGGCCATCAAGCCCATCACCTTCGTCGCCAACCCCTCGGTCAAGCTCAAGGTGCCGCCGCGCGACCGCTCGGTGATTCGCCTGCCGTCGTACGAGCAGGTGCGCGCCGACCCGGTGCTCTACGCCCACGCCAACCGCGTGCTGCACCTCGAGACCAACCCCGGCAACGCGCGCGCGCTGGTGCAGGCGCACGGCGAAGGCCACACGGCGCGCGATGTGTGGATCAACCCGCCGCCGATCCCGCTGACCACGGCAGAGATGGACCACGTGTTCGACCTGCCGTATGCGCGCAGCCCGCATCCGCGCTATGCGGACGAGAACGGCAGCCACGACGGCGCGACCAAGATCCCGGCCTGGGAGATGATCCGCTTTTCCGTGAACATCATGCGCGGCTGCTTCGGCGGCTGCACCTTCTGCTCGATCACCGAGCACGAGGGCCGCATCATCCAGAGCCGCTCCGAGGAATCGATCATCAAGGAGGTCGAGGCCATCCGCGACAGCGTGAGCGGCTTCACCGGCACCATCTCCGACCTGGGCGGCCCGACGGCCAACATGTACCGGCTCGGCTGCAAGAGCCCCGAGATCGAGGCCGCCTGCCGCAAGCCCAGCTGCGTGTACCCAGGCATCTGCTCGAACCTCGGCACCAACCACGACCCGCTCATCAAGATCTACCGCCGCGCGCGTGCGCTCAAGGGCATCAAGAAGATCCTGATCGGCTCCGGCCTGCGCTACGACCTGGCCGTGCAGAGCCCCGAGTACGTCAAGGAACTGGTGCAGCACCACGTCGGCGGCTACCTCAAGATCGCGCCCGAGCACACCGAGCAGGGCCCGCTCACCAAGATGATGAAGCCCGGCATCGGCAGCTACGACAAGTTCAAGCAGATGTTCGAGAAGTTCTCGGCCGAGGCGGGCAAGAAGCAGTACCTCATCCCGTACTTCATCGCGGCACACCCGGGCACCAGCGACGAGGACATGATGAACCTCGCGATCTGGCTCAAGAAGAACGGCTTCCGTGCCGACCAGGTGCAGACCTTCTACCCGTCGCCCATGGCCACGGCGACGACGATGTACCACACCAACAAGAACCCGCTGCGCAAGATCACGCGCGAGAGTGAAACGGTGGACATCGTGCGCGGCGACAAGCGCCGCCGCCTGCACAAGGCCTTCCTGCGCTACCACGACGCCAACAACTGGCCGCTGCTGCGCGAGGCCTTGAAGAGCATGGGCCGCGCCGACCTGATCGGCAACGGCAAACACCACCTGATCCCGACCTGGCAGCCGCTGACCGACGGCGGCTACACCAGCGCGCGGCGCAAGAACTCGACCGCCGTCCCGCCTGCGGCCAAGGCCGCGCCGGTCAAGCTCACGCCGGTGAAGCCGTCGAAGGGCCGCATCCTCACGCAGCACACCGGCCTGCCGCCGCGCGAGACCGGCGCTGCACGTGCGCCGAGCGGCGTGCCTGGCAAGGGCTTCCGCAAGGCGCGTTGAGCGCGCGGCGGCTTGCGAGGGCGCCACTGCGGCGCGCGACCTTTGTGAGGGCTGTCGAAAGCTTGCGCGGTCACTGTGATGACTTGCATCGGCGAGGCCAATCCCGTACGCTGGTCCGGCGTTAGCGCGCAACACCCGAGCCCTTGGGGCCGCCGGGCCGACCTTGCGAACGCGCAAAGGAGTCCTTCCATGCCAAGCCGATCGAACGGCCTCACGGCCGAAATGGAAGCAGTGCGAACGCTGGCGCTCGTCGGCGCCGCGGCCGCCGGCAAGAGCTCCCTCGCCGAGGCCTTGCTGTACAAGGCGGGCGCCATCGGGGCCTGCGGCAGCATCGAGCGCGGCAGCACCGTCAGCGACCACGACCCGCTCGAGCGCCGCATGCAGCACTCGCTCAACGCATCGGTGATGCACCTCACGCATGCCGGCACGCGCATCCACTTCATCGACACGCCCGGCGGCGCCGACTTTCTCGGCCAGAGCCTGCCGGCGCTGGAGGCGGTCGAGACGGCGGCGGTGGTCGTCAATGCCGCCACCGGCATCGAGCCGATGACGGTGCGCATGATGGCGTACGCGGCCTCGCGCCACCTCGCCCGCGTGATCATCGTCAACAAGATCGACTCGCAGGGCGTCTCGCTGGCGGGACTGCTGGCCGACATCCAGGCCACCTTCGGCCGCGAATGCCTGCCGCTGAACCTGCCCGACGGGGTCGGCAGGCAGGTGGTGGACTGCTTCTTCAACCGCTTCGGGCAGTCCGACTTCGGCCCCGTCGAAGTGGCGCACCGCGCGCTGGTGGAGCAGGTGGTGGAGGTCGACGCGGCCTTCGTCGACCGCTACCTCGAGGAGGGCGACGTGGACCCGGCCGAGCTGCACGCACCGCTCGAGCAGGCGCTGCGCGAAGGCCACCTGATCCCCGTGTGCTTCGTCTCGTCGCGCAGCGGCGCCGGCGTGGCCGAGCTGCTGGACGTGATCGTCAAGCTCCTGCCCGACCCGACCGAGGCCAACCCGCCGGACTTCATCGTCGGCGAGGGCGCGGAGGCCAAGCCCATGCAGGCCTCGCCCGACCCGGCGCTGCACGTGCTGGCGCACGTGTTCAAGGTCACGATCGACCCTTATGTCGGCAAGATGGGCATCTTCCGCGTACACCAGGGCACGCTCACGCGCGACAGCCAGCTCTACATCGGCGACGGCCGCAAGCCTTTCAAGGTGGGGCACCTGTTCATGCTCCAGGGCAAGGACCATGTGGAGGTGTCGCACGCGGTACCCGGCGACATCGTGGCGGTGGCCAAGGTGGAGGAGATCCATTTCGACGCCGTGCTGCACGACGCGGCGGAAGACAGCCATGTCCATCTAGCGCCGCTGGCGTTCCCGGTGCCGGTGTATGGCCTGGCCGTGGAGCCCAAGCGCCATGGCGACGAGCAGCGCGCCTGGGAGATCCTCGGCAAGCTCACCGCCGAGGATCCGTGCCTGCGCATCGAGCACGTGGCCGCGACCAACGAAACGGTCCTCTACGGGCTTGGCGAGCTTCACCTGCGCATCGTGCTCGACCGCCTGCGCGAGGTGTACCGCTTCGAGGTCCAGACGCGGCCGCCGCGCATTGCCTACCGCGAGAGCGTGACCGTGCCGGCCGAAGGCCACCACCGGCACAAGAAACAGACCGGCGGCGCCGGCCAGTTCGGCGAGGTCTTCCTGCGCATCGAGCCGCTGGCGCGCGGCGCGGGCTTCGAGTTTGCCGACGAGGTCAGGGGCGGCGCGATCCCGGGCCAGTTCATCCCCGCGGTCGAGAAGGGCGTGCGCGAGGTGCTGATGTGCGGCGCAATCGCCGGCTACCCTGTGGTCGACGTGCGCGTCGTGGTGCACGACGGCAAGCACCACAGCGTCGACAGCAAGGACATCGCCTTCGCGACCGCCGGCCGCAAGGCCTTCATGGCCGCGATCCGCGAGGCCCGGCCGGTCGTGCTCGAGCCGATCGTCCAGATTGAGATGGACGTGCCGGAGTATTCCGTCGGCGATGTCACGAGCGACCTGTCGTCGCGGCGCGGCCTGGTCACCGGCACGTCGGCCCTCGGGGGCGGCACCGTGACCGTCGGCGGGCAGGTGCCCATGGCCGAGCTGGCCAACTACCAGTCGCGGCTCAATGCGATGACCAGCGGCCAGGGCCGCTACACCATCGCGTTGTCGCACTACGAAGCGGTGCCGCCGACCGTTCAGCAGACGCTGGTGGGCCAGTACCGGGTGCGCGAAGACGAGTAGGAGAAGCTCAGAGCAATTCGAGCGCGATGCCCTGTGCGCCCCACAGCACCTTGTTGCCGAGCGAACGCAATTGTTCTTTGCACTGTGCCTCTCGCTACGACCCGCAGATGACGCAGACGCGATTTTGCTGAACTGGCTGACCAGGCAGCCCTGTCGCTCTTCTTGCACGCGCGCCGCCGAGCAATCGGCCAGGGCGTACCGTGAGGTCAAATGCTTCCTCACTCGTGCTATTGAGATCACTCTAATTTTTGTGGCTCGTGTCCGGTATGCAGCGGATTCTGCCTTTGAACATGCACCTCAACTGGCGCTTTGTGCACCGTCCAGACCGAGCCGTTCGCAGACCTGCTGGTTGTACCGCGCCCAGTCGCGCGCCGAGTTCTCGATGACCATCGTTTCCAGCGTCAGTCGGTCGAACAGCGCGTCCGTCATGCGTCGATAGTCTTGGTACAGCGTGATGAGGCCCTCGAGACCGACCAAATTCCGGCGCACCGCGTACGGCCCCTTCAACTTCCAGTCGACCTGGTACCGCACCCAAGCTTCCCCCCGCTCGGCGGAAATGGTGCGCACAGCGAGCTCCACGTTCTCCTGCCGCAGGTAGACGACGAGCGGGCGCAAGGGCCTGATGAGCTGGGCCAAGCTCTCGCAATAGGCCGCGAGTTCGTCAAAGCCTGCCTCCATCAAGAAGAGATTTGTCAGGTCGCCGTGGAAGAGCTGGCCGTCCAGCACTGGCACCGAAGTGCCAGGTTGAACCTCCTCAACAAACGAGCGCCACTTTGAAATGGCTCGACTCGCTAGCTGTTCAGCCGTGGATTCGCGCCAAGGTTCGAACCAGTGCTGGAGCTCATCGGTCGCTCGGACAGGATGTGGGTCAGCGCGCTCGTGCACACCGAGTGCCGGTCGGCCGGCCTCTTCAAGCGTCTTCGCGACGAACCTCATGGTCGTCGACTTTCCGGAGCCCATGATGCCCTCGATGACGACGAGTCCATGGTGCTCGGAGGACCGTTGGGCGGGCCATGCGACGGGGTTCATGCGGATGTTGTAGCTCATTCAGGCGGCGGTCCCGACCGTCCGCTCCTGGCCGCGTGTGGTCACAGGCTCATCCTGTACTCAGCAATCCAAAGGGCTCAATCCACGGCACTGCGCAGAAGCCTTGACGCCCATCGGCATCAGTGTGGTCACGGCCACTGCCTCTCCCGCTTCACGGTACGGAACGAACTTGGCACCGACAAGTGCTCGCGCTGCTGCGCTATCTAAGACGGCGTCTCCACTGCTACTGACAAGCAGAGTCTTGCGCACGATGCCGCGTTCGTCCACATGTAACCGAAGAACGGCAGTACCGCTGGGCATTGGGTCGTTCATGTTTCGCCGGGGCATCTTCAGCTGCAGCGGTTCGGCCGGTCGTAACTGGTTTGCAGATACGACTTTGGCCGGCCAAGCGTCCGACTCACCGCCACCGCCAGTCGCGCAACCTTCCATGCCGAGCATGCAGCAGAGAAGAGCGGCGATAGCAAAACCTTTTATGTGCTGAGTTTTCATTGTTGTACGAATCCTCACTTGTGTCGCCTACACCGGCTTACTGCTCCCTGTCCTTTCGGGTTGCCAGCAACTGCTGAGCCAGCGAACTCAACAACAGTCGACAGACCCAGAGCGACGACTACGGCACCGGGTACTCCGACAGCGAACAGGCATAGGACAACGACACAAGTTATCGAAAGCCGTGAACGAATGTCAAGTGCTGTCTCCGACGGAATGCGACACCACCATTATTCCGGAACGAAGCTCTTTCCCCAACTTCCGCTTCTGGCCGTCTCCAGCCCTTCGCCTCAGACACTGATCGAGCCTCTGAAGCCTCGCGCGGCGTAGTACGACTCAGCGCCGTTGTGATACACGAAAACCTTGCCGTACCGTCTGTCGCAAAACAGGGCGCCGCCCAGCTTTCGGACCTCAGGCGGCGTTGCCACCCAGCTGGATGTCTTCAAGTCGAACTCACCGAACTGCTGAAGGGCGCGATATTGCGCCTCCGTCAGCAGCGAGATGCCCATGACGGCAGCCACGTCGATCGCGCTGCCTGTCGGCTTGTTCTGTTTCCGGGAATGCAGAGCTTCTGCGTCGAAGCAAAGGCTCCTGCGCCCCTGCGGACTTTCGACCGCGCAATCGCAGAAGAGGTAGGTGCCGCCATCGTCCGCTGCCCCGGTGACATCCGGTTCTCCTCCTGTCGTCTCCATCACATGGAGCGACTTCAGCTTCTGCGGGCTGCCTTGCAAGCGCACATGAACATCGGCCCAGTCGACGCCTGGGTGTCGGTGCGTGTGTTGTTCGAAGCGCAGTTTCAAAGTACCGATGAACACTTCGCGTTGTTCTGCCTTCATGTCGCTTGCTCCTATTCCTCGAATCGGATGCGTTGGCGGAATTGTGCAGCCGCTCGAATGTCCGTTGCTGGCCGAGCGGCGCCACTTCTAAAGGCTCATGCGCTCCCAACGCTTGGTGCGAGCCCATTCGTAGCTGCCAAACGCGTAGGAAACAAGCGTGTCAGCCGCATCCTCAGGACCCACCACCGACGTGCAGCGGTAGTGGGCGCCAGTGGTCACCAGTTGATGCTCCAAATGAAAGCCCTGCTCATCGGCGTACACCTGCATGTAAGTCCCACCGCGCAACGCCAACACGACGAACGATTCTGAGCTGGCGGGCAGTTGCGGAACCACTCGACGGATGTCTGTCTCCGTGGCCTCTTGCTCAAGTCCAAATGCGGGGCAGAAAATGGTCGCGGACGTGTACTGGGAACCGATATCGAACAGAAAGTAGGCAAGTGGTGCCGCCGACTCGTTGAAGACGACGACCAGAAAGCAGTCTTCGATTCCTGCCGGAATGTGAACAAGAGTTTGACCGTGCACCTTGTTGCGCCAGGCATCGATACGGGCAGGGTTGATTTCTTCCCAGGCGCCCAGCGCAAGCGATTGCCAGACATCGCGGGCGAGAGCAAGAGCAGCCACCTTCTCGACACCCGATGCCTCATGCGCTTCCATTCCTCCGTCCAGAAGCGCCAGATACTGGTGCAGCTGCAAGTGCTCGACGGAGCGCTTCTTGGGCCTGTTGAAGAAGAGCATCCTGTGATGGGTCGATAGGTTGGTCAAACGGTCAAGCATGAAGCGAGGTCTGCGTCACTTGCGAAGACCTGCTGCGGGCCGCTTGCCGTCGACCGGAGGATGCCACAGAGGCGCTATGGCGGGAAAGGCTCCGCACGCCGATCCTGGGGGCTCAACACACTGTGCCTCTCCATGACGCTGCCCCTCCGGGCGTCACAGTCCTGTCACAAGGCTCGGGGTTAATCCCCGCAGTCGCGCGGGTGCGCCGCGCCTTTGTCCAGGAACTGCACATGACACAACAACAATCGATCTCGGGACGGCCTCTGCTGGCGTCCATCGCCGCGGCCCTTCTCGTCGCGGCCTGCGGTGGTGGAGATGGCGGAGGAACCGCCACTGCGGGCAGCGGTGGCGACCCCGGCACAGCGCCCGTCGCGAAGACCGTCAACGGCGTCTTCCTCGATGCCGCCGTCGAGGGACTGGACTACGTGGCTGGCAACGGCGCAAAGGCCCAGACCGGCGCGAAGGGCGACTTCGTCTGCGAAGAGGGCCAGACCGTGCAGTTCAGCATCGGCGCGCTGGTGCTCGGCAGTGCGACCTGCGGCGCCACCGTGACGCCGCTGACCCTCACCGCCGGCACCGACGTGAAGGCCGATGCCGTGGTCAACCGGCTGCTCGCATTGCAGAGCTTCGACGAGGACCGCGACCCGGCGAACGGCATCCGCCTGACGGCGGAACTTCGCGCCGCGCTGAAAGCCGGTGCGCTGGACTTCTCGGCGTCTGCCGCGTCGTTCGACACCGCCCTCAACGGCCTGCTCGCCGCCTTGCCGGCGACCTACGCCAACCGCACCGTGGATGAAGGCCGCCGCGCCCTGGCACTCGAACACTTCCAGAACACGCTGGCCGCGCAGCTCAATACGGTCATCCAGGAATCGGCCACGCAGACCAACGCGCTCGGCACGCTGGCGCTGAAAGTCTCGCGTTACCAACTGCAGGCCGACGCCAAGTACTACGTCCCGTACGAAGGTGACAACGCCAAGACGCGCGCCGACTTCCCGAACGGATTCCTGCCGGCCTACGGTTCCGGCCTGGCCTTCAAGGGCACGGCGGCCGACGGCGCGCTGGAGTTCTACGCCATCACCGACCGCGGTCCGAACGGCGACGGCCCGAACGCACCGGTGCCGGGTGCGGCGGCCGGCACGCTCAACATCAGCAAGGTGTTCCCGGCGCCGTCCTTTGCGCCAAGCTTTGGCGTGGTGCGGGTGGGTGCGAACGGCGCGGTGCTGCAGTCGAGCACGCCGCTGCGCCTGAACGCCGACAAGAAACTCACGGGCCTGCCGCCGCAGACCGGCGTCGGCGCGACCGGCGAGACGCCGTTGACCGACAAGTACGTCTTCGACGCCACCAAGGCCAACTTCGATGCCAACGGCCTCGACCCCGAGACGATGGTGCTCGACAAGGCGCGCAAGGTGCTGTGGACCAGCGACGAGTACGGCCCCTTCGTGGCGCGCATTGCCATCGACACGGGCATCGTCGAGAAGCGCTATGGCCCCGGCAACGGCGCGGCCGACCTGCCGATGGTGCTGGCGCTGCGCCGGCCGAACCGCGGCATGGAAGGCCTGGCGCTCGATGTGGCCAGCGGCAAGCTGCACGGCTACCTGCAGAGCCCGATCGATCCGCGCGACAGTGTGGGCAAGTCGATCCAGGCGAAGCCACCGGGCGGCAAGAACACCGACGTGCGCCACATTGCGAAGTTCGCGCGCTGGCTCGAGTTCGACCCGACGACGGAGACCTCGAAGCTCTACGCCTACCCGATCGATGGCAGCCTGTACGACAAGGACCGCACCGGCAACGCCAAGCTCGGCGACCTGGTGAGCCTGGGCAACGGCCGCTTCATCGTGATCGAGCAGGGCGCGCGCAAGAGTGACGGCAAGGTCATGAACAAGCTGTTCCTGGTCGAGGTGCCCGCCGATGCGACCAACATCGCCGCCATGGACCAGAACCTGGAGATCAGCAGCATCACGCAGGCCGCCTCAAACGGCGTCGACTATGCGGGCGTCGTCACGCTGCGCAAGACCGAACTGCTGGACCTCAACGCGCTCGGCTGGCTGGCCGAGAAGGCCGAAGGCCTCGCGCTGGTCGACGACCACACGCTCGCGCTGGTCAACGACAACGACTTCGGCGTGAGCACCATCCTGCTCGACGCCAACGGCAAGACCGTGGCGGGCAGCATGGAAGACTGCACGGTCGATGCGGCCGGTGCCATCGTCTCGGGCTGCCCGGCCGGCGTGGTCGGCGCGCGCATCGCACGCGGGAGCGACCTCGAGCGGCCGACGCGCTTCTGGATGCTTCGCTTCGACACGGCCTTGTCGGCGCTGCGCGTGCCCGCCGCGCGTTGAAGTTCAAAGCGCCATGAGGGCGGTCGGTAGAAACCGGCCGACCCAGGCCGCGACGGCGGCGATGTGTGCCAGCGCCGTCGCCCAGTAGACCGTCATGAAGCTCGCCTTGCGCACCTTGTGGCGGAACAGGCGCTGCGCGCACCAGGCCCCCGGCCAGCCGCCGATCAGCGCGAGCAGGTGCAGGGTGCTTTCCTGTGTGCGCCAGCGCCCGGTCTCGGCTGCGTGCTTGTCGAAGCCGTAGACGAAGAAGGTGAGAAGGCTGAGCAGCAACAGCCCGCCCACGGCGATCGCTGGAATGCGCGACACCCAGATGCCATAGCCGACCAGCGCTGCGTAGCCGGCAGCCAGCACGACGAAGGGCAGGACGGACGACGAAGAAGGTGCGGCGTCGCGACGACGGCCGGATTCCGGTGCCGCGGGGCGCTGGCGGCGGGCTGTGGCCGGCATCGTTCGCGGCGGGCTGCTGCCCGGGCGGCGGGATGTGGCCCCGATCGCCTCGACCGCCACCGCGCGCGGCCCCTTGCCGCCCACATGGATCTCCTCGAAGCGCAGCGCCATGCCGACCTGCGGCGCCACGCCGCGGTCGACGAAATCGCGCAGGTGCACGAACACATCGGCGGAGATGTCGGGCGAGCGGATGAAGCCGAAGCCTCGCGTGCTTTCCCATCGGACGAGTTGGCCTTGGCGCTTCATCGGCGACGGCGGAAGTGAAGGAGCGGACATTTTCTCCGCGCGCCGAAATGCAAAGAGCCCGCCGGGTGGCGGGCTCTTCGAAAGGTGGTGGTGGCTGCGCGACTCAGCTTGGCAGGCCCGTCACCTGCACCGACAGGTCGAACAGCTTCGCCTTGCCGGCGTAGTAGCGGTCGATGCGCCATTCCTTGAGGATGTCGATGGCGATGTCGAAGGTCTCGAGGTCGAGCTTGTAGAGCTCGGCGACGTTGAACTGCGTTTCGGATTCGAGCGCGAGCACGAGTTGTGCGAGCGTGCGTGCCGACTCGCTCGAAGGGTTGGCGACGATGAATTTGCGGGCAGATTTGATGGCGTTCACGAGTGATCCTTCAAAGGGGATGGCGGCAGACCCGGGGCCGTGGTCTCCGGGTTTGTCCGGTTGAATGACGACGCTTGCGACGGCCGGGAATCGAAGGATTGTCGCAACTCTCATGTGACAGTTTTGTGACGGTTCGACACTTTGGGCTTACCCCGGTTCGGCCTCGTAGCGCAGCACGTGCAGCGGCAGGTCGTGCTGCCTGGCGAGCGCTTCGATCTCGTCGCAGTCCCGCCCTTGCACGAAGGCCGCGATCGCGGCATGCGTGGACGACCGGAACATGGCGTTGCCCGCCTCGGCGCCCAGGCCCACGGCCGCGCACAGGCGCTGCGCGAAGTGCGGCTCGAGCGCGGCGAGGGCAACGCGCCCGTCACGGCAGGGATACACGCGGTAGCCCGCATGCGCGCCGCCGACCGAACCACCGGGCGTGGTGAGTCCCCATTGGCGCGGCAGCGCGAGGTAGTGCGCGGCGGCCGACAGCGCCACCTCGATGCGGGTGCCGCTGCCGTACATGCCGCGGTGCAGCAACGCCTGCAGCACGGCCTCGCTCGCCATCAGCGACCCCGCCATGTCGGCGTAGAGCGTGGGCGGCAGCGTGCAATCGGTGACCAGGCCGCTCTCGGCCAGGTAGGTCAGGTCGTGGCCGGGCTCTTCGGCGCGGTCGCCCGGGGCGCCGACGATGGCGACCATCGACAGGCGCGGATGGCGGGCGTGCAGCGCCTCCCAGCCGAGCCCGAGCTTGTCGAGCGCAGAGGGCCGGAAGGAGGTGATCAGCACGTCGGTCCGTGCGAGCTCGGCGTCGAGCCGGGCACGACCTTCTGCGGTCTTGAGGTCGCCCTGAACGTGCGCGATGCCTTCGTGCATCTGGGCATAGGCGACGGGTGCGTAAAGGCTCATCGGGTCGGCCGAACGCCCGGGCGCTGCAGGCGGCTCGAACTTGACGCATTCGGCGCCCATGGCGCGGCAGCGCATCAGCGCTGCGGGGCCGGGCAGGTTGAGCGCGAGGCTCAGCACGCGGGTGCCGGCAAGGGGTGCGAGGGAAGGCGTGGTCACGGCGAGCTCAGTCGATGACCTCAGCGCCGCGCTGCACCAGCAGCTCGCGCAGCAGCGAGCGGTGGCAGCGGGCGGCGTCTTCGCAATAGCAGCCGACCGCCATCGCGCCGTGGTGCGACAGCGCGGCCAGCAGGTCGAGGTTGCGGCTGGCATCGGGCTCGGCCATCTCGCGCTGGTAGAGGCGCGTGAAGGCGGCCCACTGCGCAGGCGTTTCGGCGGCTTGGCCGAGCTTCATCGTCTCGGCCGAGGGCGCGAGGTTGGGGTACCACACGTCGTACCAGTCCTGGGCGGCGAACTCGGTCTTGGGCACGCCGCGCGGCGGGCGCCGCACGGTGCCGATGCGCAGGCCCTCGCCGGGCGCGCGTGGACTGCCGAGGCGGACGATGCGGATGGCCATGGATGTCTCCTTGAGGTGCGTGTTCAGGTGCCGATGATGCCGCCGTCGCGCCGCTGAACGACCACGGTGGCCGAGCGCGGGCGCGTGCTGGCGGGCAGCGTGCCGTCGGGCCAGGCGCTGTTGAGGGCGCCGGTGCCGTCGTCGCGACGCTCGCCCGGGTGCTGCACGTTGACGAACAGCGTGCGGCGGTCGGGCGTCACGACGCAGCCGGTGATCTCGCAGCCGTTCGGCCCGACCAGGAAGCGGCGGATGCGTCCGCTCGCCGGGTCGGCGCACAGCAGCTGGTTGTTGCCCAGGGCGGCATGGGCGCCGGTGCCGATGGCCTGGCCGCTCATGTCGGTCTGGATCCACAGCAGCCCGCCGCTGTCGAAATGCAAGCCATCGGGCGAGCCGAAGGCGTCGTCGTCGGCCCGCGGGTAGCGCGCGCCGATGTCGGGCAGGGCCGGGTCGCCGGCCTGCACGAAGTGATCCCACGCGAAGCCGTTGCTGGCCGCGTCGCCGCCGTCCTCGCGCCAGCGCAGGATGCCGCCGAAGAGGTTGGGGCCGCGCGGGTTGGCGGCGTCGGTCGCAGGCTTGCCCGCGGTGCCGCGCTGGCTGTTGTTGGTGAGCGTGACGTAGACCTCGCCGGTGCGCGGGTGCACCGCGATCCATTCGGGGCGGTCCATCTTCGTGCCGCCGACGACATCGGCCGCGAGCCGGGCGTGCAGCAGCACCTCGTCGGGGCCGGCGAAGCCGTGTGCCGCATCGAGCCCGCCGCGGCCGTGCACGAGTTCGAGCCAGCGGCCGCGGCCATCGGCATCGAAGCGCACGACATGGAGCGTGCCGTCGTCGAGCAGCGTGCGGTTCGCGGCGCGCGCCGCGGCGTCCTGCCCAGGGCGGACCTTCTCGCGGCTGACGAACTTGTAGATGTACTCGAAGGCCGCGTCGTCGCCCATGTAGACCGCGACGCGGCCGTCCTTCGTCAGCGTGCAGGTCGCGCTCTCCTGGCGCTTGCGGCCGAGCGCGGTGCGCTTGACCGGCGTGCTGCCCGGGTCGAAGGGGTCGATCTCGACGACCCAGCCGAAGCGGTGCGCTTCGTTCGGCTGCTTCGACAGGTCGAAGCGTTCGTCGAAGCGCCAGTACTCGACCCACTGCGCGCCCGGCACCGTGCCGTAGCGGCGCTGCGCCGTCGTCATGCGTGCGGCCGCATCCGCCGGGCCGCCGAAGTAACCGTGGAAGTTCTCCTCGCAGCTGAGGTAGGTGCCCCAGGGCGTGACGCCCATCGCGCAGTTGGCGAAGGTGCCGAGCACCTGCGTGCCCGCCGGGTCGGCGGCGGTGCGCAACCAGGGCGAGCCGGCGGCCGGCCCGGCGATGCGCATCGGCGTGGCACCATGGATGCGTCGTGCATAAGGTGACGGCAGGACCTGCCGCCAGCCGTCGGCCGTGCGCTCGATCTCGATCACCGAGACGCCCATCGCATGCAGCGACTTGCGGACCTTCTCGGCCGTCCAGCGTTCGACGCCGTTGGTGTGCAGCAGGCGCTCGTCGGTGTACTCGTGGTTCATCACCAGCAGGCCGCGTGTGCCGTCGTTGCCGAGCGGAAAGAAGTGCATGCCGTCGTGGTGCATGCCGGCCTGCACCGCCTGGTCGGCGGCGCTGTTGCTGGCGTCGGGCGCGAAGGCCGGCATGGCGCCGGCGATGCCGGTCGGTGTGCCCCAGGGGTACAGCACCTGCGCACGGTATTCGGGCGGCAGCGTGATGCCGTCGTGCAGCGTGGGCGGCACGGCGCCGAAGCCCATCAGCACGGGGTCGTTGCGGCCCGGCACGGCGCAGCCCACGCCCATCAGCGCGACCGTGGCAGCGACTCCCGCCTGCAGAAAGCCGCGGCGGTCGAGCGCGAGGTCTTCAGACGCCATGCAAGCGCACCGTTTCCTCGAGCGGGGCGCGCTCGCTCGCCAGGCCATTCAATGGATGCGCCGTATCCGCGACGCCGATCGCCATGCCCGAGAAGAGCATGCGCCCGGGCGGCAGGGCGATCGCCTGGCCGACCGTCTCGGGGTACATCGCCCAGCATTCCTGCGCGCAGCTGTCGAGCCCCTCGGCGCGCAGCAGCAGCATCACGGTCTGCAGGTACATGCCGAGGTCCGCCCATTGCGGCGGGCCCATGACGCGATCGACCGAACAGAACAGCGCCATTGGCGCGTCGAAGAAGGCGAAGTTGCGCGCGAACCAGCGGCGCCGCGCCGCCTTGTCCTCGCGCGGGATGCCGAGCCGCGCGTACATCTGCTCGCCGATCCGGAAGCGGCGCTCGCGCCAGGGCGACGGCAGATCGGGCGGGTAGACCGCATAGGCGGGCGTCTCCTGCGTGCCCGCCGCGAGCAGCGCCTGCATGCGGGCCTTGAGCGCGGCCAGCGGTTCACCGGCGAGCACATCCACGTGCCAGGGCTGCAGGTTGCCGCCGGAGGGTGCGCGCGCGGCGCGTTCGAGCACGCGGCGGACGGTGTCGGCCGGCACCGGGTCGGGGAGAAAGGCGCGGACCGAGCGGCGGGAGGCGATGGCGTCGTGGAGATGCATGCGCCGATGATGCCGCGCCCGTCCGTCGGCCGTCGTCGCCGGGGCGATATATGAGCTTCGAGCGCGTCTCCAGACGGACCTCAAGGACGTGCGCTGAGAGGACAACGCGCTCGCCGAGCTAGACCACAATTCGACGTCACCCCCGTAGGCCCGAGGGGCCGACACGGGTCCGTCTGGAGTGCCGGGCGACCGAGCACGACAGATCAGTTGGTGCGCTGCTCGAGCGGATCCTTGCCGCTGGCCGGCGCCGAGGACGGTGAGGCCTGGCCGACCGGCTCGGTCACGGTCGGGGAGCTGGCCCCCGCCGCATCGTTTCCGTCTCCGTCTCCGTCGCTGCCGCCGCCACCGCAGCCGCCGATCAGGGCGGCGATGGACAGGAGGACGAGCGCGTTGAGTTTGGCTGACATGTGATTTCTTTCTTGAATGAGGGGTGAGGGGGTGATGGCCGCCGTCGCGGCCCGGCCGCGAGCCCGCTAAGCGGCCGAAGGGCGCCTGGCAGGGAGGACGGTGTGCAGCGTCGGGGAAGGGTGGTGTGTGCACTACCCGGCGACATCAGTTGATGTTCGCGCCCATCGCGTGGAAGGGCTTGCCCGGGACCTTGAACGTGCCGCCGTATTCGAAGGCCGCGTTGTTCAGCAGCTTGCAGCCGCCTTTCTCCTTCGAGCAAGCCGATGAGGCTCCGTAGGTGTGCCAGACCATCGTGCCGTACAGGAAGTTGTGGATGCCCTTGCCGCCGTAGTCGGCCACGCTGAGCACATAGCTTTCGGTGCCGTGGTTGTCGGTGTCTTCCGTCGAGATCGGATCGACCATCCGGCTTTCCTGCAGCGTGCGTGCCACGGAACCCGCGTTGATGTTCGCATCGAAGCGCACCCACTGGACCTTGCGGTCGCCGCGCGAGGTCACGATCACCTCGCGCTCCACCGTGTTGGGGTAGGTTTCCGTCGCGACGACGAACCCCTTTTCCTTGGCGTAGGTGATGCCGGTCGGGTTGCGACCGACGGCGACCGAGAAGCGCTCCACGATGTCCGACGGCGTGCCGCCGGCCTGCTGGTTCAGGTAGCCCGATCCGAGGTCGAACACCCGCAGCTTGCCTTCTTGCGTGGCGATGAACGCGCGGAACGGTGCGGCCAGCGCCACCTTCACGGCCGTCGGGCGGTTGTCCAGGTCCATCACCTTGATCACCGACGGCTTCTGGCTCGGCGCCACGTCGAAGGTGTACGGCCACTGCGAGGGCTGCGTGCCGCGGTTGGCGATCATGCTGTTGAAGCCCGACTGCGATTGACCGAAGTACTGCTGCTTGTAGTACGCCAGGAGCGGGCGCAGGTCCACGAACGCGGCGCGCTTTTCCGACTTGGAGATCACCACCGCCATGCCGGTGCGGGCGTAGGCGTTGGACAGGTCGCCATTGAAGTAGCGGGCGCGAACGCTGGAATTGTCCAGGTCGGTGTCGAAATAGCGGCGAACGAGCTGGTAGTCGTTGTTGGCCAGACCGGTGGACACGGAGATCTCCGTCGGCGCTCTCATGCTCTCGGGCAGGTCCACGAAGCCGATGAGCTTGATGAAGTTGTAGTTGCCCAGCCCGGGCAGGCCCGGGTAGGAACGCTTCCAGTTGCCCCAGTTGCCGCTCCACTGCGATTCGTTGGCCATGGTGCAGTTCTGGCAACCGTCACCCAGCGCCAGCACGGCGACCTGTCCGCGCATGGCGGCCGTGTCCCACACGGTCACCAAGGCGAACTCGCCGCTGTTGGTGATGGTGATGGCCGTGGGTACCTTGCCCGAGGGCAGCTGCGTGCTCATCATCGTGCTGGCGGTGTTGCTGCCGACGCTCACGATGCGGCCGTCGGCGTAGACCGCCAGGGTGCTGGTGCACCAGCCGCCGCGGCCATAGCACTTGCCCAACGCCACCGGCTTGTCGAGCGGGAAGCTCTTGAGGTAGGAGACGATGCTCGCGTCGAGCGCGCCGCCGTCGTTAGCGGGGCCGTCGTAGCGCGTCCAGCTCGGCTCGGGCTCGATCGACATCGTGTTGTGCGCCACGTTGATGGCCTGCACGGAGCCCAGGCCCGGGGCATAGGACTTCTTGTAGAAGCTGGCGTCGGGCGTGGCGTCGGCGATGTAGCCGAAGTTCAGGATGCTCGAGCTGTAGTCGCCCGGTTCGTAGTCGAGCGGCCCGCCGACTTGCCAGTTGCCGCACCAGCCCGTCCAGCCGCAACCGCGGTTGCCTCGGCCGTTGGGGTTCTGGATCGACACCATGTTCATCGACTGGCTGGGGCGCTTGCCGTAGGTCGGCAGGCCGCTCTGCGTGGCGGTGCCGTATTCCGTCGAGGACGGGCCGTAGCGGTAGGCGATGGCCGCGTCGGTGCCCATCTTCTGGGCCATGGCCTGGTATTCCGCATTCGACACTGCGCCGTTGACCATCACGTCACCGGAAATGCCCAGCACGTTCGGGCTGGAGGGTGCGGGTGCAGGCGCCGGTGTGGGGCTCGGCGCAGGGGCCGGAGCAGGCGCCGGCGCCGGCGCCGGCGCGCTCGCGATGGCCGTGTAGCAGGACTTGCTCGCGCCCGGTGCCGGGTCGCCGAACAGCTGGTCGCCGCAGGTGTAGGTGCCCGCAGCGAGCACCTTGGTCACCGTCTGGGTGCCCCGCCCGTACACGACGCTCGTCGTCGTCGTCAGCGTGAAGCTGCCACTTTGACCGGTGATCTCCTTGAGCTGCGTGGTGGAGGTGCCAGGTACCGGGGCCGCTGGGGTTGCGACTGCGTAACAGGCCTTCGGCTTGCCTGGTGCGGGATCACCGAAGAGTTGGTCACCACAGACATAAGTGCCGCTGGCAAGCGACTTCTGGGTCATGAGGGCACCCCAGCCGTAGGCAACGGCGGCGGTTGAAGTCAGCCTGAACGAACCGCTTTGTCCGGTCAGCATCGTGAGCGCTGTGGAACCGGAAGTTGAAGCTGGCTCGGAGCTTGGCGGTGCCGATACATAACAGGCTTTCGGTACGCCCTTTGCCGGGTCGCCGAACAACTGATCGCCGCAAACATAGGTTCCTGCGCCCAGCGTCTTGCTGTTGAACATGCCATTCGCACCGTAGCTCACCACAGTGGCGGAAACCAGCGTGAAAGAGCCGCTTTGGCCAGCCAACGTTGGTGTTTGTGCAGAGGCAGAAAACGGCATGCCAATCGCAAACGCAACGAGAGTGCCTAGGCGTGCGTCAATTAATTTTTTTGACAAAACAATTTCCTAAATAAAGTATTAAAAAAATTGCGCGCAAGGCGCGGCCAACAGCTGATCTAAAGCCGTTTAGGAAACACCCGGCTTCACGCCTGGGCTGGAGGAAAAAAGTGCGGGCGAAGCGAGGTCAGGCGAGCCCTGACGCAGCGCCCGAAGGGGTAGAGCGCCTATGCGACCGAAGGCGTCCTTTTCCTACTTCACAGAACGTGAAATAGGCACTGTCGTGACATGAACCCAAAGTAGTTACATTCATGCCGGATGCGAGGAATTTGCATTACTCTCACTGGGGATCTTGTCCTACAGACAGGCTGATTCTGAACCGAACCTGATATCTCGGCAACAAAAATGCAAATATTTAAAATATTTAAATATTTATTAAATGGCTATTTAGTACTATCGGGAGGTAATTCGTATTACTTCGACGATTAACTAATTGCTTAATCAGGAGCTGCCGGCGCTTCGCCGCCCCAATTCATGGCGCTCAGCGGGTGAGACCGCCGTCGCTGTCCGGCGCCCGACAGGCCCTGGCCGCGTTATCGATCCAGGCGCGGCGTGCCAAGCGACGGACGCCACTGCGGCCTTTTGCACGCGTCACGCGTTCTGCCTGAAGGCGGCCACGATCTCGTCGATCAGCGCCCGGATGCGCGCCGTGTGCCGCAGGTCCTGGTGGGTGACGAGCCACACGTCGTAGGGCACGGCGGTGCTGCGCTCGGGCCACACGCGCACGAGGCCGTCCCGCTCGCCGAACGGCAGCGGCAGCTCGCCCATGCCGATGCCGGCCTTGATCATCGCGCGCAGCATCAGGCTCGAATAGACGCCCGACACCATGCGCCCGCCCTGCAGCGGTTCTCCGACCAGCGTGTGCGCCCGGTTGGCGCTCAGGTGCGGCTGGTAGACCACGAGGTCGTGGCCGGCGAAGGCGGTGCCCGCCACCGGCTCGCCGTGCCGCTTCAGGTAGGCCTTGGACGCGAACAGGCCGATGGGCCAGCGCGCCAGGCGGCGCGCGATCAGGTCGGGGTTCTCCGGCTTCGCGGTGCGCACCGCGACGTCGGCCTCGCGCTTGGCCAGGCTCAGCAGCTGCGTCGTCGTGTTCAGCATCACCTTCACCTCGGGGTGCACTGCGTGCAGGCGGCCGATGGCGGGGATGAGGAACTCGACGGCGATCGAGTCGGTGGTGGTCACGCGCACCTCGCCGGCGAGCCGGTTGTCGACACCCTGCGACTGGCGCACCAGGTCGTTGGCGAACTGCTCCATCTTCTCGGCCGACTTCAGCGCGGTTTCGCCGGCGGACGTGAGTGCATAGCCGTCCGAGGCGCGCAGGAAGAGCTTGGCGCCCAGCGCCAGCTCCAGCGCGGCGATGCGGCGGCCCACCGTGGCCTGGTCGAGGTCCAGCGTCTTGGCGGCGCGCCGCAGCGTGCGTTCGCGTTGGACCGCCAGAAAGATGCGGGTGTCGTCCCAGTTCATGAAGCGCCTCGAAGTGATGCAAATCTGCATTGCTCAGCGGCAATCATGCCGCACTTTTGCATGCATCCGATGCCTACACTTTCCTCAACCTATCACCGCGCGATTCAACGATCCCTTCTCGATCGATCGCGCGGTGCTCCGAAGGAATCGGGACCATGTCCACCCCCTCTCTCGCACCGGCCCGGACCGATCCGCGCGCGGCCTGGCGCCACATCTTCGCGGGCCTGTGCGCCAGCCTCGTGGGCATCGGGCTGGCCCGCTTCGGCTACACCCCGCTGATCCCGCCGCTGATCGAGGCCCACTGGTTCGCGGCGGCCGACGTCGTCACTCTCGGCGCCGCGAACCTCGCGGGCTACCTGGTGGGCGCCTTGCTGGGCCGGCCGATCGCCGCGCGCATCGGCCACACCGCCACGCTGCGCTGGATGATGGTGGGGGTCACGCTGGCCTTCGTCGGCTGCGCGTTCCCGCTCTCGCTGGCCTGGTTCTTCGCATGGCGCCTGGTGTCCGGCGTGGCCGGTGGCGCGATCATGGTGCTGGTGGCGGCCACGGTACTGCCCCACGTTCCCCCGGCGCGCAAGGGCCTGGCGAGCGGCGCGATCTTCCTGGGCGTCGGCCTGGGCGTGGCGGCGTCCGGCACGCTGGTGCCGCTGCTGCTGCACCTGGGCCTGCGCGGCACCTGGCTCGGGCTGGCGGGCGTGTCCGGCCTGCTCGCTGCGGCCAGCTGGTTCGCGTGGCCCGCGTCCGGCCCTACCGACAGGGCCGCACTGGCCCCGGCGGCCGCGCCCCCTGCGCCCGCCCGGCCCGGCTTGCGCGTGCTGTACGCGCAGTACGCCTTGATGGCCGTTGGCCTGGTGGCGCCGATGGTGTTCCTGGTGGACTTCATCGCGCGCGGGCTCGGCGCCGGCGCGCATCTGGGGTCCTTGTTCTGGGTGCTCTACGGCGTGGGCGCGATCGTCGGCCCGCCGCTCTACGGCCTGCTGGCCGACCGGATGGGCCCGCGCCCGGCGGTGCGGCTGGCGCTGGCCGTGCAGGCGCTGGTGCTGGCCGGTGCGTACGGCACCAGCAACCTCGTGGTCCTGGCCGCGCTCACGGTCGTCATCGGCACCTTCCCGCCGGGCATCGTGCCACTGGTGCTGGCGCGGGTGCACGAGTCGATGCCGCACAGCGCGGCGCGGCAGAACCTGGTCTGGAGCCGCGCCACCACGGTCTTCGCGGCTTTCCAGGCGGCGGCCGGCTATGCCTTCTCGGCCCTCTTCAATGCGAGCGGCGGCAATCACCGGCTGCTGTTCATCCTCGCGGCGGCCGCGCTGGTCGTCGCACTGCTGGCCGACCTGGGCCGCCCGTTCGCGGCGCGCCGCAAGGCACCGCACCAGGCCTGCCAGGGCTAGGAGCCGATGCGGTTCGTCCGGGTCGCCCCGGTCCGCAGACGCACCGGGCGCCTCCCGGTCCAGACGCACCCTGCAGCGAGGACCTGCAGCGCGACGATCACGAAGAAGTAGGCCCCGGTGTCGACGCCCCACGACGGCGCTGCGCGAGAGCCGCCGACCATCAATCCCGCCAGCGCGGCCGGCGCGAACGCGTAGAGCGCTTGCGAAAGCGCCACGCTCCGCGCCACCACGCGTGGCACGTCGACCGGCGCGAACTCTGCTTGCGCAATGAGCGGCGGCAGCGAGGTGGCGTTGCCGATGCCGAGCCCGAAGAGCACGATGCCCAGCAGGAAGAGCGCGAGGTGTTCTGGTCCCGCGATCCACAGGAGCAGCGTGCCGAGGGCCTGCATGGCGTAGCTGGCCGCTGCAGCGAGGCGCCGGTCGGTGTGTGCGCCCAGCAGCCGCGCCATGAGCAGCCGGCCACCCATGCCGCAGCCGGTCGCCAGCGCCATGACCGCGCCCGCGAGTCGAGGTCCCATGTCGGGCGCCATCAACGCGAAGAGCTGGGCGATCAGCCCGATCTGGGCGAAGAGGCCCATCGACATCGCGGCGGCGAGCGTCAGGAATCGGCGGTCTCGCCAGAGCGCCGGATGGGGCGCGGCAGCCGGTGCCAGGTAAACGCCGGCATCCGCGGGCTGGTCTTCGCTCGTGGGCGTTCGTGCGAGTTCACGTGTCGCGATGGACATCACCACAGTGACCATGGCCAGCCCCACCATCATGGCCGCGGCCGGGAAGCCGACACGGTCGATCAGGACGGCCCACAGCGGCGAGAACACCATGCCGCCCACACTGGCGCCGTTGTAGGCCTTGGCCAGGGCGAGTGGCCGTCGGTCGGCGAACCAGGGCGAGACGATCGCATTGATGCCCGCCGCACCCAGCGGCACCCAGCCCCCGCCGGTGAGCAGGGCGGCGACGAAGAGCTGCCACGGCTCGTCGGCCGCTGCCCAGCCCAGGACGCCGATGGCCAGCGCGATGGCGCCGGCCAGGGTGGTGGTTGCAACGCCAAATCGCCGGTGGATCCGCGGCAGCAAGGCGACGACACCTGCACCGAACAGGAAGTGAAAGGTGACGGCGGCGGACACCAGCGTCAGCGACCAGCCCGTGCGCACAAGCACTGCATGCAGGAAGACCGGCGGGCCGTAGAACCCGACACCCCAGCCGAACAGCGCGACGACGAAGGCCGCGCGAACGACCGTGTTGCCGTAGAAGTGAAAGGTGGGCGGAGAGGGTGACATGGTGCGAGCGTCTCGAGAGGCGGCGTGTGCCGCGATGCGCTCGATGCTGCGGCGCTGGCCCTGCTGGACACTTCGCTGCGGAACGAAGTGTTGCCGTGTCCGTCTGCCGTACGCTTGGACCCGAGGCCACCCATGAACACCAACCACATTGCCCGCATCGCTTCCCTGGTCGGAGAACCCGCGCGCGCAGCGATGCTGCTGCAACTGATGGACGGCCGCCTGCTGACCGCCACGGAGCTGGCCCGGGCCGGGCACGTGTCGCCGCAGACCGCCAGCCGTCATCTGGCGCAAATGGTGGAGGCGGGCCTCATGGGTGTCGAACAGCGCGGGCGGCACCGCTACCACCGGCTCGCATCCGCCGAGGTGGCCAAGATGCTGGAAAGCATGATGCAAATCGCGGTCGAGTCGCCGGTGCGGCGCCGGGTGATCGTCGGGCCGCGCGATGACACGGTGCGCATGGCCCGCATGTGCTACGACCACGTTGCCGGCCGGCTTGGGCTCGCCATGGCCGAATCCCTGTTGGTCGAGCGGGCGATCGAGTTCGATGGCGAAGGCGGGCAGGTCACCGATCGACTGGGGGAGGTGCTCCAGCGCTGGGGACTGGCGCTCGATCCCGCGCCGCCGCCAGCGCGCAGCGCCCGGCCTTATTGCCGGCCCTGCCTGGATTGGAGCGAGCGAAAGATGCACCTGGCCGGGCGGCTCGGCGCGATGCTCTGCACGCATTGCCTGGAGAAGGGATGGCTGACCCGCGCGGCGTCGAGCCGGGCGTTGACGATCTCGCCCGAAGGCGCTCAGGTGTTCAGAGCCCGCCTGGGGCTCGATGCGTGGCGTCGCGTGACGGACGCGGACGCTAGATCTTGAACGCCCGCTGGATGTCCGGCCGCACCAGGTCCGCGTAGTCGCGGTGCTTGCGGATGTAGCCGGCGATGAACTGGCACACCGGGATCACGTGCTTGCCTTCGCTGCGCGCGGTGTCGAGCACGTGCTTGGCGAGGGTCGAACCGACGCCTTTTCCTTCATGCGCCTCGAGCACTTCGGTGTGCGTGAACATGATGGCGTCGGTCAGCAGGTTGTACTCGCAGTAGCCGGCGAGCTCGGTGCCGATGAAGGCCTCGTAGCGGTGCTTCTCGGCGTTGTTCGTGATCTGGATGTCGGGCATGGTGGGCTCGTGACGTAGGTTCAGGGGTTGCGGGAGAGGAAGGCCTTCAGGTTCGACGCGGCCGTGGCGCGCACCTTGCGCCGCAGGCTCGGCGACCAGCCCAGCAGCAGGCCCGGCAGGCCGAGCGCCTGGCGTGCCCAGGTCCAGAAGGCGAAGCGGTCGCGGTGCGTCGCGATCAGGCCGTCGGGCGTGAAGGTGAAGCGTGCATCGATCGCGTTGTCGACGATGCGGCCGGTGGCGCTGAAGAGGTAGTGGGCGTCCCAGTGCGCCCGGCCGCCGGTGGCCTCGGCCTGCACGTCGCGGTAGCGCAGCTGCCAGACGTGCGCGCCCTTGGCCTGCGTGCCGGCGCACAGCATCTTCCACATGCCGCCGATCTCGCGCGCGCCGCGCAGGTCGAAGACCTCGTCGCGGAAGCTCGCGTCCGGCGCGTAGCAGGCGGCCATGGTGTCGGCGTCCAGGCGCGCGAAGGCGTCGTAGAAGCGGCGGATCGTCTGTTCGCTGGCGTGCATGGTCCGTCCTTCTTCAGGGCTGGTCGAGCAGGGTGACCAGCGTCTGCAGCGCATGGGCCACCGTGGCCTGGCGCACCGTCGCGCGGTCGCCGTCGAAGCGCCGGCGTTCGGTGCGCGTGGCACCGCCCACCGACCAGCCGAACCACACGGTGCCCACCGGCTTGTCCGGCGAGCCGCCGGTCGGCCCGGCGATGCCGGTGACCGAGAGCGACACCTGTGCATGCGAATGGGCGAGGGCGCCCTCGGCCATCGCACGCGCGACCGGCTCGCTGACGGCGCCGTGTGCGGCGATCAGCGCGGCATCGACGCCGATCGACTCGTGCTTCGCCTCGTTGGAGTAGGTGACGAAGCCGCGTTCGAACCAGGCGCTGGAGCCGGCGCGTTCGGTGCACGCGGCGGCGATCAGCCCGCCGGTGCAGCTCTCGGCGGTGACGAGCATGGCGCCGCCTCGTTCGAGCAGCGCGGCCACGCGCGCGACCAGGTCGGGGAGGGAATCGTTGGCGTCGTTCATCGCCGGCGAGTATGCCGCGACCGACCGCCGGCTGGGTCTACCAGGCGCGCCACAGCGCGATGACGACCAGCGTGCAGAAGGCCGCCACCAGGTCGTCGAACAGAATGCCGAAGCCAGCGATGGCCCAGCGCATGTCCTCGGCCGCGGCACCCTTCTGCTTGCACAGGGCGTCGGCCCAGGCGATGGGGCCGGGCTTGGCCGCGTCGAAGATGCGGAACAGCACGAAGGCCGCGAACTGCGCCCACAGCCCGGCCGGCGTGACCAGCCAGAGGATCAGCCAGAAGGCGACCACCTCGTCCCACACGATGTGGCCCGGGTCGGCCACGTTCATGTGGCGCGCGGTCACGGTGCAGGCCCACCAGCCGATCGGCAGCGACGCGAGGATCACCCAGCCGATGGCGGCCGGCGACAGCCACAGCTGCATGACCACGAACGCGGCCCAGGCCCACAGCGTGCCGACGGTGCCCGGCGCCACCCGGGGCAGGCCGGAGCCGAAGCCCAGGGCGATCAGGTGCGCCGGATGCGAGAGCATGAAGCGGACCGTGGGATGCGCCACGGTAGCGAGAGGAGGAGAGGCGGACAAGGGCAAGGTCTCGTCAGGCAAAAGTTCAGGCAGCCATCAGGCGAAGTGGTCGAAGGCGCCGAAGCGCTGCGCGACCGGCGCGCCACCGGCATCGACGATGCGCAGGCCGCGCTCGGCCTTGATGCGGCCGATGCGCGCCACCGGCGTGTCGGCCCGTTGCGCGGCGGCGGCCACCGCGTCGCGCCGCTCGGCCGGTGCGGTGAAGAGCAGCTCGTAATCGTCACCGCCCGACAGCGCACACAGGCGCAGCAGCTCGGGTGTCAGACCAGCCGTCGCGGCGAGCGGATGGGCCGGCAGCCGCATGCGCGCCACCGCGGCATCGGCGTCGACCTGCGCCCCGACGCCGCTGGCCCGCAGGATATGGCCCAGGTCGCCGACCAGGCCGTCGCTCACGTCGACCGCAGCGGTCGCGATGCCTTGCAGCGCCTGGCCCAGCGCGGTGCGTGGCGTCGGCGTTTCCATGCGCTGGCGCGCGATGTCGAACAACTCGGCCGGCAGCCCCAGCGTGCCGCGGAAGACTTCGAGCGCCAGCCGCGCGTCGCCCAGCGTGCCGCTGACCCAGAGGTCGTCGCCGGCGCGCGCGCCCGAGCGCAGCAGCGCGGCGCCTGCAGGCACTTCGCCGAACACGGTGATGCAGATGTTGAGCGGGCCGCGCGTGGTGTCGCCGCCCACCAGCTCGCAGTCGTGCGCCTCGGCCAGCGCGAACAGCCCGCGCGAGAAGCCCTCGAGCCAGCCTTCGTCGACCGCCGGCAGCGAGAGCGCGAGGGTGAAGGCCAGCGGCTTCGCGCCGCACGCGGCCAGGTCGCTGAGATTCACCGCCAACGCCTTGTGGCCGAGGCGGGCCGGGTCCACGGTCGACAGGAAATGCCGGCCTTCGACCAGCATGTCGGTCGACACGGCCAGCTGCATGCCCGGTGCCGGGGCCAGCAGCGCGCAGTCGTCGCCCGTGCCCAATGGCGAGCGCCTCGCGGGCCGCGCGAAGTAGCGCGCGATGAGATCGAATTCGCCCATCGCGCTCATTTGGTCGGGTTCCTGAAACGCAGCGCCGCCTGCCGCACCACCTCGGCCAGCAGGTTCTCCTTGGCCTGCTTCTCGCGCAGCCAGCGCGCGTCGTTGCGGCTGGCCTCGACGTCGGTGCGCAACTGCGCGATCGACGAGGTGGCGTTGATCGCTTCGCTGTGCCATTCGAGCTGCGTCATCGTCATCAGGATGTGTTCGCGCAGCGGCATGTGCTCGCCGGTCGCCGGGTCGACGTACACCGCGTCCAGCCCGAAGCGGCAGGCCTGGAAGCGGTTGTAGGTGTAGACCAGGTAGTCGTCCTCGGTGGGCGTGAAGGGCTGCTCCTGCAGGAACCACGCCCCCAGCGACTGCACGTAGCCGGCCAGCGCGGCGGCGCGCTCGACGGTCAGCGGCGTGTCGAACACGCGGATCTCGATGGTGCCGAACTCGGGCTTGGGCCGGATGTCCCAGTAGAAGTCCTTCATGCTGCGGACCACGCCGGTGCGGGTCATCTTCGCGAAATAGGCCTCGAACTCGCGCCACGAGAGCGTGAAGGGCGCGCGGCCCGACAGCGGGAAGGCGAACACCGAGTTCAGCCGCGCCGAGTCGAACTGCGTGTCCTGCCCCTGCACGTACGGCGACGAGGCCGACAGCGCGATGAAGTGCGGGATGTAGCGCGACATGCGGTGCAGCATCAGCAGGGCCGCGTCGGCATCGGGGCAGCCGATGTGCACATGCTGGCCGAAGATGGTGAACTGCTTGCTCAGGTAGCCGTACAGCTCCGACAGCTCGCGAAAGCGCGGCTTGTCGTAGATGCGCCGCTCGTGCCATTGCTGGAAGGCATGCGTGCCGCCGCCGACCACCGCGATGTTGAGCTTGTCGGCGTTCTTCACCAGCGCGTCGCGGATCGGCGTGAGCTGGTCGATCACGTCCTGCGCCGAATGGCAGATGTCGGTCGAGATCTCGATCATGCTCGAGGTCATCTCGGGCACCACGCTGCCGGGCAGCGGGGTCTGCGCCATCAGGCGCAGCATGTCCTCGGCATAGGGCGCGAGGTCGTAGTCGTTGGTGTTGACCAGCTGCAGCTCGAGCTCCACGCCGAGCGACAGCGCCTCGGACTTGTTGAAGGGCTCGAGCGCGACGCTGCGGTCGCCCGGCCGCTTGGGCAGGTTGGCGATGCTCATCGTTGCGTCTCCCGGTCGTCGGTGCCGCGGAACACATCGGGCAGCCAGGGCTTGAGGCTTTCGCCGGAAGCATGGATGGCGACGGTGGCGAGCACCGCGCCCACCACCTCCATCACCAGGATGGCCGGCAGCGCGATCTGCGAGATCATCGCGCCGAGCAGCGGCGAAGCGGTGGCGAAGTTCGACGCGATCAAGAGCGCGATCGACGACAGCGGCGACATCGCGCAGCCGACCCAGAAGGCCTGCTTCCAGCTCGCGCCGCTGCCGGGGTTGGCGATGGCCACGCCGGCGATCTTGGCCAGCAGCCGCACGCCGATCACCGCCAGCACCAGGCTCGCCACCGGCAGGCTCCAGTCGCCCTGCGCGGCAACGATCGACACCAGCACGAACATCAGCATGGTCAGCAGCGATGCCGCCGTGCCCAGCTGCCGCGGCCAGGCCCAGGGCTTGGGGTTGAGCTGCTTGAGCAGGATGCCGCCGATGAGCGCGGCCAGCGGCGCGGCGCCGCCGAAATGCGCCGCGAGCGCCGCACCGACACCGATCAGCGCCAGCAGCAGGATCGAGGTGTTTTCGCTCGTCGGGCTCATCACGCGCAGCGCCGAACGCAGCGCCAGCGCCAGCACCGCGCCCACCACGAAGGACACGCCCAGCACCACCAGCACCGGGTAGAGCTTGTTCATGAGCCCGGCGGGGCCGCGCTCCAGCAGGCCGGCCTGTGCATAGCCGAGTGCGAGCGCGTAGAAGGTGTTGAGCGTGGCCAGCGTGAGCGCGCGTTCGGTCACGGGGCCGGAGCCGCGCGTGTCCATCACCACGCGGCTGAGCACCGCGGGCGAGGCGACGATGGCCATCAGCGCGACCGGGTTGGCCACGGGGTTGGGCACGCCCAGCCAGTGCAGCGTCCAGAACACGCCGAAGTAGGTCAGCGCCGATTCGAGCAGGCTCTGCAGCAGCACCATCGGGTTGTGGCGGAACCAGCGCAGCGGCAGCCGGCCGCCGGCCTCGAACAGCACGATGGCCACGCCCAGCTCCAGCAGGAACAGCGGAATGCCCTGCAGCGGCCACAGCGCGCCCTCGAAGCCGGCCAGGCCGACGACGGTGCCGACGATGGAATAGCCCACCACCTTGGGCATGCCCATGTAGCGCTGCACCAGATGGCCGGAGGCGGCCGCGGCCGCCAGCAGCAGCGACCACAGCACGGTGGGCAGGCCTGCGGACGGGCGCACCCAGTCGGCCCAGAAGCCGAGGAGGTCGGCGGGAATGAAGGACGTCATCGGGAAGGCAGGAAGAAGCTGGCCGGCCGGCTGCGCATGCGCGCCCAGATGGCGCGGCGGATGCGGGCCCGGTCGAGCCCGCTCACGCTGTGCGCGCGCAGCGCCAGGCGGAAGGCGAAATAGAAGCTCACGCCGACGTTCAGCGCACCGATGGCCGGCACGGCGGCCACGGCCCACCAGAGCGCAGGCTCGTGCAGCACGGCCGGGCCGAGCGAGGCGGCGGCCGCGCCGATCTGGCCGGCCGACAGCGTGACGTGGCGTACGTCGAGCCCGAGCCCGAAGAAGGCGGCGAACGCCGGCACCAGGCCCAGCATCAGGCCCAGCGAGATGTTCGACGCGAAACCGGAGACGTGTGTGCGCATGAAGTCGGCCCATCGGCGGGCGCGTTCGGCGCCGAGCATGGCACCGATGCGGGGGTTGTAACGCATGGCGGAGTCGAGGCGATGCAGGACGAAGGCATTTTCGGTCCAGCCCGCCACGATGCTGGCGGCGAACAATAACAGGCCGGTGAAACCGGCATAGAACAGCGTCGGGCCTGCCAGGGACAGCCCGTGCAGCACCTCCCGCGCATGCGCCGCGTCGATCAGCGGCCGGCCCAGCGCCCACTGGGTGCCGGCGCCGATGGCCAGCATCACCGGCACCACCGTGCCCACGTTGCCGAACACCGCCGCCACCTGCGAGCGCACCAGGTGCGTGACCTCGTCGACGAAGTCGTCGATGGCGCCGTCGGCCTTCAGGTCGCGCAGCTTGGCGGCCATCGCCGGCGCCGTCATGGCCGGCTGCTTGGTGGCGAGCGTCAGGTGCAGCAGCTGGATCGCGACGAAGCTGGCCGCGTACATCAGCCCCGACCCAAGGCCGGCCCAGAAGGCCGACAGGCCCAGCGCCAGGATGCCGAACTTCAGCAGCACCGTGATCGCCGTCAGCGCGCCGCCGCCGGCCGCCTTGCGCACCATCTGCAGGTAGGCGCCGCGGTCGCGGGTGATGTAGTGCTCGCCGGCTTCTGCGCTGCGCTCGGTCACCTTGGCCGCGAGCATCGACGAGTTGGTCGCGACCAGGGCGCGCAGGCTGTTGCGCTCGCCGCCGGCCGCCACCAGCCGCCCGATCAGGCGCGCTACGCTGGCGTGCGGCGCGGGCGCCATCAGGCAGTCAAGCAGCTCGCGGATGCGCAGCACGCGCTCGCGCAGCTGGCGCACGCGGAACACCAGGCCGACCGAGATGCCATGGTCTTCGAGGTGGGTGTACACCGACGAGGCGCCGGCGCGGCAGGCGTCGAGCCGGTCGCGGAAAGCGATGAAGGTGGCCTGCAGCTCGGTCTCGTCGAGGGTTGGGCGGAACATGGCGTCGCGCAGGTCGTCGAGCTCGGCCATGAGCGCGTGGAAGGGGCGCGCTGCGCGCGCCGCGTCGCTCATGCGCAGCCGCAGCTCGGGCGAGAAGCCGGCCGCGACCACCTGGCTGCTGCAGTAGGTCACGGCGTCCATCACGGTGTGGCGCCAGCGGGGCGTGTCGTGGTCCGGTGCGTCGGCCAGCACCGCGCCGATGCGTGCCAGCGCGGCGTCGTCGAGCAAGGCGATCCAGCGCGCATCGAAGTCGCCCGGCAGCACCATGCGGAACAGCTCCGACGCATCGGTGGTTTCGGGCGTGCCCGGCAGCAGCTTGCGGCGCAGGCGGTCGGTCAGCTCGCTCAGGAAGGCGGTGCGCGGGGCGAAGCCGTAGTCGGCCAGCAGCGTGGTCAGGTCCACATCGCGAATGAATGCGGCCCACCAGGCCTGCGCCTGGGCGCGCAGCGCGGGCCGGGCGTCGATGGCGTCGAGCAGCAGGCCGACGCGCGCCGCCGCGGCGCTGGGCGTGCTGCGGTCGCCGCGCAGCCAGTCGAAGAACTGGATCAGCCAGACGTGGCGCGCGGCCACGTCCGCCGCCGGGTCGAGCCGGGCGAGCAGGGTCGACAGATCGCGCGGGGCGCTCATCCGTGGGGGCGTGCGAAAACGTGCGAGAGCGCGAGCGTCAGTGCAGCACGCGCGAAGCGGGGGCGCCCGGGGCGTCGGCTTCCAGCAGGAACATGGGGACGGGCACGTCGAAGCGGTCGCCCGCCTCGCTCACGAAGAAATAGCTGCCGTGCATGGTGCCGCTGGGCGCCTGCAGGCGGCATCCGCTGGTGTAGCGGAAGGATTCGCCCGGCGCCAGCAGGGGCTGCTGGCCGATCACGCCGAGGCCCTTGACCTCCTGCGCGTGGCCCGAGACGTCGTTGATGAGCCAGTGGCGCGCGATCAGCTGCGCCGGCACCTTGCCCGTGTTGGTCACGGTGATGGTGTAGGCAAAGGTGTAGACGTGGTCCTCCGGGGAGGACTGGTCGGCGAGGTATCGCGGCTCGACGGCGATGTGCATGGCGGGCTGGGACATGCGGGGATGGTAACGGCTGCGCCCGGCCGCGCTGCGACAATGGCCGCCATGAGCAGCCCCACCTACCGCATCGCGCCCTCCATCCTCTCCGCCGACTTCGCGCGCCTGGGCGCCGAGGTGACCGACGTGATCGCCGCCGGCGCCGACTGGATCCATTTCGACGTCATGGACAACCACTACGTGCCGAACCTCACCTTCGGCCCGATGGTCTGCCAAGCCCTCAAGCCGCACGCCAAGAAGGCCGACGGCACGCTGGTGCCGATCGACGTGCACCTGATGATCCAGCCGGTCGACGCGCTGGCCGCCGCCTTCGCGCAGGCCGGCGCCGACTACATCAGCTTCCATCCGGACGCATCGCCCCATGTGCACCGCAGCATCCAGGCGATCCGCGCCGCAGGCTGCAAGCCAGGGTTGGTGTTCAACCCCGGCGCCGGGCTCGAAGCGCTCGACTGGGCGATCGACGACATCGACCTGATCCTGATCATGAGCGTGAACCCGGGCTTCGGCGGCCAGAGCTTCATCGATTCGGCGCTGCGAAAGATCGAGCAGGCACGCAAGCGCATCGAGCAGAGCGGGCGGGACATCCGCCTCGAGGTCGACGGCGGCATCAAGGCCGACAACATCGCCCGCGTGGCGTCCGCCGGTGCCGACACCTTCGTGGCGGGCAGCGCGATCTTCAACGCGAAGGACTACGCCAGCGTCGTCTCCGCGATGCGCGCCAACCTCGGCACGGTCGCCGTCAAGGCTTGACCTTGTCGTTGTAGACGCGGTCGGTCTCTTCCCCGCGGCTGGTGTCGACCACGCCGCGCTCCACATCGTCGTGGGCCCGCTTGCCGAGTTCGGTCGCCGCTGCGGAGCCGTCCTGGTTTTGCTGACTGCCGGACGATTCGTCGCGTTCGTGCGGCAGCTTCGGCGCCGACTCGCCGCCTTGCTCGACCTTGGTCTTGCCGTCCTGCTCGGGGCGCACGGCGTCGGTGTCGCGCGGCTGGTTGTCTTTGTTGTGGGGGGTGGTGGCCATGGCTTGCTCCTGTAGTTCCTTCTTGTGCCATGCGCTGCGGAAAAGCCCGGTAGGACCGCCGGGCCGGCCCCTGTAGGATCGTCGGCGATGGCCGATACACCGATTCACGACACCCTGCGCATCCACAGTTTCGCGTCCACCGAGCCCGGCCCGCGGCTCATCGTGCTGGGGGGCGTACACGGCAACGAGACCTGCGGCACCGTCGGCATCGAGCGCGCCGTCGCCGAACTCGACAGCGGTGCGCTGACCTTGCTGCGCGGCCAGCTCACGCTGGTGCCGGTGGCCAATCCGCTGGCGCGGCGGCTGATGCAGCGCGAGGGCGAGCGCAACCTCAACCGCTCGTTCCGCCCGAGCGCGGCGCCGGCCGACTACGAGGCGCGCATCACCAACCTGCTGTGCCCGCTGCTCGACCGCCACGAGGTGCTGCTCGACCTGCATTCCTTCCAGAGCGCGGGCGAGGCCTTCGCGATGATCGGCCCGCGCGACAACGCCGGCATGCTCGAACCCTTCGCACGCGCTGCCGAAGAGGGCCGGCTGGCGCTGCACATCGGCACGCCGCGCGTGGTCGAAGGCTGGCTCGACATCTACGCCGCCGGCCTGGCGCAGCGCGCGGGCGGCGCACCGGCCGACGACGCGGCGCTGGCCTTCGGCTGGGGCACCAACGAGTACATGCGCAGCCGCGGCGGCTACGGCGTGACGCTCGAATGCGGCCAGCATGCCGACCCGGCCGCGCCCGACGTGGCGCACGCAGCCATCCACTCGGCGCTGCGCCTGCTGGGCATGGTGGCGGGCGAAGCCGTCGCACCGCCGCAACCCGCGCTGCTGCGCCTGGTCAGCGTGACCGACCGCGACGACGACGACGACCAGTTCGTGCGCGAATGGGCCACCTTCGACCCGGTGGCCAAGGGCGAGCCCATCGCCGTACGCGCCGACGGCCGCGTGCTGCACGCCGAACGCGATGGCTTCGTGATCTTCCCGAACACCGAGGCGCAGCCGGGTGCGGAGTGGTTCTACTTCGCGGTGGAGAGCGACCGGCGGCTTTAGGCGCCTGCTCCTAAGCCGACGGCCGCCGAGGCGGCGTTCCTACATCGACCCGAAGCAGGGCGACGTAGTGTCGAAGACTGGAGGATTCCGCATGCCCGCTTCGCATTCACCCGCCCCCCGCGTCCTGTGGAAGGGCGCCATCAGCTTCGGCCTGGTGCACATCCCGGTCGCGCTCTATTCGGCCACGACCGACCACAGCATCGACTTCGACTGGCTCGACAAGCGGACCATGGACCCGGTCGGCTACAAGCGTGTCAACAAGAAGACCGGCAAGGAAATCGCGCGCGAGCAGATCGTCAAGGGCATCGCCTATGAAGACGGGCAGTACGTGGTACTCACCGACGCCGAGATCGCCGCCGCCTATCCGCGGACCACGCAGACCGTCGAGATCGAAACCTTCGTTCCGGCCGACAGCATTCCCTTCGTCTACCTCGAGCGGCCCTACTACGTCGCGCCGATCAACCGCGGCGCGAAGGTCTATGCGCTGCTGCGCGAGACGCTGCAGCGCACCGGCCGCGTGGGCGTGGCCCGCGTCGTGATCCAGACCAAGCAGCACCTCGCCGTGCTGGTGCCCTCCGGCCCCGGGCTGGTGCTGAACCTGCTGCGCTGGGGCGCGGACATCCGCCCGTGGAAAGACCTGCCGCTGCCCGCCGAAGGCGCCAAGGCCGCGGGCCTGTCGGAGCGCGAGCTCAAGATGGCCGGCGAACTGGTCGAGGACATGAGTTCGGAGTGGGACCCGGACGAATTCAAGGATTCGTTCAAGGACGAGATCATGCGGCTGGTCGACCAGAAGGTCGCGGCCGGCGACACCGAGTCCGTGACCCAGCCCGAGCCGTCGGAAGAGGGCGGCAGCAGCGGCGGCGCCAAGATCATCGACCTCACCGAGCTGCTGCAGCGCAGTCTGCGCAAGGGCGGCAAGGCGGCGAAGGGCTCGGATGCGGCGGAGGACGACGAGGCGCCAGCCAGTGCCAAGAAGTCCAAGCCTGCGGCCAAGTCGAGCGCCAAGGCCCGGAAGACGCCCGCACGCAAGGCGGCTTCGAAGGCCCCGGCCAAGGCGCCCGCGAAGCGCCGCGCCGCCTGAGGCGGGCCGCACCATGGGCGCACGCGAGGCACTCGCCCCCTACCACCGCAAGCGCGACTTCGCCAAGACGCCGGAGCCGCACAGCGGTGGAATGCCCGGCAAGGGCGTGCTGACCTTCGTGGTCCAGAAGCACCACGCGAGCCACCTGCACTACGACTTCCGGCTCGAGTTGGACGGCACCTTGGTGAGCTGGGCCGTGCCGAAGGGACCCTGCCTCGATCCGCAGGTCAAGCGCATGGCGGTGCATGTCGAGGACCATCCGATTTCCTACGGCGGCTTCGAAGGTACCATCCCGCCCGGCCAATACGGCGCCGGCACCGTGATCGTCTGGGATCGCGGCGAATGGCGGCCCGAGGGTGATGCGCGCCAGGCGCTCGCGGCCGGCAAGCTCAAGTTCGAGCTGCGCGGCGAGAAGCTGCGCGGCCACTGGACGCTGGTGCGCATGCGCGGCAAGGGCGAGAAGCAGGAACCCTGGCTGCTGATCAAGGAAAAGGACGCCGAGGCACGCGCGCTCGACGACTACGACGTGACCGAGGCGCTGCCGGACAGCGTGATCTCCGGCGCCTCCGTCGATGCGCCCAGGGCGGCGAAGAAGCCATCGGCAAAGACAGCCACCCGAAAGCCCGCAGCGCGCAAGCCGTCCACCCGCGCTGTCGCGCTTCCGGCGACCTTCGCGCCGCAGCTCGCCACCCTCGCCACATCGCCGCCGGGCGCCACCGACGATTGGCTCTGGGAACTCAAGTTCGACGGCTACCGGCTCCTCACGCACATCGACAAGGGCCGCGTGCGCTGCTTCACCCGCAACGGCCACGACTGGACCGACAAGCTGCCCGAATTGGCCGGCGCGCTGGCGCAGCTCGACATGACATCGGCCTGGCTCGACGGCGAGATCGTGGTGCAGGGCGAGAAGGACGCGCCCGACTTCCAGGCCCTGCAGAACGCCTTCGAACGTCATGCGACTGCGTCGATCGTCTACTGGATCTTCGACCTGCCCTTCCTCGACGGCGAGGACCTGCGCGAGCAGCCGGTCGAGGCGCGGCGCGAACGCCTGGCCGCCTTGCTGACGGACGATCTGGCGCCGCGGCTGCGCTTCAGCGAAACCTTCGATGCGCCGCCGCGTGACCTGCTGGCTTCCGTCAGCGCCCTGGGCTTCGAAGGCCTGATCGGCAAGCGCAAGGGGTCGGCCTACGTGTCGCGCCGCTCGTCGGACTGGATCAAGCTCAAGAGCCACCAGCGGCAGGAGTTCGTGATCGGCGGCTACACGGCACCCAAGGGTTCGCGGGCCGGCTTCGGCGCCTTGCTGCTGGGCGTGCACGACGACCAGGGCGCGCTGCACTACTGCGGCAACGTGGGCACCGGCTTCGACGGCAGCCGCCTGGCGGACATCAAGGCGCGCCTGGACAAGCTGGCCACCGACCGCTCGCCCTTCGTCGAAGGCGATGCCGGCGTGCCGCGTTCGGTGAAGGCGCAATGGGTCCAGCCGAAGCTCGTCGCGGAGGTGAGCTTCGGCGAATGGACGCGCGAGAACCGCGTGCGCCACAGCGTGTTCCAGGGGCTGCGCACCGACAAGCCGGCGCGGGAGGTCACCCGCGAGAAGGCGGTGGCCGTGGGCCACGCGGCCAAGGCCTCGGTTGTTCGAAAGAAGACTTCCATGAAGAAAACCAGCTCGACGGCCACGCCCCGCATCACGAACGCCGACCGCGTGATCGACACCAACAGCGGCGTCACCAAGGGCGAACTGGTCGAGTACTACGTGCAGGCGACCGAACTCATCCTGCCGCACCTCAAGGGCCGACCAGTGTCGCTGGTGCGCGCGCCCGAGGGCATTGGCGGCGAGCTGTTCTTCCAGAAGCATGCCAAGGGCACCGACATGCCCGGCATCACGCTGCTCGACCCGTCGCTCGACCGCGACCATGACCCGCTGCTCCAGATCGACCGTGCGCAGGGCCTGGTCTCGGCCGCGCAGATGAACGTGGTGGAGCTGCACACCTGGAACGCGACCTCTAGCGCGATCGATCGCCCCGACCGCATGACCTTCGACCTCGACCCGGGCGAGGGCGTCGACTGGGCGCACATGCAGGAGGCGGCGCTGCTGATGCGCACGTTGCTCGACGAACTGGGCCTGGTCGGCTTCCTCAAGACCAGCGGCGGCAAGGGGCTGCACGTGCTGGTGCCGATCCGCCGCCACTACGGCTGGGACGACGTCAAGGGCTTCTCGCAGGCGGTGGTGCAGCACCTGGCGCAGACCATTCCCGAGCGCTTCGTCGCCAAGAGCGGCCCGCGCAACCGCGTGGGCAAGATCTTCGTGGACTACCTGCGCAACGGCTTCGGCGCGACCACGGTGAGCGCCTGGTCGGTGCGCGCCCGCCCGGGGCTGGGCGTGTCGGTGCCGGTGGCGTGGGACGAACTCCCGTCGCTCAACTCGGGTGCGCACTGGACCTTGCAGACCGCACCTGGACGCTTCACCGTCGGCAACAAGCCCTGGAGCGACTGGGAGAAGGGGCGCAAAGGTCTGGCCAACCCGATGAAGCGGGTCGACTTCACGCCCGCAGGCGACTGAGCCTGCTCAGACGTTCGTCACCTCGTTCGTCACCACCTCGAAGTGGTTCAGCGTGTTGGCACCGAACACCATCGTGATCGGCACGTCCGCCGCGTCGCGCCCACGCGCGATCACGATGCGGCCGATGCGGGGCGTGTTGTGGCGCGCGTCGAAGGTGTGCCAGCGGTCGCCCAGGTAGACCTCGAACCAGGCGCTGAAGTCCATCGGGTAGGGCACGGGCGGGATCCCGATGTCGCCCAGGTAGCCGGTGACGTAGCGCGCCGGGATGTTCATGCAGCGGCACAGCGTGATCGCCAGGTGCGTGAAGTCGCGGCACACGCCCACCCGCTCGCGAAACCCTTCGAGGGCGGTGCGTGTCGCGCGGGCCTGCTGGTAGTCGAAACGCAGGTGGTTGTGCACGAAATCGCAGATGGCTTGCACCCGGTGCCAGCCCGGCGTGACATTGCCGAACTGCGACCAGGCGAAGGCCAGCAGTTCGCTGTCGACCTCGCAGTACCGGCTCGGCAGGACGAAGGCGAGTGTGGAAACCGGCAGATCGGCGGCGGCGTGCTCGATGGCGCCGTAGTCGACCGGATCGGGCCAACCGCTGTCGTAGACGACGGCGTTGTTGCGCAGCCGAACGCTGTTCACGCCGTAAGGCACGTGCACGCGGGCGCAGAAGTTGTCGAAGCTGTCCTGGTAGTGGTCCGTCTGCAGCGGCGGGCTGATGGTGATGTTCTCGCCGCCGTGGATGTCGCCGCTGCGTGACGGGTGCACGCGAAGCATGTAGATGAGCGCGGTGGGCGCGGTGACGCCGATTTCGATGTCATAACCGATCTGGATGAGCATGGCGTCGCTTCGCAAGAGTGAGGTGGAGAGGTAAAGCAGGTTCGGTGCCCGGTGTCGTCGAAGGTGCGGGCGGTGCGCCGATCCTAGGCCCGCATCGGCGACGCGGGCGCGTCAGCGCGCCGCAAGCGCGCGTAGGCCGAGGCTGATGCGTCGGCCCGCTCCTACCGGGATCGGCCACGCCCTCCCACAAGCGCGAGCGCGCGACCACTACGGCGTGGGGGTCGGAGACACCCTAGCCTCTCTGGGCACCCGAAAGACAGGCGCAGCTGGCCGACGACATCGGCCACGCCATTGCCCATCCCATCTTCCCGAAGGCCACCATGGATCTCTCCCCCCTGGTCAATTTGCTGAACAGCCCCCTCGTGGACGGGGTTCTGCTCTGGACCGTGGCTGCGGTGGCGAGTGTCGTCGGCCTCGTGGGGCTGGTGAATGCGCTGGACATGTACCTGGACACCGAGACGAGCTGAGCTTCCCCGGTGTCCGCGGGGCACCGTTTTACCGATCGATTCCAAGGACAAGAATGACCCCACGTAACAGGGCAGCGGCCGGACGCCGCCCGAAGGCCAGCGACGGCCCGAACAGCAAGCAACTGCAGCTGGCGGGCTTTACTCAGGAGACCACGTCGCAACTGACCACGAATCAGGGCCTGCACATCCCGGACAACCACAACTCGTTGAAGGCAGGCGTGCGCGGGCCGACGCTGCTCGAGGACTTCATCCTTCGCGAGAAGATCACCCATTTCGACCACGAGCGCATTCCCGAGCGCGCGGTGCACGCACGCGGGGCGGCTGCGCACGGCTATTTCCAGGTCTACAAGTCGATGTCGCAGTTCAGCTGCGCCGACTTCCTGCAGGACCCGGCGCAGAAGACGCCCGTTTTCGTGCGCTTCTCGACCGTCGCCGGCTCCCGCGGGTCGGCCGACACGGTGCGCGACGTGCGCGGCTTCGCGGTCAAGTTCTACACGCAGCAGGGCAACTACGACCTGGTGGGCAACAACATCCCGGTGTTCTTCATCCAGGACGCGATGAAATTCCCCGACCTGATCCATGCCGTGAAGCCCGAGCCGCATCACGAGATGCCGCAGGCCGCGAGCGCGCACGACACCTTCTGGGACTTCGCGTCACTGATGCCCGAGAGCACCCACATGCTGATGTGGGCCATGAGCGACCGCGCCATCCCGCGCAGCTACCGGATGATGGAAGGCTTCGGCGTCCACACCTTCCGCTTCGTCAACGCGCGCGGCGAGTCGCACTTCGTCAAGTTCCACTGGAAGCCCAAGCTGGGCATCCACGGCCTGGCCTGGGACGAGGCCCAGAAGATCGCCGGCAAGGACCCGGACTTTCACCGCCGCGACCTGTGGGAAGCCATCGAGAACGGCGACTTCCCTGAATGGGAACTGGGCGTGCAGATGATCCCGCAGGACAAGGAGCATTCGCTCGGCTTCGACCTGCTCGACCCGACCAAGCTGATCCCCGAGGAGCTGGTGCCGGTGCAGCGCATCGGCCGGCTGGTGCTCGACCGCAACCCCGACAACTTCTTCGCCGAGACGGAGCAGGTGGCCTTCCATCCCGGCCACGTGGTGCCGGGCATCGACTTCAGCAACGACCCGCTGTTGCAGGGGCGGCTCTTTTCGTACACCGACACGCAGATCTCGCGCCTCGGTGGGGCGAACTTCCACGAGCTGCCGATCAACAAGGCGGTGTGCCCTTTCCACAACTTCCAGCGCGACGGCATGCACCGCCAGACCATCGCGCGCGGTCAGGTCGCCTACGAACCGAACACGCTGGGCAGCGGTGCGGAGTACCGGGTCGACGGCGAAAGCGGGGGTTTCCAGTCCTTCCCCGAAGAGATCGAGACGCCGAAGATCCGCCGCCGCAGTGCGTCCTTCGACGACCACTTCACGCAGGCGCGCCTGTTCTTCAACAGCCAGACCATGGCCGAGAAGGAACACATCGTCGCGGCCTTCCGCTTCGAGCTGTCGAAGCTCGAGGTGCCCGCGATCCGCCAGCGCATGGTCGACAACCTGGCGCACGTCGACGAGAAGCTGGCACGCCGCGTGGCTGAGCCGCTGGGCATCGGTGCGCCCGACGCCAGGGCGGCGGCGGGACGGCCGGGCTTTCGCGACCACCGCATGGCCTTGGCCATCGAAGAGTCGCCCGCACTGCGCATGGCCGACACGGGCGACGGTTCCGTCAAGACGCGCAAGATCGCAATCCTCGCCGCTGACGGCGTCGATTCGGCCTCGCTCAAGCCGATCCGCGAGGCGCTCGAAGCGGCCGGTGCGCAATGCAAGGTCATCGGGCCGCGCCTGGGGACCGTGGCGAGCGCGTCGAAGCGACAGATCGAGGTCGACGCGACCTTCGCGGCCATGCCCTCGATCATGTTCGACGCGGTGCTGATCCCGGCCGGCAAGGACGGTGCGGCGGCGCTGCGCCAGAACGGCGAGGCGCTGCACTTCGCCCTGGAGGCCTTCAAGCACTGCAAGGCCATCTGCGCGGTGGGCGAGGGCGTGGCGCTATTGTCGCTGGTGGGCGTGAGCCCCGACCCGGCGTCCGCGCCCGCGGGGGTGGTGGTGGCCGACACGCCGGTCACGAACCTCGGCGACACGACCGCGGCGACGGACATCGCCACGGCTTTCATCGCAGCCATCGCCAAGCATCGGCACTGGGATCGCGCGAACATCGACGCCGTGCCGGCCTGAGGCCTCGTCCCGATGCGCACCGCGCGGTGCGCGTCGGGGAGAGCCAAATCACCCCGCGTTCTTCAGCGCCTTCTTGGCCTTTTCGCCCGAGTTCTGCGCGCGGTTCTTGTGGTAGCCGGACTTCACGTTGTTGACGGCCTTGCCCACGGGGCCGCTCTTTTTCGCTTCGTTGTCCGCGCGTTTCTCGTCGATCTTGTGCTTGGCCGCGTCGGTCGCCTCCGAGGCGGCCTTGCCGACCTGTGCGTGGGCGCCGCCCAGCAACGCGAGCGAGGTGATCGTGGCGAAAAGAATCTTCTTCATGGATGCTCCGGGGATGTGAACGATCCCTGATCTTTGCACCGCAGGCCGAGGCGCGTTGTCAGTCGGCGCCGCGACGGGCCGCGCGCCTCAGGAGCGCGTTCGGAAGTCGAAGCGCTGGTGAAAGTTCGCGCCGTTCGCCGTGCCCTGAAGGTCGACGCTGTAGCGCGCGTCGGGCGTCAGTTGGCCCCGCGGGACCATGAAGAACTCATGGCCGCTCTGCGGCACCGCATTGGTCCGAACGGGCACGACGGTGCCCGCACTGTCCTTGAGCGTGTAGCTCGTGACGTGGAGCTCGGCGCCCTCGTCGGCGCGCAGGTAGATCGGCGGCCCCATCTGCACGGTGGGGTCGGTGATCCGCGGGAAGGGGTTGGGTTCCTCGGTCGCCGGCGCAAAGGCGTAGTCGATGTCGACGCTGCCCTCGCAGGGGTAGCTCGCCACCTTGCCGGCACCGAGCAGCGGAAGCGTTTCCTGGCGGCCCAGGAGCACACCCAGACGCTGGTTGACCACGAGCGTCGTCAGGCCGTCCGACCCGATCTTCCGTTCTTCCTTCGTGACCGCTGCCAGCCCGCCGACGCGCGCGGCCACCATCGCGCCGCGCAGGTGCGCGACCGAGTTGAGCAGCGAACGCATGTCGCGCTCGCCGCGCTCTGCTGCCGTCGGCTGGGGCATGGGGTTGGCCGAGACGTAGGTCTCGGTCGATGCGGTCAGGAGCTCGACGACGGAGGGGCCATAGCCCGCGAACTGGGCGCGGTCGGTCGCCAGCGCGCCGGTATAGAACGGGTTGTTGACGTTGGCTTCGTCGTGGCCGGTGGCATACCTGCCGTCGCTGCCTTCGGCCAGCAGGTAGTTGCCGTGGGCACGCGAGGCTGCGTCGAGCCGGGTGTTCTGTTCGAGCGCACCGAAGCCGCATTGCGTGCGTGCCGCCTGGACATAGGTCCACGCGGCAAGCTCGCCCGAGCCTGCGGGATAGCTGGATGAGGGAAGTTCGTCGACCGACGACTGGACGGTGGCTTCGACCGTGGGCGCCACGGGCGAAGCAGCGGCTGGGCTGTCTCCCCCGCCACCACCGCCGCCTCCACCGCAACCGCCCAGGCCGAGCAGCGTGCCGATCAGCACGGCATACAGGGGGAGCGGCCGCGCGATCGACGCGGGGGGAAAACAACGGGATGGGCGCATGGACATACAACGAAAGCAATCAGAAGCGGCAAGCGTGCCCGCCGCATGCGAACTAAATTGCTAGCGGTTCGCGCTTTGCCGTGTAGGCCAAGGCGCACAGAACAGGCCCTAGCCGCGCTTGGGAATCAGCAGCCCGCGCGCCACCGCCGGGCGCGCGACAAAGGCGGCGAGCACGCGTGCGACATGGGGGAAGTCATCGAATCCCACCAGCTCACGCGCGTCGTAGAAGCCCACCAGGTTGCGCACCCACGGGAAGATCGCGATGTCGGCGATCGAATAGTCCGCGCCCATCATCCAGTCGCGTCCGGCCAGGTGCTTGTCGAGCACGCCGAGCAGGCGCTTGGACTCGGCCACGTAGCGGTCGCGCGGACGCTTGTCCTCGTAGTCCTTGCCGGCGAACTTGTGGAAGAAGCCGAGCTGGCCGAACATCGGACCGATGCCGCCCATCTGGAACATCACCCACTGCAGGCATTCGTAGCGGCCGGCTGCGTCCTGCGGGATGAAGCGGCCCGTCTTCTCAGCCAGGTACACCAGGATGGCACCCGATTCGAACAGCGCCAGCGGCTGGCCGCCCGGCCCGTGCGGATCGAGGATGGCCGGGATCTTGTTGTTCGGGTTGAGCGACAGGAAGGCCGGCGACATCTGGTCCTGCGTCTCGAAGCTCACCAGGTGCGGTTCGTAGGGCAGGCCCAGTTCTTCCAGCAGGATCGACACCTTCACGCCGTTGGGCGTGGGCAGCGAGTAGAGCTGGAGACGGTCGGGGTCTTGCGCAGGCCACTTCCGGGTGATGGGGAAGGCGGAGAGATCGGTCATGGATGTCCTTGGGAAAACGGGGTGTGGCGTCGAGCGTCGAATGCAACGGCGCCGGTCGGAACGGTGAATTCTGCCGTCCGTCCTTCAAGCTGGTGCCGCATCGGGCGCGATGACCTGGAGCCACGGCCAACGCGCCTGGTAGCTCGCGGCCTTGGCGCGGAACAGGTCGGGCAGCGCATGACGCGGGTTGATCCGCAGAATGCCGTCGGCCAGGTCCTGCAGGCTGTCGGGCACGTACAGCGCCCCATCGGCGACGTCGATGCCGACGCAGGTGCAGGCCACGAGGTAGCGGTCGATCCCGTCGCGCGCCGAGCGCAGTGCCGGGTAGGCCGCACCGAAACGCGCCGCATACCATCGGTGCACCCGCGCCTGGTTCCTGACCTCGACCGTCACGCCCAGGTCGGCGGTCGCTGCCTGCACGCGCCGGATCGCGGCGTCTTCCGCCTCCCACGACAGGTCGCTGTCGTCGAAGTAGAAGACGTCGTAGTCCTTGACGCCGGCGTCCGCCGCACGGCCCGTGCGCAGGTTCCACACGGCCTGGAACAGGCAGCCGGCCGTCAGGTGGCACTGGGGGAGGGCGAGCGCGCGCAGCCGCGCCAGCAACGCGACGTTGACGGGGTTGCGCCGGGCCATGGCCAGGAAGTCGTCGGAATCGAAAGACATGGCGGCAGAGTGTGCCTCGCGCGAGCGCGCGCCGCCGCCCCTGCCCTCACGGTGCTTACCCCACCCGCCGCCTTGTCGACAGCAACGCCCGCAACTTGGCCGGTGCGACCGGCTTGGTCAGCAGCGTCACGCCGCCGTGGCGGATGCGGCGCAGCACCTCGGGGCCGGTGGCGCCCGAGACCAGCACCGAGAGCGCGTCCGGCTGCAGCTGGCGCGCGGCGTCGATGACGGCCATGCCGTCGTCCTCGTCGGCGAGCTGCAGGTCGCACAGCACGGCGTCGTAGGCCACGCCGGGCATGTCGAGGCAGGCGATGGCGGCGGCCACCGAGTCGGCCGTGTCGACATGGCAGCCCCACTGCGTGAGCAGCGCGCGGCTGCCGTCGAGGATGGCCGGGTCGTCGTCGACCACCAGGCAGCGCAGGCCCGCCATGGGGGCCGGCGCCGCCGGTTCGGGCGCGGGCGGCGCGACATGGGCGAGCGGGACTTCGGGCAAGAGCAGCGCGAAGGTGCTGCCGGCCTGCAGCCCCGAGCGCAGCGTGATGCGCGTGCCCAGCAGGGCCGCGATGCGCGCGCAGATCGCCAGGCCGAGGCCGAAGCCCTGGCGGCGGTCGCGTTCGGTGTTGGCCACCTGGTAGAACTCTTCGAAGATCCGCGCCTGGTGGATGGGCGCGATACCCACGCCGTTGTCGCGCACCTCGATGCGCACGCCGCCGGCCCGTCGGCGCGCCGTCACCAGCACGGTGCCGCCGGGCGGTGCATGGCGGATCGCATTGCTCACGAGGTTGCTGACGATGCGCTGCAGCAGTGCCGCGTCGCTGCGCACGGCCAGGCCGCGGTCGTCCCAGATCAGCCGCACCTGTGCTTCGGTCGCTGCGGCGGCGTGCTGCGCGGCGACCGGGTCGAACAGCGCTGCGAGCGACAGTGCGGAGATGGCCGGCGTGAGCACCTGCGCATCGAGGCGCGAGATCTCCAGCAGGTCGTCGAGCAGCACACCCATGAAGGCGGTGCCTTCCTGCAGCCGCAGCACGGCGGGGCGCTGCGCCTCGCTCGCGCTCGGGAGCAGGCCGTCGATGAAGAGGCCCATCGCATGCAGCGGCTGGCGCAGGTCGTGGCTGGCGGCGGCAAGGAAGCGGGCGCGCGACAGGGCGGCCTGCTCGGCTTCGGCCATGCGCTGCAGCGCGACGGCCGTGGCTTCGCGCACGCGTTCTTCGCTGACCTGCTGGTTGTGCTGCAGCCGCTCGGCCAGCCGGTTGATGTCGCCGGCCAGCGCAGCGAGTTCGTGCTGGCCCGCAGCGGACGTCACAGGGATCGGCTCGCCCACCACGTCGCAACGCGCCTCGAAGTGCCCGGCTTCCAGCGCAGCCACGGTGCGCGAGATGCGGCGCAGCGGCTGGGCCACGGCGCGGGCCATGTGCCGCACGGCCGCCCAGGCCGCCAGCAACGCGATCAGCGCGATGCCGATGCCGGCCATCAGCGATCGGGTGCGTTCCCGTGCATGCGCGGTCGAGTCGCGGAAGGCCTGCACCAGGCCGATGGGCGTGGCGCCGGCGGTGGAGCCGGCCGGCGCGAAGGCACTGGCCCGCGAGGCCTCGCGCAGCGTGACCGGCGCGGTGAACACCCGCAGCGCGGTGCCGGCGGTCGCGGCCGGTGGACCGGCCGTGACATACACGCCGGCGCTGTTGCTGATCTCGATGCGCGCCACCTGGCTGCCGCGCAGTGCGGCGTTGGCCACGTTTTGCAGGGCGGGCAGGTCGCCGGCGTAGAGGCTCAGGTCGGACATCGCCGCCACCTGCTGCGCCACGGCCTGGCCTTCCGCGTCGAAGGCGGCGTCGAGCGTTGCCAGGCGTCCATGCGTGAACCACGCCGTCAGCGCCACGGCCAGCACGGCGCACGGGCCGATGCCCAGGCGCAGCAGGTCGCGCCGAAGGCTGCCGCGCACCTGCAGCGGGCGCACGGTGTCGGGCAGCGAGGCGCGTTCGGACGGACTGTCGACCATCGCGTGCAAGGGCACTCGCACCGGTGGCAGGAGGCGGCTGCTGGTGCGCATCATCGCGGTGCCGTCACCCGTTCGGTCAGTTCGCGTTCGTCGGGCAGGCGCAGGCCCAGCCCGCGCGCCACCGTGATGTTGACCCGCACGGTCGCCGGCGTCGCCGCCTCCACCAGCACGACGCCCCCGGCGCCGCGCTGGAGCTTCTGCACGATGGCGCGCGCCTGCGTGGCCAACTGGGTCGGCGTCGACACCGCTGCCGCGAGCCCGCCGGAGCGCACCAGCCCGTCGCTCGCGCCGAACACCGGCAGCGTGGCGCCGGCGCCGGCGTGCAGCACGGCGAGCGTTGCGGCCTGGCTGTCGCCGATGCGGTCGGGCAGCACCATCAGCGCGTCGCTGCGGGCCACCACCAGGCGCAGCGCGGCCGCCAGCGCTGTCGGGTCGGGGGCGTACTGCACCTTCAGGTCCCAGCCTGCGGCGGCGCGTTCGAGCTCGCGCACCAGCGGCGCGGATTCGACCGTGGCGACCACACCGAGGCGCCGCTTCTGCGGCAGCACCGCGTCGATCAGCGCCAGCTGGTCGGCCATTGCCGGGTCGCGCAGCAGCACGCCGACGCGGCGGTCGGCCCGCAGCAGGCCGGGGTCGCCGCGCAGGCTTTCGTAGTCGAGCTGGGTCAGCATCGCCAGCAGCAGCGGCTCGACGCCCGGCCGGGCGATGGCCGCGCGTGCCGCCGCCATGCCGACGGCGATGGTGACGGGTGCATCGTCGATCGTGGCGCGCATCTGGCGCGCGAACTCGGCGTGCGGCGCCGAGTCGTCGGCCAGCAGCACCGTGAGGCCGACCGCCGTCGCGTGGTGGGCGAACAGCACGGCACACATTGGCCCCAGGCACCACAGGGCCACGCGCAGCGCGCGAAGGCAGGGGAGAAGAAGGGTCACGAAGGGGACTGCATGCGCAGCGAAGAAGGGACTGCCCAATGTACGGAGCCGTCTCTTGCGGCGCGATAAGGCAGAGGGCTTATGTCCGCCCCCGGCACCGGTCCGTACTGTGATGCTGTTCACAGACGGTCGGCCGATCGGCCTAGCGCGAACGGCATAGCCGGTGGTGGGTGGCCGGCACGGGCCCAGCCCCTAGAGGTTCTGCCGCGCCCGGGCCAGCTGTGCGTGCATCGCCTGGCGCAGCACCCGGGGCGAGACCGGCTTGTAAAGCACGGCCACGCCCGAGGCCGCCACTTCGCGCAGGCGGTCGGGCTTGGTCTCGCCGGTCACCAGCAGGCGCGCGGTGGTGGCCCCGATGCCGCGCGGATGGCGCTGCAACGCAGCCAGCACGTCCAGCCCGTTGTCGCCACCTTGCAGCAGCAGGTCGCTCACCACCACGTCCGGCGGCTGGGTCCAGGTGTCGGCCAGCGCCAGCGCCTCGGCCCGGCTCTGCGCCGCCATCACCTCGGCTCCCCAGCTCGACAGCGCGACCTGCAGGCCCTCGAGGATGGTGCGCTCGTCGTCGATGACCAGCACGCGCACGCCCTCCAGGCACGGCCCGGCCTCGTCGACGAGGCCGGGCGTCGCGATCACCGGTGGCGTGAGGACCGGTGCGATGCGGCGCACCAGCACGCGTACGCAGGTGCCGCGACCCGGCCGCGAACTGAGCTCGACGCAGGTGTTGAGCAAGCCCGCGAGCCGCTGCACCGTGGCCAGGCCCAGGCCCATGCCGCGGCCGCCGCGCTCGCCAGACCGGTTGTGCGCATCGATCTGGAAGAACTCCTCGAACACCCGCGACTGGTGCTGCGCCGCGATGCCCACGCCGGTGTCGGCCACGTCGATGCGCACGCCGTTGCCGCGCAGGCGCGCGCCGATCAGCACGCCGCCTTCGTGGGTGTGGCGCAGCGAATTCGACACCAGGTTGTTGAGGATGCGCGAGAGCATCACGTAGTCGCAGCGCACCCACACGTCGGTCTTGCGCACCACCAGCCGCAGGTTCTGCGCCTCGGCCACCGCGCGGAAGTTGCGGCTGATCTCGTCGAACAGCCGGTCGAGCGGAAAGTCCGACCACTGCGGCTGCAGCACGCCGGCGTCGAGCTGCGACAGATCGAGCAGTTCGGAGAAGAGCCGGTCGAGCGATTCCACGCATTCGCGGATGTGGCCGATGCGCTGCAGCCGCACCGGATCGGTTTCGCCGTTGGCCAGGCCGTCGGAAAACAGCGTGAGCGCGTGCAGCGGCTGGCGCAGGTCGTGGCTGGCCGCAGCCAGGAGGCGCGTCTTGGCCTGGCTCGCCACCTCGAGTTGCTGGTTCTTGTGCGCGAGCTCGGCGATGGCATCCGCAATGCGGCTTTCCAGCAGGCGCCGGCTCTCGGCCAGCGCGCCGGCCGCCTGGTTGAAGCCGCTCTGCAGGCGCCGTACCTCGGCCGTGCCCTCGACCGCCACGCTCGCTTCCTCGCCCGCGCCCAGGCGGTCGACCGCTTCGCCCAGCGCGCCGATGGGCGCGCTGATGCGCCTGGCGGCCCACCAGCCGGACAGGCCCACACCGAACAGCGCCGCCGCCAGCACCAGGATCACGTTGATGCCGACCGAACGCCGGGCACGCTCCACCGCGTCCAGGCTGATCTCGACCATCACCTGCCCGGCACGGCGGCCGTCCTCGGCCGGGACCGGCACCACCACCTGCAGCCCCTCGGCGCGGGCGCGGTCGGTGGTCTCGGAATTGGCGACGATCTCGCCGTCGTCGGACCAGATCTGCACCTGCTGCACGTGGGGCTGGTAAGTGCCCGACTGGGCGATGCGCAGCAGCGCCCGGCGGTCCATGTGCACCAGGGGCCCCTGGGCCACGGTGGCCACCTGCAGCGCCACCGTCTGGGCATTGGCGCGCATCAGTTCGGTCACGTTGTCCAGGTGCTGGCGCGTGAGCACGGCGATCGCGGCCAGCGTCGCGACGGTGGCCGGCAGCACCGCCAGCAGGATCAGCTGCTGCGCCAGCGACAGGTGCGCCAGGCAATGCAGGACGCGCCAATGCCAGGGCGGCGGGTGCGCGCTGTCCGGGGCGGTTTCCGTGTTCAATGGATGAACGGCGGCCATGACGCAGTGAAAAAGGTCACAAAACTGGCGCAGAGTTGGTTTCTAATTGTGTTCCTGACACTCTGCATTGACCAGTCCGCCGTTTGGCGGACCCCGTCTTCCCGTCCGATGTCTGCAGATTCCCTCCGCTTCACGACCTCTGGGGGCCGCCGCGACGGTTCGCAAGCGGTGTGGCGCGCGCTCGCTACCGTACTGCTGGCGGTGGCGTGTCAGGCCGGCGCCTGGGCGCAGGGTGGCAGTGCGGCACCGGTGCCGCTGCGCTTCGGGATCCTGCCGCTGGGCGGCGCCTTCGAATCGCGCAACGACTGGGACCCGGTGCTGGCCGATCTCAGCCGCGCCGTCGGGCGGCCGATCCGGGTGCTGTCGGTCACCTCGTACGAGGCGCTGGAGCAGGCGATCCAGCGCAACGAGGTCGACATGGCCTTCCTGTCGGGGCGCATGGCGCTCGATGCCGTCACCCAGCGCGGCATGCGTGTGGTGGCGCAGGTCACGCGGCACGATGGCTTGCCGGGCTACCGTGCGCTGCTGCTCACGCGCAAGACCGGCCCCTTCACCACGCTCAAGGGACTGCTGGCCGAGCCTGAGCGCTGGCGCCTGGCGCGGGGCGAGAGCCGCTCGGTCTCGGGTTTCATCGTGCCGCAGCTTCAGCTCTTCCTGCCCAACCACATCGCGATGGAAACCCGCTTCCTGAGCGAGGTGGTGGGTACGCACCAATTCACCGCCCTGGCCGTGGCCAACGGCGAGGCCGACGTCGCCACCAACAACTCGGCCGATTTCGAACGCTTCCGGTTGCAGTTCCCGGCGGAGGCCGCGCGCCTGCAGGTGATCTGGGAGTCGGACATCATTCCGCATGCGCAGATCGTGGTGCGGCGCGACGACCCACCCGAGTTCCGGCGCAAGGTGCAGGCCTTCCTGGTCGACTACGCGCGCAGCGCCGGGCCGCGCGGCGACACCGAACGTGGCTACCTCAAGGCCCTTCACGACCTCGCCGGCTTCGTCGCCGCCGACAACAGCTCGCTGCTGCCCGCGGCGACGCTGGCCTACCAGCTGGCCAAGCAGAACGCGAACACCGCGCAGTGGGTCAACGAGGCGGCCAAGCAGGCGCGCCTGCAGCGCATCGAGAGCAGCTATGCCGAGCAGCGGGAAGCCTTGCGTGCCGAGCGCTAGCCGCCCGGCCTCGCGTCACACCATGCCGACCCGGCGCATCGCGCTGTGCCGATGCGCGTGCGCGTTGTCGCTGGCGTGGGCCGGCGCCGCGTGGGCGCAAGGCGGTGCGCGGCCGGTGGCGTCGTCGCCGACCCCGCTGCGCTTTGGCATCCTGCCCTTCGGGGGCGCGGTCGAGTCGCGCGACCGGTGGGCGCCGCTGCTGGCCGACATGGGCCGCGCCATCGGACGGCCGGTCACGGGGTTCTCGGTCACATCGTACGAATCGCTCGGCCAGGCGCTCCAGCGCGACGAGGTCGACATCGCCATGCTCACCGCCAAGATGGCGCTCGACGCGGTCACGCAGGGGCGCATGCGCGTGCTGGCGGAGGTGCGGCGGCATGGGGGCGATGCGGACCATCGCGCGGTCCTGCTGGTGCGCAAGGATGGCGCACTCACCAACCTGGCCGACCTGCTGGGGAACCCCGGCCGCTGGCGACTGGCCCGCGGGGACAGCCGTTCGGTCTCCGGCTTCATCCTGCCGCAGGTGGAGCTGTTCCTGCCGAACCGGATCGCCATCGAGACGGCGTTCCGCAGCGAGCTGGTCGACACGCATCAGGCCACGGCGCTGGCCGTGGCCAATGGCGATGCCGACGTGGCGACCAACAACACCACCGACCTGGAACGCTTTCGCGAGCAGTTCCCGGTCGAGGCCGCACGGTTGCAGGTGATCTGGACATCGGCCCCCACGCCGCAAGCGCAGATCGTCCTGCGACGAGACGCCCCCCCCGAACTCCATCGGCGGCTCCAGGCCTTTCTCGCCGGCTATGGCCGCGCCAGCGGGCCGCGTGGCGATGCCGAGCGCGTCGTGCTCAAGTCGCTGCACGCCTCGCTCGGCTACGAAGCCGAGGACGACACCGCGCTGCTGCCCGCCGCCGAGCTGGAATACCAGCTGGCCTGGCAACGCGCCATGAATGCTTCCTGGGTGAGCGACGCCGCGAAGCAGGCAAGGCTGCAGCTCATCGAGCAGACCTATGCGCGGCAGGTCGCGCTGCTCAAAGGCGAAGGCGGGGCGGTGGCTGCGGGGAAGTGATGCGCCGAGCGGCCCCGGTCGCGATGCATTCAGGCGGTCACGGATGAACGGCCGGCTGCGCATAGTGCGCACACAGTGCATCGACCAGCGCAGCCGCATAGATGGGCAGGCTCGCGCGATCGCGCATCAGCAGGTAGCGCTCGCGCACGCTCCAGGCGTCGCTCAGCTCGATCAGCGCCAGCTGCATGCTCTGCTGGTTGCGGCGCACGGCCGACTCGGGCACCACGCCGATGCCGACGCCGCTGCCGATCATCCGGCACATGGCGTCGAAGCTCGCGAGCTGGATGCGCAGCTTCTGGCGGCGGCCGAGATGTTCGGTGATCTGCGCCAGGAAGGCCTGCAGCGTGCTGCCTGGCTGCATGCCGACCGCGTCTTCGTCCAGCGTCTCGGCGAAGGCGATGCGCCGACGCCGCGCGAAGCGGTGCTTGCGTGAGGTGGCGAGCACCAGCCGGTCGGTGCTGAAGTGGATCGCCTCCAGGCCCAGCGTGTCCACATCGCCGGCGACGATGCCGATGTCGGCCCGTCCCTCCAGCACGCCGCGCGGGATCTGAGCATTCGGTTTTTCCTGAAGGTCGACGTTGATGCGCGGGTGGGCGGCAAGAAAGGCGGGCAGCAGCTCGGGCAGAAAGTCGGTCACCGCCGTGGTGTTGGCGAACACCCGCAGATGGCCGCGCAACCCGCCGCCGTAGGCCAGCAGTTCGTCGCGCAGGCGATCGGTCTGGTTGAGCATCAGCCGCGCGTGGTGCAGGAAGGCCTCGCCCTGCGGCAGCAGCCTGACGCCGCGCGCCTCTCGCGTGAGCAGCGGCAGGCCGCACTGCGCTTCCAGCGCCTTGATGCGCGCGCTCGCCGCGGCCAGCGACAGGTGCTGCCGTTCGGCCGCCCGCGTGAGGTTGCCCAGCTCGGCCGTGGCGACGTACAGCCGCAGGTCGTTCATGTCGAAGTGCATGCGGCATCGTAGTCGAGCCTTCGGAATCTCCGAAGACTCGGTTCCGAATTCGCAGATTGCGCCGCGCCATCGCAGCGGCCACCATGCAAAGCATTCAGGAGACAAACACATGCAACTTCGCGCCCTCGCGCTGGGTCTGGCCGTCAGCGCCAGCCTGCTGCAAGCCGCCCCGGCCACGGCCCAGGCCGCCTACCCGTCGCGCCCCGTCACGCTGGTCGTGCCGCAGGCCGCCGGCGGCACCAACGACATCGTCGGCCGGCTGGTTGGACAGAAGCTGGGCGAGGTGATGAACGCCAGCGTGGTCGTCGACAACCGGCCCGGTGCGGGCGGCAACATCGGCACGCAACTGGTGGCCAAGGCGCCGAAGGACGGCTACACGCTGCTCATGACGATCAGCAGCAGCCAGGCCATCAACCCGGCGCTCTACAAGAACCCCGGCTTCGACCCGGTGAAGGACTTCCGGCCGGTCGGCCTGATCGGTGCGGTGCCCAACGTGCTGCTGGTCAACCCGGCGTTCCCGGCGAAGACGCTCAACGAGTTCCTCGCACTGGCCAAGCGCAAGGACGCCAACTACCAGTACGCCTCGGCCGGCAACGGCACGCTCAACCACCTGCTGGGCGAGATGCTCAACAACATGGCCGGCATCCAGCTGCAGCACGTGCCCTACAAGGGCGTGGCGCCGGCCATCAACGACGTGCTCGGCGGCCAGCTGCCGATCGTGTTCGCCAGCCTCCCGTCGGCGCTGCCGCACATCAGGAGCGGCAAGCTGCGCGCGCTGGCCGTCAGCGGCGAGAAGCGCTCGCCATCGCTGCCCGATGTGCCGCCCATCGCCGAGTCGGTGCCGGGCTACAACGGCACGCTCTGGATCGGCCTGTTCGCGCCCGCAGGACTGCCGGCCGATGTGCAGACCACCTTGCAGGACGGCACGCGCAAGGCGCTCGCCATGCCCGACCTGCGCGAGAAGCTCGAGCAGCAGGGCGTCGAGATCGCGGCGCCGACCACGCCCGAACAGTTCGCCGCGCTGCTGCAGACCGACCTCGCGAAGTGGGCGCGCATCGTGAAGTCGTCCGGCGCGGCGGTGGACTGATGGCCATGCTGACCCCCGACGACATCGCCGCGCTGCAGGCGTGGCAAGGCCGCAGCGAGACGCTGCACGACGACATCACCGCCGCCCCCGTGCGCGCGCTGTCGGCCACGCTCGACCGCGACGATGCGGCGCCTGCCGCCGGCACGCGGCTGCCCGAGCTCTGGCACTGGCTCTATTTCCTGCCGCACCACCGCCAGTCGGAGATCGGTGCGGACGGCCATGCGAAGCGCGGCGGCTTCCTGCCGCCGGTGCCGCTGCCGCGCCGCATGTGGGCCGGCGGGCGCCTCGCGTGGGAGCCGGCCAATCCGTTGCGGGTGGGCGAGGCGGCGACGCGCACCTCGACGATCGTCTCGGTGACGCACAAGGTCGGCCGCACCGGCGAGCTGGTCTTCGTGCTGGTGCGCCACGAGGTGTGCAACGCGCGCGGCCTGGCGCTGACGGAGGAGCACGACATCGTCTACCGGGCCGCTGCTGCACCCGACGAGGTGCCGCCGTCGCCCACGTCCGCACCGGGCGATGCCGCTTTCAGCCGTGAGATCGTGCCCGACGACGTGCTGCTGTTCCGCTACTCCGCGCTCACCTTCAACGGCCACCGCATCCACTACGACCGGCGCTACGTGACCGAGGTCGAGGGCTATCCGGGCCTGATCGTGCACGGCCCGCTGATCGCCACGCTGCTGGTCGACCTGCTGCGCCGCCAGCGGCCCGGCGCGACGCTCTCGCGCTTCGAATTCCGCGCGCTGCGGCCCACCTTCGACATCGCCCGCTTCAGCCTGCACGGCCGGCCCGACGCCGACGGCAAGGCCTTCCGCCTGTGGGGCGAGGACGCCGACGGCTGGCTCACGATGCAGGCGAGCGCCACCCTCCACGATTGACCGCATGAAAACCCAGATCCCGACACCCGACACCCACCAGCCCATGCGCGAGGCCTTGCGCGACCTGTGCGGCCGCTTCGACGCCGCCTACTGGCAGAAGGTCGACCACGAGCGCGGCTACCCCGAGGCCTTCGTCGACGCGCTCACCCAGGCCGGCTGGCTGGCCGCGCTGATCCCCGCGGACTACGGCGGCTCCGGCCTCGGCCTGACCGAGGCTTCGGTGATCATGGAAGAGATCAACTTCTCCGGCGGCAACGCGGGCTCGTGCCACGGCCAGATGTACAACATGGGCACGCTGCTGCGTCACGGCAGCGAGGCGCAGAAGCGCCAGTACCTGCCGAAGATCGCAACCGGCGAGCTGCGCCTGCAGTCGATGGCCGTGACCGAGCCGACCACCGGCACCGACACCACGCAGCTCAAGACCACCGCGGTGCGCCAGTGCGACCGCTACGTCGTCAACGGCCAGAAGGTGTGGATCTCGCGCATCCAGCATTCCGACCTGATGATCCTGCTGGCGCGCACCACGCCGCTGGCCGAGGTCAAGAAGAAGTCCGAGGGCATGTCGATCTTCATCGTCGACCTCGCGCAGGCCATCGGCCGTGGGATGACGGTTCGCCCTATCCAGAACATGGTGAACCACGAGACCAACGAGGTGTTCTTCGACAACCTCGAGATCCCGGCGGAGAACCTGATCGGCGAAGAGGGCAAGGGCTTCAAGTACATCCTCGACGGGCTCAACGCCGAGCGCACCTTGATCGCGGCCGAGTGCATCGGCGACGCCTACTGGTTCGTCGACCGCGCGCGGCGATACGCGAGCGACCGCCAGGTGTTCGGCCGGCCCATCGGCCAGAACCAGGGCGTGCAGTTCCCCATCGCGGCCGACTACATCGAGACCGAAGCGGCCAACCTCATGCGCTGGAAGGCCTGCGCGCTGTTCGACGCCGGCCAGCCCTGCGGTGCCGAGGCCAACATGGCCAAGTACCTCGCGGCCAAGGCGAGCTGGGAGGCCGCCAACACCTGCCTGCAGACGCATGGCGGCTTCGGCTTCGCCTGCGAATACGACGTCGAGCGCAAGTTCCGCGAGACGCGGCTCTACCAGGTGGCGCCGATCTCGACCAACCTGATCCATTCCTACGTGGCCGAGCATTTGCTGGGCCTCCCCCGATCGTTCTGAGGCTGCCATGACCCGACCGCTCGACGGCATCACCGTCATCTCCCTCGAACACGCCATCGCGGCGCCGTTCTGCACCCGCCAGCTCGCCGACCTGGGCGCGCGCGTCATCAAGGTCGAGCGCCCCGGTGTCGGCGACTTCGCGCGTGCGTACGACCAACGCGTCGATGGCGAGGCCTCTCACTTCGTCTGGGTCAACCGGTCGAAGGAAAGCCTCACGCTCGACCTCAAGCAGCCGGCCGCGCTGGCCGTGCTGCAGGAGCTGATCGCCGGCGCCGACGTGCTGGTGCAGAACCTCGCGCCGGGCGCCGCGGCGCGCATGGGCCTGGGCTACGACGTGCTGCAGGCCCGGCACCCGTCGCTCATCGTCTGCGACATCTCGGGCTATGGCGGCGACGGCCCGTACCGCGACAAGAAGGCCTACGACCTGCTGATCCAGAGCGAGGCCGGCTTCCTCTCGGTCACCGGCACGCCCGACGAGCCCTGCAAGTCGGGCAACTCGATCGCCGACATCGCCGCGGGCATGTACGCGTACACCGGTGTGCTCGCCGCGCTGCTGCAGCGGGGCAAGACCGGCCAGGGCTCGCACGTCGACGTGTCGATGCTCGAATCGCTCGCCGAGTGGATGGGCTTCCCGATGTACTACGCCTACCAGGGCGCGACGCCGCCGCCGCGCAGCGCCGCATCGCACGCGACCATCTACCCCTACGGCCCCTTCGCTGCTGGTGATGGCGGCACCGTGATGCTGGGTCTGCAGAACGAACGCGAGTGGCGCGTCTTCTGCGAGAAGGTCTTGCTGCGGCCGGCGCTCGCGAGCGACCCGCGCTTCAACGCCAACGCAAAGCGCAACGAACACCGTGACGCGCTCAAGGCCATCATCCTCGACACCTTCTCTGTCATGAGCAGTGCGCAGGTGCTGGAGCGGCTCGACGCCGCGCAGATCGCCAACGCGCGCATGAACGACATGGCCGGGCTGTGGGCGCACCCGCAGTTGCAGGCACGCGAGCGCTGGCGCGAGGTGGGCTCGCCGGCCGGCGCCATTCCGGCGCTGTTGCCGCCCGGCCGGCAAAGCGCCTTCGACTACCGCATGGACCCGATCCCGGCGGTGGGTGAGCACACCGAGGCGATCCTGCAGTCGCTGGGGCGCAGCGCGGCCGACATCGCGGCACTGCGCGCGACGGAGGCGATCTGATGACGACCGCATCGCTGGCCCGCTTCGCTGCCGAACTTCGCTTCGAGGACATCCCGACGCCGGTGGTGCGCCGCGCCGAAGACCTGCTGGTCGACTGGTTCGGCTCGGCCATCGCCGGCCACGGCACGCGCCCGGTCGAGACCATCGCCGCCTTCGCGCGTGCCATGGGCCCGGCCGAAGGTGCGAGCGAGGTGCTGGTCGGCCGCGGCACCAGCAGCCCGTACTTCGCGGCGATGGTCAATGCCGCCGCCTCGCACGTGGCCGAACAGGACGACGTCCACAACGGCTCCGTCTTCCACCCGGCCACGGTGGTGTTCCCGGTGGCGCTCGCCTGGGCGCAGGCGCTGGGCGCGAGCGGCCAGCAACTGCTGACCGCCGCGGTGGCCGGCTACGAGGTGGGCATTCGCGTCGGGGAATTCCTCGGGCGATCGCACTACAAGGTCTTCCACACCACGGGCACCGCCGGCACGCTGGCCGCGGCGGCCACCGCCGGCCATCTGCTGGGGCTCGACGCGGTGCGCATGCAGCACGCCTTCGGCTCGGCCGGCACGCAGGCGGCGGGCCTGTGGGAGTTCCTGCGCACCGCCGCCGATTCGAAACAGCTGCACACCGCACATGCCGCCGCTGCGGGCCTGATGGCCGCGAGCCTGGCGCGCGATGGTTTCACCGGCGCCGCGCAGATTCTCGAAGGGTCGCAGGGCATGGCAGCCGGCATGTCCAGCGACGCCGATGCGCGGAAGTTGACCGACGGCCTGGGCACCCGCTGGGCGCTCGCCGAAACCTCCTTCAAGTACCACGCCTCGTGCCGCCACACGCATCCCGCGGCCGACGCGCTGCTGGCGGTGATGCAGGCGCACGACCTGCGCGCCGACGACATCGCCGAGGTGCAGACGCAGGTACACCAGGGCGCGATCGATGTGCTGGGGCCGGTGGTCGACCCGGCCACGGTGCATCAGTCGAAGTTCTCGATGGGCACGGTGCTGGCGCTGGTCGCGCGCTTCGGCCAGGCGGGGCTGGCCGAGTTCGACGCGCACTTCCGCGACGACGCGACCCGCGCCTTCCACGACCGCGTGCGCATGGCGCTCGATGCCGAGGTCGATGCCGCCTACCCCCGCCGCTGGATCGGCAAGGTGACGGTGCGCACGCGCGACGGCCGCGTGCTCGAAGGCCGCGTGGACGAGCCGAAGGGCGACCCGGGCAACACGCTCAGCCGCGACGAGATCACGGCGAAGGCGCTGCGCCTCGCAGCGTTCAGCGGTGGCGCCAGCGAGGCCGAGATGCGCGATGCCATCGGCGCGCTGTGGCGCGTGGCTGACGCGGCGAAGGTCGGGCGGTTGCTGGGCGCCCAGGCATGAGCGACGCGACCTCGCCGCTGGCGCTGGCCCGCACCTTCCTGTTCGTGCCGGGGGACCGGCCTGAGCGCTACACGCGCGCACTGGCGAGCGGCGCGGGCGCCGTGATCGTCGATCTCGAAGACGCGGTGGCGCCGGACCGCAAGGACGCGGCCCGCACGCAGATCGCCGAGGGCTTCGCCGCGTTGCCGGGCGACGCGCACGGTCGCCTGCTGGTGCGCATGAACGCCGCCGACACGCCGTGGCATGCAGACGATCGCGCGCTGGTCGCACGACTCGCGACGCAGCGCTTGCTCGCCGGCGTCGTGTTGCCCAAGGCGGAGCGCGCCACCGACCTCGTGGCGCTGGCGCAGGCTATCGGGCCGGCCACCGCGCTGCTGCCGCTGATCGAATCGGTCGCCGGCCTCGATGCCGTCGATGCCCTGGCCGCATCGCCGCAGGTGTTGCGCCTGGTGTTCGGCCATCTCGATTTCCAGGCCGACGCCGGCATGGCCTGCGGGCCGGACGAGGCCGAACTCGTGCCGGTGCGGCTCGCACTGGTGCTGGCTTCGCGCCGGGCCGGGCTGGCACCGCCGGTCGACGGCATCACGCCCGACTGGCGCGATGCGGCGCGTCTCACGGCCGAGGCTTCGCGCGCACGCCGCGGCGGCTTCGGCGCCAAGCTGTGCATCCATCCGGAGCAGGTCGCCGGCGTGGCCGCTGCCTTCACGCCCGGCGCCGACGAACTGGCCTGGGCGCGCCGCGTGCGCGATGCGGTGCGCGTGGCGGGCGGCGGTGTCGTCAACGTCGACGGCCGCATGGTCGACGGGCCGGTCGTCAAGCTCGCCGAGCGCCTGCTGGCGCAGGAGGTTCGCACCGGCTGAACAACAACGCACCGATCACCTGCGCTTTATTTCCCTCATCAGAACCATCCGGAGACAACATGACATCGAAGATCAAGACATGGCTGGGCATCGCATTCGGCGCGGCCCTGCTGCCACTGCACGCACCCGTCCTGGCGCAGGCCGCCTTCCCCGATAAGCCGGTGACGCTCGTCGTGCCGTACTCGGCCGGCGGGCCGACCGACGTGGTGGCGCGCATGCTCGCCATCCCCATGGGAAAGTCGCTGGGCCAGACCGTGGTCGTGGAGAACACCGTGGGCGCAGGTGGCACCATCGCGCCGGCACGCGTGGCGCGCGCGGCGCCCAACGGCTACACCATCCTCATCCACCACATGGGCATGGCGACTGCGCCGGCCCTCTACAAGAAGCTGTCCTTCGACCCGCTGAAGGACTTCGAGTACATCGGCCAGGTGCTCGACGTGCCGATGACGCTGCTGTCGCGCAAGGACTTCCCGGCCAACAACTTCCAGGAACTGCTGACGTACGTGAAGGCCAACAAGGACAAGGTGTCGCTGGCCAACGCCGGCATCGGCGCGGTGTCGCAGCTGTGCGGGCTGCTGTTCGCGAACCAGATCGGCGTCGACCTCACGACCGTGCCGTACAAGGGCGCTGGCCCGGCGCTCAACGACCTGATGGGCGGGCAGGTCGATCTGTTGTGCGACCAGACCACGCAGACCGCGCCCGTCATCAAGGACGGCACGCGGGTCAAGGTGTTCGGCGTGACCACGCCCAAGCGGCTGGCGTCGATGCCGAACATTCCGACGCTCGACGAGCAGGGGCTGAAGGGCTTCGACGTGAAGGTGTGGCACGGCGTCTATGCGCCCAAGGGCACGCCGCCCGATGTCACGGCCAAGCTCAACGTCGCGCTGCGCGCCGCGCTGCAGGACGACGCGGTGAAGGCGCGCATCGCCGAACTCAGCTCGGAGATCGTGTCGATGGACAAGGTCACGCCGGAATCGCTGCGCACGCTGCTGACCTCGGAGACCGCCAAGTGGGGCAAGGTCATCAAGGCCTCGGGCGTGCAGGCGGAATGAGCGGCTGCTAGATTCGACCGCATGACCCTCGCCCACGCCATCCGCCTCGCCGAGTTCGGCGGCCCCGACGTCATGCGTCTCGAAACGATCGAACAGCCCGCGCCTGCGGCTGGTGAGGTGCAGCTGCGCCAGACCGCGGTCGGCTTCAACTACCTGGACATTTCGCAGCGCAGCGGCAAGGTGCCGCTGCCTGCACCCACCGGCCTGGGCCACGAGGCCGCGGGCGTGGTGGAGGCGGTGGGCGAGGGCGTGACTGACTTGGCCATCGGCGACCATGTCGTCTACATGAACGCCGGCATCGGCGCCTATGCCGACCGGCGCAACGTGCCGGCGGTGAAGTTGGTGAAGATACCGGACGGCATCTCCGACGAAGCCGCGGCCGCGGTGTTCTTCAAGGCGATGACGGCGCAGTACCTGGTGAAGAAGACGCACGCGGTGCAGCCCGGCGACATCGTGGTGGTGCATGCGGCGGCTGGCGGCGTCGGCCAGATCCTCAGCGGCTGGGCTAAGGCGCTGGGCGCGACGGTGATCGGAACGGCCGGCTCGGCCGCCAAATGTGACGTCGCGCGTGCGGCCGGGTGCGACGTGGCGGTCGACTATTCGCAGCCGGACTGGGTGGCGCAGGTGATCGATGCGACGGGCGGGCGCAAGGCGCGGGTGGTCTACGACTCGGTGGCCAAGCACACCTTCCTGGGTTCGCTCGACTGCACCGCGCCCTTCGGGCTGGTCGTGCTGTTCGGCGCGGCGTCGGGGCCTGCCCCGGAGATCCAGCCGGAACTGCTGAACAAGAAGGGCTGCCTGTTCCTGACGCGGCCTTCGGTCTTCCCGCACAACACGGACCCGGCGACCTTCCGCGCCAACGCGGCGGACGTGTTCGACGCGATCAAGAGCGGGGCGGTGCGCGCGACCATCGGGGCACGCTTTCCGCTCGCCAAGGTGGCGGACGCGCACCGTGCCGCCGAAGGGCGCGCCACCACGGGCGCCATCGTGCTGCTGCCTTAGGCCTGGGCCTGACCGAACTCGACCACCACCGGCTGGTGGTCCGACGCCTGTGTCTGCAGGTCGACCTCGATGCGGCGCACCTGCGGCGCCAGGCCATCGCTCACGAAGACGAAGTCGCACGCCACCGGCTCGGGGCCATAGGTGCGGTCGAACAGGCGGAAGGTGGGCGCGTGCGGCGTCTCGCCATGGCAGGCGCGCCAGGCGTCGTGCAGGTGTCTGGCGCGGTCGGTGACGAAGGGTTGCTGGATCGCGCCGTACTCGGGTTCGGTCGGCCCGAGGTTGAAGTCGCCGCACAGGATCGCGTGCGGCGTATGAACCTTGGTCTGGAAGGGCGAGCGGCTGTCGTCGTCGAGCGGCGGCGCGGTCGCATGCCCGCAGGCCTCGATGTGCAGTTCGCGCAGCGCGCGGGCCTGCGCCATGCGCTGCGTCTTGGAGTAGTACTCGAGGTGTGTGGTCATCACCCGCACCGCACCGAGCGCCGGACTCTGCACCGTCACCACCGTGCACATGCGCGGCATGCTGCGCACCCCGCCGTCGGCCGGCCAGGGCAGCGCGTGATGCTGCACCTGCATCACCGGCAGCCGCGTGGCGATCAGGTTGCCGAAGCGCATGCGGCGGCCAGCGGCGTCGAACTCGTCGACCGCGGCGCCGAAGAACAGCTGGTAGCCGGGCAGCAGCGCCTGCAGCTCGGCCGGCTGGTCGCCTGGGGCGCCGGGCATGTCGGCGTAGCCCTGCGCGATCTCCTGCAGGCACAGCACGTCGAAGTCGGCCATCGCACGCGCGCCGTCGACGATGCGCTGCACGCTCACGGTGCCGTCGAGGCCGCGGCACCACTGGGTGTTCCAGGTGACGAGTTTCATTTGATGCCTGCGCGCATGAAGCTTTGGACGAACTGCCGCTGGAACAGCAGGAAGGCGATCAGCAGCGGCGCCGAGGTCATCAGCGTGGCGGCCGTGATGATCGACCAGTCGATGCCCTGGTCGACCGAGGAGAACACCTGCAGCCCGACGGTGAGCGGCCGCGCGTGCACGCTGTTGGTCACGATCAGCGGCCACAGGAAGTTGTTCCAGTGGTAGCTCACCGACACCAGCCCAAAGGCGACGTAGATCGGCCGGGCCAGCGGCACGTAGACGCGCCACAGCGTCTGCAGGGCGCTCGCGCCTTCCATGCGCGCGGCCTCGTCGAGCTCCTTCGGGATGCCGAGGAAGGTCTGGCGCAGCAGGAAGATGGCGAGCGCCGACGCGAAGTAGGGCAGGCCGATGGCGAACAGGCTGTCGATGAGTCCCAGCGACGCCATGGTGCGGTAGTTCTCGACCAGCAGCAGGTCGGGCATCACCGTGAGCTGCACCAGCACCAGCGAAAAGGCGAGGTCGCGGCCGCGGAATTCGTAGCGCGCGAAGGCGTAGGCGGCCAGCGTGCTGAGCACCAGTTGCGCGGCCAGGATCATCACGACCAGCAGCGTGGTGTTGAGGAAGTAGCGGGCGAACGGCGCCGCTTCCCATGCGCGGGCGAAGTTGGCCAGCGTGAGCGGCGCGTTCCAGGTGAAGCGTGCCGCGTACTCGGGTGCGTGGAAGGCGGTCCACACCGTGTAGATCAGCGGCAGTACCCACAGCAGCGCGAGCAGCCAGGCGGCCAGCGTGTCGAGCAGCGTCGGCGCGTTGTAGGCCAGGCGTTGCGACGGCGCGCGGGTCATCGGTAGTGCACCCGGCGGTCGAGCACGAAGAACTGCAGCAGCGTGGCGCCGACCAGCACGACGATGATGACCATGGTGAGCGCCGACGCGTAGCCGGTGTCCCAGAAATTGAAGCCGACCTCGTACAGGTGGTAGAGCAGCAGGGTCGACGCGTTGTCGGGCCCGCCGCGCGTCAGCACGAAGAGGTGGTCGACCATGCGGAAGGCGTTGATCACGCAGTTGATCAGCACGAACAGGGTGGTCGGCATCAGCAGCGGCCATTGCACGCGCCGGAAGAAGTACCAGCGCGATGCACCCTCGATGGCCGCCGCTTCGCGCAGGCTCGGGTTGAGCGACTGCAGCGCGGCCAGGTAGAAGATCATGAAGAAGCCGGCTTCCTTCCACACCGCCACCAGCGTGACGGCGCCGAGCGCGGTGCTCGGGCTGCCCAGCCAGTTGTGCGAGCCGAAGCCCAGCGCGCTGCTCACCTGCTCCAGCAGGCCGTACTGCGGCGTGTAGAAGAAGAGCCAGATGTTGGCGACCGCGATCATCGGCAGCACGGTCGGCGTGAAGTAGGCCATGCGCAGGAAGGTGCGGCCGGCGATGCGTTCGTTGACCCACAGCGCCATGGCGAGCGCCAGGCCGATCGACAGCGGAATGGTGGCGCCAGCGAACCACAGGTTGTTCGCGAGTGCCTTCCAGAAGACCGGGTCGTCGACCATGACCTGGTAGTTCTCCAGGCCCACCCACACCGCCGGCCGCCCACCCTTGGGCGTCGACTGGAAGCTGTGCCACAGCGTGCCGATGACCGGCCAGTGCGTGAAGGCCATCAGCACGAGCAGGGCGGGCATGAGCAGCAGCCACGCCTGCCCGGCGGGGTGGCTGGGGCGATGGGCTGAAGGACTGCCGCGCATGCTCGGACCGCCCTGCTTACTTGTAGGCCCTGAGGATGCGGTCGGCTTCCTTCTGCGCATCCTGCATCGCCTGCGCCGGCGTCTTGGTGCCGGTGAGCGCGGCCTGCAGGCCGTCGTTCAGCGCCTTGGTCACGCGCTGGTTGTCGTGCGTGGAGAACTCCGCCACCGACACCGGCAGCTGGTCACGCGCCACCAGGGCGGCCGGGAAGTCCTGGCCGTACTTCTTGAGCGCCGGCGTCTCGTAGGCGGCCTGCGAGACGGCGACATAACCGGTCTCCATGCTCCATTGCGCGGCGCGTTCGGGTTGCGTCACCCACTTGGCAAACTTGAAGGCGGCTTCCTGCTGGGCCGGCGTCGACTTCTTGAAGATGTAGAAGTTGCCGCCCCCGGTCGGCGAGCCCTTGCGCTTGTTGCCGGGGATCATGCCGACGCCGAAGTCGAACTTCGCGTTGGCCTTGATGTTGGTCAGGTTGCCGGTGGTCGTGTAGATGATGGCGGCCTTCTTCTCGAAGAAGTCCTTCGGCGTGGTGCCCCACTCGACGACGCCCGGCGGGTGGATGCCGGCCTTGCCCAGGTCGACCCAGAACTGCAGCGCCTCGATGACCTTCGGGTCGTCGAACTTCACCTGCGTGCCGGCGTCGTTCGCGAGGATCGCGTCGTTGGGCGTGGTCAGCGTCTGGAACAGCCAGTAGGGGAAGCCGCTCGACGGGATCTGAATACCGTATTGCGTGGTCTTGCCGCTCGCGTCCTTCTTCGTCAGCTTGGTGGCAGCGTCCTTCAGCTCGGCCCAGGTCGTCGGCGCCTTGTTCGGGTCGAGGCCGGCTTCCTTGAAGAGCTCCTTGTTCCAGTACATGACCACGGTCGAGCGCTGGAACGGGATGCCCCAGGTCTTGCCACCGGTCTGGCTGTTGGCCATGAAGGCCTTGTAGAAGCTGGCCATCCACGCCTTGTCCTCGGGCGTCTTGGCGAAGTTGTCGAAGGGCGCGATGGCGTCTTCGTCGATCAGCGTGAACATGTCGGTCGACAGCAGCACCGAGGTGACCGGCGGCGTGCCCGACTTGTGCGCGGTGAGCGCCTTCACGATGGTCTCCTGGTAGGTACCGGCGTAGATCGGCGTGACCTTGATGCCCGGGTTCTCCTTCATGAAGCCCTCGGCGAAACCGTCGATGGTCTTGGCGATCGGGCCGCCGACCGCGACCGGGTAATAGAACTGCAGGTCGACGGGGGCCTGGGCCTGCGCGAAGCCACTGAATCCGGCAATGCCGGTGAGCAGGGCGGTGGCGGCCAGCGTCTGGACGAAGGTGTTGCGTCGCATGGTGGAACTCTCTCCTCGGATGAAAAACGTTGTGTGTGTCGGTGCTCGGGCTCAGGGGATGCGCCGGCCGTCGGCGCCGAAGCCGTGGGCCTCGTCGGCCGCCCAGCGCAGGTGCACGCGTTCGCCCGGCGTGGCCACGTGGCCGCCGGCGGCGCGCACCAGCAGCACCTCGCGGCCGACGGCGCAGCGCAGCACCAGGTCGGCGCCCAGGTACTCGACGCTCCGCACCACGGCGGGGATGCCGTCGGCGGCGAGCGTGATCGCCTCGGGGCGCACGCCCAACTGCGCCGCCTGCACGCCCGACGCGACATCGCTGCCCGCGATGCGGCCATCGGCCTCGAGCGCGACCAGGTTCATGGGCGGCGTGCCGATGAAGCGCGCCGCGAAGGTGGTGGCCGGGCGCGCGTACAGCTCGCGCGGGGTGCCGGCCTGCTCGACCCGGCCCTGGTTCAGCAGCACGACCTGGTCGGCCATGCTCATCGCCTCGGTCTGGTCGTGGGTGACGTAGACGACCGTGAGGCCCAGTTTCTGCTGCAGCTCGCGCAGTTCGCGCCGCATGTCCTGGCGCAGCTGGGCGTCGAGGTTGGACAGCGGCTCGTCCATCAGGCAGACCTTGGCCTGCGCGACCAGCGCGCGGCCGAGCGCGACGCGCTGCTGCTGGCCGCCGGAGAGCTGGCCGGGTTTGCGGTCGAGGAGATTTGTGAGCCCGAGCAGCGCCGCGGCATTGCGCAGCCGTTCGGCGCTTTCGGCAGCCGGCACCTTGCGCACCGACAGGCCGAAGCCGATGTTGTCGGCCACGCTCAGGTGCGGGAAGAGGGCGTAGTTCTGGAACACCATCGCGATGCCGCGCTGCGCCGGCGGGAGGTCTGTCACGTCCCTGTCATCGATCAGCACCTGGCCCTGCGTGGCCGTTTCCAGGCCCGCGACGATGCGCAAGGTGGTGGATTTTCCGCAGCCCGAGGGCCCGAGAAGCACGCAGAAGGAACCGGAGGCGATCTGGAGGCTGACGGCGTGCAGGGCAGTGCTGTCGCCCCATGATTTGGCGACTCCGTTCAGGGCAATCGAAGACATGCCGCAGTGTAGGAACGAGATGTGACAGTTGTGTTGCTCTTGCGGGTCAGTGTTTTCCTGGGCCGGAGGCCGTGAGAAACTTCGCTACAGTGGTCCGGCCTGTCCGGGCGTCGTACCAATCCAAGGAATATTCATGAGCAAGAAAGTCGCCTACGTCACCGGTGGGATGGGGGGAATCGGAACCGCCATCTGCCAGCGCCTCCACAAGGACGGGTTCACGGTCATCGCGGGTTGCGGTCCGACGCGCGACTACGGCAAATGGCTGGCCGAGCAGAAGGCGCAGGGCTTCGACTTCCACGCCTCGGTCGGCAATGTCGGCGACTGGAATTCCACCGTCGACGCCTTCAGCAAGGCCAAGGCCGAACACGGCAGCATCGACGTGCTGGTCAACAACGCCGGCATCACCCGCGACCGCATGTTCCTCAAGATGACGCCGGAGGACTGGAGCGCCGTCATCGAGACCAACCTCAACAGCATGTTCAATGTCACCAAGCAGGTGGTGGCCGACATGGTGGAAAAGGGCTGGGGCCGCATCATCAACATCAGCTCGGTCAACGGCGCCAAGGGCCAGGCCGGCCAGACCAACTATTCCGCCGCCAAGGCCGGGATGCACGGCTTCACCATGGCGCTGGCGCAGGAAATGGCCAACAAGGGCGTGACGGTCAACACCGTGAGCCCGGGCTACATCGGCACCGACATGGTCAATGCGATCCGCCAGGAAGTGCTGGACAAGATCATCGCCACGATCCCGGTCAAGCGCCTGGGCAAGCCGAGCGAAATCGCCTCGATCATCTCGTGGCTGGCCACCGACGAAGGCGGCTACTCCACCGGCGCCGACTTCTCGGTCAACGGCGGCCTGCACATGCATTGAGCGCCCACGCGCCCGCACGAAGGAACCCGCTGCGGCGGGTTTTTTCTTGGGCGCGCCGGTGCTTTGGCACCTGGAGGCTAAAGTGCGCCAAGCTCCTTCAGCGACCTCCACGCAGCAACACCGCCGGATGCCCCACAGCGTTTCCCTGATCAACACCATCGCCGCCGGCCTCGGGCTCGCGCTCGTGCTCGGCTTCCTGGCGGCGCGGGTGCGGCTGCCGGCCCTGGTCGGCTACCTGCTCGCGGGCGTGATCATCGGGCCGTTCACGCCCGGCTTTGTGGCCGACGCCGAGATCGCCGCGCAGCTCGCCGAGATCGGCGTGATGCTGCTGATGTTCGGCGTCGGCCTGCATTTCTCGCTGGACGACCTGCTGGCGGTTCGCAAGATCGCGGTGCCCGGCGCGCTGGTGCAGATCGCCGTGGCGACGCTGATGGGCGGCTCGCTGGCGCTCTGGTGGGACTGGCCGCTGGGCGCGGCGCTGGTGTTCGGCCTGGCGCTCTCGGTGGCGAGCACGGTGGTGCTGCTGCGCGCGTTGGAAAGCCTTGGGCTGCTCGACTCCTACACCGGGCGCATCGCGGTCGGCTGGCTGGTCGTCGAGGACCTGGCCATGGTGCTGGTGCTGGTGCTGTTGCCGCCGCTGGCGACTACGCTGGGCGGTTCGGCCGACGGCGCCGATGCCGGCGCGATCTGGACCACGCTGGGCGTCACGCTGCTGCAGGTCGGCGGCTTCGTGGCGCTGATGCTGGTGGTCGGCCGCCGGGCCTTTCCGTGGATCCTCTGGCAGGTCGCGCGCACCAATTCGCGCGAGCTGTTCACGCTGTGCGTGGTGGCGGCGGCCGTGAGCATCGCCTTCGCTTCCGCGGCGCTCTTCGGCGTGTCCTTCGCGCTGGGGGCCTTCTTCGCCGGCATGGTGATGCGCGAATCCGAATTCAGCCAGCGCGCGGCCGAGGAATCGCTGCCGCTGCGCGACGCCTTCGCGGTGCTCTTCTTCGTTTCGGTCGGCATGCTGTTCGACCCGTCGGTGCTCATCGACCGGCCGCTGCAGGTGCTGGCGGTGGTGCTGGTCATCGTGGTGGGCAAGTCGATCGCCGCCTGCGTGCTGGTGCTGGCGTTCCGCTATCCGCTGAACACGGCGCTGACGGTGAGCGCCAGCCTGGCGCAGATCGGCGAGTTTTCCTTCATCCTGGTCGGCCTGGGCGTGTCGCTCAAGCTCATGCCGACCGAAGGGCAGAGCCTGATCCTGGCGGGTGCGCTGATCTCCATTGCGACCAATCCGCTGTGGTTCAGCCTGATCGCGCCTCTGCAGAAGTGGCTGCATGCCCATTCGTCCTTCGCGCGCGGCCTCGAGGCACGCGACGACCCGTTGGCGGAACTGCCGACGACGACCGAGGCGCGCTACCTGTCGCGCCAGGTGGTGCTGGTGGGCTATGGGCGCGTCGGCCGGCGCATCGCCGCGGCGCTGACGGCGCACCGCATTCCCTTCGTGGTGGCGGAACAGAACCGGGAACTGGTCGAGAAACTGCGGGCGGATGGCGTGGCTGCCGTGTGGGGCGATGCCTCGGAACCCTCCGTGCTGATCCAGGCGCACATCGCACGGGCCAGGGTGCTGGTGATTGCGGCACCCGATGCGATGAACGTGCGCCAGATGGTCGAGACGGCACGCACGCTCAACCCGGCCATCGAAACGGTCATTCGCAGCCACAACGAAGACGAGGCCCGGCTCCTGACGCAGGAGGCCGCCGTGACGGTCTTCCTCGGCGAGCACGAGCTGGCGCAGGCCATGGCGCGCGACGTGGTGCGCCGGGCGACGCCCGCCTGAGTCAGCGGCGGCTGCCGGTCAGAGGTCTTCGATCACCAGCATCCGGTAGCGTTGCGCGATGGAGTAGGGCACCGTGCGTACGACGTCCATCAGCCGTTTGGCAGCGTCCTCGTCCTTGGTCTTCACCAGCAGCGCCCCGTGGCCCTCGCGGGCGAGCTTGGTGTAGGCGCGCACGGTCGCACCCTCGGTGCCGGCGCTGGGCAGTGGGTTGTCGCCACCGCTGGTGGTCGGCGTGATCTGCGACAGCAGGATGTCGGGCGGAATCAGGTAGATCGCGTCGGCGCTGAATCCCTTGTCGGCCAACTGCTGGCCCACGCGCTTGGCATCGTCGGGATCGGGAAACATCACCATGGAATAGCCCGTGGGGTAGAAGGCGCCGCCGATGGCGGCCGTCATGCTGGAGTCGAGTGAAAAGTTTTTCATGGCGCGTTTCTCCATCGCGGTGGTTCATCGGGTGCTTGAAGCGCTGCGAGCGTAGGCCGACATCCGCACGCGGCGATGTAGGAGAAGCAAGCGAGCCAAGTGTGCAAAATGCCCGTTGTTGTCGGCAACGACGGGCATTTCAGCGCCATCGATTGACATTTGTAATAGACCGTGACTTTCTCCGCAGGCGTTTTCAGGTGCCGTGCCTACGATGCACGGGTGCCCTTGATTCATCACTTCCCCAGCCAATGTCCCCATTGCGAAACATCGCGTTGACGGTGCACGAGCTCGAGGAGGGCGAGTTCTATTGGGTCCTGATGGAGGCCACCGACTACGCCATGGAAGAGGCGCTGCCCTACCTCCCCGTCGAGTCCTCCGCCGACCCGTACGCCACGTACGCCAACGCCCTGGTGGCCGGGCTCGCCGCGATGCGGCGCATGTTCGGTAACGGCGGCCCGCGCGACTGACGGCCAGGCGTCGCAGGGGGGGCGGACCCCTGCAAAGCGCTGCTCATCGAAAAGGCGGGAAAATCGCGGGCTCCATGGAACCCACTGCCTACGCCGCCGACCGGCTGTCCGTCGCCCCGATGATGGACTGGACCGACCGCCACTGCCGATTCCTCCACCGCCTGCTGACGCACCGTGCCCTGCTCTACACCGAGATGGTCACGACCGGTGCGCTGGTGCACGGCGACGTGCCGCGCCACCTGCGCTTCAACGCGGAGGAGCATCCCGTGGCCCTGCAGCTCGGCGGCAGCGAGCCGGCCGACCTGGCGCACTGCGCCAAGCTCGGTGAGGACTGGGGCTACGACGAGATCAACCTGAACTGCGGCTGCCCGAGCGAGCGCGTGCAGCGCGGGGCCTTCGGCGCCTGCCTGATGGCCGAGCCGCAGCTGGTGGCCGATGGCGTGAAGGCGATGGTCGACGTGGTCGACGTGCCGGTCACGGTCAAGCACCGCATCGGCATCGACAAGACCGAGAGCTACGCGTTCGTGCGCGACTTCGTGGGCACGGTGAGCGAAGCGGGTTGCATCACCTTCATCGTCCATGCCCGCAATGCCTGGCTCCAGGGCCTGTCGCCCAAGCAGAACCGCGAGGTGCCGCCGCTGCGCTACGAGCTGGTCCATCGGCTCAAGCACGACTTCCCGGCGCTGCGTTTTTCCATCAACGGCGGCATCGCGCGGACCGAGCAGGTGCACCAGCAGTTGCGGCTGCTCGACGGCGTGATGGTCGGCCGCGAGGCGTACCACAACCCCTGGTGGCTGGCCGAATGGGATGCGGCCTTCTTCGGCGAGCCGGCGCGCGCGCTGTCGCGCGAGGACATCGAGCGGCAGATGTGCGACTACATGGTGCGCGAAGCTGCCGAGCACGGCACGCCCTGGTCGAACATCGCACGCCACATGCTGGGCCTGCGCAACGGCCTGCCCGGCGCACGCCGATGGCGCCAGGTGTGGAGCGACCACCGCCTCAAGGGCGAGGCACCCCATGCGGTGATGGCGCTGGCCCATGCGCAACCGGTGGAGCCGGCGCTGGCCGACTGACGGGTTCAAGTTTCGGCCGCCATGGTCGATAACCCTTGATCGGGACCTTGTCCGGATCGGTCCACCCCTCCAGGACCGGTCGGGCGCGCCCATTTCAAGGATCTCCCATGGCTTCCCTTCTCTCTCGTCTGCGCCTCGCACCCCGGCTGGCGCTGGCTTTCGGGCTGGTGATGCTGGTCACCTCGCTGGCCGCCGGCATCGGCATCTGGCGGCTCGACAAGCTGCAGGACATCGCCAATGACCTGGGCGGCGCGTCGGCCCAGCGTGCCTTGCTGGCCCGCGAGCTGCATGCCATCGTCGTGCTGAGTTCGGCGCGTGCCGAGGCCCTGATGCACACCGACGATGCCGGCTTCACCGCCCGTGTCAACGCCGACCGCAAGGCGACCTCGGCGCGTTCGGAGGTCGTTCGCAAGACCCTGGAAAGCCTGGCCGACAACGAGCGCACCAAGGAACTCTTCGCCGCGATCGACGAGGCCGGCGGCAAATTCCGCGTCGTGCGCGACGGGCTGGTCAAGCAGAAGGCGGCCGGTGAGACCGTCTCGAGCGACGAGATCGGCAAACGCCTGCGCCCGGCCGCCGAGGCCTACGCCAAGGCGGTCGACGACCTGGCGGCCTACCAGGCCGACCGGGTCGAGGTGGCGCGTGCCGCCGCCCAGCGCAGCGAGCGCGAAGGCATCACGATGCTGGCCGCGGGCATCGCGCTCGGCCTGCTGGTGAGCATCGCCTGCGGCTGGGCGCTGGCGCGCTCGATCGTCCATCCGCTGCAGGAGGCCTCGCGCATGGCCGAGCGTGTCGCGGCTGGCGACCTCAGCATCGCGCCGATCGCCGCCACCGGCCGTGACGAGGTCCAGCTGCTGGTGTCCGACATGGGCGCCATGCAGGGCAAGCTGGCCGAACTGGTCGCCAGCGTGCACGACGCGAGCGGTTCCATCACGACCGCCAGCACCGAGATCGCCATGGGCAACCGCGACCTCTCGACGCGCACCGAGCAGACCGCCTTCAACCTGCAGCAGACGGCGGCTAGCGTCGAGCAGCTGACCGCCACCGTACGCGAGAGCGCCGAGGCGGCGCGCCAGGCCAATGCGCTGGCGCTGTCGGCGTCGGGCGTGGCGACGCGTGGCGGTGACGTGGTGGCCGACGTGGTGACCACCATGGAAGCCATCGCAGGCGCCTCGCGCAAGATCGGCGACATCATCGGCGTGATCGACGGCATCGCCTTCCAGACCAACATCCTGGCGCTCAATGCCGCGGTGGAAGCCGCGCGTGCCGGTGAACAGGGCCGCGGCTTCGCGGTGGTGGCCGGCGAGGTGCGCAGCCTGGCGCAGCGCAGCGCGGTGGCGGCGCGCGAGGTGAAGGAACTGATCGGCGACAGCATGAGCAAGGTCGAGTCCGGTGCCCGGCTGGTCGACACCGCCGGTTCGACGATGAAAGAACTGCTCGGCTCGGTCGGCCGCGTGACCGACATCATCAGCCAGATCAGCACCGCCGCCGGCGAGCAGAGCGAAGGCGTGGGCCAGGTCAACGAGGCGATCACGCAGCTCGACCAGATGACGCAGCAGAACGCGGCCCTGGTGGAGCAGTCGACCGCCGCGACGGAAAGCCTGAAGGATCAGGTCCTGAAGCTGTCGGAGGCGGTCGGCACGTTCAAGCTGACCGCTTGACGCGGGTTCAGCGGCCCAGCACGCGCAGTCCGGCCAGCAGCAGGGTGGTCAGTGCCAGGAGCAGGGCGACACCCTGCCAGAAGCGCACCGGATGGCGCTCCACCAGGGGCGCGGCCCGCGAGCGATGGAACGACGGGCCGGGCGACTTCAGGTCGTGCGCGAACTCCGACACGGCTTCCTGCCGCTTGGCCGGATCGGGGTGCAGTGCCTTGCCGAGCACCGCGTCCAGCCAGCCGGGCAGCTCCGGCCGGATGGGGCGCAGCGGCACGTAGTGCAGGCCACGCACATCGCGCGGCGTGCGAACCCGCGCCGCCTGCAGGCCGTAGGGCAGTTGGCCGCTGAGCATCTGGTAGGCGATGGCGGCCAGCGAGAACAGGTCGGCGCGCGGGCTGCCGCCATGGCCCAGCAGGTACTCCGGCGCCATGTACTGCAAGGTGCCCGGTGCGGCGGCCGTGTGCGGGTCGTGCCGGCCTTCGGCCAGCCCCGCCACATGCACGGTGCCCAGGTCGATGAGCTTCACCGTGCCGTGCCGGTCGATCATCACGTTCTCGGGGCGCAGGTCCTGGTGCAGCATCTCGCGCCCGTGCAGCGCCTGCAGGCCCCGGGCCAGCTGCGACACGATGGCGCGCACGCTGTCGAGCGACGGCCGCGGGTGGTCCACCATCCATTGCGCGAGGGTCTGGCCGTCGATGTACTCCATCGCCACGAACAGATGGCTGCGCGGGCGGTCCCCGGTCCAGGCCTTGAGCACGTGCGGGCTGTCGATGCGGCGCGCGACCCATTCCTCCAGCACGAAGCGGTCGAGCGCCTCGGCGTCGTCCCGCAGGTCCGTCGACGGTGTCTTGAGCACGACCTGCTGCTGGGTGTCGCTGTCCAACGCGAGATACACGTGGCTGCGCGCGCTGATCTGCAGCTCGCGCACGATGGTGAAGCCCTCGAACACGGTGCGCGGCGCCAGCGGCGGCGGCAGGGCCAGGCCCTCGCGGGTGAGTTGCGGGTGAGGCGCATCGGCGTCGGGCAATTCGTCGATGCGAAGCAACTGCAGCGTGGCGTCGTCGAGGCTGCCGCGTTCCCGCGCCCGCGCCACCAGCCAGGCCGCCGCGGCGTCGAAGTCGTCGGCATGGCGGGTCAGCGCGTCATGCACCGCCGCGGCATCGAGGTGCGCGTAGGCACCGTCGGTCGCCAGCAGGTAGACCTCGCCGCGCTCGGCCTCCCAGGTGCGGTAGTCGATCTCGACATTCGGGCCGGTGCCCAGGGCGCGGCCCAGGTAGGACTCGGCCGAGGACAGGCGGACGCGGTGGTCTTCCGACAGCTGCTCCAGCGCGTGGGTATGCAGGCGGAACAGACGGGCATCGCCGACATGCAGCAGGTGCAGGTCGCGACCCTTGAGGACCAGCGCACTGAAGGTGCAGACATGGCCGCGGTCGCGGTCGAAGCGCGCGTCCCCGCGCATGTTCTGGGCGTGCAGCCAGGCGTTGGTGGCAGCCAGTACGCGCTGCGCGGCGCGCCGGACCGACCACGCATCGGAGGTCGCGTAGTAGTCCTCCAGGAAGGCGCGCACGGCGGTCTGGGCCGCCACCTGGCTCACCGGGCTGGAGCTGATGCCGTCGGCGAGTGCCAGCGCGATGCCCTTGCTCGCGAGGACATGCCCCGACGGCAGGCAGGCGCCGTGGAAATCCTGGTTGGCGTGCTGCGTACTGGCCAGCGAATGCTGGCCCAGCGTGACCCGCAGGCCCCGGCTCATGCGATCTTGCGCTTGGGCCCGGTCTTGTAGTGCGTGGCGTACAGCGTCGCGCCGACGAAGGTCAGGCCGCCCACGAGGTTGCCCAGCACGGTCGGGATCTCGTTCCAGATCAGGTAGTCCATCAGCGTGAACTTGCCGCCGAGCATCAACCCGGTGGGGAACAGGAACATGTTGACGATCGAATGCTCGAAGCCCATGTAGAAGAAGATCATGACCGGCATCCACATGCCGATGGCCTTGCCCGACACCGTGGTCGACATCATGGCCGCGACCACGCCGGTGGAGACCATCCAGTTGCACATCACGCCGCGGATGAACAGCGTCAGCATGCCGGCGGCGCCGTGCGCGGCATAGCCCACGGTGCGGCCTTCGCCGATGTGGCCAAGCTTCTCGCCGACGGCGTTGGGCGCTTCGCTGAAGCCGAAGGTGAAGATGATCGCCATGAAGACGGCCACCGTCAGCGCGCCGGCGAAGTTGCCGCAGAACACCAGGCTCCAGTTGCGCATCACGCCGCCCCAGGTGGCGCCTGGGCGCTTGTCGAACACGGCCAGCGGCGCGAGGGTGAACACGCCGGTCAGCAGGTCGAAGCCCATGAGGTACAGCATGATGAAGCCGACCGGGAACAGCATCGCGCCGACCAGCGCGTTGCCCGTGTTGACCGTCACGGTGACGGCGAAGGCGGCCGCCAGCGCGAGGATGGCGCCGGCCATGTAGGAGCGGATCAGCGTGTCGCGCGTCGACATCAGCAGCTTGGATTCGCCGGCGTCGACCATCTTGGTCACGAATTCGGCAGGTGCGAGATAGGCCATGTGAATACCTAAAGAGAGAAATAAGAAAGGGAAGGGCGTTCAGCCGTGGGCGACCAGCACGCGGCCGCCGTCCACACGCACGGCGTGGGGGCGCACCGAGTTCTGTGGCGCCTCGAGGCATTCGCCGGTGCGCAGGTCGAAGTGGTTCTTGTAGAGCGGCGAGGCGACCACGACACGGTCGCCCAGGCTGCCGACCAGCCCGCGCGAGAGCACGCTGGCGCCGGATTGCGGGTCGATGTTGTCGATGGCGTGGAACTGGTCGTCGCCGATGCGGAAGACCGCGACATGGCGCCCCTGCACCAGCGCGCAGACGCCGGTGTTCGGGAGGATGTCGTCGGCCGCGCAGACGGCGGTCCATTGCAGGGTATCGGTGGGCATGTGCATGGTTCTCGTGGGGTCAGGCTGGCGTGGCCTCGGGCGGCGCCGCAGCGGTTTCGTCAGGCCGGGCCGGACGGATCTGCCCGCGCTCCTGGATGAAGACGATGCGTTCGTCTGCCTTGTCGCTGTTGACGAAGGTGCGGAAACGCTGGCGCACCGTCGGGTCGGTCACGGCGGTCTTCCATTCGCACTGGTAGGTGTCGACCACGTGCTGCATCTGGGCTTCCAGCTCGGCGCCGAGGCCCAGGCTGTCGGCGATCAGCACGTCCTTGAGGTAGTCGAGGCCGCCTTCGAGGTTGTCGCGCCAGGTGCTGGTGCGCTGCAGGCGGTCGGCCGTGCGCACGTAGAACATCAGGAAGCGGTCGATCAGCGCGATGAGCGCGTCCTTGCTCAGGTCGCTGGCGATGAGTTCGGCGTGGCGCGGCTTCATGCCGCCGTTGCCGCAGACGTAGAGGTTCCAGCCCTTCTCGGTGGCGATGATGCCCACGTCCTTGCCCTGCGCTTCGGCGCATTCGCGGGTGCAGCCCGAGACGCCGAACTTGATCTTGTGCGGTGCGCGCAGGCCCTTGTAGCGGTTCTCCAGCTGCACGGCCAGGCCGACCGAGTCGTCCACGCCGTAGCGGCACCAGGTCGAGCCCACGCAGCTCTTCACGGTGCGCAGCGACTTGCCGTACGCATGGCCGCTCTCGAAGCCGGCCGCGATCAGCTCTTCCCAGATCAGCGGCAACTGGTCGACGCGCGCGCCGAACATGTCCACGCGCGCACCGCCCGTGACCTTGGTGTACAGGCCGTACTTCTTGGCCACCTGGCCCACGGCGATCAGGCCGTCGGGCGTGACCTCGCCGCCGGGCATGCGCGGCACGACGGAGTAGGTGCCGTCCTTCTGGATGTTGCCCAGAAAGTAGTCGTTGCTGTCCTGCAGGCTGGCCAGCTGGGGCTTGAGCACGAACTCGTTCCAGACCGAGGCCAGCACGCTCGCGGCCACCGGCTTGCAGATGTCGCAGCCCAGGCCCTTGCCGTGCTTGTGCAGCAGGTCGTCGAAGGTCTTGATCTGCCCGACGCGCACCAGGTGGTAGAGCTCCTGGCGCGAATAGGCGAAGTGCTCGCACAGGTGGTTGTTGACCGCCATGCCGCGCTTGGCCATCTCGAACTTCATGACCTGCGTGACCAGCGGCACGCAACCGCCGCAGGTGGCGCCGGCCTTGGTGCAGGCCTTGATCTCGGCGACGGTGCAGGCGCCGTCGCCGACGGCCGCGCCGATCTGCGCCTTGCTCACGTTGTTGCATGAGCAGATCTGCGCGGTCTCGGGCAGCGCCTCCACGCCCAGGCCCGGCTTGGCCTTGCCGTCGCTCGACGGCAGGATCAGGAACTCCGGTTCCGCCGGCAGCGCGATGCCGTTGAGCGCCATCTGCAGCAGCGTGCCGTACTCGTCGGCGTTGCCCACCAGCACGGCACCGAGCAAGGTCTTGCCGTCCTCGCTGACCACGATCTTCTTGTAGACCTGCTTGCGCTCGTCGATGTACTGGTAGTTGCGGCTGTGGGGCGTCTTGCCGTGCGCGTCACCGATGCTCGCCACGTCGACGCCCATCAGCTTGAGCTTGGTGCTCATGTCGGCCCCGGCGAAGGCCGCCTCGGCATCGCCGGCCACGTGCCGGGCCGCCACGCGCGCCATCTCGTAGCCCGGTGCCACCAGGCCGAAGGTCTGGTCGTTCCACGACGCGCATTCGCCGATCGCGTAGACGTCGCGGTCGCTGGTGCGGCAGTGGCTGTCGATGGCGATGCCGCCGCGCGCGCCGACGACCAGCGCGCTCTGCCGCGCCAGTTCGTCGCGCGGGCGGATGCCGGCGGAGAACACGATCATGTCGGTCTCCAACCAGGTGCCGTCGGCGAACACCATGCGGTGGCGGGCCGTGGCGCCGTCGGTGATGTCCACCGTGTTGCGACCGGTGTGCACCCGCACGCCCAGCTCCTCGATCTTGGTGCGCAGCACGCGCCCGCCGCCGTCGTCGACCTGCACGGCCATCAGGCGCGGCGCGAACTCGACGACGTGGGTCTCCAGGCCCAGGTCGCGCAGCGCCTTGGCGCATTCGAGCCCGAGCAGGCCGCCGCCGATCACGACGCCGGTCTTGGAGTGGGCGCCGCTGGCCTTCATGCCCTCCAGGTCTTCGATGGTGCGGTAGACGAAGGTGTGCGGCCTGTCGCGGCCCGGCACCGGCGGCACGAAGGGGACCGACCCCGTGGCCAGCACCAGCTTGTCGTAGTGAAGCACCTCGCCGTCGACGGTCGTCACGGTGTTGTCGCGGCGCTCGATGGCGGCGGCCCGTGCCGCCAGACGCAGCGAGAAGCCGCTGCGCGCGAAGAAGTCCGGCGCGACCAGCGACAGGTCGTCGGCCGTCTTGCCGGCGAAGAATTCGGAGAGGTGCACCCGGTCGTAGGCGGCGCGAGGTTCCTCGCAGAGCACCGTGACCTCGGCATGCGAGAGGCCCTGCTGGTGAAGTTCTTCGAGGAACTTGTGGCCCACCATGCCATGACCGACGACGATGATTTTCATGTTGAATCCTGCACGTCCGGCCCCGTGGGTGCCGTGCAGTGGCGGCGTCACAGAGGGTGCGACACAGCCAGGGGCCCCCGCGAGATGCGGAACGAAATCGGGTTGGAACGACCGAGTGCCGGGCGGATGAACGCGTCGGGAGGCTCGGGTTCCGCCGTCGTTGGCGGAGGCGAAGACCATCGCAGCGGCACTGCGGCGGTGGTCACTGCAGTTCATGCACGATTCGTGCCTGGTGAATCGGGCCGATTGGCGGGGGAATCGGTGAAATGCGGGCATGCCGCGCACCATGTCGGCCCCAGGTCGGGCGCCCAGCCCCAATAATGGGGCAGAACGGCGCAGCGCTCAGGCCGCCGCTTCGAGTCCGTTGCGGAAGTGCTCGCGCATCCGGGCCATGGCGGCGGCAGGGTCCCGGGCCACGATCGCGGCCATCAGCGCGCGGTGCTCCCGCAGCGACTCGTCGATGCGCCCCGACTTGAGCAGCGAGTTGTGACGGTTGAGCTTCATCACCTTGCGCAGGTCGGCCACCATCTGGTCGCGCCAGCGGTTGTTGGCGATGGCGAGCAACTGCATGTGAAAGCGCTCGTTGAGGGCGAAGAAATGCTCGCGGTCGACCTGGCCCGGGATGGCAGCGGCTTCCAGTTCGGCATGCAGCACCTGCAGGGTGTGCAGCTGTGCCTCGGTCGCGCGCTCGGCCGCCACGCCGGCGGCGTCGGACTCCAGCAGCGAGAGCAGGTGGTACACGTCCGCCAGGTCCTGCTGCGACACCTCGGTCACATAGGCGCCGCGGCGCACCTTCATCGTCACCAGGCCTTCGGCGGCCAGCACCTTCAACGCCTCGCGCAGGGGGGTGCGGCTGATGCCGTATTCCTCCGCGATCTTCAGCTCGTCGATCCAGCTGCCCGGCTCGAGCTCGCGACTGAAGATGCGCTGGCGCAGCAGTTCGGCCACCTCTTCATAGAGGGCGCGGGGCGTGAGGGTGGCGGCGGACATGCCGCGAATGTACCGCAGAAATTTCGTTTGAATTAATAATTACGGATGGTTAGACTTGGCTAAACCAACACCGAGACGAGCGCGAACCACCGCGTCCGCCAAGCCATGAGCACTCCCGAACCCACCTTCAAGCCCGCCGATCTGGCGGCATGGACGAAGGCCGCGGCCAAGTCCGCACCCGGCGGCAACCTCGAGGCGCTGAACTGGCGCACGCCCGACGGCATCACGGTCAAGCCGCTCTACACCGCGGCCGACCTCGAAGGCCTGAAGTACACCGACACGCTGCCCGGCTTCGAGCCCTACCTGCGCGGCCCGCAGGCCACCATGTACGCGGTGCGGCCGTGGACCATCCGCCAGTACGCCGGCTTCTCGACCGCCGAGGAGTCCAACGCCTTCTATCGCAAGGCGCTGGCTGCGGGCGGGCAGGGCGTGAGCGTGGCCTTCGACCTGGCCACCCACCGCGGCTACGACAGCGACCATCCGCGCGTGACCGGCGACGTCGGCAAGGCCGGCGTGGCGATCGATTCGGTGGAGGACATGAAGATCCTGTTCGACCAGATCCCGCTCGACAAGGTCTCGGTGTCGATGACGATGAACGGCGCCGTGCTGCCGGTGTTGGCCGGCTACGTGGTGGCCGCCGAAGAGCAGGGCGTGGCGCAGGACCAGCTGAGCGGAACCATCCAGAACGACATCCTCAAGGAGTTCATGGTCCGCAACACCTACATCTTTCCGCCCGCGCCGAGCATGCGGATCATCGGCGACATCATCGAGTACACGGCAGAGAAGATGCCGAAGTTCAACTCGATCAGCATCAGCGGCTACCACATGCAGGAAGCCGGCGCCAACCAGGCGCTGGAGCTGGCCTTCACGCTGGCCGACGGCAAGGAATACGTGAAGACCGCGCTGGCCAAGGGCCTCGACGTGGACGTGTTCGCCGGGCGCCTCTCCTTCTTCTGGGCCATCGGCATGAACTTCTACCTGGAAGTCGCCAAGATGCGCGCCGCGCGCCTGCTGTGGTGCCGGATCATGAAGGAGTTCGAGCCGAAGAACCCCAAGAGCCTGATGCTGCGCACGCACTGCCAGACCTCGGGCTGGTCGCTGACCGAGCAGGACCCGTACAACAACGTGGTGCGCACCACCATCGAGGCGATGGCCGCGGTGTTTGGTGGCACGCAGTCGCTGCACACCAACGCGCTCGACGAGGCCATCGCGCTGCCGACCGAGTTCAGCGCGCGCATTGCGCGCAACACACAGCTCATCATTCAGGAAGAGACCCACATCACCAGCGTGATCGACCCCTGGGCAGGCAGCTACATGATGGAGAAGCTCACGCAGGACATGGCCGATGCGGCGTGGACGATCATCGAAGAGGTCGAGGCGATGGGCGGCATGACCAAGGCCGTCGACAGCGGCTGGGCCAAGCTCAAGATCGAGGCCGCGGCGGCCGACAAGCAGGCGCGCATCGACTCGGGCCGCGACGTGATCGTCGGCGTCAACAAGTACAAGCTCAAGACGGAGGACGCGATCGAGAGTCTGTCGATCGACAACGTGAAGGTGCGTGACGGACAGATTGCCAAGCTCAAGGCGATCCGCGCCAGCCGCGACAGTGCGAAGACGCAAGCCGCACTCGATGCACTGACCGCCGCCGCGGAGAGCGGCGAAGGCAACCTGCTGGCGCTGAGCATCGACGCGGTGCGTCTGCGCGCGACGGTCGGCGAAATCAGCGACGCCCTGGAGAAGGTGTACGGCCGCCACCGCGCCGACACGCAGAAGGTGACCGGCGTCTACGCCGCCGCCTACGACTCGGCCGAGGGTTGGGAGGCGCTGCAGCACGAGATCGCCGTATTCGCCGAAGAACAGGGCCGCCGTCCGCGCGTGATGATCTCCAAGCTGGGCCAGGACGGGCACGACCGCGGCGCCAAGGTCGTGGCCACGGCGTTCGCCGACCTAGGCTTCGACGTCGACATGGGGCCGCTGTTCCAGACGCCGGAGGAATGCGCCCGCCAGGCCATCGAGAACGACGTGCATGCGGTCGGCGTCTCGACGCTCGCCGCCGGCCACAAGACGCTGGTGCCCGCGATCATCGAAGAGCTCAAGAAGCAGGGCGCCGATGACATCATCGTGTTCGTCGGCGGCGTGATCCCACGCGGCGACTACGAGATGCTGTACGAGGCTGGCGTGAAGGGCATCTACGGCCCCGGCACGCCGATCCCGGCGAGCGCCAAGGACGTGCTCGAACAGATCCGCGCATCGGTCGCAGCCAAAGACGCAGCGTGAGCGATCTCCTGTCGCGGCTGTCGCTGCAGCCGGTGGATTCCGGCGATTTCGAGGACATGCTGGCGGTGCGCATCGACGCGATGCGCCCGAGCCTGGAGCGCGTCGGTCGTTTCGACCTGGTGCGTTCGCGCGAGCGCCTCAGTGCCGGCTTCGTGGTGCCCTTCATGCATCACATCGTCATCGATGGGGAACAGCGCGTCGGCTTCGTCACGCTCAAGCCCGAAGGCCCGGATGCCCTGCGTCTCGATCACCTGTACCTGCGCACCGGCTTCCAGGGCCGCGGCATCGGCGAGTGGGTCATGCGCTGGGCGAAGGCGCAAGCGCGCGAGCAGAAACGCGACATCACGCTCACCGCCCTCGTGCAGAGCGATGCCAACCGCTTCTACCTGCGGCACGGCTTCGTGCTCGAAGGCGAGGAGGGCGTGGACCTGCACTACCGCTGGCACGTCCCGACGGAGGCGACGTGCTGAATTCGGCGAACGCGATCGAAGCGGCGATCGTCGGCTCGAGCGGCATGGCCCAGCGCCGCGCGATCGCCAAGGCGATCACGCTGCTCGAATCGACGCGCACCGACCATCGCACGCAGGCCGATGCCTTGCTGACGGCGCTGCTGCCGCACACGGGCCGGTCCTTCCGCCTTGGAATTTCCGGCGTGCCCGGTGTCGGCAAGTCCACCTTCATCGAGGCGCTCGGCCTGTACCTGATCGCGCAGGGGCACCGCGTGGCGGTACTCACCATCGACCCGTCATCGACCGTCTCCGGCGGCTCCATCCTCGGCGACAAGACCCGCATGGAGCGGCTGTCGGTACACGAGAAGGCGTACATCCGCCCCAGCCCGTCGAGCGGCACGCTGGGCGGCGTGGCGGAGAAGACGCGCGAGGCGATGCTGGTGTGCGAGGCGGCCGGCTACGACGTCGTCATCGTCGAGACGGTGGGCGTCGGCCAGAGCGAAACCGCGGTGGCCGGCATGACCGACATGTTCGTGCTGATGCAGCTGCCGAATGCCGGCGACGACCTGCAGGCCATCAAGAAGGGCGTGATGGAAATCGCCGACCTGGTGGTCATCAACAAGGCCGACCTGGACCGCGATGCCGCCACGCGCGCGCAGGCGCAGATCACGTCGGCGCTGCGCCTCTTCGGCCACCACGGCAACCCGGCACATGCCGAGATGCTGAGGGCCGCGCATGCCGAACCCGGCTCGCCCGAGGCCGAAGTGCGCTTCTGGCAGCCGCAGGTGATGCAACTGAGTGCGCTGCTCGGCACGGGCGTCGATGCCTTCTGGGCCTCCGTCCTGCGCTTCAAGCAGCTGCAGGACGCCAACGGCAAGCGCGCCACCCGCCGCGAGAAGCAGGCGCTGTCGTGGATGTGGGAGCGCATCGACGCCGGCCTGAAGCAGGCCTTCCGCCAGCACCCGGCGGTGCGCGAGCTGCTGCCCGACACGATCGCGCAGGTGGCAGCGGGCCGCTTGCCTGCATCGACCGCCGCACGCCAACTACTCGCCGCGCAAGCATCGCAGGCTTCCTGATCACACTCTCTTCCGATTCATCTTCCAGACTGAATGCCATGAAAGAAATCCTCGAACAACTCGAACAACGACGCGCCCAGGCGCGCCTCGGCGGTGGACAGAAGCGCATCGACGCGCAGCACAAGAAGGGCAAGCTGACGGCGCGCGAGCGCATCGAGCTGCTGCTGGACGACGGCACCTTCGAGGAATGGGACATGTTCGTCGAGCACCGCTCGGTCGACTTCGGCATGGCCGACAACAAGATTCCGGGCGACGGCGTGGTCACCGGCTACGGGATGATCAACGGCCGCCTGGTCTTCATCTTCAGCCAGGACTTCACCGTGTTCGGCGGTGCGCTGAGCGAAGCGCATGCCGAGAAGATCTGCAAGGTGATGGACCAGGCCATGAAGGTCGGCGCGCCGGTCATCGGCCTCAACGACTCGGGCGGCGCCCGCATCCAGGAAGGCGTGGCCTCGCTTGGCGGCTATGCCGACGTGTTCCAGCGCAACGTGATGGCCTCGGGCGTCGTGCCGCAGATCAGCATGATCATGGGCCCGTGCGCTGGCGGCGCGGTGTATTCGCCGGCCATGACCGACTTCATCTTCATGGTGCGCGATTCGAGCTACATGTTCGTCACCGGCCCCGAGGTCGTGAAGACCGTGACGCACGAGGACGTGACGGCCGAGGAACTGGGCGGCGCGATCACGCACACGACCAAGAGCGGCGTGGCGGACATGGCCTTCGAGAACGACGTGGAGGCGCTGATGATGCTGCGCCGCCTCTACAACTACCTGCCGCTCAACAACCGCGAGAAGCCGCCCGTGCGCCCGAGCGGCGACCCGGCCGACCGCGCCGACCTGTCGCTCGACACGCTGGTGCCCGAGAACGCCAACAAGCCCTACGACATGAAGGAGCTGATCACCAAGGTGGTCGACGACGGCGACTTCTTCGAGCTGCAGCCCGACTATGCGAAGAACATCGTGATCGGCTTCGCGCGCATGGAGGGCCAGAGCGTGGGCATCGTGGCCAACCAGCCGCTGGTGCTGGCCGGTTGCCTGGACATCAAGAGCTCGATCAAGGCCGCGCGCTTCGTGCGTTTCTGCGACGCGTTCAACATCCCCGTCGTCACCTTCGTCGACGTGCCCGGCTTCATGCCCGGCACGTCTCAGGAATACGGCGGCATCATCAAGCACGGCGCCAAGCTGCTCTATGCCTACGCCGAGTGCACCGTGCCGAAGATCACCGTCATCACGCGCAAGGCCTACGGCGGTGCCTACGACGTGATGGCGTCCAAGCACCTGCGCGGCGACGTCAACCTGGCCTGGCCCCGCGCCGAGATCGCGGTGATGGGCGCCAAGGGCGCGGTCGAGATCATCTTTCGCGAAGACAAGAACGACCCCGAGAAGCTGGCGGCCCGCGAGGCCGAATACAAGGCCCGCTTCGCGAACCCGTACGTGGCCAGCACGCGCGGCTACATCGACGACGTGATCCTGCCGAGCGAGACGCGCAAGCGCATCTGCCGCTCGCTCGTCATGCTGCGCGAGAAGAAGCTCGAGAACCCGTGGCGCAAGCACGGGAACATTCCGCTGTGAAAATTCGCAAGTTAAACCAATTCTTTAGCTTTGGTTACTCGGTCGCTGTTTTGCATCGTGCGCGCCGAGGCGATTCCAAGGAATTTCTAATTGAGTCGGCTGAATCGTGTCGTGAAGGCTTAGTCGAAGAAGGGTTCAGGGTATCTCTTCGTGTGTTCGAGAAAACTGTAGGAGTTTCTATCGAATCAATTAAGAAGGGAAAGGAAAAAGAAATTACTGAGCATCAGGCGAGAGACTTAAGCGACAACGTAGAAAAAGTTGTGCTAACAATCAACGCCGAGTTGGAGGATATTCCCGCATTTAGCGTGGCCGAGAAGCGGTACGATTTCAGGAAGCTCTTTGAAGAAATTCCGAAACTTTTTAAGTCCAATGCCTTTAAGAAGCTCCCGGAGCTTGCGAGATTTGACTTCTCGGAGGCAGGAAAATGCATTCTTTTTGAGCGAAGTACTGCGTCTGCTTTTCATGCGCTTCGTGCAACTGAGGCAGTCCTTGGCGCCTTTCACGTCAAATTGATAGGTCCAGTTCCGGATAAGTCTACTTGGGGTAGTCTAGAAACGGCATTGAAGAATCACACCCCGGCTGTCGATCTCGCGATCACTGGTCAGATTGAACACATCCGGAAGAGATTTCGCAATAAGACTCAGCACCCTGATCTCCGTTTCGATATTGACGAAGCGCAAGATCTTTTGAACGTTTGTATTGATCTTTGTAACCGGCTCTCAGACGAACTATGACCATGTTCAAGAAAATCGTGATCGCTAACCGCGGCGAGATCGCCTGCCGCGTCATCAAGACCGCCAAGAAAATGGGCATCCTCACGGTCGCCGTCTACTCCGACGCCGACAAGGACGCGCGCCATGTCGAGCTGGCCGACGAGGCCGTGCACATCGGCGGCTCGGCCAGCCGCGACAGCTACCTGCAGGCCGACCGCATCATCGCCGCGTGCAAGAAAACCGGCGCCGAAGCGGTGCACCCGGGCTATGGCTTCCTGTCGGAGAACGAGGCCTTCGCGCGCAAGGTCGAGGAAGAGGGCATCGTCTTCATCGGCCCGAAGCACTACTCGATCGCGGCGATGGGCGACAAGATCGCGTCCAAGAAGCTCGCGAACGACGCCAAGGTCAACACCATCCCCGGCTGGAACGAGGCCATCGAATCGGCCGAGCGAGCGGTGCAGATCGCCAAGGACATCGGCTACCCGGTGATGATCAAAGCCTCGGCCGGCGGCGGCGGTAAGGGCCTGCGTGTGGCCTTCAACGACAAGGAGGCGCTCGAAGGGTTCACGGCCTGCCAGAACGAAGCGCGCAACTCCTTCGGAGACGACCGCATCTTCATCGAGAAGTTCGTCGAGCAGCCCCGCCACATCGAGATCCAGGTGCTGGGCGACTCGCAGGGCAACGTGATCTACCTGAACGAGCGCGAGTGCTCTATCCAGCGCCGGCACCAGAAGGTCATCGAGGAGGCGCCGTCCCCCTTCATCAGCGACGCGACGCGCAAGGCGATGGGCGAGCAGGCCGTGGCGCTGGCGAAGGCCGTGCAATACCAGTCGGCCGGCACCGTCGAGTTCGTCGTGGGCAAGGACCAGGACTTCTATTTCCTGGAGATGAACACGCGGCTGCAGGTGGAACACCCGGTCACCGAGTGCATCACCGGCCTCGATCTCGTCGAGCTGATGATCCGCGTGGCGGCCGGCGAGCCGTTGCCGCTCAAGCAGGCGGACGTGAAGCGCAACGGCTGGGCCATCGAGTGCCGCATCAATGCCGAAGACCCGTTCCGCAACTTCCTGCCGTCGACCGGCCGCCTGGTGAAGTTCCAGCCGCCCAAGGAGACGATGTTCTCGGCCGACACCGAGCACCTGTATGGCGTTCGCGTCGACACCGGCGTGTACGACGGCGGCGAGATCCCGATGTTCTACGACTCGATGATCGCCAAGCTGATCGTGCACGGCAAGGACCGCGCCCATGCGATCGCGCTGATGCGCGAGGCGCTCAACGGCTTCGTGATCCGCGGCATCAGCAGCAACATCCCGTTCCAGGCCGCGCTGCTCGCGCACCCGAAGTTCGTCAGCGGCGACTTCAACACGGGCTTCATCGCCGAGCACTACAGCCAGGGCTTCCACGCCGAAGACGTGCCGCACGACGACCCGCGCTTCCTGGTCGCGCTCGCGGCCTTCATGCACCGCCGCTACCGCGCACGTGCCTCGGGCATCAGCGGCCAGCTCGAAGGGCATGGCGTGAAGATCGCCGAGCAGTTCGTCGTGGTCACGCTCGATGCCAAGGGCGAGCATGTGCACACACCGGTGTCGGTGACGGATTTCAAGGGGGCCAACGGGTCGAGCGCGGTGCAGGTCGGCGACAGGATCTACCAGATCGGCAGCAGCGTCTCGCTCGGCGCGGTGCGGGTCGAGGGCGTGGTCAACGACAAGCCCTTCGTCGCGCAGGTCGAACGTGGCGCCGGCAAGAACCCGCTGGCGCTGCGCGTGTCGCACAACGGCACGCAGATCGAGGCGATGGTGCTGTCGCCGCTGGGCGCGCGCCTGCAGAAGCTGATGCCCTACAAGGCGCCGCCGGACCTGAGCAAGTTCCTCATGTCACCGATGCCGGGCCTGCTGGTCGAGGTGTCGGTGCAGCCGGGGCAGCAGGTGCAGGCCGGCGAGAAGCTCGCGGTGATCGAGGCGATGAAAATGGAGAACGTGCTGTTTGCCACGCAGGACGGCGTGGTCGGCACCATTTCGGCGACCAAGGGCGAGTCGCTCGCCGTCGATCAAATCATTCTGGAGTTCAACTGATGGGTGCCAACGACTTGCAGGCCGTGACGGTTCACCGGCCGACCAAGGTAGCCGCGCCGCAAGGCGACTGGACGGTCGAGGCGATCCAGGCGCTGCTCGACAAGCCGCTGATGGACCTGCTCTTCGAGGCGCAGACCGTGCATCGCCAGCACTGGCCCGAGGGCACGATCGAACTGGCCACGCTGCTGTCGGTCAAGACCGGTGGCTGCCCCGAGAACTGCGGCTACTGCCCGCAGGCGGCGGAGTTCGATACCGGTGTGAAGGCCGAGAAGCTGATGGCGGTCGACGAGGTGGTGCGCGCCGCGCAAGCCGCCAAGGACGCGGGCGCGACGCGCTTCTGCATGGGCGCGGCATGGCGCGCCCCCAAGGACCGCGACATCGAGAAAGTGGCCGAGCTGATCGGCGCCGTGAAGGGCCTGGGCCTGCAGACCTGCGCCACGCTGGGCATGCTCGAAGCGCACCAGGCCACGGCGCTCAAGGATGCCGGGCTCGACTACTACAACCACAACCTCGACACCGCGCCCGAGTACTACACCGACGTGGTGAGCACGCGCGCCTACCAGGACCGGCTCGACACCCTGCAACACGTGCGCAGCGCCGGCATCAGCGTGTGCTGCGGCGGCATCGTGGGCATGGGCGAAGCGCCGGTGCACCGTGCCGGGCTCATCGCGCAACTGGCCAACCTGCAGCCGTACCCCGAGTCGGTGCCGATCAACAGCCTGGTGCGGGTGCCCGGCACGCCGCTGGCCGACAGCGACCCCATCGATCCCTTCGACTTCGTGCGCGTGATCGCGGTGGCGCGCATCACGATGCCCAAGGCGCGGGTGCGGCTGTCGGCCGGCCGCCAGCAGATGGGCGACGCGGTGCAGGCCCTGTGCTTCATGGCCGGCGCCAACTCGATCTTCTACGGCGACAAGCTGCTGGTCACGGGCAATCCCGATGTGGAGGCCGACGTGCAACTGCTCGCCAAGCTGGGGCTCCATGGCCACCGCACCGCCAGCACCGAGCCCCACGACCTGCATGATCACGCGGCCACGGGAGCATGCGCGTGAACGCCGTCCCGCAACGCCCGTTCAAGGTCCTGGGCATCCAGCAGATCGCCATCGGCGGCCCGGACAAGCTGCGCCTGCAGAAGCTCTGGGTCGACATGTTGGGACTCGAGGTCACGGGCACCTTCAAGAGCGAGCGCGAGAACGTCGACGAGGACATCTGCGCGATGGGCGTCGGGCCGTTCAAGGTCGAGGTCGACCTGATGCAGCCGCTCGACCCGGACAAGAAGCCCGCGGTGCACACCACGCCACTCAATCACGTGGGCCTGTGGATCGACGACCTGCCGAAGGCGGTCGAATGGCTCACCGCGCAGGGGGTGCGCTTTGCGCCGGGCGGCATCCGACAGGGGGCGGCCGGCTTCGACATCTGCTTCCTGCACCCGAAAGCGAACGACGAATTTCCGATCGCGGGCGAGGGCGTGCTGATCGAGATGGTGCAGGCACCGGCCGAGGTCGTGAAGGCCTTCGCCGCGCTGGCGGCAGCGCCCGCCTGATCGGGAACGCTCGCGCGGCTTAGGCGCCGGGGCGGCGCCACAACGCGAGCGTGGCGGCCAGCGCCCACATGCCGAGCGCGCAGCCACGGTCGAGCATGCGCAGGCTGCGTCGCGAGAGCCACCGCACCGCCTGCGTGCCGGCTGCGGCATAGGCCAGCATCACCAGCGTGTCGAGCCCTACGAAGATCGCGCCGAGCACGACGTACTGCCCCCCTTGCGGCCGCGTCGTGTCGATGAACTGTGGCAGGAAGGCGGCGAAGAACAACAGCGTCTTCGGGTTCGACAGTGCCACGGCCAGGCTGCGCGCCAGGGCCAGGCGACCTGGCAATGTCGAGGCGGCCGGCGGGGCCAGCGCCTCGCGCAGGTCGGCCGGTTCGCTGCGCCACAGCTTGATGCCGAGCCAGACCAGGTAGATGACGCCGGCGGCACGCAGGGCGTTGAAGAGCCATTCGGACGCCGCCAGCAGCGACCCCAAACCGACAGCGACCGCGGCGATCATCAGGATGCTGCCCAGCGACGCCCCGGCGATGCCCCAGGCCGCGCGGCGCATGCCACCGGCAATGCCGTTCGACAGTGCCAGCAGCATGGTCGGCCCCGGTGTCACGGCCAGCAGGAGCGATGCCAGCACGTAGAGGAGCAGGGTTTGCATCGTCATGGCGGGTTGTCGGCGTTGGATCTTGTCAGCGCTTGGCGTTGCGGGCGCGGGCCAGCGCCGCGTCGACGATCGAGCGCTTGCGCGCGTCGGCGTCAGGTTCGATGGCTGCGGTCGCTGCCGCTTGTGCCGATTCGGACCGGCGTTGCCGGTGCACGGTGTAGCGCGCCAGGGCCGCATCGGCCTGCGCCTTCGACCAGGCCTGCCAGCCGCTGTGGCCGGGTGTTTCGTTCTCGAGCGAGATGCAGTCCACCGGGCAGACCGGGATGCACAGCTCGCAGCCGGTGCAATGCGCCTCGATGACGGTGTGCATGCGCTTGTGGATGCCGACGATGGCGTCGGTCGGGCAGGCATCGAGGCACAGCGTGCAGCCGATGCACCAAGCCTCGTCGATCACGGCCATGGCGCGCGGGCCTTCGTCGCCGCACCCGGCATCGAGCGGCAGCACCGGCATCCCGGTCAACGCGGCCAGGCGTGCCACACCTTCGGCACCGCCTGGCGGGCAGCGGTTGATCGCGGCCCCCTCGTGCGCGATGGCCTCGGCGTAGGCCTGGCAATCGGGATAGCCGCAGCGCGTGCACTGCGTCTGCGGCAGCGCGTCGTGCAGGCGCTGGGCGAGCACGACGGGCGGTGTCATGGCAGGACTAGCGTGCACTCCGGCGGGCCGGGGCGGCGGCCTTGCGTGCGGGGGGCTTGGCCGCGGCTTTTTTCGCAGGGGCTTTAGCGGCTGCCCGAACCACTTTTGGGGCCGGTGCGGCACTGGCGCGACGGGCCGGCTTGGCGGTCACGGTGTCCTCGGCCGTCACGGCGGTCGGTGCCGAGGCAACGGCACGCTTCTGTGGCGCGTCGTGTGCGGCAATGAAGGCCTTGAGCTGCGGATACACGAGTTCACGCCAGCGACGTCCGCTGAAGATGCCGTAGTGGCCGGCACCCTGGACCTCATAGTGCTGGCGCTGTGTCTTCGGGATGCCGGTGCAGAGATCGTGCGCGGCCTGCGTCTGGCCCGAGCCGGAGATGTCGTCGAGTTCGCCTTCGACCGTGAGCAGCGCGCTGCCGGTGATGTCCTGCGGCTTGACCCGTTCGATCGATCCGTCGGCATTGCGCACGTCCCAGGTGCCGTTGACCAGCATGAATTCCTGGAATACGGCGCGAATGGTCTCCAGGTAGTAGTCGGCGTCCATGTCGAGCACGGCGTTGTACTCGTCGTAGAACTTGCGGTGCGCCTCGACGCTGGCGTCGTCGCCCTTGATCAGGTCCTTGAAGTAGTCGTAGTGGCTGGTCGCATGGCGGTCGGGGTTCATCGCGACGAAACCCGTGTGCTGCAGGAAGCCGGGGTACACGCGCCGGCCGGCGCCCGGAAAGTTCTCGGGCACGCGGTAGATCACGTTGTTCTCGAACCACTCGAAGCTCTTGTTCATCGCGAGGTTGTTGACCGCCGTGGGCGACTTGCGCGCGTCGATCGGGCCGCCCATCATCGTCATCGACAGTGGCGTCTGTTCGCCACGGCTCGCCATGAGCGACACGGCGGCCAGCACCGGCACCGTGGGCTGACACACGCTGATCACGTGGCAATTGCCGTATTCGGCCTGGAGGTGGCGGATGAACTCCTCGACGTAGTGGATGTAGTCGTCGAGATGGAAAGCGCCTTCCGACATCGGCACCGTGCGCGCGTTCTTCCAGTCGGTGATGTAGACCTTGTGGTCCTTCAACAAGGTGCGCACCGTGTCGCGCAGCAGCGTGGCGTAGTGGCCCGACAGCGGTGCCACGACCAGCACCACGGGCTGCTTCTTGAGCAGCTGCAGCGTGGCCGGGTCGTCGGTGAAGCGTTTGAAGCGCCGCAACTGGCAGAAAGGCTTGTCGAGTTCGACGACCTCCTGGATGACCACGTTGTTGCCATCCACGTCGACCGAGCTGAGGCCGAATTCCGGCTTCTCGTAGTCCTTGCCCAGCCGATAGAGCAGGTCGTAGCCGGCCGCCATGCGCTGTGCCATCGGCGTGCTCGACAGCGGCGAGGTCCCGTTGCTGAAGAGCTTGGCGGCGGCCTGGGCGAAGTCCGTCAGCGGTTCCATCAGGGACCGCTGGGCTTCATAGAGGTGATAGAGCATCGTGATCCCTGGAGGGCTGGTTGTTGCAGTGCAATATATCGGCAGAACCAGGGTTCGGGCGTAGGGTCCGAACCCTAAGCCCTGTCACTCAAATGACTTTTGCGATGCTCTGGCAGACGTAATCGATGTTCTTGCTGTTGAGCGCGGCGACGCACATCCGGCCGGTATCGGTGCCGTATACGCCGAACTCGTTGCGCAGGCGCACCATCTGGTCCTTGGTGAGGCCCGAGTAGCTGAACATGCCGATCTGCGTGGTGATGAAGCTCATGTCCTGCTTCACGCCGGCCGCCTGCAGACCGTCGACCAGCTTCTGGCGCATCGCCTTGATGCGCACGCGCATCTCGGCCAGTTCCTTTTCCCAAACGGCGCGGCGGGCCGGGTCGTTCAGCACGGCGGCCACCACGGCGCCGCCGTGGATCGGCGGGTTGCTGTAGTTGGTGCGGATCGCGATCTTGAGCTGCGACAGCACGCGGGCGGCTTCTTCCTTGCTTTCGCACAGCACCGACAGGGCGCCGACGCGTTCGCCGTACAGGCTGAAGCTCTTGGAGAACGAGGTCGAGACGAAGAAGCTCAGGCCGGCGTCGACGAACTTGCCGACGACCGCGCCGTCTTCGGCGATGCCGTGGCCGAAGCCCTGGTAGGCCATGTCGAGGAAGGGGGTCAGGTTCTTGGCCTTGACGGCGGCGATGACCTGGTCCCACTGCGCGGCCGTAATGTCGTAGCCGGTCGGGTTGTGGCAGCAGGCGTGCAGCACGACGATGGTGCCGGCCGGTGCGGCGTTCAGCGCGGCCAGCATGCCGTCGAAGTTCACGCCGCGCTTGGCGGCGTCGTAGTAGGGGTAGCTGTCGACCACGAAGCCGGCGTTGGTGAACAGCGCGCGGTGGTTTTCCCAGCTGGGGTCGCTGATCAGCACCTTGGCGTTCGGGCTGAGCTTCTTCAGGAAGTCGGCGCCGACCTTCAGGCCACCGGTGCCGCCGATGGCCTGGATCGTGGCCACGCGGCCCGATCGGACCGGCTCGCTGTCGGCGCCGAAGACCAGGCCCTTGACGGCGTTGTCGTAGGCGACGATGCCGTCGATCGGCAGGTAGCCGCGGGCCGTCGGCGTCTTCATCATGTCTTCTTCGGCCGCCTTCACGCACGCCAGCAGCGGCAGCTTGCCGTTGTCGTCGTAGTACACGCCGACGCCGAGGTTGACCTTGTTGGGGTTGCTGTCGGCGGCGTATTGCTCGTTGAGACCAAGAATCGGGTCGCGCGGCGCCATCTCGACGGCGGTGAACATAGACATGAAGAAGTCCTCAGGATGAATCGGAGTGCCGATGGCCGGGGCGGGACGTCCGCCGCCGGGTTTCTGGCAGGGGGCCCGAAGCTGTATTACGCTTTCAGGTTGCCTTGAATTTTACCGACCGCCCGCCAACTGGTACGGACCGCCCATGCCTGATACGTCTGAAGTCATTCCCGAAGCCACCCTTTCAGACCCCGCCGGGCCTGCCAAGGAGGGCACCTTTCTCACCTTTCCGGGCTCGCCGTTCGAGCTGTTCCAACCGTATCCGCCGGCCGGCGACCAACCGACGGCCATCGAGGCCCTGGTGGAGGGCGTCGAGAACGGGGAAGTGTTCCAGACCCTGCTGGGCGTGACCGGCTCCGGCAAGACCTTCACGATGGCGAACGTCATCGCCCGGCTGGGGCGGCCGGCGATCGTGTTCGCCCCCAACAAGACGCTGGCGGCCCAGCTCTACAGCGAGTTTCGCGAGTTCTTCCCGAAGAACGCGGTCGAGTACTTCGTCAGCTACTACGACTACTACCAGCCCGAGGCCTACGTGCCGCAGCGCGATCTGTTCATCGAGAAGGACAGTTCGATCAACGAGCACATCGAGCAGATGCGTCTGTCGGCCACCAAGAGCGTGCTGGAGCGGCGCGACACGGTGATCGTCGCCACGGTGAGCGCCATCTACGGCATCGGCACGCCCGAGGACTACACGCAGATGCGCTTCATCATGCGGGTTGGCGACAAGATCGGTCAGCGCGACGTGATCGGGCGGTTGATCCGCATGCAGTACACGCGCAACGAGCAGGATTTCTCGCGCGGCACCTTTCGCGTGCGGGGCGACACCATCGACGTGTTTCCGGCCGAGCACAGCGAACTGGCCATCCGCATCGAGCTGTTCGACGACGAGATCGAGACGCTGCAGCTGTTCGACCCGCTCACCGGCCGCATCCGGCAGAAGATCCCGCGATTCACGATCTATCCGTCGAGCCACTACGTCACGCCGCGCGACAAGGTCATGACCGCGGTCGAGACCATCAAGCTGGAACTGGTCGACCGGGTGAAGGAATTCGTGGGCCAGGGCAAGCTGGTGGAGGCGCAGCGGCTGGAGCAGCGCACCCGCTTCGACCTGGAAATGCTGGCCGAGATCGGCCACTGCAAGGGCATCGAGAACTACTCGCGGCATCTCTCCGGCGCCGCGCCGGGCGATCCGCCCGCCACGCTGACCGACTACCTGCCGAAGGACGCGCTGATGTTCCTCGACGAGAGCCATCAGATGATCGGCCAGCTCAACGCCATGTACAGCGGCGACCGGGCGCGAAAGACCACGCTGGTCGAATATGGCTTCCGGCTGCCGTCGGCGATGGACAACCGGCCGCTCAAGTTCGAAGAGTTCGAGCGGCGCATGCGCCAGTGCATCTTCGTGTCGGCCACGCCGGCGCAGTACGAGATCGAGCACGCCGGCAACGTCGTCGAACAGCTGGTGCGGCCGACCGGACTGATCGACCCGATCGTCGAGGTGCGGCCGGCCACCCACCAGGTCGACGATGTGCTGGGCGAGATCCGCCTGCGGGTCGACAAGAACGAACGCGTGCTCATCACCACGCTCACCAAGCGCATGGCCGAGCAGTTGACCGACTACCTGGGCGACAACGGCGTCAAGGTGCGCTACCTGCACAGCGACGTCGACACGGTGGAGCGGGTCGAGATCCTGCGCGACCTGCGCCTGGGCACCTTCGACGTGCTGGTGGGCATCAACCTGCTGCGGGAAGGCCTGGACATTCCCGAGGTGTCACTGGTGGCCATCCTCGACGCCGACAAGGAGGGTTTCCTGCGCGCCGAGCGCAGCCTGATCCAGACCATCGGCCGGGCGGCGCGGAACATGAACGGCAAGGCGATCCTCTACGCCGACCGGATGACCGAGTCGATGAAGAAGGCGATCGGCGAGACCGAGCGGCGACGTACCAAGCAGATCGCCCACAACGAGGCCCACGGCATCACGCCGCGCAGCATTGTGAAGAAGGTGCGCGACCTGATCGACGGCGTCTACAGCGAAAAGACCGGCAAGGAAATGGCCAAGCTCGAGCTGGAGCGCGCCAAGGTCGAGGACATGAGCGAGAAGGACATCGCGCGCGAGATCAAGCGGCTCGAGAAGCAGATGCTGGAACACGCCCGCAACCTGGAATTCGAGAAGGCGGCCCGGGTGCGCGACCAGCTGGCGCACCTGCGGGAACAGGCCTTCGGCGCCGCCGGCGGCGACAACATCCCCGCGCTCTGAGGCCTCGGGCGCCGGCGCGGGTTTACCCGAGCGCGCCGAGGGGCTTTCTGTTATACTTGAGCGAAACAGTCAACAACAAAGAAACTTCGCGATGAAGGGCCGGCTCTGACCTCTGTGGTCGCGAGCCGGGCAGGGCGGAGACCACGCCACTGGAGCCATCCTGCTGCAGTGTCTATGTAACGAAGCACAAGGAGCTTGCGATGCGTCTCACTACCAAAGGTCGTTTTGCCGTGACCGCCATGATCGACCTGGCGCTTCGCCAGAACACCGGTCCGGTCACGCTGGCGGCGATCAGCCAGCGGCAGCAGATCTCGCTGTCGTACCTCGAACAGCTGTTCGGCAAGCTGCGGCGCCATGAGTTGGTGGAGTCGACGCGTGGGCCCGGCGGCGGTTACAGCCTCGGTCGCAAGGCAGCCGAGATCACGGTCGCCGACATCATCGTGTCGGTGGACGAACCCATCGATGCCACGCACTGCGGCGGCAAGGAAAACTGCCTCGGCGAAGCCGGTCGCTGCATGACGCACGAGTTGTGGGCGTCGCTGAACCAGCGCATGGTCGAGTTTCTCGATTCCGTGACGCTGCAGAAGCTGGTCGACGACCAGATCGCCAAGGGCGTGCAGATCGAGAACAAGCCGGCCGTCAAGCGCGCCATTTCGGCCCAGCCGGTGGTCAAGCCGATCCGCGTGAATGCGCCGAATTCGGTGTTTGCACTGGGCAACGCCTTCGCCAAGTCGTGATCGAGGGCGGCGCTGCGGCGCCGCGCGCTGAACATCCGACCGAAAACCACAAAACCCCACGAGTCTGAGTGAGCCATGGACGTCACCCCGCATTTCCCCATCTACCTTGATTACGGTGCGACCACGCCGGTCGATCCCCGCGTCGTCGACGCCATGATCCCGTGGTTGCGCGAGCACTTCGGCAACCCGGCGTCGCGCAGCCATGCGTGGGGCTGGGAGGCCGAGGAAGCCGTTGAGAAGGCGCGCGGCCAGGTGGCCGAGCTGATCAATGCCGACCCGCGCGAAATCGTATGGACGTCGGGTGCCACCGAGTCGATCAACCTCGCGCTCAAGGGCGCGGCGCAGTTCTACAAGGGCAAGGGCAAGCATCTGATCACCCTGAAGACCGAGCACAAGGCCGTGCTCGACACCATGCGCGAACTCGAGCGCCAGGGCTTCGAAGTGACCTACCTCGATGTCGAGGAAAACGGCCTCGTCGATCTGGAAAAGTTCAAGGCCGCGATTCGCCCCGACACCATCCTGGCCAGTGTGCTGTTCGTGAACAACGAGATCGGCGTCATTCAAGACGTGGTCGCGCTGGGCAATGTCTGCCGCGAAAAGGGCGTGATCTTCCATGTCGATTCAGCCCAAGCCACCGGCAAGGTCGAGATCGACATCACGGCGCTGCCCATCGACCTGATGAGCCTTGCCTCGCACAAGACCTACGGACCCAAGGGCATCGGCGCGCTGTACGTGCGCCGCAAGCCGCGCGTGCGACTCGAAGCCCAGATGCACGGTGGCGGTCATGAGCGCGGCATGCGCTCGGGTACCTTGCCCACGCACCAGATCGTCGGCATGGGTGAGGCGTTCCGCATCGCCAAGCTCGAGATGAAGGACGACATCGCGCATGCGCGCCGCCTGCAGCAGCGTCTGCTCAACGGTCTGAAGGATGTGGAGCAGGTGTTCATCAACGGCGACCTCGAACGCCGCGTGCCGCACAACCTGAACATGAGCTTCAACTACGTTGAAGGCGAGTCGCTGATCATGGGCATCAAGGGTCTGGCGGTGTCCAGCGGCTCGGCCTGCACGTCGGCCAGCCTGGAGCCCAGCTATGTGCTGCGTGCCCTGGGCCGCAGCGACGAACTGGCCCACAGCAGCCTGCGCATGACCATCGGCCGCTTCACGACCGAGGAAGAGATCGACTACGCGATCTCCACCATCAAGCACAACGTCGCCAAGCTGCGTGAACTGAGCCCCTTGTGGGAGATGTTCAAGGATGGCATCGACATCAGCACGATCCAGTGGTCGGCCCACTGAGCCCCGCCCGAACGCGCAACCGACACGATTGAAGAGGTAAACACCATGGCATATTCACCCAAGGTCATCGACCACTACGAAAACCCCCGCAACGTCGGCTCCTTCGAAAAGGGCGACGACTCGGTCGGCACCGGCATGGTGGGCGCGCCCGCCTGCGGCGACGTCATGAAGCTGCAGATCAAGGTCAACCCGGAAACCGGCGTGATCGAAGACGCACGCTTCAAGACCTACGGCTGCGGCTCGGCCATCGCGTCATCGTCGCTCGTGACCGAATGGGTCAAGGGCAAGACGCTGGACGAAGCGGCCGCCCTGAAGAACGCGCAGATCGCCGAAGAGCTGGCGCTGCCGCCGGTCAAGATCCATTGCTCGATCCTGGCCGAAGACGCCATCAAGGCGGCGGTCAACGACTACAAGCAGAAGCACGGCGCGGCCGTGGCATCGGCTGAAACGGCGGTCCACTGACATGGCTGTGACGCTCACCGAAGCGGCTGCGCGCCACGTCAACCGTTACCTCGGGAAGCGGGGCAAGGGCGTGGGCGTGCGGCTGGGCGTCAAGACCACCGGCTGCTCGGGCCTGGCCTACAAGCTGGAGTACGTCGACGAACTGACGCCCGAGGACGTGGTCTTCGAGGATCAGGGCGTGAAGGTGCTGGTCGACCCGAAGAGCCTGGCCTACATCGACGGCACGCAGCTCGACTTCGTGCGAGAAGGCCTCAACGAGGGCTTCAAGTTCAACAACCCGAACGAGCGCGACCGTTGCGGTTGCGGTGAGAGCTTCAGGATCTGATCGCGCGCTGACCCGCGCCACTGCCGCCACCATGTCATGTGCTGGCGGTTTTTTATTGCCATGAATCTCCAAGACACCGATTTCGAACTGTTCGGCGTGCCGGCCACGTTTGCGCAGGACCGCGTCGCGCTCGACGCGCGCTGGAAGGAACTGCAGCGCGAGGTGCACCCGGACCGCTTCGCGTCGCAGGGCACGGCGGCGCAGCGCGTTGCCATGCAGTGGTCGGTGCGCATCAACGAGGCGTACCAGCGGCTCAAGGACCCGGTGCGCCGCGCGAGCTACCTGTGCGAGCTGAAGGGTGCACCGATCGAGGCGGAGAACAACACCGCCATGCCCGGGGAGTTCCTGATGCAGCAGATGGAATGGCGGGAGTCGCTGGACGATGCGTCCGCCATTGCGGCGGTCGACGCCCTGCAGGCCGAAGTCGATGCCGCCCGTGCCCGTGCGCTGTCGTCGCTCGACTGGCTGATCGACGAGAAGGGCGACTTCCCTGCGGCGTCGCAGCAGGTGAGAGCCCTCATGTTCATCGAGCGCTTTGCGCAGGACGTCGAGGCGAAAGCCGACGCCTTGGGACAATAGCGGCATGGCACTTCTCCAGATTTCCGAACCGGGCCAGGCGCCCGATCCGCACCAGCGCCGCATCGCGGTGGGCATCGACCTGGGCACCACCCATTCCCTGGTCGCGGCCGTGCGCAACGGCGTGGCCGAGTGCCTGCCGGACGGCCAGGGCCGCGTGATCCTGCCGTCGGCCGTGCGCTACCTCGACGGCGACCGCCGCCAGATCGGCTTCGACGCGGTGGCTGCGCGCGCGCAAGACCCGGCCAACACCATCACCTCGGTCAAGCGCCTCATGGGCCGCGGGCTGGCCGACATCGCGCACCGCGATGCCATGTCCTACGGCCTGGTCGACGAGGGCGGCATGGTGAAGGTGCGCACCGTGGCCGGCATCAAGTCGCCGGTCGAGATCAGCGCCGAGATCCTGGCCACGCTGCGCTACCGCGCCGAAGACACCTTCGACGACGAGCTCCACGGCGCCGTCATCACCGTGCCGGCGTACTTCGACGAAGGCCAGCGCCAGGCCACCAAGGACGCGGCGCAACTGGCAGGGCTGAACGTGCTGCGCCTCATCAGCGAACCGACGGCCGCGGCGATTGCCTATGGCCTCGACAACGCCAGCGAAGGCGTCTACGCCGTGTACGACCTGGGCGGCGGCACCTTCGACATCTCGATCCTGCGGCTCACGCAGGGCGTCTTCGAGGTCATCGCGACCGGTGGCGACTCGGCCCTGGGCGGCGACGATTACGACCACGCACTGGCCGACGCTGTGCTGGCGCAGGCCGGTCGCCAGGCCGGCAATGACAGCGACCGCGCAGCCCTGCTGGTCGCCGCGCGTGCGGTCAAGGAAGCGCTGACCGAAGCGGATGCGGCGCCTTTCGTCGCCATGCTCGGTGGCGACGAGTTGCGCGTCGACGTGACGCGTGCGCAGTTCGATGCGGCGACGCAGCCACTGACGACCCGCACCATCGCCGCGGTGCGCAAGGCGCTGCGTGACGCCAAGCTCAAGCCCGACGACCTGCAGGGCATCGTGCTGGTCGGCGGCTCCACGCGCATGCCGCAGATCCGCGAGGCGGTGGCCGCGTTCTTCGGCCGCGCGCCGCTGACCAACCTGAACCCGGACGAGGTGGTCGCGCTCGGTGCGGCCATCCAGGCCAACCAGTTGGCCGGCAACAACGGCGCCGGCGATCTGCTGCTGCTCGACGTGATTCCGCTGTCGCTCGGCATCGAGACGATGGGTGGGCTGGTCGAGCGCATCGTGCCGCGCAACCAGACCATCCCGACGGCGATGGCGCAGGACTTCACCACCTACCAGGACGGTCAGACCGCGCTGGCGCTGCACGTGGTGCAGGGCGAGCGTGACCTGGTGGCCGACTGCCGCAGCCTCGCGCGCTTCACGCTGCGCGGCATCCCGCCGATGGCGGCCGGCGCGGCGCGCATCCGCGTGACCTTTACCGTCGATGCCGACGGCTTGCTCAGCGTCAGCGCGAAGGAGCAAGGCAGCGGCGTGGAGGCGAGCGTCACCGTGAAGCCGTCGTACGGCCTGTCGGACGACCAGATCGCGACCATGCTGCAGGAGAGCTTTTCGACCGCCCAGCAGGACATGCAGGCGCGTGCGCTGGTCGAGGCGCGCGTCGATGCAGAGCGCATGCTGATCGCCACGCAGAGCGCGCTCGATGCCGACGGCGACCTGCTGTCGGGTGACGAACGTGCCGCCATCGATGCGCTGATGGCCGGGCTGCGAAGCGCGTTGCCAGCCACCGACGCGGCCGTGGTCGAAGCGGCCACCAAGGCGCTGGCCGACGGCACCGAGGCCTTCGCCGCGCAGCGCATGAACCACGGCATTGCGCGGGCCTTGTCGGGCCGCACCGTCGAATCCTTGTAGAACACCCCCCCGATGCCCACGATCAAGATCCTTCCTCACCCGGAATACTGTCCGCAAGGTGCCGAGGTGAAAGCACCGGCCGGCACCTCCATCTGCGAGGCGCTGCTGGACAACCACATCAACATCGAACACGCCTGCGAGATGAGCGCCGCCTGCACGACCTGCCATGTGGTGGTGCGCCAGGGCTTCAATTCGCTCAACCCCTCGGACGACGTCGAGGACGACCTGCTGGACCGCGCCTGGGGTCTGGAGCCGCAGTCGCGCCTGAGTTGCCAGGCCATCCTCGCGCAGGACGATGTGACGATCGAGATCCCCAAGTACTCGATCAACCACGCCAAGGAGAACCACTGATGTCGCGATTGATCGTTCTTGACACGGAAACCACCGGCCTGTCCGCCGAGAACGGCGACCGCGTCATCGAACTGGGCTGCGTGGAACTGTTCAACCGCAAGCTGACCGGCAACGACCTGCACTTCTACTTCAACCCCGAGCGCGAAAGCCATGAGGACGCGCTGAAGGTGCACGGGCTGACCACCGATTTCCTGCGCGACAAACCGAAGTTCGCGGCGCTCGCGAACGATGTGGTGGAGTACCTGCGCGGTGCCGAACTGATCATCCACAACGCAGCGTTCGACGTCGGTTTCCTGAACAAGGAACTCGAGCTGGCGGGCCTGCCGCCGCTGCGCGAGTTCGTCGCCGAAGTCACCGACACGCTGGCCATGGCGAAGGCGGTGTACCCCGGCAAGCGCAACTCGCTCGATGCGCTGTGCGACCGTTTCGGCGTGGACCGCTCCAACCGTACCTTCCACGGCGCCAAGCTCGACGCGCAGCTGCTTGCCGACGTCTACATCAACCTGACCCGCGGCCAGGACGCGCTGCTGATCGATGTCTCCACCAACGAGCCGACCATCGGCGCCGTGGAGGCGGTCGACCTGCGCAGCTTCGTGTTGCCGGTGCTGATGGCGACGGAGCATGAACTCGCGGCCCACAGCGACCTGCTGGGGCAACTCGACAAGTCGAGCAAAGGCCAGACGCTCTTTCGCCAAATCGACGTGCAGGGCCAAAACGCTGTGGCATAATCTGAGGCTTCGCACTTCGCTGCGAAATTCTCGAAGTCTCCCGCGAAGCGGAGCAGGCATCGCAGAAACAACGATCGGCATGTTCATGCCGGCCGGGCGGTTAGCTCAGGGGTAGAGCACAGCATTCACACTGCTGGGGTCGGAGGTTCGAAACCTCCACCGCCCACCAATTTCTCCTACCGGATTTATTGCAGCCAGCGCATGCTGTCGGCTCGCACCGACGCCGATTGCGGCTGTTCACTGGCGCTTGTTGCGTTCGATGCGCGTAGAACAGCGTCGAAAGGAGTGTGTCATGGCCACCAGTCCCGATCTGCCTCCTCCCATCACCCCGGATCTGCCGGATCCTCCCGAGCCGGCCGATCTGCCGGTCGAGCCCGACGAGGGGGCATCTTCCTAAAGTCTAAAACCATTGCCGCTAAGCTTGCGGCATGGATGAATTCGATTGCGTTGTCATCGGCGCGGGTGTCGTTGGTCTGGCTGTTGCACGCGCCCTCGCGCTTCAGGGTCGGGAGGTCTTGGTGCTCGAGTCAGAGGGCGCCATCGGCACCGGCACCAGTTCTCGCAACAGCGAGGTGATTCACGCGGGTATCTACTATGCGGCGGGATCGCTGAAGGCCCGGTTGTGTGTCGAGGGCAAGGAGGCGCTGTACGCCTATGCGCAGGAGCGTGGCTTGCCGCATCGCCGTTGCGGCAAGTTGATCGTGGCGACGACCGAGGCGCAGGTCGCCCAGTTGGACGCGATTCTGGCCAAGGCGCGCGCCAATGGCGTCGACGACTTGGTGCTGGTCACGGGCGACCAAGCCCGGTCCCTCGAGCCGCAGCTGGCGTGCCTGGCCGCCCTTCACTCACCGAGTACCGGCATCGTGGACAGCCATGCGCTCATGCTGAGCCTGCAGGGCGACCTGGAGAACGCGGGCGGGATGCTCGCGCTGAAGTCGCCGGTGGCTCGTGCGGTCTGCACCGCCAACGGGATCGAACTGACGGGCGAGGACGGCACGACACTGCGCTGCGCCACCGTCGTCAATGCGGCTGGACTGGCCGCGCCGCTGCTGGCAAGGCGTTTCGAGGGACTGCCGCAGTCGTCGGTGCCGACAGCGTATTTCGCCAAAGGCAACTACTTCACCCTGGCCGGCCGGGCGCCGTTTCAGCGGCTTATCTATCCGGTGCCCGAGGCCGCCGGCCTGGGGGTGCATCTCACACTCGATCTCGGGGGGCAGGCCAAGTTCGGTCCGGACGTGCAATGGGTCGACTCGCCTGACGATCTGGTGGTCGACCCGCGTCGTGGCGATGGGTTCTACGCCGAAGTCCGGCGCTACTGGCCGGCGTTGCCGGACGGCGCGCTGATCCCCGGTTACGCCGGTATTCGTCCGAAGATCTCCGGCCCCCACGAGCCGGCCCGCGACTTCGTGATCGCCGGGCCGCAGACGCATGGCGTACCGGGGCTGGTGAACCTGTTCGGCATCGAATCTCCAGGGCTGACGAGCAGTCTGGCCATCGGACGACATGTGGCGGATTTGCTCGCGCGATGATCATCAGCCTGTAACATGGAACTGCACGCCGCGCGCCGGCGTCAGGCCGCCGGCGCGGTGCCGGTACCCATCACGGAGGAACGTTTACCCATGAGTGCATCCAACAACCTCGAAGCCGCCGCCAACGCGGTGGTCGAAGACATCGCCAGCGACGTGAAGGGGGTGCTCGGCGGCAAGGATCTCGAGTCCAATCCCCAGATCAAGGCCCTGCGCCAGCGCGTCGAAGCCAAGCTCGCCATTGCGCGCGAGCTGGCCGCGGAAAAGAGCAAGATCGCCGCCAAGAAGGCCAAGGACGCCGCCAGCACCGCGAATGCGTACGCGCACGACGAGCCCTGGCAGATCGCTGCCGGCGCGCTGGCAGCGGGCGTGCTGATCGGTCTCTTGCTGGGTCGCCGCTGAGCGCGTCCTGCTGACGAACTGACGCGCCGGCCACGACGCGCACGATCGGGAGGATCGGATGAAGAAGATTTTGTCCTTGCTGGGACTGGAGGCGCGCATACGCCGCTTGAAGATCGCCGCTGGCGAGGGAGCGATGGCGGCGGAAGACCGCGCGCAGCTGATCCGCATGGCATGGGACGCCGAGAAGCAGCGGCTGCAATCCGTGATCGTCCTCACGGTCGCCGTGCTCGCATTGACCACGGTCACCGTGGCGCTTTTGTCGGTCGCCATCGTCGTGCACTTCTGGGACAGCCCGTACCGCGCCACGGCCGCGTGGTGTGTCGCGCTGGTCTGGGTGCTGCTCTGGCTCGGCGCGGTCATCGCGTTGCTGTCGAATCTGCGCCAGGCAAATGCGGCCATCGAACCGGCGAAGCTCGAACTGGCGCGTGACTGGGCCTGGGTGCAGGACCGCCTCGGGATCGGCAACGAAGGTCAGCCGCCCGGTACGCCGCGCCCGGCGCGCCCTGAGACGCAGGAGCAGCTGTTGGCGCGCATCGCGCGTCAGCGCCAGCGCATGGCGGTGTTGCAGGCGGCCAGCGACGACGAAGCCGCGCGTGAGACCGTGCCGCCCCCTGCGAACGAAACCCCGAGCGAGGCCGCGCTCCGTCTGGCGCGCGAACATCCCGTGGTCACGGCCGCAGCGGCCGCCGTGCTGGTCGCCGTCGTCAAGCCGCGCCGCCTGCTGCGCTGGGCCGCCTTCGTCGCGCCGGTGCTCTGGCGCATGCGCTGAGCGTCGACGGCGGGGCGCTCAGGCGCTCCGCTGGCGCAGCGCCTCGGCGACTTCGCGGACCAGCGACGGGCCGCGGTAGATGATGCCGGTGTACATCTGCACCACGTCTGCACCGGCGGCGAGCTTGGCCTTGGCGTCCTCGCCGCTCATGATCCCGCCGACCCCGATGATCGGAAAGCCGGGCCCCAGGGCGGCCCGAAACTGCGCGATGACCCGGTTGCTGGCCTCCCGCACCGGCACGCCCGACAGGCCGCCCATTTCCTCCGCGTGCGGCAGCCCCGCCACGGCCTGGCGCGAGAGTGTGGTGTTGGACGCGATCACGCCGTCCATGCCGTGCCGCTGCAGGGTGGCTGCGATGACCTGGACCTGGGCCTCGTCGAGGTCGGGCGCGATCTTCAGGAACAGCGGCACGCGTCGGCCGTGCTGCGCGGCCAGCACCTCCCGGCGTTCGACGATCGTCGCCAGCAGCGCATCGAGCGCCTCGTCGCTCTGCAGCGAGCGCAGGTTGGCCGTGTTCGGGCTCGAGACATTCACCACCACGTAGTCGGCGTGCGGGTACACACCGTCCAGGCACAGCAGGTAGTCGTCGATCGCGCGCTCGATCGGCGTGCTGGCGTTCTTGCCGATGTTCAGGCCCAGCAGCATCGGCGCGCGGTTGCCCTGGCCCGTCCGGAAACGGGCGCGCTGCACGTTGGCGACGAAGGCGTCGAGCCCGTCGTTGTTGAAGCCCAGCCGGTTGATGAGCGCCTGGCGCGCCGGCAGTCGGAAGATGCGTGGCCGGGCATTGCCGGGCTGCGGCTTCGGCGTGACGGTGCCGACCTCCACGAAGCCGAAGCCCATGGCGGCGAAGGCGTCGATGCAACGGGCGTTCTTGTCCAGCCCGGCGGCCAGGCCGACGCGATTGGGGAAGCGCAGGCCGGCGAGCGTGACCGGGTCGTCGACGCGCGCGCTGGCGTAGGCGCAGGCCAGCGGTGTGTTCTGGGTACGCGCCAGCAGGCCGAGCGTCACCTCGTGCGCGTGCTCGGCATCGAGGCCGAAAAGGAAAGGGCGGGCAAGCCCGTAGAGGGACGAAAGGGACATCGGATAATTCTCGGCTTCTAAGCCCCAGGATTCTCCCCGATGACCGCTTCCTCCCCCGCTCCGCTCACCCAGGACGAACTCAAGGCCCAGGTCGGGCGCGCCGCGCTGGCCTACGTGGTGGAGGGCGAGATCGTCGGCGTGGGCACCGGCTCCACCGTCAACAAGTTCATCGAGGCGCTGGCCACCATGAAGGACCGAATCCGCGGTGCGGTGTCGAGCTCGGTGGCGTCCACCGAGCGTCTGCAGGCGCTCGGTATCGAGGTCTTCGACAGCAATGCGGTCGACGAACTGGCCGTCTACATCGACGGAGCGGACGAGATCGACGGGCACGGCTTCATGATCAAGGGCGGCGGTGCCGCACTCACGCGCGAGAAGATCGTCGCTGCGCAGTCACGGTCCTTCGTGTGCATCGCCGATGCGTCCAAGCGGGTCGACGTGCTCGGGGCCTTCCCCTTGCCGGTCGAGGTCGTTCCCATGGCCGCGCGCCGCATCATGCGGCAGTTCGAGCGGATGGGCGGTATCGCCCAGGTGCGCGAGAAAGAAGGGCTGCCGCTGGTCACCGACAACGGGCAGCACATCGTCGACGTGAGCGGCCTGCGCATCGTCGACCCGCTGGGCTTCGAGTCGGAGGTCAACCAGTGGCCGGGCGTGGTGACCGTCGGCGTGTTCGCGCACCAGCGTGCGACGGTCTGCCTGCTCGGGACGCCCGACGGCGTGCAGACGCTGCGCTACGCCTGAGCGCGCGCAGGAACGCCGGCCGTCAGAACTGGATGCCGGCCGGGTTGCTCGGCGAGCGCGGCGCCGGCGGCGGGATCGCCGGTGTCGGGCTCGTCGTCGCGGTGGCCGCAGGCGCCGTGGGGGCGGCCTGTTGCGCGACCATTGGCTGCGCCGGCGGGTTGCGGTAGCCCGCTGGGAGCCGAATGCTCTTGGGATAACCCGCCGCGTCGAGATACTGCGACCAGGTGCTGTCCGAGAAGCCCTTGAGCTGCTGTGCCCCGATGGTGAGGACCGGCAGAGAACTTTCCCCGCTCAGCCGCTGCAGCGCTTCGGCGTCTGCCGGCGTCTTCACCTGCCGCTCGTTGAAGGGCACGCCGCGCGTGCTCAGCAGCGCACGGCCGGTGTCGCAGGGCGCGCAATCGTCGCGGCTGTAGAGCGTGACGGGGTAGCGTTGCGCCACCTGCTGCAGTTCGTACGGCAGCCCGCCGATCGCACCGCCATCGCCGGTCGTCGGCACCGTGCCCCGGGACGCGGCGGGCGTGGCATTGGCCGCCGGCGGCTGGTCTGAAAAAATCACCTTGCCGTTCTTGTCGACCTGGCGATAGACCTGCTGCGCCGAGGCGGTGCTCGCGGCGAGTGCGATGCCGAGCAACAGAAGAGAAAGTCGGACGGGACGTGTCATCGGGGCTCCGTGCGTCGCGCCGGGCGACGATTCGCCCGAGTATCTCTCAGGCCGGCTGGGCTTCCGCCATGCCCTGGTGGCGCAGCAGCGCGTCCAGTTGCGGCTCGCGGCCGCGGAAGGCCTTGAACGACTCCATCGCCGTGCGGCTGCCACCGGCCTCGAGAATGGCCTGGCGGTACTTGCGGCCGGTTTCGATGCTCGGCTCACCGTTCGGTTGCGCGGTCTCCTCGAAGGCCGCATAGGCATCGGCGCTCAGCACCTCGGCCCACTTGTAGCTGTAGTAGCCGGCCGCGTAGCCGCCCGAGAAGATGTGGCTGAAGGTGTTGGGCGTGCGGCTGAAGGCGGGCGAGGGCATCACTGCCACTTCCGAGCGCACCTGCCCCAGCAGCGCCATCACGCCGCCCGGCTGCGCCTTGGCGGCATCGAACTCGGTGTGCAGCAGCATGTCGAACAGCGAGAACTCGATCTGGCGCAGCGTCTGCAGGCCGCTCTGGAAGTTCTTGGCCGCCGTCATCTTGTCGAACAGCTCGCGCGGCAGCGGCAGCCCGGTGTCGACGTGCGCGGTCATGTGCTGCAGCACGTCCCATTCCCAGCAGAAGTTCTCCATGAACTGGCTGGGCAGTTCGACCGCATCCCATTCGACGCCGCTGATGCCGGACACGTCGCGCTCGTTGATCTGCGTGAGCATGTGGTGCAGGCCGTGGCCGAACTCGTGGAAGAGGGTGGTCACGTCGTCGTGCGTGAGCAGCGGCGGCTTGCCGTCGACGCCCTCGGCGAAGTTGCAGACCAGCTGCGCGACCGGCGTTTGCAGCGTGCCGGTGTCGGGCCGCAGCCAGCGGGCACGCACGTCGTCCATCCAGGCGCCGCCGCGCTTGGCGGCGCGGGCGGAGGGGTCGAGGTAGAACTGGCCCACGCGCTGGTCGCCGCGTTCGATGCGATAGAACTCGACCGTCGGGTGCCACACCGGTGCGAAGTCGCGGCGGATGGTCACTTCGAACAGCGTCTCCACGATCTTGAAGAGGCCGGCCATCACCTTGGGCGCCGGGAAGTACTGCTTCACGTCCTGCTCACTGAAGGCGTAGCGCGCTTCCTTGAGCTTCTCGCCGACGAAGGTCCAGTCCCACGGTTGCGGGTCGGCGAGGCCGAGTTGCTCGGTGGCGAAGGCGCGCAGGTCGGCCAGGTCGCGCTCGCCGAAAGGCTTGGCGCGGGTGCCCAGGTCGCGCAGGAACTTCACGACCTGCTCGGGGGAATCGGCCATCTTCGGCACGACCGACAGTTCACCGAAGTTGCGGTAGCCCAGCAGCTTCGCCTCTTCCTGGCGCAGCGCCAGGATCTCGGTGATGAGCGCGGTGTTGTCGAAGGCCGGGTCGCCGAACTCGCTGGCGCGGGTGGCGTAGGCGCGGTAGAGCGTCTCGCGCAGCGCGCTGCTTTTGGCGAACTGCATCACCGGCAGGTAGCAGGGCATCTTCAGGGTGAGCTTGTAGCCGGGCTTGCCATCCGCCTCGGCCCCGGCGCGCGCGGCGCCGATCACGTCTTCCGGCAGGCCTTCGAGCTCACTCGCTTCGGCGTAGTAGGCGAAGGCATCGGTGGCGTCCAGGGCGTTCTCGCTGAACTTCTGGCTCAGCTCGGCCTGGCGTTCCTGGATGACCGCGAAACGCGCCTTGGCATCGCCCTGCAGCTCGGCGCCGCCCAGCACGAAGTTGCGGATCGCGTTGCGGTGCGCCTGCTTCTGCTCGGCGTTCAGCGTGGCGGGGTCGATGGCCTTGTACTTGGCATACAGCCGCTCGTCGGAACCGAGGCGGGTCCAGAAGGCGGTGACGCGCGGCATGGCGTCGTTGTAGGCCGCGCGCAGCTCGGGCGTGTCGGCCACGGCATTCAGATGGCCAACCGCGCCCCAGGCCCGGCTGAAGCGCTCGGAGGACACGTCCAGCACCTTCGAGATCGCGATCCAGTCCGCCGGGAAGTCCGGTGCGGTGACGGTCTGCAGCGCCGCCTCGGCGTCGGCCAGCAGGGTGTCGACGGCCGGCGCGACGTGCTCCGGCTTGATCTGGTCGAACAGCGGGAGATCGGTGAAGTCGAGGAGCGGATTGGTCATGGTTTCCATCTGGCGCCGTGGGGCGTAAGTTCAAGTCAGTGGGCGATGCGTTCGGCGGCTTCGAGCGTGTTGACGAGCAGCATGGTGATGGTCATCGGGCCGACGCCGCCGGGCACCGGCGTGATCCACCCGGCGACTTCCTTCACGCCGTCGAAGTCGACGTCGCCGCAGAGCTTGCCTTCGTCGTTCCGGTTCATGCCGACGTCGATGACCACCGCGCCGGGCTTGACCATGTCGGCGGTCAACACGTTGCGCTTGCCGACGGCCGCGACGATCACGTCGGCTTGCCGCGTCATGGCGCCCAGATCGGCCGTGGCGCTGTGGCAGATGGTGACGGTCGCGCTCTGGGCCAGCAGCATCAGCGCCATCGGCTTGCCGACGATGTTGCTGCGGCCGATGACCACGGCGTGCTTGCCGCGCAGCTCGTAGCCGATCGATTCGAGCATCTTCATGCAGCCGTACGGCGTGCAGGGCCAGAAGCCGGGCGCGCCGGTCATCAGCGCGCCTGCGCTCGCAACATGGAAGCCGTCGACGTCCTTCTCGGGGGAGATCGCCTCGATGACCTTCTGTGCATCGATGTGCGGCGGCAGCGGCAGCTGCACCAGGATGCCGTGGATGGCGGGGTCCTCGTTGAGGGCGTCGACGCGGGCCAGCAGCTCCGCTTCGCTCAGGTCGGCCGGGTATTTCTCGAGCAGCGAGTGCAGGCCGTTGTCTTCGCAGGCCTTGACCTTGTTGCGCACGTAGACCTGGCTGGCGGGGTTCTCGCCGACCAGCACCACGGCCAGGCCGGGCGTCACACCGCGCGCCTTGAGTGCGGCGGCACGCGCGGCGACGTCGGCGCGCAGGGTGCGGGAGAGGGCGTTGCCGTCGATCAGTTGGGCTGTCATCGTGTTTTCGATTTTCCAAGTAGAAACGCCCGCTTGCGCAGGCGTCGGGGGACTTTCTGGCTATCTGGCCGATAGCGATTCAGGAGGCCTTCGCCGTCGGCTGGGCCTGGCCGAGCGCGATCTTCAGCAGATCGGCCACGGTGTTGGCGTTGAGCTTTTCCATGATGTTGGCGCGGTGCGCCTCGACCGTCTTGATGCTGATGCCCAGGTCGTCGGCGATCTGCTTGTTGAGCCGGCCGGCGACGATGCGCTCGAGCACCTGCGCCTCGCGGCCGGTGAGCTTGGACAGCAGCGCGTCGCGGCTGGCCGACTGCTGGTGCTGCGCGAAGGCGCCACGCGCGTGCTCGAGCATGCGCTCGACCAGGGTGACGAGCTCGTCCTCGTTGAACGGCTTCTGGATGAAATCCATCGCACCCTTCTTCATCGAGTCGACCGCCATCGGCACGTCGCCGTGGCCGGTGATGACCACGATCGGCAGCGGCGAGCGGCGCTCGATCAGCCGGTCCTGCAGCTCGATGCCCGACATGCCGCCCATGCGGATGTCGACGATCAGGCAGGCGACCTCGCGGGGGTCGTAGCGGGAGAGAAAGGATTCGGCGGAATCGAAGCAGCGGACCCGGTAGTCCTTGCCTTCGAGCAGCCACTGCAGGGAGTCGCGCACGGCCTCGTCATCGTCGACGACATAGACCGTGCCCTTCTTTGGAATCAAGCTCATGCGGGTACCTTTGCCTCGTCGTTTGCTACGGAACTGCTAGCGTCCAGCACCGGAATCCAGAAGGAAAAACGGCATCCGACCACATCCGAACCATTGTAGATGTTCTCGGCCTGCATGCGGCCACGGTGCGACTCCACGATGGTGCGGCAGAGGTTCAGCCCGATGCCCATGCCTTCGGCCTTGGTGGAGAAGAAGGCTTCGTAGAGGCGGTCCATCACTTCCGGTGCCAGGCCCATGCCGGTGTCCTGCACGGAAAACTCGATGGCGTTCTGGCTTTCGATGACCTTGGGCAGCACGCGCAACTCCACGCTGCGCCGCGCCAGCGGGCGTTCGGCCAGGTCGATCGATTCGGCCGCGTTCTTCAGCAGGTTCACCAGCACCTGCTCGATGAGGATGGGGTCGACCAGCACGATGGGCAGCCGTGCCGCCACGTAGTGGTTCAGGCGCACGTTGCGTCGGCGCAGTTCGATGCCGGCCAGCTCGACCGCCTCGCCGACCATGGTCGCCACGTCGGCCGGGGTGCGGTTCGGCTCGCTGCGCTTCACGAAGGAGCGGATGCGCTGGATGATCTGGCCGGCCCGCTGCGCCTGCTTGGCAGTCTTCTCCAGGGCGGCGAGCAGGGCGTCGGAGTCGATCTGCTGGCCCTTGATGCGGGACATCATGCCGTTGCAGTAGTTGCTGATGGCGGTGAGCGGCTGGTTGAGCTCGTGCGCGACGCTCGAGGCCATCTCGCCCATCGTGATCAGCCGGCTCGCGGCCTGCGCCCGGTCGGCCTGCGCGGCGGCCTGTTCTTCGGCGTCGCGGCGCGGCGTGATGTCGGTGGCGATCACCAGCTGGGCCAGCCGACCGTCGACCCAGGTGAGGTAGCGCGAACGCACCTCCAGCCACTTGCCCAGCTCGGGCACGAAGATCTCGTTGTTGGCCGGTTGCGCCGTGGTGAGCGTGTCGATCGGCAGGCCGGCGAAGGGGTCGACGTCGTCGAGCGCATCGTCGTGTGCGGCCGAGGCCGGCACGCCGGCCTGCGCCACCATGGCCAGGTGGCCGACCGTGTCGGAGCCGAACCACAGCCGGTACAGCTTGTTGGCGAACAGCAGCTCCTCGCTGCCGATGGGCGCCACCGACACCGCGGCGTCGAGCGCCTCCAGCACGGTCGTGAAGCGCTCGTACGACGCCGACAGCTGCTCGCGGATGCGCGTGGGCTCGGTGATGTCGGTCATCGAGGTCATCCAGCCGGTCTGGTGGCCGCGCGCATCGATCAACGGCGACACATACAGCCGGGCGTTGAAGACGCTGGTGTTCTTGCGCTTGACCCGCACCTGGAAGCCGCCGGGCAGCGCACGGCCATGCAGTTCCTCTTCGAGCCGCTCGTTCATCACCTCCCGGTCGGATTCGAGCCAGTACGGGAAGGGCGGCTTCTGCCCCACGAGTTCGGATTCGCTCCAGCCGGTCATGGCGCAGAAGGCGGCGTTCACGTAGGTGATGCGTCCGTCCAGGTCGAGCACCCGCATGCCGGTGAGCATCGAGTTTTCCATCGCGCGCCGGAAGTTGGTCTCGGCGATCAGCGCCTGCTGCGCCTGCAGGCGGCGGCGGGTGTGGCGCCAGGTGCCGATCAGCATCCAGGCGGTCAAGACGCTCAGCGCGCCGACCAGCCAGAACAGGCCGTTGCCCACCAGCCCGGGCGAGGTGCGGTAGGCCTGTGCGCGCAGGATCACGGCATTGCCGATCGGCGACACCGGCACCTCGTACTCGTTCGTGTGCTCGACCCAGGGCAGCAGCCGGGTGCCGTCGGCCCGGGGGTTGACGGTGTTGCCGGCCAGCACGCCGCCCTTCGCATCCAACAGGGCGACGGCGTAGCGCGCGCTGACCTCCGGTGGCACGCCGTAGCGCAGGAGGCTGTCGATCGAGAATTCACCCAGCACTACGCCCGCGAACAGCCCCTGGTCGAAGAGGGGGATGTGCAGCTGCAGCATCGCGACCGGGTCGCCGCCCGTCACCGGCTGCGAGAAGACCGGCTGGCGCAATTCACGGGCAAGCGCGTAGTTGCTCTCGATGTCGCCCGGGCGCAGCACGTCGTCCAGCACATGCTGCTGCGCGGGGTGCACGCTGGGCGCGGCGTAGTTGGCCTTGAAGCGCCGGCGGTCGTCGATCCAGCTGATCGCCTGCAGCTCGGGGTACTGGCTCACCAGGGACTCGGCGCGGCTGCCGAATTCCGCGGCGTCGATCTCGCGGTTGGAGGCGTCGCGGGCCAGGCGCATGAGTTGCTCCTGCCGCTCGAGCAGCCGCAGCCGCAGCCGCTGCTGCGCGTATTCGACGTCGCGCTTGACGGACTCCTGCTCGCGCTCGATCTCTTCGGCCCGCAGGTACCAGAAGGCGCACACGATCGCCGCCAGGAAGAGGATGACGGCGGCCAGCGGCACCAGCATGGCCACCGAGTCCTGCAGCACCGGCGTCTGGCGGCGCCACCAGCGACGCCACCACGCCAGCGGCGAGGCTTTCACGGCGCTGCGGGCGGCAGCAAGCGGGCTGAAGAAGGGCATCGGCCGAGTGTAGGGGAACCCCTAGTTGGCCTGACGCGAAGCGGTCTCCAAAACGGTTCAGACTGCGATGGCTCCGTGTCCCTGAAGAATCTATCGATCGACGTTTTCACATTAAGAAAACGTCAGACACCATTTGAAATTTGACCTGTTCTGTGCGACATTTCCGCCCAGTCAAATCCACAGCCACGCCCTCAAGGAGACAAGCATGTCGGCAAATCCCGAGAACCATTTCGGCTCGGCCGCGAACGACGCGGATGCGCAGGAAACCCGCGAATGGATGGACGCGCTGTCCGCCGTCATCCAGAGCGAGGGCCCCGAACGGGCGCACTTTCTTCTCGAACAGCTGCTCGAGCACGCGCGCCAGAACAGCGTCGACCTGCCGTTCTCGGCGAACACCGGCTACGTGAACACGCTCGAGCCCGAACTCGAAGCGCGCAGCCCCGGCAACCTCGAGATCGAACAGCGCCTGCGCGCCTACATGCGCTGGAACGCGATGGCCATGGTGGTCAAGGCCAACCGCCTGCACCCGGCCGACGGCGGCGACCTGGGCGGCCACATCGGCTCCTTCGCGTCGCTGGCCAGCATGTTCGGCGCCGGCTTCAACCATTTCTGGCACGCCGAGAGCGAAGGCCACGGCGGCGACTGCCTGTACATCCAGGGCCACGTGTCGCCCGGCATCTACGCGCGTGCCTACCTCGAAGGCCGCTTGAGCGAAGACCAACTGCTCCACTTCCGCCAGGAAGTCGACGGCAAGGGCCTGTCGAGCTACCCGCACCCGAAGCTGATGCCCGAGTTCTGGCAGTTCCCCACGGTGTCGATGGGCCTCGGCCCGCTGATGGCGATCTACCAGGCGCGCTTCCTCAAGTACCTGCACGCCCGCGGCATCGCGAACACCGAGAACCGCAAGGTGTGGGTGTTCTGCGGCGACGGCGAAATGGACGAGGTCGAGTCGCTCGGTGCCATCGGCTTGGCCGCGCGCGAGAAGCTCGACAACCTGATCTTCGTGATCAACTGCAACCTGCAGCGCCTCGACGGGCCGGTGCGCGGCAACGGCAAGATCATCCAGGAGCTCGAGGGCGAGTTCCGCGGCGCCAACTGGAACGTGATCAAGCTGATCTGGGGCAAGGGCTGGGACGCCCTGCTCGCCGCCGACAAGGACGGCGCGCTGCGCAAGATCATGATGGAGTGCAACGACGGCGATTACCAGTCGTTCAAGGCCAACGACGGCGCCTACGTCCGCAAGAACTTCTTCGGCCGCGATCCGCGCACGCTCAAGATGGTCGAGCACCTGAGCGACGACGAGATCTGGAACCTGCAGCGCGGCGGTCATGATTCGCAGAAGGTGTACGCCGCCTTCCATGCGGCGCAGAACCACCAGGGCCAGCCCACCGTGCTGCTCGTGAAGACCGTCAAGGGCTTCGGCATGGGCAAGATCGGCGAAGGCAAGAACAACGTCCACCAGACCAAGAAGCTGGGCGACGAAGACATCAAGGCCTTCCGCGACCGCTTCAACATCCCGATCCCGGACAGCCAGCTTGCCGACATCCCGTTCTACAAGCCGGCCGACGACACGCCGGAGATGAAGTACCTGCACGAACGCCGCAAGGCGCTGGGCGGCTACCTGCCGCACCGCCGCGTGAAGGCCGACGAGAGCTTCACCGTGCCGGCACTGGAGACCTTCAAGGCCGTGCTCGAGCCGACGGCCGAGGGCCGCGAGATCTCGACCACGCAGGCCTATGTGCGTTTCCTCACGCAGCTGCTGCGCGACCAGGCGCTGGGCCCGCGCGTCGTGCCGATCCTGGTCGACGAAGCGCGCACCTTCGGCATGGAAGGGCTGTTCCGCCAGATCGGCATCTACAACCCCGCAGGGCAGCAGTACACGCCGGTCGACAAGGACCAGGTCATGTACTACAAGGAAGACAAGGCCGGCCAGATCCTGCAGGAAGGCATCAACGAGGCCGGCGGCATGTCCAGCTGGATCGCGGCGGCCACGTCGTACAGCACGAACAACCGCATCATGGTGCCGTTCTACGTGTACTACTCGATGTTCGGCTTCCAGCGCATCGGCGACCTGGCCTGGGCCGCCGGCGACATGCAGGCACGCGGCTTCCTGCTGGGTGGCACGTCGGGGCGCACCACGCTCAACGGTGAAGGCTTGCAGCACGAAGACGGCCACAGCCACATCCTGGCCAACACCATCCCGAACTGCGTGAGCTACGACCCGACCTTCGCGCATGAAGTGGGCGTGATCCTGCACCATGGCCTGAAGCGCATGGTGGAAAAGCAGGACAACGTCTACTACTACCTCACGCTGCTCAACGAGAACTACCCGATGCCCGGCCTGCAGCCCGGCACCGAAGAGCAGATCCTCAAGGGCATGTACCTGTGCAAGCAGGGTCCGGTGGTCAAGCCGGCCAAGGGCGCCAAGGACGCGCCGACCGTGCAACTGCTCGGCAGCGGCACGATCCTGCGCGAGAGCATCGCCGCGCAGGAGCTGCTCGAGAAGGAGTGGGGCGTCAGCGCGAGCGTCTGGAGCTGCCCGAGCTTCAACGAACTCACGCGCGACGGCCAGGACGCCGACCGCTGGAACCTGCTGCACCCGACCGAGACGCCGCGCGTGTCCTTCGTGGCGCAGCAGCTGTCGGCCAGCACCGGCCCGGTGGTGGCCTCGACCGACTACATGAAGGCCTACGCCGAGCAGATCCGCCCGTTCATCCCGAAGGGCCGGACCTACAAGGTGCTGGGCACCGACGGCTTCGGTCGCAGCGACTTCCGCAGCAAGCTGCGCGAGCACTTCGAGATCAACCGCCACTTCATCGTGGTGGCCACGCTCAAGGCGCTGGCCGAGGATGGCACGCTGCCGGCCTCGAAGGTCGCCGAAGCCATCAAGAAGTACGGTATCGACGCCGACAAGGTCAACCCGCTCTACGCGTAACCCACCCCGAACAACCGATGCGCCCGACGGGCGGGAGACAGAGATATGGCAGCAGTGGAAGTGAAGGTGCCGGACATCGGCGATTTCGACGAAGTCGCGGTGATCGAGGTGCTGGTGAAGGTGGGCGACACGGTGAAGGCCGAGCAGTCGCTGATCACCGTGGAGTCGGACAAGGCGTCGATGGAGATCCCGTCGTCGACCGCCGGCGTGGTGAAGGAACTCAAGGTCGCGGTGGGCGACAAGGTGAAAGAGGGTTCGGTCGTGATTGTGGTGGAGGCCGAAGGCGCCACTGCAGCGCCACCGGCCGCCGCGCCTGCCGCTGCCGCGCCTGCGCCCCAGGCCGCGCCCGCCCCGGCGCCCGTGGCGGCCGCACCGGCCGCCGCGCCGGCCGGCCCGGTCGAGGTGAAGGTGCCGGACATCGGCGATTTCAAGGACGTGTCCGTCATCGAGGTGCTGGTGAAGCCGGGCGACGCGATCAAGGCCGAGCAGTCGCTGATCACCGTGGAATCGGACAAGGCGTCGATGGAGATCCCGTCGTCGGCCGCCGGTACGCTCAAGGAAATGAAGGTCAAGGTCGGCGATGTCGTGAACATCGGTGACCTGATCGCGGTGCTCGAAGGCGCGGCGGGTGCGGCACCGGCCCCCGCAACTGCTCCGGAGCCCGCTTCGGTGCCTGCCGCTGCAGCGCCCACGGTGGCCACGGCCAGCGCACCGGCACCGGCCCCCGCCGCTGCACCGGCCGCGCACGACACCACGACCCCGCCGAGCGGCAGCCTGCCGCACGCGTCGCCGTCGGTGCGCAAGTTCGCGCGCGAACTCGGCGTGCCACTGGAAGAGGTCAAGGGTTCCGGCCTCAAGGGCCGCATCACGCAGGAAGACGTCCAGGCCTTCACCAAGGCCGTGATGAGCGGCGCCGCCAGCACCAAGGCCGCGGGTGCCAAGGCGCCGGCCGGTGGCGGCGGCGATGGCGCGGCGCTGGGCCTGATCCCCTGGCCGAAGGTCGACTTCGCAAAGTTCGGCACGGTCGAGCGCAAGGAGCTGTCGCGCATCAAGAAGCTCAGTGGCGCGAACCTGCACCGCAACTGGGTGATGATCCCGCACGTCACCAACAACGACGAGGCCGACATCACGGCGCTGGAAGCCTTCCGCGTGGCGACCAACAAGGAGAACGAGAAGTCGGGCGTCAAGGTGACGATGCTGGCCTTCGTCATCAAGGCGGTGGTCGCGGCGCTGAAGAAATTCCCCGAGTTCAACGCCAGCCTCGACGGCGACACGCTGGTCTACAAGCAGTACTACAACATCGGCTTCGCGGCGGACACGCCCAACGGGCTGGTGGTGCCGGTGCTCAAGGACGCCGACAAGAAAGGCATCCTGCAGATCAGCCAGGAGATGGGCGAACTCGCCAAGAAGGCGCGCGACGGCAAGCTCGGCGGGGCCGACATGCAGGGCGGCTGCTTCTCGATCAGCTCGCTCGGCGGCATCGGCGGCACGCACTTCACGCCCATCATCAACGCGCCCGAAGTCGCGATCCTCGGCCTGTCGAAGAGTGCGATGAAGCCGGTGTGGGACGGCAAGCAGTTCGTGCCGCAACTCACGCTGCCGCTGTCGCTGTCGTACGACCACCGCGTGATCGACGGTGCGTCGGCGGCGCGCTTCAACGCGTACCTGGGCCAGGTGCTGGCCGACTTCCGCCGCGTGCTGCTCTGAAAAGGAACCCGAGATGAGTGAACAACAGATCAAGGTTCCGGACATCGGCGATTTCGACGAAGTCGCGGTGATCGAGGTGCTGGTGAAGGTGGGTGACACGGTGAAGGCCGAGCAGTCGCTGATCACCGTGGAGTCGGACAAGGCGTCGATGGAGATCCCGTCGTCGGCTGCCGGCACGGTGAAGGCCGTGGCCGTGAAGGTCGGCGACAAGGTCAAGCAAGGCTCGGTGGTGCTGACGCTGGATGTGACTGAAGGGGCTGCTGCATCTGCGCCCGCGTCCGCGCCGGCGCCCGCTGCGGCACCGGCGGCCAAGGCGGCCCCGGCTGCGGCCGCACCGGCACCGGCACCCGTCGCATCGAGCTACAGCGGTTCCGTCGACGTCGAGTGCGACCTGCTCGTGCTCGGTGCCGGTCCCGGCGGCTATTCCGCCGCCTTCCGCGCGGCCGACCTCGGCCTGAAGGTCGTGCTGGTCGAACGCTATGCCACGCTGGGCGGCGTCTGCCTCAACGTGGGCTGCATCCCGTCGAAGGCGCTGCTGCACGTCGCGGCCGTGATGGACGAGGTCAAGCACTTCGCCGACATGGGCGTGACCTTCGGCGAGCCGAGCATCGACCGCAGCAAGCTGCTGGCGCGCAAGAACAAGGTGGTGAGCAAGCTCACCGGTGGCCTGTCCGCGATGGCCAAGATGCGCAAGGTGACGACGGTGCGCGGCGTCGGCGAATTCGTCGACCCGTACCACGTCAAGGTGCAGGAAACCTCGGGCGACGGCCGCGACACCACGGGCAAGGCGCAAACCATCAAGTTCCGCCACTGCGTGATCGCCGCCGGTTCGCAGGCGGTGCACCTGCCCTTCATGCCCAAGGACGATCCGCGCGTGGTCGACTCGACCGGCGCACTGGAACTGGGCGTCGAACCCAAGCGCATGCTCATCCTGGGCGGCGGCATCATCGGCCTGGAAATGGGCTCGGTGTATTCCTCGCTCGGCGCGCGCCTCGACGTGGTCGAGATGCTCGACGGCCTGATGCAGGGGGCCGACCGCGACCTGGTCAAGGTCTGGCAGAAGATGAACGCGCCGCGCTTCGACAACATCATGCTCAAGACCAAGACGGTCGGCGCCGAAGCGACGAAGGAAGGCATCCGCGTCACCTTCGAAGGCGAAGCCGCCCCGAAGGAGCCCCAGCTGTACGACCTGGTGCTGCAGGCCGTCGGCCGCACGCCGAACGGCAAGAAGATCGCGGCCGAGAAGGCCGGCGTGACGGTGACCGACCGCGGCTTCATCCCGGTCGACATCCAGATGCGCACCAACGTGCCGCACATCTTCGCGGTGGGCGACATCGTCGGCCAGCCGATGCTGGAGCACAAGGCGGTGCACGAGGCGCATGTGGCCGCCGAAGTCATCGCCGGCGAGCAGAAGGGCGACAAGGAACTGCTGAGCTCGGCCTTCAATGCCCGCGTGATCCCGAGCGTGGCCTACACCGACCCGGAAGTGGCGTGGGTCGGCTTGACCGAAGACCAGGCCAAGGCCACGGGCGTGAAGATCACCAAGGGCATGTTCCCATGGAACGCCTCGGGCCGCGCCATCGCCAACGGGCGGGACGAAGGCTTCACCAAGCTGCTGTTCGACGCCGAGAGCCATCGCATCGTGGGCGGCGGCATCGTCGGCACGCACGCGGGCGACATGATCGGCGAGATCGCGCTGGCCATCGAGATGGGTGCGGACGCCATCGACATCGGCAAGACGATCCACCCGCATCCGACGCTGGGCGAGAGCATCGGCCTGGCGGCCGAGGCGGCGCACGGCAGTTGCACCGACCTGCCGCCGGTCAAGCGTTGAGAATGTGCGAATGAACCTGCTGCGCGCCCCGATCTCGCCTCTGCGGTCCTTACCGCACGCGAGTGCGGCTCCGGTCCTCGCCGCAAGCTCGAGGCGCTCGCGACGGTTCCTTCACACGTTCTGAGTCCGGCACGCCGACCCCAAGAAAAAACCCGCCGTCGGCGGGTTTTTTCTTGGGTGCGACAGCTTCGATTATTTGACCGCGGCGCGCGACGCTTCGTCGTCGTCGGTGGACAGCACGCGGCGGGCGCCGTCGAAGCGACGCTTCCAGTAGCTGCCGTTCATGTCTTCCACGCGCACCTGAGCGCCGGTGCGCGGCGAGTGGATGAACTTGCCTTCGCCCACGTAGATGCCGACATGGCTGAATGCCCGGCGCATCGTGTTGAAGAACACCAGGTCGCCCGGCTTGAGGTCGCTGCGGTCGATTTTCTCGGTGGCCGCGGCCTGTTCTTCGGCGCGGCGCGGCAGGAGGTGGCCGACCGTCTGGTTGTACATGGCGCGGACAAAGCCGCTGCAGTCGAAGCCGCTTTCAGCCGTGTTGCCACCGCGACGGTAGGGAACGCCCAGGAAACCGATGGCGGTCACCACCAGATCGGACGTCCGTTCGACCACGCTTTGGCGAACTTGCTGCAACTGGCCGATCAAACCCTTGTCCACCAGCACCCGGTCTATCTCTTCCGAACGGTCCGCGACGGGGGCGGCATGCGCGGCACCGGCGACGAGAAGGGAGGCAAGGATCAGGGGAAAACGCATGGGTTCGTAGGATAGGGATGACAGCCACGAGTGTCAATTTGAAGCGAATTCTCGATTCTGCCTGCAAACACTTGTCGCAACTCATGTTTTCACTTTTTTCAATGATGTGACATGTAAAGTTGCAAAGGTGATGAAATATTTTGTGACAGCTGTGTAGCGCAAAGGTTTACTACTTGTGACCATATTTGCGCGTTCTGACCGCGCAATTGTCAAATCGGCCATTGGAAGTAGAAATGAATGTGAAATTAAAGCGGCTTCTCGGCCTGGGTTTGACGATGGGGTGCCTGGCCAGCGGGGGCGCTGCGATGGCGCAGGCTTCCGTCGAACGCGTGGCGACGGGGTTGGAGAACCCCTGGGCCGTCGCGTTCGTGCCGGATCAGCGCTTTCTGGTGACCGAGCGGGCCGGGCGGCTCCGTGTCGTCGGCCCCGATGGGCGCATCGGTGGGCCTGTGTCCGGTCTGCCGCCGATCGCGGCGGGCGGGCAGGGCGGTTTGCTGGATGTGGTGACCGACAGCGCCTTCGCCAGCAACCGCACCGTCTATGTCTGCTTCTCGGAGCCCGAGGCCGGGGGCTCGGGCAACAGCACCGCGGTGCTGCGGGCCACCTTGTCAGGCGACGCCACACGCCTCGAGAACGTTCGGGTGATCTTCAGCCAGCGGCCCAAGGTGGCCAGCCGGGCGCATTTCGGCTGCCGCATCGTCGAGGCGCGTGACGGCACGCTGTTCATCACGCTGGGGGACCGCTTCAGCCGCAAGGAAGACGCGCAGAAGCTCGACAACCACCTGGGCAAGGTCGTGCGCATCCAGAAGGACGGTGCCGTGCCGGCCGACAACCCCTTCGTGGGCCGGGCCGGCGCGCTGCCGGAAATCTGGAGCTACGGCCACCGCAACGGCCAGGGCGCGACGCTCGGCCTCGACGGCCGTGTCTGGATGCACGAGCACGGCGCCCAGGGGGGCGACGAGATCAACGTGCCTCAGCCGGGCAGGAACTACGGCTGGCCGGTCATCACCTATGGCGAGAACTACGGCGGCGGGAAGATCGGCGACGGCCTCACGGCCAAGGACGGCATGGAGCAGCCGCTGCACTACTGGGCGCCGTCGATCGCGCCGTCGGGCATGGCGTTCCTGACCAGCGACCGTTATGGCCCGGCCTGGAAGGGCAACCTCTTCGTCGGCTCGTTGAAGTTCGGGTATCTGGACCGCATCGTGCTCAAGGACGGCAAGGTCGTCGCCGAGCACAAGCTGCTCGAAGACGGCCGCGCCCGCATTCGCGACGTGCGCCAGGGACCGGACGGCCTGCTCTATGTGCTGACGGACGAGTCGGACGGCAAGCTGCTGCGGTTGCGGCCGCAGTGACTTTGCTCAGGTGGGGCAGCGGGGCAGCGGCAGGGTCGGCAGCATGGCCTTCCAGAGCCGCAGCCAGGGTGCCCAGTCGTGGCCGCCGTCGGCGGTGAAGACCCGCGATGGGGGCAGCTTTGCCGCCAGCAAGCCGTTGCTGGTCGCGAAGCGGTCGGCCTTGCCGTAGCCCAAATACAGCGGCGGATGTCCGGGCGCTGCATCGGCGTAGCCGTCCAGCCAGGGCCAGATCGCCGCTTCGCCGAGATACGGCGCCAGCGCCACGAGGCCGGCGACATCCGAGGGATGCTCCTTCGCGTAGATCAGCCCGCCCAAGCCGCCGAGCGAGATGCCTGCGATCCAGATCGCGCGATAGCCGCGCGCCTGGGCCGGCCCGATCACATCCTGGTTCAGGCGCGCGACGAAGGTCTTGCGCTCGTAGTAGTTCAGGTGCGCATCGACGCGCACTAGGTCGACAGCCAGGCGTGCGTCGTGCACGGCCTGAACGAAGCCCTCGCGCACGAACTCGTCGGGGTGCGAGTAGACGCCCGGCAGCAGCACCAGCAGCGTGTCGGCGTGCAGGGTGCAGCGGCTGGCGTCGGTCTGCGTGTACATCGGGGCATCGGCAGAGCGCCAGGAGGCGCAGCCTGCGGCCCCGAAGGCCAGCAGGCCGAGCATGACGGCCCGCAGCAAGGGCGGCCACGCGATACGGTCTAATTCCGCATCGCGCCGGGCGGCTGTGTGCCCCGACGTTTTCTCGAAGGAATTCCTCATGCTGCTCGACGTCTCCGTGTCCCAATTGGTCCTGATCGACTACCAGCCTCGCCTCATGCCTGCCATCTTCGAAGGCGAGGCTGTGCTGGCCAACGCCGTGCGTCTCGGCCAGATCGCGAAGATGCTCGACGTCCCGGCATGGGGCACCGAACAGAACCCGTCCAAGCTGGGCGAGAACGTGCCGGAGATTCGTGCACTGTGCCAGCGTTCGCTTGCCAAGATGCATTTCAGCGGCGTGGAGGAGGGGCTTGGCGAATGGTTGCGGCCACCGGCCAAGGCGCCGCAAGGCAATGCGCGCAGCCTGCCCAAGCACCTGCAGAAGCCGAGCACCGGCGGGCAGGACGAGCGCAACACGATCGTGGTGGCTGGCTGTGAAGCGCATGTCTGCCTGTTGCAGACCGCGCTCGACCTGCTGGAAGACGAGTTCGAGGTCTGGGTCGTGACCGACGCCTGCAGCTCGCGCACCGAGCGCAACCGCGACGCCGCCTTCGACCGCCTGGCCGGTGCCGGCGCTGAATTGGTGACCACCGAGATGGTCGGCTTCGAATGGCTGCGCACGGCGGAGCATCCGGCCTTTCGTGAGTACCAGTCGCTGATTCGTTGACGCAGATCAAGGCCGCGCCGCATCGCGGGGCGATCGCCCGCGTCGGGGTGGCATCGGTGTCAGCGTCCTGCAAGCGCGGGCACCAATCATGAATTCAGATCCCGCATCCGAGCGGGACGATGCCGGAGACAAGTTTCATGACCCACCCATCCGCCGCCCCTGGCGCTTCCTACGGCGACTTCTATCGCCGTTCCATTGACGACAGCGAAGCCTTCTGGGCCGAGCAGGCCGGGTTCATCGACTGGGCAACGCCGCCGCAGCAGATCCTGGACGCGAGCCATCCCCCCTTCGCGCGCTGGTTCGTCGGCGGCACCACCAACCTCTGCCACAACGCCGTCGACCGGCATCTCGCATCGCGCGGCGACCAGCCGGCGCTGATCTGCGTGTCGACCGAGACCGGCAGCGAGCGCAGCTACAGCTTCCGTGAACTGCACGCCGAGGTGCAGCGCACCGCGGCGTGCCTGCTGGCGCTGGGCGTGAAGCGCAGCGACCGCGTGCTGATCTACATGCCGATGATCGCGGAGGCCGCCTTCGCGATGCTGGCCTGCGCCCGCATCGGTGCGGTGCATTGCGTGGTGTTTGGCGGCTTCGCGAGCGGCTCGCTCGCCTCGCGCATCGAGGACGCCGAGCCGACGGTGGTGTTCAGCGCCGACGCCGGCTCGCGCGCGGGCAAGGTGATCGCGTACAAGCCCTTGCTCGACGAGGCGATCCGGCTGTCCAGGCACAAGCCGGCCGCGGTGCTGCTGGCCGATCGCGGACTGGCGCCGATGGACCTCGTCGCGGGCCGGGACCATCTCCTGCGCGACCTCGCCGCGCAGCACGCCGAGGCGGTGGTGCCCTGCACCTGGCTCGAATCCACCGAGATCAGCTACACCATCTACACCAGCGGCACCACCGGCAAGCCCAAGGGCGTGCAGCGTGACACGGGCGGCTACGCGGTCGCACTCGCCGCGAGCATGAAGCACATCTTCGACGGCCGCGCCGGCGAGACCTATTTCTCGACCAGCGACATCGGCTGGGTGGTGGGCCACAGCTACATCGTCTACGGGCCGCTGATCGCCGGCATGGCGACGATCATGTACGAAGGCCTGCCGACGCAGGGCCTGGACGGCCAGCCCGACGGCGGCATCTGGTGGCAACTGGTCGAGAAGTACCAGGTGACCGTCATGTTCAGCGCGCCCACGGCGGTGCGCGTGCTCAAGAAGCAGGATCCGGCGCTGCTCAAGAAATACGACCTGTCGAGTCTGCGGGCGCTGTTCCTGGCCGGCGAGCCGCTGGACGAGCCGACGGCCCGCTGGATCAGCGACGGGCTGGGCGTGCCCATCATCGACAACTACTGGCAGACCGAGTCGGGCTGGCCGATCATCACCATCGCCAACGGCGTGGAGAAGAAGCCCAGCAAGTTCGGCAGCCCGGGTGTGCCGATGTACGGCTGGCGCGTGAAGATCGTCCACGAGTCCACCGGCGAGGAACTGACCACGCCCGGCGAGAAGGGCGTGGTGGTGGTCGAAGGCCCGACGCCGCCGGGCTTCATGCAGACGATCTGGCGCGACGACGCGCGCTTCGTCAATACCTACTGGAAGAGCATCCCCGACCGCACGGTCTACTCGACCTTCGACTGGGGCATCCGCGACGCCGACGGCTATTTCTACATCCTTGGCCGGACCGACGATGTCATCAACGTGGCGGGCCACCGGCTCGGCACGCGCGAAATCGAGGAGAGCATTTCGGGCCACGATAACGTGGCCGAAGTCGCCGTGGTTGGCGTGGCCGATCAACTCAAAGGGCAGGTAGCAATGGCGTTCGTGGTGCCCAGAGCCGGCAACGCAGTTACCGACGGCGACGCCGCGTTGAAACTGGAAGGTGAAATCATGAAGCGGGTGGCCGACCAGTTGGGCGCGTTGGCGCGTCCTGCGCGCGTGCGCTTCGTGACGGCACTGCCCAAGACCCGGAGCGGAAAATTGCTGCGGCGTGCCATCCAGGCGGTGTGCGAGCAGCGCGACCCGGGCGATCTGACGACCATCGATGATCCCGCTTGCTTGCAGCAGATCCAGCGTCTGGTCGGCGCCTGAGCCGGCGGACTTGCCTCAGCGCTCCGTCTGCGACATGAACTGCCGCACCCGCCGCATGAAAGTGGCGCGCTGGTCCTGCATCGAGGGTGGGAAGCGCGAAGCCAGCGCGGTGGCGTATTCGGTCGCCGTGCTGGTTCTGCGGGCCACCTGTGTGATGTCGTCGAGCATGAAATAGCTCGCCGGGCCCATCGTGAGGCGCAGCGCGGCTTCGACGCCGTCCGCGGAATCCTGCTGCGCGTGCCGCGCGAGCAGTTGCTCGATCCGGGGTAGCAAGACGGCGAGCCCGAAGGCGAGGCCGGAAGCGAGCACCAGGGCGTAGAGCGCCATGAACGCACCGTAGCTCATGGTCGGAGCGATGATCCGGGCTACGCCCACGAATGCGGCGTAGACCCAGGTCACCGTACTGATCGAGCCAAGCGTGACACAGACGAGCGCCGCGCGGCGGAAATCCTGCACTGGGCGGGTGAGCATCGGGAACGCGAAGTGGTGCAGCAGCAGCCCGTTGATCGTCAACAGTGAGACGACGCTTAGTTTGGCAAGGAGTTTGGGCCGGCCAGCGAGGGCGGCGAGGTTGCTGCCGACATCCAGCAAGATGAGCGCGCCGCCGGTCAACCAGAGCAATCCCAGGAGGATCACGAGTTGGCGGCCTGTGGATTGGATCCGGGCGGCGTCGACGTAGTCGGCCGAGAGCAGCGCCAGGTCTTCCCGCGCCACGGTCACGACGGCGAAAGCGAAGGCCAAGGTATGGCAGAACACCAGCGCCTGGCTGACCCCGATGACGAGCATGTTCATGTGTAGTCCTCCCTGACCGGTGACGTCCCGGCATGCGCACGGGGTTCAAATATTAGTACTTATTGATTCATCGTCGGTGTATCGCAGACCATCTGGCGCAACTTCAGTCGCCAAACAGGCATTAGTGCAAATCTCCATGCCGCTCCAGCAGCCTCTGATGCACGTGGCACAATGCACGCGTACTCAGGCCCTTCCCTAGCCACAGTCGCATCCGCCAACCGGTCCAGCCGTGTCGCGGAAGGTTTCTTAAACCAGCTAATGCTTCCTTCAGGGAAGCGAAAGTCAGCGGAACATGAGCGATTCCTCGCCCGTCTATCAAGCCTACCAAGGCAACACCTACCTCTTCGGCGGCAACGCGCCCTATGTCGAAGAGATGTACGAGAACTACCTCGAAAACCCCGGCAGCGTGCCCGACAACTGGCGCTCGTACTTCGATGCGCTGCAGCATGTGCCGGCCGCCGACGGCAGCAATGCCCGCGACGTGGCGCACCTGCCGGTCATCAATGCCTTCGCCGAGCGCGCGAAGCAGGGCACGACCAAGGTGGTGCAGGCCAGCGGGGCCGACTCCGAACTCGGCCGCCAGCGCACGGCCGTCCAGCAACTGATCGCCGCCTACCGCAACGTCGGCGCGCGCTGGGCCGACCTCGATCCGCTCAAGCGCACCGAGCGCCCGGCGATCCCCGAACTCGAACCTTCGTTCTATGGTCTGCGCGACGCGGACCTCGAAACGGTGTTCAACACGAGCAACACCTTCTTCGGCAAGGACACGATGTCCCTGCGCGACCTGCTCAACGCCTTGCGCGAAACGTACTGCGGCACCATCGGTGTCGAGTACATGTACACGACCGACCAGAACCACAAGCGCTGGTGGCAGCAGAAGCTCGAGACGACCCGCACCAACCCGCAGCTCAATGCCGACCAGAAGAAGCATGTGCTCGAACGCCTGACGGCTGCCGAAGGCCTGGAACGCTTCCTGCACACCAAGTACGTCGGCCAGAAGCGCTTTTCGCTCGAAGGTGGCGAGAGCTTCATCGTCTCGATGGACGAGTTGATCAACGAGGCTGGCGCCAAGGGCGTGCAGGAGATCGTGATTGGCATGGCCCACCGCGGCCGCCTCAACGTGCTGGTCAATTCGCTCGGCAAGATGCCGGCCGACCTGTTCGCCGAGTTCGACCATACCGCTCCCGAAGACCTGCCCAGCGGCGACGTGAAGTACCACCAGGGCTTCAGCTCCGACGTGAGCACGCGCGGTGGCCCGGTGCACCTGAGCCTCGCGTTCAACCCGTCCCACCTCGAGATCGTGAACCCGGTGGTCGAGGGGTCGGTGCGTGCCCGCATGGACCGTCGCGGCGACCCGCTCGGCAAGCAGGTGCTGCCGATCATCGTGCACGGCGACGCCGCCTTCGCCGGGCAGGGCGTCGTGATGGAAACGCTGGCGCTGGCCGAGACGCGTGGCTATTCCACCGGCGGCACGGTGCACATCGTCATCAACAACCAGATCGGCTTCACCACCAGCGATCCGCGCGACAGCCGCTCGACGCTGTACTGCTCGGACATCGTCAAGATGATCGAAGCACCCGTGCTGCACGTGAACGGCGACGACCCTGAAGCCGTGGTGCTGGCCACCCAGCTCGCGCTGGACTTCCGCATGGAGTTCCAGAAGGACGTGGTCGTCGACATCATCTGTTTCCGCAAGCTGGGCCACAACGAGCAGGACACGCCGTCGCTCACCCAGCCGCTGATGTACAAGAAGATCGCCCAGCACCCGGGCACGCGCAAGCTGTACGCCGACAAGCTGGCCGCGCAGGGCCTGGGCGCGACGCTGGGCGACGACATGGTCAAGGCGCAACGCGCCGCCTTCGACGCCGGCAAGAACACGTCCGACCCGGTGCTCACCAACTTCAAGAGCAAGTACGCCGTCGACTGGAGCCCCTTCCTCAACAAGAAGTGGACCGATGCCGGCGACACGGCCATCCCCACGGCCGAGTGGAAGCGTCTGGCCGAGAAGATCACCATGGTGCCGGCCGGCTTCACCGTGCATCCGCTGGTCAAGAAGGTGCTGGACGACCGCGCCGCCATGGGCCGCGGCGACGTCAATGTCGACTGGGGCATGGGCGAACACATGGCCTTCGCCTCGCTGGTGGCCAGCGGCTATCCGGTGCGCCTCTCGGGTGAAGACTCGGGCCGCGGCACCTTCACGCACCGCCATGCGGTGCTGCACGACCAGAACCGCGAGAAGTTCGATGAAGGCACCTATGTGCCGCTGCAGAACGTGGCCGAGAACCAGGCCCCGTTCGTCGTGATCGACTCGATCCTGTCCGAAGAGGCCGTGCTGGCCTTCGAATACGGCTACGCTTCGAACGACCCGAACACGCTCGTGATCTGGGAAGCGCAGTTCGGCGACTTCGTCAACGGTGCGCAGGTCGTGATCGACCAGTTCATCGCGTCGGGCGAAGTCAAGTGGGGCCGCGTCAACGGCCTGACGATGATGCTGCCGCATGGCTACGAAGGCCAGGGCCCCGAGCACAGCTCGGCGCGCCTGGAGCGCTTCATGCAGCTGAGCGCCGACACCAACATGCAGGTGGTGCAGCCGACCACGGCCAGCCAGATCTTCCACATCCTGCGTCGGCAGATGGTGCGCAACCTGCGCAAGCCGCTGGTCATCCTCACGCCCAAGTCGCTGCTGCGCAACAAGGACGCGACCTCGCCGCTGTCCGAGTTCACCAAGGGTTCGTTCCAGACCGTCATCCCCGACGCGAAGGACCTCAAGGCCGACAAGGTCAAGCGCGTGATCGCCTGCTCGGGCAAGGTCTACTATGACCTGGCCAAGAAGCGCGAAGAGAGGGGCAGCGACGACGTGGCCATCATCCGCGTCGAGCAGCTCTATCCGTTCCCGCACAAGGCCTTCTCCACCGAGCTGAAGAAGTACCCGAACCTGGTCGACGTGGTGTGGTGCCAGGACGAACCGCAGAACCAGGGCGCCTGGTTCTTCGTGCAGCACTACATCCACGAGAACATGGCCGAAGGCCAGAAGCTGGGCTACTCCGGTCGCGCCGCCTCGGCATCGCCGGCGGTCGGCTATTCGCATCTGCACCAGGAGCAGCAGAAGGCGCTGGTCGACGGCGCGTTCGGCAAGCTCAAGGGTTTCGTCCTCACGAAGTGAGCCGGCTCCTACCATCCATCCCACCTATAAGTAAAAGTCGGAGCACTCTCCAAAATGTCTATCGTTGAAGTCAAAGTCCCTGAGTTGTCGGAATCGGTGGCCGAAGCCACCATGCTCACCTGGAAGAAGAAAGCCGGCGAAGCCGTCGCCGTCGATGAGATCCTGATCGAGATCGAGACCGACAAGGTCGTGCTCGAAGTGCCGGCGCCGTCGGCCGGCGTGCTGGCCGAGATCGTGCAAGGTGACGGTGCTACCGTGACGGCCGGGCAGGTCATCGCCAAGATCGACACCGAAGGCAAGGCCGGCGCCGCAGCGCCTGCGGCCGCACCGGCTGCAGCACCCGCTGCCGCCGCACCTGCACCCGCTCAGGCCGCAGCGGCCGCCACCGGCGGTTCCAAGTCCGACGTGGCAATGCCCGCTGCCGCCAAGCTGCTGGCGGACAACAACCTGTCGACCGGCGACGTGGCCGGCTCCGGCAAGGACGGCCGCGTGACCAAGGGCGACGTGCTTGGCGCCGTGGCGTCGGGCACCACCGCCAAGGCCCCGGCCGCCGCGCCGGCGCCGGCCGCCAAGCCCGCGCTGCAGCAGGTCGCTGCACCGTCGAGCCCGAAGGACCTGGGCGAGCGCCCCGAGCAGCGCGTGCCGATGAGCCGCCTGCGCGCCCGCATCGCCGAGCGCCTGCTGCAATCGCAGTCGACCAACGCCATCCTGACCACCTTCAACGAAGTCAACATGGCCCCGGTCATGGAGATGCGCAAGAAGTTCCAGGACCAGTTCACCAAGGAACACGGCGTGAAGATCGGCTTCATGAGCTTCTTCGTGAAGGCCGCGGTGCATGCGCTGAAAAAGTTCCCGGTCATCAACGCCTCGGTCGACGGCAACGACATCGTCTACCACGGCTACTTCGACATCGGCATCGCCGTCGGTTCGCCGCGCGGCCTGGTGGTGCCCATCCTGCGCAATGCCGACCAGATGAGCTTCGCCGAGATCGAAAAGAAGATCGCCGAATTCGGCAAGAAGGCGCAAGACGGGAAGCTGGGCATCGAAGACATGACCGGCGGCACCTTCTCCATCTCCAACGGCGGCACCTTCGGCTCGATGCTGTCGACGCCCATCATCAACCCGCCGCAGTCGGCCATCCTGGGCGTGCACGCGACCAAGGACCGCGCCGTGGTCGAGAACGGCCAGATCGTCATCCGCCCGATGAACTACCTGGCGATGTCGTACGACCACCGCATCATCGACGGCCGCGAAGCCGTGCTGGGCCTGGTCGCCATGAAGGAAGCGCTGGAAGACCCGTCGCGCCTGCTGTTCGACATCTGAGAACGCGATGCGCCGCTCGGCCGTCTGGTTGTCTTGCGTGATGGGTCTGGCGCCTCTGGGCGCCGGGGCCGCTGCACCGACCAGCGACCCGTGGAGCGGCGTCTACCGTCTCGAATGGGTGAAGGGCGGCGCCACGGCCGAGCGGTCCGGTGCAGCTTCGCAGACGCTGGTCGTCGCCAAGGCAGCCGATGCGGATCCTGCAAAACTGGTAGAGCGCGACTGGGCGGAACTGTCGCGCTGGACCCTGCGCGAAGCCACTGGCTCCGAGCAAGGCCGGTTGCTGCGGCGTTTCGTCGAGCGTGACTATGAGGGCCTCGGCTGGAGCGCGCTTCATGCGGCGGGCAGCATCGAGTGCCTCGACGGCGGACATCTTTTCTTCTGCCTCACGCAGCCCGGTACCACGGTCGCGTTGGGGCCCGAAGGGCCAAAGCGCGAGACGCTGATCGCACAGACAGGTGTATTTGGAATCGTCCTCCACGCGGGGGCGTTCGAACTCAAGAAACTGGATTGAAATCATGAGCAAGCAATTCGACGTCATCGTCATCGGTGGTGGCCCCGGTGGCTACATCGCCGCCATCCGCGCCGCACAACTCGGCTTCAACACCGCCTGCGTGGACGAGTGGAAGAACGACAAGGGCGGCCCTGCGCTCGGGGGCACCTGCACCAACATCGGATGCATTCCGTCGAAGGCGTTGCTGCAGTCGTCCGAGCACTACGAGCACGCGGGCAAGCACTTCGCCGAGCACGGCATCAACGTGAAGGGCCTGGAGCTCGACGTCGGCAAGATGCTGGCCCGCAAGGACCAGGTCGTGAAGCAGAACAACGACGGTGTCGCGTACCTGTTCAAGAAGAACAAGATCACGTTCTTCCACGGTCGCGCCTCGTTCGTGAAGGCGGCAGAGGGCGGCTACGAACTCAAGGTGGCGGGCGCTGCCGAGGAGTCGATCGTCGGCAAGCACATCATCGTGGCCACGGGCTCCAACGCCCGCGCACTGCCGGGTGCGCCCTTCGACGAGGAGAACATCCTCTCGAACGACGGCGCGTTGCGCGTCGGCGCGGTGCCCAAGAAGCTGGCGCTGATCGGCTCCGGTGTGATCGGCCTGGAAATGGGCTCGGTCTGGCGCCGCCTCGGTGCCGAAGTCACCGTGCTCGAAGGCCTGCCCACGTTCCTGGGGGCGGTCGACGAACAGATCGCCAAGGAAGCCAAGAAGGCCTTCGACAAGCAGGGCCTGAAGATCGAGCTGGGCGTGAAGGTCGGCGAGGTCAAGACCGGCAAGAAGGGTGTCAATGTCGCCTACACCAACGCCAAGGGCGAGGCCGTGTCGCTCGACGTCGACAAGCTGATCGTGTCGATCGGCCGTGTGCCCAACACCATCGGCCTGAACGCCGAAGCCGTGGGCCTGGCGCTTGACGAGCGTGGTGCCATCACGGTGGACGACAACTGCAAGACCAACCTGCCCAACGTCTGGGCGATCGGCGACGTGGTGCGCGGCCCGATGCTGGCGCACAAGGCCGAAGAAGAAGGCGTTGCCGTGGCCGAGCGCATCGCCGGCCAGCATGGCCACGTCAACTTCAACACGATCCCGTGGGTGATCTACACCTCGCCGGAGATCGCATGGGTCGGCCAGACCGAGCAGCAGCTCAAGGCCAGCGGCCGCGCCTACAAGGCCGGTACCTTCCCGTTCCTGGCGAACGGCCGCGCACGCGCGCTGGGCGACACGACCGGCATGGTCAAGTTCCTGGCCGATGCGACGACCGACGAGATCCTGGGCGTGCACATGGTGGGCCCGCAGGTCAGCGAGCTGATCTCCGAAGCCGTCGTGGCGATGGAGTTCAAGGCCAGCGCCGAAGACATCGCCCGCATCTGCCATGCGCACCCGTCGCTGTCCGAAGCGACGAAGGAAGCCGCGCTCGCCATCGACAAGCGCACGCTCAACTTCTGATCCTTTGAGCGTCCAACAAGCGTACGAGGCCGAACTCGCCTCGCGTGGCTTCCAGAGCGACCCCGCGCAACTGCGCGCGGTGGCCGCGCTGGATCGTTGCGCCAACGAGTGGGCGGCCTACAAGGCGCAGCGGTCCAATGCGCTGAAGAAGCTCATCAACCGCCCGGACGTGCCGCGTGGCGTCTACATGTACGGCGGTGTCGGCCGCGGCAAGAGCTTCCTGATGGACTGCTTCTTCAATGCCGTGCCGATCAAGCGCAAGACGCGCCTGCATTTCCACGAGTTCATGCGCGAAGTGCACCGCGAACTGGCGGAGCTGCAGGGCATCGTCAATCCGCTGGACGAACTCGGCAAGCGCATCTCCAAGCGCTACAAGCTGATCTGCTTCGACGAATTCCACGTCGCCGACATCACCGACGCGATGATCCTGCACCGGCTGCTGGTCGCGCTGTTCGAGAACGGCGTGGGCTTCGTCACCACCTCCAATTTCAAGCCGGACGACCTCTACCCGGACGGCCTGCACCGCGACCGCATCCTGCCGGCCATCGCGCTGCTGAACGAGAAGCTCGAAGTCCTGAGCGTCGACAACGGCACCGACTACCGGCGCCGCACGCTTGAACAGGTGCGGCTCTACCTCACGCCCAACGGGCCCGAAGCCGACCGGGAGATGACCGTGGCCTTCGACAAGCTCGCCGAGAGCGCCGACGAAGACCCGGTGCTGCACATCGAGGCACGCGAGATTCTGGCCCGTCGCAAAGCGGGCGGGCTGGTCTGGTTCGACTTCAAGACGCTCTGCGGCGGCCCGCGTTCGCAGAACGACTACCTTGAAATCGCGACCCAGTTCCATACGGTGCTGCTGTCGGACGTGCCGCAGATGACGGTGGCGCGCGCGTCGGAAGCGCGTCGATTCACCTGGCTGGTCGACGTGTTCTACGACCGCCGGGTCAAGCTCATCGTGTCGGCGGCGGTGCCGCCGGAGGCGTTGTACACCGAGGGCCCGCTGGCCCACGAGTTCCCGCGCACGGTGTCCCGCCTGACCGAAATGCAGTCGGCCGAGTTCCTGGCGTTGGAACGAAGAACGGTCGACACGCGTCTGACGTGAGATGAACCCACCCCCGGAGCGCCTGCGGCGCCTCCCCCTCGAGGGGGCGCACCCGGCGGCCTGGCAAAGCCAGTTCCGCGGGTGCCCTGGCCTCGGCCGTGCCGGTTTCGTGCGGGTGGCGCGTTGTGCAACGGATAACTGATATGAAGCAACTTCTTCTTTGCCTCGCGCTGCTTGCCGGCGGCGCATCGGCGTGGGCGCAGACCAATGCGGTGGCTGGCAACGTCGATCCGGACGCGGAGCGCGCGCGCCTGACCAGGGAGCGGGCAGAGATCGACGCGCGCGCCAAGACCGAGCAGACTGCCTGTTACCAGCGTTTTGCGGTCGAGGACTGTCTGCAGGAGAGCCGCCGCAAGCGGCGCACGGCGGAAGACAGCATCAAGCGCCAGGAAGCCGACCTGAACGACATCGAACGCAAGCGCCGGGCCGCCGCGCAACTGGAGCGCCTGGACAAGGCACCGCCGCGCGCGCAGGACGATCCGGCCGCGCAAGAGAAAGCGCGCCAGTCCCAGCAGGGGCGCGAGCAGCGCGCGGCCGACCATGCCGAGAGCCGTGCCGAGGCTGCTGCGAAGGCGGAGAGCAACCGTCGTGCCCTGGAGGACAAGCAGCGCAACCATGCCGAGCAGCAGGCCAAGGCCGCGCGCCTGCAGGCCGATGCACCGACCGAGCGGGCGCGCTTCGAGCGCAAGCAGGAACAGGCCGCGAAACACCGCGCCGATCGCGAGCGGCAAAACGCCGAGCGCACCAAGCCGCGGTCGGCACCGCTGCCCACTCCCCCTTGAGGAACCCCTGACGAGGTCCCGTCAGGCTCTGTCCTCGTCCTTCGGTAGCGGCTCGACCTTCAGCACAGCCAGCGAGAGGTTGTCGCCGGTGCCCCGCGCACGGCGACGTGCTTCGTCCACCAGAATCTGCACGGCCATCCGCGGCGGCTGCGTGGCCAGGACGCCCCCCATTTCCTGCGGGCTGAAGTAGTGCCACAGGCCATCGCTGCAGGCCATCAGCACGTCGCCCGGCTCGAGCTGCGGGATGAAATGCAGGTCAACCGGTGGCGGTGTGCTCGTCATGCCCAGGCAGCCGAGCAGGATGTTGCCCTGCGGATGGATGTTCGCCTCGTGCTCGGTGATCTCGCCGCGGTCGATCAGCACCTGCACGTACGAGTGGTCGCGGGTGCGTTCGAGCATCTGGTCCTTGCGGAAAAGATAGATGCGAGAATCTCCGGCGTGGATCCAGGCGCAGGCGCCATTCGGATTCACCAGGAAGGCGGCGATGGTGCTGTGCGGCTCCTGTTCGCTCGACACGGCAGTCAGCTTGATCACCGTATGGGCATCCTCGAGCACCTGCCGCAGCAACGCGCCGGCGTCATCGCGGTCCGGGCGGTAGCGGGCAAAGAGCTGGTTGGCGGTCATCAGCACCTGGTCGGACGCCTTGCGGCCGCCGCTGCGGCCCCCCATCCCGTCGGCGACGATGCCGAGCACGCAGCCCACCGTGCGGGGATGGCTGATCACCGCGACCTGGTCCTGCTGGTAGGCGCGGTCGCCCTTGTGCAGGCCGGTGGCGGCGGAAAGTCGGAAACCTCGTGTCATGGCGCGGATGCGCCAGGGGCGCGGTTGAGATGCATCGCAGAACAATCGTGTCGCGACGTATTATCGAACGAAGCCGTCCCGGCATCGGCTGCACCGGGCGCCGGTGCCGCCGTCGAACCCACCACCGCCTTGGACTTCAATCTTCACTCCCCGTCGCGTCAATTGATCGAGCTGCGCATGGCACACGCCGATCTGGACGCGACCATCGATCGGCTCGGCGAGGTCGTCCCGCAGGACGAGCTTCTGATGCGCCGCCTCAAGAAGCGGCGCCTGGCGTTGCGCGACCAGATCGCGCGCGTCGAGCGCTCCGTCGAGCCGCAAGAGCCCGCTTGATGGTCGTGGACTCCGGCGCCTTCGACGGCGATGACGACGAGGACGATCTGGACGCGCTGCTGGGCGCCGCACCACCGCTTCGAACGGCCACCCGCAAGCCTTCCTCGCTCACGCAGGACGTGCGCGAGGCCTTCGCGCCCCATGGCGTGCTGTCGCACGCGGCCGACCAGTTTCGCGAACGCGGCGGGCAAACGGAGATGGCACTGGCCGTGGCCCGCACGATCGAATCCGGCGGCGAGCTGGTGGTCGAAGCCGGCACCGGTGTCGGCAAGACCTTCTCGTACCTGGTGCCGGCGCTGCTGAGCGGCGAGCGCGTGCTGCTGTCGACCGCCACCAAGACCCTGCAGGACCAGCTCTTCGGCCGCGACCTGCCGCGCCTGGTCGATGCCTTGAAGCTGCCCGTGCGCACCGCGCTGCTCAAGGGCCGGGCCAGCTACCTGTGCCTGCACCGGCTGGACCTCGCGCGGCACGACACCTCGCCCGAGCGCGGCAGCCTGCGCACGCTGGCCAAGATCGAGCAGTGGTCCAAGGCCACCCGCACCGGTGACCTGGCCGAGTTGCCCGGGCTGGACGAGCGCTCGCCGTTGATCCCGCTCATCACCTCCACCCGCGACAATTGCCTGGGCGCGCAATGCCCGCAGTTCAAGCCCTGCCACGTCAACCTCGCGCGGCGCGAAGCCTTGGCGGCTGACGTGGTGGTCATCAACCACCACCTGTTCTTCGCCGACCTGGCGGTGCGCGAATCCGGCATGGCCGAACTGTTGCCGTCGGTGCGTGTCGTGGTCTTCGACGAAGCGCACCAGCTCAACGAGACCGGCGTGCAGTTCCTCGGCGTGCAGTTCGGCACCGGGCAGGCGCTCGACTTCGCGCGCGATGTGCTGGCCGCCGGCCTGCAGCATGCACGCGGCCTGGCCGACTGGACGCAGCGCGTGGCGGCGGTCGAGCGCGCCGCACGCGAGCTGCGCCTTGCGGCCGGCCAGCAATGGCCGGGCGCCAAGCTGCGCTGGGCCGGCGAGGCGCCGGAAGGCCTGGCCGCCGCGCCGTGGCAGGGTGCGCTGAACGAGCTGCAGCAGGCCTTCGAGGACGCGGGCGAGGCGCTGGCCACCGTCAGTGAAATCTCGCCCGATTTCATCCGCCTGCACGAGCGGGCCGAGCAGCTGGCCGAGCGGGCCGGGCGCTTCGCGCAGCCCTGCGCGCTGGGGTCCGTGCGCTGGGTCGACGTGGGCACGCAGTTGCGGCTGATCGAGTCGCCGCTGGACATCGCGGAGGCGGTGCGCACGCGGGTGCTCAAGAAAGGCGCGAGCGACGTGGACAGCAGCGGCCGCGCCTGGATCTTCACCTCGGCCACGCTGGGCGACGACCCGCAGTTGCGCTGGTTCACCGAGCCCTGCGGCCTCACCGATGCCGAGGTGCTGCGGGTGCAGAGCCCCTTCGACTACGCCCAGCAGGCGTCGCTCTACGTGCCGCGCGCGTTTCCCAGGCCGAACGATCCGTCGCACGGCGCGCAGGTCGCACGCCTGGCCGCGCGCGGGGCAGCGCTGCTCGGAGGGAAGACGCTGGTGCTGACCACCACGCTGCGCGCCTTGCGGACCATCGGCGATGCGCTCCGGCAGCAGCTGGACCACCTCGACGGCGCACGGCGGCCCGAGGTGCTGGTGCAGGGCGAGCTGCCCAAGCGCGTGCTGATGGACCGCTTCCGTGCCGGCGACGGGCAGGGCGAGGCCGGGTGCGTGCTCGTGGCCTCGGCGTCGTTCTGGGAAGGTTTCGATGCGCCCGGCGATGCGCTGCAGTTCGTCGTGATCGACAAGCTGCCCTTTCCGCCGCCGAACGATCCGCTGGTCGAGGCGCGTTCGCAGCGGCTGGAAGCCGAAGGTCGGAACGCCTTCGGCGATTACTCGCTGCCCGAGGCCGCCGTCGCGCTGAAGCAGGGCGCGGGCCGGCTGATCCGGCGTGAAACCGATGTGGGCGTGCTCGCGATCTGCGACACGCGGCTGGTGACCATGGGCTACGGCCGCCGGCTGATCTCGGCCTTGCCGCCGATGCGGCGACTGGAGAGCGAGGCCGACTTCGACGCCGCGCTCGAAGCGCTGATGCCCTAGCGCGTTACCAGACCTTCCACCACGGGTCGTCCTTGCCGCGGAAGCCGCGGGTGAGGTACTCGCTCTGGGGGTAGTTGGTGGTCAGCACGCGTTTGGCGTCGTCGCGCAGGTCGTTCAGGCCCAGCTTGTCGTAGGACTGGACCATGATGTACAGCGCCTCTTCGAGGGCCGGCACTTCGCGGTAGTCGGCCAGGGCCAGCTGGGCGCGGTTGATGGCCGCTAGGTAGGCGCCGCGCTGGTAGTAGTAGCGCGCCACGTGCACCTCGTACTGGGCCAGCGAATTGACCACGTAGTTCATGCGCTGGCGCGCATCGGGCGTGTAGCGCGAATCGGGAAAGCGCGTGACCAGCTCCTTGAAGGCCTGGAACGATTCCTTGGCCGCCTTCTGGTCGCGCTCGGACAGGTCCTGGCGCGTGAGGAACGCGAACATGCCCAGATCGTCGTTGAAGTTGACGATGCCCTTGAGGTACAGCGCGTAGTCCAGCGCGGGGCTGGCCGGGTGCAGCTTCATGAAGCGGTCGATGGTGGCGATGGCGGCGGGCTTCTCGCCGGCCTTGTACTGCGCGTAGGCCTTCTCCAGCTGGGCCTGCTGGGCCAGCGGGGTGCCGGCGGCGCGGCCTTCGAGCTTCTCGTACAGCGGGATGGCCTTGTCGTAGGCGCCGGAGCCGGCCTCGTCCTTGGCTTCGCTGTAGATCTTGTTGGGGCTCCAGTTGGCCGTCTCGTCGACCTTGGTGGTCGAGCAGCCGGCAACCAGCCACGCGGCTGCAGCGAGCGCCATCCACGCAGGGACAACCGATAATTTGGCGCGAAACATCACATGAAGCTTTCTTGAAACAAGTACCTTCGATTATATCGACCGACCCTTTGGACGAAGCCCTGGGCGGCCCTGACGCGAACGAGGCCGATGAAAGTGCCGATCTCGGCGAGACCAGCGAGGTGCGGGCCTTTGCCATCGGCACGGCGCAGCACGGGCAACGGCTGGACCGCGCGCTGGCCGTTCTGGTTCCCGAGTTCTCGCGCAGCTACCTGCAGCAATTGATCGATGCGGGGGCGGTCGGGCTCCAGGGACGGGTGGTGACCAAGCCCTCGCTCACGGTGCGCGTGGGGGAGGCCGGGCAGATCGAACTGCGCCCCACGCCGCAGAGCCAAGCCTTCAAGGCCGAGCCGATGGCGCTGCGGGTGGTGTACGAGGACGCGCACCTGCGGATCATCGACAAGCCGGCCGGGCTGGTGGTGCACCCGGCGCCCGGCCACTGGAGCGGCACGCTGCTCAACGGCCTGCTGGCGCTCGACCCGCAGGCGGCGCTGCTGCCGCGCGCCGGCATCGTCCACCGGCTGGACCGCGACACCAGCGGGCTGATGGTCGTGGCGCGCACGCGGGCCACGATGGATGCGCTGGTGCAGCTCATCGCTGCGCGCGAGGTGTCGCGCCAGTACCTCGCCATGGCGCACCGGCCGTGGCAGGGCGCGGCGGCCCGGCAGGTCGATGCGCCGATCGGCCGCGACCCGCGCAATCGGCTGCGCATGGCGGTCGTCGATCTGCAGCGGCATCCGGGCAAGACGGCGCGCACGCTGATCGAGCGGCTCGACGGCACGGCCGAGGGCTGCGCGGTGCGCTGCACGCTGGAGACCGGCCGGACCCACCAGATCCGCGTGCACATGGCGTCCATCGGCCATCCGCTGGTGGGTGACGCGCTGTACGGCGGGGCGCCGGCGGCCGGCATGGCGCGCCAGGCGCTGCACGCTTTTCGCCTGGCCTTCGTGCATCCGCAGACACAGGCCCCGCTGGTTTTCCTGGCGCCGCCGCCCGACGATCTGGCCCAGGGCTTCGCGGCCTGGGGCCTGGACTACAATCGCGCCTGACGGCCCGAGGGCCGCGCCGGCCTGTCGAGCCGGCCTCGCGTTCTGCCCGCCCCGTGCCGGCGACGCCGCTTCTCCATCACGAGACTCTCCATCCACCTGAACGTGCGCCGCTGGCGCCTTTTCCCGGATAACGCGAACCATGAATACGGCGGATGCCAAGCGCATTCTTGAAACCGCCTTGATCTGTTCGACGCAGCCCCTGCCGGTGCGCGAACTGCGCGTGCTGTTCGACGACGAACTGGGCGCCGACACGATCAAGTCGCTGCTGATCGAATTGCAGGAAGACTGGACCCAGCGCGGCCTCGAACTGGTGAGCGTGGGCAGCGGCTGGCGCTTTCAGAGCCGCCCGGAGATGCGCGACCACCTCGATCGCCTGCACCCCGAGAAGCCGCCGCGCTACACGCGCGCCGCGCTCGAGACGCTGGCCATCATCGCGTACCGCCAGCCGGTGACGCGTGGCGACATGGAAGACATCCGCGGCGTCACGATCAACTCGCAGATCCTGAAGCAGCTCGAGGACCGCAACTGGGTCGAGGTCATCGGCCACCGCGAAACCGTCGGCCGCCCTGCGCTCTACGCGACCACGCGCCAATTCCTCGACGACCTGGGGCTCGCCTCGCTCGATCAGTTGCCGGTGATCGAATCGCCGGCGCAGCAGAATGCGCTGCTCGACGCGATGGCCGAGGCCGTCAGCCCCGACCAGTCGGCGCTGCCCATGGATGGCCCTCCGCCGGACGAGGCTCCGGATGGCGCCCAGGACGACGGCGCCGAAGTCCCTGCCGCCGACCCAACGACAACGACCGATACCCCGATCGAGCCGACCGGCCTCGACGACCCCGACGCACTTGCCGTGCCTTCCGGAACCACACCTCCATGAGCTCCTCCGAACCCGATGACGCGGTGATCCCGCCTGCCGACAGCCCCGCCGCCGAGGCTGCGCCGGCGCCTGCCAAGCGCCGGCCCCGCAAGCCCAAGGCCGTGGTGGAACTGCCGTTGCAAGTCGAAGGTTCCGGCGAGCCCGCCGAGGCTGCCGAAGCCGCCGTCGAACCCCCCGCCGCGCCCGCGGTGGCGGCGCCCGTCGTCGAAGCGGCCGCGCCGCAGCCTGCACCTGCGGTCGCCCAAGCGCGGCCGCGTGCCGAGGATGAAGACGAAGACGATGCCGGCGACGAGGAGGAAGAAGACGAGGACGACGACGAGGACGAACTCGACCGAGCCCGCCGTGCCGCCGACCGCGAGCGCCGCAACGCGCCGGAGCCGGAGCCGATCCGCTTCGCCGACGTCATCTCCGGCCAGTTCGATGCCGACGAGGAAAGTCCGGAAGTGCCACCGCTCAAGCGCGTGCTGCTGCCCGAGGCCGACTCGCCCAAGCTGCACAAGGTGCTGGCCCAGGCCGGCCTGGGCTCGCGCCTCGAGATGGAGGCGCTCATCCTGCAAGGCCGCATCTCGGTCAACAGCGAGCCGGCCCACATCGGCCAGCGCATCCAGTACGGCGACCAGGTCAAGATCAACGGCAAGCCGATCCGCTACCGGATCGCGCCGCCGCCGGCCCGCGTCATCGCGTACCACAAGCCCGTCGGCGAGGTCGTCACGCACGACGACCCGCAGAACCGGCCGACCGTGTTCCGCAAGCTGCCGCGCCTGGTGCAGGGCAAGTGGCAATCCGTCGGTCGCCTCGACCTGAACACCGAAGGCCTGCTGCTCTTCACGAGCTCGGGCGAACTCGCCAACCAGTTGATGCACCCGCGCTTCGGCCTGGAGCGCGAGTACGCGGTGCGCGTGCTGGGCGCGCTCAACGCCGAAGAGAAGAAGAAGCTGCTCGAAGGCGTGCGTCTGGACGACGGCATGGCCCAGTTCGGCACGATCGAGGAGGGCGGCGGCGAGGGCTCCAACCATTGGTACCGCGTCACGATCTCCGAAGGCCGCAACCGCGAGGTGCGCCGGCTGTTCGAGTCGGTCGGCCATGCGGTCAGCCGACTCATTCGCATCCGCTACGGCGCCATGGTGCTGCCACGCGGCCTCAAGCGCGGCGCCTGGATGGAGCTGGACGAACGCGACATCCGCTCCCTGTTCCAGGCGGCGGGCGGCGGTGCGCCGCGGCCGGCCCCGGGTCCGCGCGAGCAGGGCGCCGACGGCGGCGGCCGCAACGGGCGCGGCAACAACAAGCGCCGCGGTGGCCGCAACGGCGGCAATGCCGGCGGCCCGCCGATGCCCAATCCGGGCGGTGGGCAGGCGGCGCGGGGCGACCGGGGCCGCGGCGGCAACGCGGGCGGGCCGCCGCAGGGGCGTCGCAACAACAAGGGCCAGGGCCAACCAGGGCCGGGCCGGGCGGGCGGTGAAGACCGGCTGCCGGGTGGCGCGCAGCCCGATCCGATGAAGACCTCGCTGGGCTACATCGGCGCCGACAGCTTCTCGCGCCAGCGCAAGGAGCAGCGCCAGGGGCCGCGCCGGGGCGGGCCGGGCGGTGGCGGCTTCGGCGGCGGCGGGCCGGGTGGTTCCGGTGGCGGCCGTCGTCGCGGTCGCTAAAACTTTCGTGGGCCGCGGTTTTCGCGGCCTTTCGGCCGGGCGCTCGCGGCGCGCCGGTTAAAATCAGAGGCTTTGTCAAGGTCGCGGGCTGCGCTGGCGGCGCCGCGGCGGACCTCATTTCGACATCAACTGCTCAGGAAGCAACTTCTCCATGGCCATCGAACGCACCCTCTCCATCATCAAGCCCGACGCCGTCGCCAAGAACGTCATCGGCAAGATCGTTTCCCGCTTTGAAGCCGCCGGCCTCAAGATCGCTGCCGCCAAGCTGGTGCACCTGTCGCGCGCCGAAGCCGAGCAGTTCTACGCCGTGCACAGCGCCCGCCCGTTCTTCAAGGACCTGGTCGAGTTCATGATCTCCGGTCCGGTGTTCGTGCAAGTGCTCGAAGGCGACAACGCCATCGCCAAGAACCGCGACCTGATGGGCGCCACCGACCCGAAGAAGGCCGCTGCCGGCACCATCCGCGCCGACTTCGCCGACAGCATCGACGCGAACGCCGTGCACGGTTCGGACGCCCCCGAAACCGCTGCCGCCGAAATCGCCTTCTTCTTCGCCGGCCTCAACGTCTACGCACGCTGAGTCCGCAGCCCGGCCGATCTCATGACGACCGTCAACCTGCTCGAGTTCGATCTGGAGGGGTTGGCCGCGTTCTGCGAAAAGCTGGGCGAAAAACGTTTTCGCGCGACGCAGCTCTTCCGCTGGATCCACCAGCGAGGTGCGAGCGATTTCGCGCAGATGACCGACCTGGCCAAGTCGCTGCGCGAGAAGCTGGCGACCACGGCGCGCATCGAGGCGTTGCCGGTCATCACCCAACACGAGTCGGCCGACGGCACCATCAAGTGGCTGTTCGACGTGGGCGACGGCAATGCCGTCGAAGCCGTTTTTATTCCCGAGGACGACAGAGGCACCTTGTGCGTGTCGTCCCAGGCCGGTTGTGCCGTCGGCTGCCGTTTCTGCTCCACGGGGCACCAGGGCTTTAGCCGCAACCTGCGCACCGGCGAGATCACGGCGCAGCTCTGGTTCGCCGAGCACTTCCTGCGCCAGCATTTGAAGCGTGACGAACGCGTCATCTCGAACGTCGTGATGATGGGCATGGGCGAGCCGCTGCAGAACTATGCGGCGCTGGTGCCCGCACTGCGCACCATGCTCGACGACAACGCCTACGGCCTGTCGCGCCGTCGCGTGACGGTGTCGACTTCGGGCGTGGTCCCGATGATCGACCGGCTCGGCGCCGATTGCCCGGTGGCCATGGCGGTGTCGCTGCATGCGCCCAACGATGCGCTGCGCGACGACCTGGTGCCGCTCAACCGCAAGTACCCGATCGCCGAGTTGCTGGAGGCGTGCAAGCGCTACCTGGCGCATGCGCCGCGCGACTTCATCACCTTCGAGTACTGCATGCTCGACGGCGTGAACGACCAGCCCGAACATGCGAAGCAATTGGTGGAGTTGGTGCGCAGCACCGGCATTTCCTGCAAGTTCAACCTGATTCCTTTCAACCCGTTCCCGGCGTCGGGTTTGCTGCGTTCGCCGCAGCCGCGGGTGGTGGCCTTCGCGCGCACCCTGAGCGAGGCCGGCATCGTGACCACCGTGCGCAAGACGCGCGGCGACGACATCGATGCCGCCTGCGGCCAGCTGGCCGGCGACGTCAAGGACCGCACGCACGCGGCCGAGCGCATGGCGCAGCGTCGCATCGTCACGCTGCATCCCGTCCGTGCGGCGGCTTCCGAGGAGCACTGAAGCGATGAGCATGGTTTTCTCGACGCCGCACGCCGGCTTGCTGCGCGGTCTGATGGGCGCGGCGCTGGTGACGTTGCTCGCCGGCTGCGTCAATACCACGACCCAGACCACCCGGCCCGTGGGAAGCGCCGACGGCAACCGTACCGAGACGGTGACCGCGTCGGACGAGCCTTCCGGCCGTCGTCGTGCCCGCATCCGCCTGGAGCTGGCCATCGGGTATTTCGAAGCGGGCCAGACCACCGTGGCGCTCGACGAGATCAAGCAGGCGCTCGCGGCCGACCCGAACTTCGCCGATGCGTACAACCTGCGCGGCCTGGCCTACATGCGGCTGGACGATGCCGGCCTGGCCGAAGACAGCTTCCGTCGGGCCATCGCGCTGAACCCGCGCGAGCCCAACACGCTGCACAACTATGGCTGGCTGCTGTGCCAGCAGAAGCGCTACGGCGATGCAGCCCAGCAGTTCAGCGCGGCGCTCGCCGCGCCGAACTACATGGATCGGGCCAAGACGCTGATGACGCAGGGCGTCTGCCAGATGCAGGCCGGCCAGCGTCCGGAGGCCGAGCGCAGCCTGACGCAGGCCTACGAGATCGATGCCGGCAACCCGGTCATCGGTTACAACCTGGCGGCCTTGCTGGCGCAGCGCGAAGACTGGTCGCGCGCGCAGTTCTACATCCGCCGGGTCAACAACAGTCCGTCGGCCAACGCGGAAACGCTGTGGCTCGGCATCAAGATCGAACGCAAGCTCAGCAACCGAGAGGCCATGGCCCAACTCGGCGGTCAATTGCAGCGCCGCTTCCCCCAGTCCCGGGAGGCAACAGCGTACGAACGCGGGAATTTCGATGATTGAACGCGCCAGCGAATTCGGCAGCTCACAGACGGCTCCTCTGAGCCATGGCGACAGCACCCACAAGACGGCCGGCGACCTGCTGCGCGAAGCCCGCGAGGGGCATGGCCTGCACATCGACGTGGTGGCCGCGGCCCTCAAGGTGCCGACACAGAAGCTTCAGGCCCTGGAAGACGACAACATCGAGGCCTTGCCCGACCCGGTCTTTGCACGTGCATTGGCCGCGAGCGTCTGCCGCGCGCTGCGCGTCGACCCGGCGCCGGTGCTGGCCAAGCTGCCGGGGGCCGTGCGCCCCAGCTTGGCGGAGGCCGATCGTCCGTTGAGCGGCAGCTTCCGCTCAGGGGCGCCGCGCACGCACGGCGGCGCGGGCGGCACGCCGTCGCGGGCGTTGCTGGTGGTCGTGGCGCTGCTGCTGGCAGGCGCCGCGGCGCTGGTGTGGCTGCCCTCGGGCGCCTTCGAGCAGCTGAGCCAGTGGGTGTCGGGCCTGACAGCGGAGCGTTCGGGGTCGAGCGCCGATACCGCGGTGCCGCCGCAGAGCGCCGATGCGCCCGCCGGCACGGTGGTCGAGTCGGTGCCGACGCTGCCGCCGCCGAACGAAGCGCCGGCGGCACCGCCCGTTCCGACCATTCCCCCAGCCCCCGGCACGGTGGCCACGAGCCCATCGGTGCCGGTGGCCTCGGCCACGCCGGCCTCCAGCGGCAGCGACGCGCTGGTGTTCGTGGCGAGTGCCGATTCGTGGATCACCGTGACCGACGCGACGGGCAAGGCGCTGCTGCGCCGCATCGTGACGCCCGGCGAAACCGTCGGCCTGAGCGGCACGCTGCCGCTGTCGGTGGTCGTCGGCCACGCTGCCGGGGTCACCGTGCAGGTCAAGGGCAAGCCCTTCGACCTGACGCCGCTGGCGCGTTCCGGCGGTGTGGCCCGTTTCGAGGTGAAGCCATGATCGATCAGCCATTGTCTGGTTGCCTGCCGATCGAGCCCGCCGCGCCGCTGGCGCGCCGCTCACGCCAGGCCAGCGTCGTCTGGGGCCCGCGCACCGTGACGGTAGGCGGCGACGCACCCGTGCGCGTGCAGTCGATGACCAACACCGACACGGTCGACGCCATCGGCACCGCGATCCAGGTGAAGGAGCTGGCCATCGCCGGCTCCGAGATGGTCCGCATCACGGTCAACACGCCCGAGGCCGCAGCCCAGGTGCCCTACATCCGCGAGCAGCTCGATCGCATGGGCATCGACGTGCCGTTGATCGGCGACTTCCATTACAACGGCCACCGGCTGCTGACCGACTATCCGGCCTGCGCCGAGGCGCTCAGCAAGTACCGCATCAACCCCGGCAACGTGGGCAAGGGCGACAAGAAGGACAAGCAGTTCGGCCAGATGATCGAGGCCGCGATGCGCTGGAACAAGCCGGTGCGCATCGGCGTCAACTGGGGCAGCCTCGACCAGGAGCTGCTGGCGCACCTGATGGACGTCAACAGCCAGCGCGCCACGCCCTGGCAAGCCAAGTCGGTGATGTACGAGGCGCTGATCACTTCCGCGATCGACTCCGCCAGGCTCGCCGAATCGATGGGCATGAACGGCGACCAGATCATCCTCAGCTGCAAGGTGAGCGGCGTGCAGGACCTGATCTCCGTCTACCGCGAACTTGCCAAGCGTTGCAGCTACCCGCTGCACCTGGGCCTGACCGAGGCCGGCATGGGCACCAAGGGCACGGTGGCCTCGGCCACCGCGCTGTCGGTCCTGCTGCAGGAAGGCATCGGCGACACCATCCGCGTGTCGCTCACGCCGCAGCCGGGCGAGGCGCGCACGCAGGAGGTGGTGATCGCCAACGAGATCCTGCAGGCGCTGGGCCTGCGCATGTTCGTGCCGAGCGTCACCGCCTGCCCGGGCTGCGGCCGCACCACCAGCACGACCTTCCAGGAGCTGGCCAAGCAGATCGACGACTACCTGCGCCTGCAGATGCCGGTCTGGCGCAAGAAGTACCCTGGCGTGGAGACGCTCAAGGTGGCCGTGATGGGCTGCATCGTCAACGGGCCGGGCGAGAGCAAGCATGCCGACATCGGCATCAGCCTGCCGGGCACCGGCGAGGCGCCGGCCGCACCGGTCTTCATCGACGGCGAGAAGGCGCTCACGCTGCGCGGCGACAACATCGCCAACGAGTTCCACCAGCTCGTCGAAACCTACATCGAGAAGCGCTTCGGCAGCGAGCACGCTGCCTCCGCCGCCTGATTTTTTCTCCCTGGATCCCATGGCCGACAAATTGAATGCCGTCAAAGGCATGAACGACATCCTGCCGCCGGAATCGGCGCGCTGGGAATGGCTCGAAGCCATCGTGCGCGACCTGATGGGCCGCTACGCCTACCGCAACGTGCGCACGCCCATCGTCGAGCACACGGCGCTGTTCGTGCGCGGCATCGGCGAGGTCACCGACATCGTCGAGAAGGAGATGTACTCCTTCGAGGACAAGCTCAACGGCGAGCAGCTCACGCTGCGCCCTGAGGGCACCGCCAGCCTGGTGCGCGCGGTCATCGAACATTCGATGCTGTACGACGGCGGCAAGCGCCTCTGGTACACCGGCCCGATGTTCCGCCACGAGCGTCCGCAGCGTGGCCGCTACCGGCAGTTCCACCAGGTCGGCGCCGAGGTGCTGGGCTTTGCCGGCCCCGAGGTGGATGCCGAGCTGATCCTGCTGGCAACGGCGCTCTGGAAGGCGATCGACCTCGTCGACGTGCGCCTCGAACTCAACAGCCTGGGCCAGCCGCCGGAGCGCGCGGCGCACCGTGCCGAGCTCATCAAGCATTTCGAAGCTCACGCCGACACGCTCGACGAAGAAGCCAAACGACGTCTGCACAGCAACCCGCTGCGCATCCTCGACACCAAGAACCCGGCCATGAAGGACGTGGTCGAGTCGGCGCCGAAGCTGATCGACTTCCTCGGTGCCGAGTCGCTCGCGCACTTCGACGGCCTGCGTGCCATCCTCGACGCCAACGGCATTGGCTACACGATCAATCCGCGCCTGGTGCGCGGCCTGGACTACTACAACCTCACGGTCTTCGAGTTCGTGACCGACCGTCTCGGCGCGCAGGGCACCGTGTGCGCCGGCGGTCGCTACGACGACCTGATCGCGCAGATCGGAGGCAAGCCGGCGCCGGCCGTCGGCTGGGCGATGGGCATCGAACGCGTGCTCGAGCTGGTGAAGGAACAGGGCACGGCGGTGCCGCTGCCGGTGGCCGACGCCTACGCCGTGATTCCCGACGCCGCCGCCATGCCGGTGGCGCTGCGCACCCTGCAGCAGCTGCGCGACGCGGGCGTGCGGGTGCAGATGCATGCCAGCACGGTCGACGGGCTGGGCAGCTTCAAGTCGCAGTTCAAGAAGGCCGACGCCAGCGGTGCGGCCTTCGCACTGGTGTTCGGTGCCGACGAGATGGCCCGCGGCGAAGTCACCGTGAAGGCGCTGCGCGACGGCAGCGGCGCCCAGACGGTGCGTTCGCTCTCCGACGTGGGCGCCTGGGCGGCCACTCTACAATCGCCGACCCTTCTCACCTGACAGCGCATGGCCACCCATCTCGACCTCGAAGAGCAGGAACAGCTCGACCAGCTGAAGCATTTCTGGAACACCTACGGCACGCTCATCACCTGGGTCGTGCTGCTGGCGGCCGGCGCCTTCATGGCGTGGAATGGCTGGCAGTACTTCCAGCGGACCAAGGCCGCGCAGGCATCGGCGCTCTACGACGAAGTCGAGCGCAGCGCCCAGGCCAATGACGCCGCACGCATCGAGCGTGCGCTCGGCGAGATGAAGAACCGCTTCGCCGGCACCGTCTACGCGCAGCAGGCCGGCCTGCTGGCGGCCAAGACGCTGAACGAGCAGGGCAAGGCCGAGGGCTCGCGCGCCGCACTCGAATGGGTCGCGCAGAACGCGGTCGACCCTGGCTACCAGGCGATCGCCCGGCTGCGCCTGTCGGCCGAACTGCTGCAGCAGAAGTCCTACGACGACGCGCTCAAGCAACTCGCGTCGCCGGTTCCCAAGGAATTCGACGCGCTGATCGCCGACCGCAAGGGCGACATCTATCTGGCACAAGGCAAGCGCGACGAGGCCAAGACCGAGTACCAGAAGGCGTGGACCGCCTTCGAGCCCGGCAACGAGTACCGTCGCCTGGTCGAGATCAAGCTCAACGCCGTCGGCGTCGACCCCAAGACACTGACCTCCGCCGCTGCGGCGCCGGCCAAGAACCCCTGATCGCTATCATGAATCTGTCTCGTCTCGTGTCCCACACGCCCGCGCTGCGCGCCGTCGCGATGACCGTGCTGGTCGCTGCGCTGGCCGCCTGTTCCGGCACGCCCAAACCCAAGCCCGTCGACCTGCCGGCCAACCCGGCGCTGTTCGGTGTGCGGCAGGCCTGGAAGGTCGCCATCCCCAAGACCGAGTTCTCGCTGCAGATCGACGTCAGCGGCGACACGGTGACGGTCGCCAGCGTCGACGGCACGGTGGTCGCCATCGATTCGCGTTCGGGTCAGGAGAACTGGCGCGCCAATGCCGGCGCACCGCTGATCGCGGGCGTGGGCAGCGACGGGGCCATCGCCGCCGTCGTCACGAAGGACAACGAGCTCGTCGCCCTGCAGGCCGGCAAGGTGCTGTGGAAGCAGCGCCTCCCGGCCCAGGCGTTCACCGCGCCGCTGGTGGCCGGCCGGCGCGTGTTCGTGCAGACCGCCGATCGCACCATGACGGCGTGGGACGGCCAGACCGGCCGCCGTCTGTGGGCGCAGCAGCGCACCGCCGAGAACCTGGTGCTGCGCAAGCCGGGCGTGCTGCTGGCCGTGGGCGACACGCTGGTCACCGGCGTCGGCGGCCGTCTGGCCGGGCTCAACCCGGCCAACGGCTCCTCGCGCTGGGAATCGCCCATCGCGGCGCCGCGCGGCACGAACGACGTCGAACGCCTGGTCGACCTGACCGGCAGCGTGAGCCGTGTGGGCGACACCGTCTGCGCACGGGCGTACTATGCCAGCGTGGGCTGCGTCGACACCAACCGCGGCGTGCTGCTCTGGAGCAAGCCGGCGTCGGGCGCCGAAGGCGTGGCCGGGGACGACCGCTTCGTCTACGGCACCGAATCGAACGGCGCCGTGGTGGCCTGGCGTCGCGCCGATGGCGAGCGCGCCTGGTCGGTGGAGCACTTCAAGTACCACACGCTGACCGCGCCCCTGGCCGTCGGCCGCTCGCTGATCATCGGCGACGAACTTGGCATGCTGCACTTGGTGTCGCGCGACGACGGCAAGCTGCTCGGCCGCGCCACGCCGGATGGTTCGCCGATCGTCGTCACGCCGGTGCTCGCCGGCAACACGGTCGTGGTCGTCACCCGCAATGGCGGTGTGTTCGGCTATCGCCCTGAATAACGCAACCAAGGGGCGCTGCTCATGAAACCGGTCATCGCGCTGGTCGGTCGCCCCAATGTTGGCAAATCGACCCTGTTCAACCGCCTCACGCAGACGCGTGACGCCATCGTGGCGGACTATGCGGGCCTGACCCGCGACCGCCACTACGGCAATGGTCGGCTGGGCCGCCACGAGTTCATCGTGATCGACACCGGCGGCTTCGAGCCCGACGCGGGCAGCGGCATCTTCAAGGAGATGGCCAAGCAGACGCGCCAGGCCGTCGCCGAGGCCGACGTGGTCGTGTTCGTGGTCGATGCGCGCGAGGGCCTGTCGGCGCAGGATCACGAGATCGGCAAGGAGCTGCGCCGGCTCGGCAAGCCTTGCGTGCTGGTGGCCAACAAGGCCGAGGGCATGCACGACGGCACCAAGCTGGTCGAGTTCTACGAGCTGGGCCTGGGCGACGTGCACGGCGTGTCCGCAGCGCACGGGCAGGGCATCCGCGACCTGGTCGAACTCGCACTGGAGCCGCTGAACCTGCCGGAGCCCGAAGACGAGCAGGACAACGGCGAGGCCAAGCCGATCAAGCTGGCCGTGGCCGGGCGGCCGAACGTCGGCAAGTCGACGCTGATCAACACCTGGCTGGGCGAAGAGCGCCTGGTCGCCTTCGACATGCCGGGCACCACGCGCGATGCGATCACCGTGCCCTTCGAGCGCAACGGCCAGCGTTTCGAGCTCATCGACACGGCCGGCCTGCGCCGCAAGGGCAAGGTGTTCGAGGCGATCGAGAAGTTCTCGGTGGTCAAGACGCTGCAGGCCATCGAGTCGGCCAATGTCGTGCTGCTGCTGCTGGACGCCACGCAGGGCGTGACCGACCAGGACGCCCACATTGCCGGTTACATCCTCGAATCCGGCCGGGCTGTGGTGATCGCGGTCAACAAGTGGGACGCGGTCGACAGCTACCAGCGCGAGCAGGTCCAGCGCCAGATCGAGACGCGGCTTCCCTTTCTGAAGTTCGCGGCCCTGCATCTGATCTCGGCGATCAAGCGGCAGGGCCTCGGCCCGGTCTGGCAGGCCATTGCCCAGGCGCACAAGTCGGCCACCCGCAAGATGTCGACGCCGGTGCTCACGCGCCTGCTGCTCGAAGCGGTGCAATTCCAGTCGCCGCAGCGCGCCGGCATGTTCCGTCCGAAGCTGCGCTATGCGCACCAGGGCGGCATGAACCCGCCGGTGATCGTGATCCACGGCAATTCGCTGGAACACGTGACCGAGGCGTACAAGCGTTTTCTCGAAGGACGCTTTCGCAAGGAATTCGATCTGGTTGGCACGCCGCTTCGCATCGAATTCAAGTCGTCGCACAATCCTTACGCGGACAAGTAAAAAGCGGTGTGGCCCTATCAAGAGGCCGCCGGCGAGCTTGGTGGAAACCCAAAGTTCCCTTAGCGGAGAGACGTTATTTTTTCAAGGCCATTGGGTCCCGTGCTGCAGCGGGGAAACCCTGTGTTAAGGTTCTCGGTCCTCTAACTCTTCCTTGAACACGGAGAATATCGTGAGCAACAAAGGGCAACTTTTGCAAGACCCGTTCCTGAACACTTTGCGTCGGGAGCATGTGCCGGTTTCCATTTATCTGGTGAACGGCATCAAGCTTCAGGGTCAGATCGAGTCTTTCGATCAATATGTCGTGCTGCTGCGGAACACTGTGACGCAAATGGTCTACAAGCACGCCATCTCCACCATCGTGCCTGGCCGCGCGGTCAACTTCTCGGCTGCCGAGAGCGACGACGCCGCTGCCTGACCGGCACAACGCGCGGCAGGCCTGCCTGCCGCGCTTTTTTCCGCCAACCCCCATTCCGCTTGTCTGAAGACATCCCCCGCCAGGATGGCGCCGTCGTTCTCGTCGGTGTCGATTTCGGGCTGCCTCATTTCGACAGCGCCCTCGAAGAACTCGGCCTGCTCGCGCAGACCGCCGGCCTCACGCCGGTCGAGCGCTTGATCTGCAAACGCAAGGCGCCCGACGCGGCGCTGTTCGTCGGCAGCGGCAAGGCCGACGAGATCCGCGAACTGGCCGAGCTGCACCGTGCCAGCGAAGTCATCTTCGACCAGGCCCTGAGCCCGGCGCAGCAACGCAACCTCGAGCGTACGCTGGGTTGCGCCGTCTACGACCGCACCTTCCTCATCCTGGAGATCTTCGCCCAGCGTGCACGCTCGCACGAAGGCAAGCTGCAGGTCGAGCTGGCGCGGCTGCAATACCTCAGCACCCGCCTCGTTCGCCGCTGGTCCCACCTGGAGCGCCAGACCGGCGGTGCCGGTGTGCGCGGCGGCCCTGGCGAAAAGCAGATCGAGCTGGATCGCCGGATGATCGACGAGTCGATCAAGCGCACCCGCGAGCGCCTGGCCAAGGTCCAGAAGCAGCGCAGCACGCAGCGGCGCCAGCGCGAGCGGCGCGACACCTTCAACATCTCGCTGGTCGGCTACACCAACGCCGGCAAGTCGTCGATCTTCAATGCGATGGTCAAGGCCCGCGCCTATGCGGCCGACCAGTTGTTCGCCACCCTCGACACGACGACGCGGAACCTCTACCTGGGCGATGCCCGGCGCCAGGTGTCGATCTCCGACACCGTCGGTTTCATCCGCGACCTGCCACACGGCTTGGTCGACGCCTTCAAGGCGACGCTGCAGGAGGCGGTCGACGCCGACCTGCTGCTGCATGTGGTCGATGCGTCCAACCCGCACCACCCCGAGCAATTGGCCGAAGTGCAGCGGGTGCTGCGAGAGATCGGCGCCGACGAAATTCCGCAGTTGCTCGTCTTCAACAAGCTCGACGCCCTTGAAAGCGCGCAGCAACCCCTGCAGATGCAGGACGAGATGGACGTCGATGGCGTGCAGGTTCCCCGCCTGTTCGTGAGCGCGCACAGCGGCGCCGGGTTGCCGGCGCTGCGCAGCGAGCTGGCGCGCCGCTCCGGTTCGGTCCCTGCGGGCATGTCCTTGGAGGCCGGGGCTGAATTGCACGATGCACCCGGCTGATTGGGCACAATCCCTCCACTGACGAGAGAACCGAACAGAATGAATGCAAAGCCAGTGTGGAGACGTTTTCAGGGCATGTTCAACCTGAACGACGGTCGATGGGGACGGGGTGACGAGCCCGCGTCGAACAGCGACCGCCCGACAGCCAACCGCCCCGACGCCGATCCGCCGCCTTCGGGCAACAACCAGCGTCCGCGAGGCCAGGGACCCAACCAGGGTCCGCCGGACCTCGACGAACTCTGGCGTGACTTCAACCGCAAGCTCGGTGGGCTCTTCGGCGGCGGCAAGGGTGGCGGCAACCGTCCGCCCAGCGGCAACGGCGGCGGCTTCAAGCCCGACATGAAGAACGCCGGCTACGGCCTGGGCCTGATCGTCGGCGTGGCGGTGCTGATCTGGCTGGGCACCGGTTTCTTCATCGTGAACGAAGGCCAGCAGGCCGTCATCACCCAGTTCGGCCGCTACAAGACCACTGTTGGCGCGGGCTTCAACTGGCGCCTGCCGTACCCGATCCAGCGCCACGAGGTGGTGGTGGTCACGCAGATCCGTTCGACCGACGTGGGCCGCGACAGCATCGTGCGCTCCACCGGTCTGCGCGAATCGGCCATGCTCACCGAAGACGAGAACATCGTCGAGATCAAGTTCGCCGTGCAGTACCGCCTGAGCGACGCTCGTGCCTACCTCTACGAGAGCAAGGCACCGGCCGACACCGTGGTGCAGGTCGCCGAAACGGCGGTGCGCGAAGTGGTCGGCAAGATGAAGATGGACGCGGCGCTGGCTGAGGAGCGCGACCAGATCGCCCCGCGCGTGCGCACGCTGATGCAGACCATCCTCGACCGCTACAAGGTCGGTGTCGAAGTCGTCAACATCAACCTGCAGCAGGGTGGCGTGCGTCCGCCCGAGCAGGTGCAGGCGGCTTTCGACGACGTGCTCAAGGCCGGCCAGGAACGCGAGCGAGCCAAGAACGAGGCGCAGGCCTATGCCAACGACGTGGTGCCGCGCGCCACGGGTACGGCGTCGCGCCTGAAGGAAGAATCCGAAGCCTACAAGGCCCGCATCGTGGCGCAGGCCCAGGGTGATGCCGGTCGCTTCGCTGCCGTGCTGGCCGAGTACCAGAAGGCGCCGCAGGTGACGCGCGACCGCATGTACACCGACGCCATGCAGCAGATCTACACCAACACCACCAAGGTGCTGGTCGATTCGAAGCAGGGCTCGAACCTGCTGTACCTGCCGCTCGACAAGCTGATGCAGGGCACCGGTGCCGGCACGGCCGGCGCGCCGGTCGATGGCGCCAGCCCGAACGTGGCCGGCACCGCACCGTCGCAGTCCTCGGTGATCCCGGTGGCGCCGACGAGCAACGATGCGCGCCTGCGCGACGGCCGCACCCGCGACCGTGACGCACGTTGAGGCGGAGAACAAGAACATGAACAGAATCGGATTCATCGCATCGACGATCCTGGTGGCGCTCGCGCTGCTGAGCTCGACGCTCTTCGTGGTCGACCAGCGCCAGTTCGGCGTGGTCTACCAGCTCGGCCAGATCAAGGACGTGATCACCGAGCCCGGCCTCAACTTCAAGATGCCGCCGCCGTTCCAGAACGTGTCGTACATCGACAAGCGCCTGCTGACGCTGTCGAGCCTCGAGACCGAGCCCATGCTCACGGCCGAGAAGCAGCGCGTGGTGATCGACTGGTACGTGCGCTGGCGCGTGACCAACCCCTCGGAATACATCCGCAACGTCGGCCTCGACGAGAACGCTGGCGCGGTGCAGCTCAACCGCGTGGTGCGCAACGCGTTCCAGGAGAACGTCAACAAGCGCACCGTGCGCGACCTGATCTCCGTGCGGCGCGAGCAGCTCATGGCCGACGTGCAGCGCGAAGTGCTGTCGGTGGTGAAGGGCGCCAAGCCCTGGGGTGTGGACATCGTCGACGTGCGCATCACCCGCGTCGACTACGTGGAAGCGATCACCGAGTCGGTCTACCGACGCATGGAGGCCGAACGCAAGCGCGTGGCCAACGAGCTGCGTTCCACCGGCTTCGCCGAAGGCGAGAAGATCCGCGCCGATGCCGATCGCCAGCGCGAAGTGACGGTCGCCAACGCCTACCGCGATGCCCAGAAGATCAAGGGCGAGGGCGACGCCCAGGCCGCCTCGGCGTACAGCGAAGCCTTCGGCCGCGACCCGCAGTTCGCCCAGTTCTACCGGAGCCTCGACGCCTACAAGCAGAGCTTCAACAAGAAGAGCGACGTGCTGGTGGTCGACCCGGCATCGTCCGATTTCTTCCGCGCGCTGCGCGGGCCCGGCAGCCCGAACGCGCCGCGCTGACCGCCTGCCGTGAGCGCCGACACGCTATGGAGCGCGTTGGCGCTCGTGCTGGTGATCGAAGGGCTGCTGCCCTTCGTATCGCCGGGCGGCTGGCGCCGCGGCTTCGGCCAGCTGATGCAGCTGCGTGACGGTCAGCTGCGCTTCTTCGGCCTGTGCAGCATCCTTGTCGGCCTGCTGCTGCTCTGGATCCTGTACTGAGCTTCCATCTGCGGGCTCGCCCTTCGTTGGGCCACACGTCCGCGCCCGGTAGAATCCCGGTTTAACCACGCCCCCGATCCCCATGTCCGCCTGGGTCCTCCCGGATCACATTGCCGATGTGCTGCCTTCCGAGGCGCGCCACATCGAAGAACTTCGACGCGAACTGCTCGACACCGCCCGTGGCTATGGCTACGAGCTGGTGATGCCGCCGCTGCTCGAACACCTCGAGTCCCTGTTGTCCGGTACGGGCGAGGCCCTCGACCTTCAAACCTTCAAGCTGGTCGATCAGCTCTCGGGCCGCACGATGGGGTTGCGCGCCGACACCACGCCGCAGGTCGCGCGCATCGATGCCCATCTGCTGAACCGCCGAGGCGTCACGCGGCTTTGCTACTGCGGCCCGGTGGTCCACACCCGGCCTGATCGTCCGCACGCCACGCGCGAGCCGCTGCAGTTCGGTGCCGAGATCTACGGTCACGTCGGGCTCGAAGCCGACACCGAGGTGCTGCTGCTGGCGCTCGATTGCCTGCGCGCGGCCGGCTTGCCCGCCGGCGTGATCGTCGACATGGCCGACGCCCGCATCGTGCGTTCGCTCTTTGCCGGCGTCATGGTGGATGCGGCCGTCATCGCCCGCGTGCATGCCGCGCTGGCTGCGAAGGACGCGAGCGAGCTGCGCACGCTGACACGCGACTTTCCTGCGGCCTCGCGCGAAGGCCTGCTGGCGCTCGTGCAGCTCTACGGCGACGCCAGCGTGCTGGACGAGGCGGCCACGGCGCTGCCCGACACGGCCGCCGTGCGCGCCGCGCTGGACGACCTGAAGCAACTGGCCGCCCGCCTCGACGGCGCGACCGTGAGCTTCGACCTGTCCGACCTGCGCGGCTACGCCTACTACAGCGGCATGCGCTTCGGCATCTACGTGAACGGCGCCGCCGACGCCTTGGTGCGCGGCGGCCGCTACGACGAGGTGGGCGCGGTGTTCGGCCGCAACCGACCGGCGGTCGGCTTCAGCGTCGACCTGCGCGAGCTGGTCGGCGTGGTGCCGAGCCGGCCACTGCGGGCGGCCATCCGCGCCCCGTGGAGCGACGCGGCCGGCCTGCGTGCCGCCATTGCCGCGTTGCGTGCGCAGGGCGAAACCGTGGTCTGCGTGCTGCCTGGCCACGACAGCGAAATCGACGAGTTCCAGTGCGACCGGGAGCTCGTCCAGAGCGCCGGCCAGTGGAACGTCCAAGCCATCTGAATCTTGAGAAGCGAACCATCATGAGCGTTACCACCGGAAGAAACGTGGTCGTCGTCGGCACCCAATGGGGCGACGAGGGCAAGGGCAAGCTGGTCGACTGGCTGACGGAGAGCGCGCAAGGCGTGGTCCGCTTCCAGGGCGGCCACAACGCGGGCCACACGCTGGTCATCAACGGCGTGAAGACCGCGCTGCACCTGATCCCCAGCGGCATCATGCGGCCGGGCGTGAAGTGCTACATCGGCAATGGCGTCGTGCTGTCGCCGGCCAAGCTCTTCGAGGAGATCGAAGGCCTGGAGAAGGCCGGCGTGGAGGTGCGTTCGCGCCTGCGCATCAGCGAGGCCTGCCCGCTGATCCTGCCTTTCCATGCCGCACTCGACATCGCCCGCGAGCTCTACCGCGAGAAGGGCGGCAGCGAGAAGATCGGCACCACCGGCCGCGGCATCGGCCCGGCCTACGAGGACAAGATCGCACGCCGCGCGCTGCGCGTGCAGGACCTGAAGCACCCGCAGCGATTCGCCGACAAGCTGCGCGTGCTGCTCGACCTGCACAACCATGTGCTCACGCAGGTGTTGGGCGCCGCCGCGATCGATTACGACATGGTCTACGACGAGGCCATGGTCCACGCCGAGCTGCTCAAGCCGATGATGGCCGACGTGTCGCGCGAGCTCAACGACGCCCACAAAGCCGGTGCCAACCTGCTGTTCGAAGGCGCGCAAGGCACGCTGCTCGACGTCGACCACGGCACCTATCCGTACGTGACCTCCAGCAACTGCGTGGCCGGCAATGCGGCCGCCGGTTCGGGCGTCGGCCCGGGCATGCTGCACTACATCCTGGGGATCACCAAGGCCTACTGCACGCGCGTCGGCGGTGGCCCGTTTCCGACCGAACTCGACTGGGAAACGCCGGGCACGCCGGGCTATCACATGAGCACCGTGGGCGCCGAGAAGGGCGTGACCACCGGCCGCAGCCGCCGGTGCGGCTGGTTCGATGCCGCATTGCTCAAGCGCTCGGCGCAGGTCAACGGCCTGTCGGGCCTGTGCATCACCAAGCTCGACGTGCTCGACGGCCTCGAGAAGCTGGAGCTGTGCACCGGCTACGAACTCGACGGCGAGCACACCGACATCCTGCCGATGGGTGCCGACGAGATCTCGCGCTGCACGCCGGTCTACGAAACGCTCGAAGGCTGGAGCGAAAGCACCGTGGGCGTCACGCAGTACGACAAGCTGCCGGTCAACGCGCGGCTCTACCTGCAGCGCATCGAGCAGGTCACCGGCGTGCCGATCCACATGGTGTCGACCAGCCCCGACCGCGACCACACCATCATGATGCGCCACCCCTATCTGGCCGACTGAACAGGAACCACGACCCATGTTGACCGAAGACGGCAAGCATCTCTACGTCAGCTACGACGAGTACCACAACCTGATCGAGAAGCTCGCGATCAAGGTGCACCAGTCGGGCTGGGAGTTCGACACGATCCTGTGCCTCGCGCGCGGCGGCATGCGTCCGGGCGACGTGCTCTCGCGCATCTTCGACAAGCCGCTGGCGATCATGTCGACCAGCTCCTACCGCGCCGACGCCGGCACGGTGCAGGGCCACCTCGACATCGCGCGCTTCATCACCACGCCCAAGGGCGAGATCGCCGGCAAGGTGCTGCTGGTCGACGACCTGGCCGATTCGGGCCACACGCTGCATGCCGTGGTCGACATGCTGCGCACGCAGTATTCGCCCATCACCGAACTGCGCAGCGCCGTGCTCTGGACCAAGGCGCTGTCGACCTTCACGCCCGACTACTCGGTCGAGTTCCTGGCGACGAATCCGTGGATCCACCAGCCCTTCGAGGGCTACGACAGCATGCGACCGGACAAGCTGATCCAGAAGTGGTCGGTCTGATCGGGGTCTTGCCGTCGATGCTCTAGCATTGGCGGCATGTCCGACCCCATCACCGACCTGATCCACCACCCCTACCAACCGCCGGCGAAATTCGCCGCACCGCAGCCCGGGGTCTTCAAGGCCTCCACGGTCTTCTTCGCCGACGTGGCTGCCATGCGCGCGCGCGACTGGAAGACCAAGGCCGGCTACACCTACGGCCTGCACGGCACGCCCACCACCTTCACGCTCGAGGAACGGCTGGCCACGCTCGAGGGTGGCACCGATTGCCTGCTGGTGCCCAGTGGCCTGGCCGCCATCTCGCTCGTGGCCTTCGCGCTGCTCAAGACCGGCGGCGAGGTGCTGATCCCCGACAACGCCTATGGCCCCAACAAGGCGCTGGCCGCCGGCGAGCTGGCGAACTTCGGTGTGAGCTACCGGCTCTACGACGCGATGGACCCGGACGATCTGGCGGCCAAGCTGTCGGATCGCACCCAGCTCGTGTGGCTGGAAGCCGCAGGCTCCGTCACCATGGAATTCCCCGACCTGCCGGCGCTGGTGGCTGTCTGCCGCGAACATGGCGTGGTCACCGCGCTCGACAACACCTGGGGCGCCGGGCTGGCCTTCCCGCCCTTCGACCTCGACGGCAGCGGGCAGGGCGTGGACATCTCGGTGCATGCGCTCACCAAGTACCCCAGCGGCGGCGGCGATGTGCTGATGGGCAGCGTGATCACGCGCGAGCCGCGGCTGCACCAGGCGCTCAAGCTCACGCACATGCGCATGGGTTGGGGCGTGGGCGTCGGGGATGTCGAGACGCTGCTGCGCGCGCTGCCGAGCATCGCGTTGCGCTATGAGGCACATGATCGCAGCGCACGCGAGATCGCGCACTGGCTGCGGGGCCGCGACGAGATCGCGCAGGTGCTGCATCCGGCGCTGGAGGGCTCGCCCGGCCATGCGAACTGGCAGCGCCTGTGCGGGTCGACCGACCGCGCTGCGGGGCTCTTTTCGGTGGTGTTCGACGAGCGCTTCAGCGCCGAGGAGGTCGACCGCTTCTGCGACGGGCTGCGCCTGTTCAAGCTGGGCTATTCGTGGGGCGGCCCCATCAGCCTCGTGGTGCCCTACGACATCGGCCTGATGCGCGACGCGAGCGTGGCGCGCTGGCCGCACCGCGGCACGCTGGTGCGCTTTTCGGTCGGGCTCGAGGCCGTGGAAGACCTTCTGGCCGACCTGGCGCAGGCGCTGGCTGCGCTCTGAATCGCGGCGGTTATCGCTTACAGTCAACCTACACGCAGTCACCCGGACTGCCTCGCTCAAGGAGAAGCAGTGGCAACACCCAACTACGGCTACGAGAAGCGCCAGAAAGAGCTGGCCAAGAAGAAAAAGAAGGAAGAGAAGCTGCGGGAAAAAGCCGACCGCAAGCTCCATCCGAGCAGCGAGGGGCTGGCCCCCGGAGACCCTGAGACGGACGTCGCGTCGCTGGAACGCGATCCGCCCACGGTGCCCGACACGCCCACCAAGAACGGCTGATCGCCGGTGCTTCCAAGGACTTGAAAAAGCCGCCCCTGCAGGAATGCAGCGGCGGCTTTTTTCTAGGGCAGTGCGCTATGGCCGTGCGGCCGTCAGCGCCCGAGCAGCTTCTTCAGCTCGGGCCAGACGTTGTCCAGCATGCGCGGCTGCGCGGCGGCTACCGGGTGGATGCGATCGGGCTGGAAGAGATTCGCCGCGTCCGGCCCATCGGCCACGCCGCGCAGCAGGAAGGGCACCACGGCCGCCTTGGTCGTCGTCGCCACCTTCTGGAAGATCGCCTCGAAGCGCTTGAGGTAGTCACCCCCGTAGTTCGGCGGCACCTGCATGCCGACGATCAGCACCTTGGCACCGGCGGCCTGCGCCGCCCTCGTCATCTGGGTCAGGTTGTCCTCGGTGTTCTGGATCGGCAGGCCGCGCAGCGCGTCGTTGCCGCCAAGTTCGAGCACCACATGGGTCGGCTGGTGCTGCTTGAGCAACGAAGCCAGCCGCGCACGGCCGCCCGAGGTGGTGTCGCCGCTGATGCTGGCGTTGACCACCGTCGCGGCGATCTTCTGGTCGGCCAGCCGCTTCTCGAGCAGCGGCACCCAGCCTTCGCCGCGCTTGAGCCCGTACTCGGCCGAGAGCGAATCGCCGACCACGAGGATGACGGGCTTCGCGCCAGGCGCCTGCGCGAAGGCCCCAGTGGAAAGCCCCGTACTGCCGAGCACGGCGCCCATCACGATAAAGTCACGTCGATTCACCACGCAAAGCCTTTCAATGTCCCCAACCCCCTCCGAAGCAATTGTTGCCGTCGATCATGTTTTCAAGTCGGTCACCGATTCGGCAGGCACGCTGGACATTCTGCAGGACATCCATTTCACCCTGGGCGCGCGGGAGACCGCAGCCATCGTCGGGGCTTCGGGCTCGGGCAAGAGCACGCTGCTGTCGATCGTCGCCGGCCTGGACACGCCGACGCGCGGCACGGTGAAGCTTGGCGGTGATGACCTCTTCGCGATCGACGAGGACGACCGCGCGGCGCTGCGCGCGCAGAAGGTCGGCTTCGTGTTCCAGAGCTTCCAGTTGCTGGCCAACCTCACGGCGCTGGAGAACGTGATGCTTCCGCTCGAACTGGCCGACCGCAAGGACGCGCGCAAGGCCGCCACCGAAATGCTGGGCCGCGTCGGCCTCGGCCAGCGCCTGAACCACTACCCGAAGGTGATGTCGGGCGGCGAGCAGCAGCGCGTGGCGCTGGCGCGTGCCTTCGTCGTGCAGCCGCAATTGCTGCTGGCCGACGAGCCGACCGGCAGCCTCGACTTCGCGACCGGCGAGCAGGTGATGAAGTTGATGTTCGACCTCAACCGGGAGCTCGGCACCACGCTCGTGCTGGTCACGCACGACCGCGCCATCGCCGCGCAGTGCGAGCGGCGCATCACGATCGAGGCCGGCCGCGTCGGCGCCGACGAAAAGAGGACCTGAGCGCGCAGGGATAATCCCCGCATGTCTTCTCCCAAAGTGATCTTCGGCTTCCATGCCGTGGGCGTGCGTCTCAAGACCGCGCCGAAGTCGGTGATCGAGGTGCTCTTCGACGCGAGCCGCCGCGACGCGCGCATGCAGCAGTTCAAGGCCCGCGCGCAGGACGCTGGCGTGCGCCTGGTCGAGGCCGATGCATTGCGCATCGCCAAGCTCGCCGGCAGCCACGGCCACCAGGGCGTCGCCGCCCGCGTGGAGCCGATCCCGCAGACCCACTCCCTCGACGAACTGCTCGAAGGCCTGGAGGCCGCAGGCACCATGCCGCTGCTGCTGGTGCTCGACGGCGTGACCGACCCGCACAACCTCGGCGCCTGCCTGCGCGTGGCCGACGGCGCCGGCGCCCACGCGGTCATCGCGCCGAAGGATCACGCGGCCGGCATCAACGCCACGGTCGCCAAGGTGGCGAGCGGCGCGGCCGAGACGGTGCCGTACTTCATGGTGACGAACCTGGCCCGCACCCTGGGCGAGCTCAAGGAACGCAGCATCTGGTGCGTCGGCACCAGCGACGACGCGCCGGGCACGCTCTACCAGAGCGACCTGAAGCGCCCGCTCGCGCTGGTGCTCGGCGCCGAGGGCGACGGCATGCGCCAGCTCACGCGCAAGAGCTGCGACGAGCTGATCAGCATCCCGATGCGGGGCGCGGTCGAGAGCCTGAACGTCTCGGTGGCCAGCGGCATCTGCCTGTACGAGGCGATGCGCCAACGCGCCCTCTGAGAGGGCGACGCCTCAGGCGTCCAGCCAGGGCGAGCCGTCGGCCGCCGTGGCGGTGAGCATGTCCTGCTCGCTGGCGCCCAGTGCGCCGGCCAGCACCTGGCGCACGATCTCCGGGCGGTTGTTCTGCTCGCTCAGGTGCGCCGCCAGCACGTGGCGCAGGCCGCCGTGGTGGACTGCACGCGCGATGTCGGCGGCGGCGGTGTTCGACAGGTGGCCGTAGTTGCCGCCGACGCGCAGCTTCAGGAAGGCCGGGTAGGCCGAGGCGGCGAGCAGGTCGCTGTCGTGGTTGCACTCCAGCAGCAGGGCGTCGAGGCCGGCCAGCTGCGCGAGCACATAGGGCGTGACGTGGCCGAGATCGGTCAGCACGCCGAGGCTGCGGGCGCCGTCGGTGCAGCGCAGCTGCAAGGGCTCGCGCGCGTCGTGCGGCACGGTGAAAGGGTGGACGGACAGGTCGCCGACCGAAAAGTCGACGCTGTCGCGGGCCAGGTTCAACCGGCCCTCGAAGTCGCGGCCGCCGGTCGCGAGCCAGGTGCCTTCGCTCATCCAGACCGGCAGGCGCTCGCGGCGCGACAGCGCATGGGCGCAGCCGATGTGGTCGCCGTGCTCGTGCGTGATGAAGACCGCGTCGATGTCGCTCGCCGCCAGCCCGACGCGGGCCAGGCGGGCATCCAGGTGACGCAGGGTGAAGCCGCAATCGACCAGCAGCCGCGAGGTGCGGCCGCCGCTGGTCGCTTCGACCAGCGTGGCGTTGCCCGTGCTGCCGCTGCCCAGACTGCGAAAGCGCAGCACGCGGGCAGCCCTTACTTCAGGTCGTCGGCGATGACCTTGACGATACGCTGTGCGTTGTCCGTGGTATCGGGCACGCCGGCTTCGTTGAGCACCGAGACCGTGCTGGCCTCGCCCTGGCTCTTGACCAAGATGCGGTACTTCAGCGGGCTCTCGTCCTTGGCAGCCTTGCCGAAGCTCAGCATCTTGGCGAACAGGCCCGGTTCCTTCTTGTCGGGATTGGGCGTCACGTAGCGCACGAAGTAGGTGCCGGCGCTGCGGTCGCGGTCTTCCACGGTGAAACCGGTGCGGTCGAGCGCGAGGCCGACCCGGCGCCAGGCGCGGTCGAAGCCTTCGGGGATCTGCACCACCGGGCGGCCGTCGACGGTGGCGACCTTGCTCACGGTGCTCACGTTGGCCGCGCTGGCGGTCAGCGCCTTCGACTGCTCCTGCGAGACGCCCAGCTTGACCATCAGGCGACGCAGGAACTCGGTCTCGAGTTCGGGGTTGCTCGCGCGCGGCTGCCAGACCGTCTGGTCCTTGGTCGCGTTGTTGGTGTAAACCTCTTCCATGCCGCGGTGGCTGACGTAGATCTCGGTGCCGTTGGGCGTGCGCTCGATGCGGGTGCGGAAGCGGTCGAGCTCGCTGGTGGAGTAGACCGAGTCGATCAGCTTGCCCAGCGTGCCGCGGATGATGTCCTGCGGCAGCTTGGCGCGGTTCTCGGCCCAGTCGGTCTCCATGATGCCCAGGTTGCGCTGCTCAGTGGTCAGCAGGAAGCCGTTCTCCTGCCAGAAGTCGCGCACGGGCTCCCACAGCTGCTCGGCCGGGCGGTTGACCACGATCCAGCGGGTGTTGCCGGCGCGTTCCATGCGCACGTCGCCCAGCGTCGCGACGGCCGTCGGGATGCTCGGCGCATCGGCCTTGCCGGCCTGGTAGCTGTTGGCCGACACGGCACCGCCGGGCACGGCGTAGCGGTTTTCACGCGACAGCTGGCTCAGGTCCGGCGGGACCTCCAACGTCGGGGCCTTGCCGGCGCTCTTGTAGTCGATCTTGTCGCCCTCGAGGACCGAGCAGGCAGTCAGGCTGGCGACCAGGGCCAGCAGTGCGAATCGCGAAAAATTCTTCAACGTCGTCTTCCTTGGTGGAATGGTTCGATCAATCGAGGCCGCATCGGCCGCCCTGTCGGAGTCGGCCGTGCGCAAAAGGTTGCGTGTGAGATGCGGTGGGCTCGGCGGACCGCTCAGTCCTTGAGCAGTCCGGTGGCGCGCAGGGCGGCTTCGACGGCCGGCCGGCTGGCTTCGCCGAGTTCGGTCAGGGGCAGGCGCAGCGCGCCGCCGCACAGGCCCATGCGCGCCATCGCCCACTTCAGCGGAATGGGGTTGGGTTCGATGAACAGGTTGCGGTGCAGCGGCATCAGTTCGAACTGGATGCGCATGGCCGTAGCGACGTCGCCTGCCAGGGCCGCCACGCACAGCTCGTGCATCTTGCGCGGCGCCACGTTGGCCGTGACGCTGATGTTGCCCTGGCCGCCGCACAGCATGAGCGCGACGGCGGTGGGGTCGTCCCCGGAATACACAGCGAAGTGCTTGGGCAGGTCGCGGATCAGCCACTGGGCCCGCTCGATGTTGCCGGTCGCTTCCTTGATGCCGATGATGCCCGGCACCTGCGCCAGGCGCAGCACGGTGTCGTGCGCCATATCGGCCACGGTGCGGCCGGGCACGTTGTACAGCACGACGGGCAGGTCGCCCACCGCTTCGGCGATGGCCTTGAAGTGCTGGTACTGGCCTTCCTGCGTGGGCTTGTTGTAGTAGGGCACGACCTGCAGTTGCGAGTCGGCACCGACGCCCTTGGCGAACTTGGCCAGCTCGATCGCTTCCTTGGTCGAATTAGCGCCGCAGCCGGCCATGACGGGCACACGGCCCTTGGCCTGCTCGACCGACACGCGGATGATTTCGCAGTGCTCCTCGACGTCGACCGTGGGGGATTCGCCGGTGGTACCGACCACGCCCAGGCAGTCGGTGCCCTCGTCGATGTGCCAGTCGATCAGCCGGCGCAGCGCGGGGTAGTCGACGCTGCCGTCTTCATGCATCGGCGTTGCGAGCGCGACGATGCTGCCTGTGAGTTGCTCCAAGGGGGGTCTCTTTGTCGGTTGGGACGAAAGGACGCATTCTACTGACCCGGCGCGGGGTCGCCGAGGGGGTGCCGTTCCGGGAAAGCACCGAGCGTCGTGGGCGGTCGAACCGCGGCGATGCGCTGCACGAAGCGGTCCGGCGACGGCAGGAAGCCGTCTTCGTAGGCCACCACCCGCAGCCCGGTGCAGGCGGCCAGCAGTTCGCCGGGCTGCAGCAGGAAGTCGGCGCGCGAAGGCTTGCCGACCGTCTCGTTGCCGGCGGCGAAGGTTTCGTAGAGCAGCACCCCGCCCGGTGCCACCGCCGCCACGGTGTCGGGCAGGCGAGGGCGCCAGAGGTAGTTCGTGACGACGACGGCCGCGAAGCGCCGCCCGTCGAAGGGCCAGGGGCCGCTTTCGATGTCGGCCTGCAGCACGCGCCCATGGCGCGAGGCGGCCTGCACCGCGTCTTCCGAACGGTCGACGCCGGTGGTCGGATGGCCGCGGTCGGCAAACCAGCGCATGTGCCGTCCCGCGCCGCAGGCCACGTCGAGCACCGCGCCGGCGGGCGGCACCAGGTGAGACCAGCGCACGATCCAGGGCGAGGGCGCCTGCAGCGCGCCGTGCGGTTCGGGGCTCAGAAGCAGCTCCAGAGCTGGTCGATCAGCGTGACCATGAAGGCCGGCTGGGTGTAGAGCATGAACACGCCCGCGAGCACTGCCAGCCCGGCGGCGACGGCAGCGGCCTGCATCCAGCGGTGGCGGGTGGGGGCGTGCATGTGTCAGGCGGTCAGGCCGATTGAGGTTGAGGCGCCGGCCGGGCGATCGCGCCCTCCTTCACCGGCAGGTTGACCAGCGCCGCCATCACGCCCAGCGCGATGGCGATGTACCAGACGATGTCGTAGCTGCCGGTGCGGTCGTACAGGAAGCCCCCGAGCCACACGCCCAGGAACGAGCCGACCTGGTGGCCCAGGAAGACGAAGCCGCTGAGCATCGACAGGTGGGCCACGCCGAAGATCTGCGCGATCAGCGCATTGGTCGCCGGCACGGTCGACAGCCAGAGGAAGCCGATCACCGCCGCGAAGACGTAGACCGACAGCGGCGAGAGCGGCACGATCAGGAACAGCGAGATGGCGATGGCGCGCCCGAAGTAGATGGACGCCAGGATCTTCCGCTTGGACAGCCGTTGCCCGAGCGTGCCGGCCGCGTACGAGCCGAACACGTTGAACAGGCCGATCAGCGCCAGCGCGTAGCTGGCCACTTCGGGCGACAGGCCCTTGTCCTTGAGGTAGCTGGGCATGTGCACGCCGATGAAGACCACCTGGAAGCCGCAGACGAAATAGCCGGCCATCAGCAGGCCGAAGCTGGGGTACCTGAAGGCCTCGATCACCGCCTGGACGATGCTCTGCTCGCGCCGGGCGCCGAGCATGGCCACGCGCGCTGGCTCGCGCAGCCCGAAGGCCAGCGGCACGATCAGCAGCACCACCGCGGCGAGCGCCAGCAGCGCGGTGTGCCAGCCCAGGCGGGCGATCAGCTGGCCCTCGATCGGCACCATCAGGAACTGGCCGAAGGAGCCGGCGGCCGCCGCCACGCCCATCGCCCACGAGCGCCGCTCCACGGGGATCTGCCGCCCGATCACGCCGTAGATCACGGCATAGGTTGTGCCCGCCTGCGCCGCGCCGATCAGCACGCCGGCCGTGAGGGCGAAGAGCAGCGGCGTCGGCGACAGCGCCATGCCGGCCAGCCCCAGCGCATAGCAGGCCGCGCCGATCAGCAGCACGCGGAAGGCGCCGAGCTTGTCGGCCAGCATGCCGGCGAACACGCCCATCACGCCCCAGGAGAGGTTCTGGATGGCGATGGCCAGCGAGAAGGTCTGGCGCGTCCAGCCCTGCTCCTGGGTGATCGGCTGCAGCCACAGGCCGAAACCGTGCCGGATGCCCATGGACAGGGTGACGATCATGGCGCCGCAGATCAGGACCTGCTTGAGCGACAGCGGTTGGGCCGGGGTGGTCGAGGACATCTGCCGACTGTAGCCAATCGGCCTTGACAGCGCCGTTACCCGGGCGACTGGCATTCTTGATATTTCGTCCGGTTCGCGATGCGGTGGGCGCATCGATCGGCAGGGTACTGTATGAGCATCCAGTCCCCCGGCGCGTTGCTCACTACAATCCGCCCCCATGGCGACTTCCCCCAAGACTCTCCCCGAATACTCCGAAGGCTCGATCCGCGTCCTCAAGGGCCTCGAGCCGGTCAAGCAGCGTCCGGGCATGTACACCCGGACCGACAACCCCCTGCACATCATCCAGGAAGTGCTCGACAACGCGGCCGACGAAGCGTTGGCGGGCTATGGCAAGAAGATCAAGGTCACGCTGCACACCGACGGTTCGGTCGGCATCGAGGACGACGGCCGCGGCATTCCCTTTGGCCTGCACCCCGAAGAAAAGGCGCCCGTCGTCGAACTCGTGTTCACCCGGCTGCATGCCGGCGGCAAGTTCGACAAGGGCTCGGGCGGCGCCTACAGCTTCTCGGGCGGCCTGCACGGCGTGGGCGTGTCGGTGACCAATGCGCTGTCGAAGCGGCTGGAGGTCGTGTCGCACCGTGAGGGTTCGGTGGCCCAGCTGGCCTTCTCGGCCGGCGACGTGATCGAGCCGCTGCAGATCCGACCGCAGACCGGCGGCGACCGCAAGCAGGGCACCACGGTGCGCGCCTGGCCCGACGCCAAGTACTTCGAGGTGGCGACGCTGCCGATGCACGAGTTGACGCACCTCTTGCGCAGCAAGGCCGTGCTGATGCCGGGCGTGAGCGTCACGCTGGTCAACGAGAAGAGCGGCGACACCCAGACCTGGCTCTACAAGGGCGGCCTGCGCGACTACCTGATGCAGACGCTCAACGGCGAGCCGGTCATCCCGCTGTTCGAAGGCGCCGGCCATGCCGACAAGAACGCCGACAACTTCGCCGAAGGCGAGGGCGCCGACTGGTGCGTGGCCTTCACCGAAGACGGCCAGCCGGTGCGCGAGAGCTACGTCAACCTGATCCCGACCAGCGCCGGCGGCACGCACGAGAGCGGTCTGCGCGACGGCCTGTTCACGGCGGTCAAGAGCTTCATCGAGTTCCACTCGCTGCTGCCCAAGGGCGTGAAGCTGCTGCCCGAAGACGTGTTTGCGCGTGCCTCGTACGTGCTGAGCGCCAAGGTGCTCGACCCGCAGTTCCAGGGCCAGATCAAGGAACGCCTGAATTCGCGCGACGCGGTGCGCCTGGTGTCGAGCTTCGTGCGCCCGGCGCTGGAGCTGTGGCTCAACCAGCACGTCGACTACGGCAAGAAGCTGGCCGAACTCGCGATCAAGGCCGCGCAGACCCGGCAGAAGGCCGGCCAGAAGGTCGAGAAGCGCAAGGGCTCGGGCGTGGCCGTGCTGCCGGGCAAGCTGACCGACTGCGAAAGCAAGGACATCAGCCACAACGAGGTCTTCCTGGTCGAGGGCGATTCCGCCGGCGGCAGCGCCAAGATGGGCCGCGACAAGGAGTCGCAGGCGGTGCTGCCGCTGCGCGGCAAGGTGCTCAACACCTGGGAGGTGGAGCGCGACCGGCTCTTCGCCAACACCGAGATCCACGACATCTCGGTGGCCATCGGCGTCGACCCGCACGGCCCCAACGACACGCCCGACATGAGCGGGTTGCGCTACGGCAAGGTCTGCATCCTGTCCGATGCCGACGTCGATGGCTCGCACATCCAGGTCCTGCTGCTCACGCTGTTCTTCCGCCACTTCCCGAAGCTGATTGAGACCGGCCACGTCTACGTCGCCAAGCCGCCGCTGTTCCGCATCGACGCACCGGCGCGCGGCAAGAAGCCAGCGTCCAAGGTGTATGCGCTGGACGAGGGCGAACTGGTCGCCACGCTCGACAAGCTGCGCAAGGATGGCGTCAAGGAAGGCGCCTGGAGCATCAGCCGCTTCAAGGGCCTGGGCGAAATGAGTGCGGAACAATTGTGGGAAACCACGCTCAATCCGGACACGCGCCGTCTGCTGCAGGTCGGCCTCGGCCGGCTGGCCTTCGGCGAAACCGAAGGCGAGATCACCAAGCTGATGGGCAAGGGCGAGGCCGCCGCGCGACGCGAACTCATGGAAATCCGGGCCGATGACATCGAGATCGATGTCTGACGGCGCTCATCGACGAATCCACCGACCGAACGAATCCTTGATGTCCGCATCCCGCTTCCGAACCCTGCTGGCGAGCCTCGTGCTGATCGCCGCGCCGGTGTTCGCGCATGCCGCCGACATCTACGGCTATGTCGACGCGCAGGGCGTGGCGCACTTCGCTGCTGAGAAGCTCGATGCGCGTTACCAGCTCTTCTTCAAGGGCGGGCAGCAGTTCGACACGGCCGACGGCATCGCGCCGCTGGGCATCGCGCGGGCACCGAAAGGCGCCGACGGCGGCAGCGTGACGCCGGCCGCCCAGACGCTGCTGGCGCTGTTCGAGGCCTCGCCCAATTACAAGGTTGCCAAGGCCGCGCTGCGCGACGCAGCGCGCACGCATTCGATCGACTACGAGCTGTTGCAGGCGCTGGTCGCCACCGAGTCGGGCTTCGACGCGCAGGCCGTGTCGCCCAAGGGCGCGCTCGGCCTGATGCAGCTGATGCCCGGCACGGCCGAGCGCTACGGCGTGCGCGGCGACAAGCGCAAGACGCAAGAGGCCAAGCTGTTCGACCCGCGCATCAACATCACCGCGGGCGCCCGCTACCTGGACCACCTGATCGAGCTGTTCGAAGGCCAGATCGAGCTGGCGCTGGCCGCTTACAACGCTGGCGAGGGGGCGGTGCAGCGCGCCGGCAACAAGATCCCGAACTACCGCGAGACGCAGAACTACGTGAAGACCGTGCTGCAGCTCTACGCGTATCTCAAGCCTGGCATGACCACCGGCCACGGCCAGGCGCCGGGCCGGGTGCGCATGGAAATCGCCGCGCCGCGCGCCGCGGCCGAAGGCATCGACACGGCCCCGCCGGCCACCGAATAGACACGACAGACAGAGTCAGAAAAGCCAACAAGACATGGACGACCAACCCACGCTCGACCTCCCGAACCCCGAAGACCCCAACGCGCTGACGCTGGCCGACTACGCGCAGACCGCCTACCTCGAATACGCGCTCAGCGTGGTCAAGGGCCGCGCGCTGCCCGACGTGAGCGACGGCCAGAAGCCGGTGCAGCGCCGCATCCTCTATTCGATGTCGCGCATGGGCCTGGGCTTCGGCGGCACCAACGGCACGGTCGGTGCCAAGCCGGTGAAGAGCGCGCGCGTGGTCGGCGATGTGCTCGGCCGCTTCCACCCGCACAGCGACCAGGCCGCGTACGACGCACTGGTGCGCATGGCGCAGGATTTCTCGCAGCGCTACCCGCTGGTCGACGGCCAGGGCAACTTCGGCAGCCGCGACGGCGACGGCGCTGCGGCCATGCGGTACACGGAAGCACGCCTCGCACGCATCACGAGCCTGCTGCTCGACGAGATCGACGAAGGCACGGTCGACTTCATTCCCAACTACGACGGCAGCACCGAGGAGCCGCGCCTCTTGCCCGCGCGCCTGCCCTTCGTGCTGCTCAACGGCGCGAGCGGCATCGCGGTCGGCCTGGCCACGGAAATCCCGAGCCACAACCTGCGCGAGATCGCCGACGCCTGCGTCGCGCTCATCAAGTCGAACGGCAAGCTGAGCGACGAAGAGCTGCTGCAGATCGTGCCCGGCCCCGACTACCCCGGCGGCGCGCAGATCATCAGCAGTGCGAGCGACATCGCCGACGCCTACCGCACCGGCCGCGGCTCGCTCAAGGTGCGCGCGCGCTGGAAGATCGAGGACCTGGCGCGAGGCCAGTGGCAGCTGGTGGTCAACGAGCTGCCGCCGGGCGTCAGCACGCAGAAGGTGCTCGAAGAGATCGAAGAGCTGACCAACCCGAAGATCAAGGCCGGCAAGAAGGCGCTGTCGACCGAGCAGGTGCAGGTCAAGGCCGCCATCCTGTCGGTGCTCGACGTGGTGCGCGACGAGTCGAGCAAGGACGCCGCGGTGCGCCTGGTGTTCGAGCCCAAGACCTCGCGCATCAGCCAGGAAGAATTCATCACCACGCTGCTGGCGCAGACCTCGCTGGAGAGCTCGTCGTCGATCAACCTCACGATGGTCGGCATCGACGGCAAGCCGGTGCAGAAGTCGATGCGGCAGATGCTCAACGAGTGGATCGCCTTCCGCGAGGTCACCGTCGAGAAGCGCTCGAAGCACCGCCTGGGCAAGGTGCTCGACCGCATCCACATCCTCGAAGGCCGGCAGCTGGTGCTGCTGAACATCGACGAGGTGATCGCGATCATCCGCGCGGCCGACGACCCGAAGGCCGCGCTCATCGCGCGCTTCAACCTGAGCGAACGCCAGGCCGAAGACATCCTCGAGATCCGCCTGCGCCAACTGGCGCGGCTGGAAGCCATCAAGATCGAGCAGGAACTCAAGGGCCTGCGCGAAGAGCAGAAGAAGCTGGAAGACATCCTCGGCAGCCCGGCCGCGCTGCGCCGCCTGCTGGTCAAGGAAATCGAGGCCGATGCCAAGACCTTCGAAGACGCACGCCGCACGCTGATCCAGGCCGAGAAGCGCGCCGTGGCCGAAGTGAAGGTGGTCGACGAACCGGTGACCGTCATCGTGTCGCAGAAGGGCTGGGTCCGCACGCAGAAGGGCTGGGCCAGCGAGAAGGCGGCGAACGGCGCGCCGGCCGAGTACAGCTTCAAGTCCGGCGACACACTCTACGGCGCCTTCGAATGCCGCAGCGTCGACACGCTGCTGGTCTTCGGCACCGCCAAGGACAAGACGGTGCGCGTCTACACCGTGCCGGTCGCGTCGCTGCCAGGCGGCCGCGGCGACGGCCAGCCGGTCACCACGCTCATCGAGCTCGACAGCGGCACGCAGCTGGCGCACTACTTTGCGGGCCCGGTGGGCGCGCAGCTGCTGCTGTCGAACAGCGGCGGCTATGGATTCATCGCTTCGGTCGAGAACATGATGTCGCGCCAGCGCGGCGGCAAGGCCTTCATCGACGTGGGCGAGGGCGAGCAGCTCTGCCGTCCGTCGCTGGTCGGCGGCGCGAGCGGCGCCGAGCCGATGCCGGCCGCGACGCACGTGGCCTGCGCATCGACCGGCGGCCGCATCCTGACCTTCGACATCACCGAACTCAAGGCGCTGCCCAAGGGCGGCCGCGGGCTCACGCTGATCGACCTGGAAGCCAAGGACACGCTGGCGGGTGCCGCGGCCTATACGCGCAGCGTGAAGATCGAAGGCATCGGCCGTGGCGGCAAGGAACGCGACGAGACGCTCGAGATCCGTTCGCTCAACAATGCCAAGGCGGCGCGCGGCCGCAAGGGCAAGGCCGCCGACCTGGGCTTCAAGCCGGCGCAGATCACGCGGGTGCAGTGACGGAGCGACACACACCATGGGCAACATCGACTTCAGCACCATCGGCCTGGTGATCGCCGTGGCCACCGGCATCGGCAGCTACTTTCTCGGTCGCCACCTGCGCAAGGGGCGCGCCGAGAAGAAGCAGATCAAGCAACGTGCGGCCGAGTTCGCCACCCAGAGCCGGCAGGTGCGGCGGGCGCGCGAACGCAGCGCGCGCAAATGAGCGGATGCGCTGCAGGTGTCGCAACTTTCTGACGCATCGCTCGGCGGGCCTTGGCAATAATGGGTGTCAGCAGGAGCACCCATGAACAACGATGACGACAACCTCGACGTGACCGCCAAGCTGGCTTTCGACCTCAACCTGGCGCTGTACCTGGACCTGGTGGCGGTGCTCGAGAAAGCGGGCGTCGTGACCTATCGCCAGATGGCCGCACGCGTGCTGAACATCGCCATGGATGCCGCGGACGACGGCGACCTGCCGCTGTCGACCGCGCTCGAGGGCATCGCGAAGGGCTTTGCGGGGCACGGCGACGGTCTGTCGATCGGGCTCATGAAGGCGGCGCGCGACGTGCGCAACGACGAGGCGCTCGGCGACATCCCGATGCGGCCCGACGAGGGCTGAACAACGCCTGCGGGCCCGGCCGCTGTGAGACACGGCCGACGCCCGAATACGCATCGCACCGGCAGGGTCGGCAGCGGCCGGAACCCCCGGCGCCGGTCTTTCATCGGCACCATGGACCATCGGACGACGCCGCCGCGCGATTCGTTCTCACCCACCCGGTCCACGGCACGCCATGAAACGACTCTGGGAACTCGACGCCGCGCGCGGTCTGATGCTGGTGCTGATGACGATCACGCATGTGCCGTCGCGCCTGACCGACCCGGTCGGCCAGCCCTTCGGCTTCGTGTCGGCCGCCGAGGGCTTCGTGTTGATGTCGGCCTTCGTGTCGGGCCTGGTCTATGGCCGCATCGGCTACACGCGCGGCGTCGACACCATGCGCAGCGGCTTCTGGCAACGCGCGCTCAAGATCTACTTCAGCCAGGCGGCGCTGCTGCTCTTCGTCTTCACCGTCATCGTGGCGCTCGGGCTGAAGCTCGACCAGCCCGCGGTCAAGGAGATGATCAAGTACTACCTCGCCAACCCCCACGAGGGCCTGCTGTTCTCGCTGTTGCTGGTCTACCAGCCGGCCTTCCTCGACATCCTGCCGATGTACATCCTTTTCATGCTGATGAGCCCGTGGGTGATCGCCTTCGCGATGCGTCACGGCTGGTCGTGGCCGATCGCCGTCAGCGCGACGCTGTGGGCGATGTCGCAGTTCGGCACCACGCACTGGATGTACGAGGTGACCAGCACGGCCCTGCACATCCCGGTGCCCTACGACGAGACCGGCTCCTTCGACACCTTCTCGTGGCAGTTCCTCTGGTTCTTCGGCATGTGGATGGGGGCGAGCCGCAGCGCACCGGACGCGCAACCCTTCGTCTTCCCGCGGTGGGTCCTCGGCGCGGCCGTGGCGATCGCTGTGGCCTGTTTCGCGTGGCGGCACTTCGGCCCGACCGGGCAGGCCCCGTTCGGCGATGATGCGGGGCTCAACCTGCTGTTCGACAAGTGGCACCTCGGGCCCTTGCGCTTGCTCAACCTCGCGGCCCTGGGCATCGTCGCGATCCGCTTCGGCCCGCCGCTGCTCGCGCGACTGCCGCGTCCGCGCTGGCTGGAGGACATGGGCTCGGCCTCGTTGCCGGTCTTCTGCGCGCATCTGGTGGCCGTGTTCGTCGTGGTGTCGCTCACGGGCGGCGGCTACGCCGCGCTGCCCTACGGCGCAGACCTGCTCATCCTCGGCGCCGTGTTCGTGGTGCTCTATGCGGTCGCGCGTGCGGTGCTGCGTTGGGAGGCCGGACGCGGCGTGGCGGGCAAGAGGCCGATTGCACGGGCAGGCGGAGCGCAGGCGCATTAGACGCGTGGCCCGCCCGGCCCGTTTCACACCACGCGAAGGCCGGCTGCGCTCTGGACCAGGCTCTGGATCAGGCGAAGGCGCGGCGACGCGCGCTGCCACAGGATGCCGAACCGCCTGGGCTCGGAGGGCAGGGGCAGCGGAATCTTCGCGACGTGCTGACGGTCGAGCAGGGGTGACGCGATGTCCGGGACCACCGACACGCCCAGGCCGCGGTCGACCATCATGGCGATCGCCAGCAACGAGCTGAGTTCGAAACGTTCCTGCGGCACGATGCCCGCGGCGCGCAGGTAGCGATCGGCCTGCTTGCCACCGCCCAGACTGCGGTCGTAGCGGATCAGCGGCGATGTGCGCAGGAGCTCGTGCGGGTCGCGCCGCGCCAGCCGGCTCGACGCCAGCAGGACCAGCGGCTCCTCGCGCAGCGGCATCCAGTCGAAGGTCTTGGCCAGGGCGAACGGTGGATAGAGGCACACCGCCGCATCGAGCTCGCCTTGCTGGACGGCCTTGTAGAGCAGGGCGGTCGTGCCCGACTGCAGGAACACCTTGACGCCGGGATTCGTCTTCACGAAGGCCGCGAGGATGTCCGGCAGCATGCCGTGCAAGGCGGTGTTGATCGTGCCGACGAGCAGTTCGCCGCCGGCTGCCTCGCTGCCCAGCACCGCCTTGAGGTCGCTGACCTCGCGCAGCAGGTTGCGCGCCCGCTGCACGAGCTGGTGCCCCGCCTCGGTCGGCTGCACCGTCCGGCCGGCGCGGGCCAGCAGCGGTACGTGCAGTTCACGCTCCAGCGCGCGGATCTGCTGCGCCACGGCGGCGGGGGTCAGGTCGAGCCGCCGGGCGGCCTCCGACATGGAGCCGGAGTCCACCACCAGAAGAAAGCTGTGCAGGTAGGCGGTTTCCATGAAGATACATTTTCTATCCTCTGATCATAGAAGGCATGTGTTTTTCTTTTCTCATGAACGGCAGAGACTGCCTGCATGAGAAGCAAGCTGTTCGTTCCGGGCACACGGCCCGAGTTGTTCGCCAAGGCCCTGGGCAGTGCCGCCGATGGCATCTGCATCGACCTCGAGGACGCCGTGTCCGAGCCGCGCAAGGACGAAGCCCGCGACATCGTCCGGCAGCTGTTGCAGGGCGGTGAAGCGGCCGCCAGCGGCAAGACGCTGATCGTTCGCGTCAACGCGATGGACACGCCGCACTTCGAGCGGGACATGGCGGCGGTGGCCCAGCCCGGCGTGCACCTGATCAATCTGCCGAAGCCGGCGAGCGCGGCGCACGTGTGCGCGGCGATCGACGCCCTGGAGCGCGCGGAGCTGGCCAACGGCGTGCGCTCGCCCATCGGCATGCTGCTGAACATCGAGACACCCTCGGCGCTGCGCCTGGCGTCGGAACTCGCGCTGGCCCATCCGCGCGTCAAGGGCCTGCAACTGGGCCTGGGGGACCTGTTCGAGCCCCTGGGCATCGCCCGACGCGAACCGGCCGCGATCCAGCAGGCGATGTTCGCCGTGCGCATCGCCGCCGGCGAGGCCGGGGTGTACGCCTACGACAGTGCCTTCGCCGACATTGCCGACGCCGCGGGCTACCGCGCCGAGGCGATGCTGGCGCGCCATCTCGGCTTTCTCGGCAAGACCTGCATCCATCCCAGCCAGGTCGCCGTCGCCAACGAGGTCTTCCGACCGACCGACGAAGAGATCGCCCATGCCCGCAAGGTGGTCGAGGCGACCCGCGAGGCCGATGCGCGGGGCCTGGGCGCCTACGTGGTGGACGGCCGAATGATCGATGTCCCCTTCGTGATCCGGGCGCGCGCCATTGTCGAGAGCGCGCGAAGCCTCGGGCTGCTGAACGACTGAAGAGGCCGGGCTCGCCGCGTACGAGCGCAGATGCCATGACTACCAAAACCAGGAGACAACACCGATGCACACACCCTTTCGCCTTCCACGCCACGCCTTGATGGCGGCTGCCGTCGTGAGCACCTGCCTGTTCGGCAGCGCCGCCCTGGCGCAGGACGCCTACCCCTCGAAGCCCGTCACGATCGTCGTGCCGTACCCGGCCGGCGGATCGAACGACACCTTTGCGCGCCAGGTCGCCAAGGAACTGGGCGAGAGCCTGAAACAGCCGGTGATCATCGACAACCGTCCGGGCGCGAGCGGCAACACCGGCACGGCGCAGGTGGCGCGCGCGGCCGCCGATGGCTACACGCTGGTGGCCGTGTCGTCGAGCATGACGACCAACGCGGCGGTGCAGTCCAAGTTGCCCTTCGACCCGGTGAAGGGCCTCGCGCCGGTGGCCATGTTCGCGAAGGGCCCGTTCATCGTCGCCGTCAACAACGACTTTCCCGCGAAGACACCCGCCGAATTGATCGCGGCCATCAAGGCCAAGCCGGGCCAGTACAACTACGCGTCGTCCGGGTCGGGCAGCGTCAACCAGTTCGGCACCGAACTGCTCAAGGCCAAGGTGGGCGACCTGCAGATCGCGCATATCCCGTACAAGGGCATGGGCCCGGCGGTGACCGACCTGGTCGGCAACCAGACGCAGTTGCTCATCTCCAGCGGGCCGTCGCTGCTCCCGATGGTGCGTGCGGGCAAGCTGCGCGCCATCGGCATCACGAGCCTGAAGCCCAGCCCGATCGCACCCGACCTCACGCCGATGGCTGTCGCCGTGCCGGGCTACGAATTCGAACTCTGGTGGGGCCTGCTGGCGCCGGCCGGCACGCCGCCCGACGTGGTCGCCAAGCTCAATGCCGCGGTCAACCAGATCCTCGCCAAGCCCGCTGTCGCCGGCAACTTCCTGCGCGAAGGCGCCATTGCCACGCCGATGTCGCCCGCACAGTTCGGCACCGTCATCGCCGAGGACGTCGAGCGCTGGAAGCGGCTGGCCAAGCAGCAGAACATCACCGCCGACTGAGAAAGAGAATCGCCATGAGCACCGACGCGAACCACGAGGGCGTGGGCCTGCCACCACGCAGCGGGCCCACCGGCCCGCTGAGCGGCCTGCGGGTGCTCGACCTGAGCGCCTACATCGCCGGCCCCTACGGTTGTTCGTTGCTTGCGGACCAGGGCGCGGAGGTCATCAAGATCGAGCCCCCGACCGGCGACAACCTGCGCAAGTACCCCTCGACGCTCGAAGCGGAGAGCCGCGCTTTCGTCGGCGTGAACCGCAGCAAGCTGGGCGTGGTGCTCGACCTGAAGAAGGCGGACGACCTCGCCGCGTTGCGGGACCTGGTGCGTACGGCCGACGTGCTGGTGCACAACTTCCGCCCCAGCGTGCCGCCGCGGCTGGGCATCGCCTACGAGCAACTGAGGCCGGTCAACCCGCGCCTCATCTACTGCGCCGTCACCGGCTACGGCGAGACCGGACCGCTGCGCGAGAAGGCGGGCTACGACCAGGTTCTGCAGACCATGACCGGCATGTGCGCGTTACAGGGCAAGCGCGGCGGGCCACCGGAGATCCTCTATGGTTCGGTGGTCGACTACTACGCCGCCGCGCTGGTGGCGGCCGGCGTGGCATCCGCGCTGTACGAGCGCGAAAAGAGCGGCGAAGGCCAGTATGTCGGCGTGTCCCTGCTGCGCTCGGCCCTGACGATGCAGTCGGCCCGCATGGTGTGGGCCGAAGGCGAGCCGAAGGAGGTGGGGCGCGACATGCGCTCCGGCGGCATCACCGGCCTGCATCCGACGCGCGAGGGCTACCTCTACATCTCGGCCAACACGCCGCACTTCTGGCAGGCGCTGTGCACGAAGGTCGGGTTGCCCGAACTCGCTGCGAACGAGCGCTATGACTCGGTGCGCAAGCGTGCGCAGCACTTCACCGAGATCGTCCCGAAGCTCCATGCCGCGCTGGCGGGGCGCAGCGCCCTGGAGTGGGAAGCGATCTTCGGGGAAGAGGTGCCCTGCGCCGCTGCGCGGACGGTCGAGGACATGTTCGACAACGAGCAGGTGCTGGCCGAGGACATGGTGGCGGAGTTCGCGCACCCCACGCTCGGCTCCTACCGCGGCTTCACCCGGCCAGTGCAGTTCGGCCGGACACCGGGCCCGACGCCTTTTGCCGCGCCGACCCTGGGCCAGCACACACACACCGTGCTGGCCGCGCGCAACGGTGCAGCCGAGACCGACGACTGAGCCATGCACCTCGCGCAGGTCGTTCCGCACAGTGCGGGCACGCACAAGCCCACTCGGGTCGCACCCGAATTCGCATGCGATTCGCACATGCATGTCTATGACCGGCGTTTCGGGGTCCAGGGCGCACCCGACACCCTGATCGACGACGCGACCGCCGACGACTACCGGTTGCTCCAGCGACGCACAGGCACCCAGCGCACGGTGGTGGTGCAGCCGCGCGTGCACGGCACCGACAACAGCGTGACACTGGCGGCCATCCGTGCGCTCGGCGCTGCGCACACACGCGGCGTGGCCGTCGTGCGGCCCGACGTGAGCGACGCCGAACTCGAGCGTCTGCATGCCGGCGGGATCCGCGGCATCCGTTTCACGCTCTACACGCCCACCCATGCGACGACGGATTTCGCCATGGTCGAGCCGCTGGCGCACCGTGTGCACGCCCTGGGCTGGCATGTGCAATTGCACTGGAGTGCGGCGCAGCTGGTCGAGCACGCCGCCTTGCTGGAACGGCTGCCGGGCACCGTCGTGCTCGACCATCTCGCACGCTTGCCGCAACCGGCTCCGCAAGCGCATCCCGCCTTCGGCCTCGTGTGCCGGCTGCTCGACAGGGGCCGCACCTGGATCAAGCTGTCCGGTGCCTACCTCGATTCGACGCTCGGCGCCGAAGGCCGCTATGCCGACACCACGGCCCTCGCGCAGACGTGGGTGCGACGGGCCCCCGAGCGCCTGGTCTGGGGCAGCGACTGGCCGCACCCCACCGAACGCCACCAGGTGCCCGACGACGCGCAGCTCTTCGACCTGCTAGGTGACTGGGTGCCCGACGACGCGACACGGCATCGCGTGCTCGTCGAGAACCCGGCCCGGCTCTATGACTTTCTTTGACCATCCACCAAGAGACATCCGAATGAAGCAACGCATCCTGAAATCGATCGCCGTCCTGGCCGCCTGCGCGCCGCTGCTCGGCTGGGCCGCCTGGCCCGAGAAGCCGATCCGCATGGTCGTGCCCTATGCGGCCGGCGGCGGGGCCGACAACACGGCGCGCATCGTGGCGCAGCAGATGAGCACCGCGCTCGGCCAGCAGATCGTCATCGACAACCGGCCCGGTGCCGGCGGCGTGATCGGTGCCGACAACGTCGCGAAGGCGGCGGCCGACGGCTATACCGTGCTCTACGACGCGTCGGCCTTCTCGGTGAACCCGTCGCTGCGCAAGCTGCCCTTCGATGCGACCAAGGACTTCATCCCGGTCTCGCTGGTGGCCACGGCGCCGCAGATCCTCGTCGTGCCGGTCACCGCGCCCTACAAGACCGTCGCGGAGTTCATTGACTATGCCCGCAAGAACCCCGGCAAGCTGACTTTCGCTTCGGCCGGCGGCGGCACCGGTTCGCACCTGGCGGGCGAGGCCCTGAACGAGCAGGCCAAGCTCAACCTCCTGCACGTGCCGTATAAGGGCGGCGCACCGGCGCTGACCGACGTGATGGGCGAGCAGGTGTCGGCCTACTTCGGCAACGTCGCCTCGACGATCGGCTATGTCAAGGGCGGCAAGCTGCGTGCGCTCGCCGTGAGCTCGCGCCAGCGCGTGCCCAGCCTGCCCGAGACGCCCACGCTCGACGAGTCCGGCTTGCCGGGCTACAACGTGGTCGAGTGGAACGGCGTCTTCCTGCCCAAGGGCACGCCGGCCGACATCGTGCAGCGCTTCGGCAAGGCCGTGCAGGACGCCGTCGCGGACGCCGAGGTCCGCAAGAAGCTGCTGCAGCTCGGGTTGAACCCTGCGGGCACGACGCCGGAGGCCTTCGGCAAATTCGTGCGTGAAGAAATGGGGCGTGTGAACACCCTCGTGCGTGCGCGGAACATCAGGATCGATTGATCCTCAGCGCAACCCCTTCCACCACAGCGCATTCGCACGCGCTTGGCCGATCGTCAGCACCTCGCCGATCTCCGGCGTGGCCAGCGGGATTTTCTCGCGCTCGGTGATCGCGGCGACGCGGTCGAGCGGGTCTTGCCAGGTGTGGAAGGCGAGGTCGAAGGTGCTGTTGTGCACCAGGTACAGCAGCTTGCCGCGCAGGTCCTGGAAGGCCTTCACCGTTTCTTCCGGCGTCATGTGCACCGACGGCCAGTAGGTGTCGTAGGCACCGTTCTCCATCAGCGCGAGGTCGAAGCCGCCGAAGCGTTGGCCGATCTGCGCGAAGCCGGGGAAGTAGCCGGAGTCGCCACTGTAGAAGATGCGCTCGCCGCCGCTCTCGATCACCCACGACGCCCACAGCGTGCTGTCGCGGTCCCACAGCGTGCGGCCCGAGAAATGCTGCGACGGCGTGGCCGTGACCTGCACGTCGCCTTGCCGGCCCTGCTGCCACCAGTCGAACTCCTGGATGCGCCCCGGCGCGACCTTGGCATCGCGCAGCCGCGCACCGACGCCCAGCGGCACGAAGTAGCGCTGCACCCGCTCCCGCAGCGCGTCGATGGCGGCGAGGTCGAGGTGGTCGTAGTGGTCGTGCGACAGGATCAGGCCTTCGATCGGTGGCAGGTCGGCCAGCGTGAGCGGCGGTGCATGGAAGCGCTTCGGCCCGGCCCATTGCACGGGTGACGCGCGCTCGCTGAACACCGGGTCGATCAGCCAGTACTTGCCACGCAGCTTGAGCAGGTGCGACGAGTGGCCCAGCCGCACCACGTGGTTGGCGCCGTTGTCGAGCGCATCGAGCGCTGCGCGGTCGAGCTGTCGCACGGGGATCGGGTCGACCGGCACCGTGCCGGTCTTGTCGGCCGTGAAGAAACGCGACCAGATCTTCCAGCCGCTCTGCGATGGTTGGGCCTGCGGGTTGGGCGGGTTGCGGAAGCGGCAATCGGTGCCGAACTGCGGGGATGCGGCCAGGCTCGCGTCGCAACTGTCGCTGGTGGCGCAACCCGCCGCGAAGAGACCGGCCAGCCCGGCGAGGAGCCAGGCGGCGAGGCGTCGGTGACGCAGTGGCATGAAGGACGTCCGCGATGGTGTGAAGGTGCGCGCGAGCTTAGCGAGCCCGCCTGCCCGGCCTATCCCGTTCGCCACATTGCCCCCTGTCGGCCCCCGTGAAATATTGCGCCCTTCACCGAGAGGAGCCGGATGGACGACACCATCAAGGAACTCGTCAACGAGCGGCGCCGCGCGCTCCATGGCGCGGATGCGGCGGACAGCGGGCGGCGGCCCTGGGGCCTGGCCCTGTCGGGCGGTGGCATCCGCAGCGCGACCTTCTGCCTGGGCCTGCTGAAGTCGCTGGCGCAGCACCGGCAACTGCTGGCCTTCGACCTGCTGTCGACCGTCTCGGGCGGCGGCTACATCGGTTCGACGCTGGGCCGGCTGTGCAGCCGCGCGACCACGCCCGACGACGTGCGCGCGGTGGAGGGCGCCTTCGCCGAGGTTGACAAGGTGCGCTTCGGCTGGTGGCTGCGCGGCAACGGCCGCTACCTGATCCCCGGCGGGATGCGCGACACCTTCTTCGCGGTCGCGCTGTTCCTGCGCAACCTGCTGGGCACGCACATCGAGATCGCCATCGCGGCCACGCTGATCGGGCTGGTGCTGGCTGCGGTCAACCTGGGTGCGTGGGGCGCGGCCGTGGCCTGGGTCGACCTGGGCAACGCAGAGGCGGCACCGCGTGCGCTGCAGATCGCCACCGGCCTGCCGACGCTCTGGCTGCTGGCGCTGGTGCCCTGGGCGCTGTCGATCGTCGCGGCCTGCGCCTACTGGTCGGTGCGCGACCGGCGCGCCTGGCGCCACCTGCTCGGCAACCTGGCGATGTGGTGTGCGCTGGGCGTGGCGGCACGGTGGTTTCAGCCGGTCTTCGAGGACCGCTTCGGCGGCCCGCTCTGGCTGGCGCCGGCCTTCATCGCGTTCTGCGCGGCCTGGGTCGTCGGCCTGGGCTGGGTGATGTGGCGCGGCCGCGACCGCGATGCCGCCACGCTGCGCAACGAGCTCACCGATGCGCTGGCCCGCATGCTGCGCGCCGTGCTGGTGATCGCGCTGCTCGGCGCGCTCGACCGCCTGGCCTGGTGGCTGGCGGCCGAGACGCGCGAGAACCGTGCGTCCTACGGCGCCGTGCTGCTCGTGGCGGCCGCGGCGTTGCGCGGCGTGCTGCCCACCTTCTTCGGCAGCAAGCGCGAGATGCCCGGTCTCGGCAAGCAGTTCCTCATGACGCTGGCCAGCGTGCTCGGCCTGCTCGTCGCCTTCTGCCTGGCCGCCTGGTGGATCGGCGTGCTCTATGCCGGCGTGCTGCTGCCGGTGTTCCGGCCCGACGTCGGGCTGGACTTCGTGCGGGGTTGGGTGTGGCTCGGCACCATCGGTGTGATCGTGGGCACCTATGCGCTGGTCACCGGGCCGCACTTCGCCTTCCTCAACCTGTCGTCGCTGCACATGTTCTACAAGGCGCGCATCGTGCGCGGCTACCTGGGCGCGGCCAACGCGCATCGGCTGGGTGGCGACCCGTTGGGCGACGTGTCGGGCTTGACGCCGCCCGAGGTGCCGGTGGGCCAGGTCGATGCCGGCGACGACCTGCCGCAGCGCGACTACGCGCCGCACCACCAGGGCGGGCCGGTGCACCTCATCAACGTGTGCATCAACCAGACGCACGACCCCAAGCAGAAGCTCTTCAACCGCGATCGCCGCAGCCTGCCGCTGACCATCGGCCCGCGCGGCTGGATGCAGGCCGTGGGCGGGCCGTGGACGCGCGCCCAGGGCGACGACGCGCTCACGCTCGGCGCGTGGGCCGCCATCTCGGGCGCGGCCTTTGCGCCGGGCCTCGGGCGGCTCACCAAGCGCGGCATCGCGGCGCTGTCGGTGTTCGCCGGTCTGCGCCTGGGCTACTGGTGGAACAGCGAGCGCGCCGGCCTGCTGCAGCCGGGCGCGGCCGCGCGCGTGAGCAAGCTGCTGATGAAGACGCGCTTCCTGCTCTACGAATGCTTCGGCGCCTTTCCCGGCAGCGGCTCGGCCAACTGGTACCTGAGCGACGGCGGCCACTTCGAGAACACCGCCGCCTATGCGCTGCTGCGGCAGGAGGCGGAACTGATCGTGGTGGCCGACTGCGGCGCCGACCCCGACTACCGCTTCACCGATCTCGAGATATTGATCCGCCGCGCACGCATCGACCTCAACGCCGACATCCTCTTCCTCAAGCCCTGCTGCGACGCCGACTGGCCCTACAGCGGGCTCTTCGGTTCGCTCAACGACCTGGCCTCGCCGACGAGCCAGGCCTGCCTGGCGCTGGCGCGTGTCGACTACGCGAGCGGGCTGCGCGGGCACATCGTGCTGGTCAAGCCGAACGTCTCGGCCACCCTGCCGGTCGACCTGGTCAACTTCAAGGCGGCCAACCCGCTGTTCCCGCAGCAGCCGACCACCGACCAGTTCTTCGACGAGGCGCAGTGGGAAAGCTATTTCCGCCTGGGCAGCGAGATCGGCCAGCGCATCGACGGCGGTCTGCTCGCGCGCATCGTGCAGGGCACGCAGGGCCTGTTCGAGGCCGACGACGGCCAGCCCATGCAGCCGCCGGCCGCTCCAGGCACGGCCAGCGCCGCCGTGACCATGAGCCGCCTGCAGGCCCGAGTGCTGAAGGCGGGCGCCGTCACCGCGTCCATCGGCCTCGGCACCGCAGTCACGTTCGGCGTCGCGGCCTGGCAGGGCATCGACAGCTGGCGCACACAGGCGGCGGAGAAGCGCGCCGCCGAAGGGCTGGCCTTCAAGGACCTGAGCGAGCGCTGGTCGCGGCTGCGCGTCGACGCACCGCCCGGCGAGGCGCCGGCCTCGCTCGCGGCCGAACTGCTGCGCACAGGCGAGCTGCTGTGCCGCCAGGGCGCCGACAACTTCATGGCCAACTTCAAGCTGTCGGTGAGCATCGTCGACGACGCCAAGGCCGCCTGCCGCCTGGCGCTGGCCAGGGCGCCCGCGACCGGTGACGCCCCGGCCCTGAGCCCGAACCCGGCGTGCACCCGACTGCTCGACGCCAACAACGGCATCGAATGCCTGCAGCCCGCCAGCGCCCCTGCCTGCACGCCGCGCTACTGGGCCCGCGACTACACCGGCACCGTGCCCTCGCTGGAGAACTGCATGGGGTCGCCGTCCGCCACCGGCACCGCGGTCGCTGCATCGACGCCGGCGCCGACCCCGCCCTACAACGCGCCCGTGCCGCCACCGCCCATGACCGGCGCTGCGCCGGGCGCATCGTCGATTGCGCCACCCACCAGCGGTGCCGCGGCACCGGCGCGGCCGACCGCCGCGAGCCGCACCGCCTGCGCCAACGCCACGGTCTACATCCAGGTCTTCGGCCCCGAATCGCTGGATGTGGCCAACGGCTTTCGCGCCCCTTGGCAAGGGCTCGGTGCCAACGTGCCGGCCGTCGAGGATGTGCTGGCGAGTTCGCGCAAGGCCGGTCGTTCGCCACCGACCGGTCACGCCACGCCGACCTTGATCTACCACGGTGAGGCCATGCGCCCCTGTGCCGAGGCGCTCGCTGCCACGGCGGCGGCACCGACCGGACCCTGGCGCCTGACACCGCTGCCGCCGCGACTGAAGGCACAGCCGGGCACGGTCGAGGTCTGGCTGCCGCGGCCGGCACCTCTTGCTGCGGCGATTAATTGAGAACGAATCGCATTCGTATAATGGCCCTGCCATCGTTCCAAGGCGCCGCCGTTTGGGCCGCCGATTCTCATCACGCCTTCAGCGACCCATGCCCAGCGCCGAATTCCTTCAGCACCGCCAGATCGGCGCGCTCTACAGCGAACACCATGGGTGGCTGAACAGCTGGTTGCGCCGGAAACTGGGCAATGCCTTCGACGCCGCGGACCTGGCGCAAGACACCTTTGTGCGCCTCCTCGCCGCACCGGACCACACGCCCGAGAAGCAGGGCGACTGGCAACTGAGCGAGCCGCGCGCCTACCTCACCGTCATCGCGAAGCGGCTGATGGCCAACCTGTACCGGCGGCGTTCGCTGGAGCAGGCCTACCTCGACGCACTGGCCGCCATGCCCGAGCCGGTTGCACCGTCGCCGGAGCAGCAGGCGATCATTCTGGAGACGCTGCAGGGCATCGACGCGATGCTCGACGGCCTGCCGGCGCCGGTGCGCACCGCCTTCCTGATGGCGCAGCTCGAGGGTCTGGGCTATGCCGAGATCGCGACGAAGCTTGCCGTCAGCGAGCGCACCGTCAAGCGCTACATGGTGCAGGCGCTGGCGCAATGCATCCTGCTGGCCGAATGACCCGGCCCCCGTCCGAGGGCCTCGACCCGCCTGTGGCGCTGCAGGCGGCGCAGGGTTTCCTGCTGCTGCAGTCGGGCAACGCGACGGAGGCCGAGCGCGCGCGATGGTCGCACTGGCGCGCTGCGCATCCGATGCACGAAGTCGCCTGGCAGCGCGCGGAGCGCGTGGCGAGCCAGTTCGATCTGTTGCCGCGCGAACTGGCGTTGACGGCACTCGGTCGTCCGTTGCGCGCCGACCGGCGGGCGGCCTTCAAGGCGCTGGCGGTTCTCCTGGGCGCCGCGCCAGCCGGATGGCTGGCATGGCGCATGACGCCCGCGGCCGAGTGGCTGGCCGACCACCGCACCGCCACCGGCGAGCGGCTGGCCCTGTCTCTGCCCGATGGCACACGGCTGCAGCTGAACACCGCGACCGCCATCGATGTCGCCTACGACGCGCACCAACGCGGGGTGCGCTTGCGCGCCGGCGAGATCGTCATCGACACGGCGCCGGATGCCGTGGCGACCGGCGCGCCCGGCTATCGGCCCTTCGTGGTCGAGACCGCGCACGGGCGCCTGCGCGCGCTTGGCACCCGTTTCGTGGTGCGGCAGCTCGACGGCGAGCGCAGCCGCATCGCCGTGCTGCATGGCGCGGTGGAGATCCGGCCGCGCGATGCTGCGGCACGCACCGTGGTGCTCGACGCCGGCACGCAGGCGTCGTTCGATGCGCGCAGCGTCGGCGACGTCGCGGCGGCGGGCGCCGATGCCGACGATTGGGCGCGCGGCATCCTGCATGCGCGCAACATGCGGCTGCAGGACTTCGCGGCCGAACTCGCGCGCTATCGGCCCGGCGTGCTGCGTTGCGACCCCGCCGTGGCGGACCTGCGCGTCTCCGGCGTGTTCCAGCTGAAAGACACCGGCCCGGTGCTCGACAGCCTGCCGCAGGCGCTGCCGGTGGACGTGCTCTACCGCACGCGCTACTGGGTGACCATCGTCGCGCCGGGCGCCTGAACGGCGGCGCGTCCGCAGGGCGCAGACACCGCACCGAAAAATCGGCTGCAGGGCCTGTCCCTTTTTCGTCTCTCGTGTGTGAAGCCTTGAGGAACAACAACTTCACCATCTTCCGGAGAGAGAACTTCATGGCCCGCTGCCGACCTTCCGCTTTCGTCCCGAGTCCTTCGCGCCTGCCGTCGCATCGCGTGCTCACGTTGTCCGTGCACGCGGCCGTGCTGGCCATGGGTTTCGCCGCCAGCGGCGCGATGGCCCAGCCGGCCTCCAGCGCCACCCCCGCGGTGTCCACGCCCGAGGCGCAGAAGGCCTACCGCATCGCAGCCGGCCCGCTGGACGAGGCGCTGGGCGGCTTCGCGGCCGCAGCCGGCGTGAGCATCACCGTGCCGCCGGCCCTGGTGCAGGGCAAGACCACGCGTGGCCTGGAAGGCGGCTACACCGTGCGCGAGGGCTTCGCCCGGCTGCTGGCCGGCTCGGGTCTCGAAGTGACGGGCGGTGCGGGTGGCGCCTTCGCGCTGCGCCGGGCCGTGGGCGGCGACACCGAGGCGACCGGCGCCACGCTCGCATCGGTCACGGTCACCGCGCAGGCCGAGCGCTCGGCGACCACCGAAGGCTCGCGTTCCTATGCAGCGCGCGCCACGACCATCGGCAAGGGCGAACAGGCGCTCAAGGACATTCCGCAGTCCGTCAGCGTGGTGACGCGCCAGCAGCTCGACGACCAGGGCATCACCGACCTGCGCGACGCTGCCAACATCGCGACCGGCATGGTCGGTGTCAAGGGCATCGGGCCGGGCATGGTGCTCTCGGCACGCGGCTTCCAGATCGATGACTGGCAGTACGACGGCGTGGCCATTCCGCGCAACGCCTACGCGCTGGGCAACTGGGGCACCGAAAGCATGGTGTTCTTCGATCGGCTGGAGGTGCTGCGCGGTGCTTCCGGCCTGCTGCAGGGCACGGGCAGCCCCGGCGGCGCGGTCAACCTGGTGCGCAAGCGGGGCCAGGCGGAGAAGACGCTCACGCTCACGACCAAGGCCGGTTCCTGGGACCGCTATGGTGTGCAGCTCGATGCCGGCGGCCCCCTCAACGCCGAAGGCACGCTGCGCGGGCGCGTCGTGCTGGACGAGGCGCGCGGCCATTCCTTCATCGACCAGGTGAACAGCCGAACGCATTCTCTCTACGGTGCGCTGGACTACGACATCAGCCCCGACACCACCGTCGGCGTGGGCATGGGCCGCTCGGACAACAAGGGGCGTCCGATGATCCGGGGCTTGCCCCGCTACCCCGACGGCAGCGACATCGGCCTGCCGCGCTCGACCTACGTCGGTGCCTGGTGGAACCGCATGGCGATCGAGCAGACCACGCTCTTCGCCGATGTGTCGCATCGCTTCAATCCGGATTGGAGGCTCAAGGTCGCGGCCGTGCGCATGAGCGAGAAGAACACCTCGCTGCACCAGCGCATGCACGGCAACGTCGCGGCTGACGGCAGCGGGCTGACGTACGCCAACTGGGTGACCGACTTCGATTCCGTCAAGACGGGGCTCGATGCGCACGTCAACGGGCGCTTCCGTGCGCTGGGCCTGGAGAACGACATCACCTTCGGCGCCAACGTCTCGAAGTACACCTCCGACGACCTGACGGCGCGCACCTTCCAGTCCGGCGGCAACATCTTCGCGATCGACAACAACCGGCCGCGGCAGAGCCTGGCGCTGATCATGGCGCAGGGCGGCTTGCGCAGCGACTCCACCTACGACGTGGAGCAGAAGGGCGTCTACGGCACATGGCGCATGAAGCTGGCCGATCCGTTGACCGCCATCGTCGGCGCCCGCGTGAGCTGGTACGACTACCGCTACACCACCACCGAGGCCTCGCGCAACTCGGCGCATGGCGAAGTCACGCCGTATTTCGGCCTGGTCTATGCGCTGAACCACCGGTGGTCGGCCTATGGCAGCGTGACGAGCGTGTTCGTGCCGCAGTCGGAGCGCACCGTCGCCGGCCAGGTGCTGGACCCGATCACGGGCACCAACTACGAACTCGGCATCAAGGGCGAGCTGGCGGACGGGCGCGTGAACACCTCGCTCGCGGTCTTCCGCTACGACCACAAGAACCGCGCCGTGAACGACATCGCATCGGGCTACGCCTGCGATGGCTGGTACTGTTCCACGCCGTCGGGCAAGGTGCGCAGCCAGGGCGTCGAGGCCGAGGTGACTGGCGAGGTGCTGCCGGGCCTGCAGGCGATGCTTGGCTACACCTACAACACGACCGAGTTCCTGCGCGACCCGACGAACCAGGGCCAGGTCTTCAGCCAATGGACGCCCAAGCACATGCTGCGCGTATGGACCGACTACCGTCTGCCAGGCGACTGGCACCGCCTCAGTGTCGGCGGCGGCGTCACGATGCAGAGCCACACGCTCGGCTACGACCGCACGTTCACCGTGCCGGGCTTCAGCGTGTGGGGCATGCGCCTGGCCTATCAGGCCACGCCGGAGATCAGCTTGGCGGTCAACTTCAACAACGTGTTCGACAAGCGCTACTGGATCCCCGGCTATGCCGAGAAGAACGGCGCCAACGAGTATGGCGACCCGCGCAACGTGATGTTCACGGTGAAGTACACGCCGAAGCTGTGAGGGGCCGTCGACGCCCGTCACCGGGCGTCGATTCGGTCCCTAGAACTTGCCGCGCAGGGTCACCACGGCGCTGCGTGGCTCGCCGTACACGTTGCCCCAGGCCGGTGCGCCGATGGTCTGGTAGTAGGTTTTGTCGAACAGGTTGGCCACGTTCAGCGCAGCCGACCAGTTGCGGTTGATCTGGTAGCCGATGCGCGCGCCCCATACCGCGTACGAGGCCTGTTCCAGCTTGATCGAGCCGGTGGTGCGTGAGCTTGCGGTCTGGAAGTTCACGCCGCCGCCCAAGGTCCATGCGTTCAGCGCCCCCGGCAGGCGGTAGTCGGTCCATACGCGCAGCATGTGCTTGGGTGAATAGGTGCTGGCGAAATCGATGCCGGCATTGGCGGTATCGTTCAAGTACTTGAAGTGGTTGAGCGTGTAGCCCGCGAACACCTGCCAGCCGCGCGCCACCTCGCCACTGATCTCCGCATCGAGCCCCTGGCTGCGCACCTTGCCGGTGGACACGGCGCAGTAGGTGCTCATCGTGCAGACGTTGACCAGATCGTCCTGTGCCCGGTTGTTCTGGTCGACGCGGAACAGCGCCAGCGAGGTGTTGACCTTGCCGTCGAACAACTCGCCCTTCACGCCTGCTTCGTAGTTGCGGCCCTTGATCGGTGGCAGCACGTCGCCGGCGGCCGTCATCGCGTTTTGCGGCTGGAAGATGTCGGCATAGCTCACGTAGGCGGACCATTGCGAGTTCAGTGCATAGACCAGACCGCCGTAGGGCGTCAGAACGCCGCTTTCACGATACGGATCGCTCGCTGCGGCACCGCTGACACGGTCGCGGTCGCTGCTCTGGTAGCGTGTGATACGGGCGCCGACGACCAGGGTCAACGGGTCGCTCAGGCTCAGTCGCGCGACGCCGTAGGCCCCCGATTGCGTCATGCGCGTTTCGGTGTCGCCGCCGCGGTAGCGGTTGGCCACGAAGGTGGCATCCGTGGGTTCGGCGATGGTCGATTCCGGGTCGAAGACGTTGTTGCGCACGCCCGCGAGCTGCATCAACGAGAAGTCGCTGTGGTTGACCATGCGCCCGGTGTTGGCGCCGAAGCTCACCGCATGCCGTCTGCCGAAGGCCTCGAACTTGCCATCGACCGCGATGTCCAGGGTCTTGTTGTCGGTCTCGAAGTCGAACAGGCCGCCGTACATCACGTTGCCGGCCAGGGTTACCGGGTTGACGGCGCCGAGGGCGAATGCGTACTTGATGTCGTGTTGTTCGCGCACGTAGGCGGCCGTGACCTTGAGCGACCAGTCGGCATCGAAGCGGTGGGCGATTTCGGCGAAGGCCGAACTCTGTTCGCTGTGCCAGCGATTCCAGTCCGCCATCAGCGAGGTCGATCGGCGCAGATGGAGGTCCGCGCCCGTGCTGTAGCGCGGCAGCCCCTGGAAGAAGGGCGTGGATTTCAGCTTCTCGTAACTCGCACCGATGGTGAGCAGGGTCTGTGGCCCGATGTCGGCCTCGAGCACGCCGTACAGCACGCCGCTGCGGCTCTTCGCGGTGTCGTAGAAATAGTCGCGGTCGTTGGCGCTCGCCACCACGCGGCCACGCAGCGTACCGGTCTCGTTCAACGGGCCGCTGGCATCGACCTCGGTGCGCAGGTTGTTCCACGAACCCGCGCTGGTCGATAGCTGCAGGTGCTTGTCCGCCGTCGGCCGCTTGCGCACCATGTTGATCGTGGCGCTGGGGGCACCGGCGCCCTGCAGCAGGCCGGTCGCGCCGCGCACGATTTCCACGCGGTCCAGCGTGGCGGCATTGCTGGTGAAGTTGTTGGCTTGCGGGTAGTAGAAGGCGCGGTTCACGCCGTCGAACTGATAGGTGTCGACGCGGAAGCCACGCGAGTACACATAGCGCCCGCCCATCGGGCTGTCGTACATCGTGATGCCAGTCGTCTGGGCCAGCACCTCGTCGATGGTGTTCAGGTTCTGGTCGTCCATCTTCTGACGCGTGACGACCGTGATCGACTGCGGGATCTCCTTCAGCGTCTGCTCGCCCTTGCCCACGGTCACGACGCGGCTGGCGTACGAGCCCGAGCCTTCGGTGATCGCGCTGCGCTCGGCCTGCGCCGTGACGCGCACCTCACTGAGCGTGTTGCCTGCGCCGCTCACCGCCGCCGCGACGCCGACGCCGGGCGTGGGCTGGCGCAGCGTGTAGCCGCCACCGGCACGCGGCACCGCTTCGAGCCCGGTGCCCGCGAGCAGCCGGGAGAACCCGTCGCCCACCGCATGGCTGCCGCGCAGTCCGGCGGTCTGGCGGCCCTCGGTCAGCGAAGGCTCGAAGGACAAGGTGACGCCCGCCTGCGCCGCAAAGCGCGAGAGCGCCGGGCCCAGTGCACCGGCCGGGATGTCGTAGCTCGCGCGGGCCGCCGCGGGTTGCGGCGCCTGTGCCATCGCGCCGCCAGCACCCGCGAGTGCGAGGGCCAGGCACACGTGGCGCGCGCCTTGGGCCACGCCGCTCAGCGGCGTGGACAGGGAGAGGGAGCTGGGCCGCATCGGCGCGGCGCGGGAGGAAAGCAATGCCATGGTTCTCTGGTCCTGTTGTTGCCGTACTCACAGCACGGCTCCATGGCTTGCCCGACGAGCGCTGAAAAAAGGACAGGGTGGCCGCGAAAAATTGTCAGGCGGGCAGCACCGTCACCCACCAGCGCGTGCGCGTGACGACCTGCACCGGCAGCGTGCTGGCCACCATCGACAGCACGTAGTCGGTGTCGCGCAGCTGGAACGCGCCCGAGATGCGCAAGCCAGCCACGTCGGGGCTGCAGTGCAGCAGGCCCAGGCGATAGCGCGACAGCTCGGCACAGAAGTCGGCCAGGCGCAAGTTATCGGCGTAGAGAACGCCTTGCGTCCAGGCCTGGCTTTCGGGCGAGACGGTGATCGGGGCCGCGGCGCCTTCGCTGCCGAGCACGGTCTGCTGGCCGGCGGGAACGACCAGCGCGGGTGACGAGGCGTCGCGCAAGGTGACTTCGACCGCGCCCTCGGTGACGGCGAGCCGGATCTTCTGTTGCGCGTCTTCGCCATCCTGCCGCACCGTGAAGCGCGTGCCCAGTGCGCGCAGCCGGCCCTGTGTCGTCTCGACGATGAAGGGCCGCGCATCGGCCGCGGTGGCGATCGAGATGGCGCCCGCGCGCAGCCGCACCGTGCGCTGCGTGCCGTCGATGCACACGTCGATCGCACTGTTCGTATCGAGCAACACGCGGGTGCCGTCGGCCAGGTGCAACTCCTTGCGTTCACCGGTCGCGCTGCGATGGTCGGAGGTCCAGTTGTCCCAGGGCGCGAGCCGCCAGCCCAGCCACGCGGCCGGCGCCGCGGTCGCCAGCAATGCCAGTGTGCGCAGCGCGGCGCGGCGGTTGCTGCGCACCTGCCGCGCCAGCACCGGCACGCCGACCTTGGCGGGCACGGCGCCGAACTTCTGCGACAGGCGCTCGGCGCGTTGCCAGGCGTGCTCGTGGGCCGGGTCCGCCTGGCGCCAGGCCTCGCAGGCTGCACGGTCGCCGGCGTCGGCATGGCCCGAGTGCAGGCGCACCAACCACTGCGCGGCTTCCCGCAGCACGGCGGTATCTGGCGCGGGTGCGACCGTACCGCTCATTCCATCAGCGCCAGGCAGCGCTCGAACCCTTGCGCCATGTAGCGCTTCACCGTGCGTTCGCTGATGTCCAGGCGCTGTGCGATGGCCGCGTAGGTCAGGCCTTCGAGTTGCGACAGCACGAACGCTTCGCGCGCCTTGGGCGCCAGGCCGTCGAGCATCACGTCGATCTCGTCCAGGGTCTGCAGCAGTTCCAGCCGGTCTTCCGGCGACAGGGCCAGCGCCTCGGGCATCTGCGCGAGCGCGTCGAGGTAGGCACGTTCCAGCGCCTGGCGGCGCCAGTGCTCGCTGACCACGCCCTTGGCCAGCGTGGTGAGGTAGGCGCGCGGCTCGCGCAGCGTCGGCAGGACTTGCGGCCGCAGCAGCACGCGCACGAAGGTGTCCTGTGCCAGGTCGGCTGCGCTGTGCGCGCAGCCCAGGCGCCGACGCAGCCAGGTGCTGAGCCAGCCATGGTGTTCCGCGTAAAGGGACTGCACGTTGCTGCTGAGGTCGGCGGAAGACATGGACAAAGCGGTGTCGAAGCGGCTTCGATGCAATTGAGAATTACTCGCATTTTATAGAATCGTGCGGCCAGGGTGGCGATTCAAGCCAAGGGGCGCCGACGGCATGACCCTTTTTTCGTTCTCGTTGGTCATAGGAAGGTGGGGCACCCATCGCGCTCCTGTTCCCTCACCTCGATGCCATCTCTGCCCGCCGTTCGTTCCCGCTTGCCTCCGCTGCCCCGTCGTGTCGAAGGTGGCGCTGGCCAGGGCCGCTTCCGCCAGACCCAGGCCTGGCTGCACACCTGGTGCGGCCTGTGGTTCTCGTGGCTGCTCTTCGCCGTGTTCCTCACCGGCACGCTGGCGGTGTTCGACGAGCCCATCACGCACTGGATGACGCCGGAGCATCACGCCGAGGAGGCCGCTGCGGCCGCGGCGCCGAAGCCTGCCACCGCCGACCGCGCCCAGCGCCTGGCCTGGGGCAAGGCCTACATGGCGGCGCATCACGCCGGCGCGCCGATGTGGGAGCTGTGGCCGTCCGACGCCGACGGCGGCGGTTCGCTCACCGCATACTGGTTCGACGAGAAGCGGCAGTACGTGTCGGCGCAGCTCAACCCGTCGACCGGCCAGCCGATGGCCGCCATCCCCGGCCGCGGGGCGCGTGCCACGTTGGGCGGCCATCACTTCGTCGACTTCCACTACGAGCTGCATGCCGGCGCGGTCGGCCTGTGGATCGTGGGCATCGCGGCCATGGCGATGCTGGTGGCGCTGGTGTCGGGTGTGATCACGCACAAGCGCATCTTCCAGGACTTCTTCACCTTCCGGCCCGGGAAGGGACAGCGCAGCTGGCTCGACGCCCACAACGTGGTGGCGGTGCTGACGCTGCCCTTCCTGTTCATGATTGCCTACACCGGCATCGCGATCTCGGGCGCGACCTTCATGCCCGCGCCCCGGCTGGTGCACTACGGCACGGGTGACGCCGCGCAGCAGCGGTTCATCGCCGACCTGAACGGCGGTCTGCCCGAGCGCAGCGGGCGCGCGATGCAGGTGCCCGATCTCGAACCCTTCGCCGCGCGCGGCCAGGCGCTCATGGGCCAGCCGGTACGCGCGGTCGTCATCGACCATCCCGGCGACGCGGCAGCGCGCATCGGTGTCTACGGCTGGAACGGCGAGGCCGATGCGTTGCGCCGGCTCAGCCCGACCTCCGGCATGGTGGCGTTCTCGGCCGCGACCGGCGAGGTGCTGCAGGTGCGCCAGCCGGGCGGGGCCGAGGGCGGCACCGCATCGCTCGCGCAATCTGCGATGGGCGGCCTGCACATGGCGAGCTTCGGCGGCTGGGCCGTGAAGTGGCTCTATTTCGTCTGCGGCCTGGCCGGTGCCGCGACGATGGCGACTGGCGCGATCCTGTTCATGGTCAAGCGCCGCGGCAAGCACCTCGGTGAATTCGGCGGCGCCACGGCGCGCGTTTATCGACTGATCGAGGCCCTCAACGTGGCGGCCATCGCCGGCCTGGCAATTGCCTGCATCGGCTACCTGTGGGCCAACCGGCTGCTGCCTGTGCTGCTGGAGCAGCGCGCCGCCTGGGAACTGCGCAGCTTTTTCGCGCTGTGGCTGCTGGCGTTGCTGCACGCCTTCGCCCGGCCGCCGGCGCGTGCTTGGCGCGAGCAACTGGGCGCATTCGCGCTCCTGTGCCTGTTGCTGCCGGTGTTGAACTTCTCGACCACCGGCGACCATCTGCCGGCGCAGCTGCGGCATGGCGATTGGGAAAGCGCGGGCGTCGAGCTTGGCGCGCTCGCCTTCGCGGCGTTCGCCTTTCACGCGTTGCGCGTGATGCGCCGACGGGACCGCGCCGCATCGGTTTCCACGCTGGCGTCCGTCGCATGAGCACGCTGCAGGCCTCCCTGATGGCGCTCACGCTGGCCTTCGGCGGCATGGCCGGGCTGGCCTTCGCGATGGACCGGCACTACGCACAACTCACGCAGCGCCGCGAGGCGCCGGCGCGCCATCGGCATGCGCTGCGTTGGGGCGGCGCCGCGCTGCTGGTGCTCGCGGCCTTGCCCTGCGTGGCGGCGTGGGGCAGCAGCGTCGGTGCGGTCGCGTGGCTGGGTTTTCTTTCTGCCGGCGCCTTGCACGTCGCCTGGGGGCTGCCTTACCGCCCCCGCTTCGTGGCGTGGGCCGCGGCGCTCGGCGGCGTGGTGGGGCTCGTCGCGCTTTTCGTTTCGTTCGCAGCGGCGATCGGGCCGCGCTGATCGCGCCTGACCGACCGTGGCGCTCATTCCTTCGGAGGTTTCTGCACATGCTTTCTTTGCTCTTCTCCAGCCGTCTCCGGTCGCTGTCGCTGGCGGCTTCTCTCGTCGCTTCGGCCGGTGCCGTCCACGCCGACTACCTCTGGCTGCAGCGCGACGGCGCCACGGCCGAGGCACGCTTCGGTGAGGTGGGCCGTCCGGACCAACCGGTGGCGACGCTGGCTGCGCCGCGTGCGTTCCTGGCCGATGGCAAGGATCTCCCGCTCACGGCGGAGGCCGAGCGCGTCGTGGTCGCCGCGAGCGCTGTTCCCGCCGGCACCGACCTGCGCGCAGCCGCACGACGCGTCGGCGACGACGGTGCGCTGTACCTCTACCAGGCGCGCTGGGGCCGCGCGGAAACCAAGGCGGTGAACGACCTGGAGCTCGTGCCCACCGCGCCGAACGGCAACACCTTCAAGCTGGTGTGGAAGGGCAACACGGTCGCGGCGACGCAGGTCAACGTCGACACCTCCGAAGGCTGGCGGCGTGTGCTGCGCCCGGCCGCCGACGGCACCATCACGCTCCCCACACCGTTCCCCGGTCTCTACGTGCTGGAGGTGATGGCGAAGGTGAACGGCGCCGCCACCATCGACGGCAAGAAGTACGACGACGTGCGCCACACCGCCACGCTGAGCTTCGAGGTGCCGCGCTGATGGCGCTGCGTCACGACGGGGCGGCGGGCCGCGGCCGATGGGTCGTCGCAGCGTTGCTGATCGCCGCGGCGGCGGCCGGCGCGGTCGGTTGGGCGGCGCGGCCGGCCACCGTCTACACGACGCAGACGGTCGCCCTCGGCGATGTCGAGAGCACCGTGACCGCCATCGGCGTGCTGCAGCCACGCCGCTACGTCGATGTCGGCGCGCAGGTGTCCGGGCTGATCCTGCGCCTGCCGGTGCAGCCGGGCAGCGTGGTGAAGAAGGGTGACCTGCTGGTGGAGATCGACCCGAGCGTGCAGCAGGCGACGGTCGATGCCGGCCGCGCCGCGCTTGCCGGGCTGCGTGCCCAGGTGGCCGACCAACAGGCGCAGCACCGGCTGGCGGCGCAGCAGCTGGCGCGGCAGAAGCAGATGGCCGCCGATGGCGCGACCCGCGACGAAGACCTGCAGACGGCCGAGGCCACGCTCGCCTCCACCGCGGCCAAGGTCGCGCACCTGCAGGCGCAGATCGCGCAGACCCAGGCCACGCAACGCGCCGAAGAGGCGCGGCTGGGCTATACGCGCATCGATGCGCCGATGGCCGGCACCGTGGTGTCGGTCGTCGCGCGCGAGGGGCAGACGCTCAACGCCACCTACCAGACGCCCGACATCCTGCGCATCGCCGACCTTTCGACGATGACGGTGTGGACCGAGGTGTCCGAGGCCGACGTGCGCCGCGTCAAGGCGGGCATGCCGGTGTACTTCACCACGCTGGGCGGCGTCGACAGCGCCACGCCGCGCCGCTGGACCAGCCGCGTGCGCCAGGTGCTCCCGGCGCCGCCCGTGCCGGAAGGGCAGGGCAGCACGAAGGCCGGCAGCACGGCCGCGGCCGGGGCCACCAAGGCCGTGGTCTACACCGTGCTCTTCGACGTCGACAACGCCGACGGCGAACTGATGCCGCAGATGACGGCGCAGGTCGGCTTCCTTGCGGCGCAGGCACAGCGCGTGGTCGCGGTGCCCTTGGCGGCGCTGACGCCGGTCGCAGGCGCACCGGGCGCCTACACCGCCCGGGTGCTGGGTGCGGACGGCCGGCCCGAGACGCGTGCGGTGCGCGTCGGCGTCCGCAGCCGTCATCTGGCCGAGGTGCAGGACGGGCTGCGCGAGGGCGACCGGCTCGTGATCGGCGAGACGCCCACCGGAGGCCTCCCGTGGATCCAGTGGTGAACGCCGCGCACGCCGATGCAGAACGCCCACCGTTGATCGCGCTGCGCGGCATCCGCAAGCGCTACGGCGGCACCAAGGGGCGGCCCGAGGTCGAGGTGCTGCACGGCATCGACCTGGACATCCGCCAGGGCGAGTTCGTCGCGATCGTCGGCACCTCGGGCTCCGGCAAGTCGACGCTGATGAACCTGCTGGGCTGCCTCGACCGGCCGAGCGACGGCACCTACCGGTTCGACGGGCGCGACGTGGCCGGCTTCGACGCCGACGAGCTGGCCTGGTTGCGGCGCGAGGCCTTCGGCTTCGTGTTCCAGGGCTACCACCTGATCGCCACCGAGTCGGCGCGCGAGAACGTCGAGGTGCCGGCCATCTACGCCGGTGCGACGGAGGCCGAGCGCGCCGAACGCGCGGCCGCGCTGCTCACGCGGCTGGGCCTGCCCGACAAGCTCGACCACCGGCCGAACCAGCTCTCCGGCGGGCAGCAGCAGCGGGTGTCGATCGCGCGGGCGCTGATGAACGGCGGCCGCATCATCCTGGCCGACGAACCCACCGGCGCGCTCGACTCGAAGAGCGGCGCTGAGGTGATGGCGCTGCTGCGCGAACTGGCCGATGCAGGCCACACCGTGATCGTCATCACGCACGACCGCGAGGTCGCGGCGCAGGCCCGGCGCGTGATCGAACTGCGCGACGGTGCCATCGTCGGCGACAGCGCGCCGGGCGGCGCGGACCGCTCGTCCGGCACGACGCTTCCGCCGCTCGACATGGCGGCGGCCGACCGTGCCGGCGGTGCGTCCTTCGGCGCCGACCTGCGCGAGGCGGCGCGCACCGCATGGCGCGGCATGCGGCTCAACCGCGCGCGCACCGGCCTCACGCTGCTGGGCATCGTCATCGGCGTGGCGTCGGTCATCGTGATGCTGGCCATCGGCGAAGGCGCGCGCCAGCGCGTGGTGGCGCAGATGGGCACCATGGGCACGGCCATCCTCTACCTCGGCAGCAGCCCGCCGAAGAGCGGAGGCCCGGCGGGGCAGCTCACCGCCGAAGACCTCGACGCGGTGGCCGAGCTGCCCGCGATCCGGCGCGTGATGCCCGTCATCGGCGATCCGATCACGGTGCGCCACGGCCGGGTCGACCGGCAGGTCTACGTGTTCGCCGCCAGCGAGCAGATGCCGCTGGTGCATCAATGGCGCGTGGCGCTGGGCCGCTACTACACCGACGCCGAGGACCGCGACCTGGCACCGCTGGTGGTGCTCGGCCACAAGGCGCACCAGCACTTCTTCCCGGACCATCCGAACCCGCTCGGTCAGCAACTGCTCATCGGCAACTCACCCTTCGAGGTGATCGGCGTGATGGCCGAACGCGGCACCGAATCGGGCGCGCAGAGCTACGACGACATGGTGTTCATTCCCTACCGTGCCGGCCGCGCCCGCGTCTACCTCGTGCAGACGCAGCCGGACTACGTGGTGGTCGAGGCGGCATCGTCGGGGCAGGTCGATGCGGCCGAGACCGCGATGAAGACCGTGCTGACTGCTCGCCACGGGCGCGAGGACTTCGCCATCAGCAACGCCGGTGCGCGCCTGCAGGCCGAGGCCGCCACGCGCCAGAGCATGACGGTGATGCTCGGCCTGATCGCCGCAGTGTCGCTGGTGGTCGGCGGCATCGGCGTGATGAACGTGATGCTGATGACGGTGCGCGAGCGCACGCGCGAGATCGGCATCCGCATGGCGACCGGCGCACGGCAGCGCGACATCCAGCGCCAGTTCATGACCGAGGCGGTGCTGCTCACCGTCACGGGCGGCGGCGTGGGCGTGACGCTCGGCATCGCGATCGGCGCGGCGCTCATCGTCGCGCAGGTGCCGGTGGTGCTGTCGGTCGGTGCGATGCTCGGCGCGTTCCTGTGTGCCGTCGCGACCGGCCTGGTCTTCGGCTACATGCCCGCGAAGACGGCGGCGCGGCTCGACCCGGTCGTGGCGCTGTCGGGCGAAGGATGAGCATGCGCAAGAACATCCTTACCTTGGCCGCCTGCCTGCTGCTCGCCGGCTGCGCGGCCCCCGGTGCCGACACGGCGCGTGCAGCCCCGGTGCTGCCGGCGACTTGGCGCGACCAACCGGCAGCGCTCGACGATGCGATCTCGGCCGATTGGTGGCGCGCCTTCGGCAGCCCCGAGCTCGACGTGCTGGTGGCGCGGGCCCGCGTGCAGAGCTTCGACGTCGAGGCCGCCGTGGCGCGCGTCGCCAGGGCCGAGGCGGCCGCAACCGCTGCCGGCGCTGCGCTGTGGCCGCGTGTCGACGCCCGGGTCGACGCGCAGCGAGAGGGCCGGCTGGGCGGCGCGGCGGATGCAGCCCGCAGCGTCGAGGCCGGGTTCGGCCTGCGCTACGACGTCGATGCCTGGGGCCGCCTGCGTTCGACGCGCGATGGCGCACAGCGCACTGCACAGGCCAGCGCCTTCGAGCGCGACGCGGTGCAGCTCGGCGTCACCGCCGCCGCGGCGGAACTCTGGCTGCAGGCCGTGGCGCTGACCGAACGCGTGGGCATCGCCGCGCTCAACCTGCAGAACGCGGAGCGCCTGCTGGCCCTGGTCGAGGCGCGCGCACGGGCGGGCGCCGCCACGCCGCTCGAGCAGGCGCAGCAGCGCGGCCTGGCGGCGGCGCAGCGCCGCAGCCTGGCGACCTTGCAGCAGCAGGCCGGCGACGCGCGCACCGCGTTGAGCCTGCTGCTGGGCGAAGCGGCGGGTGTCGACATCCGCACCGCGTCGCTCGACGGGATGTCGGTGCCGAGGGTCGGGTCGGGCCTGCCCGCGGTCCTGCTTGCGCGCCGCCCCGACATCGCCGCCGCGGAGGCGCGGCTCGCCGCGGCCGATGCCGACGTGGCCGCCGCGCGCGCCGCGATGCTGCCCGCCATCACGCTCGGCGGCGGCATCGGCCTTGCGAGCGACCGGCTCCGGACGCTGTTCGACAACCCGCTGTACACCCTGACGGCCGGCCTGGCCGCACCGATCTTCGACGCCAGCCGGCTCGCCGCCGAGGCGGACCAGGCCAGCGCGCGGCGCCGCGAACTGCTGAGCGACTACCGCAAGGCGATCGTCACCGCCTTCGGCGATGTGGAGATCGCGCTCAACGCACAGCTCGGCACCGACGCGCAAGCCGCGGCGCAGGCAGAGGAACTGCGCCAGGCCCGCAGCGCGGCGCGGCTGGCAGAGTCGCGCTACCGGGCCGGTGCCGACACGCTGCTCACGCTGCTCGACGCGCAGCGCACGCTCTATGCCGCGCAGGACGCGGCGGTGCAGGCGCAGCTGGCCCGGTTGCGGGCCCGCGTCGCGCTGTTCAAGGCGCTGGGCGGTGGGTGGCAACCGGCGGGATAGCGGCCTTACCTGTCGCCCCTGCGTCCGGCATCGGCGGCCTGGCGACCAGCGCATCCAGCGCCGCGCGAAGCCGCCGCACGGCCTGCTCATGGCCCACCGTCTGCGGCCCGCGGCCATAGGTCGCGGCCTTGCGGATCAGGCGCAGCTGCTCGCGCTGCAATTGCGTCTTCAGGCGGCGCGCGCGCCGGCCGAAGGCCTGGCCCATGGCCCGGCGGACCTGGTAGCGCAGCACCGGCGCGCCCAGGCGCAGCCACTCGTCATCGGCGATCAGGTCGCGCTCGGGAAAGAAGTAGGCCGCGAGCTCATGGAGGTAGGCGCCGTTCTCGCGCGCGGCCACGCGCCACAGGAGCCAGGCCGCCGCCATCGCCGGGATGCCCTTGACGACCAGCAGCGCCGCCAGGTCACCATAGCCGTTGCCGAAGCGGTCTTCCAGCAGCGGCGAGTTCCACACGAAATGCATGGCCCACGCCAGCGCGAAGCAGCCGACGACGGCCGCGAGCCGCACCGCCATCGGCCGCTGCGGATGCAGCAGGAACCACGCGACGCCGAAGGACGCGATGGTCGTGTAGGCCGCATGCGTCCACAGCCCGCTGAGGATGCCGCGCGTCAGCAGGTTCAGCAGCACCGGCGCGACCTGGCTCTCGCGCGGAAAGTTCAGCGAGGTGCTGACGGTGTCACTGAGGTTCTCGACCACCTGGAAGCCCAGGCCGGTCATGGCGCCGACGATCAGCACCGACAGCGTGGTCTGGAACTGGGTGCGCGCCACCAGCACCAGCAGCACCACGCCCGCGAGCTTGAGAAACTCCTCCGTGATCGGCCCCGCGATGGCCGGCCCCCAGACCGCCGCGAATTCAGGCGACACCAGCTTGGCGCACAGGTTCTGGATGGCGACGTTGGCCGGTGCCGCGAAGTACACCGCGCCGAAGCCGCCCCAGGCGAAGGCCAGAAGAAAGGCTTCCGGCGAATGCTGCTCGAGCAGGTCGAGCGCGCGGAAGGCCAGGATGAAGGCGAGCGCGTACAGCCCCCACACAGCCAGCCCGAGGAAGGCGGTGACGGGCACGACGCGAAAGCCCGTGGAGAACACCTGGACCGTGTAGAAGAGGCCGTTGACGATCAGCACCGCGAGCAGCCAGAAGGCGGCGCGCCGCGGCTGGAAGAACGAGTCGGTGCCGACGGGCCACGCGGCCTGTGCGGGGTCGAAGGCAAGCGGGGTCATGGCGGCGCTCCCAGGTCCATCGAGTCGAGCATGCGGCGCGCGTCGTCCATCGAATCGCTCAGGCCATCGTTGGCGCCGTAGAAGTCGATCCGCACGACCGACTTGCGCCGCAGGTCGACCACCTGCCACAGCCGGCCCGCCAGCTTCGGCCCGTAATAGGCGAAGGTCACGCCCTGCATGCCCCAGCCATTGATGAAGTCGGACACGTCGCCTTCGATGCGAAGACCCTGGCCGCGCTCCATCAGCCGCAGCTGCCGCGCCATCGGCCCGTTCGGCCCGCCTTCCCACGACGCCGTGGTCACCTGGAATCTCTGGCTGCCCTTGAAGAGGGTCAGCATGTTGCCCGACTTCGACCGGGCCAGGTCCATCTGCCACCCGGACTCGGGAACGAAGCGCGCCGGCCCGACCGTCAGGGTCTCGCCCGGCGCCAGCGGCCGTCCGCCGGGCGTGTGGCGATCCCACAGGACGAGGCCGCCGACATAGCCGCCGATGGCCAGGACCACCGCGAGTGCGCCAGGCCAGGTGCGGTACGGTATGCGGCGTGACGGCTCATGCATGCGCCGATCGTGCCATACGCGCCACGCACGGCAGTCCCTAGGTCACGTCGGCCGGCGTGGCCGTGCAGGCCAGTGCGTAGAGTCCGCGCACCGGGCCCGCTGCCGCGCCGTGTCGCAGGAGGGCAGCGTCGGCCAGGTCGGTGTCGCTCGCGGCTTCCAGCGCGCTGCGGTCGTAGCCACAGACGACCAGCACCCAGTCGGCCCACCGGTCGGCGTTGCCGCGGATCTTCTGCTCCGTCGTCGCCTGCATCGCGGGAGTCTCGTGCTGGAGCAGGTGCGCGCCCGTGAGGCCGGGGCGCATCGCCAGCGTGTCGATCGTCGTCCGGCAGAAGGCGCGCAAGGCCTCGTCGCCATCCGGTGCCGGCGACAGCCGCACGGTGAGCGCATGCCGCGCCACGCCGCCACCGCACGAGGCGAGGACGCGGCATTGGCTGCGGACCATGTCGCGATGGTGCGGCATCAGCCGCGTCGACCACGGTGTCGGTGCGTTCAGCCGTGCGACATAGGCGGGTGACGAGAGAACGTCGAACGCGCGCATCTCGTACATCACGAACATGCCTTCACCCTCGACGGCACTCCAGCGCGTGCCGCGGTGGAAGCCCGGGATGCCCAGCCGTTCGGGGAAGTGCTCGTGCGCATGCCAGTCCTCGAAATCGGCCCGCACCTCGGGCGCCATGTTCCACCACATCGCCAACGCGGCCTGTCCCATCAGAGCCATGCGATACCTACTTGGCAGCGCGCAGGCGCGCGAGTTCGTCGGCGACCTGCTTCGACACCGCTTCGCCGGCTTCGCGCGCGAACTTGTCGACCACCGGCTGCACCTTCTGCCGCAGGCGGGCGAGTTCGGCCGGGCTCACGTCGTTGACCTGCATCGTCTTGCGCAGGCCGTCGATGGCCTGGCCCTCCTTGGCGAGACTGACCTTGCGCTCTTCCTGCTTGGCTTCGTCCGCCGCCTCGCGGATGATCTTGCGCTCGGCCTCCGACATGCCGTCCCACGTCTTCTTGCTCATCATGAAAGGCATGCCGGTGTAGACGTGCCGGGTGAGCGAGAGGTACTTTTGCACCTCGGCGAACTTGGCCGACTCGATGACGCCCACGGGGTTGTCCTGCCCGTCAATGGCGCGGGATTCGAGCGCGCCGTACACCTCGCCGAAGGTCATCGGCACCGGGTTGGCGCCGAGTGTGCTGAACAGGTCGATGTAGACCGGCGAGGCGATCACGCGGATCTTCAGGCCCGCCACATCCTCGGCCTTGGCAATGGGCCGCTTGCTGTTGGTCATGTTGCGAAAGCCGAGGTCCCAGATGCCCAGGCCGATCACGCCGTGCTTCGACAGGTCGTCGAGCATGCGCGTGCCGACCGGCCCGTCGACGATGGCGAAGGCTTCCTGCGCGCTGTTGAACAGGAAGGGCAGGTCGAACACCCCGAACTGCTTGTCGATGGAAGCCACCAGGCCGGTCGCCATCGACGTGAAGTCAAGCGTGCCGCCGCGGATGGCCGACAGGTTCTGGGGGTCGCTGCCGAGCACGGCGTTCGGGAACAGCGTGACCTTCATCCTGCCGCCGCTCTTCTGCGCGACCGCATCGGCGAATGTCTGCGCGCCGGTGCCGAGCGGGTGGTCCTTCGCCAGGCTGAAAGCGAAGCGGAGCGTCCGCTCCTTGATGTCTTGCGCCTGTGCGTGTGCCTGCCATGCGCCGCCGAGCAGCGCGATGCCGGTGAGTGCCGCGAGCAACGTGCGTCGCCCTGTGGTGTGAAGTGCCGTTGCCATGTCTTTTGTCTCCATCGATGCTGCGTCTCCGGCTCAATCGGGAGCGTCAGCGGCCGCATGGTGACAGAAATGTGAATGCCGTTCAACTTTCTGATATCGTTCAAAAAATGAACGATCGAGACGGAGGCAGACCATGAGTGGCGCATTGGAAAAGTCCCTGGCCATCCTCGAATACCTCGCGGCCTATCCGGACGGCGTCGGGCTCGCGCAGTTGTCGACCGACCTCGGGCAATTGCGCAGCGGCTGCCACCGCACGCTGCAGGAGCTGATGCGCCACGGCTACGTGCGTCAGATGCCGCAGCGCGCCGATTACGCGCTCACCACCAAGCTCGCGTCGATGGGGTTGAGCTTCCTGAGCAAGTCCGGCGTGGTCGACATCGCGCAGCCGGTCATCAACCGCCTCGCGCAGGCCACCGAGGAACTGGTGCGGCTGGCCATCGTCGACGGCGAGCGCCTCACGCTGGTGGCCAAGGCGCAGGGTGCGAAGTCGGGTCTGCTCTACGACCCCGACATGGGCATCGACCTGCAACTGTCGTGCAGCGCGGCCGGCCAAGCCTGGCTCATGACCTTGCCCGAAGACGTGGCGATCGCGCATGTCGCGCGCCAGGGCATCGGCGACCGAACGCATTTCGGCCCCAACGCGCCGACCGGCATCAAGGGCCTGCTCAAGGTGCTCGACGAGCATCGCAAGCGCCGCTTCAGCCTGATCCAGGAGGCCTATGCGCCGGGCATGAGTTCGATGGCTGCACCGATCCAGCGCGGTGACGAGCCTGCAACGGGCGTGCTCGTCGTGGCGGGGCCGTCGGCACGGCTCACGCAGAAACGGATGCTTCAGTTCGGCCCGGCGCTGCTGGCAGCGGCCGAAGAACTGGCACTGACGGGCAGTGCATCGCCGTTGCTCAAGTCGGCAAACGTCGGCACCTGGGGCAATCGCGTGGACGGGCCTGCGGGGCCTGCGATAGGCAAGGCCGAGCGTTCCAGCGCCCGCCGCTGAGCGGGATGCGCGCGGCTGCTAGGTGGCGATGCACACCGCCTCGTCCAGCAGATGCTCTTCGAGGTTCACGCCCGCGCCGCCGCGGTCGACCACGATGAAGTCGCGCACCGCCCCGAGCGCGAGCAGCGGGTGGTGCCACACGTTCTTGGCGTAGTTCACGCCCTGCCAGCCGTTGGTGACGAAAGCGCGCAGCGCGCCGGGCCGGCCATGGTCGTCTTCGGCGACGACGACGTAGTAGGGCGCGTCGACCAACGGCAAAAAGGCCTGCGAACCCAGCGGGTGCCGTTCCATCAGGCTCAGGCGCACCGGCACGTCGCGCGGCTGCGCGCGGAACAGGTTGATCAGCGTGCGGCCGCCTTCGGCCAGCACGTCGACCTGCGCCAGGTCGTGAAAGCGGATGGTCGTGCCGGCGTTGATCGGCATCTGCCGCGCGCCGGCCAGTTCGATGACATCGCCGAAGGGCGCGAAGGCCGCGGCGGTCAGGGGCTCGGGGTGGAGGGTTCGCATGCCCTCAATTCTCGGACGTCTCGGACTTTTCGGCCGTCTCGGGGTGATCGAAAGGCGCGAAGCGCTGGCGCATGAAGTGGCTCACGTGCGGCGTGAACTCCATGAAGCCCTTCACCGCGTGGAATTCCGGCGTGTCGTACACCCAGTCGCCCGCCACCTCGTAGATGGCGGCGTACTTCGGCCCGCCTTCGAGCGAGACGAAGCGCTTGGCCGACAGCCAGCCGGGGCAGGCGAGCAGGGCGGGCACGTGCACGGCGTCGTACCAGGCGTTGAAGGCATCCTCGTGCGCGGGGTCGATGTCGACGCGCACCATGTGCAGCTGCGGCGCGGCGCTCATGCGGCCACTTTCGGCTTGACCCGCGGGAACTTGAGCGTGGCTTCGGCCTTGAGCACTTCCTTGCCGTCCGCGTTGGTGGCGCTGGCCTGCCAGATCACGCTGCGCGTCTCGGCATTCATCTGCGCGATCCACACCTTGAATTCGATCGTGTCGCCGTAGAACACCGGGCCGGTGAACCAGAAGCGGTCTTCGATCGAGATGCCCAGCGTGCCCGCGAGTTCGGCGGTCAGCACGCTGGTGCAGATGCCCGCGACCAGGATGCCGGGCGCGAGGCGCTGGCCGAAGCGCGTGGTCTGCGCGTAGCTGTCGTCCACGTGTACCGGGCCGAAGTCGCCGGTGGCCGCGATGTAGAGCGCGCCGTCGGCCTCGGTGATGGTCTTGCGCACCGACACCGTCTGGCCGAGGTGCAGGCTGTCGAAGGGCTTGAGTTCGTACATGGCGGGCTGCCTCGTCGCGTCAGCCGCGCGGATGCACGGGCACCAGCTTGGCCGTGCCCTGCGCCATCACCTCGCCGGTGGCCTTGGTGCAGCGCACGCTGCACGACACCGCGCCGTCCGCCACGTCGAGCACCTCGATGCGCGATTCCACCGTCTCGCCCACCAGCACCGGCAGCGCGAAGTCGATCTGCAGCCCGCCCAGCCGCCAGGCCGTGCCGGCGACGCGGTTGAGCGCCGTCGTTGCCAGCGCCACCGCGTTGAGCTCGAAGGCCAGCATGTGGTCGAAGCCGGCCGCCTCGGCGGCACGCTTGTCGACATAGAGCGGCGCCATGTTGCCGCTGATGCCGGTGAACATCGCCTGTTCGGCGACGGTGAGGGTCTTGCGGAACGACATGGCGTCGCCGACGTTGAGAGCGGTCATCGAGAAACTCCAGGGAAGATGGGGACGCCGTGGCTCACAGCACGAGGCCGTTCTTGATCACGGCCTTGGCGATCAGCATGCGGTGGATTTCGGAGGTGCCGTCGTACAGGCGCGTCACGCGGCTGTCGCGGTAGATGCGTTCCAGCGGCAGGTCCTTGCAGAAGCCCATGCCGCCGAAGACCTGGATGCCGCGGTCGGCCACGCGGCCGATCATCTCGGAGGCGTACAGCTTGACCATCGACACCTTGTCGCGCGGCTCGCGGCCCTGGTCGAGTTCCCAGGCGGTGTTGAGCACCATCATCCGCGTCGCGAAGATCTCGGTGGCCGAGTCCGCGATCATCTGCTGCACCATCTGGAAGTCGCCGATCGGCTGGCCGAACTGCTTCCGCTCCGATGCGTAGGTGCGCATCATCTCGAGCACGCGCGACGCCATGCCCACGGCGCGTGCGCCGATGTGCGCCAGCCGGATGCCGGCCACGCTGTTCATGATCAGCTTGAAGCCGCCGCCGACCTCGCCAAGTACCGAGTCGGCCGGGATGCTGCATTCGTCGAAGGACAGTTCGGCATGGCCGTAGCCGCGGTGGCCCATCATGGGCTGCACGCGGTTCACCGTGAAGCCCGGCGTGCCCTTGTCGACCAGGAAGAGGGTGATGCCGCCACGCGCGCGCTTCTCCTTGTCGGTGAGCGCCATCACGATCACGTAGTCGGCGATGTCGCCGTCGCTGATGAAGTGCTTGCCGCCGTTGAGCACCCAGCGGTCGCCTTCGAGCCGCGCCGTGGTCGAGATCGATGCCGCGTCGGAGCCCGCACCGGGCTCGGTGATGGCCATGGCGCAGATCTTGTCGCCCTTCACCGTGGGCAGCAGGTACTTCTCGCGCTGCGCCGCATTGCAGGGCAGCAGCATCGGGTAGACCTGGCCGAACACGCGGCGGATCAGCGCGTCGGAGGTCTTGCCGAACTCTTCCTCCACCAGGCACATGGTCACGTTGTCGAGCCCGCCGCCGCCGCAGTCCTCGGGCATGTTCATCGCGAACAGACCCAGCTCCTGCGCCTTGCCGCGCACGCGCTTCAAGGCCTCGGGCGGCACGTGGCCGAGCGCTTCGGTTTCGTTTTCGAGCGGCTGCACTTCCTGCGTGACGAAGCGGCGCACGGTGTCGACGAGCAGTTGCGCGTCGGAGGGGACGGAGAAGTCGAACATGGGTGAGCGATGGGGATCAGTTGGAGGAGGGCGCCGGCGGTGCGCCGACGGCCTTGGCGGCGAGCAGTGCATCGATCTCGTCGGCGCCGTAGCCGAGTTCACCGAGCACCTCGCGCGTCTGCATGCCGAGCTTCTGCGGCGCGAAGCGCACGGGCGGCGCCGCGCCGTCGTAGCGCAGCGGGTGGTTGAGCATCGTGATCGGCGCGCCCTCGACGCTCTCTGCATCGATGAACACGCCGAGGTGCGCGAGCTGGGCGTCGTCGCGCAGCTCGTCGTAGTCCTTCACCGGCATGTGCCAGATGCCGCGCGCCGCGAGCAGCGGCAGCCATTCGGCCGTGGTGCGCGCGGGCATGCGCTGCGCGACGATGCGGGTGATCTCCGCGCTGTTCGAGAAGCTGTCCGCGGTGTCGAAGCCGGCCAGCTCGGGCAGATCGAGCGCCACCGCCAGGTCGGCCGGTGCCGCCATCGAGATGGCGAGATGGCCGTCGGCCGTCGCGTGGATGCCCGAAGGCCCCGAGCCGCACCAGCTCGCCAGGCCGTGCGCGCCGCGCGACGTCGCCGAGCGCGCGCCGTTCATCCACGCCGTCATCGATTCGGCCTGCAGGTCGATAGCCGACTGCAGCAGGCTGCCTTCGACCAGGCGGCCCTGGCCGGTGCGCTCGCGCGACAGCAGCGCCGCGAGGATGCCCATCGCCAGCAGCGACGCGGCATGCTGGTCGACGATGACCGGGCCCGCCGGCGTCGGCGGCCCGTCGGCGCGGCCGGTGCGCGCGGCAAAGCCGGAGCGCGCCTGCAGCAGCAAGTCCTGCCCCGGCAGATCGCGGTCAGGGCCGCTGGCGCCGTAGCCGCTGACCGATGCGTAGACGATGCGCGGGTTGAAGGCCTTCACCTGCTCGTAGCCCAGGCCGAGCCGCGCCATGGCGCCGGGGCGGAAGTTCTCCATCACCACGTCGGCCCCCTCGACCAGCTTGCGGGCGACCGCCTTGCCGGCCTCGGACTTCATGTCCAGCGCTAGGCTGCGCTTGTTGCGCCCGGTGGTCAGCAGGTTCACGCTCTGCCCCGCGACGAAGTGGTTGGCCACCGCCCAGTTGCGGTGGAAGGCGCCGTCGAGCGGCTCCACCGCGATCACGTCGGCCCCCATGTCGGCCAGTAGCTGCGCGGCCATCGGCCCGGCGTGGAAGTGGTTGAAGCTGATGACCTTGAAGCCGGAGAGCATGGGGGTTCCTGAAAAACGTGAGCGTTTCAGGATATTCGCGGGGCGCCGCGCGGAGGGCGTCGCGACCTATTCAATATCTGCGCGGGACTATCAGCGTGCTGGATAGCTTTCGAAGCGACACTGCTTCGCAATGGCCGGTGGCTTTGTCCTACGCGCCGTTGGTGAGGTTGGCGGCGATGCTGTGCGCAAGGCCAAGATGTCGCATATGCATATTCGTCATCTCAAGCCACAAAGCTTGGTCGAGCCCGAACTGACCATCACGTTGGCCGATGCTGCCCTCTGGCGGCGATACTTGGATGTTTGGCACGGCGCGAGACGCCCTTTCCTGCAAGAGCGATGTTCCTCAAACCTCAGCCCGACTCTCAATTTTCCAGGGCTTCGACAGCGCCCGTGCGTGGCCCCGAAAATCTGGCGATGCTGTTCGAGCGCCAGTGCGAGGCGCATGCTGAAGCGCTGGCCTATTGTTTTCTCGCCGACTCGTCCCAGCCCTCGAAGACACTCAGCTACGGCCAGCTCCGCCAGGAGGCATGGCGAATCGCGGCGTGGCTCGCGGATCAGACCCAAGTCGGAGACCGGGTGTTGCTGGCTTTCGCACCAGGTCTGGACTTCGCCTGCGCCTTCTGGGCGTGCCTGCTGGCCGGCCGGGTGGCGGTGCCTGTGCCCGCGCCGGACCGTATGCGGCTTCATCGTTCAGGTCCGCGGCTGCGCAGCCTGATTGCCGACTCCCGGGCGACGCTGGTCTTGACCAGCGCCACGATGCTCGACGGCGCGGCCGCCGTGCTGGATCCGGAGCTGTTCGCGATGACCCGCTGGACGGCGCTGCCCGAACCAGCGGCGCCGGCCGTTTCGGCAACCGGCTTCGTGCCGCCGGCCATCGATGCAGGATCGGTGGCTTATCTTCAATACACCTCGGGCTCGACCTCCTCGCCCCGAGGCGTGAAGCTGAGCCACGCCAACGTGATCGCCAACGCACGGGCCTGGATTGACGTCAGCACCGCCGGCCCGGGCAGCAGGATCCTCTGTTGGCTGCCCCATTTCCATGACTACGGCCTGGTACTCGGCGTGTTGTCGCCGTTGCTCGCGGGCGCTTCTAGCTACCTGATGTCGCCGTTGAGCTTTCTGCGTCGACCGCTGGGATGGCTGGAGGCCGTCGAGACGTATCGCATCACCCATACCGGCGGCCCCGATTCGGCCTATGCCACCTGCCTGCAGGCGATGGCGGGCAAGCCCCAGGCCTTTCGGCTCGACAGCCTGATTTCGCTGACCTGTGGCGGCGAGCCGATCCGGGCCGAGACCGTGGAGCGCGTCCTGACTGTGTTCTGTACAGCCGGGATGGACGCGCGCGCTTTGGCGCCCGCCTACGGACTGGCCGAGGCGGTGCTGGGCGTGAGCTCGCGCGCCGCGGACGCGCCGTTGCGCGTCCTGGCGGCTGACCCGGCCGCCCTGCGTGCCGATCGCTTCGTGCCTGACACCGGCCCGGGGGCGGCCCGTCTGGTCGGTTGCGGCCGCGCGCTGGCGCAGACCGAGATCCTGATCGTCGCCGATGGGCAGGCCTCGCCCGAAGGCGGGATCGGCGAAATCTGGGTGCGTTCGCCGAGCGTGGGCCAGGGCTACTGGATGCAGCCCGAGGCCAGCGCAGCGGTGTTTGAAGGCTATCTTGCTGATGGCCGCGGACCGTTTTTGCGAACCGGGGACCTGGGTTTCCTGGACGATGGGGAGCTTTTCGTCACTGGACGTTCAAAAGACCTGGTCATCATCCACGGCGAGAACCACTATCCGCAGGATCTGGAATGGACCGCCGAGCAGGCGCATCCCGGACTGCGACGCGGTCACGGCGCGGCCTTCTCGGTTCAGACGCCGAGCGGGGAGGCGCTGGTTCTGGCGCTGGAATGCGACCGGCGCGTCGATGCCGCCGAGGCCGAGACCATCCATGCAGCGGTACGCCGCGCCATTGCGCAGGAACAGGGCCTGCCGTTGCATGCGCTCGCGCTGGTACGTGCGGGCAAGCTGCCGCGGACCTCAAGCGGCAAAGTGCAGCGGCAGCGCGCCCGCGACCTGTTCCTCTCCGGCGAGCTGCCGGCGCTGAAGCCGCCTGCCGAGCTCGCCCACAATGTCGACGACGCGGTGCCTGCGCCGAGCGGCGCCGGGCGGAGCGACTCGCCAATGCCGCGCGATCCGATTGAGCAGACGGTCTGGGACATCTGGAGCGAGGTGCTCGACACCCGGGCCTTCGGCATCCACCAGAGCTTCTTCGAGCTCGGCGGCAATTCGCTGCGACTGACGCAGGTGCTATCGCGCATCGAGGCCCGCTTCGGGATGATGCCGCCCCTGGCCGAGTTGTTCGAGCACGCCAGCGTCGCCCGGATGGCTTCCTGGCTGGCCTCGCGGCCGAATGAAGCCTCGCCGCGCCCGGTTGCCGGCATCGAGCCCGTGGCGCGCGACCGGCCGCTGCCCACCTCACTGTCGCAACGCCGGATGTGGCTGATCCAGCACTTCGATCCGGCTTCGACGGCCTACAACGTGCCGATTGCGCTGCGCCTGCACGGGGTGTTCGAGCAGGGGCTATGCCAGCAGGCACTCGACCTGATGGTGCAGCGCCATGAGGGATTGCGCACCCGCTTCGTGATGGGCGTGGACGAGCCGATGCAGTCGATCGTGCCGCAGCTGTCGGTGCCCCTCGAGTTCATCGACCTGCGCGAGTTGCCGGCTGCGCAGCGCAGCGCAGCCGCGCGCACGCTGCTGCTGGAACGCCTCGCGCAGCCTTTCGACCTGGAGCGTGCGCCGCTTCACAGGCTGACCTTGCTGCGCCTGGGCGAGCGCGAGCATGTGCTGCTATGGGTGCTGCATCATGCCATCATCGACAACTGGGGCGCGGCGTTGCTGATGCGCGAGGCCTTGTCGGCTTACGGGGCGCTGGCCAACGGCCGCGCGGTGGTGGCGACGCCGCCGGCCATCGGCTACGCCGACTATGCCGCCTGGCAGCGCCGGCCCGATTCTTTCGAGGCCCGCAAGGTGCACCTGGTGTATTGGGTCGAGCGGCTGAGGGGCCTTCCGGAGCTCGATCTTCCCGCTGACTTTCCCCGCCCCGCCCATGCCAGTCACAAGGGTGCCCGGGTTTCCGCCGTACTGCCGTTCCGCCTGCGCGAGGCGATGCAGAAGTTCAGCCAGAGCCGGGCGGTCACGCCGTTCGTGGTCTACCTGTCGGCCTTCGCGCTGATGCTGGGGCGGCAGGCGAACAGCGAGGACTTGGCGGTCGGCGTACCGATCGCGAATCGGCACCGGCTGGCCGCTGAGCATTTGGTCGGCACGCTGGTCAACACACTGGTGATGCGTACCGACCTGTCGGGAGATCCCAGCTTCACGCAGCTCGTACAGCGGGTGGGCCGGAACGCGCAGGAGGCCTATGCGCACCAGGACGCGCCCTTCGACGAACTGATCGAGGCGCTCGGCCACGACCGGACGCTGCATCCGCAGGGGCCGGTGCGGGTGCTGTTCAATGTGCTGAATGCGCCGATCGGCACGGTGGAGCTGTTCGGCCTGGATATCGAGGAGTTCGATTTCGAGCGCTGCGCGGCTCAGTTCGACCTGTCGCTGCACATCGACACCGAGTTCGGCCACCGCGTTCACTTGGAGTACGCCACCGAGCTCTACGCCGCCGCCACCGCCGAGCGCATGCTCGAGAACTATTTAGTCCTGATCGAGCGCTTGATGGACCGGCCCGAGCAAGCGCTGTCGAGGTTCGAGCTGCTGGCGGATACCCAGCTGAACCTGCTGCGCAACCAGTGGAACGGCGAGCAGGTGCCGCCGCCGGCGCTGCAGCGGGTGCATGACTACCTGGACCTGGGCGCGCCCGAGATCGCGGAACGGGTCGCGGTCATCGATGCCGAGGGCCGGACGCTGAGCTACGGGCGCATCGAGGCCCTGTCCAACCAGCTGGCCCATCTGCTGAGAAGGCATGGGATCAGCCGCGGTCGTCGGGTCGGCCTGTGCATCGAGCGTAGTCCCTGGATGCTCATCGCCCAGCTGGCGGTGCTGAAGGCCGGCGCGGCCTACGTGCCGCTGGACCCGGACTACCCGGTCGACCGGCTGCGCTTCATGGCCAGCGATGCGGACCTGTCGATGGTCCTGGCCCAAACCGCCTCGGTGCCCATTCTCGAAGGGCTTGCGTTGCCGACGTTGCTGCTCGACGACGAGCAACTGCTCGCCGACAGCCCGAGCCATGCGCCGGCGGCCCAACCCGAACTGGATGCGACACCCGCCGACGAGGCCTATCTGATCTACACCTCGGGTTCGACCGGCAGGCCCAAGGGGGTGCGCATCGCGCATCGCGGCGTGGTCAATTTCCTCGCCGGCATGGTCACAAGGCCCGGATTGGCGGCGGAGGATTGCGTGCTGGCCATCACCAGCCCCTCCTTCGACCCTTCGGTGCTCGACCTGATGCTGCCGCTGGTGGTGCGTGCGAAAGTGGTCATCGCCTCGGCGCGACAGGTGCGCGATACCCAGGCTGTGCGCGCGCTGCTTGAGCAGCATCAGGTCAGTCTGCTGCAGGCGACGCCGTCGGTCTGGCGCGCGCTCATCGACAGCGGCTGGATGGGCGGACCGGGCTTCCGGGCACTGATCGGCGGCGAGCCGCTGCCGCCGGTGCTGGCCGAACGCCTCTTGGAGCGCACGCTTGAGCTATGGAACATCTACGGCCCGACCGAGACGACCGTCTGGACCACGGCCTGGAAGGTCGAGTCCCCCCGCAAGGGAATCGCCATCGGCCGGCCGATCGCCAACACAAGCGTCTGGGTGCTGGATAGCCACGGCCACGTCTGCCCGATCGGCGTGCCTGGCGAACTCTACGTCGGCGGCGCCGGCGTTGGCCTGGGCTACCACCACCGCGACGACCTGACCGCGAAGCATTTCGCGCGAGACCCTTTCAACAGCGGGCCCGAGTCCCTGCTCTATCGCACCGGAGACCTCGGTCGCTGGCGCCATGACGGTCTGCTGGAGCATCTGGGCCGGGCCGACCACCAGGTCAAACTGCGCGGCCACCGCATCGAGCTGGGCGAGATCGAATCGGTTCTGCTCGACCATCCGGGCGTCTCCAACTGCGTGGCATTGACGCGGGCGCTGAGCGAGGAAGACGTGCGCCTGGTCATGTATTTCGTGGGCCACGAGGGTGCCGTGCCAACGGCGGAAACGCTGCGAAATCACTTGCGCGCACGCCTGCCGTTGCACATGATCCCGCAGCATTTCGTGGCGCTGGAGGCGATGCCAAGGTTGCCCAACGGCAAGATCGACCGCTCGGCGCTACCGGCGCCGGTGCTGGAGCCCCAAGCCCGCAAGGCGGCAGTCCACATCGCGCCGGAGACGCCCAACGAGCGGATGATCGCCGGCATCTGGTCGGAACTGCTGGGCGTGCAGGAGATCTACTGTGCCGACAACTTCTTCGACCTGGGTGGGCATTCCCTGTTAGCGATGCGCGCCGTGAAGGCGATCCGGGACGCCTCGGGCCTGAAGATCGAGCCCATCCGCCTGATCTACGAGTCGCTTCGCCAGTTGGCCGGGGCCGAGGACGGGGGCTGAGCCGCTCGGCCGCTGCTGCTGAGCGTCGCTCTCCCACAAGCGTCCACCCCACCGCGGCCTATTCGCCGCCCTTATAGTCCCGCCCCCAAACCGCATTGGCCGCCGCCCCGACGCGCCGCTAAGGTGGCCGCAGTCCTTCATCGCGTGCCGCCATGCCTTCCGAGTCCTTCGATCATTTCCGCGGCATCCACGCCGCCACCGTGTGCCCGCTGCTGGACGATGGCGGCATCGACGAGGACACGCTGGCCGCGCACCTGTCGGCCGTGTCGCGCGCCGACGGCATCACCGGCCTGCTGATCAACGGGCATGCGGGCGAGAACTTCATGCTGGGCCGCGAGGAGAAGCGCCGCGTGACGGAGATCGCGCGGCAGGCCTGCCCGCCGCACACGCTGTTGGTGTGCGGCATCAACGCCGAAGACAGCCTGGAGGCGCAGCGCCATGTCGATGACGCCGAGGCCGCGGGCGCCGATGCGGTGTTGGTGTTTCCGCCGTTCTCCTGGGCGCTCTCGCAAGACGCCGACATGGCGGTGCGGCACCACCGCATCGCGACGTCGAACAGCTCGCTGCCGCTCTTCCTGTACCAGGCCGGCGTGCGCGCCGGTGCGCTGGCCTACACGGCGGACGTGCTGGAGCGCCTCGCGCAGCTGCCCAACGTCATCGGCATCAAGGAAGGCAGCTGGGAAGCCGCCGCCTACGAAGCCAACCGGCGCCTCGTGGCGCGCGTGGCGCCGGAGGTGATGGTGATGGCCTCGGGCGACGAGCACCTGCTGACCTGCTTCGCGGTCGGCACCGCGGGCAGCCTGGTGAGCCTGGCCTGCGTCACGCCGGAGCTGGTCGTCGGCCTGTACCGGGCGATGCAGGCGGGCGACCTCGCCACGGCGCGCGCCTTCAACCACCGCATCTACCCGCTGGCCAAGGCCATCTACGGCACCGTGCCGGGCGGCCACGCCAATGCGCGGCTCAAGACCTGCCTGAAGCTGCTGGGCCGCATCCCGAGCGACGCGATGCGCCCGCCGATGGGGCCGCTGCCCGACAGCGAGGTCGCGATGCTGGCGCAGGCGCTGAAGGCCGCGGGCCTGACAACCACAGAGGAACCCGCCGTATGACCCAAACCCTGATCCGCAACGGCCGCATCGTCACGGCCGTCGACGACTACCGCGCCGACATCCTGCTGGACGACGGCCAGATCGCCGCCATCGGCAAGCAGCTCGACGTCGGCCCCGACACGCGCGTCATCGATGCAGTCGGCCTGCTGGTGCTGCCGGGTGGCGTCGATGTGCACACGCACCTCGACAACACCTTCGGCGACTCGACCACCGCGGACGACTACGAGTCGGGCACGCGCGCCGCGGCCTTCGGCGGCACGACCACCATCATCGACTTCGCCTTCCAAGGCAAGGAAGACAGCCCGCTCGACGCCATCGCGCGCACGCAGGCCAAGGCGTCGGTCGGCGCGAGCATCGACTACGGCTTCCACGTGATCCTCACGCACGTCGACGAGACCGTGCTGGGCGACATGAAGCACGCGATCCGCCACGAGGGCGTGAGCAGCTTCAAAATGTTCATGGCCTACCCGGGCACGGTGATGGTCGACGACGCGGCGATCTTCCAGGCGATGCGGCTGGTCGGCGAGCACGGCGGCATGGTCGCGCTGCACGCCGAGAACGGCAACGTGATCGAGCTCTTGATCCGCGAGGCGCTGGCGCAGGGCCACACCTCGCCGCGCTACCACGCGCTCACGCGGCCGGCCATCCTCGAAGGCGAGGCGACGCACCGCGGCATCAAGCTGGCCGAGCTGGCCAACGCGCCGGTGTACTTCGTGCACCTCTCGGCCAAGGAGGCGCTCAAGCACGTGATCGAGGCGCGCGACCTCGGCATTCCGGTGTTCGCCGAGACCTGCCCGCACTACCTCTTCTTCGACGAATCGGTGTACGACAGCGACGACTTCTCGGTCGCCAAGCATGTGATGACGCCGCCGCTGCGCGACAAGCAATCGCAGGACGCGCTGTGGACCGCGCTCAAGACCGACGACCTGCAGCTCATCTCGACCGACCACTGCCCCTTCTGCATGAAGGAAGGCCACATGGGCCGCGTGCATCAGAAGGAACACGGCCGGCACGACTTCTCGAAGATTCCCAACGGCGCGCCCGGCATCGAGACGCGCATGACGGTGATCTACGACGGCGGCGTGCGCAGCAAGCGCATCACGCTCAACCGCTTCGTCGAGCTCACGGCCACCGCGCCGGCCAAGCTCTTCGGCCTGTTCCCGCGCAAGGGCACGATCGCGGTCGGCAGCGACGCCGACATCGTGCTGTTCGACCCCGAGGGCACGCAGACCATTTCCGCGCACTCGCACCACAGCAACGTCGACTACAGCCTGTTCGAAGGCAAGCACGTGCACGGTGTCGTGAAGAAGGTGTTCTCGCGCGGCGAGCTCATCGTCGACGGCGAACAGTGGCTCGGCCGGCCAGGGCGCGGCCAGTTCCAGGTGCGCGGCGAAGTCGGGGGCTTCTGACCATGGTGGTTCGACCGAACGTGGCGCGCCGCCGACTGGAAGCCGGCGAGACCGTGCTGGGCATGGGTGTGCAGCAGGTCACGGGCGCAGCCGTGGCGGGCCTGGCGCTGCGCTGCGGCTTCGACTTTCTCTTCATCGACATCGAGCATTCGCCGGTCGACGCGGCGGCGGCGGCCAACATCGCCGCGGCCGCGTTGCCGCTGGGCATCGCACCGCTGGTGCGCGTGCCGGGCAAGAACTCGCCCGACATCTCGCGCCTGCTCGACGGCGGCGCGCAGGGCATCGTGGTGCCGCACGTCGACGATGCGGTCGAGGCCGCTGCCGCGGTGCGCGCCTGCAAGTACCCGCCCTTGGGCATGCGCTCCTTCTTCGGGCTGCAGCCGCATTTCGACTACGCGCGGCATCCGGCGCCGCAGGCCATGGCGGCAGCGAACGACGAGCTGCTCTGCATCGTGATGCTCGAGTCGCCGCGCGCCATCGCCAATGCCGACAGCATCGCGGCGGTGCCGGGTGTGGATGTGCTGCTGATCGGCAGCAACGACCTCTCGCTCGAACTCGGCATCCCGGGTCAGCTGCAGGACCCGGCGGTCGAGTCGGCTTTCGCGGCCGTCATCGCGGCCTGCAAGGCGCACGGCAAGCACGCGGGGCTGGCCGGCATCGTCGACCCAGCGCTGCTGCGCCGTCACATCGAAGCCGGCATGCGCTTCGTGCTGACCAGCAACGACATCGACCTGCTGCTGGCCGCCGGCGAGGCGCGGGTGGCGGCGCTGAGGGCCTAGGCCAGAAACCCGTCCAGCTCGATCTCGATGAAGGCGCTGCCTTGTCTGCGGAGGTTAGGCATCGCCGAACGGTTCCCGGTCCAACATGCAGTCGATGAACGAGCTCAGCACCGCAGGGCGATGCTGCCGGTTGGAGTAGTACAGGAACAAGCCCGGACGAGAAATCGTCCAGTCAGACAGGATCTGTACAAGACGCCCCTGCTGGAGCAGCTCTCCGACCTGATCCACCTCGAAGTGGTAGGCAATACCCAGACCGTTGACCGCTGCCGCCACGCCGATGTCGGCATGGTTGGTGACGACAGGGCCATCGACGGCTATCTCGTGCCGTTTGCCGCGCTTCTCGAACTCCCACCGGTAGAACCTCCCATCCATCTGGAGTCGCCAGTTGATGCACGCGTGGTCGTGCAAATCGATGGGCGTCTTGGGCGTTCCATGGCGGGCCAGGTAGTCCGGAGAAGCAACGGCCATCATCTTCATGTCTGGTGACAGACGGACGGCAATCATGTCCTTCTTGAGCTGACCACCCACCCGTATCCCGGCGTCGAAGCGGCCTGCCACGATGTCCGCCAGTGCGTCGTCCACCACGATATCCAGCACCACGTCAGGGTGCGCCCGATGGAAGCGCTGCAGTCTTGGCGCAATGAGCGTTCTTGCGGCTATCCCGAGGGTGTTGATCCGCAAAGTTCCATTGAGCTGTCCGGTGGCGTCGCTGGCCTCGGCAACCGCGTTGGCCATTTCACGGAACAGCGGCGCCACGCGCGAATAGAGCTGCTCACCGCTTGCGGACGGGGCGACGCTTCTTGTCGTGCGATTCAACAGGCGTGCACCGATGCGGCTTTCCAGTTGGCGGATGGTCTGGCTCAACGCCGACGGTGACAAGCCCAGATGCTCGGCCGCGCGGGCAAAGCTTTGCCTTTCGACGACGGCGATGAAAGCTTTGAGCTCGGCAAAGTCGGATCCCCGCATTGTGTATCGTTTTCTACAGAGGTCATTCGGATTCTAGGAGATTCTCTAAATGGAAGTGCGGGCGCATCCTTCGATCCGTCCCAACCAAGGAGCACACCATGTCCTCTCTGACTCTCCCTGACCCGATTGCCGCGTACTTCGTGGCGGACACGCAAGGTCCTGACCAGGTCGCGCAATGCTTCACCCCGAAGGCCGTTGTGAAGGACGACGACCACCTCTTCACCGGTCGCGACGCGATCCGGGCGTGGAAGAAGGCGGCCGACGCCAAGTACTCCTGCACCACCGAGCCCTTCTCCCTGGATCTGATGGAAGGCGTTCACGCAGTGAAGGCCCACGTGGCCGGCAACTTCAAGGGCAGCCCGCTCGATATGACGTTCTTCTTCCGCCTCGAGCGCGGTCTGATTGCGAGCATGGAGGTGACGGTATGAGCTTCGATCTTCAACTGAACGGCCTGCGGGCCGTTGTCACTGGCGGAACCTTGGGCCTCGGTGCCGCGGTTGTCTGTGCTCTGGTGGATGCAGGCGCCCGCGTGGCGACTTCCGCTCGCAAAGCGCCGCAAGCGCCGGTCGAAGGCGTGTCGTACATCCTTGCCGACTTGACGACGGCTGGCGGCGTGAAAGCCCTGTCCGATTTCGTTCTCAAAGAGTGGGGTGGTGTCGACCTCCTGATCAACGTGCTTGGCGGCTCCCATGCCCCCACTGGCGGCTTCGCTGCTCTCACCGACGACCACTGGCTCTCCGAGCTGAGTTTGAACCTCCTACCGGCCGTTCGCCTGGACCGTGAACTTGTGCCGTCGATGCTCGCGCAAGGCTCCGGTGTGGTCATTCATGTCAGCTCGATTCAGCGTGTTCTGCCGCTGCCCGATGCAACCACTGCCTATGCTGCTTCCAAGGGGGCGCTGACGACATACAGCAAGGCGTTGTCACGTGAAATCACGCCCAAGGGTGTTCGCGTGCTGAGCGTCGCGCCGGGCTGGATCATGACCGAGGCTTCCGAGGTATTCGCGAAGCGGCTTGGCGCCGATGCCGGCACCGACTACGAGGGTGGCAAGAAGATCATCATGGATGCCCTGGGTGGCATCCCGGTAGGCAGGGCGGCCACGCCGCAGGAAGTTGCTGATTTGATCGTGTTCCTGGCGTCGCCCCGCTCGGCATCCTCCGCAGGCTTCGAGTACCGCATTGATGGAGGCACTGTCTCGACGCTATAGGCGCTACTCGAGGCATTCCCACCTGCGGCCACAGCAGCATGGCGCAGTCGTGCATGTGTCAGTCGAACTGGTAGCGAGGTTGCCGGTTCTGCCTCCGTGGCCGCCCGCCTGAACCCTCAGACCGGCCCGGTGCCGCGGATCGCGATGACCTTCTCGGGCAGCTTGGTCATGCCGTACTGGTCGAGGATGCGGTCGTAGGTGCCGTCCTTGATCATGTCGTTGAAGGCCTTGACCACGGCGTCGGCCACCGGCTTCGAGCGGAAGCTCATCATGGTCGGCGAGCCGCCCTGTGCCGGCAGCAGCATCGTGGCCTGGCCGGCCTTCACGAAGGCGCCGCCCGCGTAGTTGGGGAAGGCGGCCATGTCGAACTGGCCAGCGCGCAGGCCGGCCATGACTTCGCTCGCGGTCGGGAACGACAGGATCTTGATCGACTTGCGGCCCTTGGCGACGTTGTCCTTCTCGCGCTCCTTCAGCCAGCGCTCCTGGTACGAATCGGCCTCGACGCCGATGCTCAGGTCGGTCAGCGCTTCGGCCGAGGCCAGCGTGCGCTTGCTGCCCGGCACGGCGACGATGTCGATCGCGGCCATGGCATAGGGCACGGCCCACATCACCTTCGAGCGCTCTTCGGTGAAGAACATGCCGGTGTTGATGCCATCGAAGCGCGCGGCCTTGAGCGCGGGGATCATCGCCGGGAAGTCCATGCGGATCGTCTCGGCCTTCAGGCACAGGCGCTTGCCGAGTTCGGCCGCGAGGTCGAGGTTCATGCCCTTGAGTTCGCCGCTGACGTCGACGAACTGCAGCGGCGGCAGTGTCGGGTTGGTCGACAGCTGGAGCTTGCCCTCAGTGATCAACTCGCTCTTCGGGATGGTCGGGGTGCAGGTCTGCGCGGAAGCGACCATGCCGGAGAGCGAACCGGCGAGCGCCACGATGGCGAGCGTGCTGCGCAGAAGGGCGAATTTCATGATGGTTCCTGGAAGAAGAAATGAAGCCTGCAAGGCCGGTGCTGGATGCTCGAAAAGAAAAGAATAGCCATCGCTGCGCAGCGTGCTCAATTCAGTTGAGGGGCCGGACTATAGGCCGCCGATATACGTCGCGATGGTGCGTTCGGCGCACCGGAATCGACCGCTATCATCGACCGACCCGACGCGTTTTCGGGCATGAATCACGCCGCCATGTCCGACCCGCAATTCCGCTCCCTCATCAACCTGCGCCAGCTCGAGGTGTTGCGTGCGGTGATGCGCTGTCGCACCACCATCGGCGCGGCCGAAGAGCTGGGCATGTCGCAGCCGGCGGTGAGCAACGCGATCAAGCTGGCCGAGACCAAGCTGGGCATCGCGCTGTTCGACCGCGTGAGCAACCGCCTGGTGCCCACGGCCGACGCGCAGATCCTCATGGCCGATGCCGAGCCGCTCTTCGTGGTGCACGAAGCCGTGCAGCGCAAGGCCTGGGACCTGCGCACCGGCCGCGCGGGCGTGCTGCGCATCCACGCGACGGCCGAGCTGTCGCAGTACCTCGTGCCATCGGTGCTGGCGCTGTTCATGGCCGAACACCCCGACGTGCAGGTCACCATCGAATCGGTGCGCATGGACGCGCTGCTCGAAGGCGTGGAAAGCGGCAGCGCCGACGTCGGCATCGCCATGAAGCCACCGGCGCGGCCCAACCTCGCGCGCGAGGTGCTGGTCGAAGCCGAGATGATGTGCATCACGCCCAAGGGCCACGAACTTGCGAACCTGCCGGTGCTCACGCCCTTCGACCTGCGCGGGCGGCGCATCGTGGGGCCGGGGCCGGCGAGCCCGCTGGGCGCGATGATCGCGCAGGCCTTCGAGCGATCGTCCGACCACTATCACCCCGACATCGAGGCGCGCTTCGCCAACGTCGTGAGCCCGGTGGTGGCGCGCGGGCTGGGCATCGGCTTCGTGGACGAGCTCACCGCGCGCTATGCGAAGGAGCCGGGCTTCGACGTGCACCGCTTCCGGCCGCGCGTGGCGGTGCCGGTGTGCGGCCTGTTCCTGCGCGACAAGCCCCGCGCCCGGCTGGCGCAGGCCTTCATGACGCATGCGCTGCAGTACATGCAGGCGCAGATCGGGCGACCCGACGACCAAGAAGACGATTTGGTCGCGGGCTGATCACTCGTACAACATCTGCGACCGGATGTTGCGCTGTGCGGCTTCGATCAAGGGCTGCCAGCGCCGCTGGTCGTCAGGTGTGCAGATTACCTTCAGGCGATCGGCGGTGAATTCCCGTGTCACGACGATGCGCGTGCCTTCCTGCCGGGCCGAGGCGCGGTAGCGCAGGCGCGCACCCTCGCTTTCCGACTCCAGTTCCAGCGGCGCGAAGTTGCTCAGGACCTTGAGCGTGGGCGGAAAGTCCAGCTCGAACTCCTCTCGCAGCGACGTGGTGGGGCAGACGAAAGGAAAGCGGCGCGGCGTTTGGTAAACCGCGATGGGCAATGGCACGAGCATGAACGGAGAGGTCGGCAGACGGGCGGCGCCCGGCCCTGGCAGTTCCATCGGACCGACGCCCCAGTAGTCGAACACCAGCGAGAGCGGCCCGCGGGCATCGGTGTTGGTGCGCTGCAGTCTGCCTTCGCCCCTCACCTGCATCTGGCTGAGCAACGGCGCCATCAGCGTCGCATCCGGGAGCGACTGCATGGCAGCCAGTGCCTGGCCCAAGCCCGTTTGCTGCGCTCCAGTGCCGGTCAACTCGAGATGGCCAGTCACGCGGGAATCGGCGGCTGTACTCACGCGATGGCGCAGCGTTGCAGTGAATGTCGGGCTCGGTGTTTCGTTCCAGCTCCCGTCGGCCAGATGCAGCACGCGCTTGTTCACATCACCCAGGGAAAGAATGCCGAAAGGTGCCCAGCGATCGGTGGCGTCGAGGTACAGATTCAGTGACGGCACGTAGGTGATCATGTGGTTGAACGCCTGCGGCACAGTCACCTCGGGCATCCAGTAGCTGCTGCCGGCATTGATGAGCACGGGTGTGCTGGCGATCCCCTTGGCTTCGAGCAGGGCACTGAGTAAGGTCGCCTTGTCCTTGCAATCGCCGTAGCCGGCCGACAGGATGTCGTCCACCGCATGCGGCTGCCAGCCGCCGCGTTCCAGGAAGATGGCGACATAGCGTATGTTGATACGTACCCAGTCGTACAAGGCGCGGGTCTGTTCTTCGGGGTCGTTGATGCCCTGCGTCAGCGACTGGGCCAGTGCCTTCACCTGGGGGGTCGGCTGACTCCGCTCGCCGGCGAGGCTGCGGTAGGCCTGGGCCAGCGCCTCGCCTGAGGGGACGCTGGTCGCAACGAAGCGCTGACTGTAGTCGCCAGTGGCGACGCTGCCCACGTCGTGCGGCACCGCCACAGTGTTGGTCGTGTGCGCGCGCCACTGGATGCGGCCGTCCGGCAACGTGGTCTTGACGATGGGGAAGTCGATACCCGTCACCTGCATCGGCATGTCCGCCGGCGCGATGACGGTGTAGGTGACGTCTCTGCGGACGTCGTGCACCGACGCGTATTCGATGGCGCTGAAATGGCCCTGCAGCAGCGGCTTCTTCTGGGTAATTCGGTAGTGGACCGAGGTGCGGGCTCCCGGGCTGACCTGGGGGAAGACAATCGCCTTGGAAACAACGTCGCTGAAGGCAGGCGCGCCTTGCGAGAGGTAGGGCTGTTGATCGAGGATGGACGCAGCAGGGACCTCGATGGTTTCACCCTTGGCCGTGATGACGCGCGCATGTACGATCTCGAGCGCTTGCAGGCTCGCGCTGTAGGGCACGGTCTGCTGGCCCTCGGAGCGCACGCCGGCGTCGTTCTCGACCAGGCGAATCAGCTCGACGTCCTTGACATAGGTGCCGTCGCGCTCGACCGTGTAGGTGATATAGCGCTTGTCGTGGCTGACGCCCGTCGTGAAGGCGATGGCCGCCGGGGTCGTCTGGGCCTGGGGTGCGGTCGCTGAGGCGAGGGCCAGTGCTGCCAGGGTAGAAAAAGAAGTGCGTCTGCCGAAGGTCATCCCGATTGCCTCGCTTGTGCTGAAACGTGGCTATTCGGCGATGCTGCCTTTGGCTCGACGCGGAGTGTAAGGGCTGTCCCGCAGTGAAGGATAGATGGGTCGTCGGTGGACCCTCAGGCCGCAGCCGGCGTGCGCACCACGTTCGTCTTCTTTTCCGTCGGCGCATAACCCTTGCCATAGTGCTTCTCCAGGCGGCGTTGCACCACGTCCCACAGCGAGGTCAGTACCAGGTAGAAGACGGCGGCCACGCAGTAAAGCTCGAGCACTTCGAATTTGGCCTGCATCAGCACCTGGCTGCGGCGCATCAGCTCTTCCATCGAGATGACGGACGCCAGCGACGTGGCCTTCAGCAGGCCGTTCACCGAGTTGCCGAGCGGCGGGATGATGATGCGGATCACCTGCGGCAGCGTGACCAGCCGCAGCGTCGCCATCTTCGACAGGCTCAGCGCCTTGGCGGCCTCGATCTGCCCCTTGGCGACGGCCGAGAAGCCGGCACGGATGGTCTCCGACAGGTAGGCCGCTTCGTTGAGACTCAGCGCCAGGATGGCGGAGGTCAGCACGTCGAAGCGCACGCCCAGCTGCGGCAGGCCGGTGTAGATGATCACGATCTGCACCAGCAGCGGCGTACCGCGGAAGATCCAGATGTAGAACTTGGCCGGCGCGCGCAGCAGATTGTTGGTGGACATGCTCGCGAGCGCCAGCGGCAGCGCGAGGACCAGGCCGATGAGGATGGTGGTGATCGTCAACCCGATCGTGATCCCGACCCCACCCAGGAGGTAGGGGTTGACCAGGTAGGACAGGAAGGCATCGACGTTGAACACGGCCCGGTTTTCCTTCTGGCTGCTTCTGCGCTGCGCTTACTTCGGCGCCGGGCCGGGGCCGCGGATGGCGAAGGTCGTGTCCTTCAGCCGCGTCATCTTGAACTTGTCGAAGAGCTTGTCGTAGGTGCCGTCGGCCTTCAGTTCGTTGAGTGCGGCGGCGGCGGCCAGGGCCGTCGTCTTGTCGCGGTAGGTCACGGTGATGTCGGTGCCGTTGATGCCGCTCAGCCACACCTTGGCGATGCCGCGCTCGACGAAGTTCGCTGCGGTCTCGTCGATGTTGATGCCGGCTTCGAGCTGGCCGGCGCGCAGGGCGGCCGTGGTTTCGGAGGCCGTCATGAAGGTGCGGAAGTCGATCGGCTTCAGGCCGCGCGCGACCATGTCGGCGTTGTACTCGCGCGACTTGCGTTCCTGGTAGGTGCCCGTCTCGATGCCGACGACGTGGCCTGCGAGGTCGTCGAACTTGGTGATCTTGAAGGTGCTGCTGGGCACGGTGTAGATGCTCATCGCCTGCTGGCCGTAGGGGATCATGAACATCAGCTTGGAACGCTCTTCCGTCCAGAACATGCCGGTGTTGATCATGTCGAAGCGGCCGGCCTGCAGCGCCGGGATCATCGGGGGCATGTCCATGCGGATGAAGACGGGCTCGAGGCACAGCTTCTTCGCGATGGCCTTGCCGAGTTCGACGTTCAGCCCCTGCAGTTCACCCTTCTCGTCGACGAACTGCTGCGGCGGCAGCGTGGGGTTGATCGACATCTGCAGCTTGCCGGCAGACACCAGGTGTTCGGCACCGACCTTGGGCGTGCAGGTCTGGGCCAGGGCCGAAGCCGAGAACGCGGCGCCGAGGAAGAGCGCAAGAGCCAGTTTGGAGCATTGCATGATGTGCTTTCGTGAGACGGAGGTGGGTGGAACTGAAGGAAGGGGAAACCGGTGGAACACTCAGGACGCCGCGTCGACGCGGCACGCCAGCAGCGCGCTGTGCTGTGCCTCGATGACGATCTCGTCGCGCTGGTTGAGCAGCCGCAACGTCTCGATCACGATGCCGCGGCCGGGCCGCGATGACGTGCGCTTCTCGGTGAATTCGAAGCCCACGCGCACCACGTCGCCTGCGATCACCGGTCGCAAGAACCGCACCCGATCCCAGCCGAGCGAGGCGATCGAGCTGTTCTGGTAAAGCTCGAGTTCGGTCTTCAGGCCTTCCATGAGCGCGAGGCCGTACAAGCCATGTGCGATGACGCCGCCGAAGCCGCGCGAGCCGGCGTAGTCGGCATCGGTGTGCAGCGGATGGTGGTCGCGCGTGAGGTCGCAGAAGCGTGCGATGTCGGCGGCGGTGATGGCGTGCGTCGGCGTCTCGAACGTGGCGCCGACGACCACGTCGTCGAAGTAGATGTCGCTCATGACGCGGGCACCTCGATGTGGCGCGGCGCCTGCGCCATGAAGGCGTCGCGCATGCCCATCGGCCCGGGCCGGAAGATGCGCGCGTCCATGGTCTTCAAGGTCTCGCTGATGCGGATGGGGAAGCCGATCTGGTCGAGCACGTCTTCCTGCAGCCGCACGCCCGGGGCGATCTCGGTCAGCACGATGCCGTCGGCTTCCATCTCGAACACGGCGCGGTCCGTGACGAAGGTGACGCGCTGGCCGCGCTCGCGCGCCAGGTGGCCGGAGAAGCTGATCTGGTCGACCTCGAGCACGAACTTCTTGAACTTGCCGTCGCGCCGGATGGCCAGCCCGCCATCGGCCACGCCGATGTCGAAATCGCCGCCGGTCAGCGAGCCGTTGAACACCAGCCGCTTGGTGTTCTGCGTGATGTTGATGAAGCCGCCCGCGCCGTCGTAGCGCTTGCCGAAGCGGGTGACGTTGACGTTGCCGTGCCGGTCGACCTGCGCGAAGGACAGGAAGGCGCAGGAGAGGCCGCCGCCGTCGTAGAAGTCGAACTGGTACGACTGGTCGAGGATGACCCGCGGGTTGACCGACGTGCCGAACTCGCGCGCATGGCCCGGCACGCCGCCGACCGCGCCCGACTCGACGGTGAGCGTGATCATCTCGTCGATGCCTTCCTCGGCCGCGACGTTGGGGATCATGGCCGAGATGCCGACGCCGAGGTTGACCACGTCGCGCGGGCGCAGCTCGAAGGCGGCGCGGCGCGCCACCACGCGGCGGGCGTCCATCGGGTCGGGCGGAATGCTCGAACTCGGCACGATCGTCTCGCCGCAGCGCGCCGGGTCGTACTGCGTCGTGTACGTCTGCATCTGGTCGGGCTGCACCACGAAGTGGTCGATCAGGAAGCCGGGGATCTTCACCATGTGCGGATGCAGCGTGCCGCGCTTGACGAGGCGCTTGACCTGGCAGATCACGGTGCCGCCGGCGTTGTGCACGGCCTGCGCCATCGACAGGTCTTCGCGCGCGGTGGCTTCGTGTTCCATGCTGACGTAGCCGTCTTCGTCGGCCGAGGTGCCGCGGATGAGGGCCACCGACGGCACGCCGGGCGCGCGGTAGAAGAGGTAGTCCTTGCCGCCGATGTTGACCAGCTCCACCAGCTTCTCGGTGGTGCGCGCGTTCATGCGGCCGCCGTCCTGGCGCGGGTCCATGTAGGTTTCCAGGCCCACGTGCGTCAGCACGCCGGGTTGCCGGCCGGCCATGGCGCGGCACAGGTGCGTCATCACGCCCTGCGGGAAGTTGTAGGCCTCCAGCGCCTGGTCGAGCACCAGCTTCATGAAGGGCAACTGCATGCCGAAGTTGCCGCCGATCACGCGCTGCACCAGGCCCTTGTGCGCGAAGTGGCACAGGCCCTTTTCGGTGAGCGCACCCACGCCGGTGATGTGGAAGAGGGTGATGCCGTGCGGGCCGTCGCCGGCGAGCCAGCGGCGTTCGATCGCCTCGAACACCGCCTCGGGCACGCCCGAGCCGCCGTTGCCGCCGGCCAGCACCATGTCGCCGTCCTTGAGCAGGGCGGCGGCTTCGTCGGGGGTGATGCAGTGGATCATGGTGGCAGCCCCTTCAGGCCAGTTCCTTCTCGACCTGCTTCGCGATGATGATGCGCTGGATCTGGTTGGTGCCTTCGTAGATCTGCGCCAGGCGCACGTCGCGGAAGATGCGCTCGATGCGGTAATCGCGCGAGTAGCCGTTGCCGCCGTGCACCTGCAGCGCGTTCGACACGTGCTTCATCGCCATGTCGGTGGTGAAGAGCTTGGCGTGCGCCGCTTCCTTGGCGTAGGGCAGGCCGGCGTCGAACACGCGCGACGCGTGATGGATGAGCAGCCGCGCGGCGGCGATGTCGGTCGACATGTCGGCCACCATGAACTGGATGGCCTGGAAGTTCATGATCGACTCGCCGAACTGGCGGCGCGTGGTGGCGTAGGCCACCGCGTCTTCCATCGCGGCCTGCGCCATGCCCAGCGCCATCGACGACATCAAGAGGCGGCTGAAGTTGAAGTTGCCCATGGCCGTCTTGAAGGCCATGTTCTCGGCGCCTATCAGGGCGTCTTTGGGCACGTGCACGTCCTGCAGCACGATCTGGCAGTCCTCCAGGCCGTGCATGCCCAGCAGCTCTTCGTTCTTGCCGCGGGCGACGCCGGGCGACGACGTGTCGACCAGGAAGCAGCTCATCGACTTGTGGCCGGCTTCCTTGCCGGTGCGCGCGAAGACCATGATGCGGTCGGCCACGCCGCCCAGCGTGACCCAGGCCTTGGTGCCGTTGAGCACCCAGCCGTCGTCGGTCGCGCGGGCCGTGGTCTGGATGCTGGCGGCGTCGGAGCCGAAATCGGGCTCGGTCATGGCGGTGGCGAACACGATCGATCCGTCGAGGATGCCGGGGATCAGCGCCTTCTGCGACGCGTTGCCGTGGTGGTGCAGGAACAGCGCGGCCTCCACGGGGATCGCGAAGGCGTTGCCGATGGCGGCCGAGCAGCGCGCCAGCTCTTCCATCACGAGGCAGAGGCTGACCGTGTCCAGGCCCGAGCCGCCCGACGGCTCGGGCAGACTGACGCCGAACAGGCCGAGTTCGGCCATGCCGCGGTAGAGCGTGCGGTCGAAGGCGTCTTCGCGGTCGATCGCGGCGGCGCGCGGCAGGATCTCGTTTTCGGCGAAGCGGCGCGCGGTGTCGCGCACCGAGGTCTGGTCTTCGGTATAGAACTGGGTCATGGCGTGGTCGATGTGTCGAGGGCTTCGTCGCTGGCCAGGTGGCCTTCGTGCGCGACCTCGTCGCGCGCGCGGTCGAGGAAGTAGATGGCAACGTTGTGGGCGGGCGTGTCGAAGCAGGCGGCGAGCGCCGGCGTCATCGCCTCCGCGACGGCGCGGCGCTGGTCGGGGTTGCGGCGGTAGGCGTGCACCTTGACGAAGACGCGGGCACCGGCGGGCGGCAGGCCGAATTCGCCGGCGTGCGCGTAGTCGTCGGTGCCTAGGGCCAAGAAATAGATCGTCACGGTCGATGGCTCGACCTCGAAACCGCGCACGATGCCGTCGGTCACGGCGTCGGTCAGTTGGCGCTTTGCGGCGGCGGCGGCGCGTGGCGCCAGGACTTCGACATAGGGCATGGGAACCTTCAGGACGTGGGCAGGGCCCGGCAGGAGGCGCGCTCGACGAGCCGCGAGCCGATGCGGTATTCGCGCCCGCTGTTGGCGACGCCGCCGAGGCGGGACATGAGGCGGTCGACCGCGAGGTTGGCTATGTCGGCCGCGCCGCTGTCGACCACGCTGATGGCGGGGCGCTGCCACTCGAACCAGGGCGAGTCTTCGTAGAAGAGCAGCGACAGGTCGGCGGGAATCGACAGGCCGCGTTCGGAGATCACGCGCAGCACGCCGACCGACGATTCGTGGTTCGCCACGAAGAGCGCGGTGGGTGGCTCGGCGAGCGACAGCAGGGCGTTGCCGCCGGCCACGCCGGTTTCGGGGAGGTAGCGGCCGCGGTGGATGAGGGCGGGGTCCACGGGCAGGCCCGCTTCCTGCATGGCCCGGGTGTAGCCCGCCAGACGTTCCTTGCCCGAGGTCGTGTCCGAAGGACCCACGATCAGGCCGATGCGCCGGTGCCCCAGGCCCAGCAGGTGCTGCGTGCCGGTGTAGGCGCCTTCCATGTCGGCCGCGAGGATCGATTCGAGCGAGGCGCCCGCCACGCGGCGCACCGCGCAGATGACCGGGATGTCGGCGTGTTCCATGGCCAGCAGCGGCGCGCTGTTGCTGCCGGTGGGCACGGCGATCAGGCCGTCGACGCTGTGGTCGACGAGCGTCTTGAGGATTTCGCGTTCCTGCTCGGCATCGTCGTTGCTGATGCTGAGGATGACCTGGTAGCCGAGTGCCTGCATGCGCGCCTGCACCACCGAGGCGAGCACGCGGAAGGAGGCGTTTTCGAGGTTGTGGACGGTCAGGCCGATGAGGCGCGACTTGCGCGTCTTCAGTGCGCGGGCCACCGTGTTGGTGCGGTAGCCGATGGCCGCAGCGACCTGCACCACGTGCTTCTGCGTGGCGTGGTTGATCAGGCTGGAGCCCGCCAGGGCGCGCGAGGCGGTGGCGATGGAGACGTCGGCGGCACGCGCCACGTCGCGCAGGGTGACGGTCACGGAAACGCCTTTGCGATGGAATTGATTGCAAACGATTGCATCGCTGCAATGTAGGGCATCGCTCAATGTCACGTCAACGCCGAAGATTCATTAATCGACAAGAGCGAGTGGATATTTGCAATCGATTGCATTGGTATTGCATACTGGCCGGCACTTCTCCGATCGAGTCCCATGACCTTCCCTGTGACCGGCGTCGGCGGCATCTGGCCCGCCACCCTGACCCCCTTCGCCCCTGGTGGCGCCATCGACGACGCCGCGCTCACCGCCCATGTCGGCGAGGTCGCTTCCACGCCCGGCGTGCGTGCCGTGGTGGTCAACGGCCATGCCGGCGAAACCTCGTCGCTGAACCGCGCGGAGCGGGCGCATGTCGTGCGGCTGGCCGTGCAGGCGGCGGGCCCCGTGCCGGTGGTGGCCGGCGTCGTCGCCGAAGACCCGCGCGACGCCTGCGCGCTGGCGGTCGATGCGGCTGAGGCCGGCGCCTCGGCGCTCTTGCTCTTCCCGCCGGCGATGTTCGGTAGCGGTGCCGCGCTGCGGCCCGAGATGATCCTGCGCTACGTGCAGGACGTGGCCAGCGCGTCGTCGCTGCCCATCGTGCTGTTCCAGCTGTCGCGCGCGTCGAACCAGGCGTTTTCGGTGGAGATGCTGGTGCGGCTGTGCACCGAAGTGCCGCAGATCGTCGCGATCAAGGACGGCAGCGACGTGCCTGAGCTGTACGAAGACAGCCTGCGCGCCCTGCGCACGCTCGACCGCCCGGTGAGCATGCTGTCCAGCAACAACGGCTGGCTCTTTGCGTCGCTCACCTACGGTGCCGACGGTATCCTGTCGGGCATCGGCAGCGTGGTCGCGCCGCTGCTGGTCGAGATGCACGAGGCCGTCGCGGCCGGCCAGCTCGATGCCGCACGGGCCGTGAACGACCGGCTGGTGCCGCTGTGCCGCGTGTTCTATCGCGCGCCGTACCTCGACATCCACAACCGCATGAAGACCGCGCTACACCTGCTCGGCCGCCTGCCGCATCCGGCGCCGCGGCTGCCGCTGCTGCCGATCGGCGACGACGAGGCGCAGCGCATCCGCGCCGCGCTGGTCGCGGCCGGCCTGCTCGACGGCACCCGCTGACCCTCAACGAACACCCGACATCACCGACATGACAGATTTCCGCGGCACCTACACCATCATGGTCACGCCCTTCGACGCCGAAGGCGCCGTCGACGTGCCCGCGCTCGAACGCTACGTCGACTGGCAGATCGCATCGGGCATCCATGGGTTGATCCCGCTGGGCTCGACCGGCGAGTTCCTGTCGATGAGCGACGACGAGATCGAGCTGGTCGCCAAGACCGTGATCGACCGCGCCGCCGGCCGCGTGCCGGTGATCATCGGCACCACCGCCGAAGACACCCGCGTGGCCGCGCGCAAGAGCCGCATGGCCGAGTCGCTGGGGGCCGACGGCGTGATGGTGCTGCCGCCGTTCTACTGCACGCCGACCGAGGACGAGCTCTACCAGCACTACAAGACCATCTCGGACGCCATCGGCATCCCGATCATGGTCTACAACAACCCGGCGGTGACCAACGTCGACCTCAAGCCCCAGCTGGTGGTGCGGCTCTCGCAGATCGACAACTGCCGCTACATCAAGGAGTCGACGCTCGAAGTGACCCGCGTGCGCGACATCATGCGGCTGTCGGACGGCCGCATGAAGGTGTTCGGCGGGATCATGGGTTTTGAGTCGTACGTCGAAGGCGCGGTGGGCTGGGCGGCGGTGCCATCGAACGGCGCGCCGGCCGAGATGGCGCGGCTCTACGACCTGGTGATGGCCGGCGAGCTGGCGCAGGCGCGCGATCTCTCGTTCAAGTATTTCCCGATGATCGATTTCGTGGCCGGCCAGCAGTACGTGGCCGGCACCAAGGCGATGCTCGCGGCCATGGGCCTGCCGGTCGGTGGGCCCCGCCCGCCGCGGTTGCCGATGGGCCCCGAAGGCATCGCCGCCGCCCGCCGCCTGGTCGACGAGCTTGGCCTGAAGATCGCCCAACCCGCTTGAGGACTGCCATGACTGCTGTGCAAACGACGCCGCTCACCGACACCGCCGCACCGGGCGCCGAACTGGTCATCCGCATGGTGAACGTGCAGAAGTGGTACGGCGACTTCCAGGTGCTGCGCGACATCAACCTGGAAGTGCGACGCGGCGAACGCATCGTGATCTGCGGGCCGTCGGGCTCGGGCAAGTCGACGCTGCTGCGTTGCATCAACCGGTTGGAAGAGCACCAGCAGGGCAACATCGTCGTCAACCGCATCGAGCTCACCAACGACACCCGCCGCATCGACGCGGTGCGCCGCGACGTGGGCATGGTGTTCCAGCACTTCAACCTGTTTCCGCATCTCACCATCCTCGAGAACTGCACGCTGGCGCCGATCTGGAGCAAGAAGTACACGCCCAAGGAAGCGAAGGAGGTCGCGATGTCGTACCTCACCAAGGTGAAGATCCCCGACCAGGCGAACAAGTACCCGTCGCAACTCTCCGGTGGCCAGCAGCAGCGCGTGGCCATCGCCCGCGCGCTGTGCATGAGCCCGAAGGTCATGCTGTTCGACGAACCGACCTCGGCGCTCGACCCCGAGATGGTGAAGGAGGTGCTCGACACCATGGTGTCGCTCGCCGAAGACGGCACGACCATGCTGTCGGTCACGCACGAGATGGGCTTCGCGCGGCAGGTGGCCAACCGCGTGATCTTCATGGACCAGGGCTCGATCGTCGAGGAGGCCGCGCCGGCCGAATTCTTCAGCCACCCGAAGCACGAGCGCACGAAGCTGTTCCTGAGCCAGCTGCTGCACTGAGGGTGGAGGAGGAGGCGCGGATGGCGCCTCATGGGTTCAGTCGGCGTATTCGCCGGCGTCCTTGATCACCTTCGCCCAACGGTTCTTCTCTGCTTCGACGAATTTCCGGTGACTCGCCGGATCGAGCCGGTCGTCGGTCACGACGGTCAGGCCCAGTGCTTCTTCGCGCTTGATCAACTCAGGGTCATTCAAGGCGGCACGCAACGCGCTGTTCAGCCTGGCCAGCACCGGCGCGGGGGTGCCTTTCGGGGCGTACAGCCCATGCCACACCTGGACATTGAAGTCCTTGAGGCCCACCTCGGACAAGGTGGGGGTGTCCTTGAGCACCGGCAGCGGCAGGCGCTGCAGGCTGGTGACGCCATAGGTCTTGACCTTCTTGCCTTCGATCTGCGGCACCGCGTTGACCGCCTGCTCGCACATGAGGTCCACCTGTCCGCCAATGAGGTCCGTCATCGCGGGCGCCGTCCCCTTGTACGGGACCGTCGTCATGGTCGTCTTGAGCGCGTTCTGGAACATCAGGCCGCACAGATGGGACGCCGAGCCGAGCCCTGCATTCGCGATGTTCACCTTGCTGCCGTTGGCGGCGATCCACTGGCGCAGTTCTGCAAAGCTGTTCGCCGTGAGCGAAGGTTTCCCAATCACGACCGAGGGCGCTTCGTTGATGAGGCCCAGGGTCTCGAAATCATCGGGCACCTTGTAGCTGAGTTTTCGGTAGAGCGCCGGGGCCGTGGCCATGCCGATGTGATGGACGAGCAGGGTGTAGCCGTCGGGCGTGGCGCGCGCCACCTTGGCCGATCCGATCGTGCCCCCTGCGCCGATGGCGTTGTCGACGACGATGGTCTGCCCCAGCGGCTTGCGAAGCGCCTCGGCAAGGTCGCGGGCGATCTTGTCGGTCGGCCCGCCTGCAGCGAAGGGCACCACCAGCGTGATCGGCCTGTCCGGGAATTCGGCCAATGCCGCCGACGCGGCGCTGGCCAGGACCAGGCTCGCGACGCAGCGCAATGTGTTGGTCATGTCTTGTCTCCTGTTCTTCTGGTGGGTTCGTCAGGCCGAGAGCGCCTGCATCTCGCGGTACAGGTCCGCCTTGCCTTCGAAGCCGATCCCGGGGAGGTCGGGCAGCGTGACGAAACTGTTGTCGACCTTCACGCCGTCCGGAAAGCCACCGAACGGCTGGAACAGGTCGGGGTATGACTCGTTGCCGCCCAGGCCGAGGCCGGCCGCGATGTTGAGCGACATCTGGTGGCCCCCGTGCGGGATGCAACGGCTGGCCGACCAGCCGTGTTCCTTGAGCATGTCGAGCGTGCGCAGGTACTCCACCAGGCCATAGCTGAGCGCACAGTCGAACTGCAGCCAGTCGCGGTCGGGGCGCATGCCGCCGTAGCGGATCAGGTTGCGCGCGTCCTGCATCGAGAACAGGTCCTCGCCGGTGGCCATCGGGTTCTTGTAGAAGTTGCGCAGGGCCGCTTGCAGTTCGAAGTCGAGCGGGTCGCCCGGCTCCTCGTACCAGAACAGGTCGTACTGCGACAGTGCCTTGGCATAGGCGATCGCCGTTTCGAGGTCGAAGCGGCCGTTGGCGTCGACGCACAACTTCTGGCCGTCCTGCAGCACATCCATGATGGCGTCGATGCGGCGCAGGTCTTCGTCGAGCGAGGCCCCGCCGATCTTCTTCTTCACCACGGTGTAGCCGCGATCGATGTAGCTGCGCATCTCGTCTTGCAGCTTCTTGTGATCCTGGCCCGGGTAGTAGTAGCCGCCGGCTGCGTAGACGAAGATCTTGCGGTTGGGCTTGCCGTCGCCGTAGCGGTCCGCGAGAAGCTGGAACAGCGGCTTGCCTTCGATCTTGGCGACCGCGTCCCAGACCGCCATGTCGATCGTGCCGATCGCCACCGAGCGCTCGCCGTGGCCGCCCGGCTTCTCGTTGGTGAACATGGCGTTCCAGATCTTGTGCGGGTCGAGGTTGTCGCCGGTGGCATCGACGAGCGACGAAGGGTCGGCTTCCAGGATGCGAGGGATGAAACGCTCGCGCATCAGCTTGCCTTGGCCGTACCGGCCGTTCGAATTGAACCCGTAGCCGACGACCGGCTTGCCGTCGCGGATCACGTCGGTGATCACGGCGACCAGGCTCAGCGTCATCTTGCTGAAGTCGATGTACGCGTTGCGGATGGGTGAGCTGATGGGGAGTGTCTTCTCCCGGATTTCCACGATCTTCATGGTTGGCTTCTGCGGGTTGATTCGGTGGCGCTATGCTCGCGCCCTCCGCACTGGCTGACCAATGCTCTTTTTCTAGACTTCCATGCTTTGAAGGAACCGGCCATGACGATGAACCTGCTATGGCTGGACGACTTCCTGGTGCTCGCGGAAACAGGCAACTTCTCCCGCGCCGCGGATGAGCGCCACCTCACCCAGCCAGCGTTCAGCCGCCGAATCCGCGCCTTGGAAGAGTGGCTGGGGACGGACCTCTTCGACCGCAGCGTTCAACCTGCGAAGCTGACGGAAGCGGGCCTCTGGCTCCGGGGCGTGGCGCAGGACCTGCTCGCACAGGTCGCGCGGCTGCCGGGCGAGGCGCGCACCGTGGCGGAAGCCAACGCGAGCACGTTGCGCCTGGCCTCCACCCACGCGCTTTCGTTGACCTTTCTGCCGGGTTGGCTCAGCGGCCTCGAGGCGAGAGCCGACGTCGGGCGTATCCAGCTCGATTCGGATGTCCTGCAGCGCTGTGAATCGCTCTTGCAGCAGAGCAAGGTCCACATGGTGCTGTGCCATGCGCATGCCAAGGCGCCGGGTTTGCTGGAGGCCAGCGGCTATGCGTTCGCGACGGTCGGGAGCGACGAGATGATCCCGGTCTCTGCGGGCGATGCACAAGGGAAGGCAAGAAGCCGGCTTCCGGAGCCCCGCGCCAGCCAGGTGCCTTTGCTGAGCTACAGCGAAGCGTCAGGCCTGGGGCGCATCATGCGCGCCGTGATCGGGCACGACCTGGAGAAATTGCCGGTCCAGACCGTGTTCAGTGCGCACCTGGCGTCCGTGCTTCGGACGATGGCCCTGGAGGGGCGCGGGATTGCATGGCTGCCTCGGACGCTGATCGCCGACGACCTCGCCGCGCACCGGTTGGTGGAGGCGGCCCCGCCGCGATGGCGCATCCCGCTGGAGATTCGCCTCTACCGCGACGCCATCCGGTTGGGCAGAGCAGCCGAGGCGCTGTGGGAAGAGGCACGTCAAAAAGCAGAGACCGACCGCATGCCCGCCATAGGCTGAAAACGGCCGGGCGGAGGAGGCCACGGCGGCCTTGCGCCATCAGTCCATCCGAGCGCCCGAGGCCTTCACGGCCTGCTCCCACCGCGGCGTTTCGGTCGCCAGGAAGCGCGCGAACTCCTCGCTGCCGAGAAAGGCGGGGTCGGCCCCCTGGCTCACCATGCGCTCGCGCACGTCGGCGCTGGTCAGCACCTGCCGGAAGGCGTCGCTGAGCTTGGCGACCACGTCCTTGGGCGTGTCCTTCGGTGCGAGGAAACCGTAGAAGCCGACCACCTCGAAGCCCTTGATGCCCGACTCGATGACGGTCGGCACGTCGGGCAGGGCGGGGTTGCGTTCGCGGCTGGTCACGGCCAGCGCGCGCACCTTGCCCTGCTTGTGGTAGTTGGCCGCCTGCGGAATCGACTCGGCCATGAACTGCACCTGGCCGCCCATCAGGTCGGTGAACGCCGGCGCGCTGCCGCGGTAGGGGATGTGGACCATGAAGAGCCCGGTGGCGGTCTTGAACATCTCGGGCACCAGGTGGCTGATGCCGCCGTTGCCGGCCGAGCCGTAGTTGACCTGGCCCGGGCGCGCCTTGGCGTAGTCGACGAACTGGCGCAGGTTCTGCACCGGTAGCTTGGGCGTGACGAGCAGCGCCAGCGGCTGCATCGCCGTGCGTGCGATCGGCACGAAGTCGCGCTGCGTGTTGTAGGGCAGCTTGCTGTAGAGCGCGCCGTTGATGACGGCCACACCGGTGTTGGCCAGCATGAGCGTGTAGCCGTCGGCGGGGCTCTTGGCGACCGCGTCGGCCCCGACCGAGCCGCCCGCGCCCGGCTTGTAATCGACGATCAGCGGCTGGCCGAGCACCGCCTGCAGCTTGTCGGTCAGAAGGCGCGCGTGCTGGTCGAGCGGGCCGCCGGCCGGGAAGCCGATCACGACCTTGATCGGCTTGTCGGGGTAGGCCGCCGCGGCGGGCAGCGATGCGGCGGCGAGGCCGAGGGACAGCGTCGCGCAGATCGCGGCGCGAACGGGAAGGTGGCGCATGGTCGTCTCCATTGTTGTGGAGGCGATCATAAGGAGCGCTTGGCCGCGCCGCGGCGAAGGCGCCTAGGCCTGGCCCATCACTCCGCCGCGATGCCGGCCTCCTTGACGACCTTACCCCACTTGGCGAGGTCGGACTTGATCAGGGCCGCGTACTGCTGCGGCGTGCCGCCCTGGATCTCGATGCCGGCGGCTTCCAGCTTGGTCCGCACGTCGGGCAGCTTCAGGGCCGCGTTGATCTCGGCATTGAGCTTGGCGATGATCGCCTTGGGCGTGCCGGCCGGCGCCAGGAAGCCGCCGTTCGTGTTGGCGTCGTAGCCCTTCAAGCCCTGTTCGTCCGCGGTCGGCACGTCCGGCATCGACGATGCCCGCTTGCGCGTCGACACGGCGATGGCGCGCACGTTGCCGGCCTTGGCCTGCGACTGAATGGCACTGATCGTGTCGATGTAGAGCGCGGTGCGCCCGGCCAGCAGGTCGGGGTGCGCGGCGGAGGAGCCTTTGTAGGGCACCAGCAGCATCGGGGCGCCGCTCGCCATGCGGAACATCTCGGCCGCCATTTCCTGGGCACTGCCGCGGCCCGAGGTGGCGACCTTGGCCTGGTCCGGATTGGCCTTCATCCAGGCCACGAATTCGGGCAGCGTCTTGGCGGGAATCTGCGGATAGATGGCGAACACCAGCGGGACCTCGTGGGTGTAGACGATGGGCTCGAAGCTCGTCTCCGGGTCCCAGCCCAGGTTCTTGAACAGGTACTTGTTGATGTTGTGGCTGCCGCCCACGATGCCGATCGTGTAGCCATCGGGCACCGATTTGGCGAGGATGTCGGTGCCCAGGTTGTTGGAGGCGCCGGGGCGGTTGTCGACGACCACCGGCTGGCCCATCGCGATGGCGAGCTTGTCGCCGACCACGCGGGCCAGCGTGTCGATGGCGCCGCCCGGCGGCGCGGGCACGATGATCTTGATGGCGCGCGTCGGGTAGGCCTGGGCCGACGCCGCGTGCGGCAGCAGGGCCAGGGAGGCCGAGATGGCGAGGGCCTTGAACAGGGTGGTGAGTTTCATGTCTGTCTCCTTTGGTTGTGGGTTTCTCAGCCGCGACCGACGTAGGGCATGGCACTGGCCATCACCGTCATGGTCAGCACGTTGGCGCTGAGGGGCATCGCGGCGATGTGGCGCACCGCGTCGGCCACGTGGCGCGCGTCCATCATGGGTTCGGGCGCGGTCGTGCCGTTGGCTTGCAGCACGCCGCGCGTCATGCGTTCGGACAGCTCGGTCAGCGCATTGCCGATGTCGATCTGGCTGGCCACGATGTTGAAGGCGCGGCCGTCCAGCGCCAGCGCCTTGGTCAGGCCCAGGACGGCGTGCTTGCTGGCGGTGTAGGGCGCGGTGAAGGGGCGCGGCGTGTGTGCCGACACCGAGCCGTTGTTGATGATGCGTCCGCCCTGCGGGGACTGGCGGCGCATCAGCCCGAAGGCCGCGCGTGCGCAGAGGAACACGCCGGTCACGTTGGTGTCGATCACGCGGAACCAGGTGTCCAGCGGCAGCTCGTCCATCGGCACCGCGGGGGCATTGACGCCCGCGTTGTTGAACAGCAGGTCGAGCCGGCCGAAGGTGCGTTCGATGGCGGTGAACAGCGCCTGCACGCTGTCGGGGTCGGTCACGTCGGTGGGCACGGCCATGGCGGTCTGGCCGCGTGTTTCGGCCTCGGCCGCGAGCGCCTGCAGGGGCTCGGCGCGGCGTCCGGCCAGCACGACGGCCCAGCCGTCGTCCAGCAGGCCGAGCGCCGCGGTGCGGCCGATGCCGCTGCCTGCGCCGGTGACCAGCGCGATCTTCGGGGGGGTACTTGCGTTCAAAGGGTGTCTCCTTCTTGAAATGGTTGGCCGGGTGCCCGGCCGACGGTCATCGTGAACGCGCCGATGCCTGCGACGCCGCCGCTGACGACGTCGCCCGGCTGCAGCGCACCCACGCCAGCGGGCGTGCCGGTGAAAATCAGGTCGCCCGGTGCCAGCGCGACGGAGCGCGACAGCATCGCCACCAGCTCGGGCACCGACCACAGCAGGTCGTCCACGTCGGCGCGTTGCCGTTCGACGCCGTTCACCGCGAGCCACACGGCGCCGTGCCGCGGGTGACCGCACAGTGGCGCCGGCATCAGGGGCGTGCAGGGCGCCGAATGGTCGAAGGCCTTCGCCGGCTCCCAGGGGCCGCCGGCGCGCTTGGCCTGCTGCTGCAGGTCGCGCCGCGTGAGGTCCAGCCCCGCGGCGTAGCCCCAGAGGTGATGCGATTCCACCAGCGCCGGGTCGATGTCCCGACCGCCACGGCCGATGGCCACGACCAGTTCGATCTCGTGGCAGAAGTCGGCGGTGCCCGGCGGGTAGGGCAGCAAGCCCTGCGCAGGCACCACGGCGTCCGCGGGTTTCATGAACCAGGCCGGCATGTCCTGCGGTGGCGCTTCGTCGGCGCGCCACCGGTAGTTGCGGCCGATGCAGAACACGCGGCCCACGGGAAAGCGCGCCGTGCTGCCGGCCACGGCCAGGGTGGTCGGTGCGCGCGGAGGAAAGACGAAGTCCGTCATGGGTCGGTCGTCGGCTCAGGTCGTCAGGCTCATCGCCGGGCGCTCGCCGGCCAGCGCCTGGGCGATGCTCTCGAGCACCATCCGGCCCATCGCGGTGCGGGTCTCCCAGGTGGCGCTGGCGCGGTGGGCCTGGAGCGTCGCGTGCTCGGACCGGCGCAGCGCCAACGGAACGTGGGGCTCGTCGACGAACACGTCGAGCCCCGCCCCGGCGATGCGGCGGGCGACGAGGGCGTCGGTCAGATCGGCCTCGTTGACCAGGCGGCCGCGGGCCACGTTGACCAGGAAGCCGCGCGGGCCGAGCGCCTCGAGCACGGCCGCGTCGACGATGCCTTCGGCCTTGTCGGCGGCGGCGCACAGCACCAGTGCGTCGGATTCGCGCGCCAGATCGACGAGGGTTGGCACGAAGCCGTGCGGGACGTCGTCCATCCGGCGCAGGTCGGTGTAGCGGATCGGGCAGCCGAAGGCGGCGGCGCGCGTCGCGACGGCGCGCCCCACGCGGCCCATGCCGACGATGCCCACGCGCATGCCGCTGAAGCGGCGCGCCAGCGGGATGGCGTTGGGCTGCGGATGAAGCGGCCACTGGCCGTCGCGCACGAAGCGGTCGCCGGCGCACAGGTTGCGGCAGGCCGCGATCAGCAGGCCGATGGCCAGGTCGGCCACGTCTTCGGTCAGCGCGCCCAGCGTGGCGGTCACGGGCAGGCCGCGTTCGCGGCAGTACGCCAGGTCGACCGCGTCGGTGCCGACGCCGTTGACGGCCACGACCTTGAGCGCCGGCAGTTGCGCCAGCATCGCCTGCGAGATGCCGGTGTGGCCGCCGGTGATGACCGCATCGATGGACGCGCCGTGTTCGCGCAGCCAGGCGTCGCGCTCGGCCATCTCGAAGTACTTGTGGACGGTATAGAGCGAAGCGAGCGTGTCGTTGATCGCCGGGATCAGGATCGGGTTGAGTTGCAGGACGCGGGGCTTCATGTCGATGGTGCGAAGGGTGGCCCGCGGGTGCGGGCGGGTTGTCTCCAGGATGGGTGCATGTTAGAAATGGATTGATGAAATGGTCAATATTGACGTATAAAATCAATATATAACTCTTTACATCCGACCCATGGCTTCCTGGATTTCGATGGACGAGGTGTGCCGCCTTCTCGATGTGCGGCCCCAGACGGTGTATGCCTATGTGAGCCGCGGCAAGCTGGAGGTCATGCCCGACCCGGCCGACACGCGGCGCAGCCTGTACCGTGCCGACGACGTCGCCGGCCTCACCAGGCGCAAGAAGGCGGGCCGCAAGCACGAGACCCTGGCGGCCAACACGCTGTTCGGCTCGGAGCCGAGCATCCCCACGGCCCTGTGTTCGTTCTATCGCGGGCGCCCGTACTACCGTGGGCAGGACGCCGTGAGCCTCGCCCGCACGGCGACGCTGGAAGAGGCCGCACAGCTGCTGTGGGGCGCCGCGCAGCCGGTCGACTTTTCATCGGCCGGGGCGGCCACCTCGGCGCGCGCGGGCACGTCCGGCCGCAGTGCGGCCTTCACGGCGCTGGCCAGGCTGTCGGCCGACGGGCACTCGACCCGCGGACGTCTCACGCGCGTGCTGCACCAGGAGGGCCAGGCGCTGGTCGGCCAGTTGGCCACGGCCTTCGGCGCCCAGCCGGGTCGCCAGCCCTTGCACCTGCGCTTCGCCCAAGGCTGGAAGCAGCCGCCCGCGGTGGCCGAGTTGCTGCGCATGGCGATGGTGCTGCTGGCCGATCACGAGCTGACGAGTTCGGCCTTCGTCGCGCGCATCGCGGCGTCGACCGGCGCCTCGTTGCCGGCGTGCCTCCTGGCGGGGTTGACCACGCTCTCGGGCCCCTTGCATGGCGATGCCTCGGGCCGCGTGCAGGCCTTGTTCAGCGAAGTGGAGCGCCTGGGGGACGACAAGGTGGTGGCGCACTACCTGTCGACCGGTTCGCCCTTGGCGGGTTTCGGCCATCACCTCTATCCCGACGGCGACCCGCGCGCCGCCGCGCTGCTGGCGCTGTTCGAGCCGCCCAAGGTCATCGCGCGCTTCATCGCCAAGGTGACGGCGCTGACCGGCTTGCAGCCCAACATCGACGTGGCGCTGGCGGCCCTGGTGGCGCACCATCGCCTGCCCGTGGACGCGGCCTTCGGCCTGTTCGCCACCGCGCGCAGCGTGGGTCTGCTGGCGCACAGCCTGGAGCAACTGGGCGTGGCCCAGGTGATTCGTCCCCGCGGGCGCTACGTGGGGCCGATGCCCGATGTGCACGGCGCGGCCTCTGCCGAAGCGAGCGCCCGGTCCCCTGTCAGCGATAGAGCCAGCCGGCCACGTGCCGCGTGATGCGAGGCATCAGCACATAGGTCATCAACGCCACGACGATGGCCGAGGTGGCGAAGTGGGAGAGGTAGGTGTCGTGCAGCGCCGGCACCCAGCCGGCGAGCCATTGCACGCCCCGCGGCACGAACAGCGTGAGCGGAAAGATGACGCAGAGCGTGAGCAGGAACTGCTTGTAGCGCCGTGCCGGTTTCTGGCCCGGCCCGGGGTGGAACCAGAACTCGAGGCCGGTCACCGTCTTGACTTCTTCGTCGCTGTCGAGCATCGGCAGCACCTCGTCGAGCAGCGCATGCCGCGCGGCCGACTGGAACCAGTCGTCGGCGTGCAGCAGCGAGTCGAAGCGGATCGTGACGGTGTAGAGCGTGGAGCCCGCCGGCGGATGGATGACGTGCACGCCACGGTGACCCGGGAAGCGCTCGGCGATCGGCACGATGCGCTGGAGCCATTGCTCGTAGGCCGCGGCCGCGTCGGGCCGCACGTGGTGCCGGATCACGGCGGTGATGCTCTCGGGGCGCGGCAGGCGGCGGGCCGTCACGTCGGACAGCGTGGCGTTGCGCAGCGAGGGCTCGCGATCATCGGTGGTGGGCGTGGGGGTGTCGGCGGTCATGGTGTCTCGAGCATCGGGGGGCGACCTGACAGCGGCGCTGCAGGCGTGTTGCATCTGTAAGCGGCGCGGTCGCACCGGCACATCGCATTGAAATGCCCGCCACGCACATTGGCAAGGTCGCGGTCCCTCGTTGCCGTGCCCCAGGAGTCTGACATGCCATCGCTTCGCCAACCCTTCGCCAGGTCGAGCGCACCATGACGCGTTCGTCCTCACCCCACGCCGTCGTTGTCGGCGGTTCGCTCGGCGGCTTGCTGGCCGCCACCACGCTGCGTGCCGCCGACTGGTCGGTCGACGTCTTCGAGCGTTCGCCGAGCACGCTGGACAGCCGCGGCGGCGGCATCGTGCTGCAGCCCGATGTGCTGGCGGCGTTCCGCTTCGCCGGCGTCGCGCAGGGCGAGGCGCTGGGCGTGCGCTCGGGGGACCGCGTCTACCTGGATGCGAGTGACCGCGTGGTGCACCGGACCTTCATCCCGCAGACGCAGACCTCGTGGAACCTGCTCCACGGTGCGATGCATGCGGCGCTGCCGCCCGGCACCGTGCATGCCGGCGAGCGGCTGGTGAGCTTCCGTGAAACGGGGGGGCGCGTGACCGCGCTGTTCGACAGCGGCCGCGTGGAAAGCGCCGACCTGCTGGTGGGGGCCGACGGGTCGCGCTCGACGGTGCGCGGGCAGCTGCTGCCGGGCCACGATCCGCGCTACGCAGGCTATGTCGCATGGCGCGGCCTCGTGCCTGAATCGAAGGTATCGGCCTCGGTGGCCGCGCGGCTCGGCAACGCCTTCGTCTTCCAGCAGGGGCCCGATCACCTGCTGCTCGAGTACCTGGTGCCGGGCGAGGACGGGTCGCTGGCCGAGGGCCAGCGGCGCCGCAACTGGGTCTGGTACCGGCGGCTCGACCGCGAAGGGCTCGCGCGCCTGCTCACGGCGCGCGACGGCAGCACGCATGCACTGGCCTTGCCCCCAGGCATGGCCAAGGAGGGCGACGTGGCCGCACTGCGTCGCGATGCGCAGGCGCTGCTGGCGCCGAGCCTTCAGGCGCTGGTCCTCGCCACGGAGGCGCCTTTCGTCCAGGCCATCGTCGACCTCGGCGTGCCGCGCATGCGCTTCGGCGCCACGGTGCTGATCGGCGATGCGGCCTTCGTGCCGCGCCCGCACACGGCCGGCAGCACGGCCAAGGCGGCGGCCAATGCGCTGTCGCTGGCGCAGGCGCTGCGCCAGGGGGTGCGGCCGACCGATGACAGCTTGGCACCGTGGGAAGAGGGCCAACTGGCGCTCGGCCGCGCCATGGGTGCGGCGGGCATCGGCATGGGCAACCGCATCATGGGGCTGCGGCCCTGAGCCGCGCCTCGATCAAAAGACCCAATTCAGTCCCACCCGGAGGCCGTGGTCGCGCAGGCCGTTCCCCACCTGTCCCGCGTAGGAGGCGCTGAGCGCGAGGTTCGGGCGCAGCTGCGTTTCCACGCCGGCTTCGAGCACCGCCACGTTCCTGGCCAGCGGCACGCCCGTCAGCGTGAAGGGAACGCTGCCGCTGAAGCTGTGCGTGCTCGTGGGCGTCGTGTCGCCGAACGCATGGCGCCACCCCAGCATGCCGCGCAGGCGGGTGCTCGCGCCGGCTTGCAGGCTGCTGCGCACGCCGAGGGTCGAGAAGGTCGCCTCGGTGCTGTCGCCCTCGGCGTACAGCGCGGCCGGCCCGCCACGCTCGGAAAACGCGTCGCTCTTGAGCCGCACATGGGCCAGCCCCGCGAAGGGCTCGACGACGGCAGCTGCCAGCTGCAGCTGGTGGCCGACCTCGCCGAACACCTGCGTGATCGTGCTGTCGTCGCTGGCCTTGAGCCCGCCGACGTAGCCGGGGAAGGCCACCGAGCGGCGGGTGTCCGTGTTGTTCCAGCTCTGGCTCGCGCCCAGGCGCAGCGCCGTCGCGCCCCACTGCGTGCCGCCATAGGCGCCCAGGTGGTAGCTGTCGGTCTTGCTGCTGCTGTTGCGGGCGCTGGTGTCCGCGCTGGCGTGGCTGTAGCCACCGAGTGCACCCACACGCCAGCCGCCGGCCAGGCCGGTGTCCGCACCGACCAGGAAGCCGCCGATGTCGCGCTCGAGCTTGGCGGCATTGCCGTCGCTCGCGATGCTGCCCCAGGAGCCGAACACCTGGCCCCAGGTCGCGTGCTGCTGGCGGTCTTCCGGGACGCAGTCGGCGCCCAGCTGCGGCGGCTGGGTCGGTGCGGTGCGGGCGGTCGCGCTGCCCGGTGCGCAGCCCGCGTTGCGCAGCCGGTCGATCGCGGCTTCGCGAACGAAGCGGCTGTCCTGCAGCAGGGCCGTCTTGGTCGAGGCGTGGATGTCGGCCGACAGCTGGTTGAGCGCATCGCGTGCGGCGGCGTCGTTGGGCGACCAGATCACCGCATTGGCCACCGTGTTGCTGGCAGGCAGGCTGTCCACTGCGGCACCGACGGCCGCTTGGTTGGGCGTGCTGCCCGCATCGGCGATGCTGCGCACCTTCTCGGCGGTCAGGTAGACGTTGTTGGCGTCGTAGCTGTCCACCAGCTGCACGAAGGCGGAGGCGGACGTCGTGTCGCCGGTCAGGCTGTAGGTGCCGGCCACGCCGCCGCCAGCAGTGAGCACGGTGTAGCGGTTGCCCACGATGTAGTTGGTCGTGCCGATGCGCACGACCTGCAGCCGCGAACCGGCCCCGAGGGTAGCGCTGCCGCTCACGCGCAGCAGGTCGGAGGCCGTGGAGGCCGGGTCGACGTCGACCAGGTAGGTCGAGCCCGCCAGCTGGGTGTAGTTGCCGTTGACGCTGAGGGTGCCGATGGAGTTGCCCGGCGCGATGGTGCCGGCGATCGTCGTGCTGCCCACCGCGCCGGTGCCCTGCAGGCGCCCTGCGGCGAGCACACCCACGACGCCGTTGAGCGTGCCGTTGACCGCGAGCGTGCCGCCTTCGATGGCGGTGGGGCCGCTGAAGGTGGCGGTGTTGCCGATCACGAGCGTGCCGCCCTTGACGGTGAGCGTGTTGGCCGAGACGGTGCTGTCGAGCCGTGCGGTGCCTGAGTTCATCACGACGCCATCGATGCCGCTGATGGCATACGCCGCGCCATGCGTGAAGCTGTTCGTGCCGAGGTTGAGGTTGAGCGCGTCGGCCCCATCGCCCGTGATGTTGCCGTTGATCGAGCCGCCGGTGACGTTGACAGTGTCGGTGCCGCCGCCGAGCACGATCGCACCATTGAGCGTGCCCGCGGTGGTGATGGTGGCGTTGCCGCCGATCTCGTCGGTGCCGTCCTTGTTGAGGTCGCCGTCGCGGATCGCCACGCCGGAGGCGCCCGCATTCACGACGGCACCCGAGCCGATGTGGATCGTGCCGCCCGCGGCGGCCGAGGTGTGGAGCGCGGCACCATTGCCGCTGCCACCGGTGACGGTGCCACCGGTGATGTCCAGCGTGTAGGTGCCGTTGGTGCTCGAGGTGAGGATGCCGTCGCCATTGGCGCCGGTGGCACTGGCCGTGCCGCCGCTGATCTGCACCTGGGCCAGGCCCCCACCAGTGTGCCTCGCCGACAAGCTGTCCCCTGCCGTGGAAAGGACGGAACCGTCGCTCATGGCGATGCTGGCCGTGCCCGTGTTGTTGAGCCCCGAGATGGTCGATTGCACAGCCGTGCTGGCCGCCTGGACGGTGCCACCGGTGATCACGACGGATGCGTTGCCGGTCCCGGCGGCGCCGGATGTAGCCGCCACGATGCCCACCCCCGTGCCGGTGTTCAAGACCTGGCCGCCGCTCACCGTCACCTGGGCGTTGGAGCCCGAAGCGCCGCCGTTCACCGTCACGGTGGGGCTGGTGCCGGTCGAGGTGATGATTCCAGCGTTGATGTTGACGGCAGCGAGCCCGCCGACGGCTAGGGTGCTCACCCTCAGGGCCGAGCCCGTCGCGGTAATGCCTTGGACGCCGGTCGCGTTGATCGTCAAATTGGCGCCCGCTGGAGGTGACGCCGAACTTTGTAAGGCAACCCCTTGCGGTCCCGGGGTCACCATGCTGGGGTTGGCGAGGTTGAGCGTCAATCCGTTGGAGCCGAGGTATGTGATCCCGCCGGGATAGCTCGCGGCCGAACAGGTGACGCTGTCGTTTCCGGCGCCGTCCGCACCGCACTCGTTGGCCGCGCGCGCGGCCTGCGGCGAGGCCGCGAAAAGCGCCACCGCGAGCGCGGTGGCTGACAAGGCCACGGGCACGCGCCCTGAAGAAGATCCACCGTCCCGGTCAGCGGCGGCGTGGGCCTGTTGTCGGCCATTCCACCGCGTTGCATTGGATGATTTCATCGTGTTCCAGACTCCTCGATAGCAAGTTCTTCTGTCCGATCGCCGCAGGGCGCTCGGGACGGTTGCCGAACGCGTGACAGCACGGCGGCAACGGAATGTAACTTCTTCCCATGACACAGGCCCTGCGGTGAATGTCAAGCATTGAAAAGCGGCCGGCGCATCGCCTCGGGCTCAGACGGGGTGCGACGGCTCCGCCTGCAGGCATCTTGCCTAGCAGGGTAAACACCGATGTCGGCCTGAAACCGGTTTCATACACTGCCCAGCCCATGCATCGATCCCTGTCCGCAAGGCTTGCCCCGTGAATTACCAATTCCAGTTCGACGCGGTCTTCGCGGCCTGGCCGCTGCTGCTCAAAGGCACCTGGATCACCATCCAGCTGTCGCTCATCGCCACGCTGCTCGGCCTTGTCGTGGCCGTCTTCTGCGCCTGGGGGAAGACCTCCGGGCCGGGCTGGCTGCGCTTCATCGTCAACGCCTACATCGAGGTGATCCGCAACACGCCGTTCCTGGTGCAGTTGTTCTTTTTCTTCTTCGCGCTGCCGGCCATCGGCCTGCGCTGGTCGCCCTACACGGCGGCGCTGACGGCGATGGTGGTGAACCTCGGTGCGTACGCCACGGAGATCATCCGTGCCGGCATCGAGTCGATCCCGCGCGGCCAGATCGAGGCGGGCAGGGCGCTCAACCTCAAGCCCTGGGAAATTTTCCGCTTCATCATCATCAAGCCGGCGCTCAAGGCGATCTACCCGGCGCTCACCAGCCAGTTCATTTTGCTGATGCTGAGCTCGGCGGTGGTGTCGGTCATCTCGGCGGACGACCTGACCTCGGTCGCGGCCAACCTGCAGTCGCAGACCTTCCGCAGCTTCGAGATCTACATCGTGGTCGCCGCCATCTACCTGGTGCTGGCGATGGCCTTCTCGGGGCTGTTCAAGCTGATCTATCAGCGCACGCTCAACTACCCCGATCGTCGATAAGTCCGGAGAACACCCATGCGTACCTTCGGCTATCCCGAATTTCTCTTCATCCTCGAAGCCGCCAAGTGGACCCTGGCGCTGTCGGCCATCGCCTTCATCGGCGGCGCGATCCTCGGCCTGGTCATCGCGCTGGCCCGCACGTCGGAAAGCAAGACCGCGCGCGGCCTCGCGATGGGCTTCATCCAGATCTTCCAGGGCACGCCGCTGCTGCTGCAGCTGTTCCTGATCTTCTTCGGCGCGCCGGTGCTGGGGCTGGACATCAACCCGTGGATCGCCGCGGGCGTGGCGCTCATCCTCAACAGCGCGGCCTTCCTGGGCGAGATCTGGCGCGGCTGCATCGAGGCGATCCCGCGCGGGCAGATCGAGGCGGCGCATGCGCTCAACCTCAAGTACACCTCGCGCATGCGCGACGTGGTGCTGCCGCAGGCCTTCAAGATCGCGCTGGCGCCGACGGTCGGCTACGTGGTGCAGATCATCAAGGGCACCTCGCTGGCCGCCATCATCGGCTTCACCGAGATCACCCGCGCCGGCCAGATCATCAACAACGCGACCTTCCAGCCGCTGTACGTCTTCACGACCGTGGCCGCCATCTACTTCGCGATCTGCTGGCCGCTCTCTTTGCTGGCGGCGCGCATGGAACGCAAGCGCAACCTGGCGCTCGCACGCTGACCCCGTTTTTCATCTTTCCTGTTTCGATCCCAACCCAAGGAGACTTCGACATGACTTCGTTCAACACCACCCGCCGCAGCACCACCGCCGCCCTGGCCGCCCTCGGCCTGGGCGCCGCGCTCACCGTGTTCGCTCCCTTCGCCGCCGCCCAATCGGTGGCCGACATCAAGAAGAAGGGCGAGATCACCATCGGCATGCTGGTCGACTTCCCGCCCTACGGCACCACCAACGCCAAGAACGAACCCGACGGCTACGACGCCGACGTGGCCAAGCTGCTGGCCAAGGACTGGGGCGTCAAGGCCAACATCGTGCCGGTCACCGGCCCGAACCGCATTCCCTTCCTGCTGACCAACAAGGTCGACCTCCTGGTCGCGTCGCTGGCGGTCACGCCCGAGCGCGCGAAGCAGGTGCAGTTCTCCACGCCGTACGCGGCCGCGACCATCGTGCTGTACGGCAAGACCAGCGCCAACATCAAGTCCGGCGCCGACCTGAAGGGCCAGCGCATCGGCGTCGCCCGTGCGTCGACGCAAGACGTCGCCGTGACCAAGGCTGCACCGGAAGGCACCGAGATCCGCCGCTTCGACGATGACGCATCGGCCATGCAGGCGCTGATGTCGGGCCAGGTCGACGCCATCGGCTGCTCGCTCACCGTCGCCGCGCAGATCGCCAAGCGCGTGCCGCCGAACACCTTCGAGAACAAGTTCAACCTGGTGCAGCAGGCCATGGGCATCGCCATGCGTCCGGGCCAGGACGAGCTGACCAAGGCCGTGAACGACTTCGTGGCGAAGAACACCGCCAACGGCGAACTCAACAAGCTCTATCAAAAGTGGCTGGGCGCCGACCTGCCCAAGCTGCAGTAAGCACCTGATGGAACACCCATGACCGACGCAGTGACGACGAACGGCGCCGAGCCCATCATCCGCCTCGAGGCGGTGAACAAGTGGTACGGCGAATTCCAGGTGCTGACCGGCATCGACCTCGCGGTGCGCGCGGGCGAGCGCATCGTGATCTGCGGCCCGTCGGGCTCCGGCAAGTCGACGCTCATCCGCTGCATCAACCGGCTCGAGACGGTGCAGAAGGGCCGCATCGTGGTCGACGGCATCGACCTCACCGCGGGCGGCAAGAACGTCGACGCGGTGCGTGCCGAGGTCGGCATGGTGTTCCAGCAGTTCAACCTGTTCCCGCACCTCACGATCCTGGAGAACTGCACGCTGGCGCCAATGCGTTCGCGCGGCATGACGAAGGCAGAGGCCGAAGAGGTGGCGATGAAGTACCTCACGCGCGTGCGCATTCCGGAGCAGGCGAAGAAGTACCCGAGCCAGTTGTCCGGCGGCCAGCAGCAGCGCGTGGCGATCGCGCGCGCGCTGTGCATGACGCCCAAGATCATGCTGTTCGACGAGCCCACGTCGGCGCTCGACCCCGAAATGGTCAAGGAAGTGCTCGACACCATGATCTCGCTGGCCGAAGACGGCATGACCATGCTGTGCGTGACGCACGAGATGGGCTTCGCCCGCAGCGTGGCCGACCGCGTGATCTTCATGGCCGACGGCAAGATCGTCGAGCAGGCGCCGCCGACCGAGTTCTTCGGCAACCCGAAGAACGAGAAGACCCGGCAGTTCCTCGGCCAGATCCTGTCGTCGCACCAGGCGCACTGATGGCTTCGATTCCCGTATTGATCTCGCTGTCGTCCTTCGGCGCGGCCGAGGTGGGCCGGCACGGCCAACTCTGGTGCGCCGAACTGGCGCGGGCCGCCGGTGCCGATTCGGTCGAGGTGCGCGGCGAGCTGCTGCGTGACCCGGTGGCCGAACTGCCTGCACTCGCTGGCCACGCCTCGGTCTACAGCAGCCCCGAGGGCCTGTGGGCCGAAGGCGGCTGGCTCGACAACGCGGCCCTGCAGCGCGGCATCGCCGCAGCGACGACGCTCGGCGCCAAACGGCTGAAGATGGCGATCGGCGACTTCCGCGCGTCCTCGCACGGCTCGCTGTGGGGCCTGAAGGTGGCGCTGGCCGAAACCCGCATCGAGCTGCTGATCGAGAACGACCAGACCGTTTCCGCCGGCACCCTGCCTGCGCTGCAGACCTTCTTCGACGTGGCCGACCGCGCCGGCGTGAACCTGGGCATGACCTTCGACATGGGCAACTGGCATTGGTTGGGCGAGTGCCCGCTCGAAGCGGCCAAGGCGCTGGGCCACCGCGTGCGCTATGTGCACTGCAAGGGCGTGCAGCGGCTGCCCGCCAAGTGGGTGGCCGTGCCGCTCGCCGAGTCGGCGGCGCCCTGGCGCGCCGTGCTGCGCGCGCTGCCGGCCGATGTGCCGCACGCCATCGAGTACCCGCTGATCGGCGACGACCTGCTGGCCGTCACGCGGCAGCAGATCGACATCATCCGCGCCGCTCGATGACCACCCCCGAAACTCCCCCACTGCGTGTGGGTCGTCTCCCCCTCAAGGGGGCACACCCAGACGCCCGGCGGAGCCGGTTCGTCGGGTGTCCGCGAACAAGACAGGCCCTCCTATGACGAATATCACTTTTGACGTCGCCCTGTTCGGCGAAGCCATGCTGCTGCTGGTGGCCGACCGGCCCGGCCCGCTGGAGGACGCGCAGTCCTTCCACAAGCGCACCGCCGGTGCCGAGACCAACGTGGCCATCGGCCTGTCGCGTCTCGGCCTCAAGGTGGGTTGGGCCAGCCGGCTGGGCACCGACTCGATGGGCCGCTGCCTGCTTGCCACGATGAAGGCCGAGGGCATCGACTGCTCGCACGTCATCTGCGACGCGACGCAGAAGACCGGCTTCCAGTTCAAGGGCCGCGTCACCGACGGCAGCGACCCGCCGGTCGAATACCACCGCAAGGGCTCGGCCGCGAGCCAGATGACGGTCGACGACGTCGACGTGGGGTGGCTCACGTCCGCGCGCCACCTGCACGCCACCGGCGTGTTCGCGGCCATCTCGGCGACCACGTTGCCGGCCGCGATCAAGACCATGGACGTGATGCGCGCCGCCGGCCGCACCATCTCCTTCGACCCCAACCTGCGCCCGACGCTGTGGGCATCCACCGACGCCATGCGCACCGCCATCAACGACCTCGCCTCGCGTGCCGACTGGGTGCTGCCGGGCATGGAAGAGGGCCTGCTGCTCACCGGTGAGACCACGCCCGAAGGCGTCGCGCAGTTCTACCGAAAGCTCGGCGCCAAGCTGGTCGTCGTCAAGCTCGGTGCCGAGGGCGCGTACTACGACAGCGACACGGCCGGCACCGGCCGCGTGCCGGGCTTTCCGGTGAAGGAAGTCATCGACACCGTGGGCGCCGGCGACGGTTTCGCAGCCGGCGTGGTCAGCGCCCTGCTGGAGGGCCGCAGCGTGCCCGACGCGGTGCGCCGCGGCAGCTGGATCGGCGCGCGCGCCGTTCAGGTGCTGGGGGACACCGAAGGCCTGCCGACGCGGGCGCAACTGGAGGAGGCCGGGCTGTGACCGCATCGAGCAAGAAGAACGTCGTCGTCTTTCGCGAACTTCCGCCCGACCAGCTGGCGCGCCTGCAGGCCGCGCACCATGTGGTCGTGGCCGACCCGAAGCGCGACCTCGCGGCCTTCCAGGCGGCGCTGCCGACCGCGCACGGGCTCATCGGTTCGAGCTACCCGGTCGATGCCGCGCTGCTCGACCGCGCGCCGCAGTTGGAAGTGATCTCCAGCGTGTCGGTCGGCGTCGACAACTACGCGCTGGCCGAGCTTCACACGCGTGGCATCGTGCTGTGCCACACGCCCGGCGTGCTCGACGAGACGGTGGCCGACACGGTGTTCGCGTTGCTGATGGCGACCAGCCGCCGCGTCGTCGAGCTCGCCAACCTCGTGCGCGAAGGCCGCTGGGACAAGAACATCGGCGAAGACCTGTTCGGCTTCGACGTGCATGGCAAGACCATCGGCCTGCTGGGCTTCGGCCGCATCGGGCAGGCAATTGCCCGCCGTGCGGCGCTCGGCTTCGGCATGCCGGTGCTGTACCACGCGCGCCGGCCGGTCGACCTGGCCGCGCAAGCGCCGGAACTGCAGGGCCACGCAACCCACACCCCGCTGAACGACCTGCTGGCACGCGCCGACTTCGTGGTCGCGATGCTGCCCTTGTCCGATGCGACGCGCGGGATGATCGATGCCCAACTCTTCGCCGCGATGAAGCCCGGCGCCGTCTTCATCAACGGCGGCCGCGGCGCCACGGTGAACGAAGCCGCGCTGCTCGCCGCGCTCGACAGCGGCCACCTGCGCGCCGCCGGCCTCGACGTGTTCGCCAAGGAGCCGCTGCCGATGGACTCGGCGTTGCGCACGCACCCGCGCGTCACGCCGTTGCCGCACATCGGCTCCGCGACGCACGAGACGCGCCATGCGATGGCCGAGCTGGCCACCACCAACCTGCTGCAGGCGCTGGCCGGCGAAAGGCCGGCCGCCGTCTACGACACGGCGGCCGTGTGAGCACCCGCGCGCCGCGCCCCAAGCCCGCCGGCCAGCGGGCCACCATCGCCGACGTGGCGGCGGCCGCGGGCGTGTCGAAGGCGACGGTGTCGCGTTTCTTCAACCACCGCGAGCGCCTGCTGAGCCCCGACATCGCGGCGCGCGTCGAAGCGGCCATCGCCATGCTGGGCTACTCGCCGAGCCCCATGGCGCAGGCGCTCAGCCGCGGCAAGTCGCGCCTCATCGGCCTCATCGTCGCGGACATCACCAACCCCTATTCGGTGGCCGTGCTGCGCGGTGCCGAGAAGGCCTGCCAGGACGCTGGCTACCTCGTGATGCTGTTCAACCTCGGCAACGAGAGCGGGCGCGAGCGCGAGGCCATCGATGCGCTGGCCGGCTACCAGGTCGACGGCTTCATCCTCAACACGCTGGGCCGCGGTGCCGGCGTGGTCGATGCGGTGGCGCTGCACGGCAAGCCCGCGGTGCTGGTCGACCGGCGCCATGCCGGCATGCATGCGGACTTCGTCTCGCTCGACAACGCCGGCGCGATGGCGCAGGTCTGCGAGCATCTTCTCGACGGCGGCTGGCACGAGCTGCTCTACATCACCGAACCGCAGAAGGGCGTGAGCACCCGCCGCGAGCGGACTGCCGCCTTCCACGACTGCGTGGCCGCCCACGCACCGCAGGTCAAGGGCGACGTCTTCGAGAGCGAAGAGGGCGACACCGCGGGCCTGGAAGCAGCGCTGCGGGCCCTGCACCAGCGCGCCAGGCGCGGGCGGCGCCAGGCGGCGGTGATCGCGGGCAATGCGGTGGTGACCTTGCGCGTGGCGGCAGCGATGACGCAACTGGGCTGGCACTTCGGCCGCGAGCTGGGCTTCGTCGGCTTCGACGATCCCGAATGGGCACCGCTCATCGGCCCCGGCCTCACGACGCTGGCGCAGCCGACCGACGAGATCGGGCGCGCTGCGGCCGGCTGCCTGATCGAGCGCCTCCGCGGGCTCGAAGGCGCAGCGCGCCAGCGGCTGTTGCCCGGCGAACTCGTGGTGCGTGGGTCGTCTTCCTTGCACGCGACATAGCGTCGCGCCATCGCGCCGCCGGCATCAGAAACTCGGCGCAGGGGCGGACGCTTCGCCGGTATTCTTGAGCCGCTGCTCCGCCTCGGCGAACACGTCCCCGATGTAGGCGGCGCTCGCCACCAGCACGGCTTCGGTGCTGGCGATCGGCGGCGGGACATCCCAGAACAGCGAGGTCGGCGGCTTGTTCTGCGGGCCGCAGGCGGCGAGTGCGGCGCCGAACGCGAGGATGGACAGGGCCATGGGGAAAGAGCGATTGGACATGAGGGCTACCAGGTTTGCGTGGCCCTGCGAGACAAGTTGGATACGGTGCGGGGCCGGGCGCCGATGGTCCGCGAAGCACGTGGCCTCCACCAGACCACGGAAGGCCTATGGCCGCTGAGGTACGGCGCTTGTCGTACGGCCGATCGACGTGAGCGTGGTGCATGGAACCGTGCGCGCTACACCGTCAGTTGCGTGGTCGACAGCACCTCCTTGAGCACCATGAAGCTGCGCACCTGCCGCACGCCCGGCAGGTAGAGCAACTGCTCGGCATGCAGCCGGTTGAAGCTCTCGTGGTCGCGCGTGCGCAGCATCATGAAGTAGTCGAACTCGCCGGTCACCACATGGCATTCGAGGCAGCCGGAGACCTTCTGCACGGCCTTCTCGAAGTCGGCGAAGGACTCGGGCGTGGAGCGGTCGAGCACCACGCCGATCATCACCAGCATGCCGGCGTCGAGCGCGCGCGGCTCCAGCAGCGCGACGATGCCGCGGATCATGCCCATGGCCTTGAGGCGCTCCACGCGGCGCAGGCAGGCCGGCGCACTCAGGTTGACCTTGGCCGCCAGCGCGACGTTGGAGACCGATGCGTCGCGCTGCAGCGCACGCAGGATGGCCCGGTCGGTGCGGTCCAGCGTGTCTTTCAGGGACGCCGCGGTGGTGGCGCTTTGGGTTTGGCGTTTTGTTGCGCGCATCGTCGAAACCTTGAAATTAAAAGACGAGAGATGGATTCTGACGGCAGATCCGTTCGGTGAAGGCGACTCATTTTGCAACCCTGTGGCGCGGCCTATTTCCTAAGATCGATTCACACATTTGCTGTTGAACGCACCGAGGACCACACGCCATGAATCTGCAGAAATTCCCCCGCTATCCGTTGACCTTCGGCCCGACGCCCATCCAGCCGCTCAAGCGGCTGAGCGCCCACCTCGGCGGCAAGGTCGATCTCTATGCCAAGCGCGAGGACTGCAACAGCGGCCTGGCCTTCGGCGGCAACAAGACGCGCAAGCTCGAGTACCTCATCCCCGAGGCGCTCGAAGGCGGCTACGACACGCTGGTGTCGATCGGCGGCATCCAGTCGAACCAGACGCGCCAGGTCGCGGCGGTGGCGGCGCACCTGGGCCTCAAGTGCGTGCTGGTGCAGGAGAACTGGGTGAACTATTCCGATGCGGTGTACGACCGGGTCGGCAACATCGAGATGTCCCGCATCATGGGCGCCGACGTGCGCCTGGACGCCGCGGGCTTCGACATCGGCATCCGCAAGAGCTGGGAGGACGCGATGGAAAGCGTGCGCCAGGCCGGCGGCAAGCCCTTCCCGATTCCGGCGGGCTGCTCCGAGCATCCGAGGGGCGGCCTGGGCTTCGTGGCCTTCGCCGAAGAGGTGCGCCAGCAGGAGGCCGAGCTCGGTTTCAAGTTCGACTACATCGTGGTCTGTGCCGTCACCGGCAGCACGCAGGCCGGCATGGTGGTTGGCTTCGCCGCCGACGGCCGCGCCGACCGCGTGATCGGCATCGATGCCTCGGCCAAGCCGGAGAAGACCTACGAGCAGGTGCTGCGCATCGCGAAGAACACGGCCGAGCTGGTCGAGCTCGGGCGCGACATCACCGAGAAGGACGTGGTGCTCGACACCCGCTTCGGCGGCCCGGAGTACGGCCTGCCCAGCGAGGGCACCTTGGAGGCGATCCGCCTGAGTGCGCGCTTCGAAGCCATGCTGACCGATCCCGTTTACGAGGGCAAGTCGATGCACGGGATGATCGAGAAGGTGCGCCTCGGCGAGTTCCCGCCGGGCTCGAAGGTGCTGTATGCGCACCTGGGCGGCGTGCCGGCACTGAGCGCCTACAGCTTCATCTTCCGCAACGGCTGAGAACGTGCGAATGAACCTGCTGCAGCACGCCCCCATCGCGTCGGGTCGGCGCATGCAGTGGGTCTGTGGCACCGAGGTCGTCGACGAGGCCTTGGCCGTTGCGGCCGAGCTGGCGCGCTCGTACGGCATCGGCGTCGATCTCTGGCGCATCGACGACTGGGCGGGCATGGCGCAGGACGGCATCGCCTGCGAGCGGCGCTGGCGGGAAGGCGACGGCGCCGCGGTCGTCAGCCGCTTCGAGCAACTGATGGCGCCGACGCAGGGCCCGATCCTCGCCATCACGCGCGGTCCGCGTGACCTGCCCGAAATGCTGCGCGCCTTCGCACCCGCGGGGCGGCGCTATCTCAGCCTGACCGGGTCGGACGTCGACGCACTGCGCGCGACCGCGCTGCGCCTGGACGTCGAGACCGACATCGAGTGGGCGAAGCTCGCCTCCATCTAGGGCCTGTTGTCGCTATCCCGCGAGCTGTGTTCGGAGGTAATCCAGAAAGGCCTGCGCCGTGCGTGACAGCGTGCGGCCCACGAGCGTCTGTACCTCGATGTTGCGCAGGTCCAGGCCACGGTCCTTCAGCGGCATGGCCACCAGTTCGCCGCGCTCGATCGGTTCGCGCACCGATATCTCGCCACAGATCGTGATGCCCAGGGGCGCATGGCGCAGGAAGCCCAGCAGGCTGGCGATGTAGCTGCTGGTGAGCACCGGCTCGACGGGCAGCCGCTGCCGATGACAGGCGATGTCGAACAGCTGGCGCACCGTCGTGTCCGGCTCCGGCAGGGCGAGCGGGTAGGGCACCAGCTGCCGCAGGCTGATCTGCTTGAAGCGCACCAGCGGGTGCGTGGGCTGCATCACCGCCATCACGGGCGAAGGCTGCAGGTGTTCGACCTTGATGTCCTTCTCCGCGCCGCGGCTCATGACGAAGCCGATGTCGGCATCGCCCATCAGGATGCGCCGGGTGCAGTCGGCCGGCGGGTGCACGCCCAGGTGGAACTGGATGCCGGGATGCTGCGCCACGAAGTCGCTGATCACGCGCGGCAGGAACTCCATCGAAAAGCCTTCCGTGGCCACGAGGCGCACGCGGCCGCGCTGCATGCCCTGCAAGGCCTGCACGTCGCCCACCACCCGCTCTGCGTCGTGCGCCGAGCGGATCGCATGCACCGCGAGCAGTTCGCCCGCCGCGCTCGGCACCATGCCGCGCGCATGGCGGTCGAACAGGCTCACCTCCAGCAGCGCTTCCAGCTGCGCGATGTGCCGGCTGATGGCCGAGCTGGCGACGTTGAGCCGCGTCGAGGCCTCGCTGATCGAACCGCAGCGGACGACTTCCAGGAAGTAGCGCAGGGCGGTGTCCTGCAGTTGGCGGGCGACGAGTTGGGAGGTGGCCATGGGAGAAGGAAGTGTGTCGGTGCCTGGTCTTCGGAGCGATGGTCGAGCGTTGCCTTTTCTGGATCGCTCACGTCGAAATTCTGTAAGGCCTGAAACGCTGTCGAGGCGCCATTCTTGCAATTGTTCGAGCGATCCGGTTCAACTTTTCGTCAACGTATTGCAAGGAGCTTGTCATGGGGCATCTATCCACCACGCTGGTGCGACGCGCACTTCTGTCGATCGCGCTGGCCGCCACAGCGGCCGCGCACGCCGGCAAGGCCAACGACACCCTCACCTACGCGTCCGACAGTGAGGTCGACAACGTGAGCCCGTACCACAACAACATGCGCGAAGGCGTGATCCTGGCCGCGATGGCCTGGGACACGCTGATCTACCGCGACACGAAGACCGGCGAATTCAAGCCGCAGCTCGCCACCGCGTGGAAGTGGGATTCGCCCACTGCGCTGAACGTCACGCTGCGCCAGGGCGTGACCTTCCAGAACGGCGACAAGTTCACGGCGGACGATGTGGCCTATACCTTTAATGAAGTCACCGGTCCCGACGCGAAGATCGCCACACGGCAGAACACCGACTGGATCAAGAACGTCGAGAAACTGGGCGACTACCAGGTGCGCATCCACCTCAAGACACCGTTCCCGGCCGCGCTCGAATACCTCTCGGGCCCGACGCCGATCTACCCTGCGGCGTACTTCAAGAAGGTGGGGCTCGAGGGCTACAGCAAGGCGCCGATTGGCACCGGCCCGTACAAGATCACGGCCGTCACGCCGGGCCAGGGCGTGACGATGGTCAAGAACACCGCCTACTTCAAGGACAGCCCGATCGGCCAGCCGAAGATCGGTAACGTGAAGTTCGTCGTCATCCGCGACCCCGAGGCGCGCATGGCCCAGCTGATGACCGGTGCGGTCGACTGGATCTGGCGCGTACCGGCCGACCAGGCCGAGTCGCTCAAGGCCGCGCCCAACCTCTCCGTGCTCAGCGGCGAGACCATGCGCGTCGGCTTCGTCAGCATGAACAACAACGGCACCACGCCCGAGTCCACGCCCTTCAAGGACGTGCGCGTTCGCCAGGCGGTGAACATGGCGATCAACCGCAAGGGCCTGGCCGACAGCCTGGTGCGCGGCGGCAGCCAGCCGGTGTATGCGACCTGTTTCCGTACGCAGTACGGCTGCGAAACCGGCAAGGTGGTGAAGTACCCGTACGACCCGGCCAAGGCGAAGGCGCTGCTGGCCGAAGCCGGCTTCCCCAACGGCTTCGACACCGACCTCTGGGCCTACCGCGAGCGCGACTATGCGGAAGCCATGATCGGCGACCTGCGCAAGATCGGCATCCGCGCACGGCTGCATTTCGTGCAGTACCCGGCGCTGCGCAACGAGGTCCGCTCCGGCCGGGCACCGCTGACCTTCCAGGCCTGGGGTTCGTTCTCGATCAACGACGCCTCGGCCTTCGCCGGCAACTTCTTCAAGGGCGGCCCGGACGACACCGCCAAGGACCCGCAGACCATCGCGCTCTTGCAGACGGCGGACGCCACCGTCGACAAGGCCGAACGCACCGCCAAGTACGCGCAGGCGCTGCAGCGCATCTCGGAGCAGGCCATGTGGGCGCCGCTCTTCTCGTACTCGACCAACTACGCGTTCACGTCGGACCTGAAATTCGACGCCCAGCCCGACGAGTTGCCGCGCTTCTTCGCGGCCAGCTGGAAGTAAGGCACCCGCATAGCGAGGCCCGTTGCCATGCTGATCTACATCTTCCGCCGGCTGCTGGTGGCGCTCTCGGTCATGCTGACCGTGGCCGTCGTCAGCTTCATGCTGCTGCACCTGTCGGGTGACCTGGCCACGGCCATCGCCGGGCCCGAATCGACCGCGGCCGACGTGGAGAAGATCCGCGTGCAGTACGGCCTCGACCGGCCGATCACCGCACAGTTCTTCGACTGGCTCGGCGCGGCGGCGCGGCTGGACTTCGGGCGCTCGTTCTACTTCCAGAACACGGTGGTCGAACTCATCGGCGAACGCCTGCCGATCACGCTGAAGCTCGGTGGCGTGGCGCTGCTGCTGGCGGTGGTGGTGGCGATCCCGCTGGGGGTGCTGGCCGCCATCTACCGCGACACCTGGATCGATCGGCTGTCGCTGGCGGTGGCGGTGATCGGCCAGGCCATGCCGACCTTCTGGTTCGCGCTGACGCTGATCATCGTGTTCTCGGTCGGGCTCAAGTGGCTGCCGGTGTCGGGCAACACGAGCTGGCAACACTTCGTGCTGCCGGCCGTGGCGCTGGGCTACTACGCGATGCCCGCCATGATGCGGCTCACGCGCGCCGGCATGCTCGACGTGCTCGGCTCCGACTACATCCGCACTGCCCGCGCCAAGGGCCTGAGCCCGGCGCGCGTGGTCTTCAAGCATGCGCTGCGCAACGCGATCATCCCGGTGGTGGCGCTGGCCGCGGTGGAACTGGGCTTCATGCTCGGCGGCTCGGTGGTCATCGAATCGGTGTATTCGATGCAGGGGTTGGGCCAGCTGGCATGGGACTCGATCTCGCGCAACGACTACCCGGTGGTGCAGGCGGTGGTGCTGATCATCGCGGTGTTCTATATCGGCCTGACCTTCGTGGCCGACGTGCTCAACGCCGCGCTCGACCCGCGCATGCGCACCCGCTGAGGAGATGACATGAACGCATCCGCACTGTCATCTCCCGCGATGGCAGCACCCACGCTGACGTTGCCGCCCACACCCGCCTGGCGACGCCTGCTGCGCCGCGTGCTCGGACAGCACGGGCTCACCCTCGGCGTGGTCATCCTCGGCCTGATCGCGCTCGCGGCGCTGTTCGCCCCCTGGCTTGCGCCGCACGACCCGTATGCGCAGGACGTCACGCGCCGCCTCATCCCGCCGATCTGGCACGACAAGGGCTCGTGGGAGCACCTGCTCGGCACCGACAAGCTCGGCCGCGACTACCTCAGCCGGCTGCTGTTCGGCGCCCGCGTGTCGCTGATCATCGGCCTCGTCACGGCGGTGATCGCCGGCGTCATCGGCACCACGCTGGGCGTGTTGGCCGGCTACTACGGCGGCCGGGTCGATGCGGTCATCAGCTACATCATCACCACGCGCCTGGCCATGCCGGTGGTGCTGGTGGCGCTGGCCATGGCCTCGCTCGTCGGCGGTTCGCTGCAGGTGGTGATCCTGCTGCTCGGCCTGCTGCTGTGGGACCGCTTCGCCATCGTCACGCGCTCGGCCACGCAGCAGTTGCGCGACGCCGAGTTCATCGCCGCGGCGAAGGCGCTGGGCGCGTCCACGCCGTACATCCTGCTGCGCGAACTGCTGCCCAACCTGATGAGCGCGCTCACGGTGGTCGCCACGCTGGAGATGGCGCATGCCATCCTGCTCGAATCCACGCTGTCCTTCCTCGGCCTGGGCGTGCAGCCGCCCACGCCGTCGTGGGGGCTGATGGTGGCCGAAGGCAAGGCCTACATGTTCTTCCAGCCCTGGGTGATCCTGATCCCCGGCGTGGTGCTGGCGCTGCTCGTGCTGGCCATCAACCTCGTGGGCGACGGCATCCGCGACCTGACCGCGCCCGACGGCCGCAACTGAAAGGCATCGCCATGAACACTCCCTTGCTGGACGTGAAGAACCTGCGCGTCGACCTGCCGACCGAACGCGGCCTGCTGCATGCGGTGCGCGGCATCGACTTCCACGTGAACCGCGGCGAGATGCTGTGCCTGGTCGGCGAATCCGGCTGCGGCAAGTCGATGACCTCGCTGGCGCTGATGGGCCTGCTGCCGCGCAAGGCGGTGCGCACGGCCGACCACATCCGCTTCGACGGCGTCGACCTGCAGACCCTGCCGGAGAAGGGCATGACCGCCTTGCGCGGCGCGCGCATGGCCATGATCTTCCAGGAGCCGATGACCTCGCTCAACCCGTCGTACACGCTGGGCGACCAGCTCTGCGAGGCACTGCGTGCGCATCGCCAGGTGACGGCGGCCGAGGCACGCGACCGCGCGGTGCACCTGCTCGAACGTGCCGGCGTACCGCAGGCCGCCGACCGCATGCGCCAGTACCCGCACCAGCTCTCGGGCGGCCTGCGCCAGCGCGTGATGATCGCGATGGCGCTGATGTGCGGGCCCGACCTGATCATTGCCGACGAGCCCACGACCGCGCTCGACGTGACCATCCAGGCGCAGATCCTGCGGTTGATCCGCGAGCTGCAGCAGGAATTCGGCACCGCCGTGGTCTTCATCACCCACGACCTCGGCGTGGTGGCGCGCATCGCCGACCGCGTGGCCGTGATGTACGCCGGCGAGGTGATCGAGACCGCGCCGGTCGGCGAACTCTTCGCGCAACCGACGCACCCGTACACCCGCGGCCTGCTCGGCTGCATCCCGGTGCGCGGCAAGACGCTGCCGGGCAGCCACCTGCAGGCGATTCCCGGCGTGGTGCCGAGCCTGGTGGGCGAGGTGCGGGGCTGCGCCTTCGCCAACCGCTGTGAGATGGTGCAGCCCGCCTGTGCGGAGACGCCGCCGTACGTGGCCTTGAACGCGCGGCATGCGGTGCGTTGCGTGCACGCGCAGGCCGAGCTGGCGGAGGCGGCATGAGCGCGGTGATCAATCCCACTCAGACATCGCCCGGCGACGACATCGCGCTGGAGTTGTGCGCGCTGACCCGCGTCTACCAACTCAAGCGCGGCCTGTTCCGCGCGCCCGGCCAGATCAAAGCGGTCGACGATGTGTCGCTGCGCATCCGCAAGGGCGAGACGCTGGGCCTGGTCGGCGAGTCCGGCTGTGGCAAGAGCACGCTGGCCAAGATGCTGCTGGGCCTGCTGGCCCCGACCTCGGGTAACGTGCTGATCAACGGCCGCGAGATCGACCCGACCCGGCGCAAGGCGCTGGCGCGCTCGGTGCAGCCGATCTTCCAGGACCCGTATTCGTCGCTGAACCCGCGCCGCACCGTGGCCGACATCGTGGGCGTGCCGCTGCGGCTGCACCAGGTCGGCACGCATGCGGAGCAGAAGAAGCGCGTCAAGGACATGCTCGACCTGGTCGGCATGCCCGAGCGCACGCACAGCCAGTACCCGAACCAGCTCTCGGGCGGGCAGCGCCAGCGCGTGGCCATCGCGCGTGCGTTGGTGCTGCGGCCCGAGATCCTGATCTGCGACGAACCGACCTCGGCGCTGGACGTGTCGGTGCAGGCGCAGATCCTGAACCTGCTGCTCGACCTGAAGGCGGAGTTCGGCCTGACCTATCTCTTCATCAGCCACGACCTCGGCGTGGTCGAGCACCTGGTCGACCGCGTGGCGGTGATGCACCGCGGCCGGATCGTCGAGCACGGCGCCCGCGAGCAGATCTTCGCGCGGCCCGAACATGCCTACACCCGCATGCTGCTGGCCTCGGCGCTCACGCCCGAGCCGGGCCTGGGCATTCCCGACATCGAGCGCGAGCTTCCGCTCGCCGTCGCATGATCTTTCCCTCCACCTCTACCTTCGAGACATCGCCATGAGCCGCCAACAAGCCATCGACCAGACACTGGCCCGCTTCGACGACGGGCGCTTCCAGCAGACGCTGGCGCGCCGGGTCGCCTTCCGCACCGAAAGCCAGGACGCTGCCAGCGGGCCCATCCTGCGGTCCTACCTGGACGACGAGATCGCGCCGCAGCTCGAAGCGCTGGGCTTCAGCTGCCGCGTGGTCGACAACCCCATCGCCGGCAAGAGCCCGTTCCTGCTGGCCGAGCGCATCGAGCCCGGTGCGGCCTTCACGCTGCTCACCTATGGCCACGGCGACGTGGTGCGCGGCTACGACGCCCAGTGGCGCGACGGGCTGAAGCCGTGGGAGATCGTGGTCGAAGGCAACCGCTGGTACGGCCGCGGCACCGCCGACAACAAGGGCCAGCACACCATCAACCTCACGGCGCTGGAGCAGGTGCTCGCGGTGCGCAGCGGCAAGCTCGGCTACAACGTGAAGATCATCCTGGAGATGGGCGAAGAGGACGGTTCGCCGGGCCTCAACGAGGTCTGCGCGGCGAACAGCGAGCTGCTCGCGGCCGACCTGTTCATCGCGTCCGACGGCCCGCGCGTCTCCGCGTCCCGCGCCACCATGTTCCTCGGCTCGCGCGGCGTCTTCAACTTCGACCTGCACCTGAAACTGCGCGAGGGCGGCCACCATTCGGGCAACTGGGGCGGGCTGCTCCGCAACCCCGGCATCCGCCTGGCGCATGCCATTGCCAGCCTGGTCGATGCCAAGGGCCGCATCCTCGTGCCCGGCCTGCTGCCCAAGGAACTGCCCGAGAGCGTGCGCGCCGCGCTGAAGGACATCGCGGTCGGCGGCGACGTGAACGACCCCGAGATCGATCCGGACTGGGGCGAGCCCGGCCTGTCGGCCGCCGAGCGGGTGCTCGGCTGGAACAGCTTCGAGGTGCTGGCCTTCACCACCGGCAACCCGGCCATGCCGGTGCATGCGATCCCGTCGGAGGCGCGTGCGCACTGCCACATGCGCTACGTCGTCGGCAGCGACCATACCCACTTCCTCGACCACATCCGCGCGCACCTGGATGCACACGGCTTCGACGATGTCGAGCTGCGCAAGACCGACGTGCGCATGGCCGCGACGCGCCTCGACCCCGACGATGCCTGGGTGCGCTGGGGCCTCGCCTCCATCGAGCGCAGCACCGGCCAGCGCCCCGCGCTGTTGCCCAACCTGGGCGGCTCGCTGCCCAACGAGGTCTTCTCCGAAACGCTGGGCCTGCCGACGCTGTGGGTGCCGCATTCCTACCCGGCGTGTTCGCAGCATGCGCCCAACGAACACATCCTGGCCGACGTGACGCGCGAGTCGCTGCACATCATGGCGGGCCTGTTCTGGGACCTGGCCGAAGAAGGGCCCGGCGTCTTCAAGGAACGCCGATGAGCGCGCATAACCTCGAATCGGCCATCGCCTGGCTTGCCGAGCAGCGTGGCGCGATGCAGACCGCGCTGGCCGACCTGGTCGACATCGACTCCAACAGCCACGACAAGGCCGGCACCGACCGCGTCGCCGACGCCATGCGCGGCTGGCTGCTGGCCGACGACATCGAGGCGACGCACCACGCCGACCCGGCCGAGGGCGACGTGCTGCTCGCGCGACTGCCGGGCATCGACGCGTCGCAGGCACCCGTGGTGCTGATGGGCCACCGCGACACGGTGTTCCCGACGGGCACGGTGCTGCAGCGCCCGTGGCGCGTCGAGGGTGATCGCGGCTACGGCCCCGGTGTGTCGGACATGAAGTCCGGCCTGGTGCTGCAGTGTTTCGTGCTGATGGCGCTGCGCCGCATGGCGCCCTTGCCGTTCCCGGTGCTCGGGCTGTTCACCGCCGACGAGGAGATCGGCTCGCAGCGCGGCCGCGTCGCCATCGAGGCGCATGCGCGCGGCGCGCGGGCCGCCTTCAACGCCGAGCCGGGACGGGTCAGCGGCAACCTCGTGACTTCGCGCAAGGGCGGCGCCAACTTCGTCGTCGATGTCACCGGCCGCGCGGCGCATGCCGGCATGAACCACGCCGACGGCGCCAGCGCCATCGAGACCCTGGCGCGCAAGATCCAGGCGCTGCATGCGCTGACCGACTACGACGCGGGCATCACCGCCAACGTCGGCCTCGTCAGCGGGGGCATGTCGAGCAACACCGTGGCGCCGTCGGCGCAGGGCAAGCTCGACGTGCGCTTCTGCACGCTGGAACAGCGCGAGACGCTCTTCGCGCGCATCCGCGAGATCGTCGCCGAGCCGGGTGTGCCGGGGACCGAGGCCACGGTCACGCAGACCTCGGAGTTCCTGCCGCTCGAGCCGAAGTGGAGTGAAGAGCTCCTGACGCGCTACCAGGCAAGCGCCGCGCAGATCGGCTTCGCGGTGGAGGGCGAGTTCACCGGCGGCTGCTCCGACGCCGGCTTCACCGCCTCGCTCGGCATCCCGACGCTGTGCGGCGTCGGCCCGGTTGGCGCCAAGGCGCACACCGACCAGGAATACTGCTGCCTCGATACGCTGGTGCCGCGTGCGCAGGCGCTGCTGGGGACGATTGCGGGGTTGGCTTAGGCGCCTGTTCCCGACAGGCTGTCAGGGCCAGGCGGAGAAGCTCGACCGTAATGCAAGACCCCGAGCTTCGACAGCCGGTCGGGGTACTCCCAGAAGGCTTCGTCGAGCGCTTCAAGCGCGTCCTGCTCGGCAGGCGTCAGTCGCTGATAGAGATCCATCAACGCCTGGATCTGTGGTGATCCATCGAGACGGTCGAGCACGGCGCGCATTCGTTGCACGAGGGAATGCATCTGCAGCGCGCCGATGTCGGCCAGCGCGGCGATGGCCGTGCGGCAAGTGGCTTCGCCCCAGTTGCAGAAGAATTGAAGGAAGCCGCCGTTGTTGACGTCGGCCTCGAGGCGCCACAGTGCCGAAAGCTGCTGCTCGCGCAACGGCAAGGCGTCGAGTTGCCAATCGGCGGCTTTCAGCGCCGCAATGCCTTCGTCCTGCAGTTGCTCCCAGCACAGGGTGAAAACGTTCACCATGCCCTCGTCGGAGGAGGGCCACAGCGCGGGCCAATCGAGCCCGTGGCCATCGTCGACCAACACCCACTGCAGTCGCTGTGCGGGTGTGGCTTTCTCGAGGCGGACGTGCCGTTTCAATGGCTCGCGCAGCACGCGCCCGTCGCTCAGTGCGAGCGTCAGCGCGTCAGCATCGATGTCGATCGTGCGGATGGCATGGGCCGACTCGCTCATGGCCGACGGTAGCGCACGCGTCAGGCCACTTCGGCGATCAACTCGATCTCGACGCAGCACCCCATCGGGATCTGCGCCACGCCGAAGGCGCTGCGCGCGTGCGCACCCTTGTCGGTGCCGAACACTTCGGCCAGCAGCTCGCTCGCGCCGTTGGTCACCAGGTGCTGTTCGGTGAAGGCGAGGGTCGAGTTGACCAGGCTCATTACCTTGACGATGCGGGTGATCTTGTTCAGGTCGCCGGTGGCCGCGTGCAGCGTGCCGAGCAGGTCGACGGCGACGGCGCGGGCGGCCAGCTTGCCTTCTTCGGTCGTGATGTTCTCGCCCAGCTTGCCGACCCAGGGCTTGCCGTCCTTCTTCGCGACGTGGCCCGACAGGAAGACCAGGTTGCCGGTCTTGGCGAAGGGCACATAGGCCGCGGCGGGCACCGAGACGGGTGGCAGTTCGATGCCGAGTTGGGTGAGTTTGTCGTAAACGCTCATGGAAATCGCTCCGGATGAAAAGTGTCCGAGGTTAACGGACGCGCGGCGGCCCCGCGCAGAATCAGGATGACGATTGCGACTGGCTTTGCGACTGCGCTTGAGTTTGCGAGCTGCCGGCGGCGAGTGCCGCAGCGGCCGCCTCAGCCCGCAGTTCCTCGAGCGGCCGCACGGTGACGCCGACGTCCAGCGTGTGGCGCGCGCCGCCATGCAGCACGCCGCGCATCGGCGACACGTCGGCGTAGTCGCGCCCGATGGCGAGGGTCACGTAGTCCTCGCCGGGCTGGCGGCCGTTGGTCGGGTCGAAGTCGGCCCAGTCGCCGGGGCCGTCGGCGCCGGGCAGGTAGACCGACACCCATGCATGCGAGGCATCGGCGCCCACCAGCCGTGGCTGGCCGGGGGGCGGCTGCGTCAGCAGGTAGCCGCTGACGTAGCGCGCCGGCAGGCCCATGGTGCGGAAGCAGGCGATGAGGATGTGCGCGAAGTCCTGGCACACGCCCTTGCGCTGCGCCAGCGCCTCGACGGCCGGGGTGCTGATCTCGGTGCTGCCCGCGTCGTAGTCGAAGTCGCGGTACATGCGTTGCATGAGGTCGGTGGCGACGTCGAAGGTCGGCCGGCCGGGCGCGAAGCTGGGCCGCGCATAGGTGGCGAAGTCGTCGTGGCGCGGCACGTAGCGCGACGGGAAGACGAAGTCGGACGCGGCATCGAAGCGCGAGCCCTTGCGGTAGCGGAAGCGCTCGCGCACCTCTTCCCAGGGCAGCTCGCGCGCGATGCTGGCGGCCAGCACGGGCGTGGAGGTCTCGACCACGCTCTCGGCCGTGACCACCAGTTCCTCGTGCGTCGATTCGAGCGCGAAGAAGGCGCGGGTGTTGCCGTACAGGTCGGGCGATTCGTTCTGCTGCGCCGGCGCGGGCGTGATCGACAGCGCATGGCTCACCAGCCGCTGCGACGGCGTCTCGCGCGGCTTGAGGTGCGCCAGGTGCTGCGCCGTCTCGACCGGCGGCGCGTAGTCGTAGCGTGTTTCGTGGGTGACGTGCAGCAGCATGGTCAGACGCCTACCGAGCGCAGCGACTCGGAGGTGAGCGTGAAGTAGCGGATGCCGATCGCGTCGGACACGTGGTAGGCGGCGGTCTCGCAGAATTCGAAGAGCTGGACCAGCGCCGGGTACTGGCCGTCGGCGTCGACCTCGCAGAGGTTCTCCAGCGTCCACATCGCCGGGTCGGGCAGTTCGTACGACAGCGCGGTGAGCTTGCCCGGGGCGCTGCCCGCGAGCCGGGCGATGCGCCCGCGCAGGGTCTGCGTGACCCAGGCCAGGGAGCGCGGGTTGTCGCCGTCGAGCACCAGCAGGTCGACCAGCGTGGCAACGTCGCGGCGCTGCTGGTAGCGCGCATGGAAGGTGATGGTGCTGTCGAACAGCGCGACCATCGCCTCGAAGCCGTTGACCTCGTGCACCGCGCCGCCCTTGAATCCCGCGGCCAGCGCGCTCGAGAGGAAGGCCAGGCGCTCGATGTGGCGGCCGATGGACAGCAGCCGCCACGCGTCGTCGCGCGTCATGCGATCGGTCTGGGCGCCGGTCATGGCCGACAGTGCGGCGCTGGCGGCTTCGAGCGAGTGCAGCGCGGCGCCGGCCGCGAAGCTGCCATCGCGCTCCTCGCCCTCCTGCTCGGCCGTGCGGCGCAGGAATTCCTCCTCGGCGCGCACGATCTGGTTCCAGTGGTCCTGCGACAGGCGCTCGCGCACCGCGGCGGCGGCCTGCCGCACGCAGCGCAGGTTGTAGCCGACGCTGCCCCCGGTCTCGACGTTGCCGAGGTCGGCGATCAGTGCGCGCTCGAACACACGACGGGCCTTGGTGCCGATCGGCACCTCGGGCGCGATCAGCGTGTTGCGCGTGGACAGCCCGTGCAGCCACTCGAGCAGCGGGCGCGACGAGGGCTCCTCGCCTCCGAGCCGGTCGAGCACCAGGCGCGCCAGGCGCACGGCGTTCTCGGCGCGCTCGGTGTAGCGGCCCAGCCAGAACATGTTCTCGGCCGCACGGCTGGTCACCGGGGCCCGGTGCCGTGCCAGCGAGGCCGGTGTGGCATGCGGCTGCAGCAGGGTGGTGCGGTCGACCTCGCCGTGCGTCTGCACCCAGACGTCGGCGCTGCTGCCGCCGCGCTGCATCGAGGCGATCTGCGCGTCGGCACCGGCCAGCCGCGCCAGCCCGCCGGGCAGCACGCGCCACGACTGCGGGCCGTCGCTCACCGCGAACACGCGCAGCATCACGGCGCGCGGTGCGATGTGGCCGCGGCCGAAGTTCGGCGCCCAGGTCGGCATCTGCGACAGCGGCAGGTAGCTCTGCACCGTGTGCTCGTCGCCCTGCCGCACGATGCGGCCGGCCCATTCGTCGAGTTCGCGGCGGCTCATGCGGCTGCCCAGCACGGCCTCGAAGCTGGTGTGCGAGTCGTAGCCGGGGTAGGTCGCCTTGATGGCGCAGTCGCCCAGTTGTGGCAGGGCCGACTCGAGTGCCGCGCGCTCGCCGCACCACCAGGTCGGCAGCGCGGGCAACTGCAGCTTCTCGCCGATCAGGCGCCGCGCCAGCGCGGGCAGGAAGCCCAGCAGCGCCGGCGATTCGAGGAAGGCCGAGCCCGGCATGTTGGCGACCAGCAGGTTGCCGGCGCGAATGGCCTGCAGCAGGCCGGGCACGCCCAGCGTGGAATCGGGCCGCAGCTCGAGCGGGTCGAGGAACTGGTCGTCCAGGCGCTTGATGAGCCCGTGCACCGGCCGCAGGCCCTGCAGCGTCTTGAGGTAGACGCGCTGGTCGCGCACCGTGAGGTCGTTGCCCTCGACCAGCGTGATGCCCAGGTAGCGCGCCAGGTAGGCGTGCTCGAAGTAGGTCTCGTTGTAGGGGCCGGGGGTGAGCAGGGCGATGTGCGGTGGCGAACCGGCCGGGCACATGCGCTGCAGGCCTTCCATCATGGCGCTGTAGGTGGCGGCCAGGCGCTGCACCTGCAACTCCTCGAAGGCCTGCGGGAACTGGCGCGACACCGCCAGCCGGTTTTCCAGCAGGTAGCCCAGGCCCGAGGGAGCCTGCGTGCGCTGCGACACCACCCACCAGTTGCCGTCGGGGCCGCGCGCCAGGTCGAAGGCGGCGATGTGCAGCCAGGTGTCGCCGGGCGGCTTCACGCCATGCATCGGGCGCAGGTAGCCGGGATGCCCGCGCACCAGCGCGTCGGGCAGCAGGCCTTCGGCCAGCAGCTGCTGCGGGCCGTAGACGTCGGCCATCACCCGGTCGAGCACGCGCACGCGCTGGAGCACGCCGGCCTCGATCTGCGTCCAGCTCTCGGGCGAGACGATCAGGGGGAACAGGTCGAGCGACCACGGCCGCTGCGGACCATCGGCATCGGCATAGACGTTGTAGGTGACGCCGTTGTCGCGGATCTGCCGCTCCAGGTTGATGGCGCGCCGCGGGAGGTCGGTGAAGCCGCCGCTGCCCAGGTGTTCGAAGAAGCGCGCCCAGGGCGGCGTCAGTTCGGGGGTGGCCGTTGCCGGGCCGGGCGATTCGGGGGCGGCGGGTGGCGGCAGCGCGGCGTCGTGCAGGGGCGTACCGGCCGGCGCGGGCTGCTGGCGGGGCGCAGCCGCCGGGGTGGCGGCCCCCCGGAGTTCGTCGAAATGGCCGGGCGCAGCCGGCGGCGCCAGCGCCGAGGCCAGCGCGGCGGGAGATTCGAGCGATTGCGCGCCGAAAAGGGAGTCGTTCAACGGTTCCACGGTGCGCCGATTGTCACACCGTGGTCATGCGCGCGCGGCAGCCGCCCCACGATAAAACGCCGGCACCTGCGCCATACGGCCGCGTGGGCAGCCTCATCGTCGCAGGTCGAGCGTGAACGGGAACTCGCGGCTGCCGGCCAGCTCGATCGTCGCTGGCGGCACCTTCATCAGCCCCGGCGTGTGGCCCATGCGGGTGAAGCGCGCCATGCGCCGGCTCTCGGCCTCGTAGGCGTTGACTGGGAAGGTGTCGTAGTTGCGCCCGCCCGGGTGGGCGACGAAGTACTGGCAGCCGCCCAGCGAGCGCTTCATCCACGTGTCGACGATGTCGAAGGTCAGCGGCGCGTGCGCGCCGATGCTCGGGTGCAGCGCCGACGGCGGGTTCCAGGCCTTGTAGCGCACGCCGGCGACGAATTCGCCGACGGTGCCGGTGGGCTGCAGCGGCAGCACCTTGCCGTTGACCGTGATGACGTGGCGGCTTTCGTTGAGGCCGGTCACGCGCACCTCGATGCGTTCGAGCGACGAATCGACATAGCGCACCGTGCCGCCGGCCGAGCCTTCCTCGCCCATCACGTGCCACGGTTCGAGCGCATTGCGCAGCGAGAGCTCCACGCCCATCGCCTGCACCTGGCCGACCAGCGGGAAGCGGAATTCGAGGTGCGGCGCGAACCAGTTCGGGTCGAAGGGGAAGCCGGCCTGGCGCATCTCGCTGATGACGTCCTCGAAGTCCATCTTGACGAAGGTCGGCAGGAGGAAGCGGTCGTGCAGCTCGGTGCCCCAGCGGGTGGCCGGCGCCTGGTAGGGCTCGTCCCAGAAGCGCGCGATGAAGGCGCGCAGCAGCAGTTGCTGCGCGATGCTCATGCGCGCATGCGGCGGCATCTCGAAGGCGCGCAGTTCCAGCAGGCCGAGGCGGCCGGTGGAGGAGTCGGGCGAGTACAGCTTGTCGATGCAGAACTCGCTGCGGTGCGTGTTGCCGGTCACGTCGACCAGGATGTTGCGCAGCGTGCGGTCGACCAGCCAGGCGGGCATGTTCTGGCCGTAGATCTCGCGGTTCTTCGCGATCTCCTTGAGCGCGATCTCCAACTCGTAGACCTGGTCGTTACGGGCCTCGTCGACGCGCGGCGCCTGGCTCGTCGGGCCGATGAACATGCCCGAAAACAGGTAGCTGAGCGACGGGTGGTTGTGCCAGTACAGCAGCAGGCTGGCCAGCAGCTCGGGCCGGCGCAGAAAGGGGCTGTCGGCGGGCGTGGCGCCGCCCATCACGAAGTGGTTGCCGCCGCCGGTGCCGGTGTGGCGGCCGTCGGTCATGAACTTCTCGGCCGACAGGCGGGTTTCGAAGGCCGCGTCGTACAGGAACTCGGTGTGCGCGACCAGTTCCTTCCAGTTGTTGGCCGGGTGGATGTTGACCTCGATCACGCCCGGGTCGGGCGTGACGGCCAGCATCTTCAGGCGCGGATCGCGCGGCGGCGGGTAGCCCTCGATCACGATCTGCAGGCCGAGCTGCTGCGACGTGGCCTCGATGGCGGCGACCAGGTCGAGGTAGTCCTCCAGGCGACGCAGCGGCGGCATGAAGACGTAGAGCACGCCCGACGAGCTGCCGACCTTCTCGGCCGCCGGCCCGTTGGCGCGGCGCGGGTCGCGCACCTCGACGCACAGCGCGGTGCGGGTGATCCAGTGGGCCGACTCGCCGCGGCGCGGCTGGCGCGGGGTGGTGGGGTCGGTGCCGTCCGCTGAAGCCGCGCCCGGGCCTGTCGCGGCGCTGGTCGCCGTCGCGGTACCCGGGCCTTGCATGCGCAGGGCGGCCGGCGTCTGCGGCGGCGTGCCGAAGGCGTAGGGCACGGCACCCAGGTCGTCCTTCGGGCCGGTCGGCAGGCCGGCGTAGCGCGTGCGGTAGTCGGCGTAGTTCGGCAGGTCGGCCAGCGGCGCGGTCGGGTCGCGGTCGACCAGGTAGGGGTAGTCGCCCTTGCTGGCCCAGGGCTGCGAGTCGAGCGGCAGGCGGTAGCCCATGGGCGAGTCGCCGGGGATCAGGTACATGCGGTCGTCGCGCAGGAACCAGGGCCCGGTCTTCCAGCCGGGGCCTTCGAGCGCCGGTGCGTCCCGGTCGGCGTTGCCCGGCTCGATCGGCAGCATGTAGCCGATGACGGCGTCGAGCTTCTGCGTGAACACGCGGCGCAGGCGCACGCGTTCCATCTCGTCGTCGAGCTTCGAGTCGAAGGGGTCGACGTTGACCGGCAGGCGGCGCTCACGCCAGAGGTAGTAGTAGGTGTCTTCGTAGCCGGGCTGGATGTAGCGCTCGGTCAGGCCGAGGCGGTGCGCCAGCACGGTGGTGAAGCGGCGCGCGTCTTCGCTGGTGTAGTGCGTCGGCACGCGCTCGTCGGCGAAGAGTTCCGGGTTGTGCCAGATGGTCTGGCCGTCGGCGCGCCAGAAGATCGACAGCGCCCAGCGCGGCAATTGCTCGCCCGGGTACCACTTGCCCTGGCCGAAGTGCAGGAAGCCGCCGTTGCCGTATTCGGCGCGCAGCTTCTGCACCAGCTCGGTGGCGTAGCCGCGCTTGGTCGGGCCGAGCGCGTCGGTGTTCCATTCGGCGGCGTCGCGGTCGCTGGTGGCCACGTAGGTCGGCTCGCCGCCCATCGTCAGGCGCACGTCGCCGGCGGCCAGGCGCTTGTCGACGGCGTCGCCCAGGGCCAGCACTTCGGCCCACTGCTCGTCGGTATAGGGCTTGGTGACGCGGGGCGATTCATGGATGCGCGTGACGACCATCTCGTGGCCGAACTCGACCTCGGCCTCGTCGACCACGCCTTCGATCGGCGCGGCGCTCGAGGGCGTGGGCGTGCAGGCCAGCGGGATGTGGCCTTCGCCGGCGAGCAGGCCGGAGGTGGCATCGAGGCCGATCCAGCCGGCGCCGGGCAGGTAGACCTCGCACCAGGCGTGCAGGTCGGTGAAGTCGACCGTCGTGCCGCTCGGGCCGTCGAGCGCCTTCACGTCGGGCGTCAGCTGGATCAGGTAGCCCGAGACGAAGCGCGCGGCCAGGCCCATGTGGCGCAGCAGCTGCACCAGCAGCCAGCCCGAGTCGCGGCAGGAGCCGCTGCCGTTGGTGAGCGTTTCTTCCGGCGTCTGCACGCCGGGCTCCATGCGGATCAGGTAGTCGACGTCGCCCTGCACCTGCTGGTTGATGCCGACCAGGAAGTCGATGGTGCGCTTCTCGGTGCGGTCGATCTTGTCGAGGTAGGCCTGGACCAGTGGCGTGGCCGGTTCCACGACCAGGTAGGGCGCGAGCTCGTCGGCCTGCTCGGCCGTGTACTTGAAGGGGAAGTTCTCGGCCTGCGGCTCGAGGAAGAAGTCGAAGGGGTTGTAGACCGCCATCTCGACCACGAGGTCGACCGTGACCTTGAATTCGCGCGTCTTCTCGGGGAAGACCAGGCGGGCCTGGTAGTTCGCGAACGGGTCCTGCTGCCAGTTGATGAAGTGCTGTTCGGGCTCGATGCGCAGCGAATAGGAGATGACGTTGCTGCGGCAGTGCGGTGCCGGACGCAGGCGGACCACCTGCGGGCCGAGCTGCACCGGACGGTCGTACTTGTAGTGGGTGACGTGGTGGAGTGCGGCGTGAATGGACATCGGTTTTTCTCGGAGCGGCGACGGGCCTCGGGTGAGACGCATACTAGCCCACCGGCAAAGCAATTAACGCGCCACGAAAAGCGTGTAGAGGGAGGGCCTGCCGCATGGATCAGGAAGCGATTTCGTGAGGGCGCAGCACGACCTGCGCGGCTGGGCGCCCTTTGTGGCCATGGCCGGCGCGATCGTGGGCGCCGCCCTGCAACTGCAGCAGGCGGCCTTGTGGCCAGCCTGGCGCTATGGGGTGATGGCCGGTGCAGCGAGCCTGGTGCTGTACGCCATGGGGCGCGCCCGCCGCCACGGCCGAGGCGCGCTGGCCGCGTTGCTGGTGGTCGCGGCGCTCGCCAGTGCCGGCCTCACGGGATGGCGCGCGGCGGTCCATGCCGACGACGCGCTGGACCCGTCGCTCGAGGGTCACGACCTTCAGGTGACGGGCGTGATCGCCCAGATGCCGCAACACGACGACGGCGGCACGCGCTTCCGGCTCGATGTCGAGTCGGCGCAGTGGGCCGGGTCGGCCGGCGAGCCACCGCCGCCGCGCGTGCCGCGCCGCATCGCGCTGGGCTGGTATGCCGAAGGCACCGGCCTCTGGGGCCGCGGGGCGGAAGAGGCGTCGGTCGCGCCGCCGCCGCTTCGGCGCCCCGATGCACTGCACGCCGGCGAGCGCTGGCGGCTGACCGTCCGCCTCAAGGCGCCGCACGGCAACCTGAACCCGCATGGCTTTGATCAAGAACTGCAGATGTGGGAGCAGGGCGTGCAGGCGACCGGCTACGTGCGCACCGGCGCCCGCGATGCGCCGCCGGAACGCCTCGCCGCCACCTGGCAACGCCCGGTCGAGCGCGCCCGCGAAGCCGTGCGCGACGCGGTCTTCGAGCGCGTGACCGACCGGCGCCTGGCCGGTGTGATCGCCGCGCTGGTGACCGGCGACCAGGGCGCCATCGACCGCGCCGACTGGGACGTCTACCGCGCGACGGGCGTGGCCCACCTGATGGCGATCTCGGGTCTGCACATCACCATGTTCGCGTGGCTCGCGGCCTTGCTCGTCGGGGCGCTGTGGCGGCGCAGCACGCGCCTGATGCTGCGCTGGCCGGCGCAGCAGGCCGCCCTCGTCGTCGGCGTCGCACTGGCCGGGCTGTACGCGCTCTTCAGCGGTTGGGGCGTGCCCTCGCAGCGCACGGTGTGGATGCTGGCGACCATCGCCCTGCTGCGCATCGCCGGTCGGCGCTGGCCGTGGCCCTGCGTGTGGCTGCTGGCCTGCGCAGTGGTGGTGACGGTCGACCCGTGGGCCTTGATGCAGGCCGGCTTCTGGCTCAGCTTCGTGGCCGTGGCGGCGCTGTTCGCAACCGATGCCATGGCCGAGGCCGGCCAGGCGATGACCTGGCGACATCGCCTCGGCCGGCTGGCGCGCGAGCAGGCCGTCGTCACGCTGGCGCTCACGCCGCTCACGCTCCTGCTGTTCCAGCAGGTGTCGGTGGTCGGGCTGATCGCCAATGCGCTGGCCATCCCCTGGGTCACGCTGGTCGTCACGCCGCTGGCCATGCTCGGCGTGTTGCTGCCGTGGGCCTGGGATGCGGCGGCGTGGGCCGTGCAGGGCCTGTCGTGGTGGCTCCAGTGGCTCGCGGCGTGGCCGTTCGCGACCGTGTCGATGGCGGCGCCGCCGCTGTGGGCCGCCGTCGGCGGGGTGGCGGGCGGCGTGCTGCTGGTGATGCGACTGCCCTGGTCGATGCGCGTGCTGGGCCTGCCCCTGTTGTTGCCCGTGTTGCTGTGGCAGGCGCCACGCCCGCCCGTCGGCGAGTTCGAGCTGTTGGCCGCCGACATCGGCCAGGGCAATGCGGTGCTGGTGCGCACCGCCAGCCACAGCCTGCTGTACGACGCCGGCCCGCGCTACAGCCTGGAGAGTGATGCCGGCCACCGCGTGCTGGTGCCGCTGCTGCGCGCGCTGGGCGAGCGGCTCGACACCGTCGTGCTGAGCCACCGCGACAGCGACCACACCGGCGGCGCGCCGGCCGTGCTCGCCATGCAGCCGCAGGCCGCGCTGCTGAGTTCGATCGAGGCAAGTCATCCGCTGCAAGCGCTGCGGCCGGCGCAACGTTGCATCGCCGGCCAGCGCTGGACCTGGGACGGCGTCGACTTCGAAGTGCTGCACCCGGTCGCCGCCGACTACGCCGTTCCGTCGGCCAAGCCCAACACCGTCTCCTGCGTGCTGCGCATCGGCAACGGACGCGCCACCGCGCTGCTGGCCGGTGACATCGAGCGCGCGCAGGAGGTCGCACTGGTCACCCGAAGCGCCGACGGCGCCCTGCGCGCCGACGTGCTGCTGGTGCCGCACCACGGCAGCAAGACCTCGTCGAGCCCGCCGTTGCTCGAGGCGGTCCAGCCGCGGCTGGCGCTGGTGCAGGCGGGCTACCGCAACCGCTTCGGCCACCCGGCGCTGCCGGTGCGCGAGGCCTATGCCGCGCGCGGCACGACGCTCGTCGACAGCCCGCATTGCGGCGCGGCGCAGTGGTCGAGCCGCGCGCCTGGCGCGGTGCGCTGCGCGCGCGAGACCCAGGCGCGCTACTGGCACCACCGCGTGCCTTGAGTGGAACGACCGCCCGAACGTCTGTGGCATCCCCAGCGCTACCGCCAGAATCAGCGTCTCTCTCTTCGCTCCGAATCACGCCTATGCAGCCCTTGTTGGACGCCATCGCTTCGACCCACCTGCCTGTGGATGCGCAGCGCATCTTCCACGGCCGCGGCGGGCTTCACTCCGACTGCGCGCACCTGTCGCTCGACTTCTTCCCGCCGGTCTGGGTGTTGACCAGCTTCCAGCCGGTGACCGACGAAGAACTGGCTGCGATCGGTTCCGCGCTGGCGCGTCGCTGGGAGCAGTTGGCGCCAAGTGAGACGTTCAACTGGGTGGTTCAGTGCCGGCATGAAGGCCAGAGCAGCACCCAGGTGATGGCCGGTTCCGTGCCGGACCCGCACTGGGTGAGCGAGGAGGGGGCTCGCTATCGGGTCAATGTGGGTCGGGGCCAGAATCATGGGCTGTTCCTGGACATGGCCGAAGGCCGGCGCTGGGTCCAGGCATTTGTGAAAGCGCGCACGACGCCCCGGTCACGGGTCAGGGTGCTCAATCTGTTTGCGTACACCTGCGCGTTCTCGGTCGTCGCATTGCAGGCGGGGGCGCGGCACGTCACCAACCTCGACATGAGCAAGGGTGCGCTGGCGATCGGGCAGCAGAACCACCGCGCGAACGGCGTGCTCGACAACGCCAGTTTTCTTCCCCACGACATCTTCAGTTCGTGGGGGAAGATCACACGCGGCGGTCCCTACTCGCTGATCGTCGTGGACCCGCCCAGCTATCAGAAGGGCAGCTTCGTCGCCACCAAGGACTACGCCCGGCTGATCAAACGCATACCGGACCTGCTCGAGCCCAATGGCCATGTCCTGCTGTGCCTGAACGCGCCGGAACTGGGCCCAGACTTTTTGCGGCAGCACGTGAGCGACATGGCGCCAGAGCTGGTTTTCGTCGAGCGGCTGGCGAACCCGAGCAGCTTCTCGGACGTGTCCAACGAACGGTCATTGAAGGTATTGGTGTACAGGTCCTTGCCCGTTCCAGCCTGAATGCGTGCTGCACGCCGCGCTGCGCTTGGGCTCCAGCGTCACGCGACTGCGACCGAACCGCTCCGGGTTTTCCCTTGAAAAGTTTCGCCTGCAGCAACTTTCGCGGCTTTGCTTGACGCCGGAAAGTCGCGCCGCGTTCAATGCGGAACGCCTTCGCGGTGTTCCGCTGAACGAAACAAGAGACAACATGCCCGGAAGAACGCGCACCCCTGCCTCCCTGCTGGCCCAGCGGGCCGTGGAGCCCACGTCGTCGGTCGAACGCGCCTGCCGCATCCTGCGTGCGCTGTCCGACCCCGGCGTCACACGCCTGACCGACATCGCGATCGCCACCGGCCTGGACAAGACCACGGTGCTGCGCCTGCTCGAGGTGCTGATGCACGACGGCTTCGTCGTGCGCGACCCGCACAGCAAGCACTACAGCCTGGGCGCCGAGCTGCTGGTGCTGGGCGCCGCCGCGTTGGCCCGCTTCGACCCGCGCCCGCTGGTGCGGCCGGCGCTGCTGCGGCTCACCGGTCAGTTCGAGGACAGCGTGATCCTGTCGATCCCGAGTGGCATCGAGTCGCTCTGCGTCGACGTGGAAGAGGGCCGCTACCCGATCCGCGCCAACTACCTGTCCATCGGCAGCCGCCGTCCATTAGGCGTGGGTGCCGGCAGCCTGGCGCTGCTGGCCTGGATGCCCGAGGCCGAACGGCAAGCCGCGCTGGCGGTGATCGCACCACAGCTGCAGCGCTACCCACGCATCACGGCGCAGCTGCTGGAGGACCACGCCCGGGTGGCGCGCGAGCGCGGCTACGCGGTGCTGCTCGACGTGGTGGTCGAGCGCATGGGCGGCATCGCGGTGCCGATCCTCGGGGCCGACGGCCGGCCGGTCGCGGCCATCAGCATCGCGGCGCTCAACGACCGCATCACCTCGCGCGAAGCCGAGTTGGCGCAGGCGCTGCGGCGCGAGGCCGCCACCTGCGAGGTGCTGTGGAGCCGCGCCGCCCACACCGGCGCGACGGCCACCGGCGCACGTCGCGGGAGGATGCACTGATGGCGACGAACCCCACGACGGCATGGATCACCGGCGTCGGCGGCACCGCCTTCGGCCGCCATGAAGGGCAGGGCGCGCTCGACCTGATGGCGCAGGCCGCGCAGCAGGCGCTGCAGGGCGCCGGCCTGCAGCGCGCGGACATCGACGGCGTGCTGTGCGGCTACGCCACCACGCTGCCGCACCTGATGCTCTCGACGCTGTTCTGCGAGCGCTTCTCGCTCGACCCGGCCTACGCGCACAGCCTGCAGCTGGGCGGCGCAACGGGCGCCGCGATGCTCATGCTGGCGTGCGAGCTGGTGCGCAGCGGTCGCTGCCGCCACGTGCTGGTGGTGGCCGGCGAGAACCGCCTGAGCGGCCAGTCGCGCGACAGCGCCATCCAGACGCTGGCGCAGGTCGGCGACCCCGACTACGAAGTGCCCAACGGTGCGTCCGTGCCGGCGTACTACGGCCTGATGGCCTCGCGCTACCTGCACGAGACCGGCACCACCGAAGCCGACCTCGCCGAGTTCGCGGTGCTGATGCGCGCCAATGCGCGACGCCACCCCGGCGCGCATCTCACCGCGCCGATCACGGTGGCCGACGTGCTGGCCTCCAAGCCCATCGCCGCGCCGCTCAAGCTGATGGACTGCTGTCCGATCTCCGACGGTGCGATGGCGCTGGTGGTGTCGTCCGTGCCCGGTGACGGTCCGCGCGTCGCGATGGCGGGCGCCGGCCAGGCGCATCGGCATCAGCACCTGAGCGCGATGGCCGACGTGATGCAGTGCGGCGCGGCCATCGCGGCGCAGCGCGCCTTCACCGACGCCGGCTTGGGTGTGGCCGACATCGACCATCTCGGCATCTACGACTCCTTCACGATCACGCTGACCATGCTGCTGGAGGAGATTGGCTTCGCACCGCGCGGCGGTGCGGCCGACCGCGTGCGCAACGGCGACTTCGCGCCGGGCGGCGCGATGCCGCTGAACACGCACGGCGGCCTGCTGTCCTTCGGCCACTGCGGGGTGGCGGGCGGCATGGCACACGCGGTCGAGGTGTTCCGGCAGATGACCGGCCAGGCCGGCGAGCGCCAGGTCGCCCGGCCGCGCCATGCCTTCGTCCACGCGGATGGCGGCGTGATGTCCTCGCATGTGAGCCTGATTCTTTCGCAGGAACCTTCGCCATGACCGCCACGTCTTCCAGCGCGCTCGCAGCGCCCTTCGTCGACGGCCTGGCGCGGCACGAGCTGCGCTTCCAGCGCTGCACCGCGTGCGGCACCGCGCAGACGCTGGCGCGCTACGCCTGCGCGCACTGCGGCAGCGATGCGCTTGCATGGGAGACGGCACGCGGCACCGCCACGCTGCATGCGGTGACCGTGGTGTCGCGCGCGCCGTCCGATGCCTTCCGTGCGCTCGCGCCGTACACGCTGGTCATCGCGCAACTCGACGAAGGACCGCGCCTGATGGCGCACGCCGACCCGGGCGTGCGCATCGGCGACCGCGTGGCCGCCGGCTTCTTCGCGCACGACGGCCACACGCTGGTCCGCTTTTCGCCCGCCACCGGGTAGCGCGTGGCGCATCGGGGCATCCGTCAACGAGAACAAAACGACTGGAGACAAAGACATGCATGCGATCCGCTTCCCCTCACGCCGCCGCCTGCTCGCCGCGGCCGGTGCCGCGCTGTGCCTCGCCGTGCCCGCCTTCGCGCAGACGCAGGCCTACCCGACCAAGCCGGTCAAGCTGGTGGTGCCGTACCCGCCGGGCGGGCCGACCGACATCGTCGCGCGACTGGTCGCGCAGAAGCTGTCGGACGCGATGGGCCAGCAGTTCATCGTCGACAACCGCCCCGGCGCGGGCGGCAACCCCGGTGCCGAGCTGGTGGCGCGCAGCCCGGCCGACGGCTACACGCTGGTGGTCGCGACCACGGCGCACGCCATCAACCCCTCGCTCTTCAAGAACCTCGGCTACTCGCTGTCGAAGGACTTCGCGCCGGTGTCGCAGCTGACCAGCGGGCCGCTGGTGATCGTGGCCAACCCGCAGCTGCCGGCGAAGAACGTGGCCGAACTCATCGCGCTGGCCAAGGCCAGGCCGGGCGAGCTCAACTTCGCGTCCTCGGGCAACGGGCAGTCGACGCACCTGTCGGCCGAACTCTTCGCGGCGATGGCCGGCGTGAAGATGAACCACATCCCGTACAAGGGCAGTGCCCCCGCGCTCACCGACACCATGGGTGGCCAGACGCAGCTGATGTTCGACACCATGCTGTCGGCCATGCCGCATGTGAAGGCCGGCAAGCTGAAGGCGCTGGCGGTGACGAGCGCCACGCGCTCGCCGGTCGCGCCCGACCTGCCCACGGTGGCCGAGTCCGGCCTGCCGGGCTACGAGGCCATCGCGTGGAACGGGCTGCTCGCACCGGCGGGCACGCCGCCCGAGGTGCTGGCCCGGCTCAGCGCCGAGCTGAAGAAGGTGCTGGCCGCACCCGACGTGAAGGACAAGTTCGAGGCGCAGGGCTTCGCCGCGAGCTGGAATTCGCCGGAGGACTTCGGCCGCTTCATGAGCGCCGAGGTCGATAAGTGGGCGAAGGTCGTGAAGGTTTCGGGCGCGAAGGTGGATTGAGGTGATCGACTTCCATCGGCTCAAGGCCTGGCGCTTCGACGAGATCGTGCAGCGCTACGGCAACGACGACACGATGCGCTACGCCCTCGCGCTCGGCCTGGGCAGCGACCCGACCGACCCCGGGCAGTTGCAGTTCGTCAACGACGTCCCGAATGTGCCGCTGGCGCTGCCGACCATGGCGGTGGTACTGGGCTTCCCCGGCTCGTGGATGCAGGACCCGGCCACCGGCATCGATTTCGCGCAGATCGTGCATGGCGAGGAGCAGGTCGTGTGGCACCGGCCCTTGCCGGCGGCCGGCGCCGTGCGCACGCGCCACCGCGTGACCCGCATCGTCGACAAGGGGCCGGGCCGTGGCGCCACCATCACCTACGACAAGGCGCTGCACGACGCCGACAGCGACGCGCTGCTCGCGACCGTGACCCACACCACCTTCGCACGCGGCAACGGCGGCTTCGCGACAGCCGACGTGCCCGGCGATGCCGCGCCGCCGCCGCCCGTGCCGGTGCCCACGGGCGAGCCGGAGGCCATCGTCGACATCCCGACGCTGCCGCAGCAGGCCTTGCTCTACCGCCTGTGCGGCGACCGCAACCCGCTGCATTCCGACCCCCCAACCGCGCGGGCGGCGGGCTTCGACCGGCCGATCCTGCACGGGCTCTGCACCTGGGGCATCGCGGCGCATGCATTGCTGGCGCAGTGCGCCGGCAGCGACCCGACGCGGCTGCGCAGCCTGTACGCGCGCTTCTCGGCCCCGGTGTTTCCGGGTGAGACGCTGCGGCTCGAGCTGTTCCGCCAGGGCAACGACGTGCGCTTTCGCGTCCGCGTGCCGGCGCGCGACAAGGTGGTGCTCGACCACGGCCATGCCGTGTTCGCGGCTTGAGTTTTCAGACCTACAACGAGGAGACAAGATGACGATGCTGACCACAGATATCCCAGATATCCAGGAACCCGCGATCACCCGCCGCACCCTGCTGGGTGGCGCGGTAGCGGCCGCAGCCATGGGCACGCTCGCCGTGCCTGCCTTCGCGCAGAGCGCGTACCCCAGCCGCCCGGTGAAGTTCGTGGTGCCGTTCCCGGCCGGTGGCCCGGTCGACACCACCGGCCGCGCCGTGGCGCAGAAGCTGTCGGAGATGTGGGGCCAGCAGGCCATCGTCGACAACCGCGCGGGCGCCGGCGGCATCGTCGGGGCCGAGATCGCGGCCAAGCTGCCGGCCGACGGCTACAACGTGTTCGTCTGCAGCATCCACCATTCGGTGTTGCCGAGCCTCAAGCCGCGGCTGACCTACGACATCGAAAAAGACTTCGTGCCGGTGAGCTTCGGCGCGATGTTCCCGGTGGTGCTGGTGGCGCACCCGGACGTGCCCGTGAAGACGGTGGCCGACATCATCGCGCTCGACAAGCGCTCGCCCGGCAAGCTGAGCTTCGGTTCCTCCGGCAGCGGTGGCGGCACGCACCTGGCGGGCGAACTGTTCAACATGCAGGCCGGCACGAAGCTGCTGCATGTGCCGTACAAGGGCAGCGCGCCGGCCATGACCGACCTGCTCGGCGGCCAGGTGCAGTTCATGTTCAGCGATGCGCCGACCGCGCTGCCGCAGATCAAGGCCGGCAAGGTGCGCGCCATCGCGGTGGCCAGCGCCAAGCGCTCGGCCCTGCTGCCCGACGTACCGACCGTGGTCGAGTCGGGCCTGCCCGGCTACGAGGCGTATTCGTGGGCCGGCTTCCTGGCGCCGGCCGGCACGCCGAAGGACGTGGTGCAGCGCCTGAGCGCCGACATCGGCAAGGCGCTGAGCGACCCGCAGGTCAAGCAGCGCCTGTACGACGCCGGCGCCGAGGCGGCACCGACCACGCCCGAGGCCTTCGCCAAGATGCTGCACACCGAGATCGCCAAGTGGACGAAGGTGGTGCGCACGGCGGACATCAAGGTGGACTGATGCAGATGCCCGACCCTGAAACCAGCGCGCGCCTGATCGTCCGGCAGGACGGACCGGTGCTGGTGCTGACCATCAGCAACCCCGCGGTGCGCAACGCGATGCATCCGTCGCTCTACCGGGCCGCGGTCGACACCCTGCGCCGCGCGGCGGACGACCGCACGGTGCGCGCCATCGTGCTGACGGGCGAAGGCGATCACTTCTGCGGCGGCGGCGACCTGAAGCGCCTCGCGGCCCAGCGCGGCTTGCCGCGCGAGACGCAGGCCGCGCACCTCGACGTGCTGCACGACTGGGTGATGGCGATGCACGACGCGCCGCAGCCGGTCATCGCGGCGGTCGAAGGCGCGGCCGCGGGCGGCGGCTTCTCGGTGTGCCTCGGCTGCGACCTGATCGTCGCGGCCGACGACGCCAAGTTCGTCATGTCGTATGTCAAGCTCGCGCTCACGCCCGACGGTGGCGGCTCCGATTCGCTGGCGCGCGCGCTGCCGCCGCAGATGGCGCTGGAACTGCTGCTCGATGGTGGCGTGTGCACGGCAGAGCGCCTGCACGCGCTGGGCGTGGTGAACCGCGTGGTGCCGCACGGCGAGGCCTTCGCCACCGCCATGGCCTGGGCGCAGCGGCTGGCCGCCGGCCCCGCCGACGCGCAGGCGCGCATCAAGCGGCTGGTGCACGCGGCCCGCGGCCGTTCGCGCCGGGCCCAGCTCGATGCCGAGCGCGACGCCTTCGTCGACAGCCTCTACAGCGAGGCCTGCGGCGAGGGCATCGCATCCTTCCTGAACAACGCGCGCCGCGGCTGAGTCCGGCGCTTCCTTTTCTTTTCTGCGAAGCCTCCCATGTCCGACCTGCTCGAATCCGCCCTCAACCCGCAGTCCGTTGCCGTCATCGGTGCCTCCGAGAACATCCACAAGATCGGCGGCCGGCCGATCTACTACATGCGCAAGCACGGGTTCGGCGGGCGCATCTACCCGATCAATCCGTCGCGCGAGGAGGTGCAGGGGCTCAAGAGCTACGCATCGCTCGCGGCGCTGCCGGAGGCGCCCGACCTGGCGATGGTCATCGTCGGCGGCGACAAGGCGGTCGATGCGGTCTCGCAATGCGCGGCGCGCGGCGTGAAGTCGGTGGTGGTGGTGGCGTCGGGCTTCGGTGAGACGGGTGAAGAGGGGCGTGCCGTGCAGCGCGCCATGGTCGACACCGCGCGCGCCGCGGGCATGCGCCTCTATGGCCCCAACACGCAGGGGCTGGCCAACTTCGGCACCGGCGCGCTCGCCGGCTTCTCGACCATGTTCGTGGAGGTGCCGCCGGCCGACGGCCCGGTCGGCATCGTGAGCCAGAGCGGCGGCATGAGCGCCATGGCCTACGGCCTGCTGCGCGGCCGCGGCCTGGGTGTGCGCCATGTGCACGCCACCGGCAACGAGGCCGACATCACCGTGTCCGACCTGGCCTGGGCGGTGGCGCACGACCCCGACGTGAAGCTGCTGCTGCTGTACCTCGAGAACATCGCCAACCCCGAATTGCTGGCGCGTACCGCGGCCTATGCGCGCGAGCGTGACCTGCCGATCGTCGCGGTGAAGGCCGGGCGATCGGAAAGCGGGCAGAAGGCCGCGTCGTCGCACACCGGCTCGCTGGCCAACGAGGACCGTGCGGTCGACGCCTTCTTCCGCCACCACGGCATCTGGCGGGTGCGCGATCCGCATGCGCAGGCGCTCGCGGCCGAGGCCTATCTGAAGGGCTGGCGTCCCGAGGGCCGACGGCTGGTGATCATCAGCAACTCGGGCGCGAGTTGCGTGATGGGCGCCGACGCCTCGGAAGAACTCGGCCTGCCGCTGGCCGAGCTGTCGCCCGCCACGCGCGCCGACGTGGCGAGCCGGCTGCCGGGCTTCGCGACGGCGGTGAACCCGATCGACATCACCGCGGCGCTGCTGTCGAACAGCGGCCTGTTCGGCGATGTGTTGCCCGCGGTGGCCCAGGACCCGGCGGCCGACCTGTTCTTCATCAACATCCCGGTGGCGGGCGCGGGCTACGACGTCGAGGCCTTCGCGCGCGACACCGCCGCCTTCGAGCGCAGCACCGGCAAGCCGGTGGTGGTGGCGGCCTGGCAGGACTCGGTGGCCGCGCCCTTCAAGGCGCAGGGCATCCCGACCTATGCCAACGAGAACGATGCGTTGGGCACGCTGGCGCAGCTGGCCTCGCACACCGCGCTGATGCGCAAGGCGATCGTGCCTTGGCCTGCTGCGGGTGCGGCGCCTGCGCTGCCGCCGGGCACCGGCCGGTTCCTGAACGAGGCACAGAGCCTGGCGGTGCTGGCCGCGGCCGGCGTGCCGGTGGTGGCGCACCGGCTGTGCCGCAGCGCGAAGGAGGCGGCGGACGCGCTGGCCGCCGTGGGCGCACCGGCCGTGGTCAAGGCCTGCTCGGGCGACGTGCCGCACAAGTCGGAGCATGGCCTGGTGGCGCTGAACGTCGGCACGGCCGCAGAGGCCGCCGCGCTGTTCGACCGGCAATGGGCCGAGCTGGCCGCACTGGGCGCCGCGCAAGAAGGCGTGATCGTCGCGGCCATGCGCCGTGGGCAGCACGAATTCATGGTCGGCGCGCGCATCGATCCGGTCTTCGGCCCGGTGGTGCTGGTGGGCGACGGCGGCAAGTACGTCGAGGCGCTGCAGGACGTCGCGGTCCTTGTGCCGCCCTTCGCTGCGGCCGACGTGACGGCCGCCCTGCGCACCCTGCGCATCGCGCCGCTGCTCGAGGGCGTGCGGGGCGATCCGCCGCTGGACATCGATGCGCTGGCGGCCGTGGTGGTCGCCGTCGGCCAGCTCATCGTGGGGGCGGGCGGGGCCATCGCCTCGATCGACGTCAACCCGGTGCTGGTCGCGGCCCGGGGACAGGGCGCGGTCGTCTTGGACGCCCTGGTCGAGCGGGGAGACTGAGCGGCCGAGCCGCGCTTGTGCAAAGATCGCCCGAAGCTTGGCCTTGAACTTGCTAAGCTATGTCGAAGGAGATTGGTCGTTCCATGCACAAATTCGATGAGATGTACGAGCAGTTGCCCTATGCGGGTGCTGCGATCCGGGGTCACTACAAGCGCTACGACCAATGGCTGTCCAAACAGCCCGGCGAGTTGATGAAATCCCGGCGGGAAGAAGCCGAGATGATCTTCCGCCGTGTCGGCATCACCTTTGCGGTGTACGGCGCCAAGGACGAGGACGGTTCGGGCACCGAGCGCCTGATCCCCTTCGACCTGTTGCCGCGCATCATTCCCGCGCACGAGTGGGAGTCGATGGAAAAGGGCCTGGTGCAACGGGTGAATGCGCTCAACCGCTTCATCCACGACGTCTACCACGACCAGGAGATCGTCAAGGCCGGCATCATCCCGATCGAGCAGATCCGTGACAACGCGCAGTTCCGCCCCGAGATGATGGGCGTGACGGTGCCGAACAATGTCTACTCGAACATCTCGGGCATCGACATCGTCCGCGCGCCCGATGCCGACGGCAACGGCGAGTACTACGTGCTCGAAGACAATCTGCGGGTGCCCAGCGGCGTGAGCTACATGCTGGAAAACCGCAAGATGATGATGCGGCTCTTCCCGGACCTGTTCGCGCAGAACCGCATCGCGCCGGTCGCCCATTACCCCGACTTGCTGCTGGAAACTCTGCGCGCCAGCGCGCCGCCGGCCACCGCCGAGCCGACGGTCGTGGTGCTCACGCCCGGCATGTACAACAGCGCCTATTTCGAGCACGCCTTCCTGGCGCAGCAGATGGGCGTCGAATTGGTCGAGGGGCAGGACCTGTTCGTCAAGGACGACTTCGTCTACATGCGCACCACGCGCGGCCCGAAGCGGGTCGACGTGATCTACCGCCGCGTCGACGACGACTTCCTCGACCCCGAGGTGTTCCGCCCGACCTCGACGCTGGGTTGCGCCGGCCTGATGCGCGCCTACCGCGCCGGCAACGTCGCCATCAGCAATGCGGTGGGCACCGGCGTGGCCGACGACAAGTCGATCTACCCCTACGTGCCGAAGATGATCGAGTTCTACCTTGGCGAGAAACCGATCCTGAAGAACGTACCGACCTACATGTGCCGCAACAAGGACGAGCTGCAGTACACGCTCGACAACATGAAGGACCTGGTCGTGAAGGAAGTGCACGGCGCCGGCGGCTACGGCATGCTCATCGGCCCGGCCGCGACGCAGGCCGAGATCGAGGAATTCAAGCAGGCCGTGATCGCCAAGCCCGACGGCTACATCGCGCAGCCCACGCTCAGCCTGTCGACCTCGCCGACCTTCGTCGACGCCGGCATCGCGCCGCGCCACATCGACCTGCGACCCTTCGTGCTGTCGGCCAAGGAGGTGCAGATGGTGCCGGGCGGCCTGACCCGCGTGGCGCTCAAGGAAGGGTCGCTGGTTGTCAACTCGTCGCAGGGCGGTGGCACCAAGGACACCTGGATCCTCGAGGCTGACCGGCGCCCCAAGGCAGCCGCCCCGGCCGCCGCCCCGTCGCAAACCCAAACACAAACCCAGTCGGCCTGAAGCGAGGAGAACGACCACATGCTGTCACGCACCGCCGACCACCTCTACTGGATGTCGCGCTACACCGAGCGGGCGGAAAACACCGCTCGCATGCTCGACGTCAACTACCAGACCTCGCTGCTGCCGCAGTCGGCCGAAGTCGCCAAGTACGGCTGGCAAGGCCTCTTGTCCATCAGCGAACTGCTGCCGGCCTACAACGAGAAGCACGACCAGATCGTGCCCGACGAGGTGATGGAATTCATGGTCAAGGACGAGTCGAACCCGTCCTCGATCATCTCCTGCCTGAAGGCCGCGCGCGAGAACGCCCGCGCCGTGCGCGGCGCGCTCACCACCGAGGCCTGGGAGACGCAGAACACCACCTGGCTCGACGTCAACCGCATGCTGCGCGCTGGCGAGTTCGAGCGCGACCCGGCGCAGTTCTTCGAGTGGGTGAAGTTCCGCTCGCACCTGTCGCGCGGCGTCACGCTGGGCACCATGCTGCAGGACGAGGCCTTCTACTTCTCGCGCCTGGGCACCTTCCTCGAACGCGCCGACAACACGGCGCGCCTGGTCGACGTCAAGTTCCACGCGCTCAACAGCGAGTTCTTCGGCGCCGCCACCGAGGAGGACCAGGAGTACGACTTCTATCACTGGAGCGCGATCCTGCGCAGCGTCTCGGCCTTCGAGGTGTACCGCAAGGTCTACCGCGACGTGATCAAGCCCGAGCGCGTCGCCGAACTGCTCATCCTGCGCCCCGACATGCCGCGTTCGCTGCATGCCAGCCTGGCCGAGGTCGTGGCCAACCTCGCCAAGGTGCAGAACGACCAGAGCGCCGAAACGCAACGCCGCGCCGGCAAGCTGCTGGCCGACCTGCAGTACGCGCGCGTCGACGAGATCCTCGCGACCGGGCTGCATGCGTACCTGACGCAGTTTCTCGATCGGGTGAACGAGCTCGGGTGGCGGATCAGCCAGGACTTTTTGGTGCCGGCGCACTGAGCGCGTCGCGGCCCCTCAGAGGGCCGTGGCCTGGCGAACGGCGCGCTCCCACCGGGCCATCGCCTCGCCCGCCTGCGGGCGCCCCATCGTCGGCATGAAGCGCCGCTCCACGCGCCAAAGCGTCGACAGCTGTTCGATGTCCTTGAAGAAACCGGTCGACAGGCCCGCGAGGTAGGCGGCGCCCAGCGCCGTGGTCTCCGTGACCTCCGGCCGCAGCACCGGGATGCCGAGCAGGTCGGCCTGGAACTGCATCAGCAGGTCGTTCACGCAGGCGCCGCCGTCCACGCGCAGCTCGGCGACGGGTGCGCCGCCGGCGGCAACGGCATCGCGGCTCATCGCCTGGAGCAGGGCGGCGCTTTGGTAGGCGATGCTTTCCAATGCGGCGCGGGCGATGTGCGCGACGGTCGTGCCGCGGGTCAGTCCGGTGATCGTGCCGCGCGCCTCGGCGTTCCAGTAGGGCGCGCCCAGGCCCGTGAAGGCCGGCACCATCATCACGCCGCCCGAGTCGGGCACGCTCTCGGCCAGCCCCTGTACCTCGGCACTTCCCTTGATGGCCTGCAGGCCGTCGCGCAGCCATTGCACGACGGCGCCGCCGACGAACACGCTGCCTTCCATCGCGTACTGCGGCTGCGCGCTGGTCTGCGCGGCGCTGGTCACGAGCAGGCCGTTGGACGAGGGCTGGAACGCGTCGCCGGTGTGCATCAACAGGAAGCAGCCGGTGCCGTAGGTGTTCTTGGCCATGCCGGGGCCGAAGCAGGCCTGGCCGAATAGGGCCGCCTGCTGGTCGCCGGCCACGCCGCCGACGGGCAGCGAGCGGCCGAGCAAGGCAGCGTCGGTGTCGCAGAAGTGCGCGCTCGACGGCTTCACCTCCGGCATGAGCGCGGCGGGGATGTCGAGCGCCTTCAGCAGGTCGGCGTCCCAGGTGTTGTCGTGCACGTTGAAGAGCATCGTGCGCGACGCGTTGCTCACGTCGGTGACATGCACCTTGCCGCCGGTGAGCTGCCACATGAGCCAGCTGTCGACCGTGCCGAAGGCCAGCTCGCCGCGCTCGGCCTGTTCGCGCGCGCCGGGCACGTTGTCGAGCAGCCAGCGCAGCTTGGTGCCGGAGAAATACGCGTCGATGACCAGGCCGGTCTTGTCGCGGATGGTGTCGGTCAGGCCTTCGTCGCGCAGTTTCGCGCACAGAGGCTCGGCGCGGCGGTCCTGCCAGACGATGGCGTGGTGCACCGGTTGGCCGGTCCGGCGGTTCCACAGCAGCGTGGTCTCGCGCTGGTTGGTGATGCCGATGGCGTGGATGTCCATCGGCTGCAGCTTCGCCTTGGCGAGCACCTCGCGCGCGGTGGCCAACTGGCCGCGCCAGATTTCCATCGGGTCGTGCTCGACCCAGCCGGGCTGGGGGTAGATCTGCGGCAGTTCGCGCTGCGCGACCGCGACGATGCGGCCCTCGCCGTTGAACACGATGCTGCGCGAGCTGGAGGTGCCCTGGTCGAGGGCGAGGATGTGGGTCATGGGCGCGCCTTCGTCGTCAATGGTCGCTTGCGATCTCGCAGCGCACCTGGGCGCTGTCGAGCAGGGCGGGAAAGGGGGCCGGCGGTTCGGCGTCGGTGAAGAGCCGGTCGATGTCCGACAGCGTCCCGAGCTGGATCATGGCCGGCCGGTTGAACTTGCTGGCATCGGCGGCGAGCCACACCTCGCGCGCCTGCGCGATGATGGTCTGCGCGACCTTGACCTCCCGCAGGTCGAAGTCGCGGAGCGACCCGTCGGCCTCGATGCTGGACACGCCGATCAGCGCGATGTCGACCTTGAACTGGCGGATGAAATCGATGGTCGCCTCACCCACGATGGCGCGGTCGCGCGCGCGCACCGAGCCGCCCGCGACGATCACTTCGCACGCCGGGTTGCCGCTGAGGATCGTCGCCACGTTGAGGTTGTTGGTGATCACGCGCAGGCCGGTGTGCCGCATCAATGCCTGCGCGATGGCTTCGGTGGTGGTGCCGACGTTGAGGATCAGCGAGCAGTCGTTGGGCACGCGCGCCGCCACGGCACGGGCGATGCGCGCCTTGCCTTCGGCGTGCAGCGACGCCCGTTGCGGGTAGCCGATGTTCTCGGTCGTCGAACTGGGCACCCGCACGCCGCCGTGGAAGCGCGTGAGCAGCCCTTCGTCGGCCAGCCGCTGAACGTCGCGCCGCACCGTCTGCAGGGTGACGCCGAGCATCTCGGCCAGCTCTTCCACCATCACCGTGCCGCGGGCCCGCACCGTGTCGAGCAGGCGCAGCTGGCGGGGGTTGGGGTTCAAGCGTGGCATGGGGTGGGAGGGATGCAACACTCTAAATCGAACAAAAACGAACTGTCTAGGGGAAAACTACAATCTTATGCGCGTCATAAGGAACCAAAATGAACCAAGGCGAAAGTCCTTCGCTCCCCTCCGGCAACCCAGCAGTTACTTCAGAGCGGTCCTCCCTCGTGAACGATTTGTTCTCTCCCGTTGTGGCCACGGCGACCGAATGCGACGTGCTCGTCGTCGGTGGCGGCATCAACGGCTGCGGCATCGCGCGTGACCTGGCGGGGCGTGGTTTCCAGGTGGTGCTGTGCGAGAAGGACGACCTGGCCGCCCACACCTCGTCGTCGTCGACCAAGCTGATCCACGGGGGCCTGCGCTACCTGGAGTACTACGAGTTCTCGCTGGTGCGCAAGGCGCTGCAGGAGCGCGAGGTGCTGCTCAAGAGCGCGCCGCACATCATGTGGCCGCTGCGCTTCGTGATGCCGCACGACCCGTCGATGCGACCGGCCTGGATGGTGCGCATGGGCCTGTTCCTGTACGACCACCTCGCCAAGCGCGAGGTGCTGCCGGGTTCGCGCACCGTCGATCTGCGCAAGCACAAGGCCGGCCAGCCGCTCAAGCCGCAGTACAAGCGCGGCTTCGTGTATTCCGACGGCTGGGTCGACGACGCGCGTCTGGTGGTGCTCAACGCGGTCGACGCCCGCGCGCGCGGCGCACAGATCCTCACGCGCACCCGCTGCACGGCGGTGCAGCGCGACGCCGACGGCTGGACCGCCGCGCTCGATGGCCCGGACGGCATCCGCACTGTGCGGGCTCGCGCGGTGGTCAATGCGGCCGGCCCCTGGGCCGAGTCCTTCCTGCGCAACACGGCGAAGGCGGCCAACGGCGAGTCGCTCGCGACCAAGAGCCTGCGCCTGGTCAAGGGCAGCCACATCGTGGTCAAGCGCATCTTCGAACACGACCATGCCTACATCTTCCAGAACCCGGACAAGCGGATCATCTTCGCGATCCCCTACCAGGACGACTACACGCTGATCGGCACCACCGACGTCGAGATCGGTTCCGACGACCCGGGCGCGGCGCGCATCTCGCCCGAAGAGATCGACTACCTCTGCGCCCAGGCCAGCCGCTACTTCGAGAAGCCGGTCGTCCCCGCCGATGTCGTGTGGACCTACTCCGGCGTGCGCCCGCTGCTGGACGATGCGTCGGGCGACCCGTCGGCCGTCACGCGTGACTACCTGCTCGAAGCCAACACCACCGCCGCACCGCTGCTGTCGGTGTGGGGCGGCAAGATCACCACCTTCCGCAAGCTGGCGGAAGACGCAGCGGACGAGGTCGGCCGCATGCTCGGCGACAAGCGTCCGGCCTGGACGGAGGGCGCCTTCCTCGCGGGCGGCGACTTGTCGGGCTGGATCGGTGCGCCGAAGCGCCCCGACGAGGACTTCGAGCGCTTCGTCGCTGCCGTGCAGAAGCGACATGCCTGGCTGCCCGCGCCGCTCGCGCGCCGACTGGCCCACGCCTACGGCGCGCGCATCGCCGAGGTGCTGGGCAATGCGACCGCGCTGGCCGACCTGGGCGTCGAAGTGGCCCCCGGCCTGCACGATGCCGAACTGCGTTACCTGCATGCGCAGGAATGGGTGCGCACGGCGGACGACGCCTTGTGGCGCCGCTCGAAGCTCGGCCTGCGCTACACGCCACAAGAGCGTGCCGCGGTCGCGCGATGGTTCGACGACAACAACGACGAGAGACACACCGATGCAACTGACCCTCGAGCGCATCACCAAGAAGGTGGGCGCGCAGACGTGGCTCCATGAGCAGAGCCTGACACCGCGCAGCGGCGCCGTCACGGTGCTGCTGGGCGCGACACAGGCCGGCAAGACCAGCCTGATGCGCATCATGGCGGGCCTCGACGTGCCGAGCAGCGGCCGCGTCCTGGTGGACGCCGAGGACGTCACCGGCCGGCCGGTGCGCGAGCGCAACGTCGCGATGGTGTACCAGCAGTTCATCAACTATCCGTCGCTCACGGTGGCGGACAACATCGCGTCGCCGCTCAAGCTGCGCGGCGAGAAGGGCATCGACGCCCGCGTCCGCGAACTCGCGGACAAGCTGCACATCGGCATGTTCCTCGACCGCCTGCCGGCCGAGCTGTCCGGGGGCCAGCAGCAGCGCGTGGCGCTGGCGCGTGCGCTGGCCAAGAACGCGCCGCTGATGCTGCTCGACGAGCCCCTGGTCAACCTCGACTACAAACTCCGCGAAGGGCTGCGCGAAGAGCTGGCGCAGCTGTTCGCCAGCGGCGACTCCACCGTCATCTACGCCACCACCGAACCGGGCGAGGCCTTGCTGCTGGGCGGCTACACCGCGGTGCTGGATGCGGGTGAACTGCTCCAGTACGGGCCGACGGCCGAAGTCTTCCACGCGCCGCAGTCGCTGCGGGTGGCGCGCGCCTTCAGCGACCCGCCGATGAACCTACTGCCCGGCACGGCCACGCCCGAGGGCGTGCAACTGGCCGGCGGTCCCTTGCTGCCGATGGCGTTGCCGGCGGGCAGCGGCGGTGCCGTCACCATCGGCCTGCGCGCCAGCGCGCTCGACGTGCAGGCCGGGCCAGGCGGCATCGCCTTGCCCGGCAAGGTCGAACTGGCCGAGATCTCCGGATCCGACACCTTCGTGCATGTGCACACCACCGTCGGCGAACTGGTGGCGCAGCTGACCGGCGTGCATCGCTTTGAGCTGGGCACCCCGATCACGCTGCACTTCAACGCGGCTCGCGCCTATGTCTTCGACGCCAGTGAGAAGCTGGTGGTGGCGCCGGCCTGGCGCAAGGGGAACTGACCATGGCCCGCATCGACCTCGACCTGGCGCACGCCTACCGCGCCAACCCCACGCAGGACAGCGACTACGCGCTGCTGCCGTTGAAGATGAGCTTCCGCGACGGCGGCGCCTATGCGTTGCTCGGCCCCTCCGGCTGCGGCAAGACCACCATGCTCAACATCATCTCGGGCCTGCTGGTGCCGTCGCAGGGCACGGTGACCTTCGACGGCCGCGACATGACGCGTGCCACGCCGCAGGAACGCAACATCGCGCAGGTGTTCCAGTTCCCGGTCATCTACGACACCATGACGGTGGCCGAGAACCTCGCTTTTCCGCTGCGCAACCGCAAGGTGCCGGCCGAACAGATCAGGAAGCGCGTCGGCGAGATCGCGGAGATGCTCGACATGAGCGGGCAGCTCAACCAGCGCGCCGCCGGGCTGGCGGCCGACGCCAAGCAGAAGATCTCGCTGGGCCGTGGCCTGGTGCGCTCGGACGTGTCGGCGGTGCTGTTCGACGAACCGCTCACCGTGATCGACCCGCACCTCAAGTGGCAGCTGCGGCGCAAGCTCAAGCAGATCCACCGCGAACTCAAGCTCACGCTGATCTATGTCACGCACGACCAGGTCGAGGCCCTGACCTTCGCCGAAGAGGTGGTGGTGATGACGCGCGGCAAGGCGGTGCAGGTCGGCAGTGCAGAGGCGCTGTTCGAACGGCCGGCCCACACCTTCGTCGGGCACTTCATCGGCTCGCCGGGCATGAACTTCGTCCCTGCGCAGAGCCAGGGCGGGGCGCTCGAGGTCGCGGGTGTCCGGCTGGCCGGCTTGCGCGAACTGCCCGACGGGGCGCTCAAGCTCGGCATCCGCCCCGAGTACCTTCGCATCGCCGACCCCCAGGCGCCTGGCGCGATTCCTGCGACCGTGACGCAGGTGCAAGACGTCGGCACCCACGCCATGCTCAGCGCCGATGCCGGTGGCACGAAGCTGAAGGCCCGGCTGTCGTCCGACGCGCTGATGCCGACCGCCGGCGACATCGTGTGGCTCAAGGTGCTGGACCCGCACACCTGCTACTACCGCGACGAGGAGCTCGTGGCATGAACGCTACCAACAAACCCATCAACCAGAAGGCCTGGTTCCTGATCCTGCCGGTGCTGATCTGCGTGGCCTTCTCGGCCATCGTGCCGCTGATGACGGTGGTCAACTACTCGGTGCAGGACATCATCTCGCCCGAGCGGCGCGTGTTCGTCGGCACCGAATGGTTCGCGGCGGTGATGCGCGACGACGAACTGCATGCGGCGCTCTACCGGCAGCTCGGTTTCTCGCTGTCGGTGCTGTTGGTCGAGATCCCGCTGGGCATCTGCCTGGCGCTCTCGATGCCGGCCACGGGCTGGAAGGCGTCGGCGGTGCTGGTGATCGTCGCGCTGTCGTTGCTGATTCCGTGGAACGTGGTCGGCACCATCTGGCAGATCTACGGCCGCGCGGACATCGGCCTGCTCGGCTTCATGCTGCAGAAGATCGGCGTCGACTACAGCTACACCGGCAACGCGACCGATGCCTGGCTCACGGTGCTGGTGATGGACGTGTGGCACTGGACGCCGCTGGTCGCCTTGCTCGGCTACGCCGGGCTGCGCTCGATTCCCGATGCCTACTACCAGGCCGCACGCATCGACGGCGCCAGCAAGTTCGCGGTGTTCCGCTACATCCAGCTGCCCAAGATGCGCGGCGTGCTGATGATCGCGGTGCTGCTGCGCTTCATGGACAGCTTCATGATCTACACCGAGCCCTTCGTGCTGACGGGCGGCGGGCCGGGCAATGCGACCACCTTCCTGAGCCAGTACCTCACGCAGAAGGCGGTAGGGCAGTTCGACCTCGGGCCGGCCGCGGCCTTCTCGCTGATCTACTTTCTGATCATCCTGCTGTTCTGCTTCATCCTCTACAACTGGATGCAGCGCGTGGGCACGCAGGACATGGAGGAAACCCGATGAACGACCGACGTTTTCACAAGCGCAGCATCTTCCTGGTGCTGTACATCGTCTTCGCGCTGTTGCCCATCTACTGGATGATCAACATGAGCTTCAAGACGAACGAGGAGATCCTCTCGAGCTTCTCGTTCTTTCCGCAGCAGCTCACCTGGGCCAACTACGCGCGCATCTTCACCGACGAGTCGTGGTACTCGGGCTACATCAACAGCCTGATCTACGTGGGCATCAACACGGTGATCTCGCTCACCGTGGCCCTGCCGGCGGCCTATGCCTTCTCGCGCTACTCCTTCCTCGGCGACAAGCACGTGTTCTTCTGGCTGCTGACCAACCGCATGACGCCGCCGGCGGTCTTCCTGCTGCCTTTCTTCCAGCTCTACAGCACGGTGGGGCTGATGGACACGCACCTGGGCGTGGCGCTGGCGCACCTGCTGTTCAACGTGCCGCTGGCGGTGTGGATCCTCGAAGGCTTCATGAGCGGCATCCCGCGCGAGATCGACGAGACGGCCTACATCGACGGCTACTCGTTCCCGCGCTTCTTCCTCACGATCTTCCTGCCACTCATCAAGGCGGGCGTCGGCGTGGCGGCGTTCTTCTGCTTCATGTTCAGCTGGGTCGAGCTGCTGCTGGCCCGCACGCTCACCAGCGTGAATGCGAAGCCGATCGTGGCGACGATGACGCGCACCGTGAGCGCCTCGGGCATGGACTGGGCCACGCTGGCCGCGGCCGGCGTGCTGACCATCGTGCCCGGCGCGATCGTGATCTGGTTCGTCCGCCACTACATCGCAAAAGGCTTTGCGATGGGCCGCGTCTGAGGAGACAAGCATGTTCGACTGGATGGTCTGGACCACCCCGGTGGCCGTGTTCTTCACCTGCATCGCGCTCATGCTCGTGGGCATGACGGTGTGGGAATACAAGTCGCCCACCACGCTGCGGCGCGGCTGGCTGCCGATGGAAACCACCCGCGGCGACCGGCTCTTCATCGGCCTGCTGTCCGCGGCGTACCTCAACCTGGTCTTCATCGGCCTCGCCGGGAAGTTCCAGGAGTGGATGTCGCTCGAGGCCGAGCCGTCGATCTGGATCAGCTTCGTGCTGTCGATGGGCTTGCTCGCATTGGTGATGCGAAAGGGCTGAGCACGCACGCCTTCAGGAATCCGGCTCTCCGTTTCCCCGGAGCCGCGATCAGACAACACCGGGGAAGCAACCACTGAGGAGACAAACTCATGAAGATGCGCTACACGACATTGGCACTGGCAGCGGCGATGTGCGCCGCGCACGGTGCCTCGGCCGGCGAGGCCGAAGCCAAGAAATGGATCGACAGCGAATTCCAGCCGTCGACCCTGAGCAAGGACCAGCAGACGGCCGAGATGAAGTGGTTCATCGATGCCGCCAAGAAACTGCAGGCGAAGGGCGTGCGGGAAATCTCCGTGGTCTCGGAGACCATCACGACGCACGAGTACGAATCGAAGACGCTGGCCAAGGCCTTCGAGGAGGTCACCGGCATCAAGGTCAAGCACGACCTGATCCAGGAGGGCGACGTGGTCGAGAAGCTGCAGACCTCGATGCAGTCGGGCAAGTCGATCTACGACGGCTGGATCTCCGACTCCGACCTCATCGGCACGCACTACCGCTACGGCAAGATGATGAACCTCACCGACTACATGGCCGGCGCGGGCAAGGAGTTCACGAACCCCGGCCTCGACGTGAAGGACTTCATCGGCACCAAGTTCACCACCGCGCCCGACGGCAAGCTCTACCAGTTGCCCGACCAGCAGTTCGCCAACCTCTACTGGTTCCGGGCGGACCTGTTCGCGCGGCCCGACCTGAAGGACAAGTTCAAGGCCAAGTACGGCTACGACCTGGGCGTGCCGCTCAACTGGAGCGCCTACGAGGACATCGCCGAGTTCTTCAGCGTCGACGTGAAGACCATCGACGGCAAGCCGATCTACGGCCACATGGACTACGGCAAGAAGGACCCGTCGCTCGGCTGGCGCTTCACCGACGCCTGGCTGTCCATGGCCGGCACCGCCGACATCGGCAACCCCAACGGCATGCCGATCGACGAATGGGGCATCCGCGTGGCCGACGACAAGTGCACGCCGGTGGGCGCGTCGGTGTCGCGCGGCGGCGCCACCAACTCGCCGGCAGCCGTCTATGCGCTGACCAAGTACATCGACTGGATGAAGAAGTACGCGCCCAAGGAAGCGATGGGCATGACCTTCGGCGAAGCCGGGCCCGTGCCGGCGCAGGGGCAGATCGCGCAGCAGATCTTCTGGTACACGGCCTTCACCGCCGACATGACCAAGAAGGGCCTGCCGGTGGTGAACGACGACGGCACACCGAAGTGGCGCATGGCACCCGGCCCGAACGGCCCGTACTGGAAGCAGGGCATGCAGAACGGCTACCAGGACGTGGGCTCGTGGTCCTTCTTCAACGGGCACGACGCCAACAAGACGGCGGCGGCCTGGCTCTACGCTCAGTTCGTCACGTCCAAGAGCGTGTCGCTCAAGAAGACCATCGTCGGCCTGACGCCGATCCGTGAGTCCGACATCCAGAGCAAGGCGATGACCGACATGGCGCCCAAGCTGGGCGGGCTGGTCGAGTTCTATCGCAGCCCGGCGCGCGTGGCCTGGACGCCCACGGGCACCAACGTGCCCGACTACCCGAAGCTCGCGCAGCTGTGGTGGAAGAACGTGGCCGAAGCGGTGACGGGCGAGAAGACGCCGCAGAAGGCGATGGACAACCTGGCCGATGAGATGGACAACGTGATGGCCCGCCTGCAGCGCGCCGGCATGGCCCATTGCGCGCCCAAGCTCAACGCCAAGGGCGACCCGGACAAGTGGCTGAGCGACAAGCAGGCCCCCTGGAAGAAGCTGGCCAACGAGAAGCCGAAGGGTGAAACCATCGACTACAACAAGCTGCTGAGCGCCTGGAAGGACGGCAAGGTGCGCTGATCGCCAGCCACGGGCGGCCACGGTGGCGTGGTCCTTGCATGGGGAGGGCAGTCCGTCTCTCGCTCCATGCCTGCCAAGCTCCCGACCCCGCCCGTGCCGCTGAACCTGCGGCAGATCGAAGTCTTCCACGCCATCATGATCGCCGGCTCGCTCAGCGGGGCGGCGCGCATGCTGTCGGTGTCGCAGCCTGCCGTCAGCCGCGTGCTGGCGACGGTCGAAAGCCGGCTGCGCATGCTGATGTTCGAGCGTGTGCGGGGCCGCCTGCAGCCCACGCCCGAGGCGCGTCGGCTGTTCTCGGAGGTGGAAAGCATCCTGGAGGGCGTGCGCCGCTTCAATGCGCTGGCCGCCGACCTGGCCGGTGGCGCCCACGGCGAACTGTCCCTGGTGTCGAGCCCGAGTTACAGCGAGTGGCTGATTCCCGTGGCCATCCGGCGCTTCCGGGCCCGCTTCCCCGACGTGCGCATCAAGTACCGGCCGTTGCCCTTTGATTCACTGCTGCCGCACGTGCTGCTGGGGCATGCCGACCTGGCGATCTCGTCGATGCCGCCGCCACCGAGCGCCAACGCGGCGGCGCGCGCGATCGGCCACAGCTTCATCGAATGCGCGGTGCCCGAGTCGCACCCGCTGGCGCAGGCCGACGCCGTCGGCGCCGCCGACCTGGTGGGCCAGACCTTCATCAGCTACGGGCGCGAGACGCCCTTCGGCCGGCTGTCGGCCGATTTCTTCGCGGCGGCGGGCCTGCCGCTGCGCGCCGACATCGAGATCCGCTCCACGCCCGAGGCGATGGGCCTGGTGCGAGAAGGCGTCGGCGTGGCGCTGATCGAGGCCTTCGGCGCGCGGCGCTCGGCGCACGACGGCGTGGTGCTTAAGCCGCTGTCGCCGCCGCTGTCGCACCGCATCTACCTGATCCACACCAACGTCAGCCCGCTGTCGGCCATGGCGAAGGAATTCCTGGCCGTGGTCAAGCGCGTGCTCAAGGAAGAGGGCCGCGACACCGCGATCGCCCCGACGCTGACCGAGCACCCGGGCGAGCATGCGCCCGCGCGTGCGTTGTCTTCCTGAGCTGAGACGTCGGCGCTGCCGTCACTGCCTGGGATTTGCGGGGCGCGTGTCTCGGTCACGAGCCGTTGGCAACCATGCGGCGAACGGCCGTTTACGCAAATACGAACCGGCTTTGGGCCAAAAATTGGCGCCCACAGGAAACGCGATGAGGTCAGCGAGGCAATCATGATCCTCATGTGAACTGGCTAAGTCACAGCAGCCGTATTCCATTGTTGAGGCCTTCATCGCCGTTCGCTGCCGAGGCTGCCGGAACGCGGATCATGGACGTGGGGCTCGGGGGATCAGTCGTTGCCTCTTGATAACTCCTGAAGGAGCGCAGAGCAACTCTGCCCCAGGCGGCCAGTCCGCTGCAGCCCCCGAAGCATCTCGATCGCGTTCTGTCGGCGACCTGCACCGATAAGGGCATGGGCGTATCCGGCGGAAAAGCGGTCGCGCAGCGGCGGACGTTCATCCAGTTCGTTTGTGTCACGAGTAAGCTCATAGACGAATACGGCGTCGTCGAACTTATTCTGTCCAAGCAGATCCTCGGCCAATGGGCCGCAATGGTGGGCGGATAGAAAGCTGGACTGAATGTCATATCCCAATGACTTGGTCTGGAGTGACCAATGGGCAGGCGTCGGTGCAACAACGAGACGCGCCCACCTCATGCCGGAATCGTCCTCCTCGAATACGCCGCCGAAGCCACCCGGAGGGATGTAGAACGCTAGTAGGCTGGGATCACTGGCCGCTGGCCAGACTTCAAGCGCGTATCCACCGCCTTCCGCGGTGCCAAAGTCGATTCGTTGAGGTACTTCTGTAAAACGTTCTAGGCTCAACCGATCTGAGACGGCGGCCGCATAGTTCATGTACGTGAACACCCCGCGGTCCGTGCACAGGGACGTTGCAAGACCACCGACTGTTGGGAACGCCCTCGATTCGATCACGTCAACCAAACTGTCGAACATGCGCAAGTACTCATCTCGCCCGTTCAGAGGCTCCGGCAAGCGACGCATGGTGAGCGATACGCGTTGCTCCAGCATCGCACCAGTGTTGGAGTGTGCATGGAAGGACTGCTGAAAATGCCCATATGCTGGTGCATCTCCCACAAAACCAGCACCACTAACTTCGCGTTTCCCGTTCTTGAGGAGTTGAATTTCTCCTGCTCCCGCTTGGGCCACTAGAACATCGAATCGAGAGCCGGCCTCAAAGGCTGCCTCCGCTCTGGCGAGTATTTCTTCGGCGTCGGTGAGTCCTCTGACCATCGGAAGGAAAGCCGCGAAATCGGCGACATCGCCCGCGAAGCCAAGGGCGACGCTTGGAGTAATCCGGTAAAGCTTTAGGCAGCCACTGGTAACGGGTCGACGTGCAACATTCGAATAGGTAATCTCGGTATCGGCGAACAGAAATACTTGCTCGCCAACGACGCGGCCAACGATCAAGCTCATGAGGTCCCGGACTACGTGCGTGTAAGTTTTGGAGTCTAAAGCGGACGAGCCCCTGTTGCGCTTGGAAACCATGTCAGCCGAAGCAGGGTCAAGTTCCTGGGTTGACGCTGGTCTGCTTAGTCACTGTGTCGAATGGCTCGGCTTGCTGTCGGTTGCGTGGCACGTTCGCTCCGGCGACGCTGAGAGTGGCTGCCTGCTGCTGTGTACCCAAAGAATGCTGCTTGGTCACGCGGAAGGTAGTCTGAGTCGCCCGCCCTTTGTCCTCGTGTGGTGGCCGCCGGCCGCATTCTGTCTGCCTTTTACTGCGCTCCGCCTCTTTCATCGTAAGCAGCGGGGGGGTAGCCGGAGACTCTGACGGACGCCCGGGTGTGTGACCACTGACCCCGGCTCTCCAAGCGGCTGAGGCGCGAATGCAAACCAAGCTGCAAGACTTTCACGGTGTTGGGAGTACCGGCACCTGTCGTTGTGACCGGTCGACATCGGCGCGCACATGCCCATCACCTTTTGTCCCGCAGCCATAACGCGCGGTTATTGATTAGGGTGCGTCGGTCGGTCGGTGACGGTAATGTTTTCTTTGTGAATCAACCACTTGTGCGCATCCTGCGGGTATCCGCACGGCCTGCCAGGGTGGTTCCAGCGCGATTGGCCGTGGCTGCTACAGGCCGGATCATCCGGCCCAGACCCACTCCACGCCCCGCCCTCATGACCCGCCTCATCACCGTCGCCGCCGCCCAGCTCGGGCCCATCCAGAGGGCCGAGGGCCGCGATGCCGTCGTCGCCCGCATGGTGCGCCTGCTCGAGCGCGCGCATCAACGCGGCGCGAACGTCGTGGTGTTTCCCGAACTGGCGCTCACCACCTTCTTCCCGCGCTGGTACGTCGAGAACCTGGACGAAGCGGACGCCTGGTACGAAGAGGCGTTGCCGTCGCCCGCCACGCAGCCGATCTTCGACGCCATCCGCCGCTACGGCATCACCTGCTACCTGGGCTATGCCGAGATCGCGCACGAGGCCGATGAGACCGGCGTGGTGCGCAAGCGCCGCTTCAACACCTCGGTGGTGATCGCGCCGTCGGGCGAGATCGTGCTCAAGTACCGCAAGGTCCACCTGCCAGGGCACAAGGAGTTCTCGACCATCCGCAAGGTGCAGCACCTGGAGAAGCGCTATTTCGAGGTGGGCAACCTCGGTTTTCCGGTCGTGCGCGCACCGGTCGGCCCGGTCGATGGCGTGAACCTCGGCATGCTGATCTGCAACGACCGCCGCTGGCCCGAAGCCTGGCGCGAGCTGGGCCTGCAGCAGGTCGAGCTGGTCATGCTGGGCTACAACACGCCGGCCGTGAACCAGGAGAACCGCGGCTTCGAGGCGCCGTACCAGCGCCAGTTCCATTCGCAGCTGTCCATCCAGGCCGGCTGCTACCAGAACGCCACCTTCGGCGTGGGCGTGGCCAAGGCCGGCAACGAAGACGGCTTCGAACTGATGGGCCACTCGGTCATCGTCAACCCGCAGGGCGAAGTGATGGCCATGGCCTCCACCTGGGACGACGAGCTGCTGGTGGCTGACTGCCACCTCGACATGTGCCAGTTGGGCCGCACCACCATCTTCAACTTCGCCCAGCATCGCCGCCTCGAGGCCTACACCCACCTCACGACCCAGACCGGCAGCACCGAGCCGCCCGTGTGGAACCCGGCGTGAAGGAGCGCGCGATGACGATCAATGCCACCTCGCTTCCCGCCCACATCGAACACGCGATGCTCGGCACGATGCGCGTGCCGCGCTTCGACGACGTGCAGCGCGCCGCGCAGGCCATCGCCCCGCACGTGCGCCGCACGCAGCTGCTGCGTTCGCCGCGGCTCGATGCGCTGGCGGGCGGCGCCGTCTGGCTCAAGCCCGAGAGCCTGCAGGTCACCGGCTCGTTCAAGGCCCGTGGTGCCTTCAATGCCTTGCTGGCGCTCACCCCGGCCGAGCGCCAGCGCGGCGTCGTCGCCTATTCGACCGGCAACCACGGCCAGGCCATCGCCTGGGCGGCGCGGCAACTGGGCGTGTCGGCCACCATCGTGATGCCGGTCGATGCGCCGAAGAACAAGGTGGCGCGCGCCATCGCGCAGGGCGCGCAGGTCGTGCACTACGACCGCGAGAAGGAAAGCCGCGAGGACATCGGCATGCGCTTGCTGGCCGAGACCGGCGGCACACTGGTCCCGCCGGGCGACCACCCTGATGTGCTCGCGGCACAAGGCACGGTGGCGCTCGAGGCGCTCGAAGACCTGCCGCCCGGCGAGCGCGAGAAGCTCGGCCTGTTCGCCGCGCCGTGCGGCGGTGGCGGCCTGATGGCGGGCTGCTGCCTGGTGCTCGATGCGCTGAGCCCGCAGGCGCGGCGCGTGGCGGTCGAGCCGGCGAGCTTCGACGACACCGTGCGCTCGCTGCAGAGCGGCCGACGCGAGACCAACGCCCCGGGCGCCCGCACCCTGTGCGACGCCCTGCAGGCCGCGACGCCCGCCGAGCTGCCCTTCGCCATCAACCAGCCGCTGCTGAGCCAGGCCGTGTCGGTGACCGACGACGAGGTCGCGCATGCGATGCGCTTCGCGCTGGAAGAACTGCACCTGGTCGTCGAGCCCGGCGGCAGCGTCGCGCTCGCCGCGCTGCTGGCCGGCCACCTGTCGCTCGACGGGCAGGGCGCCGTCATCGTGCTGTCGGGCGGCAACGTCGACCTGCCGGTGCTGCAGGCCGCGATGGTGCGGGCCGAGCGCTAGCCGCCGCATCCCACGCACCGTTTTCATAGCAATGAGGCCGACGCCGCCGTTCCGGTGCAGCGAGGCCCAGGAGACCGCAAGCCCTTCCATTCGATCTTCAGAAAGTCCTGTCCATGTCGCGCTTCAACGTTTCTTTTCCATCCTCTCGCCGCTGGCTGCTCCAGGCGCTGGCCGCACCCCTCGTCGCGCTGGCCCTGTACGGCCATGCGCAGGCCGCGTACCCCGACAAGCCGATCACGCTGATCGTGCCTTTCAACGCCGGCACCACGCCCGACATCGTCTCGCGCCTGCTGGCCGATGCGGTGGGCCGCGAGCTCGGCCAGTCGGTGGTGGTGATGAACCGCGTCGGCGCGTCCGGCATCATCGGCACGCAAGCCACCATCGCCGCCCCGGCGGATGGCTACACCATCGCCTACGCCAACGTGGCGACGCTGGCGATCAACCAGTCGCTCTACCAAAAGCTGCCCTACGACGCCGACACGCAGCTCGCGCCCGTGGCGCTCACCGGCTCGGTGCAGAACGTGCTGGCCGTGCGCAGCGACCTCGGCGTGAAGGACGTGGCCGGCCTCATCGCCATGGCCAAGAAGGCGCCGGGCAAGCTGACCGTGGCCTCGGGCGGCAACGGCACCACCGGCCACCTGAGCGCGGAGATGTTCAAGACGATGGCGGGCGTGTCGATCGTGCACATCCCGTACAAGGGGGGCCTGGAAGCTGACCTGGCGCTGATGCGCGGCGAGGTCGACCTGGTGTTCGAGAACATCACGTCCATCGCGCCGCACCTCAAGAGCGGCAAGATCACCGCGCTGGCCGTGACCGGCGCCACGCGCGACAGCCGCCTGCCCGAGCTGCCCACCATCGCCGAGACCGGCCTGAAGAACTACCAGGCCGTGGCCTGGACCGGCTACGTGGCCGCGGCCGGCGTCGACCCGAAGATCCTCGACACGCTCAACGCCGCCTTCAACAAGGCACTGAATTCGCCGGCGGTGAAGCAGCAGCTGGCCACGCAGGCCTACGAGATCCACACCGGCCCGCGCCAGGACCTGTTCGACCTCGCGAAGAAGGAACGCCCGCTGTGGGCCGACGTGATCAAGCGCTCGGGCGCCAAGATCGATTGAGCGTTCGCACATGGCCGACTTCGACCTGCTGCTGCGCCATGGCACGCTGATCGACGGCACGGGCGCCGCGCGGCGCTCCGCCGACGTCGGCATCCGCGGTGCGCGCGTGGCTGCGATCGGCGATCTGTCGGGCCAGCGCGGCGCCGCCGAGATCGATGCCGCCGGCCGCATCGTCGCACCGGGCTTCATCGACTCGCACACCCACGACGACCGTTACCTGCTGCTCGACCCGGACATGCCGGCCAAGCTGAGCCAGGGCGTGACGACGGTCGTCACCGGCAACTGCGGCATCAGCCTCGCGCCTTGGGGCGCACCGGCAGGTGCCACCGTGCCGCCGCCGCTGAACCTGCTCGGTCACGATCCGGCGCTGTTCGGCGACGCCACCTTCGCGGCCTACCTGGCGCGTCTGGAAGCCGCACCTGCGGCGGTCAACGCGGCCTGCCTCGTCGGCCACACCACGCTGCGTGCAGCCACCATGCCGCAGCTCGACTGCGCCGCCACGCCCGAGGAGATCGCGCACATGCGCGCATTGCTCGACGAGGCGATGGCCAGCGGCGCCATCGGCCTGTCGACCGGCGCCGCCTACCCCACGGCGATGCCGGCTACCACCGACGAGATGGCGCAGGTGGCCGAGGTGATCGGCGCCTACGGCGGCGTGTATGCGAGCCACATCCGCGACGAGGGCGACCACGTCTTCGCCGCGCTCGACGAGGCTTTCGCGATCGGCCGTGCCGTCGACGCGCCGGTGGTGGTCTCGCACCACAAGCTGATCGGCCCGCGCAACCACGGCCGCTCGGTCCATACGCTGGCGCACGTGCGCGCGGCCATGGCGCACCAGTCGATCGCGCTCGACTGCTACCCGTACTGCGCGGGCTCCACCATCCTGCGCAAGGACCGCATCCCCGTGTCGAGCCGCATCATCGTCACCACGTCGCAGCCGCACCCCGAGTTCGCCGGCATGGACCTCGACGTGATCGCGCAGCGCCTGGGCGTGTCGATGGAGGACGCGGTCGACCGGCTGCTGCCCGCCGGCGCCATCTATTTCCTGATGGACGAGGCCGACGTGCGGCGCGTGCTGGCCTTTCCGCAGACCATGATCGGCTCCGATGGCATGCCGCACGACACCGCGCCGCATCCGCGCCTGTGGGGCACCTTCCCGCGGGTGCTGGGCCACTACTGCCGCGACGTCGGCCTGTTCTCGCTCGAAGAGGCGGTGCACAAGATGACCGGGCTCACCGCGCGCCACTTCCGGCTACCGGGCCGTGGCGTGCTGCGCGAAGGCGCCTTCGCCGACATCACCGTCTTCGATGCCGACCGCGTTGCCGACCGCGCGACCTGGGATGCGCCCACGCTGCGGGCCGAGGGCATCGACACCGTCATCGTCAATGGACGGCCTGCCTGGCAGGATGGCCGGGCGCTCGGCGTGCGCTCCGGACGGGTGGTGCGGCTGACCGATGCGGGGTTGCCGCGTTGACGGCGTGAACCTCCGCGCCGGATGATGGTCGAACCCGCCATCCGGATTCAGCGAGGTCTTCTTCATGCAGCGTCGACAGTTCCAGGCCTTCGCCTTCCTCGCGGCCCTGTCGGGTGGCACCGCCCGTGCCGACGACCTGTTGGTGCCTCGCCTGCGCGAGGGCCGCTGCGCCGTGTTGCTGCGGCATGGCCAGACCACGCCGGGCGTCGGCGATCCACCCGGCTTTCAGCTGGGCGCCTGCAGTACGCAGCGCAACCTGAGCGAAGAAGGGCAGGCCGCGTCGCGTCGCCTCGGCGCCTGGTTTCGGCAGCGCGGCCTGGCGCCGCAGGCGGTACGTTCCAGCGCATGGTGCCGCTGCAAGGACACGGCCGACCTGGCCTTCGGCCGGCATGTCGTCTGGGAACCGCTCAACTCCACCTTCGACGACACCCGCCGCTCGGCCGCTGCGGCCGAGGGCACGGCGGCGCTGCGTGCCGCGCTGGGGGCGATTCCGGCCGGACGCTTCGACGTCTGGGTGACGCACCAGGTGAACATCACCGCGCTGACCGGCGAATTCGTCCAGATGGGCGAAGGCCTGCTGGTCGATGCTGCGGGCGCGGTGCGAGGCCGCAGCCGCTTCGACTGAGCGGCTTCAGTCGCCGATGGCGCCGCGGAGGTTGATGCGCGCCTGCGTTTCGCAGCACGCCCGCATGCCGGGGGTCTGGTAGAGCGGATCGCGCGCCAGGAAGCGAGCCAGGATCAGCCGCCGCCGCGGCTCGAAGACATCGGGCGGCACGTGCGCGTATTCGGCGCGGATCTGCGCTTCGTACTCGGCGAAGCGCTCGGGCGGCGCGCCGAGGATCGCCAGGTCGATGTCGACCAGCAGTCGCGCATCCGCATCGGTCGGCTGCGCGTCGTGCTTCGTCGCCATGATCAGGTCGTGCACGCGCTGTGAGGCGTCCGCATCAACGCCTGCGGTGCGCAGCGCATCGCGGGCCCAGTCGGCACTCTGCGCTTCGTTGTCGTGGGCCTGCAGGTCGTAGATGGCGTCGTGGAACCACAGGCCCAGCGCGACTTCGCCGGGCCGCTGCGCGTGGGCGCGTTCGCGCTCGATGGCGTCGAGGCACTCGCCCAGATGCTGCAGCGTGTGGTAGCGGCGATGCGGTTCGGCGTAGCGGACCAGGAGCGCGTCGCGCAGGGCGTTCGGCGGCGTGTCGATGCCCATCGCCGACCAGGCCGCCCGCCAGTGGGCGTCGAAGGCCGCCCGCGCGTTCATTGCGCCATCGCCGCCTTGACCTCGTTGCCCAGGTCCAGCACCGACATCGCGTAGTAGCTGCTCCAGTTGTAGCGGGTGATCACGTAGAAGTTCTGCGTGCCCGCGACATAGCTGGGCGACTCCGCGCCGTTCTGCAGTTCGATGAGCGCGAGCAGGCCGGGGAACGGTTGGGCCTCGGGCTCGAGCACCGCGCCGGCCGCCATGAAGCTGTCGGTGCTGAAGGTCGGCTTGATGTCGGGCGCCATGAGGATGGGCATTTGCAGGCGGGTCGTGTCGAAGCGCACCGGGAAGGTCGACGGCATGCCGCGCTGCCAGCCGAAGCCCTTGAAGTAGCTGGCCACCGAGCCGATCACGTCGGCCGGGTTGTTGACCAGGTCGATGCGGCCGTCGCCGTCGAAGTCGACGGCGTACTTGGCCATGCTGCTTGGCATGAACTGCGGCATGCCCATGGCGCCGGCGTAGCTGCCGAGCGGTACCATCGGATCTTCGGCCGTGCGGCTTTCGGTGCTGAGGAAGCTCTCGAGTTCGCCGCGGAAGAAGGCGACGCGCTCGGCGGCGCGCGGGTGCGCCTGCGGGAAGTCGAAGGACAGCGTGGCCAGTGCGTCGATCACGCGGAAGTTGCCCATGTTGCGGCCGTAGATGGTCTCCACGCCGATGATGCCCACGACGATCTCCGGCGGCACACCGTACTCGGCCTCCGCGCGTGCGAGCGTCGCTGCGTTGTCGCGCCAGAAGCGCGCGCCGGCGGCGATGCGCACCGGGTCGATGAAGCGGCTGCGGTAAACCCGCCAGTTCTTCGCGGTGCCGACAGGCGCCGGCAGCATCAGGCGCGGCACGTTGGGCAGCAGGCGCGCCGCGCCGATGGTCGCGCGTACCCAGTTGCGGTCGAGGTTGCGCCGGGCCGCTACGTCGTCGGCGAAACGCATCGCATCGTCGCGCGTGGCGTAGGGGATGGTGCCGCGTACGGCGGTGACGGCGCGGCGCTCGCCGCTCGCCTGTGCCGAAGCCGGAGTGGCGGAGAGCGCGCCGAAGGCGAGGAGGGCGGCCAGGAGCGCAGGGGCCATCGGGGAGGAAGGTCGCATCGGTCGATTGTGACGTGCGGCCGGTGCGCATCCGCCGACCGGCGCCGATGGTTTCAACGCGGCCAGGCGAGGGTGCGGAATTCCGCACGCAGGGCCGGCAGCCCCGCCTCGGGCGTCTTCGCGTAGCGCTGGGCTTCCAGCCGAAGCAGCCAGTCGTGCACCGGCTGGCCGGCTGCGCCGAAATGCGCGACCGCCTGCGTCGCGATCTGCCGCGGCGGTGCGGCCTCGGGCAACGCCAGGCCAGCCTTCTCCAGCCGCTGCCGCGCCCGGCCCAGCAGGCGCAGCCAAGGGTCGTGCTGGCTGCGTTCCCACAGGGTCCAGCCCGCGCCGGCGAGGCTGGCCGCGATCAGTACCCACAGCAGCACGGTTGCCAGGTCCTGCAGGCTGGGCGCCTCGAAACCGATGTTCTTCAAGAGGTCGAGCTGGCGGCTCTGTGTGTAGTTGAGCACCCACTGGTTCCAGCCGTTGTTGACCGCTTCCCAGGCCGCGCGCAGGTTCTGCGCCAGCGTCGGGCTCATGGTGCCGATGGCGCCGGCGAAGAGGCCGGGCTGCGCCGCCAGGCGCTGGAAGGCGCCGATGCGGCCGGGCGAGACGGAGGCGGTCGGGTCGACGCGGGTCCAGCCCTTGCCGGCTTCCCACACCTCGGCCCAGGCATGTGCATCGGCCTGCCGCAGCACCCAGTAGCCGTCTACGCCGTTGAGCTCGCCACCCTGGTAGCCCGTGACGATGCGCGCCGGGATGTCGAGCGCACGCATCAGCACGACGAAGGCCGAGGCGATGTGCTCGCAGAAGCCGACCTTGCGGTCGAACCAGAACTCGTCGGCGGTCTCATTGCCGTACAGGCCGGGTTCCAGCGTGTAGCTGTAGCCGCCGGTGCGCAGGCGTTCGAGCGCGGCGTTGACGAAAGCCGGCGTGGCGGCGCCGGCGAGCGTCGGGTCGGCCTTCATCTGTGCGGCCAGGGCGACCGTCCGCGGGTTGGCGCCCGGCGGCAGTGCGACGTAGCGCTGCAGGGCGCCGGTGCGCCGCAGCGGGCCGCTCTGGAACTGCGGGTAGCTTTCGGCGCGGTAGCGCAGCAGGTCGCCGATCGCGCGGTTGGCCATCCATTGCAGGTCGGGCGTGGCCATGACGCGCAGGCCGGGAATCTCGGGCGGCTTCACCGGCGCGTCGAGCGCCAGCAGCCAGGGGCGGTTGCTCGGCTCCAGCGTGACTTCGTAGCCCACCGGCTCGCCCTGCACGCGCAGGTCGGCGATGAGGAAGGCACGTTCCCAGGGCGGCGGCGCGCTCCATTCACGGCCGTCGAAGTCCGACAGCACCGGACCGCGGAAATACAGGTCGCGCTGCGGCGGCGCGCGGCCGCCGTCGAACTTGACGCGGGCGGCGATGCCGTCGTCGAGCGCGAGCTGCGCGATGCTGCCCACGCGCATCGTGGCCGACAGCCCGCTGCGCCCGGTCATCTGGTCGTTCGGCGTGCCCCACAGCGGCGCCATGCGCGGGAACAGCATGAAAAGCGCCAGCATGATCGGCGCGCCCAGCAGTGCCATCCATCCTGCTGTGCGCGCGGCCTGAGCCAGCGGCGGCCGGCCGACCGGCATGTGGGCGTTGACCAGCGCCGTCAGCAGGCCCAGCAGCGCGAGCAGCATCGCCACGGCGGTGAGCAGCGACTGCGAGCTGAAGAAGTTCGTCAGCATCGCGAAGAAGCCGAGGAAGAAGATGACGAAGGCGTCGCGCCGCGCGCGCAGCTCCAGCGTCTTGAGCGCGAGCAGCACGACGACGAGCGTGACGCCGGCCTCGCGGCCCAGCACGGTGCGGTAGGTGGCGAAGGTGGCGGCCAGCGCCACGGCCAGCAATGCCACCAGCCACCAGCGGCCGGGCAGGGGCCGCGACTGCACGGCCAGCGTGCCGCGCCAGGCCAGCATGATGGCCGTCAGCCCGGTGCACCACCACGGCAGCTCGGGCACCTGCGGCAGCAGCACGATGCCGATCACGCCGAGCAGGAACAGCGTGTCGCGGGCGTCGCGCGGCAGGGCGCCGAGCCAGGCTGTCATGCGCATGTGGCGAGCACCTCCAGGCAGCGGCGGCGGTGCGCTTCGCCCTGCGACGGCGGCACCTGCTGGCCAGCCACGCGCAGGCCGTAGTCGATGTTCAGCCGGTCGGCCATCAGCACCCAGGCGCACAGGCGCGAGATGCGGGCTTCAGGATCGGGCAAGGCGGCGTTCTGCGCATCGAGCCAGAGTTCCTGGCGCTGCGCCTGCTGGGTGTCGCGGCTGAACAGTTCGTCGGAGCCGGCCGCCTGCGCGCGCGCCGCCTTCTTCCAGACCACGAGCTTGAGCGGGTCGCCGCGGCGGTAGGCCCGCACGCCGTCGTACTCGCCAGCGCTGGCGGCACGCGCGACCGACGCGCTGGCGTCGCTGGCCAGCGGCTCGCCGGCCGGCAACGCGGGCGGGTGTGGCTCCGGCGCCGGGTACACCAGCAACGACGAGGCGGGGCGCCACACGGTCCAGACGCGGAAGGCTCCGAGCGGAAAGCGCGTCTCGGCCGTGAGCGGCGGCACGGCATGCAGGCCGCGCCGTACGGGTTGGAAGGCGATCTCGACCGTCTCGCTCCCCTGCGCTGGCACGTCGCACCAGGCCCAGTGCCCGCTGCCACGCGCCGCCAGGCCGATGCCGTAGCGCACGCTGCGGCGCGCGTTGTGCAGCACCACGCGGAAGACGGCCGCGCTGCCGGCGTACTGCGGGTCCGGCGGCATCAGGTGCATCGAGAGGCCGCGCAGCGTCGCGTGGCTCACGTGCATGCCGACCGCCACGCAGCCGGCCAGCATGAAGGTCAGCAGGTAGCCGAGGTTGAGCTGGTAGTTGATCGACGCGACCAGCAGCACGAGCAGCGTGGCGGCCAGCATCCAGCCGGCCGGCGTCGGGACGATGTAGACATTGCGCTGCGTCAGCGCCAGCGTATCGCTCGGCGGCCGGCGCGACAGGAACCAGCCGTCGATGCGTCGGCGCGTGGCGGCCAGCGGGTTCACGGCAGTGGGACGGCCGCGACCATGGCGCGCACCTGCTCGAAGGCGCCGCGGCCGGCGTCACCGACAGGCGTCACGCGGTGCGCCACGGTCTGCGGCAGCACCGCCTGCACGTCGTCAGGCGCCACGTAGTCGCGGTTGGCCAGCAGCGCCTGCGCCTTGGCGGCCCGCAGGATCGCGATGCCCGCGCGCGGCGACAGGCCCTGCAGAAACCAGCGGCCGTTGCGCGTGGCGGCGATCAGGTCCTGCACGTAGTTGAGCAAGGCATCGGACGCATGCACCTGCTGCACCCGCTGCTGCAGCGCGTTCAGTTCGCCGGCCGTGAGCAACGCCGGCAGGCCGGCCAGCATCTCGCGGCGGTCGGCGCCGGCCAGCAGCTCGCGCTCGGCGGCGCGGTCGGGGTAGCCGATCGAGATGCGCATCAGGAAGCGGTCCAGCTGCGACTCGGGGAGCGCGAAGGTGCCGAGCTGGTCGTGCGGGTTCTGCGTGGCGATCACGAAGAAGGGCGTCGGCAGCGGCCGTGTCTCGCCCTCGATCGTCACCTGCTTTTCTTCCATCGCCTCGAGCAGCGCGCTCTGGGTCTTGGGACTGGCGCGGTTGATCTCGTCGGCCAGCAGCACCTGCGAAAAGATCGGCCCGGGGTGGAACACGAAGGCCTGCTGGTTGCGGTCGTAGATCGCCACGCCCGACAGGTCGCCCGGCATCAGGTCGGCGGTGAACTGCACCCGCGAAAACTGCAGGCCGAAGGTGTGCGACAGCGCATGGGCGAGGGTGGTCTTGCCCACCCCCGGCACGTCCTCGATCAGGAGGTGGCCGCCCGCCAGCAGGCAGGCCACGCAGTCGCGCACCTGCGCCTCTTTGCCCACGATCACCGTGTTAAGCTGACCGAGCAAACTGGCGAGCTTCGCGGCGACGTCCATTTTTGTATCCATATGCAAACAATACCGCAAGGCCCCTCGGCCCCACGCGGCGTGAGGTCGCCCAACGCGGCGTCGGCAAGAGAGACATGGGTAAAACGGGCTACTTCACTCACCGTGACTGCTGGAAACACGACATGGGCGAGGGGCACCCGGAGTGTCCCCAACGGCTCGATGCCATCGAAGACCGGTTGCTGGTCACCGGCGTAGGCGACGCGCTCGAGCGCGGCGACGTGCCGCTTGCCACGCTGCCACAGATCGTCCGCGCCCACAGCGAGGCCCACCTCGAGCACCTCGAATCGCTGAGCCAGCGGCTGATCGAGGACGCCCCCGCCGGCGGCCCGGCCCAGGCCCTGCTCGACCCCGACACCGTGCTCATGCGCTACACCGTGCTGGCGGCGCGCCGGGCGGCCGGTGCCGCCATCGCCGCGACCGACGCCGTGATGGCCGGCGACATCGAGAACGCCTTCTGCGCCGTCCGCCCGCCCGGGCACCATGCCTGCCGCGAGCAGGCCATGGGTTTCTGCTTCCTGAACAACGTCGCCATCGCGGCGCGGCATGCGCTGGAGGTGCACGGGCTCGATCGGGTGGCGGTGGTGGACTTCGACGTGCACCACGGCAACGGCACCGAGGACATCCTGGCCGGCGACCCGCGCGTGCTGATGGTTGGCATCTTCCAGCACCCGTTCTACCCCTACGGCGACATCGACCACCCGGCCGCCAACATGCTCAACCTGCCGGTCCCGGCCTACACCAAGGGCATGGATGTGCGGGAGCTGATCGAGATGATGTGGATGCCGCGCCTGGAGGAATTCAAGCCGCAGATGATCTTCATCAGCGCCGGCTTCGATGCCCACCGCGACGACGAACTCGGCCAGCTGCGGCTCAACGAAAACGACTTCGCCTGGATCACCGACCGCGTGCGTGATGTGGCCAAGCGCCATGCGCACGGGCGCATCGTGTCGATGCTCGAAGGCGGCTACAACCTGGATGCCCTGGCGCGCAGCGTGGAGGCGCACGTCCGGGTCCTGGCGGACCTGTGATGAACCTCGACGACTTCATGGCCCGCCTGGGCCAGGTGCAGGCGCGCAGCCTCTGGATCGAACTGGCCGCGCTGGTCGCCTGCGTGGCGCTGGCCTGGGGCGTGACGCGCTGGTTCGGCCGCGACCAGCCCAAGGATTCGATCTGGTTCGGCGAGCGCACCTTCGACGGGCTGCTGTTCCCGTTGCTGGCGCTGGTCGCGACCGACCTCGCGCGGCGCCTGGTGCTCAACTACCAGGTGGTCGTGGTGCTGCGCATCGCGGTCTCGGTCTTCCTGGCGCTGGTGGTGATCCGGCTGATCGCGCGCGTGATGCGGGCCGTGTTCCCAGGCTCGGCGCTGGTGCGGCTGGTGGAGCGCACCGTGTCGTGGATCGCCTGGGTCGGCGCGGTGCTGTGGATCGTCGGCCTGCTGCCGCCCGTGCTGGCGGAGCTCGACCAGATCACGCTGGCCTTCGGCAAGACCCGCGTGAGCGTACGCACGATCTTCGAAGGCGCGCTGTCGGCCGGTTTCGTGCTCGTGATCGCGCTGTGGATTTCGAGCACCGTCGAAAAGCGCATCCTGCGCGAAGCCGTGACCGACCTGTCGATGCGCAAGGTGGCATCGAACGCGATCCGCGCCTTCCTGCTGCTCATCGGCCTCTTGTTCGCGCTGTCGGCCGTGGGCGTGGATCTGACGGCGCTGTCGGTGCTGGGCGGCGCGCTCGGCGTCGGCCTGGGCTTCGGCCTGCAGAAGCTGGCGGCCAACTACGTCAGCGGCTTCGTGATCCTGCTGGAGCGCTCGATCCGCATCGGCGACAACGTGAAGGTCGACAACTTCGAAGGCCGCATCACCGACATCAAGACGCGCTACACCCTCATCCGCGCGGGCAACGGGCGCGAGGCGATCGTGCCGAACGAATCGCTCATCACGAGCCGGGTGGAGAACCTGTCGATCGCCGACCGCAAGTTCAACATCACGACCGCCATCGTGGTCGGCTACGAGAGCGACGTGGCGCAGGTGCAGGCCATCCTGGTCGGGGCGGCGACGGCGCAGGCGCGCGTCATGGCCGACCCGGTGCCGATCGCCTTCCTCACCAACTTCGCGCCCGACGGGCTGGAGTTCACGCTGCACTTCTGGGTGACCGACCCCGACAAGGGCAAGGACAACGTGCGCTCGGCCATCAACATCGCGATCCTCGAGGGCCTGCGTGCCGCGAAGATCGACATTCCCTATCCGCAGCGCGTGCTGCGCGTCGAGTCGCTGCCCGACGGCTTCTCGCGCCCTGAAGCCGCGCCTTTATAATCCGAGAAAAGCACGACCGTTCTTTTCTCTGCGCCAAAGGTGGCTCGCGAGGCCTGTGTCCACAGGGACAGCCCCGCGAAAAGTGTCGTCCTAGAATGACCGGCTGCCCCGAGGCACACAGTTTTGCAATCTATGGAGTCACACCAATGAAGGTTCTGGTCCCAGTCAAACGGGTCGTCGACTACAACGTGAAGGTTCGCGTGAAGTCCGACGGCACCGGCGTCGACATCGCCAACGTCAAGATGAGCATGAACCCGTTCGACGAGATCGCCGTCGAAGAGGCGGTTCGCCTGAAGGAGAAGGGCGTGGTCACCGAGGTGATCGCCGTCTCGTGCGGCGACGCGAAGTGCCAGGAAACCCTGCGCACCGCGATGGCCATCGGTGCCGACCGCGGCATCCTGGTGGAAACCACCGAAGAGCTCCAGCCGCTGGCCGTCGCCAAGCTGTTGAAGGCGCTGGTCGACAAGGAACAGCCGCAACTGATCATCCTTGGCAAGCAGGCGATCGACGACGACGCCAACCAGACGGGCCAGATGCTCGCCGCGCTGGCCGACCTGCCGCAGGCCACCTTCGCCTCGAAGGTCGAAGTGTCGGGTGACAAGGTCAGCGTGACGCGCGAAGTCGACGGCGGCGCCGAGACGCTGTCGCTGTCGCTGCCCGCCGTCATCACGACCGACCTGCGCCTGAACGAGCCGCGCTACGTGACGCTGCCGAACATCATGAAGGCCAAGAAGAAGACGCTCGACGTCTTCAAGCCCGAAGACCTGGGTGTGGACGTCAAGCCGCGCCTGAAGACGCTCAAGGTGAGCGAGCCGCCCAAGCGCGGTGCCGGCGTCAAGGTGGCCGACGTGGCCGCCCTGGTGGACAAGCTCAAGAACGAAGCGAAGGTGATCTGACATGACAGCACTGGTAATTGCCGAACACGACCACGCGACCGTCAAGCCCGCGACCCTCAACACCGTGACCGCCGCACTCGCCTGCGGTGGCGATGTGCACGTGCTGGTGGCCGGTGCCAATGCCGCCGAAGCCGGCAAGGCTGCGGCGCAGATCGCCGGCGTGAGCAAGGTCATCGTCGCCGACAGCCCGTCGCTGGCCGAGAACCTGGCAGAGAACGTGGCGGCGCAGGTGCTGGCGATCGCGTCGAACTACAGCCACATCCTGTTCCCCTCGACCGCCAACGGCAAGAACGTCGCACCGCGCGTCGCTGCCAAGCTCGACGTCGCGCAGATCAGCGACATCACCAAGGTGGACAGCCCCGACACCTTCGAGCGCCCGATCTACGCCGGCAACGCCATCGCCACCGTGCAGAGCAGCGACGCGATCAAGGTCATCACCGTGCGCACGACCGGCTTCGATGCCGCGGCGGCCACCGGCGGCAGTGCCGCGGTCGAAACCGCCGAAGGCGTGGCCGACAGCGGCAAGTCGAGCTTCGTGGGCCGCGAGGTCACGAAGAGCGAACGCCCAGAACTCACCGCCGCCAAGATCATCGTGTCGGGCGGCCGCGCGCTGGGCAGTTCGGAGAAGTTCACCGAGGTGATGGCACCGCTGGCCGACAAGCTCAATGCCGGCCTGGGCGCTTCGCGCGCCGCGGTCGATGCGGGCTACGCGCCGAACGACTGGCAGGTGGGCCAGACCGGCAAGATCGTCGCGCCGCAGCTCTACATCGCCGCCGGCATCTCGGGCGCGATCCAGCATCTGGCCGGCATGAAGGATTCCAAGGTGATCGTCGCAATCAACAAGGACGAGGAAGCGCCGATCTTCTCGGTGGCCGACTATGGCCTGGTGGCTGACCTGTTCGTCGCCGTGCCGGAACTCACCAAGGCCCTCTGAGGCCTGGCACCTGCGTCGACAAAGGGCATCGTTCGCGATGCCCTTTTCACATCCGAATCCTGGAGACAAGACATGAGCTACATCGCCCCCGTCAAGGACATGCTGTTCGACATCGAACACCTGGCCCGCCTCGAAGAGATCACCAAGCTGCCCGGCTTCGAGGACGCGGGCCTGGACACCGCACAGGCGGTGCTCGAGGAATGCGCGCGCTTCAACCAGGACGTGGTGGCGCCGCTCAACGTGGCGGGCGACCGCAACCCGTCGAGTTTCAAGGACGGCGCGGTGACCACCACGCCCGGCTTCAAGGACGCCTTCACGCAGTACGCCGCGGGCGGCTGGCAAGGCCTGCAGCACCCGGTCGACTTCGGCGGCCAGGGGCTGCCCAAGACCATCGGCGCGGCCTGCGGCGAGATGCTGAACTCGGCCAACATGAGCTTCGCGCTGTGCCCGCTGCTGAGCGATGGCGCCATCGAGGCGCTCCTGACGGCCGGCTCCGACGAGCTCAAGGCTGTGTACCTCGAGAAGCTCGTGAGCGGCCAGTGGACCGGCACCATGAACCTGACCGAGCCGCAGGCCGGCAGCGACCTCGCGCTGGTGCGCAGCCGCGCCGAGCCGCAACCCGACGGCACCTACAAGGTCTTCGGCACCAAGATCTTCATCACCTACGGCGAGCACGACATGGCCGAGAACATCGTGCACCTCGTGCTGGCCCGCGTGACCGGCGCGCCCGAAGGCGTGAAGGGCATCAGCCTGTTCGTGGTGCCGAAGTTCATGGTCGGCAAGGACGGTTCGCTCGGCGAGCGCAACGACGTGCACTGCGTGAGCATCGAGCACAAGCTGGGCATCAAGGCCTCGCCCACCGCGGTGCTGCAGTACGGCGATCACGGCGGCGCCGTCGGCTATCTGGTCGGCCAGGAGAACCGCGGCCTCGAGTACATGTTCATCATGATGAACTCGGCGCGCTACGCGGTCGGCATGCAGGGCATCGCCATCGCCGAGCGTGCCTACCAGCACGCCGTGGCCTACGCCAAGGACCGCGTGCAGAGCCGCCCGGTCGACGGCTCGATGAATGCCAGCGCGCCCATCATCCACCACCCCGACGTCAAGCGCATGCTGATGACGATGCGTGCCTACACCGAAGGCTGCCGCGCGATGGCGAGCGTGGCGGCCGCAGCCTACGACGCGTCGCACCACCACCCCGATGCAGAGGCGCGCCAGCAGAACCAGGTTTTCTACGAATTCATGGTGCCGCTGGTGAAGGGCTACAGCACCGAGATGAGCCTGGAGGTCACCTCGCTGGGCGTGCAGGTGCACGGCGGCATGGGCTTCATCGAGGAGACCGGCGCGGCGCAGTACTACCGCGACGCGAAGATCCTCACGATCTACGAAGGCACGACCGCGATCCAGGCCAACGACCTCGTCGGCCGCAAGACGGCGCGCGACGGCGGCCGTACGGCCAAGGCCATCGCCGCGCAGATCGAGTCGACGGAAGCCGAACTTGCGAAGCGCGACAGCGCCGATGCGCACGCGGTGCTCAAGCGCCTGAAGGCCGCGCGCGAGGCCTTCGTCGAGGTGGTCGAGTTCGTTGCGGGCCAGACCAAGGCATCGCCCAACGCCGTGTTCGCGGGCAGCGTGCCCTACCTGATGCTGGCCGGCAACCTGGTGGCCGGCTGGCAACTGGCCCGTTCGCTGCTGATCGCCGAAGACCTGGCCCGGGCCGGCACCGATGTCGCCTTCATGCTGGCCAAGGTCGCGACTGCGCGCTTCTATGCGGAGCACATCCTGAACAAGGCGCCGGGCCTGCGCGACAGCATCGTCGACGGCGCCGAGAGCGTGACCGCGCTGGCGCTCGATGCCTTCTGACCTGCGCGCCGCCCGAGCACTCTGTATAGCTGTCGCCCAGACGACGCGCGCGCCCGGCGCCTTCTTATAAAAGCCATCTCGACCTAACCGACGGAGACCTCATGTCCAAGCTGCCCCCCGTGCTCGCGAACCTGCCGCTGCCCATCATCGGTTCGCCGCTGTTCATCATCAGCAACCCGAAGATGGTGATCGCCCAGTGCAAGGCGGGCGTGGTGGGGGCGATGCCGGCGCTCAATGCGCGTCCGGCGGAACAGCTGGAAGCGTGGCTGATCGAGATCACCGAAGAACTGGCGGCCTACAACAAGGCGAACCCCGACAAGCCGGCCGCGCCCTTCGCCATCAACCAGATCGTGCACAAGAGCAACGACCGGCTCGAGCACGACATGGCGATGGTCGTGAAGTACAAGGTGCCGATCGTCATCACCTCGCTGGGCGCGCGCACCGACGTGAACGACGCGGTGCACAGCTACGGCGGCGTGACGCTGCACGACATCATCAACAACAGCTTCGCCAAGAAGGCGATCGAGAAGGGCGCCGACGGCCTGATCGCCGTGGCCGCCGGTGCCGGCGGTCATGCGGGCGTGAAGAGCCCGTTCGCGCTGATCCAGGAAATCCGCCAGTGGTTCGATGGCCCCATCGCGCTGTCGGGTTCGATCGCCAGCGGCGATGCGGTGCTCGCCGCGCAGGCCATGGGCGCCGACTTCGCCTACATCGGCACGGCCTTCATCGCGACGGAAGAAGCGCGCGCGAGCGACGCCTACAAGCAGGCCATCGTGGACGGCAGCTCGGACGACATCGTCTATTCGAACCTTTTCACCGGCGTGCATGGCAACTACCTGGCGCCGTCGATCGTGGCGGCCGGCATGGACCCGGCCAACCTGCCCGAAGGCGACCTGAAGACCATGAACTTCGCCAGTGGCGATGGCAGCAAGGCCAAGGCCTGGAAGGACATCTGGGGTTCGGGCCAGGGCATTGGCGCGATCACGGAAGTGACCAGCGTGGCGGCTTTCGTCGAGAAGCTCAAGCGCGAGTACCAGGCGGCGCGCCAGCGGCTGGCGCTCTAGGCGCGCGCCACCGCCGCATGGCAGCCGTTCCGCGCGTCCCGATGCCGATCGATCCGGCGGGCGCGCGCATGCCGCTGCTCGATGCGGTCAAGGGCGTGGCCTGCGCGCTGATCGTCGGCCATCACCTGGCACGTTACGGCCCGATGGCCGAAAGCGCCTCGGTGCTGGCGCCATCGTTCTTCGGCTGGCTGGCGCAGCACGGGCGGCTGGCCGTCCAGATCTTCCTGGTTCTGGCCGGCTTTCTGGCGGCGAGCAGCCTCGCGCCGGACGGGCTCTTGCGCGTCGAGCGTCCGATGGCGCGCGTGGCCCGCCGCTATGCGCGGCTCGTCATGCCCTATCTGGCTGCGCTGTCCTGCAGCGTCGTCGCCGCTGCGCTCGTGCGCCCCTGGCTGAACGACGAGGCGGTGCCCGATGCCCCGGTGATCGCGCAACTCGTCGCCCATGCCTTGCTCCTGCAGGACCTCTTGGGCTATGACGCGCTGTCGACCGGGGTCTGGTATGTGGCCATCGACTTCCAGCTCTTCGTGCTCGCGCTGGCGGCGTTCGGGTGGGTGCGCTGGCTCGAGCGGCGGTGGAAGGTCGACGCCGCGCGCGCACGTTGGCTGGCCGTCGCGCTGGTGCTGGGGCTCGTTGCCGCATCGCTCGCGGTCTTCAACCGCGATGCGGCGCTCGACGACACCGCGCTCTACTTCTTCGGCGCCTATGGACTCGGCATGCTGGTCTTCTGGATCGGCCGCGCCACGCGCGACAGCACATGGCGGCTGGCCGCGCTCACGCTGGCGCTGTTCGGTGCGGGTGCGCTGGCGATCGATTGGCGTAGCCGCATCGCGGTCGCCTTGGTGGCGGCACTGGCCATTGCCGTGGCCCAGCGCCGGCAGTGGCTGCGGCCGACGGCCTGGCCCGCCGTGTGGCAGCCGTTGGTGCACCTCGGCGAGATCTCCTATTCGCTGTTTCTCATCCACTTTCCGGTGATCCTGCTGGCCAACGCGGTCGTCGACCACTGGTGGCCGGACCAGGCGTGGACGGCCCTGTGGGGCATGGCCGTCGCGCTCGCGTTGTCGTTGGCAGCCGGCACCTTGCTGCACCGGCAAGTGGAGATGCGGGCTGCCACGTGGAAAGCCGTGCTGGCGCTTTTCGCCGGCCTGCTCGCGTGCGGCGTGCTGAGCGCCGCTTGATGCGGCCGCATCAAGCGGCCCATCGTGCCCTGCGCCGTGACCGCGCCGGCCTCCGTCGCGGGGGATAGGCATTCAAGGCCGCAAAGGCCTCCTGTTTCTCTCGCCTTCATGCCATAACCGGGCCTGCGCCGACTTGCGCGCGCGCAAGCGGTCGCCGCCCATCTCCGTTAAACTTCATGAAGTTTCAGGAAATACTGAAAATTCGAAAGCGCAACCGATGACTTCGTCTCCCGCCCACCCTGCTGGTTCGACCATGCCGTCGACCAGCAGCCTGCGCCGACTGGCGGCGCCCGGGGTGGGCAGCCTGGTGCAGGGCGGGGCTGCGCTCTTCTGGCTGCCGCAAGCGGCGTTGCTGGCCTCGGCGGTCGAGCGGCTGGGGGCGGGCGAGGGCATCCACGCGGTGGGATGGTCGGCGCTCGGCATCGCGGCGCTGGGCGCCCTGCGCGCCGTCTGCGAAGCGTGGGGCGCGCGCGGCCTCTTCATCGAGGTGCGCGGGCAGCTCTCGGTGTTGCGCGCACAGGTCGCTGTCGCGCTGGCCGCGCGCTCGCCGCTCGACCTGGCGAGGCCCGCGTCCGGGCAGGCCGCCAGCGTGATCGCCGAGCAGGCCGAGGCCGTGCTGCCGTACCTGGTGCGCTACCAGCCCGCCCGCTGGCGCGCGATGCTGGTGCCTATCTTCATCCTCGTCGCAGTGGCCTGTTTCTCGTGGATCGCCGCGCTGATCCTGCTGGTGGCCGCGCCGCTCATTCCCATGTTCATGGCCATCGTCGGCTGGCGCGCCCAGGCGGCGAGCCAGCAGCAGATGGTCGAGATGGGCGCGATGAACGCCTTCCTGCTCGACCGCCTGCGCGGCCTCGCGACGCTGCGCGCGCTGGGTGCGGTGGATCTGACGGCGCATCGCCTCGGCGATGTCGCCCAGTCGCTGCGCCGTCGCACCATGGCGGTGTTGCGCATCGCCTTTCTCTCGTCGGCGGTGCTCGAGCTGTTCGCCGCGCTGGGTGTGGCGATGGTCGCGGTGTACATCGGCTTCCACCTGCTCGGCACGCTGGAGTTTGGCAGCTGGGGGCGCCGGCTGACCTTGGGCGAAGGGCTGTTCGTGCTGCTGCTGGCACCGGCGTTCTTCGAGCCGCTGCGTGAACTCTCGGCGGTGTGGCACGACCGCGCCGCCGGCGAGGCGGCCCTCGATGCGCTGGATGCGTTGGCCGAGGCCGGCGTGCCGATGCCGGGGCGCCCGAACGCGCAGACACCGGCCGTGGTGCGACGCGGTGCGCCCTCGGTGCGCATCCACAAGCTGCACTTCGCACACCGGGGCGAGACCACACTGTTCGACGGCTTCGACCTGCATGTGGCGCCGGGCGAGCACATCGCGCTCACCGGCCCGAGCGGCGCGGGCAAGACGGCCTTGCTGAGCCTGATCGCCGGCTTGATGTCGGCCGACTCGGGCGACATCGCCATCGGTGGCGTGTCGCTCAACGACGAGACTGCATCGGTGCTGCGCCGGCGGATCGGTTGGATGGGCCAGCGCCCGCACGTCTTCGCGGCGCCGGTGCATGACAACGTGGCCATGGGGCGCATCGGCGTCGGGCGTGACGACGTGGCGCAGGCCATGCGCGACGCCGGGCTTGGCGACGTGGCGCAGGCACGGCCGGCCACCACGTTGGGCGAGGGCGGTGGCGGCCTGTCGGGCGGTGAACTCGTGCGGCTGGCATTGGCCCGGCTGGCGGTGCAGCCCGAGGCGGACCTGTGGCTGGTCGACGAGCCGACGGCGCACCTCGACACCGACACCGCCGAGCGCGTGGTCGACGCGCTGCTGCGGCTGGCGCAGGGCAAGACGCTGATCGCGGTGACGCACGACCCGATCCTCGCCGCGCGCATGCAGCGCGTGGTGCGGCTCGGCGACGCGCCGGCCGTGATGGCGCAGGCGGCCGCATGACGCGCGCTCGCCATCGCCGCCTGCGCGACCTGCGCACCGTGCTGCAGCCCTTCATCGCCAACGCCCCGCGCCGCCTCGCCCTGGGCGCGGCGCTCGGTGCGCTCACCGTGCTCATGGGCATGGCGCTGCTGGGACTGTCGGGCTGGTTCATCACGGCGACGGCCCTGGCCGGGCTGAGCGCCACCACGGCCGTCGTCTTCGATGTCTTCATGCCGTCCGCCGGCATCCGGCTGCTGGCCTTGGGTCGCACCGGCGCACGCTATGGCGAGCGCCTGGTGACGCACGACGCCACCTTCGCCGCGCTGGCCGACCTGCGCGAACGCCTCTTCCGCGGATGGGCACGGCCCGAGGCGGCGCGCGCGCTGATGGCCCGGCCGGCCCGGCTGCTGTTCCGGCTGACGGCCGACATCGACGCGCTCGAATCGCTGTACCTGCGCCTGGCCGTGCCGGCCATCGCCGCGCTCGGCGCCGCGCTGCTGGCCGGCGTGGTCACGGGCTTCATGAACCTGTGGCTGGGCCTTGCGCTGACGGCCTGGCTGCTCATGTCAGGTTGGGGCATTGCGCTGTGGCTCACGCGGCAAGCGCGCCCGCATGCCATGCGGCGTGCCCAGGCTACCGAGCTGTTGCGCGCGCGCGCCGTGGACCTGGTGTCGGGCCAGACCGAGCTCGCGATGGCGGGCCGGCTCGATGCGCAGCGCGAGGCGCTCGCCGCGGCCGACCAGCGCCTGGCACGTGCCGAACTGGCGCTCAACCGGCTCGATGTGCGCGCTGGTGCCGTCTACAGCATGGCTGGCACGCTGACGCTTGTTGCCGTGTTGCTGGCGGTCGGCGCGCTGGTGGGCGAGGGCGCCATCGGCGCACCGGCCGCCGCGCTGGCGCTGCTCGTGGCCCTGACCGCCACCGAACCCTTCGCGGCCCTGCGCCGCGGCGCGCTCGAAGCCGGGCGCACCTGGCTCGCCGTGCATCGGCTGGCGCCGCGCATGGCCGACGCCGTGTCCCCGGTGGCGCTCGCCGCGACAGGGCCGGACGTGGCATTGCACGAGGTGTACGCCACCCATGCCGGCAGTGCCACGCCGGCGCTGCAAGGCCTCTCGCTGCGCATCGCGGCGGGCGAGCGCGTCGCGCTGGTCGGGCCGAGCGGCGCCGGCAAGTCCACCCTGCTGGCCGTGCTGGCCGGCGAGATCGCACCGACGCAGGGCGACGTGCACGTGCCGTCGCACTGCCTGCTCACGCAGCGCTCCGAGGTCTTCCAGGACAGCCTGCGCGACAACCTGCGCCTGGCCGATGCGTCGGCCGACGATGCACGCCTGTGGTCGGTGCTCGAGGCCGCCGGCCTCGCGGGCGAGGTGCGCGCCACGTCGGGCGGCCTCGACACGCTGCTCGGCGAGGGCGGCCTGGGCCTCTCCGGCGGCCAGTTGCGCCGTCTGGCGTTGGCGCGGCTGCTGCTGCGCGACGCTCCCTTCTGGCTGCTCGACGAGGCGACCGAAGCGGTGGACACTGTCACCGCCCATGACGTGTTGCGCCGCGTGGCGGCCCGGGCCGAGGGCCGCACGCTGCTCATCGCCACGCACCTGCGCCGCGAGGCCGCGCTGGCCGATCGGCTGATCCGCATCGAGCATGGCCGCCTGGTGGCCGACCTGCATCGCAGCACCCCGGCCTTCGACGCCGCCCTGCGCGCGCTGCGCCCCGACTGAGCCAGACCGAAGAACAAAGGAAAAGGAACCCCCATGGACCTCGACATCGTTGCCCTCTCGCGATTGCAATTCGCGCTGACGGCGCTCTACCACTTCCTCTTCGTGCCGCTCACGATCGGGCTGGCCGTGATCCTCGCGATCATGGAGACGGTCTACGTGATGACCGGCCGCACCGTCTGGCGCGACATGACGAAGTTCTGGGGCGTGCTCTTCGGCATCAACTTCGCGATGGGCGTGGCCACCGGCATCGTGATGGAGTTCCAGTTCGGCATGAACTGGAGCTACTACAGCCACTACGTCGGCGACATCTTCGGCGCGCCGCTGGCCATCGAGGGGCTGATGGCCTTCTTCCTCGAAGCCACCTTCGTCGGCCTGTTCTTCTTCGGCTGGGACAAGCTCAGCAAGGTCGGCCACCTGATGACGACCTGGGCGGTGGCCATCGGCTCCAACCTGTCGGCGCTGTGGATCCTGATCGCCAACGGCTGGATGCAGAACCCGGTCGGCTCGGCCTTCAATCCGCAGACCATGCGCATGGAGGTGACCGACTTCTTCGCGGTGCTGACCAACCCGGTGGCGCAGGCCAAGTTCGTGCACACGGTGTCGGCGGGCTACACGGTCGCGGCGATCTTCGTGCTGGGCGTGTCGTCGTGGTACGTGCTCAGGGGCCGGCACCTGGCGCTCGCCAAGCGCTCGATGACGGTGGCCGCGTCCTTCGGCCTGGCTGCGTCGCTGTCGGTCGTCGTACTCGGCGACGAGAGCGGCTACCTGTCGACCGAGCACCAGAAGATGAAGCTCGCTTCCATCGAAGCCATGTGGAAGACCGAGCCCGCGCCCGCGGCCTTCACCGCCTTCGGCTTCCCCGACCAGGAAGCGCGCGAGACGCACTATGCGATCCACATCCCTGCGGTGATGGGCCTGATCGGCACGCGTTCGCTCGACACCGTCATCCCCGGCATCGAAGACCTGGTCAAGCTCGCCGAGCGACGCATCCACGAAGGCATCAAGGCCTACGACGCGCTGCAGACGATCCGCGCCGCCGGCAGCACCGCGGCCGTGCCCGCCGATGCGAAGGACACCTTCGAAGTCAACGGCCACGCGCTGGGCTACGCGCTGCTGCTCAAGCGCTATGTCGACGACCCACGCCAGGCCACGCCGGCGCAGATCGCCAAGGCCGCATGGGACACCGTGCCCGCGGTCGCGCCGCTGTACTGGTCCTTCCGCATCATGGTCGGCCTGGGCATGTTCTTCATCCTGTTGACCGCCACCTTCTTCGTGCTCTCGACACGGCGTCGGCTCGACGCGCACCCGTGGCTGCTGAAGGTTGCCGTGTTCGCGATCCCGCTGCCGTGGATCGCCGCCGAGTGCGGCTGGATCGTGGCCGAAGTGGGCCGCCAGCCCTGGGTGATCGAAGGTGTGCTGCCCACGGCGGTGGCCGTGTCGAACCTCGGCGCGACCACGCTGCTGATCACCATCGCCGGCTTCGTCGCGATCTACACCACGCTGATCGTCATCGAGGCCAAGCTGATGCTCAAGGCGATCCGCAAGGGGCCGGACGAGCACCCCGCGCCGCCGCCTGCGGCCTACCGCGCCGGAGCGGCGCCCGAACTGCGCGCGCCATCGAGTCCCCTGGCCGGCGCGGCCGAATAAACGAGGAGCACCCGTCATGGTCTTGAGTGAACTGATCTCCTACGAAACCCTGCGCTTCATCTGGTGGCTGCTGATCGGCGTGCTGCTGGTCGCCTATGCGGTCACCGACGGCTTCGACCTCGGTGTCGGCATGCTGCTGCCCTTCGCGGGGCGCGACGACCACGAGCGCCGCGTGATGATCAACAGCGTCGGCCCCGTGTGGGAAGGCAACCAGGTCTGGCTGATCCTGGGCGGCGGCGCGGTCTTCGCGGCCTGGCCGCAGCTCTACGCGGTGTCCTTCTCGGGCTTCTACCTGGCCATGTTCGTGATCCTGGTCGCGCTCATCCTGCGGCCCGTGGCCTTCAAATTCCGCAGCAAGCGCGAAGAACCGGCCTGGCGCGCGCGCTGGGATGCGGTGCTCTTCGCGAGCGGCCTGGTGCCCGCGCTGATCTATGGCGTGGCCGTGGGCAATGTGCTGCAGGGCGTGCCCTTCCGCTTCTCGTCGGACATGCACATCTTTTACGACGGCAGTTTCTTCGGCCTGCTCAACCCCTTCGCGCTGCTGTGCGGGTTGGTGTCGGTGGCGATGATGCTGATGCACGGCGCGGCCTGGCTGCAACTGAAGACCGCCGGCCCCGTGGCCGAGCGTGCACGTCGCTACGGCAGCTGGGCGGCGGTCGCCACCTTGGTGCTCTATGCGCTGGCCGGCGTCGCGCTGTGGCTGTGGATCGACGGCTACCGCGTGACCAGTGCGCTGCCGGCCAGCGGCCCATCGAACCCGATGCTCAAGACGGCGGCACTGCAGCCGGGCGCCTGGTTCGTCAACTACGCCGCGCGGCCGTGGCTGTGGGCTGCACCGGTGCTTGGCTTGCTGGGTGCGTTGCTGGCGCTGGTCGGCCTGCGGGCGCGGCGCGAGGTCGCCACGCTGCTGGCCAGCGGCCTCTCCATCGTCGGCATCGTGTTGAGTGTGGGCGCCTCGATGTTCCCGTTCATCCTGCCGTCGTCGATCGACCCGCGCGCCAGCCTCACGGTGTGGGACTCGTCGTCGAGCCACCTCACGCTCTTCAACATGCTGGTCGCCACCGCGATCTTCCTGCCGCTCATCATTGCGTACACCAGCTGGGTCTACCACGTGCTGTGGGGCAAGGTCGATGCCGACGCGATCCGCGACGAGCGCGGCCACGCCTACTGAAACGTTCAAAGAAACAAGGAATCGATCATGTGGTACTTCGCCTGGATCCTGGGGCTGCCGCTGGCAGCGACGTTCGCGGTGCTCAATGCGATGTGGTACGAACTGATGGAAGACGAGGCTATTCGGCGGGACAAGTTGGAGAAGCCCTGAGCAAAGCGTCGGGTGTGCAGGGGGTCGGCTGAACTTGCGCTGCGATTCCTGATCTTCCAGGCAAGATCAAGGGCACTTGATCCGGCAAAATCGCCTTTCCGCTTCCCGTACGCCCATGCAACTCAAGAATTACTCTTTCCTGCCGCTCGCCATCGCCATCGCCACGGGCGCCCTCGTTCCCGGCGCAGCGTCTTTCGCGGCCGCCCATGCCGCCAAGCCTGCAGCGCAGAAGAAATCGGCCGCCGTCGAGCCTGCCCCGGCCCCCTTGGCGGGTCAAACCGCGGTGGCTGGCGGGCCGCCGGCACTGGCGGCCAAGGCCTGGTTGCTGATGGACTTCGACTCGGGCGAGGTGCTCGCCTCGGCCAACCCCGACGAACCGCTGCCACCGGCGTCGCTGACCAAGATGATGACCAGCTTCCTGGTCGAACAGGCCTTGCGTTCGGGCAAGCTCAAGAAGGACGATCTCGTGCCGGTCAGCCAGTACGCCTGGTGCCGAGGCTCGGGCACCGAGTCGTGCATGTACCTGCCGCTCAACAGCCAGGCCACGGTGATCGACATCCTGCGCGGCATCATCGTCCAGTCGGGCAACGACGCGTCCAAGGCCATCGCCGAGCACATGGCCGGCTCGGAAGAGGGCTTCGCCAAGCTCATGAATGCCGAAGCGCAGCGCCTGGGCATGACGCACACGCATTTCGTCAACGCGACGGGCCTGCCCGACCCCGACCACAAGTCGTCGGCACGCGACCTCGCGATCCTGGCGCGCGCGATTATTCGCGACAGCTCCGACTACTACCCGATCTACGCGGAGCGCGAGTTCAAGTACAACAACATCAAGCAGGGCAATCGCAACGCGCTGCTCTACACCGATCCCACGGTCGACGGCCTGAAGACCGGCCACACGCAGGAGGCGGGCTACTGCCTCGTCACCTCGTCCAAGCGCAACGGGATGCGCCTGATCACGGTGATGCTCAACACCAACAGCGCACAGGCGCGTGCCGACCAGACGCGCACGCTCCTCGGCTGGGGCTACGCCAACTTCGAGAAGGCCAACCCGATCGAGCCCACTGCGGTCGTCGCGACGCCCAAGGTCACGTTCGGCAAGGCCGACACGGTGGCCGCGGGTCTGGGGGCGCCCTGGACGGTGACGGTGCCACGCGGCCAGAAAGTGAGCACCTCGGTGCAGGTCCAGCCGGGCCTCGAAGCGCCGGTGGCCAAGGGCGCGGTGATCGGCAAGATCGTCGCGGAGTCGAACGGCAAGCCGGTCGGCGAAGCGCCGCTGGTGGCGCAGGCCGACGTGGAGCGCGCAGGGTTCATGCTGCGCCTGTGGCAGCGCGTGACGGGGCTGTTCGGCAAGTAAGAGCACCGCGTTTTCAGGCGAGGGCTCAGGCGAGGGGCGCCAAGTGCCAGGGCGCCTCTCTGGCGGTCAACCGGCCTTTTTCTTGTCCTTGCCGCCACCGGTTAGCCGGTCCTTGAGCCCCAGCACCTTCGTCACCGTCGCCCCCATGCCCATCAACTGCATGGCGGTTTCGGGTGCCAACCGCTGCACGTCGTCGAACCACTTCATCAGCCGGTCGATCAGGTCGTGCATCTCGCGCATGCGCTTCTGGGCGTGGCGTTCGGCATCGTTGGTGGGTTCTTCGAGCAGGGCGCCGCGCAGCATCGACAGGGTGGGCTCGATCTCGCGGCGGCGGCGCTCTTCGGCGAGGACGCGGAAAATTTCCCACACGTCGGAGGGCGCCTCGAAGTATTCGCGCCGATCGCCGGGCTGGTGGCGCAGGCGCACCAGGCGCCAGGCCTGCAGTTCCTTCAGGCCCATGCTCACGTTGGAGCGCGAGAAGGCGAGGAGTTCGGCGATCTCATCGGCGTTGAGGGCGCGCTCCGACAGGAAGATCAGCGCATAGATCTGGCCGACGGTGCGGTTGATGCCCCACTTGCTGCCCATCTCGCCGAAGTGGGCGACGAACTGGCGGTTGAGGGGCGGGAGTTCGGGGAGGGACGCGGGCATGCGCCCATTGTCCTCCCGCTACCGGAGTTTCAGGAATCCCTGAAACCTGGCGCTCATTTCCAGGGCGTCGGCGCGGGCACCTCGGCGGCGGGTTCGCAGTCGACGCTCTTGAAGTCGGCCGGCGAGACGATTTCCAGGTACTCCATGTCGGGCGAATAGTCGAACAGGTAGTGGCGGATGCCCGGGCGCTGGTGCACCACGTCGCCGGCCTCGACCAGGGTTTCCTTGTCCTCGTACATGAACTTGGCCCAGCCCTTCGTCATGATGACGATCTGGAAGTCGGCCTCGTGGCGGTGCCAGCCGGTGCCGGTCTCGGGCGCCATGTTGGCCTTCACCAGGTGGGCGATGACCTTGCCGTTGGTGGCTTCGGCGACGCCGAGGTCGCGGTAGAGGAAGAAGTCGCGCAGGCCGCCGGACACGAACTCGGTGTCGCCGGGCTTCACATGGGAGAACTGGGTGGCAGTGCGATCCAACATGGGCAATCTCCGTCGAGGGTGGGGATGCTGCGCCGCATCATGCATAAAGCGTTCCCGCGGCGATGTTGCACGATGGCACGCGGGGCCGCCATACTGTGCCGAACCCACGAGAGGAGTCGCGATGAGCAACGAACTGCGCAAGAAGCTGCATGAGCTGTCGGTCCTGGTCGACACGGCCCCCGATCCGCAGACGCGGGCGATCGTCGAGGCGCTGCGGCTGCAGACGGCCATCCTCAACGAGCGGCTCTTCGCCATCGACCTGCAGATCGGCGAGCTGATCCAGCGGATGGACGCCCGCGTGTCCTAGTGCCGGCGATGCCCCCCGCTGGGGCAGGTGCGACCCTTTGTGGGGATAATCCCGCCCCATGAGCGGCAACACTTTCGGCAATCTCTTCGCGGTCACCAACTTCGGAGAGTCGCACGGCCCGGCGATCGGCTGCGTCATCGACGGTTGCCCGCCCGGCATGGCCCTGACCGAGGCCGACATCCAGGGTGACCTCGACCGTCGTCGCCCCGGCACCAGCCGCCACGTCACGCAGCGCAACGAGCCTGACGCGGTGCAGATCCTCTCGGGCGTGTACGAGGGCAAGACGACCGGCACGCCGATCGCGCTGCTGATCCAGAACACCGACCAGCGCAGCAAGGACTACGGGCAGATCGCCCAGCAGTTCCGCCCCGGCCACGCCGACTTCACCTACTGGAAGAAGTACGGCATTCGCGACCCGCGCGGCGGCGGGCGGTCGTCGGCCCGGCTGACCGCGCCGATGGTGGCGGCCGGCGCGGTGGCCAAGAAGTGGCTCTACGAGAAGTACGGCACCGTGTTCCGCGGCTGTATGGCGCAGATCGGCGAGATCGCCATCCCGTTCGAGGACTGGTCGCATGTGCCGCACAACCCCTTCTTCGCGCCCGTGGCCGACGTGGCGAACCTCGAGGCGTATATGGATGCGCTGCGCAAGGCCGGCGATTCGTGCGGCGCGCGCATCCGCGTGACGGCGTCGAACGTGCCGGTGGGCCTGGGCGAGCCGCTGTTCGACAAGATGGACGCCGAGATCGCCTACGCGATGATGGGCATCAATGCGGTCAAGGGCGTGGAAATCGGCGCGGGCTTCGCGAGCGTCACGCAGCGCGGCACCACGCACGGCGACTCGATCACGCCCGACGGCTTCGAGACCAACAACGCGGGCGGGGTTCTGGGCGGCATCACGTCGGGCCAGGACCTGGAAGTGAGCATCGCCATCAAGCCGACCAGCTCGATCATCAGCCCGCGCCAGTCGATCGACGTGAACAACCAGCCGGTCGAGGTGGTGACCAAGGGCCGGCACGACCCCTGCGTGGGCATCCGCGCGACGCCCATCGCCGAGGCGATGCTGGCGCTGGTCGTGATGGAGCATGCCTTGCGCCAGCGTGCGCAGAACGGCGAGGTCTCGGCCGCGGTGGATGCCGCACCGCTGCAGGCGTCCTTCCTGTAGTGGCGGCGGCGCCGTCCTCGCCGGCCCCGCCCTTGCCCTCGGGCGGCGCCGGCCACCTGCTGGCTTTCGCCGCGCTGTCGGCCAGCTATTTCGCGCACATCGGTTTCTTCAACCCCTACCTGCCGCTGTGGCTGAAGGACCAGGGGTTGCCGATCATCACCATCAGCCTGCTGGCCGCGGTGCAGTCCTTCACCCGCGTGTTCGCGCCCTATGCGTGGGGCGCGCTGAGCGACCGCACCGGCGAGCGCGTGCGGCTGCTGCGCATCAGCGCGGCCATCGCGCTGGCGGTGTCCTTCGGCCTCTGGGTGCCGGGCAACGCGTGGTGGGTCGGGCTGGTGCTGCTGCTGCTCTTCACGCACACCAGCTCGATGATGGGCCTGACCGAGGCGGCGATGGCGCAACTGGTGGCCGGCGACTGGGGCCGCTACGGCCGCATCCGGCTGTGGGGCTCGGCGGGTTTTCTGGTTACGGTCTTCATCGCGGGCAAGTGGTTCGACCACTTCGGCATGGGCCACTTCCCGGCGTGGGCGGGCGTGACGCTGGCGCTGGTGCTGCTGGCCGCCTGGCGCCTGCCCGATGTGCGCGAGCCGCGCGCGGCGCATGCCAAGGACCACGTGCCGGTGCTGCCCGTGCTGCGCCAGCCGGTGGTGCGCTGGTTCCTGCTGTCGCTGTGCCTGCACGTCACCGCGCACTTCTCGATCTACGGCTTTCTGTCGCTCTACCTCGATTCGCTGGGCTACGGCAAGGGCATGATCGGCGCGCTCTGGGCGCTGTCGATCGTGAGCGAGGTCGCCTGGTTCTTCGTGCAGGGGCGCTTCATCGGCCGGCTGACGATGTCGCACTGGCTGCTGCTGTGCAGCGCGGTGGCGGTGGTGCGCATGGCGATGACCGGCGTGGCGGGGCAGTGGCTGGCGGCCATCCTGTTCGCGCAGTTGCTGCACGGCCTGAGCTTCGCCGCGCACCACACGACCTGCATCGCGCTGATCACGTGCCATTTCCCCGGTCGCCTGCGGGGTCGGGGCCAGGCGCTCTTCACCGTGGTCGGCTACGGTATCGGGGGCGTGGCCGGCGTGCTGGCGGGCGGTGCTCTGGCCAGCCGCTTCGGCTTCGTGGCGATGTACGTCGCCGCCACGGTGCTCGCGCTGCTGGGCACGGGGTGTGCCTGGCGCATGCTGCGTGCCGAGACCGCCCTGGAACCCCGCGCCGCCGCCTGAATCGCATCCCGCTGTCCTTCTTCCTTCCTCGTCCAGAAACGGAGCCCCGATGTTTTCCATGCCGCCCGCCACCCAGGCGCTGATCCTCAGTTGCGTGGTCGTGTTCCTGCTGCAGTCGCTGGGCGTCGACGGCCTGGCGTTCTTCGCGCTGTGGCCGGTCGGCTCGGGCGGCTTCATGCCGTGGCAGGTGATCACCTATGCCTTCCTGCACGGCGGCATCTCGCACCTCGTCTTCAACATGTTCGGCCTCTTCATGTTCGGTGCCGAGCTCGAACGCGTGTGGGGCTCGAAGCGCCTGCTGGTCTTCTACTTCGCGAGCGTGATCGTCGCGGCGCTCACGCAATTGCTGGTGGCGGCCTGGAGCGGCAGCCCGAACCCCACGGTCGGCGCATCTGGTGGCCTGTTCGGGTTGCTGGCCGGCTTCGCGATGCTGTTCCCGAACCGTCGCATCGTCCCGCTGATCCCGCCGATCCCGATGCCGGCCTGGCTCTTCGTGGTGATCTACGGCGTGATCGAACTCTTCCTCGGAGTGACCGGCAGCATGAGCGGCGTGGCGCACTTCGCGCACCTTGGTGGCATCCTCGGCGGCTGGCTGACGCTGCGCTATTGGCGCGGGCAGGTGCCGTTCGGCCGTCGCCTGTGATCATCGAGGCTTGGGACATCTGCCATGAGCATCTTCGACAGCTTTCTCTCGACCCCCGCCATGCGGACGGTCTTCGACGGTCCGGCCGTCATCGCCGCCATGCTGCGCTTCGAGGCCGGCCTGGCGCGCGCGCAAGCAGAGGTTGGCCTGATCCCCGCCGACGCAGCCGGTGCCATCGCCGCCTGCTGCAACCTCGACGACGTCGACCCGGTGCAGATCGGCCTCGACAGCGGCCGCGCCGGCAGCCTGGCCATCCCGCTGGTGAAGGCGCTGAAGGACATCGTCGGCCAGCGCCATCCGGAGGCGCTGCCGCATGTGCACCTCGGCGCCACCAGCCAGGACGTGATCGACACGGCGATGGTGCTGGTGACGCGTGACGCGCTCGCGTTGCTGCTGGCCGACGTCGACGCCGCCATCGCCGCGCTGCTGCGCCATGCCGGGCAGCACGCCGCCACGCCGATGCTGGCGCGCACGCTGATGCAGCCGGCCTCGGTCACCAGCTTCGGCCTGGTGTGCGCGGGCTGGGCCGCGCCGCTGGTGCGCAGCCGCGAGCGTCTGCAGGCCGCGGCGCGGGCTGCATTGCAGTTGCAGCTCGGCGGTGCGGTCGGCACGCTGGCGCAGATGAAGGGGCAGGGCGCCGTGGTGCGCGCGCGCCTGGCCGCCGCCCTGCAACTGCGCGATCCCGGCGCCACCTGGCACACCCAGCGCGACAGCTGGACGGCGCTGGCTTGCGAGCTCGGCCTGCTGGCCGGCAGCCTGGGCAAGATCGCGCTCGACATCTCGCTGCTGGGCCAGTACGAGGTCGCCGAAGTCACCGAGCCCGCCGAGGTCGGCCGGGGCGGTTCGTCGGCCATGCCGCACAAGCGCAACCCGGTCGCCTCGATGGTCGCACTGGCCGCCGCGCAGCGCGCGCCGCAGCAGGTCGCCGCGCTGCTCGCCGCGATGCCGCAGCAGCACCAGCGCGCCCTCGGGCCGTGGCAGGCCGAGCTGGCCGAATGGCCGCAGCTGTGGCTCACCGTGCAGGGCAGCGCCCATGCGCTCGCGGGCGCGCTGCCGGGCCTGAACGTGGATGCGGCACGCATGCGCGCCAACATCGACCGGCTGCGCGCTGAGCTGCCGGCCCAGGCGGCCGACGAATGGTTCGATCCGGCGCTGGCCGACGGCGTGGCCGGACTCGCACGTGCGCAGGCGCACGACTTGCAGACGCGCTTCGACGTGATTCGCAACAACACATCATCCAAGGACGGTTCGCCATGAGCGACGACAAAGCACCTCATCCCGACTACGAACGCGGCCTGCTGCAACGCCGCCGCGTGCTGGGCGACGCCTGGGTCGACCAGTCGCTCGCCAAGCGCACGACCTTCAACGCCGAGTTCCAGGAGCTCATCACGCGCCATGCGTGGCACGACATCTGGGGCCGGCCTGCGCTGGGCGACAAGACGCGCCGCTACATGGTGCTGTCGATGATGCTCGGCACGCATGCGTACGAGGAATTCGCGATGCACGTGTGCGCCGCGCTGGACGGCCCACCCGAGTCGCGCCTGACGCCCGAGGACATCAAGGAGGTGCTGATGATGGCTGCCATCTACTGCGGTGTGCCGGTGGCCAACCATGCCTTCGGCATCGCGACCGCGATCCTGCGCGAGAAGGGCCTGCTCGAAGAGCTGCCGAAGTGAGCGTGCGGGGCCACGCGCCATCGCCCGCGACGGCCTTCGTGCTGCTGTTGCCGCTGCTGCTGGCGGCCCAGCCGGTCGCCACCGACAGCTACCTGCCCGCGCTGCCCGAGATCGCGCGCGACCTCGGCTCCGCCAGCGCCAGCCTCACCGCCTTCGTACTGGCCTTCGGCATCGCCCAGTTGGTCTGCGGGCCGCTGTCCGACCGCTTCGGGCGACGCCCGGTGCTGCTCACCGGCCTGGCGGTCTACGCCATCGCCGCGGCCGGCGCGATCTTCTCGCCGAGCATGGCGGTGCTGGTCGGCTTCCGCGTGCTGCAGGGCTTCTCCATGGCCGCCATCCTGGTCTGCGCGCGCGCGGCGGTGCGCGACCTGTACCCCGCGCACGAGGGGCCTCACGTCATGGCACGCGGACTCACCGGCCTCGGCGTAGTTGGCCTGATCGCGCCGGTGATGGGCGCCTTCACCGTGCAGGAATTCGGCTGGCGCTGGGTGCTCGGCGGCATGGCCGTCTATGCGGCGCTGCTGTGGGTGCTGTGCCTGCGCCTCTTCGGCGAGACGCTGCATCGCCCCGGCGCCGGCGAGCCGGCCACGCCGAAGGGCAGCGTGCGCGAGGTGTTTGCCAGCCCGAGCTTCCGCGCCTGGGCCTCGGTAGCCGCCACCACCTACAGCGGCATCTTCGCCTTCCTGCTGCTGTCGCCGATGGTCTACATCGGCTACCTCGGCCTGTCGCCGATCATGTACGGCTGGATTCCCGCGGGCGGCTCGCTGGTCTACATCTTCAGCACCACGATGTGCCGGCGCCTGCTGCGGCGGCTGGGCGTGGTGCACACGGTGCAGCTCGGCGCGACGCTGAGCTGCACCGGGCCGCTGATCCAGGTCGTCGGCTGCGTGTTGGCGCCGCAATCGGTCGTGCCGCTGCTGGTCGGCCACGCCGTGTACTGTCTCGGCCATGGCATCCACCAGCCCTGCGGCCAGGCCGGCGCGGTGGGGGACCTGCCGCATCTCGCGGGCCGGGCCGTGTCGTGGTCGGGTTTCGGCATGATGCTGGTCGGCTTCGTCGTCGGCCAGACGGCCGCCAGCTTTGTCGACCCGCAATCGTCCAACGGCGCCTGGCCGATGGTCGTGCCGATGCTGCTGGCCGGCATGGTGCTGATGCTCATCGCATTCTTCTGGGTGCCGCGCCTGCCGGCACCCTCCACCGCAAGGAGACCCTGAATGATTTCCCTGAATGTCCTGCGCGAGGGCGAAGGCCCGATCGTCGTGCTGAGCCATGCGCTCGGCTGCAACCTGCGCATGTGGGACGCCGTGGCCGCGCGGCTGGCGCGTGCCCACACCGTGATCCGCTACGACCACCGCGACCATGGCGCTTCCCCCGTCGTGCCCGGCGCCTTCGGCATCGAGACGCTGGCCGACGACGCGGCGTCGCTGATCGAGCGCGAGGCGGCCGGCGAGCCGGTGCACTTCGTCGGCCTCTCGATGGGCGGCATGACGGCGCAGGCGCTGGCGGTGCGCCGCCCCGAGTTGCTCAAGACCGTGGTTATCGCCAACTCGAGCGCGCACTACCCCGACAGCACGCCATGGACGGCGCGCGTGGCACGGGTGCAGACCGACGGGGTCGCCGCGATCGCCGATGGCGCGGTCGAGCGCTGGATCACCCCGGGCTGGCGCGCGACGCCCGAAGGTACTGGCGCCGCGGCTGCGCTGCGCGACATGCTGGTCAAGACCGATGCCGCCGGCTACGTCGAAAGCTGCAAGGCGGTCGCGGCCATCGACTTCCGCGAGAGCAACACGCGCATCGCGGTGCCCACGCTCGTCATTGCCGGCACGCAGGACCTGGCCACGCCGCCCGCGATGTCGCAGCAGATGGTGGCGCAGATTCCCGGCGCCAGGCTCGCCACGATCGACGCGGCCCACCTGAGCGCGGTGGAGAAGCCCGACGAATTCGTCGGGCTGCTGATCGACTTCTGGCGCAGCCTGTGAATTGACGAGCCCGACGATGTTCGACCCCGACCTGCCCGCACAGGGCCTGCGCCCCACGCACGCCCAGATGCTCAAGCACCTGCGCCGCTCCAACGCGGTGGCGCAGCGCGCCGTCGCGCTGGGCCACCATCCCTTCGGCGCCGTGCTGGTCGGCCCCGACCAGGAGACCGTGCTGCTCGAGCAGTGCAACATCGACACGGTCAACCATGCCGAGTCGACGCTCGCGCGCGTGGCGGCGACCAACTTCACGCCGGAGTTCCTGTGGGGCTGCACGCTCTACACCGCGGTCGAGCCCTGCTGCATGTGCGCCGGCACCGCCTACTGGGCCAACATCGGCCGCGTGGTCTACGGCATGACCGAGGCGCAACTGCTGGCTGAGACCGGCAGCCATGCCGAGAATCCGACGATGAGCGTGCCGTCGCGCTATGTTTTCGACCACTGCCAGAAGCCGGTCGAACTCATCGGCCCCGTGCCGGAGATCGCCGAGGAGACGGTCGTCCTGCAACGGGCCTTCTGGGCATCGCGCTGACGCGCTCCCGGAGGCGTCTCAGCGCATCGTCGGCGTGGGCCGCAGCTTCTTGCAGTCCTTGCCCGTCGATTCCTTGATGAAGCGCTTGTCCGCCGGGGTGAGCCATCGCATGTTCTCGCGCTTGTCCTGTCCCCCGGCACAGAGCTGGACCACGTAGCCGATCTGCCAGTCGGGGCAGGCGCCTTCGGCCTGGCCGGTGGAGGGGCAAGGGTGCTCCTGGCGAAAGGCGCGCTGCTCGGCGTGGTCGCGGTGCTTGCTGCGGGCGTCGGCCAGGCCGGGCAGGGTGGCGAGCATCAGGCAGAGGAGGAGGGTCTTGTTCATGCAGAGGGCCGCGGCAGTCGAATCGCGGTGCTCTATGCTATCCGGCTCCCGGGCCTGGCGCTCTCGGCCATCGCCCGCGGTCTTCTCAGTGACTCAATGCATTTGCCTCCTCTGAATTCCGATGTCGACCCGGCGCGTGCGCCCCTGGTCGCCGTGACCGGCGCGACCGGCTTCATCGGGCGGCATCTCGTCGCCGCGCTGGTGCAGTCGGGGTGGCGCGTGCGGCTGCTGTTGCGCCGCGAGCCGTCCGGCGCCGAATGGCGCCAGTCGACGCCGGAGGTGGTGGCCGGGTCGCTCGACAACGAGGCGGCGCTGGCCCGTCTGGTGGAGGGCGCCGACGCGGTGATCCATCTGGCCGGGCTCATCAAGGCGGCACGGCGTGCCGATTTCTTCGCAGTGAACGAGGAGGGCGTCGCGCGGATCGCGCAGGCGACGCAGCGGCTGTCACCCGGCGCGCATTTCCTGCTGGTCTCCAGCCTGGCCGCGCGCGAACCTTCGCTCTCGGACTATGCCGCCAGCAAGCGTGCCGGTGAGGCCGCGGCGCTCAACGCGATGGGCGTGCGCACCACGGTGCTGCGCCCACCCGCGGTCTACGGCGCGGGTGACCGCGAAACGCTGCGCTTCTTCCAGGTCGCCCGCTGGCCGCGCGTGCCCTTGCTCGGCGGGCCGGATGCGCGCGCCGCGCTGATCCATGTGCGCGACGTGGCCCGGCTGATCGTCACGCTCGTCGCGTCGACGCCGCAGGGCCAGGTGCTGGCGGCGGCCGATGGCCAGCCGGCGGGCTACCGTTGGGACGAACTGCTCGGTGCCGCGGCACGCGCCGTCGGCAACCCGACGCCGCGCTTCGTGCAGGCGCCGCAAGGGCTGCTGCGCGGCGTGGCATGGGTGGGCGATGTGGCGCGCCTCGGCGGCTCGGCCGCCATGCTCAACTCTCAAAAGCTGCGCGAACTGCGGCATGCGGACTGGGGCGTCTCGCCAGCCGAACTCGCGCGGCCGGCGGGCTGGTCACCGCAGTTCGATATCGACACCGGCTTCGCCGATGCCGTCGCCTGGTACCGGTCGGCCGGCTGGTTGCCGGGCTGATGGTGACGCCTCCCGATCCCGGCGCGGCGTCGGTCTGGGTGCTGCTGGGCGCGCGCCATGGCGACAACCAGCAGCTGCTGGCCATCGCCGATGCCTTGGGTGTGCCGTACCGCACCGTGCCCCTGCGCTTCAACGTCGCGGCGGGGTTGCCGCCGGTTCTGCTGGGTGCCTCGCGGCTGAGTTGGGGCCGCAAGGACCCGGCAGCGCTGCAGCCGCCCTGGCCGCGTGTGGTGCTGGCGGCCGGGCGCAAGAGCGTGCCGGCGGCGCGGTGGATCCGGCGGCAATCGGGCGGGCGCACGCGGCTGGTCCACATCAATCGGCCGTGGGCGCCGCTGTCATGGTTCGACCTGATCGTCACCGCGCCGCAGTACGCGGTGCCCGAGCGTCCCAACGTGCTGAGCCACCGCATGCCCTTCATGCCGCCACCGGTTCTGATCGACGTGCCGCTGCCCAGGGCGTTGCAGGCGCAGGCGGCGCGCCTGCCGCGGCCCTGGACGCTGGTGATGGTCGGTGGCGACAGCCGGCCTTTCGTGCTCGACGACGAGGCGGCCGTCGGCCTGGCGCGCCTCGTGAATGCACAGGTGCGAGCGCAGGGCGGCAGTGCCTGGGTGCTCGGCAGCCCGCGGACGCCGGCCACCGCCATGGACGTGCTGGCCCGGACGCTCGATGTGCCCGTGCATGTCGTTCGCTGGGGCGAGGGCGAGAACCCCTATGCCGCCCTGCGCCAGCGCGCCGACCGCCTTGTCGTCACGACCGACAGCGCGTCGATGCTGACCGAGGCCTTGCTCACGGGCAAGCCGGTCGTGCCCTTCGCATTGCCGCGGCAACCGGATTGGCGCTGGCGCCTGGCGACGGCCTGGCGCGCCGCTGCGGCACGGCGGCCCGGGTCGATGGTGGCGCGCAGCTTCGATGCGCTGCAGGACCTGGGATTGCTCTCGTCGCTGCGCGACCTGGGCCTGCTGCACCGTGCGCTGGAAGCGGCCGGCGCGTTCGATGGCCGCGGCCGCGTGCTCGACATCGCGCGGCAGGAACGTGAGGCCACGCTGGCGCGCATCCGAGCACTGATCGATCGGCGCTGATCGGGCTCGATCGGGCAGCCGGTGCTCAGGCGATGGCGTGCGCGGCGCGGGCCACGCAGTCCATCGCATCCCTGCGCACATGGCCGCGCGCGATCTCCGCCTCGAGCAGGGCACGGTCGATCGACCCGTTGTCCAGGCACTCGCCCAGCATCCGGAAAAACAGCTTTTCCTGCGCCGGGTCGGGATGCCGGCGGTAGCGACCGGCACCGCGCCCCGTCAGCTTGCGCAGCCAGATGCCGGCGCGCGAGGTGAGCGTGGTGCCGCGCGGCGTGAAATCCGAGGGCAGGCCGGTCTTCCACGGCTGCGTGCGGCGATGGGTGTTGTGCAGCAGCTTCGTCTGCGGCGTGAGCCGGTCGAAGTCGTTCCACTCGGGCTCCAGCGGCGCGACGCTGCCAGGCGGCTCGAGCAGCAGCCACATCCAATCGCGGTAGTCGCGCTCGCCGCGGAAGGTGCGCTCGAAGTCCGCCTCCCACTGCCAGTGCGTGAGGCGCGCGCAGTCCATCAGCATCACGCTCGACGCGTAATGCAGCGGGCGGCGGAAGTCGCCGTCCATCTGCCGCGCCATCACGGCGGCACCGCCCATGTCGCGCTCGAGCAGCGCGTTGATGTCACCGAGCGCGAAGATGTCGGGGTCGATCAGCACCGCGCGGCCGGCGTAGCCCATCTGCTCGGGCACGGCGAAGCGCAGCGGTGTGAACGACTGCAGATCGTCGTTGCGCCACAGCACCTGCTGGCCTTCGCGCAGGTAGCGGCGGCCCTCGAAGCGCTCGAAGGCCGGGAAGTCCGTCGTCTGGAGGATGCGCACGTCGAAGCGCTCCGGCGCGGCGCTGCGGCTGCGCAACGCGTGTTGCGCCACCAGGGCGCCGACGATCTGCTTGGGGTTGGTGTGGATGAAAACGGCGTTGCGCATGCCGTATTTTCACCGCTGTCCCGGCTGCCGCCGACCGCGCGTGCTAGCGCCGCTGCCAGTAGGCTTCGTCGCGCGCGACCAACAGATCGTCCGTGCGGCTCTTGCCGTCGATCTTGCGGTCGCCCTTCATGTGGTCCATGAAGCGGCCGAGGCGCGAATTGATCAGCACATGCGAGGCCTGCCAGCCGGCGCCTTCGGCGATGTCGTGCGTGTGGGCACCGCGCGCTTCGGCGCGTTCGCGCACCACGTCGAAGAGGTAGGAGTCGTGGTACTCGTACTCGGCGAAGAGCAGGTCCTTGTTGTACATCGCCTCGAACTCGGCCAGCAGGCGTCGCGTCTCCGGATGTCGCAGGTTGTAGACCACGAAGCCGCACTCGGTATGGTTCGGGCGGCGCAGGCAGGACACGGCGCTGTCCGGCGGCATCATTGCGGCCAGCTCGGCCACGTCGACGTCGGCGAAGAAACGGGTGTCGGCGTCGATCCAGATGAGCGCGTCCGCATCGGTGCGGCGCGCGGCGTCGAAGATCGCATAGCTCTTGTGCGAGAAGCGCACCGCGTCCCAGCGGTAGCCCGCCTTCTTGACGCGCCACGGCAGCGGGATCGACAGCGGGCCGATGCGCAGACGCCGGCGTGGGCGCCATTGGCCGATGGCGCGGGGATTGTCACGATGCCGCGCCTTGAACGCGACCAGTTCGGGGCTCGCGGCGTTCAGGTCGTGCACCTCAATGCGCCCCGGTGCCGACGGCGGTACAAAACCCTCGTGGTAGAGCATCAACGGCACATCGTGTGGCCAGTGGTCCAGAAAGGTCTCGACCATGGTCCGCCCGTAGTTCTCGTAACCGGCTGCATGGCAGGTCGTGACGACGGCGAAGCGGCGCTGGGACATGATGGGGGGCCTTGAATACTCAGCGTCGCGCGCTGGCCAGCGCGGCGATGATGTGCCCGATGTCGTCGTCGCTGTGCGCCGCGCTGAGGCTGATGCGCACCAGGCTCAGGCCGGCGGGCGTGGCAGGCGGGATCATCAGGTTGGTGTAGATGCCGCTGTCCAGCAGCGACTGCCACAGTGCCTGCGCTTCGGCACGCTCGGTGAAGACCAACGCGGCGACCGGGCCGGGCGTCGTGGTGCCCAACCGGTAGCCGAGCTTCGAGGCCTCGGCGTAGAGGCGTTCGGCGTGCCGCCACAGCCGTTCGCGCAACGCATGGCCGGCCAGCATCTGGCGCAGTGCTTCGCGCGTCGCCGCGATCGAGGGCGGCGACGAGGACGCCGTGAAGATGTAGGGGCGGCTCACCATCCGCACGTATTCGAGTTCCGCGTGCCGGCCGATGCAGAAGCCACCAACGCCACCCAGGCTCTTGGAGAAGGTGCCGACGATGAAGTCGACGTCGTCGAGCACGCCCAGTTCTTCCGACAGCCCGAGGCCGCGTTCACCGAAGACGCCGAAGGAATGCGCCTCGTCGACCAGCAGCCAGGCGCCGTAGCGCCGCTTGATCTCGGCGATTTCCTTCAACGGCGCACGGTCGCCGAGGGTGCTGTAGACGCCCTCGACCACGATCAACGCACGGTGCGCATCATCGCCGAGCCGCGCGAGGCGGCGGTCGAGGTTCTCGGGGTCGTTGTGCCGGAACCGGATGGTGGTGGCGTTGCTCAACCGGCAGCCGTCGTGGATGCTGGCATGGCTGTCGGCATCGACCAGCAGGTAGTCGCCGGTGTCGGCCAGCGCGGAGATCACGCCGAGGTTGGTCTGGTAGCCGGTGGAGAAGACGATGCAGGACGGCCAGCCGACGGCGTCGGCCAGCGCACGCTCCAGTGCACGGTGGCCGGCGTAGTTGCCGCTGGCCATGCGTGAACCGGTGGAACCGGTGCCCTGGGTTTCGATGGCCTCGATGGCGGCGGCCCGGCAGGCCGCGTCGTAGGTCAGGCCCAGGTAGTTGTTGGTCCCCGCGAGCACCATGCGGCGCCCGCCGATGGTGGCAGAGGTGGCCGAATGGATCTCGTCCATCGGCGTCGCGATCGGTGCCACGCCGCCCATCGCGTCCAGGCTCGTCTGGAGCTGGCGCTGCGCGCCGAACTTGTTCAGAAGACTCACGCCGCACCGCCGGTCAGCTGGGCGATGCCGGCGCGCAGCCCGTTGATGGTGTGCGCCTGGGCCAGCGTTTCCACCGGGATCGACAGGTCGAGGCGGTCCTCGATCTCCATGACGAGGTCCATCACGCCGATCGAGTCGAGGTCGGCCTCCTGCATGAGGTCGGCGTCGCCGCCCAGGCCCGCCGTGCCGGGACGGATCGCTTCGAGGGCTTCGCGGATGGCGCTTTCGATGGTTGCCAGATTCAATTCGGTCACGGGGGAAGGCTCAATCAGGGGTCGTCAGGGCAATGTCGCGGCCGATGCTCGCGTGCTGCGTCTGGACGCGTGCATCGTCCTTGACGAAGCCGACCTGCGGCTCCTCGCCGCAGCGCTTGAGGAAATCGCTGCGCGCCATGCTGCGCGACAGCTTGCCCGACGAGGTGCGCGGCAGGGTGTGCGGCGGCACCAGTTCGATCAGGCAATGGATGCCGAATTCGGCGTGGATCGCCTGCTTCAGGCGCACCGACAGCGACGCGAGCTTGATCGGGTCGGCTTCCCGGCACTGCACGACCAGCACCGCGGTTTCGTTCTCGTCCTCGTCCGCGACCGTGAAGGCGGACGCATCGGTCGGCCGGACTTCGGGCTGCTGTTCGGCCAGGTACTCGAGGTCCTGCGGCCAGATGTTGCGGCCCTTGATGATCATCAGGTCCTTGGCGCGACCGGTGACGAACAACGAACCGTCGGCGAAATAGCCCAGGTCGCCGGTGTTGAGCCAGCCATCGTCCGACAGCACCTCTTGCGTGGCCTCGGGATTGCCGAAGTAGCCCGACATCACACTGGGGCCGCGCAGATAGATGGCGCCGCACCGGCGTTCGGGCAGCACGTTGCCCCGGTCGCCTCGCACTTCGACCTCGAAGCCCGGCAGCGGCCGGCCGCAGTCGATGAAGGCCTTGCCCTTGACGGCGGCTTCGCCCTCGATCGGCGGACGCGCCTCGCCCGTGCGGGACAGCCGGTCGATGTCGATCAAATCGCTGTGCGGGCCGCTGCCCACGGGGGTGAAGCTCACGCCCAGCGCGCACTCCGCCATGCCGTAGCTGGGCAGGAAGGCGCGTTCGTCGAAGCCGGCCGGCGCCAGGATCTCGGCCACCTGCCGCAGGGACTCGGGATGGATCATCTCGGCGCCCACACCGGCGATGCGCCAGGAGGACAGGTCGAGTGCCTCGATATCCGCCGGACGCAGGCGTCGGGCGCACAGCGTGTAGCCAAAGGGCGGGCTGTACGAGATCGTGCAGCGGTTGCGCGAGATCAGCTTGAGCCAGAGGCGCGGGCGCATCGCGAACTCGCGCGTCGGCAGGTAGTCGACCGAGCGTTGCGTCGCCATGCATCCCAGCACGATGCCCACCAGACCCATGTCGTGGTAGTGCGGCAGCCAGGAGCAGAAACGATCGTCCGCGGTGAGCGCGAAGCCATGGTTGAAGATGGCGCTGAGGTTGGCCATGACCGCGGCCTGCGTGATCATGGTGCCGCGCGGGAAGCGGGTGCTGCCCGAGGTGTACTGCAGGTAGGCCAGGTCGGTCGACACGGGCGGCGGCGGCAGCTTTTCCTGGGCATCCAGTGCCAGGAAGTCGTCCAGGGTGCCGGACAGCGTGAGCGGCAGGCCTTCGCTGGCCTCGTTTAGGAAGCCGACGAATTCGGACGGGGCGAAGGCGGCGACGGCCTGGCAGTCGCGCATCAGCTGGCGCAGGTGGCGAACGTAGGCCTCGCGGCCGCCCAGGTGCACGGCGGCCGGCAGCGGCACGGGCACCAAGCCGGCGTACTGGCACGCGTAGAACATCACGGCGAAGTCGGGGTGCGTGTGGGCGACCAGGGCCAACCGCTTACCGCGGCCGAGCGGCGCCAGGCGACGCGACATCTCGAGGGCGCGGCGACGCAGTTCGCGGTAGGGCAGAACGGCCGAGAGCTTGTCGCGTCCGTCGTAGTAGTTGAACCCGGTCTCGCCGGTCGCGGCGTAGTCCAGGGCTTCGGTCAGGGTGGAGAAGACCGCGCTGCGCAGCGCAAGGCCGCTGGCCGTCGGCGTCGGTGCCGTATCGAGGAGCATTGCTTGCGTCACCGTGCACCCCCCCGCTTCTCGTGCCCCTGAACTCTCGGGAGAACGCTAGAACACAACATATTGGGCATGCACTGCTTCACTCTATAACTTGGGCTGTACTGTACAGTACTGTACGGTTTGGGCCATTCGCAAGCTGCGTGCCCCATGGAAGAAATTCAAGATCTGCGGGATTGAAAAATCCGCAAACATCAGACTGTCATAAATGTTATGCACAGTGATCAGGTCTGGGTTTCATCCAGAAGTTTCGCCAGCTGCTCCAGCGTCGGGTAATCGAAAAGATCCGTGACCTCGATCCGCTGGGGGAATTCGCGCTCGATCGCTTCATGGATGCGCGCCAGGGTGAGCGATTTGAGGTTGATTTCCAGCAAGTTGGTTTGGACCGTGATCTGCTGGTCTGGAATCAACGGCTCGCAGATCTCCTTGAGGCGCAGGGCCGTTGATTTCGGCCCTGCCTCGACAGGTTCGATCGCGGCGTTCGCTGACATAAACCCTGCCAATTCCGAGCGTATTGTAGCGAATTCGCCTTGTTCGAAGGCGAGGGCCAGTGCATACCGTTGCAGCTTGCCACTGGTGGTCTTCGGAATGGCGCTGACGGGCACGATGTCGTTCAGTTCCAGGTCGGTTTGCTGGCCGATGATGCGTCGCAAAGCCTGAACTTTGGGCACGAAGCCCGCCAGATCTCCGCGGTGGACCACGAACAGCGCGACCGATTCGGTGCCTTCGCTGGCGTCGCGCACCCCGACCGCTGCCACCCGGTTGGCCTCGATGCCAGGCACCTGTTGGGCGATCTCCTCCAGATCGGTCGGGTAGTAGTTCTGTCCGTTGACGATGATCAGGTCCTTGGCCCGACCCGTGATCACGAGCTGCCCGTCCAGCATCACGCCCAGGTCGCCGGTGTCCAGCCATCCGGGTGTCACCCGCGATGCGCCGTTACCGCTCCCCTCGCGAAAATAACCGCCGGACACGTTGTCGCCCCGGATCTGAACGTGGCCGACCGTCTGGTCGGCCAAGCCGGTGCCGGCGTCGTCCACGATCCGGATCTCGCAGCCGGGCACGGCGCGGCCGAGCTTGACGAATTCGATGGCATGCGCCGACCCAGGTGCCGCAGCCCGCACGGGCGCGCCGACACGAAGGGCTGTCCGATCGAGCTCGATCGTCTCCAGCGGTGTCGATGGGGGCGGGAAGCTCACCGCCAGGCTGGCTTCGGCCAACCCGTACACCGGAAACATGGCGTTCGGCGGGAGTCCATGGGGTGCCATGGACTGGGTGAAACGCCGGCACAACTCGGCCGAGATCGGTTCGGCGCCATTGAAGATCAGTCGCACGGCCGACAGGTCCAGCCCCTGGGGCGGCTTCAGCGCGAACTGCCGCAGGTAATGCTGGTAGCCGAAGTTCGGCGAGCACAGCACCGTGGCCCGGCGCTGGCTGGCCTGGTCGAGCCAGAGCAGGGGGCGCCGCGCGAACAGGTCGGTGCGCATGATCGCGTGGCTGGCGCCGCAGGCCAGCATGTTCAGGTGGAAGCCGATCAGCCCCATGTCGTGGGACAGCGGCATCCAGCTGAGCGCCACGTCGCGGTCCGAGAAGGCGCCGGCCTCGATGATCGCGGCGATGTTGGCGCACAGGTTGCGGTGCGTCAGCAGCACGCCCTTGGGCTCACCGGTGGAGCCGGAGGAATACTGGATGAACGCCAGGTCGTCCGGACGCGGCGACACGGGCTGCCCCGGTTCGCCGCCGATGTCGAGGCTGCCCGGAACCAGGGCGCGGGCACGCAGCGCCGCCGCCTGGTCGGCCAGCCCCTGCGCTGCGGCGAAGCCGTCGAGGCGTTCCAGCGACGTGCCGTCGATGTAGACCGATGCCTTCGGGCCGAGCTGCGCGAAGACACGCAGCAGCTTCTGGCGGTGCGCATCGGTGGCGCCGGGCGCGAGAGGGACCGGGACGACGCCGCCCAGCACGCAGGCCCAGAACATTTCCAGGAAGCGTTCGTTGTCGGCCAGGCACAGGATCATCGTGTCGCCGGGCGCGAGCGACTGGCGCTGGAGCGCGCCGAGCACGGCGAGCGCGCGCTGGCGCAGCCGCTGGAAGCTCAGCACGCGCTGCTCCTTGTCGCCCTCGATGAGCGTGATCTGGCGGTCGTCGCGCGCGGTGGCGGGCAGGATGGCGTGGAGGGTGTCGAATGGCATGGAGAAAAGGAGGTTGCCGCTCAGCGGCGCGACACGAGCCGCATCCGCAGGGGATGGCGCGTGCGCAGGTTGATCTGGAATTCGGCCTCGGCGGGCTCGGCGTCGACGGGAACCCATCGGAAGCGCTCCGCCACCATCGTCAGATGGGTGGCCATCTCCGCCATGGCGAAGCCGGCACCCACGCAGAAGCGCGGGCCGGCCGAGAAGGGCAGGTAGGCGAAGCGATGCCGGCCCGCGGCCGCATCCGGCATGAAGCGCGCCGGCAAGAATTCCTCGGGGCGCTCCCACTGGGCCGCGTCGCGGTGCAGCAGGTAGGGGCAGATGAAGATGTCCGTGCCGGCTGGGACGTGGTAGCCGCCCAGGGTGTCGTCCTGCACGGCGCGGCGGCTGAAGAGCCACACCGGCGGGTAGAGACGGAGCGCTTCCTGCAGCACCTGTTCGACGTAGTCTGCGGAGGCGAAGGGGGTCGCCAGGGCTTGGTCCGGCGCGACTTCGGCGGGCGCCGCGTGGGCGATGGCGGCGTGGAGTGCCGCTTCGGCTTCGGGATGCCGGGACAGCAGGTACCAGGTCCAGTTGAGCGTGCTGGCGGTGGTCTCGTGGCCGGCGACGATCAGCGTCATGACCTCGTCGAGGAGGGCCCGGTCCGGCATCGGCTCGCCGCTGGCCTTGTCGCGCGCCTGCATCAGCATCGAGAGCCAGTCGGACTCGACCCGCGCCTCCTGGCGGCGGGTTTCGATGATGGCGCGCACGAAACGCGCGAGGCCGCGGAAGCGGGCCGCGAACTGCAGATCGCGCCGGCTCTCTTCGGTCAGCAGGTCGAAGGGGCTGCCGCCCTCGGCCTCGACCAGGCGGTCGAAGTCCGCACTGAACAGCGCCCGCAGCACGATCTCGAGCGCGACGCTGCTGAGTTCGTGTGTCAGGTCGATGGGCTCGCCGCTGTCGGCGTGCGCGCTCCAGCGCGTCAGCAGGTCGGCGTTGACCTGCCGCACCACCGGGGCGAAGCCGCGGGTCGCCTGGCCCTGGAAGGCGGGTTGGATCATGCGGCGCTGGCGCGCCCACAGGTCGCCGTCGCTGACGATCAGGCCGTTCCCGAGGAGCACCCGCACACGTTCGAGGCCCGCGCCCTTGACGTAGTTGCCGCGGTTGGTCAGCAGCACGCGGCGGATGTCGTCGGGGTCGTGGATGACGAGGCCATCGCCAGGGCGCGTCAGTGACGGAACGCGGTAGATCGCGCCGTAGCGGGCGCGCAGTTGCTGCAGCACCGGCAAGGTCTCGTCATTGGCGTCGAGGTCGTAGCCCTGGTCGGGGCCCGGCGCCAAATGTCCCTGTGCCATAATCCGAAATTGCCCTTGGTGCTGAGCCCTCGATTATGTCATGTGCGCGCCAAACGCTGCGTCCATGCCCCTCTCCGTCCTGATCGCCGATGACTCCGTGCTTCCGATGGCACTCGAGGCTGCCTGGATGGACGAATTGCCCCTTGCCCGCCGGACCCAGATCGCGCGCTGGCCCAACGTCCGCTCGCGGCACCGGTCGCTGATTGCCAGCCGGCTGCTGCGCGAAGGGCTTCGGCAATTCGGTCACCTCGGCGCCGTGCTGTCGTCCCTGCACTACACCGCGCACGGTCGACCGGCGCTCGATCTGGCGGTCGATTTCAGCATCTCCCATTGCGAAGGCCGCGTTGTCTGCGCCGTGTCGACAGACGGTCCGATCGGCGTCGATGTCGAGGCGATCGGCGCGCTGACGGCCGACGACTTTCCGCGCTACCTCAACGACGGCGAGCGTGCCTGGGCCGGCCGCGATCCGCGGCGCTTCTTGTCGGTCTGGACGCGCAAGGAAGCGGTGGCGAAGGCCGCCGGGGCCGACAGCCTGGCCAGGCTGCGCGACATCGATACCCGGCCGGCGGGTGAGGGCGCTGCGTTTGCCGGCCAAGTCTGGCAGACTCCAGCGCTCGAAATGGGAAGCGCCCATGTGGCGCATCTCGCGCTTCGAGACCGGCACGCGCCTTGGCGCGCGACACAGGTGTCCAGCGCCTGGCTCGAACGCGACCTTTGCATCGATCGGCCCTGATCCTCGGCTCGCCTCGCCGCCGAATCGCCGACCTGTCCCATCGTCTCTTCTTTTTCTGATTGGTGAATCAACGTGTCCAGACCTGAGCGTGCCCTCATCCTCGGCGCCGGCCAAGGCAGTCGCCTGCTGCCGCTGACCGAACAACTTCCGAAGTGCCTGCTCGACCTGGGCAGCGGCCGCAGCATGCTCGAATGGCAGCTGCGCGGCCTGATGGAGGCGGGCATCGGCGAAGCGGTCGTCGTGACCGGCTTCCGCTCCGACCTCGTCGAGCAGGCGCTGCAACGCATCACACCGGCCGGCATGACGGTGCGCACCCTGTTCAACCCCTTCTACAAGCTGGCCGACAACCTCGCGAGTTGCTGGATGGCCCGCGCCGAGCTGCAGGCGCCTTGTCTCATCCTCAACGGCGACACCCTGTTCGAGCCGGAGATCGCGCGCCGCCTGCTCGCGGCGCCATCGGCACCGATCACGGTCACCATCGACCGCAAACCGGGCTACGACGCCGACGACATGAAGGTGGAGGTCGAGGGCGACCGCCTGCGCGCCATCGGCAAGACCTTGTCGGCCGAGCGGGTCAACGGCGAATCGATCGGCTTCCTGCGCTTCGAGGCCGAGGGTGCCGCGCTGTTCGTCGCCGAGCTCGAACGCACGATGCGTACCGCCGAGGGCCCGGGTCTGTGGTACCTCTCGGCGATCCATCGCCTGGCCGGTGCCGGTGCGGACATCCGCGTGGCCTCAATCGAAGGCCTGCAGTGGGGCGAACTCGATTTCCCGGCCGATCTGACGTACGTCCGGACCTTGGCCGCCGGCTGGCTCGGTGCCAGCGCGACGCCGCAGACCGCGAAGCTTTCAGCGACCGCTTGAGGTGGACGGGCCGTTCAGGCCCGGGCCCTCGGCCGCCACCAGCCGGCGTACCAGGTCCAGGTCCGCGGCCTTGTCCACGTCGATCGCGGCGCGCCCGTCGCGCATCGACACCAGCGCGAGCCGCGCACCGCCGGACAACGCGCCCAGTCGCTCGGCCGCTGCAGCGGAACGGAGCCAGCCCAGCCGATAGCGCAGCGCGAACCACCAGCCCAGGCGCTGCATCATGCGCAGCGGCTCCTTGCGCAGACGTTCCATCTCGCCCCAGAACACGATCACGCCGGCTGCCTTCGGCCGTGCCAGCAGGAACAGGTTGCAGCCCGAGAAGTCGTCGTCCGAGAAGCGCAGCCAGGTGCGCCGCGTGGCGGGCGCGGCCGCTTCGACCGCCTGGCGCGGTGCCAATGCGGCCGCCACGTCGGCCTCGGGCGGGCAGGCGGCCAGGAACTCGTCGATCCATGCGGCCTGCAGCAGCGCGTGGTCGGCCGTGGTGACGAAGAGGGGCGTGCCTTCCTGTGCGAGTGCCGCGGCGACAGTGGCGCTGGGCCCTTCCTGCGTCGACATCGTGGTCCACGGTTTGCCGCAGACATCGGGCTGAAGGCCTGGCAGGTCGTTCAGCAATTCGGGCCGGTCGATCGCGATCACGATCCGCCCGACCGCGGGGGCGGCCATGAGCGCGGCGACGACCCGCTCGATCATGGTCGTGCCGCCGATCTCGATCAGCGCCTTGTGGCTCACGCCGGCGTAGTTGGCCAGCGGGTCGCCGCCGGCCCGCGTGCCGGCCAGCACCAGCGCGGTGAGTCCGGTCATGTCAGGCGGCGCCGCCGATGCCAAGGGTCTTTTCGTAGACGCGGTAGGTCTTGTAAGGCGCGGCACCGAGCGATTCGATGATGTGCCGCATCGGCCGGTTGTCCTCCAGGATCCACGACAACTCGACCTGCTTCACGCCCTTGGCGCGCAGGCCCTGGCGCATCGTGTCGATGGCCAGGAAGGGCGCGATGGCGCCGGCCAGCTCGCCGCTGATGCTGCGGCTGATGCCCATCAGCGGCACGCGCGCCGTCTTCGTGCCGCGCTTGAGGCGCAGCATCAGCTTGGCCCAGTTGAAGGGCAGCAGCTTGCCGCCGAAGTCCGCGATCATCTCGTTGAGGTTGGGCAGGGCGATGCCGAAGCCCACGGCCTTGCCGTTGAGCTCGACGATGGCCACGCAGGTCGGGTCGATGAACATCTTCAGGCTCTTGGCCATGTGCGCGATCTCCGCTTCGGTGAACGGGATGAAGCCCCAGTTCTGCGACCAGGCGTCGTTGAAGATCGCGGTGACCGTGTCGAACTCTTCCAGGTAGCGCTTGGTGTCGAGGTTGCGCACGGTGAGCGCAGACGGCTTGCGCGGACCGATCATGCGGCGCGCGGCGGCGGGCATCTCGTGCTCGATGTCGTAGAGGTAGGCGATCATGTCCTTCGCCTTCGCGTAGCCCTCGGCCTCGACCCGTGCGCCGACGTAGCGGGCGTCGTGGCCCATCAGCATCATCGGCGGCGTGTCGAAGCCGTCCACGAGCAGGCCGGTCTCCTCGTTGATCGACAGGTTGAAGGGGCCGAGCACCTTCGTCTTGCCGCGCGCGGCGAGCCACGCTTCGGCGGCCTTGAACAGCGCCGCGAAGACCTGGGCGTCGTCTTCCGCGCAGATCATCCCGAAGTGGCCTTCCGTCGGGTCCTTCACCAGCTTGTCGATCTGCGCACTGATGCGCCCGACATCGCGCCCGTCCTTGCGGGCCAACCAGAACTGCGTTTCGGCGTGCGCGAAATACGGGTTCTTGCGTGGCGACAGGGCCTCGCGCCGCTCCATCATCAGCGGCGGCACGAAGTGCGGGTCGCGTGCATGGATGCGGGAAGGCAGCTGGATGAAGCGGTCCAGTTCCGCCGGTGTGCGCACCGGAACGATTTCGAGCGTGGTCATCAGACTTCAGACAGCCGGGCGGGCCTTGTTGCGTGCGAGGAAGCCGAGCCAGACCGTGCGCACGCCGTGCCAGGCGAACGTCAGACCTTGCCAGGCGGTGACGAGGTACAAGCCGGCCGGGCCGGCGCCGATCAGGAGCGCGAGCGCCATGATCGTCATGGTGATATTGCGGCGGGCGATGAAGCTGCGCACCCGGCCGTCCAGCCGGGTCGCCGCATGCAGCGCGAAGCCCAGGCGCGCCTTGGCGATGCCGAGCACGATGCGGTCGCCCAGGTAGAAAACGATCAGCCAGACGGCGGCCGCGTAGAGCGGGTCGTCCATCGACCGCCCGCCCAGGCCCCAGGCCCAGGCGAAATACCAGAAGGGCGGGTGCACGATGTCCAGGCCGTGGTCGAGCACGTTGCCGATGGCCGAATCGGTGAGCGTCACGCGCGCGATCTTGCCGTCGACGCTGTCGAGCACGCTCATGCCGTAGGCGCACAGGAAGCCCAGCAGGAAGTCGCCCCGCGCGAACAGCGGCACGGCCGCGACCGTCAGGATGATCGACAGCACCGTCACCGTGTTGGGGTGGATGCCCCAGCGGGTGCACAGGCGCACCAGCGGCCATACCAGCGGCGGGTAGACCCAACGCGTGAGCAGGTCGGTCGAGCCCTTGTAGTTGTCCCAGAACATCTGGCGCTCGAGCCGGCGGCGGGTGGCCTTGTCGTTCACCGCGTAGATCCAGTAGGGCAGCGAGCGTCGCAGCTTGTTGACGTAGGCGGGGAAGTCCTGCTCGTCGTACGGCGCGATGCGGCCAGTGGCCAGCAGGGCGTCGGCCACCTCGCGCAGCGTCTGCGCCTCGGCCGGGATGGCGCCGGTCAGCGCGGGCTCCAGGCGCAGCACGACGGCGCGTTCGGCGCCCTCGCCGCGGGCGGCGACGCACGGGGACGTGCCGCGCAGCAGCACGTCGATCAGCCGCGGGTCGACCGCGTTGCCGCCGTCGATCGCCACCAGCGCGCCGCCGGCCAGCGCCTGGCGCAGGCGCGCGCCCAGCGGGGCGGTGTCGACCTCGGGTCGTGCGGCGGGCCAGGCGGTGCGCCCGGCGTCGACGCCGGACAGGACGACCTGCGCCCCGGCATCGAGGTGCTTCACGCTGCGCCGCAGGCGCTCGACCGGCGGGATGCCGTAGAGCGGTTCGGCGCGGGTGGCGGCGGTGGTGTCGATCCAAAGATTCATAGGCGCTCGGAGGCTCTCAGTTGCAGGAAGCCGATCGCCGCGAACAGCGCCGGCGCGGCGAGCGCGATGACCAGGGGTGGCCAACGGGCGGCGAGCCCCAGGGCTGCGACGATGCCGTCGCAGAGAAGAAAGCCCAGGCCGAGGATCAGCGCCATCGCCATTCTCGATGCACCGCCCGTTCCGCGCGGCAGCGACACCGCCGTCGGCAGCGCCAGCAGCAGCATGACGAAGATGGCGAGCGGCGCGGCGTACGAACGGTACAGCACGCTCTGGTAGTAGCGATGGGGCTGGGTCCCGGTGCGGGTGCCGGCGATCACCTCGGCCAGCATGGCGGTCGAGAGGTTCGGCCGCGCGACGTCGAGCCGCAGCACGTCTTCGGGTCGCAGGTTGGTGTCCCAGGCGCGCTCGGCCACCTGGATGCGTTCGACGCGCTGGTCCCCATAGACGAATTCGTTGACGCCCTTGAGCCGCCAGACCTTGCCGTCCCATTGCGCTTCGGTGGCGGTGAGGCGGCTCTGGATCAGGCCGCGGTCGTCGCGGACATACAGCCGCACATCGATCAGCCGCCGGCCATCGGGGCTGGTGCTTTCCATGGAGACGGTGCCACCGGAGGTGTGCGCCCAGCGCTTGGTCGGCGTGTCATCGGCGGGCGCGCTGGCGCTCCACCATTCCTTCAGGCCGTTCTCGGCCGGCGGCAGCACGCGGTCGGAGAGCACGAACTGGGCGACGGCCAGCACGGCGGCCAGCGGCAGCAGGTAGCCGAGCAGCCGCATCATGCTCAGGCCCGCCGTGCGCATCGTGGCGATCTCGAGGTTGCGCGCCATCGTGGCCAGCGCCATCAGCGTGCCGAGCAGCACCGCGGGCGGCAAGGCCATCACCAGCTCGGCCGGCAGGCGCAGCAGGCCGTAGTAAACGATGCCGATGAAGCCCTGGTCGCGCTTGAGCACGTCGGTGGTGACGTCCAGCAGCTCGAGCACCTGCATCAGCGCGGTGATGACCAGGAGCAGCACGAGGATCTGCGTGCCGACGCGGCGCCGCAGGTACGAAGCCATCGCGCGGTTCACGGCGCGGCCTTCGCCAGGTTGCTCAGGCGCCGCGGCTTGAGGCGTTCGATCAGGCGCTCCAGCACGCCCACGGTGCGCGACACCGGGTTGTCGCCGGGCCAGGCCAGGCTGCCGCGGAAGACCCACAGGCTCAGCAGCGCGAAGAGCAGGAAGGGTGTCCACACCGCAAGCGCAGCGGGCAGGCGGCCGCTCTCGGCGAGGCTCTTGCCGAACTGGAGCGTGTGGTTGAGCAGCAGCAAGGCCAGCGACGCGAAGACCACGCCCGGTGTGCGGCGACCGCGCTTGGACGCCATGCCCAGCGGCAGCGCCAGCAGCGGCAGCAGCAGCGGCAGCAGCGCGCGTGCCAGCCGGCTGTGGAATTCGGCCGCCGAGTCGGGCTCACAGGTCTTGCACATGGCCAGCCAGAGTTCGGGCAGCGTGCGTTCGGTGGCCGTCTCGCCGCGATCACGGTAGGGCGCACGCGCCTTCGAGAAATCTTCCACGTAGCCGTCGACGAAGCGGGTGGTGGCGATCGCGCCGTCGGGCGCCTGCCGTACCCGCAGGCCATCCTCCAGCTTGAGGCGCATCTTGCGCGTGTCGGGGTCGCTTTCGAGCTGGCCGCGCACGGCGGTCGTGATTTCCTCGATCCCGTTTTGACGCCGTTCCATGAACACCCCGGTGAAGCGGCGGCCGTTGTCTTCGACCCGGTCGGCGCTGAAGCTGAAGCCGTGGGCGATGTCGATGAAGCGGTTCTCCTCGATCTTCGCGTCCCAGTTGGTCTGCAGCACCGCGTCCATCTTCACGTGGTAGTCGTAGCGCGCCAGCGGCTGCAGCCGGCCGAAGAGGTAGAGATTGAACACGCACAGGAAGAGCGCGAGGATGAAGTAGGGCGCCGCGATGCGCGCGATCGAGCGGCCGGTGGCGAGCATCGCGTCGAGCTCGCTGTCGTCGCCCATGCGCGCCGCGGCCATGAAGATGGCGGCCGTGAACGCCACCGGCAGCGCGAGTCCCAGGTAGTGCGGCACCAGGTCGGCCGCGAGGAGCAGCACGCTCGCGATCGATGCCCCCGTGGACGCCGCGATGTCGAACAGACGCAGCAGGCGCTGGAGCATGGTCGCCAGCAGCATGGTCGCGAGCGCCGTGAGCAGCGGCACGGCGAACAGGCGCACCGCGTAGCGGTCGAGCCGATCGAACGAGAGAAAGCGCAAGGGACGATGCCTCAGTCTCTCAGGGGGCGGTGCGCTGCAGGGCCTCGCGCAGGGCGACGCTCAGTTGGACGGTCATCGCGGCGTCGAGCGCGACGGCCGCGTCCAGCGCCGGCGGGCCGGGCCAGCCGGCGTCGGGGAAAGTCACGCCTTCGAAGCTGCGCGTGCCGTCGTAGCGCGGGATCACGTGGAAGTGCACGTCGGGGTCGACCATCATCAGCATCAGGTAGTTGATGCGCTCGTAGCCCACCAGCTCGTGCAGCGCGGCCTCGATGCGTTGAACCATGCCCTGCATTTCCGCGAAGGCCTTCGCGCTCACATCGGCGAAGGCCTGGACCGGCTCGCGGCACACCAGCACCAGGGCGCCCAGCGTGGGCTGCTTGGGGCGCAGCAGCAGCGTCCAGCAGTCCGTCTGCGCAAGGCGTGTGGCGGGATCGCCGAATTTCGTTTCAGTGGCATTGGCCATCGCAGTCGTCCAGGGTCGTGTATCGCTTGTGCTCTCAGCGGCCGACATTCTCGCCTGAGTCGCGCGAGCGGGCACGCGGCAGGGCCAGCGCATAGCCGCCGTCGGCGATGAAGGCCTCCGCCTCGGTCGACCAGCGGCGCACCTCGACCATGACCTGGGGGCCACTGGCGCCGTCCGTCAGCCGCAGCCGGTGCCAGAGCGCGCCCTGGTCCTTCGGGTTCGGCACGGCCGACGACGAGGGCACGCAGAGGCACGGGATCGGCAGCGACGGCCCGGCCACCACGTCCATGCGGGCGTCGCGGGCGTGGCCATGCAGCACCAGCTCGGCGCCGGCACGCCGCAGCACCGCGCGCAGCGCCGGGGCGTCGGCCAGGGCCTTGCGCCAGCCGATGGCGCCTGCGGCCGGCGGGTGATGCAGCAGGACGATGCGGGTCCGTCCCGCCTGGCCTTCAGCGATCAGCAGCTGTTCGAGGCGCGCGAGTTGCGCGTCGCCGAGCCGGCCGCGGGCCAGCAGCGGCGCGGTCGGCAGCGCCGAATTCAGCCCGATCAGCGCCACGCCGTCGCGGTGATGCACGACGGGCCAGCCGTCGTCCGCGCGGGTCCAGCCCTGCCAGAGCCCGAGGCCCTGCGCGTGCGGCACGGGCACCAGGGCGTCGTGGTTGCCCGGCACGATGCTGATGCGCTCCGGCGGCGCGAGCGCGGTGAGCCAGCGCGCCGCCTGCTCGAACTCGCCGGGCAGCGAGAAGTTGGTGATGTCGCCGGTGACCAGGATGTGATCGACCGCATGGGCGCGCAGGTCCTGCGCGAGCGCGTCGAGGATGTCGGTGCGGTGCAGCGCGCGCCGCCGCTGCCAGGACCAGGCGCTGAGCTGGCGCTTCGACAGGCGCTGCCGCGTCGAGAGCACCGGCTCGAAGGGGAGGTGCAGGTCCGACACGTGGGCCAAGGTCAATCCGCTCATCGATAATCGCCCGCTGCTTCTTTTCTAGACACTTCGCTTCGATCATGCCAAAACTTCATACCCCGCGCGCCGGGCTGTCCAAATGAGCGCAGACAAGGCGCCCACCCAGCGCGTTGCGGGGATCGTCGTCGGCCAATCGCCCTTGCGTGTCTGGGGCCTCACCTCGGAGGCGCGGTTGCAGCGCCAGTTCGCGCGGGCCGGCATGGCGGCGACGCCGGCCGATGCCGACCGTGTCGTGCTGCTGCGGGCCGATTGGGTCTTCGACGAAGCGCTGGTACGCGGCCTCGCCGGTGCGACGGACGACGTCGCATTGCGTGCGGGCGAGGGCGATGGCGAAGTGGTCGCGCTGTCCGTCGCGGCCGCGCAGGCCGCCGAAGCCGCCACGCGGCTGGCCGAGCGGCAAGCGCTGGCCGGCGCACGCACCGTCTCGCCGGCGCAGATCGCCGACGGCTACAACGACAAGCTGCGCAAGCGCGAACCCCCCTACCTGCTCCCGCTGACCGCGGAAAGCATGGACGCCATCGAGTGGCGCACCTTCCGCGGCGCCTACAAGGGCGTGACCGACCTGGTCACGCTCTACGCCTGGCCGCGTCCGGCGCGCTATGTCACGCGGCTGTGCGCCGAAGCCGGCATCACGCCCAACCAGGTGACCTCGCTCAGCCTGGTGCTGGTGCTGGCCGCGATGTGGCTGTTCTGGACCGGGCACTACGGCTGGGGACTGGCGGCCGCCTGGGGCATGACCTTCCTCGACACGGTGGACGGCAAGCTGGCGCGCGTCACGCTGAACTCGTCGCGCTTCGGCGACTTCTTCGACCATTCCATCGACCTGGTCCATCCGCCGTTCTGGTGGTGGGCCTGGATCGTCGGGCTGACGGCCGTCGGCCTGCCGCTGACGCATGCCGCGCTGGCGCTCACGGCCATCGTCGCGGGCTACGTGCTGCAGCGGCTCGAAGAGGGCCTGTTCATCGCCTGCTTCGGCATCGAGATGCACGTGTGGGAGCGCTTCGACAGCCGCTTCCGGCTCATCACCGCGCGGCGCAACCCGAACCTGCTGCTGCTGACGGCGTCGCTGCCTTTCGGCCGTCCCGACCTCGGCATCCTCGCCGTGGCGATCTGGACCGTGGCCTGCCTGGTCGTGCATGCCGTGCGGCTATTGCAGGCCGCCGTGGCGCGCCGCCGCGGCCCGCTGCGCTCCTGGCTCTCCGCGCCGATGTGAATGACGTGACCGATGACCTGCGCGCGCTGATCGACGACGAGCTGCGGCGCGCCGTGCCGCCCGCCGTCGTCACGCTGGCCGAGCGGCTGGCCGCGCGCGCGCAGGGCGGGGCGGCCGCCGTGCTGTTCTACGGCTCGGCCCTGCGCGACAGCGCGCTCGACGGCGTGCTCGACTTCTACGTGCTGGTCGACCACGTCGGCGACTGGCCGGGCTCGTGGCTCGCGGCCTGTGCCAACCGCGTGCTGCCGCCGAACGTCGGCTACCTGGAGGAGTCGGTCGCCGGCCGCAGCCTGCGCGCCAAGTACGCGGTCATGACGGTCGCGCAGTTCCGGCGGGCGATGTCGGTGCAGCGCATCGACACCACCCTGTGGGCCCGCTTCTCGCAGCCCTGCGCCTGCATTCATGCGCGCAGCGAGGCCGACCGGCTCACCATGCGCGATGCGGTGTGCGATGCGGTGGTGGCCGCTGCGCATTGGGCGGCGATGCTCGGGCCGCTGCGCGCCGAGCCGGTCGCCTTCTGGCGCGCCCTCTATGCGCGCACCTACGCGGCGGAGTTGCGGGTCGAGCGCAGCACGCGCGGCGCAGACCTGCTCGCGCACGACGGGCCGCGCTATGCGCGCCTGCTGCCGTTGGCCTGGGAAGAGGGCGGGCTGGCCTTCACCACGGCGCCGGGCGAAGTGGCACCCGTGCTGGCGCCGGACGAACGCACCACCGCCGAGCACCGCTGGCGCAGGCGTCGCCGGCTGGGGCCGGTGCTGAACCTGCTGCGGCTGCTGAAGGCGGCGCTGACCTTCGACAACGCCACCGACTATGTCGCGTGGAAGGTCGAGCGCCACAGCGGCTACAAGATCGAACCCACCCCCTTCCAGCGGCGGCATCCGTTGCTGGCGGCGCCGGGCATCTACTGGCGGCTGCGACGCCGCGGCGTGCTGCGCTGATGCGCTGAGAATGGGGGGATCTTTCCCGCCTTCTCGCCCATGCCTTTCTTTCCCCTGCGTTTTTCCCGGCATCGCCTCTGGCTGTGCACGGCGGTCCTGCTGGCCTCGGCCTCCTTGGTCGCCTCCGCCGCCGAACCGAGTACGCCGCCGGCGCGCGACGCCGAGGCCAAGGTCTACCCGACCCGCATCGCGCGCTCCTTCACCGTGCTCTATCAGATGCAGCGCGGTGGTATCCGGGGCAGCGGCGAGTTCGTCTGGAAACGCACGGGCGATGCCTACGAGGCGCACCTCAAGGGCACGGTCGCCGGCCTGGCGCTCATCAACTGGGCCAGCCAGGGCGGCTTCGACGCCGCGGGCGTGGCCCCCGGCAGCTACGTGGAGAAGCGCCTGGGCAAGTCCGCGCGGGAGGCGACCTTCGTGCGCAGCGAATCGAAAATCGATTTCTCGGGCTCCGCCCCGGACATCCCGCTGGTGCCGGGCGCGCAGGACCGCGTGAGCTGGCTGGTGCAGCTGCAGGCCATCCTGACGGCGGACCCGGCCAAGGCGAAGGCCGGCGGGCGGGTCGTGATGCCGGTGGTGGGCGTGCGCGGCCGAGCCGAAACCTGGATCTTCGAAGCCGCGGGTGCCGAGACGGTCAAGACCCCCGCGGGCAACCTGCGGACCCAGAAGCTGACACGCGTGCTGCGCCAGCCCGACGACACGCGGGCGGAGGTCTGGGTGGAGCCGGCGCGGCAGTTCCTTCCGGTGCGCATCCGCCTCACGCTGCCGCCCTTCGACGCGCCGCTCGACATGACGCTGGCCGACGTGAGCGGATAGCCGTCTTCCTGCAGAACGCTGCGGAACTGGAGCCCCCGCCGGGGGCTTCCCGCAACCGGTATGCTTTAGCCCCCTCCCGATTCCTTCCGCAGAGCCGTGACTGCCACCTCCACCCCCCTTGAACGGGCTCCCGCCGCCTCAGCGGCTGCACGAAATTTCGCATGGCGGGGGCAGGCGCGCGCGCTGATCGACGACCTGTTCGAACGCTCACCGGCCATCTACTGGACCGACTTCCTGCTCAGCACGGGCATCGGCTGGGCGTTGACGGCCGTCTATTTCCTGGCGACGCCCTGGAGCGCCGTGCAGATCGCCGCGTTCGTGGTCGCCAGCCTGCTGTTCTTCCGCTCGGGCACCTTCATCCACGAGATCATCCACATGCCGAACCAGCAGATGGTGTGGTTCAAGCGGGCGTGGAACCTGTTGCTGGGCATCCCGTTCCTGATGCCGTGGATCATGTACAGCAACCACATCGAGCACCACAACCACCGCCGCTTCGGCACCCCGTCGGACGGCGAATACCTGCCGCTCGGTTCGTCGCCGGTGAAGGAAACCCTCAAGTACCTGGCGCAGGCTCCGCTCCTGCCGCTCTTCATGGTGGTGCGCTTCGGCGTGCTGGGGCCGCTGTCGTGGCTCCACGGCGGACTGCGCCACTGGGTGCTGACGCGCGCGTCGGCGGCGGTGTCCAACCCGTACTACAGCGAGCGCTTCCCCAAGCGCTTCGAGAAGCACCTGAAGATCGTCGAGGCGCTGTGCTTCGCGTACATCATGGCGCTCGCCGTGCTGGTCTGGCGCGACGTCATCAGCTTCAAGCACGTGGCCATGGGCTACCTGCTGCTGGCCTTCACGCTGGGGCTGAACTGGGTGCGCAACCTGGCGGCGCACCGCTACGTCAACGACGGCACGCCGATGGACCTGGCGGGGCAGGTCGAGGAATCCATCAACATCACTGGCCAGACCTGGCTGACCATCGCCTTCTTCCCGGTGGGCCTGCGCTACCACGCGCTGCACCATCTCTTCCCGGCGCTGCCGTACCACAACATGGACGAAGCGCATCGCCGCCTGATGCAGAACCTGCCGGCGGATGCGTCCTACCGCATCACCAACCGCGACAGCTTCTTCGCCGCCGTGCGCGAGCTCTGGCAGTCGGCCCGGCAGACGCCGCACGAGCAGTCGGCGATGCGCGCTTGGCTGCCGCGGTCCGGCCGATCTTGAACGCCGAGGTGCCCGGGCTGATGCCCGTGTTGGAGTCGCTCGACGCACTGGCGACCGTTTCGATGCCGCCGTGCCTCATCGTCAACCCGTTGAGCTTTCGCGCGTCACGCGGCTTGGCCGAGCAGGCGCAGGCGCTGGCGAAGGCGCAGGGCGCCGAGGTGGTCGTGGTGGACGGTCCCGCCTCGCTCACCGCCGCGGTCGACGCCATCCTGGCCCGGCGCCAGCGCCACGTGATGGTGCTGGCCGGCGACGGGACCGTGCGCGCGGTCATCGACCAACTGGCCAGCCTGCCCACGGGGGCCTGGACGCCGGACCTGCTCGTGCTGCCCGGCGGCCGCACCAACCTGACGGCCGCCGACCTGACACCGGGTATCGACGCGATGCGCCTGCTCGAGCGCGGGCTGGCCGCCGTCGCGGACAAGCGCTGGGATGCCGCTGTCGTCGAGCGCGCCACGCTGTGCATCGAGCAGGGGCCGGCACCGGCACGCCGCGGCCTGTGGGTGGGCGCGGCGCTGATCGACGGCGTGATCCGCCGCACGCACGCCCACCGCATCGGTGGTGACGGCGCGCTGCGCACCGGCCACCTGAGCACGCTGTCGTCGTTGCTGCGCCTGGTTTGGCTGGCATTGCGTGGGCGTTCCGGCCTGTCGTGCCCCGAACTGCGCATCGATGCCGGTCCGCTGGGCCGCTTCGAGGGCAAGGTGAACCTGCTGCTCGCGACCACGCTGCAGCACCGCCAAGGCCTGTTCGACCCGTACGCCACGCGCGCCGATGGCGGCATGCGCCTGACGGCCGTGTCGCGCCATGCCAGCCGCTTCTACCGCTCGCTGCCGCGCCTGCTCACGGGGCGTTTCTCGCGCGCGATGGACACGGCCCACGGCTTCCTCAGCGGCGGCTGTGCGCAGGTCGAGATCACGGGCCTCGGCGGCTATTCGCTCGACGGCGAGGCCTACGACACCGACCCGGCGCGCCCGGTCGTGATCCGTCGCGGCCCCTCTCTTCGGTTTTTTGCCGCATGAGCGGCGAGCCCATCGACGCCGTGACTGCCGCTCGCGCCCGCGGCGCGGTGCCCATGATCGCCGCCTTCGTGCGCGCCTACCCCGGCCGCAGCCTGGCCGCGCTCGCCGCGGTCTTCGTCGCAGGCCTGCTCGATGGCCTCGGCATGTCGATGCTGCTGTCGATGCTCACGCTCACGACCGCCGGCGACCCGGGCCGCAAGCCGTCGATGCCCGAGCAGGTCGCCACGCGCATCGCCGACGTCCTCGGCCTGCCGCCGACCGCGCCGGTCATGCTCACGCTGGCGATCGCGCTGATCGCGCTGCGCGCCGGCCTCACGCTGGTGGCCAACAAGCAGGTCGGCTACACGGTGGCGCACATCGCCACCGACCTGCGCCTGGCGCTGATCCGCGCGGTGATGGGCGCGCGCTGGAGCCACTACCTGCAGCAGTCGGTCGGCCGGCTGTCGAACGCGGTCGCCACCGAGGCGCAGCGTGCCTCCGAAGCCTTCCAGTACAGCGCCGAGATGGCGGCGATGCTGCTCAATTCGCTGATCTACATGGGCATTGCCCTCGCGATCTCGTGGCAGGCGGGCGTGGCCACGGCGATTGCCGGCGGCCTGCTGCTGACCTTGCTGCACACACTGATCCGCAGTTCGCGCCGTGCGGGCCAGCACCAGACGCAGTTGCTCACCTCGCTACTGTCGGCCATCGGTGCGCAGCTGGCCGCGGCCAAGCCGCTGAAGGCGATGGCACGCGAGGACCACGTCGATGCGCTGCTGTCGGACCAGATGAAGCAACTGCGCCGTGCGCTGCGCCGCCAGGTCGTCAGCCGCGAGGCGCTCAGCGCGCTGCAGGACCCGCTGCTCGCCATCATGGTCGGCACCGGCTTCTTCCTGAGCCTGGTGGTGCTGAAGATGCCGCTGGCGTCGGTGCTGGTCATGCTCTTCCTGCTGGCGCGGGTGGTGAGCTACCTCTCCAAGACGCAGCGGGCCTATCAGCAGATCGTCGTGCGCGAGAGCGCCTATTGGGCCCTCATCGACGGCATCGACGCCGCGCATGCGCAGGCCGAGCCGAAGGGCGGCGACCGTACGGCGACGCTGTCCGACGGCATCGCGTTCGACGGCGTGCGCTTCCGCCACGGCGACGGCCGCCTGGTGCTCGAGGACGCGTCCTTCACCATCCACGCGCGCGAGCTGACCGTCATCGTCGGCCCCTCGGGCGCCGGCAAGACCACGATGCTCGACCTGGTGGTCGGCCTGCTGGAGCCGGAGGCCGGCAGCGTGCGCGTCGACGGCGTGCCGATGCCTGAACTGGCCCTGCGCCCCTGGCGGCGGCAGATCGGCTACGTGCCGCAGGATTCCGTGCTGGTCAACGAATCCATCGCCTACAACCTCGCGCTCGGCGAGCAGGACCTGAGTGAGGCCGACCTGCGCGATGCCCTGCGTGCCGCCGATGCGCTCGACTTCGTCGACGCCATGCCCGAGGGCCTGCAGACGCGGGTGGGCGAGGGCGGATCGCGCCTGTCCGGCGGCCAGCGCCAACGCCTGGCCATCGCGCGGGCGTTGGTGCACAAGCCCAGCCTGCTGGTGCTCGACGAAGCCACCAGCAGCCTCGACGCCGAGGCCCAGGCCGTGGTGATCGACACAGTGAAGCGCCTGAAGGGCAGCCTGACGATCCTGGCCGTGGCGCATCAGGGCCTGCTGATCGACGCGGCGGACCGGATCTACCGGCTGGCCGATGCGCAGGTGAGCCTGGTGCGCGGTCCGCAGGAACCAGAGGTGGCCGCGTGAGCGACGCGGAACGCCCGGTCGACTTCGGCCGCCGCCTGCGGCGCGCCCGCCGTCGCGCGCTCTTCCTCGGCTTGCGCACGCTGCTGCGCGTGGCCGGCTTCCAGCGCGTGCGCCTGCTCGGCCAACTGACGGGCGCGCTGCAGTACCGGCTGGCCTGGCGCCAGCGCCGGCGCATCGCGCACGACATGGCGCTGGCGCTGGGCAAGCCGCCCGGCGACCCGTCGATCGCGCCGCTGCTGCGCGAGGCCTACCGGGTGAACAACACCGCCGTGCTCGAGATTCTGGCGATGTTCGACCAGCGCCAGGACGAGGACATGCTCATCGCGCGTTGCGAGGTCGACGGCCTCGCGCACCTGCGCACCGCCATGGCCGGCGGGCGCGGCGCGATCCTGCTGGCCACGCACATGGGCAATGCGGCGCTGCTCACCATCCAGTTGGCCCGCGCCGGCTGGGGCGTGAGTGTGGTCTACCGCGAGGCGCGGATGATGTCGGCGGGCCTGCTGCAGAACGGGCTCGAGCAGTACGGCATCGAAGGCATCCTTGCAAACACCGGCCTGCGCGCCTATGCGCAGATGGTGTCGGCGCTGAAGCAGGGCCGCATCGTTTTCGTCATGATGGACCAGGGCGTGCAGCAGGCCGAGACCGGGCTGATGCAACGCTTTCTGGGCAAGGACGCCGCCATGCCGGCCGGCCCCGCGCAGCTCGCCCGCGCGGCGCGTGCGCCGCTGCTGCCGGTGGCCACGACGGCGGCCGAGCCGGTCTGGCGCTTCGAGATCCAGCCGCCGGTGCCCTTGGGTCAGGGGTCACTGGCGTCGGATGTCGAGCGCCTGGTTCAGCTCACCGAACAGCAGGTGCGCCAGCATCCGCAGCTGTGGAGCTGGCATCACCGCCGCTGGCGCAAGCTGCCGCTGGCCACCACGCCGCCGCCCGTCGCGTCTTCCTGACGCGGCCTTCTGACGAAGCCCCATCGGGCTTGCTTTCGGTGAGTTCGACTTGCTGCTGTCATCTAAAATTCAATCATTCGACTATGATTGGATAATGGAAACAAATGAGGCTGTCCGTGCGCTGGCCGCGCTTGCCCAACCCCTGCGGCTGCAGGTCTTCCGGCGTCTGGTGGTCGCCGGTACCGACGGCATGACGCCCGGGGCGCTGGTCGAGGCCCTCGGTGTCCCGAGCACCAGCCTCTCGTTCCACCTCAAGGAGCTGACGCATGCCGGCCTCGTCACGCAGGAGCGCCAGAGCCGCAATCTCATCTACCGCGCTGCCTTCGACCAGATGAAGGCGCTGCTCGGCTACCTCACGGACAACTGCTGCCAGGGCGAGGCTTGCATGGCCTCGGACGGCTCCCTTCGTTGTTGATCTCCACCAACCCACCGACCATCATGACCGACACTCCCCACAACGTGCTGTTCATCTGCACCGGCAACTCCGCGCGTTCCATCCTGGCCGAAGGCCTGCTCAACCAGTTGGGGGGCCGCCGGTTCAAGGCCTTTTCCGCCGGTAGCCATCCCAAGGGCGCCGTGAACCCGCTGGCACTCGAAACGCTGCGGACGCTCCACATCGAAGACCGCGGCTACAGCAGCAAGAGCTGGGACGAGTTCGCCAAGGAGGGCGTTGCGCCGATGGACTTCGTGATCACCGTCTGCGACCAGGCCGCGGGCGAGATGTGCCCGGTGTGGCCCGGCCAGCCGATCACCGCGCACTGGGGCCTGCCGGACCCCGCCGCGGTGGAAGGCACCGAGGAAGAGAAAAAGCGGGCCTTCATGGACACGGCGGTGACGCTCAAGCGCCGCATCGAGTTCATGCTGTCGCTGCCGATGGACAAGCTCGAGCGCATGGCCATCCAGCATGAAGTGCGCGAGATCGGGACCCGCCGGTGACGATGATCGTCCTGATCCTCCGCACCCACGAGAAGCGCGCCGTGTGCGATCAGACCCCATGCTGACGGCCATCCTCATTTTCATCTTCACGCTCGTCCTGGTCATCTGGCAGCCCAGAGGCCTGGGCATCGGCTGGAGCGCGTCGCTGGGCGCCGTGATCGCGCTGATCTTCGGGGTTGTGCAGCTGAGCGACATACCGGTGGTCTGGGGCATCGTCTGGAACGCCACCGCCACCTTCGTGGCCGTGATCATCATCAGCCTGCTGCTGGACGAGGCCGGCTTCTTCGAATGGGCGGCATTGCACGTCGCGCGCTGGGGCGGCGGCCATGGACGGCTGCTGTTCGCTTTCATCGTGCTGCTCGGCGCGGCCGTGTCGGCCCTGTTCGCCAACGACGGTGCCGCGTTGATCCTCACGCCGATCGTCATGGCGATGCTGCTGGCCCTCGGCTTCACGCCCGCCGCGACGCTGGCCTTCGTCATGGCCGCGGGCTTCATCGCCGACACCGCCAGTCTGCCGCTGATCGTCTCGAACCTGGTGAACATCGTCTCGGCGGACTTCTTCAAGATCGGCTTCGACGACTATGCGGCCGTCATGGTCCCCGTGAACATCGCCTCGGTGCTCGCCAGCCTCGTGGTGCTGATGCTGTATTTCCGGCACGGCATTCCCGCCACCTACGACGTGGCGCAGCTCAAGCCGCCGAGCGAAGCGATCAAGGACCGCGCCACTTTCCGGGCAGGCTGGGTGGTGCTGGCGCTCCTGCTCATCGGCTTCTTCGGCCTGGAGCCGCTGGGCGTGCCGGTGAGCGCGGTGGCCGCTGTCGGCGCTGCGCTGCTGCTGGCCGTGGCGGCGCGTGGCTCGGTGATCAGCACGCGCAAGGTGCTGCACGGCGCGCCCTGGCAGATCGTGATCTTCTCGCTCGGCATGTACCTGGTGGTCTACGGCCTGCGCAACGCGGGCCTTACCGACCGCATCGCCGGGCTGCTGAACATCTTCGCGCAGAGCGGCGTCTGGGGTGCGGCGATGGGCACCGGCGTCCTCACCGCGCTGCTGTCGTCGGTGATGAACAACATGCCGACGGTGCTGATCGGCGCGCTGTCGATCGACGCCTCTTCCGCGACCGGCGTGGTGAAGGAGGCCATGATTTATGCCAACGTGATCGGCTGCGACCTCGGCCCGAAGATCACCCCCATCGGCAGCCTGGCCACGCTGCTCTGGCTGCACGTCCTGGCCAGGAAGGGCACCACCATCACCTGGGGCTACTACTTCCGGGTCGGCATCGTGCTCACCGTGCCGGTGCTGCTTGTGACCTTGGCCGCGCTGGCGATCCGCCTGGGTTTCGCCTGAAGGGCCGGCGGGCTCCGGGCATCGAACCGGCCCGGTCTTCGCAAATAGCCGCGCGGATGCGCATTTCTTCCTGAAAGTGCGGACTGCCGCGCGCCGTCGCCTGCCTGGCGCGGCCACGCCCTCAAGGTTCACCGATCGCTGCCGATAGCTGGGTCATGCCACGCGATCGGGCCGCGGCCTGCAGAGCTTTCTTGCTATCTCTGTTCACGCTGTCCCGGCGCCTCACACGTACGGACTTCGCCGAACAAGGAACAGCTCATGCCTTGCAGAACCCCCAACGCCCTCTTCGGCGCGATCGCATCCCTGGCTGCGGCCGCCATCCTCGCGGCCTGCGGCGGTGGAGGGGGCGGTGGTGAGGGGGGCGCGGCTGGCACCGCAGGCGCGAGCGCGCCACCGGTGGCCGCCATCGACACGCCGTCGCCGCTGACCGCGGCCTGCACCGACTGCGGTGCGGTCGACGGCAGCACCTATGCCGGTGCCGGCACCGGCGTGTGGCAGGTCTCGAACGCCGGGTCGCTGGCGAAGGACTTCCCCCTCGCCATCAAGGGCCTGACCGGCCAGCTCGTGACCCTGGTCTTCACCAACGAATCGGCACAGGAAGTCGCGATGCCGTCGCTGCAGATCCTGTCGTCGTCGACCACGCTGGCGCCGACCCTGAGCAAGACGATGGCTGGCGGCGGCGACAGCGCCGACGCGGGCACGGCATTCAACGCCGACGTGGCCAACTTCAACCGCGACGGCTTCGCCCGGCTGCTGAGCACGCCGACCGCGGCGGCCGGCGTCGCCGCGAAGCTCTCCGCGCTGTCGGCCCCGACAGCGCCGGCCGCCACCTACACGGTGGGGCAGCAGCGCACCGTGTACTTGCTCGACCGGTCGCAGCGCACGGTCCGGCTCGCGGGCCAGCGCGCCACCGGCGACGGCACGGTCGTCAACGTGTGGGTGGAGACGAGCGAAATCGACCCGGCGCGCGTGTCCGCGACGCTGAGCGACCGCGTGCGCGACGCCTTCGCCGGTGCCGGCGGCATCTACGACATGCTGGTCAAGGTCGGCGGCCCGCTGTGGGGCCCGCACGGGCACACCGAGCTGCTGCCCGGCAGCGGCCAGCCGATCGACATCTTCCTCGTCAACTTCGACCGCAACGCCCAGCCCTACGGCATGGGCGGCTACTTCTGGGGCCTGAACAACTTCAAGACGGGCGCGGGCCAGCTGGCCTACAGCAACGAATCGCTGAGCATGTACATGGACACCGAGACGATGTACCTCGACGGCGAACGCGGCCTGCGCCAGGTGGTCACGGCGCTCGCGCACGAAGGCATGCACATGCAGAACTTCTACCGCCGCAGCGTCAGCATGGGTTCCCAGTTCGCCTTCGACGACTGGCTCGAGGAGATGTCGGCACTGATGATGGAAGACTGGGCCAGCTACGCGCTCGACACCAGCCACAACGCCATCCGCGATGCACGCCTGCCGTATTACCTGAACTACCGCGGCAGCGGCAGCTACAACTGCGAGCTGACCCGCTGGGACCCGATGGGCACCGTGTGCGAAAGCTACGCCGTGGTCGGCTCCTTCGGCGGCTACCTGAACCGCCAGTTCGGCCTGGGCTTCTTCCAGTCGGTGTTGCGCAGCACCGGCCTGACCGACTCGGCCGCCGTGCTCGAGGCCGCGATCAAGGCCCAGCGCCCGGATTCCGGCATCGGCCAGGAACTGCGCCGCTTCTCGTCCGCCGCGGCCGGCCTGGTGCCGTTGAGCGCCGGTGTCGCCGGCTACAGCATGCCCATGCGCAACGACGACGGCCTGCAACTGGTGGCCATGGACCCCGCGGCCCTCGGCGAGTCGGGTCGCGGCTTGCCGGCGGCGGTCCCGTCGACGCTGAAGGGCTTCGCGAGCTTCCCGGTGTCGCGCTTCCGCCTGACCGGCAGCTACAAGGAAACGGTGCGTGTGCCGCCGGGCAGCACGCTGACGGTGGTCATCCGCTGAGCCGATGAGGCCCTGGCGGGATGGTCAGCACCGGAGAACGGCCATTCACCCGCCCAGATAGGCCCGACGGATCGCCGGGTCGGCCAGCATGTCGGCCGCGGTGCCGTCCTTCACGATGCGACCGTTCTCCAGCAGGTAGGCGCGGTCGCACATTTCCAGCGCGGCGTAGGCGTTCTGCTCGACCATCAACACCGTCACACCTTCGCGGCGGATCTCCAGGATCAGGTCGAAGATCATCTCGACGAAGTTCGGTGCGAGGCCAAGCGAGGGCTCGTCGAACATCACCAGCCGCGGACGCGCCATCAGCGCACGTGCGATGGCCAGCATCTGCTGCTCGCCGCCCGACAGCGTCCCGGCCGCCTGCTTGATGCGCTCGCGCAGGCGCGGGAACTTGTCGAGCAGGCGCTCCATGTCGTCGCGCGCGCGCTGGCGGTCGGTGCGGCGGTAGGCGCCCATCTCGAGGTTCTCGCGCACCGTGAGCTGCGGGAACACCCGTCGGCCTTCGGGGCAGTGCGAGATGCCGCGGTCGATGATCGTCGCCGGCGTGGCGCCGGACACGAGATGGCCGTCGAAGTGGATGGTGCCGCCGGCGAGCGGCTCCAGGCCGTTGATGGCGCGCAGCGTGGTCGACTTGCCGGCGCCGTTGGCACCGATGAGCGTGACGAGTTCGCCTTCGCGCACATGGAGCGAGATGCGGTCGACACCGGTGGTCGCGCCGTAGCGGACCGAAACCTGATCAAGCTTGAGCACGGCGCAGTCCTGACCCGAGGTAGGCGCGGATCACTTCGGGATCCTGCTGGATGGCTGTGGGAATGCCGGTCGCGATGAGCCGGCCGTGGTTGAGCACCACGATGTGGTCGGAGATCGACATCACCATGTGCATGTCGTGCTCGACCAGCAGCACGGTGATGCCGCGGTCGCCGATGCGCCGCACGGTCGCCTTGAAGGCTTCGGTCTCCGAGGGATTCAGGCCGGCGGCGGGTTCGTCGAGGAGCAGCATGCGCGGCCTGGCCGCCAGCGCAAGCCCGACACCCAGCACCCGCTGTTCGCCGTACGACAGGCTCGACGCGAGCTCGTCGGCGCGCGACTGCAGCCCGAGAAAATCCAGCATCTCGCGCGCCTGTTCGCACAGTGCGGCTTCCTCGCGCCGGAAGCCTGGCGTGCGCAGCAGCGTCTTCCACAAACCGGCACGGCCCTGCAGGTGCAGGGCCGTGAGCACGTTGTCGAACACGGTGCAACCGGCGAACACGCTGGTGCGCTGAAAGCTGCGCACCAGACCGCGCTGGGCGATGCGGTCGGGCGACAGACCGACGATGTTCTCGCCAAAGAGCATGACCTGCCCGGCGGTCGGGCGCATGTAGCCGGAGATCACGTTGAAGGTTGTCGTCTTGCCCGCGCCGTTGGGCCCGATCAGGCTCACGATCTGCCCGGCCTCGACCGAGAAGCTGAGCTGGTCGACGGCAGTGAGGCCGGCGATCTGCATGGTGACGTTCGACAGCGTCAGAACGGGGGAGCTCATGCCGGTTCGCTCTCTGCCGCGGAAACGTGCGCGACCCTGGGCGTGCGCCGCGCTGCCACCCGGCGCTTCAGCGCGCCGGCCGCGGGAACGATGCCCTTGGGCAGAAAGATCAGCACCAGGATCATCAGCGCGCCATAGATGATCCATTGCACCTCGGGCGCCAGCACGCCGCGCAGCACTTCCGGTAGCAGCCCGAAGAGCAGTCCGCCGATCACCGGCCCGGCCAATGTGCCTTTGCCGCCGACGATGACCATGATGACCATCGTGACGGTGAACATGAACATGAAGACGTCCGGGTCGATGATGCGCACCGTGTGTGCGTACAGGCCGCCCGCCGCGCCGGCGATGCCGGCTGCGCCCACGGCGGCGATGCGCAGGAAGCGGGTCACGTCGATGCCGATGGAGCGCGCCAGCGTCTCGTTCTCGCGCAGCGCGATCATCGCCCGGCCGAGCCGGCTGGTGACCAGCGCGGCCACCAGCAGATAGGCCGCCACGGCGGCCGCGAGCACCAGCCAGTAGATCGATGCCTTGGTCGCGATCGGCAGCGTGCCGGTGCCCGGCAGCCACAGCGTGAGCGGCGGGATGTTGTTGAGCGCCATCGGGCCTTCGGTCAGATCGACCCAGTTGAGCGCGACCATCCGCATCACCTGCGCGAAGCTGATGGTCACGATCACGAAGTAGGCGCCGCGCACCCGGAAGGCGATGCGGCTGACCAGCCAGCCGAACAAGCCCGCCACCAAGATGCCGCTGGCGAAGGCCAGCCACACCGGCTTGGGCGCGACCACCCACGGCGTGCCGGTGCCGAGCAGGTCGACGTCGAAGCCCAGCGACATGAGGGCGCTGGTGTACGCGCCGATGCCGAAGAAGGCGACGTGCCCCAGGCTCAGCTGGCCGGTGAAGCCCAGCAGCAGGTTGAGGCTGATCGCCGCGATGATGAAGATGCCGCAGGAAGCCACCACCGACAGCATGTACGGATCGGGCCACAGCAGGGGCAGCACAGCGAGTGCACCGACGCATGCCACGAAGCCGAGTTGTTTCTGGCGGCTCATCCGATGCGCTCCTTGCCGGTGAAGAGGCCTTGTGGGCGAACGATCATGACGAGCAGGATCACGAGAAAGCCGATCGCATCGCGGTAGGCCGTGGAGATATAGCCAGCACCGAACTCTTCGACCAGCGCCAGCGCGAAGCCACCAAGCGCCGCGCCCGCCAGGTTGCCGAGTCCGCCGAGGATGACGATGGCGAAGGCCTTCAGGTTCGCCAGGTCGCCCATCGTGGGGCTGACCACGAACACCGGCGCCAGCAACGCACCGGCGACGGCCGCCAGGCAGGAGCCGAGCGCGAAGGTCGCGGTGTAGATGCGCGACACGTCGACACCGACGATGCGCGCCGCATCGCGATCCTGGAAGGTGGCGCGCATCGCCAGACCGAAGCGGGAGCGTTCGATGAGCAGGTAGAAGACGCCCAGCAGAACCAGCGCCGTGCACAGCACGAACAGGCGGATCGGTGACACCGACACCTCGCCCCACACCAGCGGCTCCTGCGAGAACGGCGAGGGCACGGCCTTGGCGACGCCACCCCAGGCCAGCAGCTCGGTGTTCTGCATGATGAGCATGGTGCCGATCATGATCAGCATCACCTCGTCGATGGAGCCCAGGTCACGCCGGCGCAGCAACACGTATTCGATCAGCGCGCCCATCACCAGGCCGGCAATGGCCGCGAGGATCAGCGAGCCGAAGTAATTGAGGTCGAACACCGACACGGCGGCATAGGCGACGTAGCCGCCCAGCGCGTACAGCTCGCCGTGCGCGAAATTGACCACGCGCATGATGCCGAAGATCAGCGTCAGGCCGATGCCCAGCAGCGCGTAGGTGGCCCCGAGCACGAGCCCGTTGAGCAGATGTTGAAGGAATTGATCCACCGTGTGTTCCAAGAGCCGGGCAACGGCGTGCCCGGCTGGTTGTGCTTACTTGACGGTGACCGCGCCGTCCTTGAGTTCGACGACGTAGATGTTCGGCTCGGCCTGGCCGCTCTCCTGGCCGGCAGGGCCTTCCTTGCCGAAGGCGATGTCGCCGTTCACGCCCTTGAGCTTGACCTTCCACAGCGCATCGCGGATGGCGGCCGGCTCGGCCTTGCCGGCGACCTTGATCGCCTCGGCGATGGTCAGGATTGCGTCGTAGCCGCGGAAGCCTTCGGTCTGGCCGGCGAAGTCGAGCTTGCGTGCGTTCCAGCCATCGACGAAGTCCTTGGCCACGTCGGGGTACTTGGCGCGTTCGACGGCCCACGGTGCGAAGAACAGCAGGTGCTGGCTGGCGTAACCCTTCGGGCCCGGCGTCTTCAGCAGCGGTTCCGGGAAGGAGCCACCGGTGGTGATCAGGCGCTGACCGAGGCGCTGCTCGCCCGCCTGGCGGATGGCCAGCGTGAGCTGCTCGATGCCCGAGGTGACGATCAGCGTGTCGGAGCCGGTGCCCTTGAGCGCGGCAAGCTGGGCCGACAGATCGGTCGCGTCGGGCGCCATCGTCTCGGTGCGGCCCACGGTGATGCCCTTGGCTTCCAGCATCTTCTTGAACTCGGCGGCGGCGCCCAGGCCCCAGTCGTTGTTGACCGACAGGAAGTCGACCTTCTTGATCGCCGGGCTGAACGACGCCAGCTGCTTGCCGAAGGCCAGGGCCTCCATGGCCGACGTCGGGCTGGTGCGGAAGATCCACGGGTTGCCCGAGGTGGTGATCTTGCCGGACGAGGCGGTCTCGACCACCATCGGCACGCCGTATTCCATGAGCTTGGGCATCACGGCCAGCGTGAAGGTCGAGCTCCAGGCGCCCATCATCACCGGCACCTTGTCCTTGAGGATCAGCTTCTCGGCCGAGTTGACCGCTTCACGCGGGTTCGACTTGTTGTCCTCGATGACCAGCTCGATCTGCTTGCCGAGCACGCCACCCTTCTTGTTGATCACGTCCGCCGCGATGCGCGCGCCGTTCGTCACGTAGTTGCCGGAGGCCGCGACCGCGCCGGTGAGCGGTTCCGACACACCGATCTTGATCGTGTCCTGCGCATGTGCGGACAACGCGGTCAGCGCCGTGAAGGCGGTGGCGCCAGCGATGGCGGCCCAGGTCTTGGTACGGATCCACATGGTTGATTTCCTTGGAGAGGTGGGGGACGTGAGAGGAACGGAGAAGAGCGAAGTCAGGGCCTCGAGGCGCCCGGCCACAGGCTGCGCAGCCATGCCTTGAGCAGGCTCCACAGGTCGATGGCGTTGTCGGTGGGGCGGGATGCCGGGACGGTGGCAGAGGCCAGGGGCGCGTGGCCGGTGGCGGCGCCGTCTTCGGACGACGCCGCAACGCAAGGCGCGGCCTGTGGCAACCGTGCCTGCAGCTGCTCGGCGAACTGTCGGCTCAGCTGGTCGGCCAGCGCGCGCACGATGCCTTCGCGGCTGAACTGCGCGAGCGCGCCGGTGATGGTGAAGTCGACCGTCAGCGCGACGCGGGTGGATCGCGCGTCGTCTGCATCCGGTTGCACCGAGAAGCGGGCCTCGCCTTTGATGCGGCTGCTGGTGCGGGTGTCGACCGCGCTGCCAGCGAAGCTGCCGGTGCGTGCGGTGTCGTCGAGCGCGATGCGGCCCTGGCCGGCGAAGGCCGCGGCGATCGGGCCGAGCTTTACCTTGAAGAGGAGCGGCACGCTCTGGGCGTCGGCGGGGGTGCCGGCGGGGTCGATCGAGGCGCCGGGCAGGCAGTCGACGAGCAGTTCGACATCGTGAAAGGCCGTCCACACCGGCTCGATCGGGGCGGCGAGCGTGAAGGCTTGCTCAAGCTGCATGGCGGAGCCCTTCGGTGTCGCCACGCGCGCGAAGCACGCACTGGATGGCCTTCACGATGCCGGCGTAGCCGGTGCAGCGGCACAGGTTGCCCGCCAGTTCGTCGCGGATGCGTTGCTCGTCGGCCTGCGGCAGCCGCAGCACGATGTCGCGGGCCGTCATCAGCATGCCGGGCGTGCAATAGCCGCACTGCAGCGCGTGCTCGGCCGAGAAGGCGTCGCGCAGCTGCGCCATCACGGCGTCGTCGTCGAAGGCTTCGAGCGTGCGCACCCGCTTGCCTGCGAAGCGCGTCGCCGATTGCAGGCAGGCGCGTTGCGGCGCACCGTCGACCTCCACCGTGCAGGCGCCGCACACCCCGTGCTCGCAGCCCAGATGGGTGGCGGTCAGTCCGCACTGCTCGCGCAGCGCGTCGGCCAGGTGGGTGCGGGGCTCGACCGTCATCGCGTACGCGCGTCCGTTGATGTCGAGCGTGATGCGCGCCTCGCGCACCGCCGGGAATTCGAGATTGACAGCCGTCATCGGGGTGTCTCCATGTCGTTGAGCGCGAGCCGCAGCATCTCGGCCAGCAGCGCGCGGCGGGTGTCGTCGAGGCCCTGGCCGGCGTCGTCCAGTAGCGCTTGGCGCCGTGTCATGTCGGCGGTGAGGTCGTGCAGCAGACCGGCGCCCTCGAAGACGCGGGGCGCGCCGTCGAGTGCACCCAGCACGAGCCGCTCCGTGCCGTCGGCCGGATCGATCAGCGCGCCGACCGTGGCGTGCGAGAACTCGCCGGTCTTGCGGCAGAACTTGCGGTACGACCAGCGCGCGGCTGGCGAGCGGCGCGGCACGCGCACGCCGAGGAGCAGTTCGCCGTCGGTCAGCTGGGTCTCGAAGGCGCTGGTCATGAAGCTGGCCGCAGGGATGTCCCGTCGGCCCGCTTCACCGGCCACCGCCACCGTGGCACCGAGCAGCGGCAGGCAGGCGACCCAGTCGGCCGCCGGGTCGGCGTGGCACAGGCTGCCGCCGATGGTTCCGCGGTTGCGCACGGCGCGGTAGGCGATGCTGCGGGCCACGAAGGGCATCAGGCCGCCGCTCGGGTCGGGCACGTGGCCATCCTCGATGGCGGCATGGGTCGTCATCGCGCCGAAGAAGACGTGGTCGGCGGCCTCCTTCACGTCGCGCAGTTCACTGATGCCGTCGAGGTCGACCAGCGTCTCGGGCTGGGCCAGACGCAGATTGAGCATCGCGCCGAGCGACTGGCCGCCCGCGACCGGCTTGAAGCCCCAGCCGCCGTCGCGCAGCACCGAGGTCGCAGCATCGACCGATGCGGCCGCCTCGAAAGCGTAGGCGACGGCCTTCATGCGGGTGCTCCGGTGCGCGCGGCTGCGAGCGCGCGCAGCACGCGCTCGGGGCTCGCGGGGCATTCGGTGAGCTCGGCGCCCAGCGCATGCAGCGCGTCGTTGACCGCGTTGACGATAGCCGCCGGTGGGGCGATGGCGCCGCCTTCGCCGATGCCCTTCTGGCCGAACAGCGTGAGCGGGCTCGGCGTTTCCATGTGGACGATCTTCAGCGGCGGCATCTCGCCGGCGCCGGGCATCAGGTAGTCGGCCAGGGTCGAGGCCAGCGGCTGGCCTTCGCCATCGAAAGGCATCTCTTCGTACAGCGCGGTGCCGATGCCCTGCGCCAGGCCGCCGATCAGCTGGCCTTCGACGATCTGCGGGTTGAGCAGCACGCCGCCGTCCTCGCAGATCGCGTAGTCGAGCAGGGTCACGCGGCCGGTGGCGATGTCGACTTCGACCGCGCAGGCATGGCAGGCGTAGCTGAAGGTGCCGGTGTCGGGCGCGGTCTTGTAGCCCACCACGACCTCCAGGCCGGAAGGGTCGATGCCCAGCGGGATCTTCTGCGGCGCGCGGTACCAGGTGCGCGCGATCTCGTCGAGCGCCAGGCCCGGCGAATCGGGCATGCCGATGCGTCCGCCTTCGACCCGCAGCGATGCGGCCGGCACGCCGAGCAGCGCCGCAGCGATCTCGGTCATCCGTGCCGCCAGCGCCTGGCAGGCCGTGCCGACTGCGCCGCCGGCCATGACGGCGCAGCGCGAGCCCCAGGTGCCGGTGGAGTAGGGCGAGTTGGCGGTGTCGCCGTGCTGCACGCGAACGCGGTCGATGTCGATGCCCAGCACCGTGTGCGCCACCTGCGCCATCGAGGTCTCCATGCCCTGGCCATGCGAATGCACCCCGAGCCGGATCTCCAGGATGCCGTCGGGCGTGAAGCGCGCGGCGCACTGCTCGTAGCCCGGCACCATCGGGATGCCCCAGCCGTGATAGACCGAGGTGCCGTGCGCGCCTTGCTCGCAGAACACCGCCAGGCCCAGGCCGATGCGCTTGCCGGCCGCTGCCTTCGGCTGCCGTTCGCGCCAGGCCTGCCAGCCCAGCGCCTCGACGGCCTGGGTCATGGCCGCGAGGTAGTCGCCGGAGTCGAAGTACTTGTTCGTGATGTTGGTGTACGGCATCGCCGATGCAGGCACCAGGCTGCGGGCGCGCAGTTCGTAGGGTTCGATGCCGAGTTCGCGGGCCGCGGCGTCGAGCATCAGCTCCAGCGCGAAGCAGACGCCGGTGCGCGCCACGCCGCGGTACGGCAGGATGGGCGGCTTGTTGGTCGCGACCGAGCGGGTGCGGCAGACGAAGCGGTCCATCCTGTACGGGCCGGGCAGGATCGAGCCGATCTGTGCGGCCTCGAGGCAGGCGCTGAAGGGGTACGACGAGTGCGCGCCGGAGTCGACCATGGCGTCGCAGTCGATGCCGACCAGCCGGCCGTCTGCTTCGACCTCGACCGCGATGTCGTAGGCATGTTCGCGGCAGTTGGCATTGGCGCCCAACTGCTCGCGTCGGTCTTCCAGCCAGCGCACGGGGCGGCCCAGGTGGCGCGCCAGCCAGGCACAGCAGATCTCCTCGGGCAGCAGCAGGCCCTTGTAGCCGAAGCCGCCGCCCACGTCGGGTGACACCACGCGGATTTGCCCCTGGTCGAGGCCCAGGCATTCGGCCAAGCCGGTGCGGTTGATGTGCGGCACCTGCGCCGCCGAATACATCACCAGCTGGTCGAGCCGGTGGTCCCACCAGCACAGCACGGCGCGGCCTTCGAGCGGCATCATGCATTGGCGTGAGGTGCGCAGGCGGCGGCGCACGGTGCGTGTGGGCTTCTGCGCGGCATCCGCAGCGACGGCGCTGCGCTCGGTGTTGGTCTCGGCGAAGACGTTGTCGCTCCATTCGTCGTGCACGCGCGTGCCCGAATCGACGGCGCCTTCCATGCTGGCCAGCACCGGCAGATCGATGTAGTCGACCATCACCTGCGCGGCGATGTCCTCGGCGCGGGCGCGGGTCGGCGCCACGCAGGCCGCCACCAGCTCGCCGACGAAACGCACCTTGTCCCTGGCCAGCGGATGCTGCACCGAGCGCTTGAAGCCGGGCAGTGCGGACGCGGCGAGGATCGGCTGCACGCCGTGCAGGTCGTCCATCGTGTAGACCATCGACGCCAGCCCCTCGGGCTTGTCGATGCGGCCGAGCCGGGCATGCGCCACGGGCGAGCGGACGAAGGCCACGTCGAGCATGTCGGGCATGCGGATGTCGCCCACGTACTGGCCACGGCCGAGCAGCAGGCGGCGGTCTTCCTTGCGGCGCGGGCTGCCGCCGATGCCTTGGTCGGCGTCGGCCGGAAGCACCAGACCGGCCGGTGGGGTGCGAGCGTTCATCGGTCGCTCCTCTGGAGAAGTGGGGTGTGCCACATATTGATATCGTGTTGTCTAGGCCGCGACGTGCTCAGACGCGCGTGCGCCGGTACTGCTGGTCGCGGTACTCGCCCGACAGCACCGGCGGGTATTTCGCCTGGCCTTCGGGCGCGATGCATTCGACCAGCGCGTCGTAGTTCGGATGGTGGAAGAAGGCCAGCGAGATGCGCTGTGCCGCCGGGCCGCTGCCGGGCGGCGGGTTGACCACGCGGTGCACGTTCGACACCCAGCGGTCGTTGGTCCAGCGCATCAACAGGTCGCCGATGTTCACGACGAAGGTGTCGGGGGCGGTCTCGACGCGCAGCCACTGCCCGCCGCGCGTCTGCACCTCGAGCCCGCCAGGCGTGTTCTCGCCGTTGAGGATGGTCAGCAGGCCGTAGTCGGTGTGCGGGCCGGCGCGCATCTGGCCGGCCAGCGGCGCTTCCTGCTGCGCGGGGTAGAAGTTCAGGCGCATCGCGGTGATGTGCCGGTCGATCTTGTCTTCGAAGAAGTCTTCGTCGAGCCCGAGCGCCAGGGCGGCGAGCGACATCATCTGGCCGGTGAGCCGTTCCATCTCGGCGTAGTACACGGCAGCCGCCGCGGCGAAGCCGTCGGGCCGCGCCGGCCAGCGGTTCGGGATGAAATAGCGCTGGCCCGTCTCGCCGGTGTAGTAGGGCGTGTCCGGCCAGCTTTCGCGGCCGAAGTGGTAGTACTCCTTCAGGTCGCCCGGCGCGTCGCCGGCATTGCCGCGCGACAGCGCGTCGAAGCCCAGCGCGCGGTAGCCGCGCGGCACCGTGACCCTCTCGGGCTCGGCGCGGCGCTTCTCGTCCAGTGGCAGATTGAAGAAGGTGCTGGCGTGGCCGCGCAGCGTGTCGATCAGCGCGAGTGGCACGCCATGGCCCGTGATCGTGAAGAAGCCGATGTCGGTGCAGGCGGCCTCGATCTCGCGCGCGACGCGCAGGCGCTCGGCGCGGTTGCCCTGCAGCGCCGGGGCGAGGTCGATCACGGGAATGGTGGTGTCGGGCATGGCAGCAGGCTCGGACATCAGTGGAAGTACGCGCCGCCGTCCACCACCAGCGTCTGGCCGGTGATGAAGGCCGACTGTGCGTCGGCGAAGAATTCGATGGCGCCCACGAGGTCGGCCGGGGTCATGTCCCGGGCGAGCACTCGGTTGCGCATCGACGGCTCGCGCACGCCTTCGACCAGCGTCGGGTTGCGGTGGACGCCGTCGCTCAGCGTGAAGCCCGGCGCCACGCTGTTGACGAGGATCTGGTAGCGGCCGAGCTCGGTGGCGAGCGCCCGCGTCAGCGAGATCACGGCGCCCTTGCTGGCCACGTAGTGCGCCATCCAGGGGTTGCCCTTGAAGGCTACGCCCGAGGAGATGTTGACGATGCGGCCGCCCCCGGCGCGCTGGAAGGCCGGCAGCACCGCCTGGCACATCAGGAACACGCCGATCACATTCACGTCGAACACCTGGCGCCACTCCTGCGGCGTCAGCTGCTCGAAGGGCTTGGGTTCGAGCGTCGAGTAGATGCCGGCGTTGTTCACCAGCACGTCGATGCGGCCGTGGCGCGATTCGGTGGCCTGCACGGCGGCACTCACCTGCTCGGGCGACGAGACGTCGAGCGCGACACCCGTCACCTGCAGGTCGCGCGCTGCCAGCCTGGAGGCCGCTTCTTCGGCGCCGCTGCGGTCGGCGATGACGACCCGCGCGCCCCGCTCGGCCAGGCGCTCAGCCGCGGCGAAGCCGATGCCGATGGCAGCGCCCGTGACGATGGCGACAGAACCTTGCAGACCCATGAGACCTCCGGTGGCGGACACCCGTGGCAGAAAAGCCGCGGACCCGTGGGCTTTCAAGCAACGTCCATGCCACTAGCAGCTTGCGGTATCTCTTGTCCTTGCGTTGCGTCAATATCCAGGCGAACGTGTGGCTCGGCGCATGAGATTCACGGTCACATGGAAGCTTGTCAGCGTCTCGCGGCGTGCGTGATGCACCGTATCGGTGGCATGCCGCGCATGAATGGGGCATGCCACCTATTGTCGATGCAAAGCGGGACTACGCGTTGCCGGCTTCCGATGAGGCTCAGCGCAGCCGCAGGGGTGCCACGCTCTTGTGGTTGTTCGCTTCCACCAGCCGAATCAGCTGCAGCATGAACAACTGCCGCTCGGCTGCAGGCAGGTGTTCGATGGTGCGGTCGTGGGCGCGCTGGGCTGCGGCTTCCATGCGGCGAACCATCGCCTTGCCCGTGCGACTGAGCTTGACCAGCTTCACGCGCTTGTCCTGCGCCGACTGGTTGCGCTCGATGAACTCGCGGCTTTCCAGGCGGGGCAGCACCTCGGCGACCGTGGTGCGTTCGAGGCCGATCTCCATCGCCAGGGTGTTCTGGTCCATCTCGCCGTGCTCCGCGAGGGCGGTCAGCAGGCTGTACTGCACGGGCGTGATGTTGAAGGCCTTGGTTTCTTCGGTGAAGAGGCCGCTGTGGATCTGATGCAGCCGGCGGATCAGGAAGCCCGGGCGGGCGAACAGCATCGAGCGTTCCTGCGCGGCCTGGAGTTCTGCCTGGATGGTCTTGCTCTTGGTTTTCTCTGTCATCTGAAGACGTGCGCAGCGTTGAGCGGCTTGGGCCGCATCCCGGCCCCGCGGAAGGGCGGGGCTGCGTGTCAGTTTAGCGGGCATACCGCATATCGGCTGCACGGTCGGCCGGTTCCGGGGTGGCACGAAACATGCGGCATGCCACCTATCTAATTCCTCAGAACCCATTCGGAACGACCAAGGACATGACGAACATTCTGCTCAAAGGCGGCTGCGTGATCGACCCGGCCAGCCAGCGCAACGGCATCATGGATGTGCTGGTGGCGGGCACGCGCATCGCGGCTGTCGGTCCTGACCTGGCGGTCAGCGCGCCGGCCGGCACCGAAGTGGTCGACTGTCGGGGGCAACTCGTGTTGCCAGGGCTCATCGACACCCATGCGCACGTCTACCAGGGCGTGACCGGCCGCTTCGGGATGAACGCCGACCTGTGCGGTGTGCATTCCGGCGTGACCACCCTGGTCGACCAGGGGGGGCCGAGCTCGATCACGTTGCCGGGTTTTCGCGACTACGTCGTGGCCACCGCCAAGTCGCGTGTGGTCGCCTTCATGTCCTGTTACCTGGTGGGCGGGCTCGAGGGGCACTACTACCCCGAGCTGTACCGCCCGGACTGTCTCGACGTCGATGCGGCGGTGAAGGCTGCGCGCAGCAACCGCGATCTGGTCCGCGGCCTGAAGGCGCATGCCGAGATCGGCGGCTTCGCGCGCTGGGGTGTCGACGTGATGCGCCTGGCCGCCCGCATGGGCCGTGAGGCGGACCTGCCGGTCTACATCCATTTCGGTCAGCTCTGGCCGAAGCCGCAGGAGGGTGGGCTCGCCGTCGACCCCGACTCGATCTTCAACCAGGTGGTCGACATGCTGAAGCCAGGCGACGTGCTGGCACATCCCTTCAGCCGGCACCCGGGTGGCTTCGTCGAACTCGACGGGAAACTGCATCCCCTGGTGAAGGAGGCGGTCGCACGCGGTCTGAAGATCGACGTGGGCCACGGTTCGCACTTCAGCTACCGCACGGCGCGCATCGTGCTGGATTACGGCGTCATGCCCGACACCCTCGGCGCCGACATGCACGGCTACAACACGACGGTGCCGGCGCCGCCGGGCACGCCGGAGTCGCACCCGGACGAGGAAGACCACATGTTCAAGGGCCGCATCCGCTTCAGCCTGGTGTCGGCGATGACGAGCATGCTGGCGCTGGGGCTGACGATCGAGCAGGTGGTGCCCATGGTCACGGTGAATGCGGCCCGCATGATCGGCATGGAAGACACGCTCGGCACCCTGCGGGTCGGCGCAGAAGCCGACGTGAGCGTTCTGAACGACCAGCGCGGCCGCTGGACCCTGCACGACAACGAAGGCACAGCCGTCACGACCGACCGCCTTCTGAAGCCGGCCTTCTGCTTGCGTGCCGGCGAGCGCTTCGATGCCGTCGCATCGATCCTGCCTGTGGCGCAGGCGGCCTGACGGAATGCCGGGCATGGCTTCCTCGCTGCCTGCGTCGTCGCTGGCGGCCGATGCCGCATCTTGGGCGCGGCCCTTCGAGGGCGCCAGCCTGCGCGACGTGGTGTCGCGCCGCGAGGCGTTGCCCGACCTGGGCCCGACAGTGCTGCTGCACGCCGGCCCGCCGTTCGAAGGCGAGCTTCCGCGTGCGGTGCGCAACGCCTGCGTGCAGGCGCTGCTGTTCGAAAGCCTGGCCGCCGACGAGGCGCACGCGCGCGCCATGCTGTCGACCGGCGCGGTCGAGCTTCGTCCCGCGCAAGACCACGGTGTGGTCACCCCGCTGGCGCAGGTCGTTTCGGCCTCGATGCCGATGGCCGCGGTCGGCGACGCGGCCCGCGTCGCATGGGCGCCGCTGGTCGAAGGGCCGCCGCCGGCCCTGCGCTTCGGCACCGAGGCGCCGGAGGCGCGCTTGCGTCTCGCCGCGATCGCCGATTTCGGCCTGCAGCGGCTGGCACCGCTGCTGCGTGCGCAGCCCGTGGCGCTGGCCCCGATCGTCGCGCAGGCGCTAGCGCAAGGCGACGAATGCCATGCGCGCACCGGGGCGGCCAATGCGGCGCTGGTCGAGGCCATTGCCGGCCTTGCCGCCGACGACCGGGCGGCACTGCAATCCAACCCAGGCTTCGTGCTGACGATCCTGATGGCGGCGGCATGTTGGCGGCTGCGCCACGCCACGCACGGTCTGGCCGCCGTCGGCGGCAATGGCGTCGACTTCGGGTTGCGCATGCATGGCGACAGCCGATGGCACCGATGCCCGGCCACGCCCCCGAGGGGCACGCGCATGCCCGGCCATGCCGACACCGAGGCGCTGGGCGCCATCGGAGACAGCGCGGTCATCGATTTCTGCGGGCTGGGTGGCCAGGCGCTGGCCGCGGCGCCGGCGCTGCAGGACGAATGGCTGAATGTGTTGCCCGACGCACTGGTGGCGCAGCGCGCTGCGGTGGTCGAACCGGCCACAGGGCTGGTCGACATCGCGCGCGCGGCGGCGAGCGGTGTGTCGCCGCTGGTCGATCTCGCCATCCTCGACCAGCAAGGCACGCACGGACTGATCGGCCGCGGTGTGTACCGGCCCGACGTGGCGCTGTTCGTCGAAGCCTCGGGCGAAGTCCCTGGGCGGGCCCCGACGTCGTGATCGATCGCGGATGAGCCTCTATGCCTTGCTGGGTGTGCCCGAGGACGCGAGCCTCGAGGAGATCGAAGCGGGCTATCGGCGCGCCCGCGAGGCGCTCGGGCCGGAGCGAACGGGCATTGCGCTGCGATGGCGCTGGCGGCTGCGCCGGTTGCAGCGCGCCCGTGCGTGCCTTGGGGACCCTGCGCGTCGCCAGGCCTACGACGCGATGCCGCCGCTGATCGAGCTGTTTGGGACCAGCCCGCCCGGGCTCCTGTGAGCCTTTTGGCAGCGCAGCGACTGCTGCCTTCTCTGGCGTTGGCGCGGAGCCAATGCTAGGCTCGGCGCCCATTGCATGTCCTTCCGAGGCCTCGCCGATGCCAGATGACTTTTCCCCCCGCTCCGGCCGGGCGTATTCGCGCTCCTACCGTGAAGAGCTGCAGCGCCGTCGCGCCGCACGGCGCTACCTGCTGCTGGGTGTCGGTGTGCTGGTCGCCGTGGCGGCGACGCTGTTCATGACGTGGATGCCCGATGCGCTGTCGGGGCGAGCGGCGACAGTCGCGGCCGTCGACGACGGCGGGCCGGCCGAACGCACTGCGGCGCTCCCCCCGCTCAACCTGCCGGCCGACGACGCTGCGCACGGTTCGGGCATGGAATGGTGGTACTACAACGGCATCCTCGATGCGGCGAACGGCGAGCGCTATGCCTTCCACGTGGCGGTCTTCGTCGCCACCGGCCTGGTCAAGCACACGGCCATGCATGCCGCGGTGACCGACCTGCAGACCGGCAAGCGCTATGCCAGCCAGACCCGCACCGGCGGGGTGCCGGCGCAGGCGATCGCCAACGGCTTCGACTTCTCGCAGGGGCGCTGGCGCGTCGCGGCGGCCGGGCCGTCGCACACCTTGCGGACCGCGTCCGACGACATGGCGATCTCGCTCGATCTGAAGGACGCGGGTCCGGTGGTCGCGCACCGCGCCGCCGGCTCGAAGACGCCCGGTCTGCTCGACTTCGGCAAGGCCGGCATCAGCTACTACTATTCGCGCCCGCGCATCGCCGCCAAGGGCGACATCGTGGTCGGCGGCAAGACCGTGTCGGTGAGCGGCCCGGTGTGGTTCGATCACCAGTGGGGCGAGTTCGACGCCTCCACGCTGGGCTGGAACTGGTTTGCGCTGCATCTGGCGAACGGCTCCGACGTGATGGTCTACCAGCTCTTCGACGCCGAGGGCCGCAAGGTCATGACCGCCGGCACGGTGTCCGATGCCAAGGGCGCCGTGCCGCTTAAGGGCGAGGACATCGAGCTCACGCCGGGCGCGAGCTGGACCAGCCCCGTGACGCGGATCCCCTATGTCGTCGAGTGGCGCCTGCGTCTGCCTTCGGGCGTCTACGACGTGAAGCCTTTCTACCCCGACGGCGAATTCGATTCGCGCCAGACCACGGCCAATGTCTATTGGGAGGGGCCGGTGCGCGTGAGCGGCAGCGCCGAAGGGCAGGGCTTCCTGGAGATGAGCGGCTACGACCGCCTGGCGAACCTCGCCGCTGGCCGGCGCTGAGCGGCTTTGCGCGACGGCCTGCAGCGAGGCCGGCCCGCGCAGCGGCGAGAATGGTCCGCCGCCCCTCGCCTCTTCCTCACCCGCCGCGCAGCGCATGAATCCCGTCCCTCTCCAGCCCGGCCTTCTGGTCTTGCACGGCAACCGCGCCGAACTGCTGGGCGACGCGCTGTTCGAATGGATCAGCCGCCACCCGTTGCAGCCGCTGGAGGAAGAGATCTTCCTGGTGCAGAGCAACGGCGTGGCCGAGTGGCTGAAGATGACGCTGGCGGCCACGCGCGGCGTGTGCGCGGCCACGCGGGTCGAGCTGCCGGCGCGTTTCCTGTGGCGCAGCTACCGCCAGGTGCTGGGCCGGGACGCGGTGCCGGCGCGCTCGGCGCTCGACCGTCAGGCGCTCACCTGGCGCCTGATGCACCTGCTGCCCGTCGTCGCGCCGCGTCCCGGCTTCGCGCCGCTGGCCGGCTTCCTGCGGGACGGCGACCTCGGCCGGCGCCTGCAGCTGGCGCAACGCCTGGCCGACCTGTATGACCAGTACCAGGTCTACCGCAGTGACTGGCTCGCCGCCTGGGAGGCGGGCCGCGACGTGTTGCCAAGCCTTTCAGGCATCGGCGACCTGCCGCTGCCCGACGACCAGCGCTGGCAGGCCGCGCTGTGGCGCGAACTGCTGGCCGGGCTCGATGCGGAAGCGCTGACCTCGGCCCGCACGCAGCTGCACCAGCGCTTCCTCGCGACGCTCACCACGGGCGCGCCGCTGGCCGCGCCGGTCGCGCGCCGCGTGATCCTCTTCGGCATGACCCACGTGCCGATGCAGACGCTGCAGGCGCTGGCCGCTTTGGCGGCCCACACCCAGGTGCTGATGGCCATCCCCAACCCCAGCCGCTACCACTGGGCCGACATCATCGAAGGGCGCGAGCTGCTGCGCATGGAGCGCCGCCGCCACCCCTTGCGCGGCGCGCGCGACCTGGCGTCGGTGCCGCTGGAAGAGATGCATGCGCACGGCCATCCGCTGCTCGCGGCGTGGGGCCGGCAGGGCCGCGACTTCGTGCGGCAGCTCGATGCCTTCGACGACGCGGCGGCCGCGCAGCAGCGCTTCGGCATCGCCCGGATCGACCTGTTCGACGACGCGCCGGCCAGGACGCTGCTGCAGCAGGTGCAGGCGGCCATCCGCGACCTGGTGCCGCTGCACGAGCACCCGCACACGCCGGTCGATGCGGCCGACCGCTCGGTCGTCTTCCACATCGCGCACAGCGCGCAGCGCGAGGTCGAGATCCTGCACGACCAGCTGCTCGCGCTGCTGGCCGAACCGCCTGATGGCACTCCACTGCAGCCGCGCGACATCGTGGTCATGGTGCCCGACATTGCCGCCTTCGCGCCGGCCATCCGCTCGGTCTTCGGTCAGTACCCGCGCAGCGACAAGCGCTTCATTCCCTTCGATATCGCCGACCTGAACGAGCGGGGCCACAACCCGCTGCTGGTCGCGCTTGAATGGCTGCTTCGCCTGCCGCAACAGCGCTGCGGCCTCACGGAGATTCGCGACCTGCTCGACGTGCCGGCGGTGGCCGCGCGCTTCGGCATCGGTGCCGACGAGCTGCCCTTGCTGGCGCGCTGGATGGAGGGCGCCGGCGCGCGCTGGGGCCTGAACCTGGCGCACCGGTCGGCGCTGGGGCTCGATGCCTGCGGCGAGCAGAACACCTGGCGCTTCGGCCTGCAGCGCATGCTGCTGGGCTACGCGAACGGCGAGGCGGATGACGGGGCCTTCGATGGCATCGAGCCCTACGCCGAAGTCGGCGGGCTGGAAGCCTCCGTGGCCGGCGCGCTGGCCGACCTGCTGGACGCGCTCACCGCGTGGTGGGCACAGACCGCCAGCGACGCCACGCCGGTCGCCTGGGCCGAGCGTGCCCGCGCCTTGCTCGCGACCTTCATGGCGCCGACCGACGAGCGAGAGCGCCTGGCCCTGGCCGCCGCGCAGGAAGCTCTCGGCGCCTGGCTCGAGGCCTGCGACAGCGCCGACTTCCACGAGCCGGTGCCGCTGGCCGTGCTGCGTGAGGCCTGGTTCGAAGGCATCGACGAACCCGGGCTGAGCCGCCGCTTCCGCGCCGGCGGCGTCACCTTCTGCACGCTGCTGCCGATGCGCGCCGTGCCCTTCGAGGTCGTCTGCCTGCTGGGCATGAACGACGGCGACTACCCGCGCAGCAGCCCGCGCAGCGACTTCGACCTGATGGGCCTGCCCGGCCAGCGCCGGCCCGGCGACCGCTCGCGCCGCGACGACGACCGGCAGCTGATGCTGGAAGCGCTGCTGTCGGCGCGCCGCGTGCTCTACGTCAGCTGGACGGGCCGCAGCGTGCGCGACAACAGCGAGCAGCCGCCGTCGGTGCTGGTGTCGCAACTGCGCGATTACCTGGAGGCCGGCTGGCACAAGGAGGTGGTCGAGGCGCGCACCACCGAGCATCCGCTGCAGCCTTTCAGCCGCCGCTATTTCGAGGTGCAAGAGCTCGATCCCGAGGACCGCGAGGCACCGCTTTTCACTCATGCCCGCGAATGGCGTGGCGCGCACGAAGCGGCTTCCGAATCCGATGCGCGCGATGTGGTGTGGCCCGACGGTGCGCCGGCCGCCATCGACACCGCGGTACCGATCACGTTGTCCGCACTCACCAGCTTCCTCAAGAACCCGGTCAAGGACTTCTTCCGCCGCCAGCTCGCCGTCGTCTTCGCCGAAGGCGAGGAGGTGATGGAGGACCACGAGACCTTCGCGCTCGACGGCCTCGCGCACTACGGGCTGCTCGACGAATCGCTGGATGCGCTCGACGCCGCCGGCGCGCCCGATGCCGCCGCGCCGCTCGATCGCCGCATCGACGCCCAGCTTGCGCGCATCCGCCGCAGCGGCCGTCTGCCGATGGCCGAACTGGGCGAGCGCGCCGAGCGCGAGTTGGCCAGTGCCTTGCGGCCGATGCTGGCGCGCTGGCGCACGCTGCACCACGACTACCCCGTCGCGGGCGTGAAGGAGCCCCTGCGCTTCGAGCACGAAGGCCTGGTGCTCGACGACTGGTTGGATGGCTTGCGCCTGTCGTCGACGGACTCCGGCGCGCCGGTGTGGCTGTCGCTGCAGGCCAGCCGCCTGGCCACCGACAAGGGCGCGCCACGGGTCGACAAGTTGATCGGTGCGTGGATCCACGCGCTGGTCGGCAGCGCCTGCGGCGTGCCGGTGCAGGGCGTGCTTGTCGGGCGTGACGCGACGCTCACCGTACAGGCCATGCCGGCCGACCGCGCGATGGCGACGCTGCGCGATCTGCTCGATGCTTGGCGCGAGGGCATGGGCCAACCGCTGCCGGTGGCGCCGCTCACGGCCCTTGCGTTCCTCGACGGCGGCAAGCCCGAGTCCGCCTACGAGGGCGGCATGTTCCTCGACGGCGAAGGCCGCGAAGCGTGCCTCGCGCGCGTGTTCCCCGACTTCGAGACGCTGGCGGCCGATGGTCGCTTCGAGGAGTTCGCGGAAGTCCTCTACGGACCCTTGCGCGACTGGGCGGCCACGCATGTGGCGGTCGAGATGCACGCTGCCATGACGGAGGCGTCTGCCGCATGAGCGAACACCTCGATCCGCTGACCTTGCCGCTGTGGGGCAGCCGCCTCATCGAGGCCAGCGCCGGCACCGGCAAGACCTGGACCATCGCCGCGCTCTACCTGCGGCTGGTGCTGGGCCATGGCGAGGCCGATGCCGACGGCACATCGGCCGGTTACCTGCGCCCGCTGGTGCCGTCCGAAATCCTCGTGATGACCTTCACCCGCGCGGCGACGCGTGAACTGTCGGACCGCATCCGCGCGCGCCTGCTCGAGGCGGCGCGCTGCTTCCGCGGCGAGGCGGTGCCCGACGACGGCGACGCCTTCCTGCGCAGCCTGATCGCGGCCTATGCCGAAGGTGCGCCACGCCAGTCCGCCGCCTGGCGGCTCGCCATGGCCGCCGAGAGCATGGACGACGCGGCCGTCCACACCATCGACGCCTGGTGCCAGCGCATGCTGCGCGAGCATGCCTTCGACAGCGGCTGCCTGTTCGACGAAGAGCTCACGGCCAACGAACGCGCGATGCTCGACGAGGCGGCGCAGGACTACTGGCGCCAGCAGCTCTACCCGCTGTCGGGCGACGCCCTGGACGCCGCGCTGTCGGTCTGGCCCACCGTCGACGCGCTGGCCAAGGATGCGCGCGGGCTCGTCGGCCAGACGCTGCCGGCGGACGTGGGGCAGGGTCCCTTGGGCGCGCTGATCGACGAAACGCTGGCCGCGCACCGCGCCGAGCTCGCATCGCTCAAGCTCGGCTGGGCGCAGCGCGCGCAGGCGATGCAGGGCTGGATCGACGCACAGATGGCGCGCAAGCCGTGCCCCTTCGACGGCCGCCGCATGGCACCGAAGAACTACACCGGCTGGTTGAAGGCGCTGGCCGCCTGGGCCGACGACCCGCGCGCCGACATGCCCGACCTCAAGACCGGGCGCACCCGCTTCACGCCCGAGGGCATGCAGGGCGCGCTCAAGGCCGGCGGCACCATCGACCTGCCCGAGGATTTCGCGGCCTTCGAGCAGTTGATGCTTGCACTCGATGCGCTGCAGCCCATCGATTCGGCGCTGCGCCTGCATGCCGCCGCACAGATCGCGCAACGGCTCGCCGAGCTCAAGCGCCAGTCGGGCAGCTTCGGCTTCGCCGACATGCTGCAGCGCCTGGACGATGCGCTCGACCCCGAGCGCAACGGCGAGGCCGCGCTGCGGCTGCGCGCGCGCATGCTGGCGCAGTACCCGGTCGCGCTGATCGACGAGTTCCAGGACACCTCGCCGGTGCAGTCGCGCATCTTCGACCGGCTCTACCGTATCGCGGCGAACGAGCCGTCGAGCGGCCTGCTGCTCATCGGCGACCCGAAGCAGTCGATCTACGGCTTTCGCGGCGCCGACATCCACAGCTACCTGCAGGCGCGCCGCGCCACCGAGGGCCGGCATTACATGCTGGGCACCAACCACCGCTCGACCGCGTCGGTGGTGGCGGCCGTGAACCACCTGCTGGCGCACCCGGAAACGCGCGACGGCGAGGGCGCCTTCATGTACCGCGGCGGGACCGACGACAACCCCTTGCCCTTCGCACCGGTCGAAGCGAAGGGTCGGAAGGAGTCCTTCGTCAGCGCCGCGGGTGCCGAGCCGGCGGTCACGCTGGCGCTCGACGCCACGCTGCTCAACGCCGAGACCAGCCGTCGCCACTTCGCGGCGCGCTGCGCCGAGCGCATCGTCGTGCTGCTGAACGATCCGGACGCCGGCTTCGCGGAGGCGGGCAAGCCTTTCGTGCGACTGCGCCCGGCCGACATCGCGGTGCTGGTGCGCACCGGCAAGGAAGCCGCCGCCGTGCAGCGCGAACTGCGTCGCCGTCGTGTCGCCTCGGTCTACCTCTCCGACAAGGACTCGGTCTTCGCCAGCCCCGAGGCGCAGGACCTGCTGCACTGGCTGCGTGCCGTGGCCGAGCCGCTCGACGTGCGCCTGGCGCGCGCGGCCTTCGCGACGCGCACCGTCGGCCTGTCGATCGACGAGCTGCGCGTGCTCGCGCGCGACGACGAAGCCTTCGACCTGCGCAGCGAGCAGCTGCGGCAGCTGCACGGCATCTGGCAGCAGCAGGGCGTGCTGACCATGCTGCGCCGCACGCTGCACCTGCTGGAGTTGCCGACGCGCTGGCTCGGCGGTGCGGCCGACGGCGAACGCCGACTCACCAACTTCCTGCACCTGGCCGAGCTGCTGCAGGCGGCCAGCGGCCAGCTCGACGGCGAGCAGGCACTGGTGCGCTGGCTGGCCGACCAGGTGCGCGGCGATGCAGCCGGCGGGGACGAGCAGATCGTGCGGCTCGAAAGCGATGCCGATCTGGTGAAGGTGGTGACGGTGCACAAGTCCAAGGGCCTCGAGTACCCGCTGGTCTTCCTGCCTTTCGCCAGCGGCTTCCGCGGCGTGAAGAAGGCCGGCACCTCGCACCTGAACCTGGCGGACGACGAAGGCGAACGCACGCTGCACCTGCACCTGAGCGACGCCCACATCGCCGAGGCCGACAAGGAGCGCCAGCGCGAAGACCTGCGCCTGCTGTACGTCGCGCTCACGCGGGCGCGGCATGCCGTGTGGGTCGGCCTGGCGGCGCTGAAGGAAGGCAATGCCAACGCGCCGACGCTGCACCGCAGCGCCATCGGCTACGTGCTGGGCGGGACCGAGGAGGTGCTGCCCGAGCAACTCATGACGCGCATCCAGGATGTGGTGCAGCCCTGCGCCGATATCGCGCTGGTGCCGGCCGACGACATGGCCGGCCTCGGCACGACGCCGCTGCAGCCGCGCGGTGAACCCATCGCACTGCGTGAGCTGGCGCGCTACGACGCGGACTTCGACCGGCGCTGGTCCATCGGCAGCTTCTCGGCCCTGGTGCGCACGCTGTCGGCGGTATCGCCGCTCCCGGGCGTGCTGGCATCGAGCGTGGCCGCGGTGCGCAACGACGAGCCGGGCGATGCAGTGGATGGCGAGATGGCGGCAGTGCCGTTGCGCGCCGCGCCCATCGACGCACCCTGGCACCGCTTCCCCCGCGGCGCTTTCGCGGGCAACTTCCTGCACGACCAGCTCGAATGGCTGGCGACCGAAGGCTTCGACCTCGCGGCCTCGCCCGAGCGCCAGCAACAGTTGCTGCGCCGTTGCGAGCGCCAGGGCTGGACCGAGCGCGCGCCCGACGTGCTGGCCTGGCTGCTGCGCGTGCTGCAGTCGCCGCTGCCGCCGGTCGGCGCGGCGCTCGATGCGCTCGCGGTCACCGTGCCCGAGATGGAGTTCTGGCTGCCCGCGCAGACCTTGGCTGCCGCGCAGATCGACGCCCTGTGCCGCCAGTACCTGCTGGGTGGCCGCGATCGGCCTCTGCTGCCGGAGCGCGAGCTGCACGGCATGCTGATGGGCTTCGCCGACATCGTGTTTGAGCACGGCGGGCGCTACTGGGTGCTCGACCACAAGTCGAACCACCTCGGCGGCAGCGATGCCGACTACGACCGTGATGCGCTCGAAGGCGCGATGGCTGCGCACCGCTACGACGTGCAGTCGGCCATCTACCTGCTGGCGCTGCACCGCCTGCTGCGCAGCCGCCTGGGTGCTGCCTACGACCCGGCGGCGCAACTGGGCGGCGCGGTCTTCCTGTTCCTGCGCGGCATCGACGGGCCGGCCCGTGGGTGCTACCACGTGCCGCCGGTGCTGCCGCTGCTGGATGCGCTCGATCGGCTGCTGGGCGCCACCACGGATGTCGGCGCATGACGCCCGCATCGTTGTTGACCACGCTGCGCGAGTGGGCCGAGTCCGGCTGGCTACGCCGGCTCGACGCCGCCTTCGCCGGCTTCCTGTACGAGCTGGTGCCCGACGCCGTCCCCGAGCTGCTGATGGCTGGTGCGCTGGTCGCGCACATGGAAGGCCGCGGCCACGCCTGCCTGCTGCTCGACGAACTGCTGGGGGATCCCGATGCGCTGCTCGGCTGGCCCGCCGAGGCGCAGACGGCGCTGCAGGCGGCGATGGCGTCGCTGCACACCGACCCCGGTGCATGGACTGAGACCCTCCAAGCGAGCCCGCTCGTGGGCACGGGCGACGCCCCAAGCAGCGCGCCGCTGGTGCTGCACGAAGGCCGCCTCTACCTGCGCCGCTACTGGGACTACGAACGGCGCGTCGCGACGCAGGTGCTGGCACGCGGTGCCACGCCGCTGCCGGTCGACACGATCGCGGTGCGGCGGCAGCTCGACCTGCTGTTCCCCGCAGCGGGCGACGCATCGACGCTCGACTGGCAGAAGGCCGCCTGCGGCCTCGCGCTGCGCGGCCGCTTCTCGATCATCACGGGCGGCCCCGGCACCGGCAAGACGTACACGGCCGCGCGCCTGCTCGCCTTGCTCTTCGCGATGGATGCGAGCCCCGACCGCCTGCGCGTGATGCTGGCCGCGCCCACCGGCAAGGCGGCGGCGCGGCTCAAGCAGTCGATCGATGCAGCGCTCGATGCGTTGAACGCACAGGTCGGCGACCGCCTGCCGCTGGACGAACTCGCCTCGCACATCCAGCCGGCCCGCACGCTGCATTCGCTGCTCGGCGCGCGGCCCGACACGCGGCGCTTCCGCTTCGACGCGGCGCATCCGCTGGAGGTCGACGTGCTGATCGTCGACGAGGCGTCGATGATCCACCTGGAGATGATGGCCGCGCTGCTTGAGGCGCTGCCGCCGACGGCGCGCGTGGTCTTCCTGGGCGACAAGGACCAGCTCGCCTCGGTCGAGGCCGGTGCCGTGCTGGGCGACCTGTGCCGCGATGCCGAGGCCGGGCGCTACCGGCCGGAAACACTGGCCTACCTCGAAGCGGTCACCGGCCAGCGCGTGCCCGATGCCTTTGCCGGCGACGGCCCGCCGCTGGCGCAGCAGACCGTCATGCTGCGCGAGAGCCGCCGCTTCGGCGGGCCGATCGGGCAGCTCGCGGTGGCTGTGAATCAGGGAAACGCGACATCGGCCGTGAGGCTGCTACACGGCGACCAAAGCGCGGCGCTCGCCTGGCTCGATGCCCCGTTGCCCGCCGACGTCATCGCGCTCGCACTGCGGGGCCGCGACGGTGCGCTAGGCGGTTTCGGTGGCTATCTGAAAGCGCTGCATGTGCGGCCGGCACCCGGCGATGCGCAGACCCATGCCGACTGGGTGCTGACGGTGCTCCAGGCTTTCGAACGCTTCCGCCTGCTCTGCGCCGTGCGTCAGGGCGAGTGGGGTGCCGAAGGCTTGAATGCGGCCATCGAACGCGCGATGGTGGCCGAAGGCTCCCTCGTCAAGCGCGGCGCCTGGTACGAAGGCCGCCCGGTGATGGTCACGCGCAACGATGCGGCGGTGGGCGTCTTCAACGGCGACATCGGCATCACCTTGCCTCCGGCCACGCCGGGCGCGCCGCTCCGGGCCTACTTCCTCGACGGCAATACGGCGCGCTCGGTCGGCGTGAGCCGGCTGGCCTCGGTCGAGACCGCCTTCGCGATGACCGTGCACAAGTCGCAGGGCAGCGAGTTCGACCACACCGTGCTGGTGCTGCCGCGCGATGCCGGCCGCGTGCTGACGCGCGAACTGGTCTACACCGGCATCACGCGCGCGCGCAGCGCCTTCACGCTGGTCACGCCGCGCGCGCCGGCCTTCGCGGAAGCGCTCGCGCAGCGCACGCGGCGTGCCAGCGGGCTGCTGTCGCTGTTGCGCTAGTGGGGGTGGCTGCGGCGCGGCAGCGTCAGCGCGGCGATGAGCCCAGTCGGCTCGGCGTTGCGCAGGCTCAGCTGTCCCTTGTGGTGCCGCGCGATGTCGTGCGCAATCGCCAGGCCCAGGCCGACGCCGCCGTGGTGCCGGTTGCGCGAGGCCTCGAGCCGGTGAAAGGGTTCGAGCACGCGTTCGAGGTCGGCCTCCGGAATGCCGGGGCCCTCGTCGTGCACCTCGATGCAGAGACGGTCGGCGTGGTCGATCAGGTGGATGTGCGCCGAGCCGCCGTAGCGCAGCGCGTTGTCGACCAGGTTGTCGATGCAGCGGCGCAGCGACGAGGTCTGCGCGCGGAGCGGGCGCACCGGGCCCATCGTCAGGCCGACATCCTGTCCGCAGGCCTGCCGGTCGTCGGCCAGGCTGCCCAGCAGCGAGGCGACGTCCAGCAGCACAAAGGCCTCGGGTTCGGCCGCACCGCGCAGGTAGTCCAGTGTGGCCGTGATCATCTCGTTCATCTCGACGATGTCGCGACTGAACTCGCGGCGCGCGACCGGGTCGCCGAGACCTTCGGCGCGCAGCGCCAGGCGCGTCAGCGGGGTGCGCAGGTCATGCGACACGGCTGCGACGAAGCGGTCGCGCTCGTCGAGCTGGCGGCAGATCTGCGCCTGCATCTGGTTGAAGACACGGGTGGCGGCGCGGCATTCCTCGGTGCCTTGCTCGGCCATGGGCGGCCTGCGGATGTCGAGCCCGATGTCGCGCGCGGCGGCGGCAAGCTGGCGGATGGGCTGCGAGAGCCAGCGCGCGCCGATCCAGGCGGCCAGCATCAATGCGCCGAGCCGCACGCCGATGTCGAGCAGCAGGCCGGGGTGCAGGCCCGGCGGTGGCCTCCGGGGCACGGTGCCGGGCGGCAGCGGCGGCCGCAGCTCGAACATGAGCGTGAGCGCCAGCACATGGCTGGCGAGCACGGCGACGAACAGCAGCAATGCGAGCCGGCCGAACAGGGTGCTCGGCACGAGTCGGGCCCAGGCGCGCGTCATCCGTGCTGCCAGGCGGGCTGGCCCTGCACCGATCGCACGTTGAACAGGTAGCCGGCGCCGCGCACCGTCTTGATCATCTTCGGCTCGCGCGGGTCGTCGGCCAGCTTCTGGCGCAGCCGCGACACCAGCAGGTCGATGCTGCGGTCGAAGGACTCCATCGCGCGGCCGCGCGCCTGTTCCATCAGCTGGTCGCGGCTGAAGAGACGGCGCGGCATCTGCAGGAAGGTGAAGAGCAGCCGGAACTCGGCGTTGGACAGGGCCACCATCAGGCCCGCCGGCGAGATGAGGCAGCGGTCGTCGCGGTGCAGTTCCCAGCCGTCGAAGCGGACCACGTTGCTGTGCAGCGGCGCGCTGGCCGCTTGCGCGCCCTTCGCGCGGCGCAGCACGGTCTGGATGCGGGCCACCAGTTCGCGCGGCTCGAAGGGCTTGCCCATGTAGTCGTCGGCGCCCGATTCCAGACCCAGCACGCGGTCGTACGGATGGGAGCGCGCCGTCAGCATGATGATCGGCATCGCCGTGGACCGGCGCACCTCGCGGGCCAGCTGCAGACCGTCGGTGCCCGGCAGCATCAGGTCGAGCACCAGGAGGTCGATGGCATGGTCGGCCAGCTGCCGGTGCATGGCCGCGCCGTCGCACGCCACGTGCACCTGGAAGCCGAAGCGCGCCAGGTAGTCCCGCAGCAGTTCGGTGATGCCTTCGTCGTCGTCGACGATCAGGATCTGCGGTACGGAGGGGCCGGGGGGATGCATGGGTCCGGACAGTCTAGGTGGCGCCCGCGCAGGGCCAAAGCCCGAGCAGGCGGGGGAATCGCCGCTTGTTCGGGCGCTGAATCGGCCTTTCGTATCAGCCTTGGTACACAACCGACAAACGCAGCTGACAAGCGCTCTGAAGAATGGCCGGTGCCGCTGCTCGTCGTCGATGGGCGTGGCTTTCACTCAACCATGAACTAGAAGGGGTAACGACCATGAGCGCCATCAGCGGGGTCAGTAGCGCCAGCAACAGCTGGTTCGATATGCGAAGTCAGATGCCGGCGAAGATGCTTGCCAAGGCCGACACGGACAAGAGCGGCGGTGTCGACAAGACCGAACTCCAGGGTGTCCTCGACGACATCGCCGAAAAGACCGGTGTCGCCGCGACCGGCGACACGGCCGAGCTGTTCGGCAAGATGGACGCCGACGGCGACGGCAGCCTGTCCGGCGAGGAGTTGGCCGAGGGCATGAAGGACGTGATGCCCAAGCCCGGCGGCGACAAGGGCAAGGACCTGTTCGCGAAGGCCGACGCCGACGGCGACAGCCTGGTCAGCAAGGTGGAGATGCAGATCCTCCTGGCCAAGATGACGGGCGAGGGGGCGGAAGGCACGTCGTCCACCGAGGACACGGCCGCCAGCGACGAACTGTTCGCCAAGCTCGACAGCGATGGCGACGGCAGCCTGAGCCAGACCGAGTTCGAGGCGGGCCGTCCGTCGGGCCCCGACGGCGCCCCGCCCGCCGGTGGTCCGCCGCCGGCCGGCGGTGCGGGTGGCGGCGGGGGAGGCGGTGGCGTTGCGGGTGTCACGACCTACGACCCGCTCGACACCAACGAAGACGGGGTGGTGTCGCTGGCCGAGCGGATGGCCGGCGACGTGTCGACCGATGCGGTGCAGGCGCTGCTCCAGGCGATCGACACCGACGGCGACAGCCAGGTCAGCAGCACGGAGTCGGATGCCTTCGTCCAGGCATTGAGCGCCCAGGTCGACTCCACGGACGTGTCAACACAAGGCACGCTCGGCGGCACCCAGCTGGTCGAACTGGTGCAGCGCGCCTATGCGCAGATGGCCAGCGAGTCGGCATCGCAGACCCGGGGCAGCACGCTCGACACCTCTGCCTGATGCGGCGCGGCGGGCCTGTGCCTCAGCGCAGCCTTCCGCTCAGGTAAGGCTCGGGGTCGACCGCGGTGCCGTCCTTGCGGATCTCGAAGTGCAGCTTCACGCGGTCGGCTTCGCTCTTGCCCATCTCGGCGATCTTCTGGCCCTGGCGGACGATCTCGTTCTCCTTCACCAGCAGCGCCTGGTTGTGCGCATAGGCGGTGATGAAGGTCTCGTTGTGCTTGACGATGAGCATGTTGCCGTAGCCGCGCAGCTGGCCGCCGGCATAGACCACGCGGCCGTCGGCCGCGGCCAGCACCGGGTCGCCGGCGCTGCCGGCGATGTCGATGCCCTTGTTGGACTTGCCGTTGAAGCGCGCCAGCGTCGTGCCGCTGGCCGGCCGGATGAACTGCGGCTTGGCCTGCGCCGCGGCGCCGGGGTTGCCGCTGCCCTTGGTCGGGCCGGTCGTGCCGCAGGCCACCAGGGCTGCGGTGGCGGCGGCCGCCAGGCCGATGCGAAAGGTCAGGGACAGGGGGTGTGTCAGTGGTGGCATGCGCGGTTTGGAATGGGTTCGACGGGCGAGGTTCCCGTCATTGGGGCTGGACCATGCGCTGCAGCAGCGGCTGGCGTGCCAGCACCGCGTTGCGCGGGCCGATGTCGAGCACGCGGCCGGCTTCCATCAACAGCACGGTGTCGAAGCGGTCCAGCAGGCTCAGCCGGTGGATGGAGGCGATCACGCAGGCCTCGGGGAAGGCCGCGGCAATGCGCTCGAGCACCCGCGCCTCGGTGCCGGCATCGAGCGCGCTGGTGGGTTCGTCCAGCAGCAGCAGCGAGCTGCCCTCGGCCGCGAGCACGCCGCGCGCGAGGCACAGCCGCTGGCGCTGGCCGCCCGAGAGGTTGAAACCGCGCTCGGACAACGGCGAGTCCAGGCTCCCGTTGTTGGCCTTGAGCACCTCGTCGAAGGCGCTGGCGTACAGCGCGGCTTCGATGCGCGCGTCGCTGCCAGGCCGGCCGAAGCTCAGGTTCTCGCGCACGCTGGCCTCGAAGACCTCGGTCTCCTGCGGGATCAGCGTGGCGATCTGCCGCAGGCGGCCCCATTCGAAGGGCTGCCCGTCGAAATGCAGCTGTCCGGCCTGCGGCGCGTAGAGGCCCGCCAGCAGCCGCAGCAGCGTGCTCTTGCCGCCGCCGCTCGGTCCGACCAGCGCGATACGCTGGCCGCGCCGCAGCGCGAGCGACACGTCGTGCAGGCCGCTGCGGACGGTCTCGCCCTCGACCGGCGCACCCTGCCGCTCGTACTGCCAGCGCACGCCCGTCACCTGCAGCTCCGACCAGCGGGTGGCCGCGTCGATGTGCTCGTGCGCCGGCACTTCTTCCGGCGGCGTGGTGAGCGCGGGGCCGGTGGGGGCGGCCCAGATCGGCGCCGCGCTGCCGTAGTCGGTGTGCATGCGCGCGAAGAACTGGAAGTTGGCCGCCATCGACGACACCACGCCCGCGGCTTGCTGCGCGTACTGGTAGATCATGAAGACCGAGCCCAGCAGCACCGCCTGCCCTGGCGTGCGCGACTGCCACACGTAGATGACGACCAGGCCCCAGGTCAGCAGCAGGCCGAGCATGTCGACCACGAACCACTTGCCTTCGTTGAGCACCACGGTGCGCTTGAGCGGCACCGAGATGGCGGCCATGCGCGCGCGCAGCAGCAGCCGCGAGGCGCCCTGCAGCCGCAGGCCGATCACGGTCGATGCATTGCCGATGAAGTCGAGCAGCGCCGCGACGTAGCGGCGGTCGGCGTCGTTCTCGGCTCGCGCCAGGCGCATGAGCGCCTTGTCGATGCGCAGGATGATCAGGCCGATCAGCAGGTAGCCCACCAGCGCGGTCGCGCCGCTGGCGCGCGAGAGCAGGGTGAGCGCCACCAGCGGCCCCACGATGCTCACCGCGTTGTTCAGCCAGATGAACTGGTTCTGCGCGAAATCCGACAGGGCGCGGCTGGCCTGGTGCACCCGGTGCTGCAGTTCACCGGAATGGTGGCCGTCGTGCCACGCCAGCGGCGCGGCGGCCAGGCGCGTGTAGAGCTGGTCGGCCAGCGATTCGCGCACCCGCACGCCGACGTTGCGCTCCAGGATGCGCCCGGGGCCGTGCAGCATCCACGACAGCAGGTAGACGCCGGTCAGCGTGGCGATCCAGCCGCCCGCGCCGGGCAGGTTGCCGCGCTGCAGCGCATTGATCGCCTGGCCGGCCAGGTAGGGCAGCGTGAGCTTGACCAGCTGCGACGCCGTGAGCAGCGCGGTTGCGCCCAGCAACTGGCCGCGCGCGCCTTCGGCGAAGCGCCAGAGCGCTGCATAGAGCTCGCGGACCGCACCTCCCGGTGCGTCGGGCGTTTCGTTCATCCGTGGCGGATCGCTTTCGTCACTTGACGGGGATGACGGTGGCGCGGTCGACCGGCACGGCCGTCACGCTGTTCTGTGGCGAGCCTTCGATCAGCCGGTCGGAATAGCTCAGGTAGATCAGCGTGTTGCGCTTGGCGTCGACCATGCGCACCACGCGCAGGCGCTTGAACATGATCGACTGGCGTTCGCTGAAGATCTCGTCGCGCTTCTTGAGCGGCTCGGTGAAGCTCAGCGGGCCGACCTGGCGGCAGGCGATCGAGGCCTCGGCCTTGTCTTCGGCCAGGCCCAGCGCACCCGACACGCCGCCGGTCTTGGCGCGCGAGACGTAGCAGGTCACGCCGTTGACCTTGGGGTCGTCGTAGGCCTCGACGACGATCTTGTGGTCGGGGCCGATCAGCTTGAAGACGGTGTCGACTTCGCCCACCTGTTCGGCCGCGGCCGCGCAGGCGGCCATGGCGCCGAGAAGGAGGAGGGCCAGACGTTGCTTCATGCCGTGGCTTTCAGACGATGTCGAGCGTGTGGACGCGGTCGAAGTTGCCGCGCTGGCGGTCCTCGAAGTAGAAGCGCAGGGTCTCGCGCACCGTGCGGAAGGCGATCTCGTCCCAGGGAATCTCTTCCTCGGTGAAGAGCTTCGCCTCGATGGTCTCGTGGCCGGGGTCGAACACGTCGTCGAGCAGGCGCGCGCGGTAGAACATGTGGACCTGGCCCACGCGCACCACGCTCATCACCGAGAACAGGCCTTCCATCTCGAAATGGGCACCGGCCTCTTCGTCGGTCTCGCGCGCCGCGCCTTGCGATGTGCTCTCGTTCAGCTCCATGAAGCCGGCCGGCAGCGTCCACTTGCCCCAGCGCGGCTCGATGTTCCGCTTGCACAGCAGCACCCGGTCGCCCAGCACGGGGATGGTGCCCACCACGTTGGTCGGGTTCTCGTAGTGGATCGTGTGGCAGGCCGGGCACACCGCCCGCTCGCGCGTGTCGCCGTCGTCCGGCACGCGGTAGACCACCGCGGTACCGCAGTTCTTGCAATGCTTGATGGGCAGGTGGACGACCGACATCGATCAGGCGATCTTGACAGTCAGCGTCGGCAGGCCGGCGATGGTGCCGACCAGCGTGTCCCCGGCCACCACCGCGCCGACGCCTTCGGGCGTGCCGGTCATGATCAGGTCGCCGGGTTGCAGTTCCCAGGCGGCCGACAGGTGCTCGATGGTTTCGCCGATGTTCCAGATCAGCTTGCTGACGGTGCTGCGCTGGCGGTCTTCGCCGTTCACCTGCAGGGCGATCTCGGCATTGGTTGCGTCGCCGGCGGCGGCCACGGGCACGATCGGGCCGATGGGCGCGCTCTGCTCGAAGCTCTTGCCGATGTCCCAGGGGCGGCCCTGCTTCTTCATCTCGTTCTGCAGGTCGCGGCGGGTCATGTCCAGGCCCACGGCGTAGCCGAAGATGTGCTTGTGCGCATCGGCCGCCTTGATGTTCTTGCCGCCGGTGCCGATCGCCACGACGAGTTCGATCTCGTGGTGCAGGTTCTTCGTGAGCGTGGGGTAGGCCATGGAGCCGGTCTGGCCGGCATCGACCACCACCACCGCATCGGCAGGCTTCATGAAGAAGAAGGGCGGCTCGCGGCCGGTAAAGCCCATTTCCTTCGCGTGATCTTCGTAGTTGCGGCCCACGCAGTAGATGCGGTGCACCGGGAAGCGGGCTGGTTGGCCGACGACGGGGAGGCTGACCACAGCCGGCGCAGGGAAAACGTACTCGGAAGCCATTGGGGATTCGTCCTGATGAATGCGGGAGAACACCAGTTTGCCAGAGCCGGCAGAGGTGCGGTGCGGGGCAGTGCTGCGGCTATGCTTGCGGCCATGATGAAGCTGCACAACTACTTCCGCTCGTCCGCCTCCTTCCGCGTGCGCATCGCGCTCAACATCAAGGGCCTGGCCTACGACTACGTGCCGGTGCACATCGCGCGCGGCGAGCACCACCAGCCGCCGTTCTCGGCCATTGCGCCCGAGCAGCTGGTGCCGCTGCTGGAAGAAGACGAGTCGTCCGGCGGCGAGCGCATCTCGCAGTCGATGGCCATCATCGAGTACCTCGACGAGGTCAACCCCGAGCCACCGCTGCTGCCGCACGACCCGGTGGGCCGGGCGCGCGTGCGGGCGCTGTCGCAGATCATCGCGTGCGAGATCCACCCGATCAACAACCTGCGCGTGCTGAAGTACCTCGTGAAGGAACTCAAGCTCGACGAGGCCGCCAAGAACACCTGGTACCGCCACTGGGTGCGCGAGGGCCTGGAGGCCTTCGAACGCCAGCTGGCCGAGCAGCCCGCCGGCATCTACTGCTACGGCAACACGCTGACCATGGCCGACTGCTGCCTGGTGCCGCAGATCTTCAACGCCCAGCGCTTCGACTGCGACCTGAGCGGCCTGCCGCGCACCATGGCGGCCTACGAGGCGGCCATGCAGACCGACACCGTGCAGCGCGCCCAGCCCGCGCGCTGCCCCGACGCGGAATCCTGATGCACGACTGGCTCGTGCCCGACTGGCCGGCGCCTGCGGGCGTTCGCGCGGTGTGCACCACACGGGCGGGCGGGGTGTCGCCAGGCGCGTTCGGTGGACTGAACCTCGGCGGGCATGTTGGTGACGACCCGGCGTTCGTCGCTGCCAACCGCGCGCAGTTGCAGGCGGCGATCGGCGTACGGCCGGTGTTCCTGCAGCAGGTGCATGGCACCGACGTGCTGCCCATCGATGCGGCAACGCCCGATGGCGCCGTGTCGGATGCCTGCACCACGGTCGACGCCGGGGTCGCCTGCACGATCATGGTCGCCGACTGCCTGCCGGTGCTGTTCACCGACCGCGACGGCCGGCGGGTCGCCGCGGCCCATGCCGGCTGGCGCGGGCTGGCGGCCGGCGTGCTGGAGCGTACGGCGGCCGCCTTCGGCGACACGCGGCCGATGGCCTGGCTCGGCCCCTGCATCGGGCCGACGGCTTTCGAGGTGGGCGACGAGGTCCAGGCGGCGTTCCTGGCGCAGTCCGCCGACGCCGCGGCCTGTTTCCGGCCCGGCCCGGCGCCGGGCAAGTGGTGGGCCGACCTGCCGGCGCTGGCGCGTCAGCGGCTGCGCGCCGTGGGTGTCGAGGCCATGTACGGCAACGACGGCAGCGACGCCTGGTGCACCGTACGCAACCCGTTACGTTTTTTCTCGCACCGGCGCGATGGTGTCAGCGGGCGTTTGGCCGCGGCCATCTGGCGCGGCTGACGCGGCAGCGCGGCGTGCCGCTTCCTGTACAGCCGCCTCGCGTTCCTTCAACACACGCCGGCGCGCCGGCGTGTTCAACAGGTAAACCACCAATGCGAGCGGCAGCACGCCGTAGAGTAGAAAGGTGAAGATCGCACCCAGCACGGTGCCGGTCGAGTTGGTGGCTTCGGCCACGGCCATCATCAGGGTGACGTAGAGCCAGGCGATGATGACGATGTACATGGTCGGTTTGCGGGGGGCGGTGAATGCAGCATACTCAAAAGCAGAATCGACCCGGCGAGGAATCAGGAGACTTCATGAAGCAACAGGCCCCGTTCGCAGACGCCTTCGGTCCGTTTCAGCAGGCGCTGACGCAGGGTTGGCAGAAGGCCGTCGATTCCTTGCCGCCGATGGGTGTCGCCGGCGCCGCGCCCGCGATGCCGCGCCTCGCGTTCGCGCCGGACAAGCTCAAGGCCATCCAGGAGCAGTACGTCGCCGAAGCCGGCGAACTCTGGCGCCAGGGCTTTGCCGCCACACCGGCTGGCGACCGGCGCTTTTCGAATGAGGCGTGGACCCACAACCCCCTGTCGGCCTTCGCCGCCGCGGTGTATCTGCTCAACGCGCGCACGCTGCTCGGCATGGCCGATGCGGTCGATGCCGACGCCAAGACCCGCGCGCGGCTGCGTTTCGCCATCGAGCAGTGGCTGGCGGCCTCGTCGCCCAGCAACTCGCTCGCCTTCAATGCCGAAGCCCAGCGCAAGGCGCTGGAGACGCAGGGCGAGAGCATTGCCAAGGGCATCCAGAACCTGGTGCACGACGTCCGCCAGGGCCACCTGAGCATGACCGACGAGAGCGCCTTCGAGGTGGGCCGCAATGTCGCGACCACCGAAGGCGCGGTGGTGTTCGAGAACGAACTGTTCCAGCTGCTCGAATACAAGCCGCTGTCCGCCAAGGTGTACGAGCGGCCCTTCCTGCTGGTGCCGCCGTGCATCAACAAGTTCTACATCCTCGACCTGCAGCCCGAAAATTCGCTGATCCGCTATGCGGTGGAGCAGGGCCACCGGGTGTTCGTGGTGAGCTGGCGCAACCCCGACGAGTCGATGCGCGAATTCACCTGGGACCGCTACATCGAGGACGCGGCCATCAAGGCCATCCATGTGGTGCAGGAGATCGGTGGCCAGGGCAAGGACGGCAAGATCAACGCGCTGGGCTTCTGCGTGGGCGGCACCATCCTGGGCACCGCGCTGGCCGTGCTGGCCGCACGCGGCGAGACGCCGGCCGCTTCGGTCACGCTGCTGACCACGCTGCTCGACTTTTCCGACACCGGCATCCTCGACATCTTCATCGACGAGGCGATGGTGCAGTTCCGCGAGATGCAGATGGGCAAGGGCGGCCTGCTGCCGGGCATGGACCTGGCGTCGACCTTCAGCTTCCTGCGGCCGAACGATCTGGTCTGGAACTACGTGGTCGGCAACTACCTCAAGGGCGAGACGCCGCCGCCCTTCGACCTGCTCTACTGGAACTGCGACGCCACCAACCTGCCGGGTCCGTTCTACGCCTGGTACCTGCGCAACACCTACCTCGAAAACAAGCTGGCGGTGCCGAACGCGCTGACGGTGTGCGGCGAGAAGATCGATCTGGGTCGCATCGACATCCCGGCCTACATCTACGGTTCGCGCGAGGACCACATCGTGCCGATCGGCGGTGCCTATGCTTCGACCCAGTTGCTGGGTGGCAAGAAGCGCTTCGTGATGGGCGCGTCGGGCCACATCGCCGGCGTGATCAACCCGCCTGCGAAGAAGAAGCGCAGCCACTGGATCCGCGCCGACGGCAAGCTGCCGGCCACGCACGCCGAATGGCTGGCCGGTGCCGTCGAGCATCCGGGCAGCTGGTGGACCGACTGGTCGCAATGGCTCAAGCCGCTCGCCGGCAAGCAGATCGCCGCACCCAAGGCGTATGGCAAGGGGCGCGCCTACCAGGCGAGCGAGCCCGCGCCGGGCCGTTACGTCAAAGCCAAAGCCTGATTTTTTACACACCGAACGGAGAACTCCATGGAAGACATCGTCATCGTTTCCGCCACGCGCACGGCCGTCGGCAAGTTCGGCGGCTCGCTTGCCGGCATTCCCGCCACCGAGCTCGGCGCCCTCGTGATCAAGGAAGCGCTGGCGCGCGCCAAGCTCTCGCCCGAGCAGATCGGCGAAGCCATCATGGGCCAGGTGCTGGCCGCGGGCGCCGGCCAGAACCCGGCCCGCCAGGCCTGGCTCAAGAGCGGCGGCGTGAAGGAAACGCCGGCACTCACCATCAACGCCGTGTGCGGCTCGGGCCTGAAGGCCGTGATGCTGGCCGCGCAGGCCATCGCCACCGGCGACAGCGAGATCGTCGTGGCCGGCGGCCAGGAAAGCATGAGCCTGGCACCGCACGTGCTGCCCAACTCGCGCAACGGCCAGCGCATGGGCGACTGGAAGCTGGTCGACACCATGATCGTCGACGGCCTGTGGGACGTGTACAACCAGTACCACATGGGCATCACGGCCGAGAACGTGGCCAAGAAGTACGAGATCAGCCGCGACGCGCAGGACGAACTCGCGCTGGGCAGCCAGACCAAGGCGGCCGCCGCGCAGGATGCCGGCAAGTTCAAGGACGAGATCACCGCCGTCACCATCCCGCAGAAGAAGGGCGACCCGGTCGTCTTCGACAAGGACGAGTTCATCAACCGCAAGTCCACCGCCGAAGGCCTGGCCGCGCTGCGCCCCGCCTTCGACAAGGCCGGCGGCGTGACGGCCGGCAATGCCTCGGGCCTGAACGACGGTGCGGCCGCCGTGGTCGTGATGTCGGCCAAGAAGGCGGCGGCCCTCGGCCTCACGCCGCTGGGCCGCATCGCCAGCTACGCCACCGCCGGCCTCGACCCGGCCATCATGGGCATGGGCCCGGTGCCGGCATCGACCAAGGCGCTGCAGCGCGCCGGCTGGAAGGCCGCCGACCTCGACCTGCTGGAGATCAACGAAGCCTTCGCCGCCCAGGCCTGCGCCGTGAACCGCGAGATGGGCTGGGACGTGAGCAAGGTCAACGTGAACGGCGGCGCCATCGCCATCGGTCACCCGATCGGCGCGTCGGGCTGCCGCATCCTGGTGACGCTGCTGCACGAGATGCAGCGCCGCGACGCCAAGAAGGGCATCGCCTCGCTGTGCATCGGCGGCGGCATGGGCGTGGCGCTGACCATCGAGCGTTGAGCGCGAGCGCCGGGGCGCCCGCGGCCCCCATCGTCATCGACACCAACATCGTCCTCGACCTGCTGGTGTTCGACGACCCCCGCTGGGCGCCGCTGCGGGCGGCGCTCGCGGCCGGCGAGCTGCGCTGGCTCGCGACCGCCGCCATGCGCGACGAACTGCTGCGCGTGCTGGGCTATCCGCTGATCGCGCGGCGCCTGCAGAAAGACGCACGGCAGGCCGATGCGGTGATGGCCGCCTTCGATGCGCAGGTGCACACTGTGGCGGACGTGCCGGTGCGCGCGCGTTTCGTCTGCAAGGACCCGGACGACCAGATCTTCATCGACCTCGCCGTGGCGCAGGCCGCGCGCCTGTTGAGCAAGGACCAGGCGGTGCTATCGATGCGCAAGCGGCTGGCGACGCTGGGGGTCGAGGTCACTCCGATCTTCCCGGCCGCCGCCTGAACCGTTGACACATAAACATTTGAAAAGTAATGTACTGACGCCGGGCCGTCGGTAGCGCCGACGTCCTCCTTTCCTCGTCAAGGAGTGCGTGTACATGAAGATTGCCGTCCTGGGCGGTGGCCATGGCTGTTATGCCGCGGCTGCCGATCTCTCCGAAGCCGGTCACGAGGTCCGGTTGTGGCGCCGCGATGCGGCGGCGCTGTCCGCGGTGCAAGCGGCAGGCTCGATCCGCCTGAAGGATGCCGACGGTGCGCGCGACGTGCCGATCGCGCTCGCCACTGCCGACATCGGTGTCGCGCTGCGCGAGGCCGAACTCATCGTGGTGCCGTCGCCGGCCGTCGCCCAGGCCGACATCGCGCGTGCCATGGCGCCGCATCTCGTCGATGGCCAGGTGGTGTTCCTGCCGCCCGGCACCTTCGGCAGCGTCGTCATGGCCGGCCTCGTGCGCGAGGCCGGCAGCCGTGCCGACGTGGCCTGGGCCGAGACCGGCACGTTGCCCTACCTGGCGCGCAAGCACGGCGAGCGCGAGGTGAACCTCACCATCCGCGCGCTGCGGCTGCCCACCGGGGTCTATCCGGCGCGTCAGGCCGACGCCGCCATCGCGGTGATCCGCCAGGCCTACCCCAGCGTGCATGGCTGCGGCGACGCGCTGTCGGGTGCGCTGATGAATGCCGGCCCGATCATCCATCCGCCGCTGATGGTGATGAACGCGGCGCCGTTGCAGCATTTCGAGCGCTGGGACATCCACAACGAAGGCACCCAGCCCGCGGTGCGCGCCGTCACCGACCAGCTCGACCAGGAGCGCATCGCGGTGCGCGAGGCCTTCGGTTACGGCGGCCCGCACTATCCGCTGCGCGACCACTACGACAACGATCGCTGGATGTACGGCGATGCCCACAAGAAGTTGGTGAAGTCGGGCGACTGGCGCGAGCACATCGACCTGCACACCCACCGCTACATCACGGAAGACACGGTGCTGGGCCTGGCCTTCCTCGCCTCGGCGGCGCGCCATGCCGGTGTGGACGCACCGATCGCGCACGGCCTGCTGGCCATCGTCGGCGGCTTCCTCGGGCGCGACTTGCGCCAGGGGCCGCGCAGCTTCGAGGCGCTCGGCCTGGCCGGGCTCGCACCGGAGGCGCTCCGGGCGCGGCTGCATGACGGCGCCTGAGCCCGTGACGCCGCCGCGCTTCGCCGCCGTGGGCGCCGGCCGCATGGGCCGCGGCATCGCGATCGCCTTCGCCTATGCCGGCTACCGCGTGGCACTGATCGACCTGCGCGAGCGCACCCCCGAGGCCTGGCGCAGGCTGCACGACGAGGCGCGCGCCGAGATCGCGGGCAGCCTGGCCGGCCTGGCACGGCTCGGCGTGGTCGACGCGGCACAGGTGGATGCGATCGCCGCGCGGGTGGAGCTGTTCGACGCCGGCGGCGCCGCTGCGGCGCTCGCCGGTGCGGAGCTGGTCTTCGAAGGCGTGCCGGAAACCCTGGCGGCCAAGCGTGAGGCCTTCGCCCGCATCAACGCGCACTGCCGCCCCGACGCCATCCTCACCTCGACCACCAGCAGCATCCTGGTCACGCAGATCGCCGAATTCGTCGAACGGCCGGAGCGCTTCCTGAACATCCACTGGCTCAACCCGGCCTACCTGATCCCGGTCGTGGAACTGAGTCACCATGCGGGCACGGACCCGGCGGTGCTGGCGCGCGCGAAGGCGCTGATGGAATCGATCGGCAAGCTGCCGGTGGTCTGCGGCCCGACCCCCGGCTACATCGTGCCGCGGCTGCAGGCGCTGGTGATGAACGAGGCGGCCCGGATGATCGAGGAGGGCGCGGCCACGGCCGAGGAGATCGACAAGGCCACGCGCTTCGGCCTCGGCCTGCGCTTCGCGGCGCTCGGCGTGGTGGAGTTCATCGACTTCGGCGGCGCGGACATCCTGCACCACGCCAGCCGCGAGATGTCGGCATCGATCGATGCGCAGCGCTACCGCGCGCCGGCCATCCTCGGCCGGATGATGGACGAGGGCCGGCTGGGGCTGAAGACGGGCAGCGGCTTCTACGACTACGCCGGGCGCGACGTCGGCGCCTACCGGGCCGACGTGCTGCTGCGCACCCTCGGCATGCTCCGTCATGCGGGGCTGTGGCAGCCGCCGGCCGAGCGCACCCGGGACTGAGCCCGATGCCGCCCATCCGCCGCGCCTTCGCGGACCTCTCCGTCGGCCAGGTGCACTACGCGCACTGTGGCGATGTCGATCGTCCCGCGGTGCTGCTGCTGCACCAGACGCCGCGCAGCTGGGCCGAGTACCGCGCGGTGCTGCCGCTGCTGGGCCTGCGCTACCGCGCGATCGCGATGGACACGGTCGGCTTCGGCGACTCCTGCGCGCCGCCTTGGCCGCCGAGCATCGAGGCCTGGGCCGCGGTGGCGGTGGAGCTGCTCGATGCGCTGGGCATCGCACGCGCGCATGTCGTCGGGCATCACACCGGCGGCGTGATCGCCGTGGAACTCGCCGCCGCGCATGCGGCGCGCGTCGGGCGGCTGGTGCTCTCGTCGACGCCCTTCACCGACGAAGCCTTCCGGCGTTCGCGGGCCGACCGGCCGCCGATCGACGAGGTGGCGCCCAGCGAGGACGGCACCCACCTGGCCGCGTTGTGGCAGAAGCGCCAGGGCTTCTACCCGGCGCAGCGGCCGGACCTGCTGGAGGCCTTCGTGGCCGATGCGCTCAAGATCTCCGGATCGCTCGAGGGGGGACACCGTGCGGTGGCGCAGTACCGCATGGAGGATCGCATCGCTCAGGTGCACCAGCCCACGCTCGTGCTGCGCGCGCCGTCCGACCCCTTCGCATCGCCGCATGCGGCTGAACTGGCGGCCCACCTCGCCGATGCGCGCATCGTCGACATCGAAGGCGGCATGGTGCCGCTGCCGGATCAGCTGCCCGAGGCCTTCGCACAGGCAGTGCTCGACTTCCTCGACGCCGCGCCCTGAGCGGCACCGGCGCCGGGCCGCTCAGTCGTCGTCGTCCGTCACCTCGGGCGCTGCGCTCTCGTGCAGTTCGATCATGCGGCGCAGCGTGGTCTTCAGCGCCTCGGCACTCTTCAGGCCGAAGGGCTCGAGCACGCGCCGCTCGTGCTCGGTCGCCAGTTCCATCAGATGCTTCACGGTGCGCTCGCCATCGTCGGTGATGCGCACCAGCGTGATGCGGCGGTCACTGTCATGGGGCAGGCGCTCGACATGGCCGGCGGCGGCCATGCGGTCGAGCATGCGCGTGACGGTCGGCTGCTTCATCACCGCGACCTGCGCCAGCCGGCCGATGCTGAGCGCCTGGCCGCCCGCCAGGGTCGCCATCACACGCCACTCCGACACCGAAAAACCGTGCTCCCGCGCGACCTTGTGGAACTCCGAGGAGATCAGGTGGCTGGCCTGCGCCAGCAGCGCCGGGAGGTAGTTTTCGACGAAGCGCCGCGGCGCGGGCTGGGCGGGCACGGTGCTTGCTCGTCTAGGGTTATTCATGATTGTGGATAGATTCACATCTAAAGAATATACGCCCATCGCGCTTCTCGGCGCGCGGGCTTGCAAGGAGCATCATGGCTGAACGTTCGTTTGTCGAAGAGGTCAAGAAGCTGCGGCTCGGCGCTGGCGAGGTCTTCAGCGGCGAAGGCATCCTGGCCGTGACCAAGGCGCTGCTCGAGTCGGGCGTGGCCTATGTCGCGGGCTACCAGGGCGCGCCGATCTCGCACCTGATGGACGTGCTGGCCGACGCGCAGGACATCCTCGCCGAGCAGGGCATCCGTTTCGAGAACAGCGCCAGCGAAGCGACCGCGGCCGCCACGCTGGCCGCCTCGGTCAACTACCCGCTGCGCGGCGCCGTGACCTTCAAGGCGACGGTCGGCACCAATGTGGCGTCCGACGCGCTGGCCAACCTGGCCTCCGGCGGCGTCACCGGCGGCGCGCTGGTGATCGTGGGCGAGGACTACGGCGAAGGCTCCTCGATCATGCAGGAGCGCAGCCATGCCTTCGCGATGAAGTCGCAGATCTGGATGCTCGACCCGCGGCCCAACCTGCCGTCGATCGTCGAGGCGGTGAAGCAGGGCTTCGAGTTGTCCGAGGCGAGCCACACGCCGGTCATGCTGCAACTGCGCATCCGCGCCTGCCATGTGCACGGGCAGTTCATCGCCTCCGACAACCGCGCACCGTCGTTCACCCTGAAGCAGGCGCTCGAGCAGCCGCAGCGCGACGTGGGGCGCATCGTGCTGCCGCCGGCGAGCTTCGTGCATGAACAGGAGAAGGTGAACGACCGCTGGCCCGCCGCGGTGCGCTTCATCGAGGAGCGCGGCCTCAACGAGTTCTTCGCGGAGGACGCCGGCGATCTCGGCATCATCGTGCAGGGCGGCAGCTACAACACGCTGATGCGCGCGCTCGAGCGCGTCGGCCTCGCCGACGTCTACGGCAACTCGCAGGTGCCGCTCTACGTGATGAACGTCGCCTACCCGGTGATCGACAGCGAGGTGGTGCGCTTCTGCCGCGGCAAGCGCGCGGTGCTGTTGGTGGAAGAGGGCCAGCCCAACTTCATCGAGCAGAACGTCGCCACGATGCTGCGGCAGGCCGGCTGCGACACCGCGCTGCACGGCAAGGACCTTTTACCGGTGGCCGGCGAGTACACCGCGGCCGTGCTGCTGAAGGCCGCACGCGCCTTCTTCGAGCGCTACGAGCGCATCGCGCCGGTGCCGGTCGTGCCCGTCGCACGCAAGGTGATCCCGCTGACGGCGGTGGCGTCGATCGGTGTGGACCAGGCGCCGGAGCCCGCGCTCGCCCCGATCGACGACACGGTGCATGCCCGGCCGCCGGGCTTCTGCACCGGCTGCCCGGAGCGGCCGATCTTCAGCGCCATCAAGCTGGTCGAGCGCGAACTCGGCACGCACCACATCAGCGCCGACATCGGCTGCCACCTGTTCTCCATCCTGCCGCCGTTCAACCTCGGCAACACCACCATGGGCTACGGGCTGGGCGCGGCCGGTGCGGCGGCGCTCAACGTACCGGCCGGCAAGCGCGCCATCTCGGTGATGGGCGACGGCGGCTTCTGGCACAACGGCTTGACGAGCGGCATCGCCAACGCGGTGTTCAACCGCAGCGACAACCTCACCATCGTGGTCGACAACAACTACACGTCGGCGACGGGCGGCCAGGACATCCTGTCCTCGACCGCGCACAACCCCACGCGCAGCACCGGCCACGAGATCGAGCAGGCGGTGCGCGGCGTCGGCGTGAAGTGGGTCAAGACGATCCGCCGCACCTACGACGTGGCTGGCATGCGGCGGCTGCTGCGCGAGGCGCTCACGACCGGCGAGAAGGGCCCGAAGGTGCTGATCGCGCAGTCCGAATGCATGCTCAACAAGCAGCGTCGCGAGAAGCCGCTGGTGCGCAAGGCGGTCGCCGCGGGCAAGCGCGTGGTGCGCGAGAAGTTCGGTGTCGACCCCGACACCTGCACCGGCGACCACTCCTGCATCCGCCTGTCGGGCTGCCCGTCGCTCTCCATCAAGGCGAACCCCGACCCGCTGCGCACCGACCCGGTGGCGCATGTGCTCGACAGCTGCGTGGGCTGCGGCAACTGCGGCGACGTCTCGCATGCGGCGGTGCTCTGCCCGTCGTTCTACAAGGCGCAGATTGTGAGCAACCCGAGCTGGTGGGACCGCACCCGTGACCGGGTCGGCGGCGCCGTGGTTGGCTGGCTGCAGCGCGCCGAAGCCCGGCGGCGCGACCGATACGCCTTCTGACGCCTGCAGACAAGAACTCCAGAACAACGCCCACGATGAACCCGGCACAACCTATCAAGATCGCGATCCTCGCCATGGGCGGCGAGGGCGGCGGCGTGCTCGCCGACTGGATCGTCGACCTCGGCGAACACTGCGGCTACATCGCGCAGACCACCTCGGTGCCCGGCGTCGCGCAGCGCACCGGCGCGACCATCTACTACGTCGAACTGTTCCCCGAAGCCCGAGCCCGGGCCGACGGCGGACGTCCGGTGCTGGCGCTGATGCCGCTGCCGGGCGACGTGGATGTCGTGCTGGCCTCGGAACTGATGGAGACGGGCCGTGCGGTGCAGCGCGGCCTCGTCACCGCCGACCGGACCACGCTGATCGGCTCCACCCACCGCGTGTACTCGATCGCCGAGAAGTCGGCGATGGGCGATGGCCGGGTCGACAGCGCCCAGCTCGAACGCCAGGCCGACCGCGCCGCCAAGCGCTACATCCGCTTCGACATGGCCGAGGCAGCGGAGCGGGCCGGCAGCGTGATCAGCGCGGTGCTCTTCGGTGCGCTCGCGGGCGCCGGCGTGCTGCCGTTCAGCCGGGCCCAGTTCGAAGCCACGGTCGAACGTGGCGGCGTCGGCGTGAAGCCCAGCCTGAAGGCCTTCGGTGCCGCCTTCGACCGCGCGCAGAACGGCGATGCGCCACCGACCACCGATGCCGCCACCGCCGTCGCAGCGCCGCCGCAGCCGCACCATGCGGCGGTGCGGGCGCTCGTCGAGCGGGTGCAGCAGCGCTTCCCCGTCGGGTCGCAGGCGCTGCTGCTCGAAGGCGTCCGCCGGCAGATCGACTACCAGGACATCGCCTATGCCGCGACCTATCTCGACCGGCTCGCGCCGTTCTACGAACGCACGACCGATGACGGCATCCGCCTGGCCGACGCCGTTGCCCGGCACCTCGCGCTCTGGATGTCCTACGAGGACACCGCCCGCGTCGCCGCGCTGAAGACCCGCGCCACCCGCTTCGACCGGGTGCGCGAGGAATCGCGGGTGCAGCCCGGCCAGGTGATGGCGATCCACGAGTACATGCACCCGCGGCTGCAAGAAATCTGCGAGACGCTGCCGGGCGGCATCGGCCCCTGGCTGGCCGGCTCCGGCCTGCCGCGCCGCCTGGTCGAGCGGCTGACGCGCGAGGGTCGGGTGGTGCGCACCAGTTCGCTGGGCGGCTACCTGCTGCTGCGGGCGGTGGCGAGCGCACGTCGCTGGCGCCGCTCCACGGTCCGCTTCGCGCAGGAGAACGCGCTGATCGAAGGCTGGCTGGCGCGCATCGCGCGAGCCGCCACGCTCAACCCGCAACTGGCCGCCGAGATCGCGGAATGCCAGCGGCTGGTCAAGGGCTACAGCGACACGCACGAGCGTGGCCTGCGCAACTACACGCTGGTGATGGACGCCGCGGAACGCGCCGGTCCCCAACTGGCACCTGCCACCCTGCGCGAGCTGCGCGACGCCGCCCTGGCCGACGAGCACGGCGACCGGCTGCGCGCCGCACTCGCGCGCCATGCGCTCGCCTGAGTTCGAGGAATGCCGCCCATGTCGCATCCCGCCACCGCCCAGCTCACCGTCCGCGTCGAAGAGGCGGCCCTGCTCAATCCGCTGATCCGCCAGTTCCGCCTGGTGGCCGCCGACGGCGCGCCGCTGCCCGGCTTCGAGCCCGGCGCGCATGTGCGGGTGCAGGTGACGCTGCCCGACGGCCGCATCGACTGGCGCCACTATTCGCTGATCGACACCGACGGCCGACCCGCCACGACCGCGGCGCCCGCGGCCTACCGCATCGCCGTGCGCCGCGAGGCTGATGGCCGCGGCGGCTCGCGCTTCATGCACGAGCAGCTGCAGCCCGGCGCGCTGCTGCAGATCGAGGCGCCGAAGAACGACTTCCCGCTGGACGCACCCGGCGGCGCCACCGTGCTGGTGGCCGGCGGCATCGGCGTGACGCCGCTCATCGCGATGGCGGCGCGCCGCGTGGCCGAGGGCGCGCCCGTGCACATGCACTACGCGGGCCGCAGCCGCGCGCTGATGGCCTATCTGCCGGAGTTGAGCGAGCTGCTGGGCGAACGCTTGTCGGTGCATGCCGACGACGAGGCCGGCCGGCCCTTCGACGTCGCGGCGCTGCTCGACGCCTGCGGTGCCGAGGACCACCTCTACATCTGCGGCCCGAAGGTGATGCTCGACGCGGTGCTGGCGGCCACCCAGGCGCGCGGCTGGCCGACCGGGCGGGTGCATTTCGAACTTTTCACCGAGCCGGTGGTGGAAGAGGGCGACCGGCCCTTCGAGGTCGAACTGGCGCAGTCGGGCCAGCGTTTCACCGTGGCGGCCGACCAGAGCCTGCTCGACTGCCTGATCGAGAACGGCTGCGACCCGATGTTCGACTGCAAGCGCGGCGAATGCGGGGTCTGTGCCGTGCCGGTGATCGACGGTGAGATCGACCACCGCGACTACGTGCTGAGTGCCCGCGAGAAGGCCGAGGGCAACGTGATGCAGATCTGCATCTCGCGCGCCAAGGGCGCCCGCCTGGTGCTCGACCTCTGACGCGCCGGAACGAACGAGGACCCCCACGATGACGACCTACCGAGGCAACCCCGACGCCGTCCGCGCCCTGGTGCAGCCCGACCGCGTGCACCGCGACCTGTACATCAGCCAGGAACTGTTCGAACTCGAACAGGAGCACTTCTTCGCCAACACCTGGAACTACGCCGGCCACGACAGCCAGCTGCCCGAGCCCGGCGACTACATCCGGGTGGAGATCGCCGGCCGGCCGCTGATCGTGGTGCGCCACACCGACCGCTCGGTGCGGGTGCTGATGAACCGCTGCGCCCACAAGGGCTCGCAGCTGGTGAACGCGCCGTGCGGCAACACCGGCAAGTTCTTTCGCTGCCCCTACCACGCCTGGACCTTCCGCACCGACGGCTCGCTGCTGGCGATCCCGCTGAAGAATGGCTACGAGGGCACGCAGCTGCACGAATGCGAATCCGCCAAGGGCCTGGTCGCCGTGAAGAACGTGCGGCTGTACCGCGGCTTCATCTTCGTGAAGATCAACGACGTGGGGCCGGACTTCGAGAGCTACTTCGGCGACTCGCTCAGCTCGATCGACAACATGGCCGATCGCTCCCCGGAGGGCGAGCTCGAGATCGCCGGCGGCTGCCTGCGCTTCATGCACCAATGCAACTGGAAGATGTTCGTCGAGAACCTGAACGACACCATGCATCCGATGGTGGCGCACGAATCGTCCGCCGGCACCGCCAAGGCGATGTGGGCCGGCCAGCCGGCCGACGCGCCCAAGCCGATGGCCATCGAGCAGTTCGTGCCCTTCATGTCCGACTACAAGTTCTTCGAGGACATGGGCGTGCGCACGTACGACAACGGCCACAGCTTCACCGGCGTGCACTTCAGCATCCACAGCAAGTACAAGCCGATCCCCGCCTACGACGACGCCATGAAGGCGCGCTACGGCGAGGAGAAGACGGCGCAGATCCTCGGCATGGCGCGGCACAACACCGTGTACTACCCGAACCTGACGATCAAGGGCGCGATCCAGTCGATCCGCGTGGCGCGACCGATCGCGGCCGACCGCACGCTGGTCGAGAGCTGGACCTTCCGCCTCAAGGGCGCGCCCGACGAGCTGCTGCAGCGGACCACCATGTACAACCGCCTCATCAACTCCCCCTTCTCGGTGGTGGGCCACGACGACCTGCAGGCCTACCGCGGCATGCAGGCCGGCCTGCATGCCAGCGGCAACGACTGGGTCAGCCTGCACCGCAACCACGATGCGGCCGAGGTCCGCGGCGGCGAGATCACCACCGTGGGCACCAGCGAGCTGCCCATGCGCAACCAATACCGCGCCTGGAGCCGCTACATGACGGAGACGATGTGAAAACATTGCTCGCCCCCAAGCTTCGCGCACTTCGTGTCGCTTCGCCAACCCCCTACCGGGGGCAACACCAGCGGCCTGGCGGAGCCAGTTCCGCGGTGTTCCTGGAAGAAATCCCATGGCCCCAATGAACCACCAGGCGCTGATCGACTTCGTGGTGCGCGAGGCGCGCCTGCTCGACGAACGTGCGTACGACGCCTGGAACGCGCTCTTCACCGACGACGCCTTCTACTGGATCCCGCTGGTGCCCGACCAGGCGGACGGCATCCACCACACCTCGCACCTGTACGAGGACAAGCTGCTGCGCGACCTGCGCATCGAGCGGCTCAAGAGTCCGCGGGCCTTCTCGCAGCAGCCGCCCAGCCGCTGCCACCACCTGCTGCAGATGCCCACCGTCGAAGTCTATGAACCGTCGGCCAACCGCTACGTGCTGCGCACCGAATTCCACTACACCGAGTCGCAGGGCGACGAGCTGCAGTTCTACGTCGGCACCTGCTTCCACCACCTCACCGTGGTCGACGGTGCGTTGCGCATGACGCTCAAGCGGGTCAACCTGCTCAATTGCGACGCGGCCTTGCCCGCTGTGCAGCTCTTCCTCTGAGCACCGCCCGATGCACACCGTCCACGACGCCTTCGCCACCACCGCGGCCCGCACGCCGAGGGCCGACTTCCTGTTCACCGAAGCCGTGACCGCTGCGGCCTACGGCACCGCGCCGGGCGCCATCGCATGGGGTGCGGCAGCGGCCGAGGTCGAACGCCTGCGCGCCGCCTACGCGGCGGCCGGCTACGGCCACGGCCACCGCGTGGCGCTGCTGCTGGAGAACCGGCCGGCCTTCCTTTTTCACTGGTTCGCGCTGAATGCGTTGGGTGCCAGCGTGGTGCCGGTGAATGCCGACATGCGATCGGCCGAACTGAGCTACCTGATCGGCCACAGCGAGGTCGTCTTGGCGGTGACGTTGCCCGAGCGGGCCGCCGACCTGCGCAGCGCCGCCGCGCAGGCCGGCGTGGCCACCTTCGCCACCATGGCGCCCGACGGTGCGGTGCCGCCCGCCGCGACCGCGCCGCCGCGTGTCGGCGAGCCGGTGGGCGCGAGCACCGAGTGCGCCTTGCTCTACACCTCGGGCACCACGGGGCGGCCCAAGGGCTGCATCCTGTCGAACACCTACTTCCTGAACGCCGGCCGCTGGTACGCCGCGCTCGACGGCGTGTGCAGCATCCGGCCCGACACCGAGCGCGTCATGACGCCGCTGCCGCTGACGCACATGAACGCGATGGCCTGCTCGACCATGGTGGTGCTGGTCGCCGGCGGCTGCCTGGTGCAGCTCGACCGCTTCCACCCGCGCAGCTGGCTGCAGAGCGCGCGCGAAAGCGGCGCGACGGTGGTGCACTACCTCGGCGTGATACCGGCAATGCTGCTGGCCGCGCCGCCGTCGCCGGCGGACCGTGACCATGCCATCCGCTGGGCCTTCGGCGCGGGCGTCGATCCCAAGCACCACGCCGCCTTCGAGGAGCGCTTCGGCTTCCCGCTGGTGGAGGCCTGGGCCATGACCGAGACCGGCGTGGCCGCCTGCATCATGGCCAACCGCGAACCCCGCCTGGTCGGCCGCGCCTGCTTCGGCCGTCAGCCCGACTTTGTCGAGGTGCGGCTGGTCGACGATGCCGGCCAGCCCAGTGCCACCGACGCGCCGGGCGAACTGTGGGTGCGCTCGGCCGGCGGCGATCCGCAGCGTGCCTTCTTCTCCGGCTACCTGAAGGACGAGGCGGCCACCGCCGAAGCCTGGGCCGACGGCTGGTTCCACACGGGCGACCTGGTGCGCCGGGATGCCGAAGGCAACTTCTTCTTCGTCGACCGCAAGAAGAACGTCATCCGCCGCAGTGGCGAGAACATCTCGGCCGTCGAGGTCGAGAGCGTGCTGAACCAGCACCCCGCGGTGAAGGCCTCCGCCGTCGCCGCCACGCCCGACGCGGTGCGCGGCGACGAGGTGCTCGCCTGCATCGTGCTCAAGGAGCCGGCCGACCTGCAGCGCCAGGCGCCGCTCGCGGCCGACATCGTGGCGCACGCGCTGGCCCAGCTTGCCTACTACAAGGCGCCGGGCTATGTCGCCTTCGTCGATGCTTTGCCGCTCACCCCGTCGCAGAAGATCCAGCGCGGCGAGCTGCGCGTGCTCGCGCAGGCCCTGCCGACGCAACCGCACTGCGTCGACACGCGTGCCATGAAGAAGAGGCAGGCGTGATGGCCCCATCGAAACGCAGTTCCTACGACGGCGTGGCGGTGGCCGTGCCCATCACCGTGCCTTACGTGCGCTACGCCACCGAGGGCGCGCACTGGTTCATCGGCCGGGCGCTCGACGCGCTGGTGCGCGGCGCCGGCGTCGCGAAGGAAGACATCGACGGCCTGTCGCTCAGCAGCTTCTCGCTCGCGCCCGACACGGCCGTGGGCGTGACGCAGCACCTGGGCCTGTCGCCGCGCTGGCTCGACCATGTGCCGACCGGCGGCGCATCGGGCGTGATGTGCCTGCGGCGCGCCGCGCGCGCGGTGCAGGCGGGCGATGCCGACATCGTCGCCTGCATCGGTGCCGACACCAACCACGTCGACTCCTTCCGTCAGACACTCGGTAGCTTCAGCAACTTCGCCCGCGACGCCAGCTATCCGTACGGCTCCGGCGGCCCGAACTCGATCTTCGCGATGATCACCGCGAACTACATGCGCCAGTACGGCGCGACGCGCGAGGACTTCGGCCGCATCTGCGTCGACCAGCGCACCAATGCGCTGGGCAACCCGAACGCCATGTTCAAGAAGGCGCTCACGCTCGACGAGTACATGGCCGCGCGCCCGATCTCCGACCCGATCCACCTGTTCGATTGCGTCATGCCCTGCGCCGGCGCCGATGCCTTCCTGGTGATGAGCGAGGCGCGCGCCCGCGACCTCGGCCTGGCGCACGTCGTGGTGCGCGGCGCCATCGAGCGCCACAACGCCTTCTCTGACGACCCAGTGATGGTGCGCGGCGGCTGGCTGCAGGACCGCGACGACCTCTATGCGCAGGCCGGCGTCGGCCCCGCTGCGCTTGACTTCGTCCAGACCTACGACGACTACCCGGTGATCGTGATGATGCAGTTCGAGGACCTCGGCTTCTGCGACAAGGGCGAGGGCCCGGCCTTCGTGCAGTCGCACACCATGGCCTTCGACGGCAGCTTCCCCAACAACACCAGCGGCGGGCAACTGTCGGCAGGGCAGGCGGGCGCGGCGGGTGGTTTCCTCGGCATGGTCGAGGCGATCCGGCAACTCACCGACCAGGCCGGCCCGCGCGCCGTGCCGGACGCGCAACTGGGCCTCGTTGCCGGCTTCGGCATGGTGACCTACGACCGCTGCCTGTGCACGGGCGCCGTCATTCTGGGAAGGCCGTCATGACGATGCCGATGATGCGTCCCCCGCGCAAGAACCCGGTGCTGCGCACCCGGCAGATGAACCTGCCGCCTGGCGCGCGCGGCCGCGTGGCGCTCGGCCTCACGGCCGCCGCGGCCGAGGGCCGCTTCGAGCTCCAGACCTGCGACGCGTGCGGCACGGTGCAGTACCCGCCGCGCGAGGTCTGCCACCGTTGCCTCTCGACCGCGCTGCGCTGGCGCGTGCAGGGCGGCGAGGGCGAACTGCTCGGCAGCACCACGCTGCATCACAGCAACGACCTGTTCTTTCGCGAGCGGCTGCCCTGGCGGCTCGGCCTGGTACGGCTCGACGCCGGCCCCACGCTCATGGTCCACCTGCACGGCGAGGTCGGCGAGGCGCCGCAGCGCGTGCGCGTGGGCGCCCATCTCGATCGCGCGGGCCAGGCCGTGCTCATCGGTTTCCCGAAGGAAGGAAGTGCCCATATGGCCGACGACAAGATGCTGCGCGAGATGACCAGCGACCCCAAGTTCCGCAAGGTGCTGGTGACGGACGGCAAGACCGAGACCGGCCAGGCCCTGGTGCGCGCGCTGGTCAAGGCCGGGGCCGACCTCGTCTGGGTCGGCCACGCCGAGCCGTGGAAGAAGATGGGCGACGGCCTGGACGACATCTCCGCGCTGCCGCAGGTGACGCTGGTCCCGCTGGACCTGACCAACGGGCGGCAGGTGACCGAACTGGCGGGCTCCATCGGCGGCAAGGTCGACATCGTGATCAACAACGCCGAGGTGCATCGCACCTTCGGCATCGGCGCGCGACGCGGCACCGACGTGGCCAAGGCCGAGATGGACGTCAACTACTTCGGCCTGCTGCGCCTGGCGCAGGAGTTCGGCCCGGCGCTCAAGGGCCGTTCGGCCGACGGCCCCGCGGGCGCCACGGCCTGGGTCAACCTGCTGTCGATCTACGCGCTCGCGAACTTCCCGCCGCACGGCACCTTCAGCGCGTCGAAGGCAGCAGCGCATTCGCTCGCGCAGTGCCTGCGCGCCGAGATGCGCCCGGCGGGCATCCGCGTGGTGAACGTGTTCCCCGGCCCGATCGACGACGACTGGAACCAGCACACGCCGCCGCCCAAGCTCGCACCCGCCACGTTGGCCAACGCCATCGTCAAGGCCCTGCGCGACGGCGTGGAAGACATCTATCCGGGCGACGTGGCACAGGAATGGCTGGCGCGCTGGCGCGACAACCCCAAGGTGCTGGAACGCGAACTCGCCAACGGCGGCAGCTGAGAGCAGGAGCCCACATGACGACCCCCACGACCGAACTGATGTCCACCGCCGGAATCCTCGGCGGCCTCGTGAGCGCGATGACCAGCGGCCGCATCCGCGTGATCGACCTCACCCAGACGCTCACGCCCGACTTCCCGCAGATCGCGCTGCCGCCGGAGATGGGCCAGTGCTGGCCCTTCCGCATCGAGGAGGTTTCGAAGTACGACGAGCGCGGGCCGGCCTGGTACTGGAACAACTTCTCCTGCGGCGAGCACACCGGCACCCACTTCGATGCGCCGATCCACTGGATCTCCGGGCGCGACCTGCCGAACAATTCGGTCGACACCATCCCGCCGCAGAACTTCGTGGCCGCGGCCTGCGTGATCGACTGTTCGCCGCAGGTGAAGGACGACCCCGACTACCTGCTCACGCTGGCAGACATCGAGGACTGGGAGGCGCGGCACGGCCGCATCCCGAAGGGTGCCTGGGTGCTGATGCGCACCGACTGGTCCAAGCGCGAGGACCCCGAGGCCTACCAGAACTACGACGAGACCGGGCAGCACACGCCGGGGCCGAGCGCCGAGGCGGTGCGCTTCCTGGTCGAGCAGCGCGACGTGCTGGGCTTCGGCTCCGAGGCCATCGGCACTGATGCCGGGCAGGGCTACCACCTGCGCCCGCCGTACCCGTGCCACTATTACATGCACGGGGCAGGGCGCTACGGCCTGCAGTGCCTGTGCAACCTCGACCTGCTGCCCGAGGCCGGCGCGGTGCTGATCTGCCCGCCGCTGAAGATCGAGAAGGGCAGCGGCAGCCCGTTGCGTGTGCTCGCGCTGGTGGAGCAGCGGTCATGAGCGCACGCAAGGTGGCGGCCGTCACCGGCGGCAGCGCCGGCATCGGCAAGGCGATCTGCCAGGACCTGCTCGACAAGGGCTACCAGGTGATCTCGCTGGCACGGCGCGCGAGCGACATCGCGCACCCGCGCATGCACAGCATCGAGGTCGACCTGATGGACCGTGCCGCCACCGCGGCCGCCGCACGGCAGCTCGCGCACCAGTTCGAGGTCACGACGCTGGTGCACAACGCCGGCGTCATCCGCCCGGCGCCGATCGCCGAGGTGAAGCTCGAGGACCTCGATGCCCTGGTCGACCTGCACCTGGGCTGCGCGGTGCAGCTCGTGCAGGCGGTGCTGCCCGCGATGCGCGACCAGCGCTTCGGCCGCATCGTGCTGATGTCGTCCCGCGCGGCCGTCGGCGCGCAGTCGCGCACCAGCTACTCCGCGACCAAGGCCGGCATGCTGGGCATGGCGCGCACCTGGGCGCTGGAACTCGCCCCCGAGGGCATCACCGTCAACGTGGTGGCGCCGGGACCGGTGCGCACGGACATGTTCTACGACATCGTGCAGGCCGGCGAGCGGGAGCGCGCGCTGGCTGCGTCGATACCGGTGCGGCGATTGGGCGAGGCGGACGACGTCGCGCGCGCCGTCGGTTTCTTCGCCGATGCGGCCAACAGCTTCGTCACCGGCCAGGTGCTCTACGTCTGCGGCGGCACCAGCGTCGGGAGCCTCACGCTGTGAGCGCGCTCGCCTCCATCTCTCTCATCACCCACGGAAGGATCGCCATGAACGTCTCGTCACGCCAATTCCTGCGCACCGGCATCGCGCTCGCGCTCGGCACGCTCACGTCGCTCGCGGCGACGAGTGCGCTGGCGGCCGATCTCAAGGTCGGCTTCATCACCTCGCTGTCCGGCCCGGTGTCCTCGCTGGGCATCCCCTACGAGAAGGGCATGAAGGCGGCGGTGGCCTATCGCTCCGAGGTCGACGGGCGCAAGGTGCAGCTGGTGCAGCTGGACGATGCCTCCGACCCGTCGACGGCGGCGCGCAATGCGCGCAAGCTGATCGACGAGGAGAAGGTCGACGTGATCATCGGCACCGCGGGCTCGCCCGGGGCGCTGGCGATCGCCGCCGTGGCCCGCGAGACGAAGACGCCGCTGATCTCCATCGCCAATGCGAACCTGCCGGGCGAGGAGGGCGCCTGGATGGTGACCCTGCCGCAGCCGGCGCCGCTGATGGTCAGCGCGGTGGTCGAGCGCATGAAGAAGTCGGGCGTGAAGACGGTCGGCTACATCGGCTTTTCCGACGCCTGGGGCGACCTGGTCTACGACGCGCTGCAGAAGAGCGCCGAGCCTGCCGGCATCAAGGTGGTGAGCAACGAACGCTATGCGCGTGCCGATGCCTCGGTCACCGGCCAGGTGCTGAAGATCGTGGCGCTCCGGCCCGATGCGGTCATCACCGGCACCTCCGGCACGCCCGGCGCGCTGCCGTACCTGGCGCTCGCCGAGCGTGGCTACAAGGGCCAGATCTATGGCATGCATGCGTTGATCAACCCCGACTTCGTGCGGGTCGGCGGCACCGCGGTCGAAGGCCTGCTCGCCCCCACCGGCCCGGTGATCGTCGCCGAGCAGCTGCCCGACTCGAACCCGATCCGCAAGGTGTCGATGGACTTCCGCGCGGCCTACCAGAAAGCCAACGGTGCGGCACCCACGGATGCCTTCTCGGCCTATTCCTTCGATGCCTGGCTGCTGTTCCTGGACGCCGCGTCGCGCGCCAAGGGCGAGCCCGGCACGCCGGCCTACCGGGTCGCGCTGCGCGACGCGATCGTCAGCACCAAGGAGCTGGTCGGCACGCACAGCGTCTACAACTTCAAGCCCACCGACCGCTACGGCTCGGACGAACGCTCGCGCGTGATCGTCAAGCTGGAAAAGGGCCAGTGGAAGCTGGTGCCCTGAACGAATTCCTTCATCTCTCCACCGACCGAACCATGAACAAGCCCACCTCCCTCCTGGCCGCCGCGGCGCTCGCGCTGTCCGTCTCGCAGGCCTTCGCTGCCGATCTCAAGGTCGGCTTCATCAGCTCGCTGTCGGGGCCGGTCGCGGCCCTCGGCATCCCTTACGAGAAGGGCATCCGCGCGGCCATCGCCGAGCACCCCTCCATCGGCGGGCGCAAGGTCGAGCTGATCGTGCTCGACGACGCTTCCGACCCGACCACCGCCGGGCGCAATGCCCGCAAACTGGTGGTCGACGACAAGGTCGACGTGCTGATCGGCACCTCCGGCGTGCCCGGCGCGATGGCCATCGCCGCGGTCGCACGCGAACTCAACGTGCCGCTCATCTCGCCGACGCCGGTCACCATCCCGGGGCCGGAAGGCGTCTGGACGGTGACCGTGTCGCAGCCCTTCCCGCTGATGGTGTCGGCGGTGGTCGAGCGCATGAAGAAGTCCAACGTGAAGTCGGTCGCCTTCATCGGCTTCTCCGACGCGCTGGGTGACCTGGCCTACGACTCGCTGCAAAAGAGCGCGGAGGCCGTGGGCATCAAGGTCGTCACCAACGAGCGCTATGCGCGCAGCGATTCGTCGGTCGCCGGCCAGGTGCTGAAGATCGTGGCGCAGCGGCCCGATGCGGTGTTCGCCGGCAACTCCGGCACGCCCGGTGCCTTGCCTTACCTCGGGCTGGCCGAGCGCGGCTACAAGGGCCAGATCTACGGCACGCATGGCCTGATCAATGCCGACTTCGTGCGCGTGGGCGGCAGCGCGATCGAAGGCCTGCAGGTGCCCAGCGGCCCGGTGCTGGTGGCCGACCAGCTGCCCGACAGCAACCCGATCAAGAAGGTGTCGCTGGCCTTCCGCGCGGCCTACCAGAAGACCCACGGCAGCGTGCCGACCGATGCCTTCTCGTCGTACACCTACGACGCCTACCTGCTGCTGGCCGATGCGGCCGCGCGCACCAAGGGCGAGCCGGGCACGCCGGCCTTCCGGACCGCGCTGCGCGACGCGATCGTCACGACGAAGGAGCTGGTGGGCACGCATGGCGTCTACAACTTCAGCCCCGACAACCGCTACGGCTCCGACCAGCGCGCGGTGGTGATCGTGAAGATGGAGAAGGGCCAGTGGAAGCTGGTGCCCTGAGGCGCAGCCGCCACGCCGCCGAGTCCATCGCCGTCTGAATCGCCATGTTCGACCGCTACCGAGGCCGACCCGACGCCGTCCGCGCGCTGGTGCAGGACGACCGCGTCCACCGCGACCTGTACCTGAGCGAGGAGCTGTTCGCCCTGGAGCGCGAGCAGTTCTTCGCCGCGACCTGGAACTACCTGGGCCACGCGAGCCAGGTGCCGAACGCGGGCGACTACCTGACGCAGGACATCGCCGGCCGTCCGCTGGTGATGGTGCGCCAACCCGACGGCGGGCTGAAGGTGCTCTACAACCGCTGCGCCCACAAGGGCACGCAGCTGGTGAGCGACCCGTGCGGCAACACCGGCAAGTTCTTCCGCTGCCCGTACCACGCGTGGACCTACCGGCTCGACGGCGCCCCGCTGGCGCTGCCGCTGAAGGCGGGCTACGGGGGCACGCAGCTGCGCCAGTGCGAATCGGGCCGCGGCATGGTGACCCTGGCGAACGTGGTGGTGTACCGCGACTTCGTCTTCGTGCGCCTGAGCGAGGCCGGGCCGTCGTTCGAGGACTACTTCGGCGACGTGCTGCAGGCGATCGACAACCTGGTCGACCGCTCGCCCGAGGGGCGCCTGGTGGTGGCCGGCGGTGCGATGCGCAACATCATCCACTGCAACTGGAAGATGTACCTGGAGAACATCAACGACACGGTGCATCCGATGTCGACCCACGAGTCGGCCACCCAGGCGGCGAACCAGCTGTGGGCGGGCCACGGGCCGGACGATCCCAAGCCGATGGCGATGGAACAGATCCTGCCCTTCGGCGCGGGCTACGACTTCTTCGACCGCATGGGCGGGCGCGTGCTCGCCAACGGGCACAGCGTGCTCGGCGTGAACTTCAGCATCCATTCCAACTACGCGCAGGTGCCCGAGTACGAGGCGGCGATGACCGCGGCGCATGGCGTGGAGCGGGCCGCCGACATCCTGCAGCGCTCGCCGCAGAACGCGGTGCTCTTCCCGAGCCTCGCGGCCAAGGGCTCGCCGCAGGCCATCCGCGTGATCCGGCCGCTCGCCGCCGACCGCACGCTGGTGGAAGCCTGGGCCTTCCGGCCGGCCGGTGCGCCGGATCTGCTCTTCGAGCGTTCGCTCACCTACAACCGGCTGGTGTTCTCGCCGATGTCGATCGTCGCGCACGACGACGTCGCGCTGTTCGAGAGCATGCAGCAGGGCCTGCGCGCCGACGGCAACGAGTGGATCAGCCTGCACCGCGACCACCGCGCGGGCGAGGCCGACACGCCGGTGCAGACCGTCAACGGCACCAACGAGATCCTGATGCGCAACCAGTTCCGCGCCTGGGCGCACTTCATGACGCAGGGCATGGAGGCGGTGGCATGACGGACGGCCTGTTCACGGAAGACGTGCTGTCGCGCTTCGTCGAGGACGAAGCCGCGCTGCTCGACGACGGCCGCTACGACGAATGGCTGGACCTCTTCGCCGCCGACGGCCATTACTGGGTGCCGCTCCTGGGCGCACGCCAGGCCGATCCGCACACCCACAACTCGATCGCCTACGAAGACCGGCTGCTGCTGCAGTTGCGCATCGAGCGGCTGAAGAATCCGCGTGCCCATTCGCAGCATCCGCCCAGCCAGGGGCAGCACGTGCTGCAGCGCCCGCGGGTGGTGTCCGTCGACCCGGAAGCCGGCGTGGCGGTGTTGCGGACCCCGTTCCTCTACGTTGAGGCGCGTGGCGAGCGCGAGCTGCTGCTGACCGGCCGCTACCGCCACACGCTGGTGCGCGAGGCCGGCGTGCTGCGCCTGCAGCAGAAGCGCGTCGACCTGCTGCAGCCGGAGCGGCCGCTGCCGGCGATCCAGTTGTTCATCTAGTTCCCTCCTTCCACCCATTCATCCACCCACGAGGCCCCCGCCATGAAGCGCTTGATCCGGACCCTGACACGCTGCGCCACCGCAGCCGCCGCCCTGGCCACCTTCGCCGCCTTGCTGCCGGCCGCGCAGGCGGCCGACCTGAAGGTGGGCCTGAGCGTTTCGCTCTCCGGCCCCAACTCGTCGATCGGCGTGCCCTATGCCAAGGGCATGCAGGCGGCGCTGGCGTACAAGGGCGAGGTCAACGGCCGCAAGATCCAGCTGGTGGTGCTGGACGACGGCTCCGACCCGACCGCCGCCGGGCGGAACGCGCGCAAGCTGGTGGACGAGGAGAAGGTCGACGTGCTCATGGGCACCTCGGGCGTGCCGTCGGCGATCGCCATGGCGCAGGTCGGGCGCGAGGCGAAGACCCCGCTGATCGGACTGACCCCGCTGCTGCTCGACCCGGCCGAGAACCCCTGGGTGATGACGGTGGCGCAACCCACCCAGCTCATGATCGATGCGGTGGTCGAGCGCATGAAGCGCAACGGCGTGAAGAGCGTGGGCTACATCGGCTTCTCCGACGCCTGGGGCGACCTGGTCTACAACGCGCTGATGAAGGCGGCGCCGGCCGCCGGCATCACGGTGCTGGGCAACGAACGGTATGCGCGCGCCGATGCGTCGGTCACCGGCCAGGTGCTCAAGCTGCTCGCGCTCAAGCCCGAGGCGGTGATGACCGGCGGCGCCGGCACCCCCGGTGCGCTGCCCTTCCTCGCGCTGCAGGAGCGCGGCTTCAAAGGCGGCGTGTACGGCCAGCACGGCCTGATCAACCCCGACTTCGTGCGCGTCGTCGGTTCGGCAGGGCAGGGGGCGCTGATGCCCACCGGCCCGATCATCGTGGCCGAGCAATTGCCCGCGGACCATCCAAGCAAGAAGATCGGGCTCGATTTCCGCGCCGCTTTCCAGAAGGCCAACAACGCGCCGACCACCGACGCGTTCTCGGCCTACTCCTTCGACGGCTGGCTGGTGTTCGCCGATGCCGCATCCCGCGCGATGGCCAAGGCCGAGCCGGGCACGCCGGAGTTCCGGGTCGCGCTGCGCGACGCCATCTTCAGCACCAAGGAAGTGGTCGGCGTGCACGGCGTCTATAGCTTCAAGCCCGGCAACCTCTACGGCGTCGACGAACGCGCCCGCGTGATCGTCAAGCTCGACAACGGCCAGTGGAAGCTCGCCCCTTGATCCCGTCCGTCCAACGCCTTCCACATCCCGACGCCCGGAGCAGCGCACGATGAGCTGGGACATTGCACTCATCCTCGGCATCGACGGCCTGGCCAACGGCGCGGTGTACCTGCTCGCCGGGCTCGGCCTGGTGCTGATCTTCTCGGTCACCCGGGTCGTCTTCGTACCCTTCGGCGACGTCGCCGCCTTCGCGGCGCTGACGCTCGCCGCCTTCGAGACCGGCCGCACGCCGCCGACCATTGGCCTGGTGCTCACACTGGCTGCCATCGCGGTGTTGGTCGAAGTGGTCGCGCTGGTGCGCCGCCACGAGGCCGCGCGCATCCCGAAGGCGATTGCCCTCTGGGGCCTGCTGCCGGCGGTTCCCTGCCTGCTGGCCTGGCTGGCTGCGCGCAGCGGCATGCCGGCGGCGGTGCAGATCGTCGCGTCGGTGCTGCTGGTGGTGCCGATCGCGCCGCTGCTGGCGCGCATTGTGTTCCAGCCCATCGCCGATGCCTCGGTGCTGGTGCTGCTGATCGTCTCGCTGGCGCTGCACTTCCTGCTGTCGGGCCTGGGCCTGCTGTTCTTTGGGCCCGAAGGCTCGCGCACCCAGCCGCTGGCTTCGGGTGTGCTGACCCTGGGCGACGGCTTCACCGTCAGCGCGCAGGTGATCCTGATGGTCGGCTCTGCCGTGGTGCTGAGCGGCCTGTTCTTCCTGGTGTTCGAGCGCACCGTGGCCGGCAAGGCGCTGCGGGCGACGGCCGTGAACCGGGTGGGGGCGCGGCTGGTCGGCATCCGGCCGGCGCGCACCGCCATCCTGGCGTACGGCTGCGCGTCGCTGCTGGCCGGGCTGATCGGCGTGCTGATCGCGCCGGTGACGACCATGTACTACGACTCCGGCTTCATCATCGGCCTGAAGGCCTTCGTGGCGGCCATCATCGGCGGCCTGGTGAGTTACCCGATCACCGCGGTCGGGGCGATCGCGGTCGGCCTGGTCGAGAGCTTCGCGTCGTTCTGGAGCGGTGCGCTGAAGGACGTGATCGTCTTCAGCCTGCTGATCCCGGTGCTGATGCTGCGGTCCTTCCTAAGCGTGCATTCGGAAGAGGAAGACGACGAGGTGGACCAATGAGCGCCCGTTCTTCCAGTCCTTCGTCCAGCCGCTTCTCGCGCCGCCTCTGGCTCGGCCTGGTGGTGCTCGCCTTCGCGCTGGCGCCGCTCGTGGCCGGCAACTTCACCGTCTCGCTGATGAACGACATCGGGATCGGCGCCCTGGTCGCGCTGGGCCTGGTGCTGCTGACCGGCGTGGGCGGGGCCACGTCCTTCGGGCAGGCCGCCTTCGTCGGCATCGCGGCCTACGCGACCGCCTGGCTCACCACCACGCAGGGGCTCTCGCCCTGGATCGGGCTGCTGTTCGCGCTGCTGCTCACCGGGCTGTCGGCGCTGGCCATCGGCATGCTCACGCTGCGCCTGGGCGGGCACTTCCTGCCGCTGTCGACCATTGCGTGGGGGCTGTCGATCGCGATGCTCTTCGGCAACGTCGATGCGCTGGGCCGGCACACCGGCCTGTCGAACATCCCGGCGCTGCGCGTCGGCACCTGGGTGCTGTCGGACCCGCGCTCGATCTACTACCTGATCTGGAGCATCGTCGGCCTGGCCTTCCTGTTCAGCCAGAACCTGTTGCAGTCGCGGCCGGGCCGCGCGATCCGCGGGCTGCGCGGTGGCGCCACCCTGCTGGCCAGCGTGGGGGCGGACGCTTACCGCGTGCGGCTCACGCTCTTCGTCACCGCGGCCTTGCTCGCGGGCGTCGCGGGCTGGCTCTATGCGCACATGAACCGCTTCGTGAGCCCGGCGCCCTTCGACGTGCGCGCCAGCATCGAGTACCTGCTGATGGCGGTGGCCGGCGGACTCGGCCAGCTCATGGGTGCGCTCGTCGGTGCGGCGCTGGTGCTGGTGCTCAAGAACGGGCTGCAGGACGTGCTGCCGATGCTCACGCAACGCGCCGGCCAGCTTGAGGCCATCGCCTTCGCGACGCTCTTCATCCTGCTGCTGCACTTCGCGCGCAGCGGGCTGATGGGCTTCGTGCGGCGCATCACCCAGGGCCGCTTCCAGGCGCCGCCGGCCACGGCCCCCGCCGAACCGGTGGCACCGCTGCCGCAGCGTGCGCTGCCGGTGCGCGGCACCCGCATCCTGTCGGTCGAGGGCGCGGTCAAGCGCTTCGGTGGTCTGGTGGCGGTGAACGACGTGAGCTTCGAGGTGAACGCCGGCGAGATCATCGGCCTGATCGGTCCCAACGGCGCCGGCAAGTCGACCATGTTCAACCTGCTGACCTGCACCGCGCCGATGACGGCCGGCAAGGTGCGCTTCCTCGACCGGGACATCGCCGGCCTGCCGCAGCGCGAGGTCGCGCGGCTGGGCCTGGCGCGCACCTTCCAGCACGTGAAGCTGCGTCCTCAGATGACGCTGCTGGACAACGTCGCGCTCGGCGCCTATGCGCGCACCGGCGCGGGCGTGCTCAAGGCCGGGCTGCGGCTCGACCGGGCCGAGGAGCAGCAGGTGTTGCAGGAGGCGCAGCGCCAGCTGGCGCGCATCGGTCTGGGCGACCGGTCCCACGAGCTGGCCGGCAGCCTGCCGCTGGGCACCCAGCGCATCTTGGAGATCGCCCGCGCGCTGGCGGCCGACCCGGTGCTGCTCGTGCTCGACGAGCCGGCGGCCGGTCTGCGCCGCAAGGAAAAGATGGCGCTGGGCGAGCTGCTGCGCAAGCTTCGGGAGGAGGGCGTGACCATCCTCATCGTCGAACACGACATGGACTTCGTCATGAAACTCGTCGACCGCCTGGTGGTGATGAACTTCGGCTCCAAGCTGGTGGAAGGCGTGCCCGCGGCGGTGCGCGCCGACGAGCGCGTGCAGGCGGCCTACCTCGGGAGCGTCGTATGAGCGCCGCGATGCTGGAGATCGGTGACCTGCACGTCTCGTACGGGCAGGTGGACGCCGTGCGCGGCGTGTCGCTCTCGCTCGACAAGGGCCAGATCGTGTCGGTGATCGGGCCCAACGGCGCGGGCAAGACCACGCTGCTGGCCGCGGCCATGGGCCTGCTGCCGTCGAAGGGCGTGTTGCGCTTCGAAGGCGAGGACCTGCACGGCCTGGACGTCGAGTCGCGGGTGGAGCGCGGCCTGGTGCTCGTGCCGGAGAAGCGCGAGCTCTTCGGCGAGCTCAGCGTGCTGGACAACCTGCAGCTGGGCGCCTTCTCGCGGCGGCTCCGCAGCGACGTGCTGAAGAAGCGGCTGGGCGCCGTCTACGAGCGCTTTCCGCGGCTGGCGGAACGCAAGGCACAGCGCGCCGACACGCTCTCGGGCGGTGAGCGGCAGATGCTGGCTGTGGGGCGGGCGTTGATGTCGGGGCCGCGGCTGCTGATGCTCGACGAGCCCAGCCTCGGCCTCGCGCCGCTGATCGTGCGCGACATCCTCGCCATCGTGCGCGGCCTGCGCGACGACGGCGTGTCGATCCTGCTGGTGGAGCAGAACGCGCGCGCGGCGCTGGAGAGTTCCGACGAAGGCTATGTGCTGGAGACCGGCGAGATCGCGCTGCACGGCGCGTCGCAGTCGCTGGCGAGCGACCCGCGGGTGCAGGCGACCTACCTGGGGGGCGGAACCCATGACGACTGACACCGCCGCGCGCCTGGTCGACCATGCCTGGCCGCTGGCCGAGCGCACCGTGCCGCTGCTGCTGCAGCAGCAGGCTGCGGCGCTGGGTGCCCGGCCGCTGCTGACCGTGGGCGGCGTGCGCTGGACGCATGCCGATGCGGTGGACGCCGTGGCCCGGCGGGCCGCCGCGTTGCAGGCCGCCGGTGTCGGGCGCGGCGACCGGGTGGCGATCCTGTGCGGCAACCGGGCCGAGTTCCTCGAGGTGTTCCTGGCCTGCGGGTGGATCGGTGCGGTGTCGGTGCCGATCAATTCCGCCTCGATGGGGCCGCAGATCGCGTACTTCCTGGCCGACAGCGGTGCGCGGCTGATGGTGGTGGAAGCGCCTTTCGTCGAGCGGCTGCAGACCGCCGAACTGGTCGGCACCGCGCTCGAATGCGTCTGGGTGGTGGGCGGCGAGGGGCCGATGCCCGCGCCGCAGGGCCTGCGCTGCGAGGCCTATCCGCCGGCCGGCGATGCGGTGGCCCCCGCGGCGGTGCAGCCGGGCGATCCGCTTGCCATCCTCTACACCTCCGGCACCACCGGCCCGGCCAAGGGCGTGGTCTGCCCGCATGCCCAGTACCACGGCTGGGGCGCCAACACCGCACGCATCCTGGGCCTGGGGCCGGACGACGTGCTGGCCACCACGCTGCCGCTGTTCCACATCAATGCGCTCAACACCTTCGCCCAGGCCTCGCTCACGGGCGGCGAGGTGGTGTTCCTGCCGCGCTTCTCGGCCTCGGGCTTCTGGCCCGCGATGCAGGCCTGCGGCGCCACGGTGGTCTACCTGCTCGGCGCGATGGTGCCGATCCTGCTGGCCCAGCCGGCCGGCGCGGGCGAGCGGGCGCACCGGGTGCGCACCGGGCTCGGTCCCGGCGTGCCGGCCTCGGCCAGTGCCGCCTTCCGCGAGCGCACCGGCGTCAGGCTGCTCGAAGGCTACGGCTCGACCGAAACCAATTTCGTCATCGCCACCCGACCGGACAGCGAACGCGCCGGCGTCATGGGCTGGTTGCAGCCGGGCTTCGAGGCCCGGGTGGCCGACGCCTTCGACGCGCCGCTGCCCGACGGCGAGGCCGGCGAACTGCTGCTGCGCGCCGACGAGCCCTTCGCCTTCGCGACCGGCTACTTCAACCTGCCGGACAAGACGGTGGAGGCCTGGCGCAATCTGTGGTTCCATACCGGCGACCGGGTGGTGCGCGAGCCCGACGGCGCCTTCCGCTTCATCGACCGCCTGAAGGACGCGATCCGGCGCCGGGGCGAGAACATCTCGTCGTACGAGGTCGAGCAGGTGCTGCAGGGCCATCCGGCGGTGGCGACGGTGGTGGTCTACCCCGTGCGCTCCGAGCTGGCGGAGGACGAGGTGATGGCCTCGGTCATCCTGCGGCCCGATGCCGCCGTCACGCCCGCCGACCTCGCGGGCTACTGCGACGGCCGCCTGCCGTACTTCGCGATCCCGCGCTACATCGACCTGGTCGACGACCTGCCGCGCACCGAGAACGGCAAGGTGCAGAAGTTCCGCCTGCGCGAGCGCGGCGTGACGCCGAGCACCTGGGACCGCCAGCGCTGAGCGCGCCGGCATCGCACGGGAAGCCCAGTCATGAAGGCCAACGACCCCTCGCACACCTTGCTCAGCCGCGCCAGCGAACTCGGCCACGAGGCGCGTGCCGGCAGTGGCGACCACGCGGTGCTCCGGCTCTGGCTGCGCATGCTCGCCACCACGACGCAGATCGAACGCGAGATCCGGACCCGGCTGCGCGAGCGCTTCGGCATCACGCTGGCGCGCTTCGACTACCTGGCGCAACTGCACCGCTACCGCGAGGGCCTCTCGATGCGGGCGCTGTCGCGCTACCTGATGGTGACCGGCGGCAACGTGACCGCCCTCACCGACGAACTCGAGCGCGAGGGCGCCGTCACGCGCCGCAGCAGCCCGGACGACCGGCGCTCCTGGATCGTCAGCCTGACGCCGCAGGGCCGGCGCGCCTTCGAATCCATGGCGAAGGAACACGAGCAATGGATCCTCGGGATGTTCTCCGCGCTCGACGGCGCCACGGTGCAGCAGCTGCATGCGCAGCTCGGTGCGCTGCGTGTGCACCTGCTGCAGGATGAGCCATGAGCGCCGTGCCCTTCCTGCGCGAGCGCCTGATCCGGTTTTCCGACTGCGATCCGGCCGGCATCGTGTTCTACCCGCAGTACTTCGTGATGTTCAACGGTCTGGTCGAAGACTGGGTCGAGGAGGGGCTCGGCGTGGGCTATCGGCGGCTGATCGTCGAGCGCCGCATCGGCCTGCCGACCGTACGGCTGGAGGCCGAGTTCCGCGCAGTCAGCCGGATGGGGGACCGCGTCCGGCTGCAGCTGGCGGTGAAGCGGCTGGGCGGCCGTTCGCTGACGCTCGACCTGCGCTGCATCGGCCGCGCGGCCGACGGCAGCGAGGAGCTGCGCATGCGCGTGGAACAGGTGCTGGTCACGACCTCGCTCGAGACCCACCGTTCGATCGAGGTGCCGGCCGATCTGCGCAGTGCCATCGACGCCAGCGGGCAGGGTCCGTCAGAGGCCGGGGCTGTACCAGCGACCCAGCAGCCGCGCTGACGCACGCACCCGCTGCGTGTCGCGGCCCCAGCGCCGTCCTTCGGGCAGGTGCCGCAGCCAGCGCATGCGCCGTGCGGCGTGGGCGATGCGTTCGCGCACCGCATCGCTGGCGTCGGCCTGCACCGCATGCCAGTGCTCGCCCGCAGCTTGGGGCGAGGCGGCCCGCACCAGCATCGCGGTGGAGTGCAGGTAGCTGAGCCAGTCGCGCACCTGGCATTCGGCCAGGCCCAGCGTCTCGCCGGGGTCGTCCTCGAAATCGATGTAGCCGATCACGCCGTCGGGGCATTGCACAAGGTTGCGGTCGAAGGCCTGGCTCAGGTAGAGGTCGCGCGCGTGGACGGTGGCGATGGCGTTCAGGCCATCGCGCCAGGCGGCCAGCAGGGCGGCGGGGCCGACGACGGCGGCCTGTTCGAGCCGCTCGCGCAACACGAGCACGGTCGCGCGGCTCTCGCCCAGGTCGGACATCAGCAGGCCGTCGCTCTGTTGCGCCAGCACGGCCGGCACGCGCAGGCCCGCCGCGCCCAGTTCGCGCAGGCGCCGGCCTTCGATGGCGATGGCCGCCTCGCCGCCCGGGTTGGGCACCGGCGTGAGCACGTCGAGCCGGAGAAGGCGGGCGATCAGCCCCAGCAGCCGGTAGCCCCATTTGCCGTGGCGCGGCCCGGCCTTCTTGAGCCAGACGCGTTCGGCGCCGAGGCGGTGGCTGGCCACCGGCTGGGGTTGCCGCGGCAACATGCTGCGCAGGAAGTCGGCGTAGTCGCCCGGCTTCGCATCGGGTGCGCCCGCCTCGAGCGGCGCGGGTGCCGACGCGGCACCCTTGCGCATCTGGATGCGGCCCCCGCTGCCGCCGCCGCGTCTCAGGGGATTCATGCGGCCAATGCCTGGTCGACCGGCTCAGGCATGTCCTGCGCCATCGGCTGGAAGCTGTGTGCGCTGGCCAGCGGCCAGTACATGCGGAACACGGTGTGCTGGCGGTCGAGCGGGCCGAGCAGGGCGCCCGGCTGCACCTGCATCACCAGGTTGCTCAGCAGCCGCACCTCGGTGTCGGAGATGCGCCGCACGATGTGGTGCGCGGTGATTTGCTGAGGGTGGTCGAGCCCCGCGGCCTGCACCAGCTCCTGCAGCGCATGCAGCGTGCTGCGGTGGAAGTTGCGCACGCGGTCGGCCTTGTCGGGCACCACCAGCGCCTGCTGGCGCACCGGGTCCTGCGTGGTCACGCCGGTCGGGCAGTGGCCGGTGTGGCAGCTCTGTGCCTGGATGCAACCCAGCGCCATCATGAAGCCGCGGCCGGCGTTGCACCAGTCGGCGCCCAGCGCCATCATCCGCGCGAGGTCGAAGGCGGTGATCACCTTGCCCGCGCAGCCGATCTTGATGCGGCTGCGCAGCCCCACGCCCACCAGCGTGTTGTGCACCAGCAGCAGGCCTTCCTGCAGCGGCGCGCCGACATGGTCGATGAACTCGACCGGCGCCGCGCCGGTACCGCCCTCGGCCCCGTCGACCACGATGAAGTCCGGCGTGATGCCGGTGGCCAGCATCGCCTTGACGATGGCGAACCATTCCCACGGGTGGCCCACGCAGAACTTGAAGCCGGTCGGCTTGCCGCCCGACAGTTCGCGCAAGCGGGCGACGAAATGCATCATCTCGACCGGCGTCGAGAAGGCGCTGTGCGACGAGGGCGAAATGCAGTCGACGCCGACCGGCACGCCGCGCGCGGCCGAGATCTCGGCCGTCACCTTCGGCCCCGGCAGCACACCGCCGTGGCCGGGCTTGGCGCCCTGGCTCAGCTTGATCTCGACCATCTTCACCTGCGGGTCGCGGGCGTTCACGATGAAGCGTTCCTCGCTGAAGCTGCCGTCGTCGTTGCGGCAGCCGAAGTAGCCCGAGCCGATCTCCCAGATCAGGTCGCCGCCGTGCACGCGGTGGTGCTGCGAGATCGAGCCTTCGCCGGTGTCGTGCGCAAAGCCGCCCAGCTTCGCGCCCTTGTTCAATGCCAGCACCGCGTTGGCCGACAGCGCACCGAAGCTCATTGCCGAGATGTTGAAGACGCTGGCGCTGTAGGGCTGCGTGCAGGTGAAGCCCGACGGCGTGGCCGGGTTGGGCGTGCCGCCGATGACGATGCGGAAGTCGTGGTCGGCCAGCGCGGTCGGCTGCATCGAATGGTTGATCCATTCGTAGCCGGCGATGGTGACGTTCAGCTGCGTGCCGAAGGGCCGGTTGTCGGGCTCGCCCTTGGCGCGCTGGTAGACCAGCGAGCGCTGCGCGCGCGAGAAGGGCGCGGCTTCGCTGTCGCTTTCGATGAAGTACTGGCGGATCTCCGGCCGGATGTACTCCAGCAGAAAGCGCAGGTGGCCGATGACCGGGTAGTTGCGCAGGATGGCATGGCGCGCCTGCCGCAGGTCGTGCACGCCGGTGCCGGCGAGCGTGGCGAACGCCGCCAGCGCGACCCAGCCGAACCAGGCCTGCGGCAGCAGCACCACCGCAGCCACGCTGGCCGCGAGCCCGGCGAGACACAGGACGAAGGCCGTGTAGCGGGCCGGAAAGATGGAAAACGTGGGGGTCGAAATAGGGGGTCTCCCGAAGCCTGCTGCATCATAGAGGGCTCAATCCGCCACCTTCATGACCACGAATTCCGACGCTGCGCCCGACGCGCCCACCCCCTCGACCGACCGCGAGGCCCTCGGCCCCGAGGATTTCGACCTGCTCGACACCCTGCTCGACGCCATGCGCGAGAAGGACGAGGAGATTCCGCAATGGGAGTTCTGCGAGGGCTTCCTCGCCGCGCTGGTGTGCGCCCGCCGCCCCATCGCGCCCTCCGAATACTGGCCGGTGCTGCTGGGCGACAGCTTCGTGCCCGCGCAGCAGATGGAGTTTGTCTGGCACTGGAAGCGCCGCTGGCAGGAGATCGAGCAGGCGCTCGACGCCGACGTGCAGGCGCTCGACGACGACCGCAGCTTCCAGCCCGAGGTGCTCGACACCCGCGGCGCCATCGCCTCGCTGCCCGAGGACGAACGCGCCGAGGTCGAGGGCGAGGCCATCCCGTCCTTCGCCCAAGTGTGGGCGCTGGGCTTCATGTACGCCGTGGAGAACTTCCCCGACGACTGGGCCGCGCCGCGCGACAAGGAAGCCGCCGGCATGCTCGACGACGCGCTGCAGTCGATCGTCGCCCTGACCGAGGACGACACCGGCAAGCCCGAAGTCTCGATGTTCGCCGAGGACGGCCCGCCCAGCGTGAGCCAGCGCCGCCTCGACGACTTCGGCGAGGCGATCTGGGCGGTGTACGACCTGCGCCAGCTGTGGAAGAGCCTGGGCCCGCGCGTGGAGACGATCCGCAAGGAAGCCACGCCGGGGCGGAACGACCCCTGCCCCTGTGGCAGCGGGAAGAAGTACAAGAAGTGCCACGGGGCGGGCTAGCCGCCACGCTGGAGCTCAACGGAGAATAAATTGTTTCCCGGCGCTTCATCCTGGGCAACAATTACGAATGCTTTCGACCGCATCACCCGATGGCGGCGCAGTGCGGGAAGGGTTCGTCGTGCAAGCGATGGCCCCTGCATCGGCCGTCGTCAGTTTCCCTTTCGGCTGGATCCGGCTCGCCGTTCCTGGCGAGTGGCGAGACCTGCGGGGAGAGCTGCCACCGGGTTGCCCGCCCACCTTCGCCAAGGACGGCGGGGCCGGGGTGTTGCAGCTGCGGTCGCTGCCAGCCGGCGGCGGGGCAGGGCCAGAGGCGATGCGCGCTGACCTGGACGCTGCCGACGCGCCGGCCAACTGGCGCCGCACGCTGGGGGACATCGTCCTCGTCGCCAGCTACGTGACCCTGATTCCGGGGGCGGAGATTCCTCCGGGTGAGCAGGACGAGATCGAGAGCTTGCTGAGGAATGCCGCCGTGGTGTGGGCCCAGGGCTGACCTCGATCCCGGCCAAGCCCGGCGAGCGCACCGTCAATCCGGGCCACCGGGCATCGCCAGGACGGTCTCGAATCGATAGCCTTGCCCGTAGATGGAGGCGAGCCTGAACCCCCCCTCCGGACGCAGACCGAGCACCTTGCGCACACGCGAGACGTGGGTGTCGAGCGACCGGGACATCAACTCCGTGCCGGGTGGATTCGCGTTGCCCCAGATGGCCTCGAGCAGATGCTGGCGGGACAGCAGCCGCCCCGGGTTCTGGAAGAGGAAGAGGGCGAGATCGAATTCCTTCTGTGTGAGCGCGACGGGCGCGCCATCCACCTCGAGCCGACGCACCGTCGGCAGAAAGCGGTACCGCCCCCAGACCTGCTCGTCGGGCGGCAGCTCGACGTAGGCGCGGCGCAGCAGGGCGCGCACGCGCGCGACCAGTTCCCCCACGCGCATCGGCTTGACCATGTAGTCGTCGGCACCGGCCGTCAGGCCCTCCACGATGTCGCGTTCCTGATGCCGGTTGGTCACGAAGAGGATCGGCACGCGGTCCTTCACGTTGGCGCGCACCCATCGAACGATGTCGGGGCCATTGCCATCCGGGAGATGCCAGTCGAGAACCAGCAGGTCGAACGACTCTCGCTGGAGCGCCCGTCGGAGGGCGGCACTTTCGGCATAGACATGACAGTCATGGCCGATCGATTCCAGGGTGCATTTCACAAGGTCAAGCTGAACGGTGTCGTCGTCAAGCGCGGCAACTCGCATTGTCTTCAGGGTCCTGGTGAGGGGGAGGAAGCCACAAAGGTCAACGCCTTCAGCAACAAAGTGTAGTGGCCTGTCGGACGCCATCGCGGCAACGAATGTCAACCATTGTCAAAACGTGCGCTCCCGTCTTTCTCCGGTGAGCGCTGATTCCGCGCCGTGCGTCCGGACACCTCGGGGCGCTTCAAAACTCATGGATTGTCAATTCGATTGATTGCTGTTCGCACGCTCTCTACATTTGCGCCCGTCGACCGCAGGGCCTTGCCCTGTTGCGACGACGCGTCTTTGCACTTCATGCGGCGAACGCCGTGCGAAGACCTGCTGCCGAATTTGCCATCGCCGAAAGAATGACCGACTTGCATCCCACCCTGCGCGCGAACGACAGCGCACCGTCCGACCCACGACCTCTGGCCTTGCTTCAGCGACTGGCGAGCGCGCGCCTGCCCGTCATGGTGGCGGAAGATGCCGAGATCGAACTCGTGCGGGTCCTCCAGTTGAGCGGATCGCTCAAGGCCTCCGTCCCCGAACCGCGCAGGACCTTGCACGGCCACCTGCAGGCGCCCGCCACGGTGACGGAAGTCACCCGCCTGGGCTTGCAGCTGCTCGGCAGTTTCGTTCGTTGCCGCAGTTCGTGGCGGCTACGCGCCACGCCGCACGCCCCCTTGTACCGACGCGCCGCCAGTTGCGGGCAGATGGGCGAATGATGGACGTCTTCGACCCGCGATCGCACGCGCCTGCGCCTGTGCCCATCGCACGCTCGACGATGGTGTTGCTGAGCCTCGCCCTGGCGAGCGACGGCCTGGTGTCGTGGGCGCGACGCCTGGGGTTGTCCGAGCAGGCCCTGCGGACCGCGCGCAGCCGGGGGCGGCTTTCCCCTGCGATCGCGGGCGCACTGGCGCTGGAACTCCAGCACGACCCGGGCCCCTGGATGGTCGTGGCGGCCCTGGAAACCGAACGCCAGAGCGCGTGCAAGGAACGCATGCAGAAGCACTTCGGGCTCGGTTGAAGGCGTGTCGCGGCGACCGGAAGACCGGCTGGCTCACCGCCGGCTACTACCATGTCAACGAGAACTTCAAGGTCGGCGTCGGCTACAACTTCACCGACTACTCGGACAACCTGACCGACCTGAGTTATCGCAGCCGCGGCTTCTTCGTGAATGCGCTCGGGAAGTTCTGATCGGCCTTGCGCATGGACAGGCACGACCCGCGCACCGGTCAGGCGCCGCGACCCTTCTTGATCTTGCTGGTCAGGCTCTTCAACCAGGTGGCGCTGCGTTCCTTGGCATTCTCGGCGCGCGTTGCCGACAACGCCGCGTGCAACTTGGCGAGGCTGGCCTCGTTGCACTGCCAGGTCGCATCCACCACGAAGTGGCCACCACCCTGCGATCCGACGCGCGGCGCGACGCTCGACAGGGTCGCGCCCATGCCTTCGAGCATCTTGGCGCGGGCATTGGCGAGCGCGACGCCATCGATGTCGTCGGTCGTTCGATGTTCGAAGCGGTAGACGATCTTGAAGCCCGTCGCGGCGTTCCGGGCCAGGAAGGCGGTCAGTTCCAGGAAGACGAGCTTGCGCAAGGCGATGCTCGGCGAGACGAAGGCCGGCGAATACTCGAAGTTCTGCAGCACCACGGTGCCGCCATCACGTGACATCTTGACGCTCTTGACCGTGCCGACGGGCAGGTCGCCGATCCAGACAAACACGGGCGTGCCAGGCGCGTAGGCTTTTCTGGCTTCGCTCGAAAAGACGAATCCTTCGGTGGCCATGGTTTCTCCGGCTGAGACGATGTCGCCTCGCCCGCGATCCTAGGACGGTTGTGAGTACGTCGGTTTTCGTGGTTTACCCTGGGTGGCGCAAGGCTCCGATGGCATGCGGCCAGTGGGGGATCCCCCGGCACGCGATCCCCGTGCCCGCGGACTGGGCATCATCAAGGCCTGATTCCGCATCCGGCGAACCCAGAGAAAATCCCGCCCATGACCGCTCATCTCAAGATCGATTTCGTCTCCGACGTGTCCTGCCCCTGGTGCGCCATCGGGCTGACCGCGCTGGAATCCGCACTGGCGCGCGTGGCGCCGGACGTCACGGCGCAGCTGCACTTCCAGCCCTTCGAACTCAATCCGCAGATGGCGCCCGAGGGCGAGGACACCATCGAGCACCTGACGCGCAAGTACGGCATCTCGGCCGAGCAGGCGCGCACCAACGCCGAAGCGATCCGGCAGCGTGGTGCGGCGGTCGGCTTCACCTTCGGCCTCGACAAGCGCAAGCGCATCTGGAACACCTTCGACGCGCACCGGCTGCTGCACTGGGCCGAACTGGAAGGCGAGGCCCCACAGAAGGCGCTGAAGAAGCGGCTGCTGCAGGCCTACTTCACCGATGGCGAGAACCCGTCGGACCACGACGTGCTGCTGCGTGCCGTGGCCGACGTCGGGCTCGACACCGCGCGCGCGCGCGCCATCCTCGAGAGCGACGAATACGCCGAGGAGACCCGGCAGCGCGAGCGCATGTACACCGAGGCGGGCATCCATTCGGTGCCGGCGGTCATCATCAACGACCAGCATCTGATTTCGGGCGGGCAGCCGGTCGAGGTCTTCGAGCGCGCCTTGCGGCAGATCGCCGGCGCCGCCGCGCCGCAGACCCAGACCGCCTGACGGGCGACGCCTTGTCACCCGTCTTCACGCGGCGTTGACACGGGCCTGTCAACCTGCGCGTTTCGCGAAAGGTTGAACAGGCATGTCGTTCCTCCGATCTCCCGCTGTGCAAAACGCGGCACCGACGTGGCGCCTCCTGGTTGCCTCGGTGGTCGCCTTGCTCGCGGCCTGCAGCAGCGTGCCGACACCGACGCTCGCGGTGGCGCCGGCCGACGCGGCCGCGCAGCGCCAGTGGCTCGACCGCGTGAGCTGGGGCGCGAACGCCGACGACGCACGGCAGGTGGCGTCGGTCGGCGTCCCACGCTGGCTCGGCGCGCAACTGCACCCGAGGCCGGCCCCGCTGCCGGCCGCCGCGCAGGCGCAGATCGATGCGATGCGCATCAGTCGCACGCCGCTCGAGCAGCTCGCCCGCGAACTGGAAGACCAGCGCAAGGCGGCCGACGCCCTGGCCGACGACGACGCGAAGAAAGCCGCGCGGCAGGCCTACCAGCAGGCGCTGAACCAGCTGGCGCGCGAGGCGCAGCAGCGTTTCCTGCTGCGCGCGCTGTACTCGCCCAACCAGCTGCAGGCGCAGATGACCTGGTTCTGGATGAACCACTTCAACGTGAGCACCCGCAAGGCCAACCTGCGCGCGCTGGTCGGCGACTACGAAGAGACCGCCATCCGACCGCATGCGCTGGGGCGCTTTCGCGACCTGCTGGGCGCCACGCTGCGCCACCCGGCGATGCTGCGCTACCTCGACAACGCGCAGAACGCAGCGAACCGCCTCAACGAGAACTACGCCCGCGAGCTGATGGAACTGCACACGCTGGGTGTCGGTGGCGGTTATTCGCAAGACGACGTCCAGGCGCTGGCCCGGGTGCTGACCGGCGTTGGCGTTTCGCTGCGCGAGGACGGCGCGCCGCCGCCGCGCCTGCGGCCCGAGCTGCAGGCGGCCTACGTGCGCGACGGCTTGTTCGAGTTCAACCCGGCCCGGCACGACATGGGCCCGAAGACGCTGCTGGGTGCGCCGATCACGCAGCGCGGCCTGGCCGAGGTGGACGAGGCGCTCGACCGGCTGGCGCGTGCGCCCGCCACCGCGCACTTCATCGCGAACAAGCTGGCCGTGTACTTCGTCGCCGACGTGCCGCCGCCCGCGCTGGTCGAACGCATGAGCGCCACCTTCCAGCGCAGCGACGGCGACATCGCCGCGGTGCTGACGACGATGTTCGAGTCGCCCGAGTTCACCGCCTCGCTGGGTCGCAAGTTCCGCGACCCGGTGCATTACGTGGTCGGCAGCGTGCGGCTGGCCTACGGCGGGCGTGTGGTGGCCAGCATGGACCCGATGATCGGCTGGATCAACCGCATGGGTGAGACGCTCTATGCGCACGAGACGCCCGACGGCTATCCGCTCACGCAGGACGCCTGGGCCAGCGCCGGCCAGATGACGACGCGCTTCGAGATTGCGCGCGCCCTGGGCGCCAACGGTGCGGTGCTGTTCCGCGGCGACAACCAGGCGCCGCTGGAGAAGCCGCCGTTCCCGCCGCTGGCGGAATCCGCGCCGGTGCGCGATGGCCTGCCGGCCCTGAGCAGCGCGACGCGCCAGGCACTGGCGCAGGCCGCGACACCACAGGACTGGAACACCTTCTACCTCGCGTCGCCGGAACACAACCACCGCTGAAAGGCCCCGCCATGCAACGCCGTGACCTGCTGAAGTTGCTTGCCGTCGCCGCACCCCTGGGCGGCGGCACGGGTCGCCTGATGGCTGCGCCCGCTGCGGACGGTGCCAGGCTGCTCGTGGTGTTCCTGCGCGGCGCCTACGACTGCGCGAACCTGCTGGTGCCGATCTCCGGCGCGGCCAGCGACTTCTACCGCAGTGCGCGCCCCGGCATCGCGGTGCCGATGCCTGGCGAGGCCAACGGCGCGCTGCCGCTCGACGGCGACTGGGGCCTGCACCCGGCGCTCGCGGGCAGCCTGTTGCCGCTGTTCCAGAAGAAGCAGGCGGCGTTCATTCCCTTCGCCGGCACCAACGACCTGACGCGCAGCCACTTCGAGACGCAGGATTCGATCGAACTCGGCCAGGCGCTCGACGGCGGGCGCGACTACCGCTCCGGCTTCCTCAACCGGCTGGCCGGCGTGCTCGGCGGCGGGCCGCTCACGGCCGTGGCGCCCATCGCCTTCACCGACCAGCTGCCGCTCGTGATGCGCGGCGAGGCCAAGGCCGCCAACATGGCGCTGGGCAACGTCGGTCGCCAGGGCATCGACGCACGGCAGAGCCAGGTGATCGCGGCGATGTACCGCGACACCGCGCTGGCCCAGCCCGTGGCCGAAGGCTTCGCGGTGCGCGACGAGGTGCTGCGCTCGGTGAAAGCCGAGATGGACGCGGCCAGCCGCAACGCGATGACGGCCAAGGGCTTCGAGCTGGTTGCGCGCCGCATGGCCCGGTTGATGAAGGACCGCTTCGACCTCGGTTTCGTCGATGTCGGTGGCTGGGACACGCACGTCGGGCAGGGCGCGGGCACCGGCTATCTCGCCACCCGTTTCGAGGAACTGGGCCGGGGGGTGGCGGGCTTTGCCGAGGAGATGGGCGAGGCGGCCTGGCGGGACACGGTGGTGGTCGTCATCAGCGAGTTCGGCCGCACCTTCCGCGAGAACGGCAACAAGGGCACCGACCATGGCCACGGCACGGTGTACTGGGTGCTCGGCGGCGGCCTTGCGCAGGCCGGCGGCCGCGTGGTGGGCGAGCAGGTCGCGCTGACGCAGCCCGGTGCGCTGTTCCAGAACCGCGACCATCCGGTGCTCAACGAGTACCGGGCGGTGTTCGGGGGGCTGTTCGCCCGCATGTACGGGCTGTCGCCCGCGCAGCTGGACCACGTCTTCGGCGGCGTGGCGCCCAAGGATCTGGCGCTGGTCTGAGGCGCGCCGTTCTTTTCGTGCGCTTCCGATGCGTCTACCAGCTGCCCGACGCGCCGCCCCCGCTGCTCGAGCCGCCGCCACTGGACGAACTGCTGCTGGAGGAGGAACTGCTGGACGACGAGGAGCTGCTGCTCGACGAATCATCGTCGTCGTCGTCGCTGCTGCCCCCACTGCTGCCACCCAGCGATGCCGCGAAGACGAACAGCATCGACAGCGCAGCCGCCAGGGCGACGGGGATCCAGCCTTCGGCCGCGTAGGCCACGTAGCCCGTGATGCCGAGCACGATCAGCCACTGCACCATGAAGCCGACCCGGCTTCTTCGGTAACCCGCCCGCATCCCGAAGCCGATGATGCCGAGGATCAACGCGCCGAAGGCCGCCGCGAAGCAGCCACCGACCACCAGCATCAGGCCCTGGGCCAGGTCGTCGCCGCCGACGAACCGGGCCGCGCCCCAGAGGCCCACACCGACGGCCACCAGTCCGGCGGTGACGAAGCGCATGGCGCGCCAGCGGTAGCTGCCGTAGCAGAGCAGGACGGCGAACACCATGAGGACGAGCTGGCCGGCCGGCGTGAGGGTCCCGCCGCGCGGCGCATCGTCGGCGTCCGTGATGTCCGTGGTGCCGACAGCCGATTCATCGCCCACAGCGCTCCCGTCCACCCCCATGCCGCCGCCCAGCCGTTCGATCAGCGCATCGACTGCCGCGTCGATGCCGCCGTGGTAGTCGGCCTGCCGAAAGCGCGGTGCCATCTGCGCATCGATGATGTGGCTGGCCGCCAGGTCCGGCACACGGCCTTCGAGGCCCTGGCCCACTTCGATGCGCATGCGCCGGTCTTTCAGCGCCACCAGGATCAAGAGGCCGTCGTCGTCCGCCGCGCTGCCCAGCCGCCACTGGGCGAACACGCGCGTGGCATAGGCTTCGATGTCCTCGGGGCCCGTGGTCGGCACCACCAGCACCGCGAGCTGCGGACCCAGGCGGGCCTGGAGGTCATCGAGCTTCTCGCGCAACGCCGCCTGCTGCGCCGGTGTCAGGGCGCCGGTGGTGTCGGTTACCAGGGAGTGCCGCTCGGGCACGGCGATCAGCGGGCTCGGCGCCAGGGCGGCGGCTGCGGGTTTGGTGGGGGCTGCGGCAGCGGTCGGGCCGATGCAGATCCACAGGCACAACAGCCACGCCAGGGCCCGGAAACGCGCGGCCGGCGCTCGCCGGTGTCGAAGGAAATGCATGCGCCGATGCTACCGGCGCGCGCCGGCCTTCAGCTGGCGTGCCCGCCCAGGTAGGCCGCGCTCACCCGCGGGTCCTTCGCCATGCTGGCCGCGTCGCCCTCGAGCACGATGCGGCCGCTGTCCATCACGTAGGCGGTGTCGGCCACGCGCAGCGCGGCGCGCGCGTTCTGCTCGACCAGCAGCACCGCCGTGCCTTCGGCACGGATGTCTCGCACCAGCTCGAAGACCTGCCGCACGACGATCGGCGCAAGGCCCATCGACGGCTCGTCCATCAGCAGCAGCCGCGGCCGGCTCATCAGTGCGCGGGCGATGCACAGCATCTGCTGCTCGCCGCCGGACATCGAGCCGGCCTTCTGCCCGATGCGTTCCTTCAGGCGCGGGAAGCGCGTGAGCATGCGGTCGAGGTCGTGCGCGAACTCGCTGGCCGGGCGCTTGCCGGCACCGAGCTTGAGGTTCTCCAGCACCGTCATCGCCGAGAAGATCTGCCGGCCTTCAGGCGCCTGCGCCAGCCCGCCCGCGACGATCTCGTGCGGCGGCCGGTTGGTGATGTCGCGCCCTTCGAACATGACCTGGCCCGATGTGGTCTTGTACACGCCCGACAGCGCGCGCATCAGCGTGGTCTTGCCCACGCCGTTGCTGCCGAGCACGCTGACGATGCCGCTCTGTGGCACCTCGATCGACACGTCGTGCAGGATGGTCTGTTGTCCGATGCGGACGCCGAGGTGGTTGACGCGCAGCAGCGGCTCGTTCATGCGGGTTCTCCCAGGGCGAGGGCGACGGGCGCGTCGTCCTCGAGGTCGGTGCCGAGGTAGGCGTCGAGCACCTTCGGGTCCTGCGAGACGGCGGCGGGCGTGCCGTCGGCGATCTTCTGGCCCGAGGCCATCACCATCACGCGTTCGCAGAGGTTCATGACGAAGCCCATGTCGTGTTCGACCAGCAGGATCGTCATGCCTTCGTCCGACAGCGCGCGCACGAAGCGCGAGAGCTCGGCGGTCTCGGTGTCGTTCAGGCCGGCCGCGGGCTCGTCGAGGATCAGGAGCGTCGGCTGCAGCGCGAGGGCGCGGGCGATCTCGAGGTACTTGCGCTTGCCGTAGGACAGGTTGGCCGCCAGCTCGCCGGCCAGCGATTCGAGGCCGGTGCGTTCCAGCGCCTGCATCGTGAGGTCGCTGATGCGCCCCGAGATGGCGCGCCGCCCGAACAGGCTGTTCCACGGGCTGTGGCCCACGTGGCCCAGCGCGCCGATCGACACGTTGTCGAACACCGTCACGTTCGGCAGGATGCGCAGGTTCTGGAAGGTGCGGGCGATGCCCAGGCGCGCGACCTCGTGCGGCTTGAGCGCTGAGATGGATTGGCCCTTGAAGCGCACGTCGCCCGAAGACAGCCTGGTGTAGCTGGTGATCAGGTCGAACAGCGTGGTCTTGCCCGCGCCGTTGGGGCCGATCAGGCCGACGCGCTCGCCCTGGGCGATGTGGCCGCTGAAATCGCCGACGGCGGTGAGGCCGCCGTAGTGGCGCGAGACGTTGTCGATGTCGAGGAGATGGGTCATGTCGCGTCGTTCCCGGCTCAGCGCCAGCCCAGCGTGTCGGACGAACGCCAGGCCGCGCCGAAGCGCTTGCGCACGAGTTCGATGGCCGACACCTCGCCGAACAGGCCCTTGGGCCGGAACATGATCGACAGGAACATCACCAGGCCAACCACGATCATGCGGAAGTCGCCGATGGGGCGCATCAGCTCGGGCAGGCCGATCAGCAGGGCCGCGCCGATGATGGCGCCCGGCAGGCTGCCCAGTCCGCCGACCACGATCATCGAGAGGATCAGGATCGACTCCGAGAAGCGGAAGTCCGCCGGCGACACGTAGCCCGTGCTGTGGGCCCACAGCGCGCCCGCCACGCCCGCGAAGAAGCAGGAGAAGCCGAAGACCTGGACCTTGAGCCGCACCACGTTCAGGCCCATGGCCTCGGCGCACTGGTCGTCTTCGCGCACCGCGCGCAACGCATTGCCGAAGTAGGAGTGCGACAGCCGGTGCACCACCGCCACCGTGACCGCCAGGCACAGGGCCGTGACCAGGTAAGCCGCCATGTCGCTGTTGGCCGGCAGGCCCGGCAGGCCGAGCGACGAGATGCCCGTGATGCCCATCGGCCCGCGCGTGAAGCCGACCCAGTTGAGCAGCGTGACGTGGATGATCTCGCCCACGCCCAGCGTGGCGACCGCGAAGTAGATGCCGACCAGCCGCATCGTCGGCAGCGCCAGCAGGACGCCCGAACAGGCGGTGACGATGCCGGCCACCGGAATGGTCAACCACACCGGCCAGTGCAGGGCGGTGCCCAGCAGCGCGGCCGCATAGGCGCCGATGCCGTAGAACGCCGCATGGCCCAGCGACAGCAGCCCGGTGGTGCCGGTGATGAGGTTGGCGCTCAGCGTGAGGATCGCGAACACGCAGATGGTGGTCGCGATGCGGAAGACGTAGCCGCCGCCGGCGGCGAGGCCGATGGCCGGCACCACCAGCAGCAGCACCGCCAGCAGCACGAACGTGAGGGTTCGGGGAGATTTCATGTCGGCACAGCGTGTGTTCAGGCGCGTTCGCGCCCGCCGCCGAACAGGCCGGTCGGGAAGAAGACGAGCGTGATCAGGAGGAACAGGTAGGCGACCATGTCGCCCCAGCCCTGCGCGACGAAGGTGGTGGTCAGCGCCTCGGCCATGCCCAGGATCAGCGCGCACACCACGGCACCGCCGATCGAACTGAGCCCGCCCATCACCATCGCGACGAAGGCCTTCACGCCGGGCGTGAAACCCATCGACGGAAAGATCGAGCCCTGGTAGAGGCCCACGACCAGGCCCGCCACCGCACCCATCATCGAGCCGATGACGAAGGTCGCGACGATGGTGCGCTCGGTGTTCAGGCCGACATACATCGCACCCATCGGGTTGTTCGCCACCGCGCGGATCGACAGCCCGATGCGCGTGCGGAACAGCAGGAAGTACAGGCCCGCGAGCATCACGATCGACAGCCCGAAGATCACGAATTGGCCGCTCGAGAATGAGATGGGGCCGATCTCGATCGGCGTCATCAGCAGGTAGTCTTGCGGGATGGTCTGCATGCTGGCGCCGAAGAACTTCTCGACCAGTTCGCGGATGACGATCGACAGCGCGAGCGACGACAGCAGCGTCGCTTCGCGGATGGCCTTCGACTTGAGCGAGGCCTCGTCGCGGAAGCGGCGGAAGGGCCGGAAGGCGATGCGTTCCAGGCTGAAGCCCAGCGCCGCGCCCACCGCCAGCACGAACAGCAGCACCGCGAACAGCGGTGGTGCCGTGCTGGTGATGAACAGCAGGCCCGCGTAGGCGCCCAGCATGTAGATCTCGCCGTGGGCGAAGTTCACGACGTTGAGCACACCGAAGATCAGCGTGAAGCCGATCGCCATCAGCGCATAGACCAGGCCGAGGCTCAGGCCGTTGGCGAGCTGCTGGACCAGGAAGGCATCGAACATGAGGGCCCGCGCCTTACTTGGCGACGACGGTGAAGGCGCCCGCGTTCACTTCCATGCGCGTGAGGCCCTTCGACGGCTCGCGCGTCTTCGGGTCGAAGGTGGTGTCGCCGGTCACGCCCGGGAAGCCCTTGGTGGCGGCGAGCGCGTCGCGCACCTTCTGACGCGTGGGGTTGGGGCCGGCCGCGACGATGGCGTCGAGCATGATGTTGGTCGCATCGAAGGCCTGCGCGGCGAACATGCTGGGTTCGGCGCTGTAGTGCTTCTTGTACTCGTCGACGAAGGCCTTGACCTTGGGGGCCGGATTGCTCGCGACGAAGGTGGTCGGGAACTTTACGCCGTTGGCGCTCGGGCCGGCCAGCTCGATGAGCTTGGGTGCGTACATCGACGAAGCGCCGTAGATGGGCGTCTTCACGCCCAGCTGCGTGCGTTGCTGCAGGAAGGACGCGCCTTCTTCATAGAACATGAACATCACGATCGCATCGGGCTTGTCACGGCTCTGTTTGGTGATGATCGAGCGGAAATCGCGGTTGCCGGGGTTGAAGAACTCGGTGCTGGTGATCTGCGTGCCCGCCGCCTTGGCGGCATCGGTGAAGGCCTTGACGGCGCTCAGGCCCCAGTCGTTCTGGATGGCGACCACCGCGTATTTCTTCAGGCCGTTCTCGGCCAGCCACCTGGCGATGAAGGGCGACTCGATCTCCATCGTCGTGATGTTGCGGAACTGCCAGTCGCTGATCTTCAGGAAGTCGGGGTGCGACGCGGTCTGCGACAGCTGCGGCACCTTCTGCTGCGCGTACACCTGGCCCGCGGCCATCGACACGGTCGAGTTGAAGTCGCCCAGCACGCCGACGATGGCGGCGTCGTCGGAGAACTTCTTGGCGATGTTCACGCCCTCCTTGGCGTCGCTCTTGCTGTCCTCGTAGCGGATCTCGACCGTGCTGCCCTTGAGCCTGCCCGCCTTGTTGAAGTCGTCCAGCGCGAGGGTGGCCGAGTTCTTGAACAGCGTGCCGTACTGCGAGTTGTCGCCCGACAGCGGCAGCTGGTAGCCGATCACGATCTTGTTCTGCGCGAGGGCAGCCGTGGCAACAACGCCGAGGGCAGCGGCCAGCACGGTGGGCAGGGCACGACGGAGGATGGATGTCATGGGAGCTTCCGATGAGAAAGAGAAAAAGGGTTCAGGCGGCGGCGGGCGTGGGAAAGATCGGCTCGCCCAGGTTCAGCATCAGGCGGTTGGCCCAGGCGAACAGCGCCACGGAATGGACCAGGTCGAGCACCTCGATGTCGGTCAGGCCGACGGCCTTGAGCGTCTGCACATGCGCGGCCGACAACGCATCGGGCCGCAGCGTGAGCTCGGCCGAGAACTGCACGATGGCCTTCTCGCGTTCGGTCGTGCCGGCGGTGGCCGGGTCTTCGAAGACCTGCTCGATCACGTCGCGGCGCTTGGCCAGCTGCTCGAAGCGCTGCGCATGCACCGAGGTGCAGTACACGCAGCCGTTGATGCGCGATTCGACCGTGGCGCCCAGCTCGCGCTCCGCGCGCGGCATGCCGCCCGGCGCGAACATGATCGCGTTGAAGGCGATGGAGCGCTGCAGCAGGATCTCGGGCTGGTGCGCCAGCAGCAGGAAGTAGGCCGACTGCTTGGCGGTGGGGCTCATCTCGTCGAGCGCGGCAATCTGTTCGGGCGTGGCGTCTTCCAGCTTGACGGTGTCGAGCCAGGATTCCCAGTCCAGCACCGCGTTGGTGAAGCCGTTGATGTTGATCACCTCGGGCTTCGGCAAACCTCCGCCCTCCGGGCTGCGGTGCTGAGCGCCTTCGGGCCGCCGGGCGGCGCTCGCTGCCCCCTCCGCAGCCGCCATGGCCTTCAGGCCCGCAACGACGCGCACCTGGTACGACAGGAACGCGATGAGCTGCGCCAGCGCCACGATGGCCGGCGTGGAGATGCCGGCCTTCACCAGCGTCTGCACCGCCTCGCGGTCGCCGTCGATCGGGCGTTCGATCAGCTTGGTGGTGAAGTCGAGGATGGCGGCGATGCGTGCATCGTCGATCGCCGCGATGCGGCCGGCCTCGACGGCGGCGATCAGCGCTGCATCGGCCTTCTCGGCGACCAGGCGCTCACGGTAGTGCGCGGCCAGGCTGTCGGCCTTCGACAGGCGGCAGGCATGAAAGGCCGTCAGCAGGCGCTCGACCACCGAGATGCCTTCGATCTCGGGTGCGAAGAGGCCGTCGTAGCTGCCTTGCGTGGCGGCGACGACCTTGGTGCGTTGGTGGCGAACGGCGTGTGTTGCCTGCGAGGGTGCGAGGGGCACGGCGTGGTCGATCACGTCGGTGGGGAATGGACTTGTCATGTGGTTCTCGGGAATAGGGTTCGTCAAGGCGGTGCGTGTGCTCAGGCCGGCGTCCACTCGTTGCCGAGCAGTTCCGGGTCGTCATAGGCTTCGAGCCGCGCGAAGTGGTACTCGAAGTCTTCCCGGTAGAACAGGCTGGCGATGCCGTTGGCCAGGCGGCGCGCGCCGTCGCTGATGGCCGGGATGTCGCCCGACACCGCGCCATGCGAGAGGGTGGCCGGGTAGCAGAAGCAGTGGATGCGGTCGAGACCGGGGCAGGCGCCGGCGGTCTTTTCCTGCAGCTCGAAGACCGGCCCGAGGTCAGGCGAGTCGGCGAGTTCCGTGTCGTCGGCGCCGGGCGCGGGGGTGAAGCGGTCCTTCCAGGCGCGCACGTGCGGCGCGATGGCGGCGTACTCGGGTCGAACGGCCCAGTCGATCTTGAAGCCGGTCGAGACGATGAGGAAATCGAAAGCGAACTCGCCCTTGGGGGTGTTCACGCGCATGGCCTGACCGTCGCGCGCCACCGACAGCACCGGGCAGCCGAAGTTGAAGCGCGCATTGGCATGGCGCGACACGCGCAGCGTGCTGCCGTGCGGCGGCGGCACGTTGGCCACGTTGATGTAGTGACGCAGCCGCCATTTCAGCTCGTCGGGCAGGTCGAAGTGGCCCTGCGTCAGGCCCGGCACGCCGGCGCCCTTGGACTTGTTGATGCGCGGCAGGTCGTCGCGGCGGATCAGCAGGTCGACGCTCTTGGCGCCGATCTCGAGCGCGGTCGCGGCGCTGTCCATCGCCGACGAGCCGGCACCGATCACGCCGACGCGCAGGCCTTCGAGCTGCGCGTAGTCCATCACGTCCGACGAATGCGCCCACTGCGTGCGATCGAGTGTCTGCACGAAGGCCGGCACGGCCGGGCCGCCCAGGCCATCCCGGCCGGTGGCGAGCACCACGCGGCGCGCCAGCACGCGCGAGTCGCCGGCCGGTGTCTGCAACGCCAGCAGCACCTTGCCGTCGGCCCGGGGCGTGACGGCGGTGATGGCCGTGTCGTTGCGCACGTCGACCGCCATCACGCGGCGGTACCAGCGCAGGTAGTCCATCCACTGCAGGCGCGGGATCTTGTCGAGCTGCGTCCAGGCGTCGGCGCCGAACTGCGCCTCGAACCAGGCGCGGAAGGTGAGCGCGGCCAGGCCCAGTGCCGGGCCGGTGAGTTCCTTGGGTGAGCGCAGCGTTTCCATGCGCGCGGTGGTGGCCCAGGGGCCTTCGAAGTCGCGCGGCGCGCGGTCGAACACCACGGCGTGGATGCCTTGCTGCGCCAGCGCGGCCGCGGCCGCCAGACCGGCCTGGCCGGCACCGATGATGGCGACGTCGAGCACGGGCATGCCGTCTTCGGCGGCCTGCTGCGGCATCCAGTCGCGGGCCGGCCAGCCCAGGCATTCGAGGTCTTTCGCCAGGCGCTGTTCGAGCGCGATCAGTCCGGTGGCGGGCGGGGAGAGTTCCGTGGTCATGAAGCGTGCGGCGTGTGGGGTCGTGTCAATCGATGCTGATGTTCGCCGCCTTGGCCACCTCGGCCCACTTCACGCGGTTGTCGTGCACCGTCTTCTTGAACTGGGCCGGTGATTCGATGCGCACCGTGTTGCCCTGTGCCTCGAACCTGGCGCGCAGCTCCTTGTCTTCGAGCACCGCCTTGATGGCGCCGTTGAGCTTGTCGACGATCTTCGGATCGGTGCCCTTGGGGGCGAACACCGCGAACCAGATGGAGCTGTCGAAACCCTTCGTGCCCGGCAGTCCGCTCGAGGCGATGGTCGGCACTTCCTTCACGGCCGCCACCGGCGCGGCGGTGGTCACGCCCAGCAGGCGGACCTTGCCGGCCTTGTACTGCGGCAGCACCGTCTGCACCTGGTTCATGATGCAGCAGGTCTCGCCCTTAACCACCGAGCTGATGGCTTCGGGGCCGCCCTTGTAGGGCACGTGCGTCATCTGCAGGCCCAGGCGCGAATTGAACTCCGCGAAGGCCATGTGCGTTCCCGCGCCGTTGCCGGTGGAGGCGTAGTTGTACTTGCCCGGGTTGGCCTTCACCAGGTCGACGAACTCCTTGAGCGTGGTCACGTTCATCACCTCGGGGTTGATGGTGAGCACGTTCGACACATCGAGCACCGGCGCCACGGCGACGAAGTCGTCTTCCACGTCGAAGGGCAGCTTCTTGTAGAGCGCCGCGTTGCTGCCATGGGTGGCCGCGGTACCGAAGGCCAGCGTGTAGCCATCGGCCTTGGCACGCGCCACGTATTCGCTCGCGATGTTGCCGGCCGCGCCCGACTTGTAGTCGATGATGACCGGCTGGCCCAACTGCTTGGCCAGGGGCTCCTGGATGGCGCGGGCCACCACGTCGACGCCGGATCCGGCGGGGAAGCCCATGATCATCGTCACGGGCTTGGTCGGCCATTCTTCCGCGGCAACGGGTGCGGCATGAACGAAGAGGGAAAGCGCCGCCGAGAGCAGGGCGATGGTGCGGCTGGAGCGGAGGGATGGGGTCATGCGGTCCTCGTTGGAAGGGGATGGCTTGTCAAGGCAATGTCCATGCCAAGTAGTAATTTATCAACAGCAGTCTGGCGATCGTTAGATATAAGTTTTCGCCATATCGATATAACGAGAAAAATATTTCCAACAGAAGCCGGGGCGGCGATTGTGCGCGAACAACGTTTGCCCCGCTGGCGGCCCTGACGACAAAAATTTTCTCGTGCTCCAGGCCGTGCCTTGCCGTGGCGTCGCGAACGACATCATGGCGCGAACAGGCGGCGCCTGAAAAGGGTGCGCCTCAAGCCTGCGGCATGCACGATTCGATGCGCCCCGACGTGTCGCGCCCATGGCTGGCGGTGCCCATGCAAACGGCCCGCACGAGGCGGGCCGATGAATGCAGCATGCAGGCGCTCGGCGCCGAGGGATCAGAGGTGCCGCTGCATGCGGTCGAGCGCCGACTGCATGTCGCGCATCAGATCGTTGCAGGACTCCAGCCCGGCGTGGATGCGCAGCAGCGGGCCTTCGAGCGCCCACGGCCGGACCGCGCGTGTGGGCGCATCGACCGGCAGTGCCAGGCTTTCGTAGCCGCCCCAGGACAGGCCGATGCCGAAGAGCTCGAGGCTGTCGAAGAACACGCCCAGCGCCTCGCGGCCGACCGGCTTCAGCGCGACGCCGAAGAGCCCGCTCGCGCCTCGGAAGTCGCGGCGCCACAGCGCGTGGCCGGCATCGCCGGGCAGTGCCGGATGCAGCACCTGGGCAACCATCGGGTGGCGCGCCATGCTCTCGGCCAGCAGCACGCCGTTTTCCCAGTGGCGATGCAGGCGGACCGCCAGGCTGCGCAGGCCCCGCAGCGCGAGGTAGAGGTCGTCCGGCCCGGCCGTCTGGCCGAAGTCGTGGGCGGTCTGCTGCAGCAGCGCCCAGGCGCGCTCGTTGGCCGTGGCCGCGCCGAGCAGCGCGTCGGAATGCCCGACGATGTACTTCGTCGCGGCCTGCACCGAGATGTCCACGCCGTGCTCGAAGGGCTTGAAGAACAGCGGCGTCGCCCAGGTGTTGTCCATGACCACGAAGGCGTCGACCTTGTGCGCTTCTTCGGCGATGGCGGGGATGTCCTGCACCTCGAAGGTGGTGGAGCCGGGCGACTCGACGAACACGACACGCGTGGACGGTCGGATCTGCCGGCGGATCTCGCCTGCCGCGAGCGGGTCGAAGAACTCGACATCGATGCCGAAGCGCGTGAGCACCTTGGTGGCGAAGCTGCGCGTCGGGCCGTAGACGCTGTCGCTGATCAGCGCGTGGTCGCCGGGTTGGAGCAAGGCGAGCAGGCTGTGGGTACAGGCGGCCAGACCCGACGGAAACACGATGGAGCGGTAGCCGCCTTCGAGTTCTGCCAGCGCGGTTTCGAGGGCGCGGGTGGTGGGCGTGCCGAAGCGACCGTACGACGCATAGGGGTTGCCCGGGAGCTTGCGCGACTCCCACTCGGTGAGCGAATTCGACAGGATGGTCGAGCCGCGGAACACCGGCGTGTTGACCATGCCGCCATGGCTGGAGGGGTCGCGCCCGGTGCGGACCAGAACGGTTTCGGAATCGAAGGAAGTCAACGGCCGGTCTTTCGGTGAATGCTGTGGCGGTGCTCCAGTCTAGAAAGGAGAACGTGGTTTCTTTTGCTGAAATTTGCCTCTTCATGTCGTCATCGCGCAAAATTCTTCTCAACATGACATCCATATTGGATTGGGATACTCAATGGACAAGATCGACAAGGCGATCCTCGAACTGCTGCAAGTCAATGCGAGCGCCTCGCTGCAGGAGATCAGCGAACAGGTGAGCCTGTCGGCCACGCCCTGCTGGCGCCGCATCCAGCGCCTCGAGCGCGAGGGCTACATCCGCCAGCGCGTGGCCTTGCTCGACCCCGACAAGCTCAACGTGGGCGTGACGGTCTTTGTCGCCATCCGCACCAGCCAGCACAACGAGAAATGGTTCAAGCGCTTCAGCGCCGTGGTCGCGGCCATCCCGCAGATCGTGGAGTTCTATCGCATGAGCGGCGACGACGACTACCTGCTGCGCGTCGTGGTGCCCGACATCAAGGCCTACGACGCGGTCTACAAGCGCTTGATCCGCGAGATCGAGCTGTCGGACGTGAGTTCGAGCTTTGCCATGGAACAGATCAAGTACACGACCGCCTTGCCGCTCGATTACGCCTGAGGGTAAGGGGCAGGCGGCGGAATGTTCACATGAGGTTACGGCGCCCGATGGCGCATGGTTTCCAATGGAGGGCCGCGCCGCCATGGCGCTCGAAAGGAAGTTGCACCCATGTCCGAGCGTGAACCCGATTTCCGGCCCGCCCGACAGTCGCCCGTGACGGCCGTCGTCGTGGCGGTGCTGATCGCCATTGCCGCCGGGGGCTGGTGGTACTGGTCGCAGCGCGACGTGGCCGCACCCGTGCCGCCAGCCGCCGCCACCGCACCGGCCGTGCCCGATGCGCCACCGCCCGCGCCGCCGGTGGCGGCCATGGGCCCGCAGAACCCGGTCGATGCACTGGCCGAACCCGATGCCGTGCTGCCCGCGCTGGGCGACTCGGACGCCCAGGCGAAGAAGGCGCTGACCGATCTGCTGGGCGCCCAGCGCGTGACCACGCTGCTCAACATCGACGGTTTCGTGCGGCGCGTGGTCGCCACGATCGACAACCTGCCGCGCGCGCAGGCGCCGTCGCGCATGTGGCCGATGGTGCCGGCGCCCGAACGCTTCACCGTCGACGCCGGCGCGACGCGCACGACCATCGGGCAGGCCAACAGCACGCGCTATGCCGCCTTCACCCAGATGGTGGAGGCGGTGGACGCCGAACGCGCAGCGTCGCTCTACGCGCGCTTCTACCCGCTGTTCCAGCAGGCCTACGAGGAGCTCGGCTACCCGGGCCGCTACTTCAACGACCGGCTGGTGGCCGTCATCGACCATCTGCTGGAGACGCCCGAGCCGACCGGCCCGGTGCAGGTGCAGCTGACCGAGGTGCGCGGCGAGTTCACGGCCGAGCGGCCCTGGACGCGTTACGAGTACGTCGACCCGGCGCTCGAATCGATGTCCAGCGGCCAGAAGCTGATGGTGCGCGTGGGCCTGGCGAACGAGCGGCGGCTCAAGGCCAAGCTGCGTGCATTCCGCGCGCAGGTGGCGACCGGTGCCGTGGCCAAGCGCTGATTCATGAAGATCGCGACCTTCAACGTCAATGGCGTGAATGGTCGCCTGCCCCGGCTGCTGGAATGGCTGGCCGAATCGAAGCCCGACGTGGCCTGCCTGCAGGAGCTGAAGTCGCCCGACGCCAACTTCCCGGCCGAGGCGATCCGGGCCGCCGGCTACGGCGTGGTGTGGCACGGGCAGCGGTCGTGGAACGGCGTGGCGATCCTCGCCCGGGGTCGCGAGCCGATCGAGACCGGCCGCGGCCTGCCGGGCTTCGAGGACGACCCGCAGAGCCGCTACCTCGAGGCCGTGGTCGACGGCATCGTCATCGGCTGCCTCTACCTGCCCAACGGCAATCCGCAGCCCGGCCCGAAGTTCGACTACAAGCTGGCGTGGTTCGAGCACTTCAATGCGCATGCGAAGCGGCTGTTCGGCTGCGGCCTGCCGGTGGTGCTGGCCGGCGACTACAACGTCGTGCCGACCGACGTCGACATCTACAACCCGGCGTCCTGGCGCGACGACGCCTTGCTGCAGCCGGCCGCCCGCGATGCCTTCGCGCGTCTGCTCGAGCAGGGCTGGACCGATGCACTGCGTGCCCGCCACCCCGGCGAGCGCATCTACACCTACTGGGACTACTGGCGCAACCGATGGCCGCGCAACGCCGGCCTGCGCATCGATCACCTGCTGCTGAGTGCCGACCTGGCGTCACGGCTGCAGGACGCCGGCGTCGACCGCGACGTCCGCGGGCGCGCCGGTGCGAGCGACCATGCGCCGACCTGGGTCGTGCTGTGAACCGGTGAGGCGCCCGGACGCACTGTAGGAATCGCTCTGTACACTCCGGCGGGTCCTCCTGTCTCGACCGCGGCCCTGCGCTGGCGCCGGTCTGCCCCGTTCATGAACCACAGCGCGCCTTCCTTGCCGCCCATCGCCTCGGCCGACCACCTGCTTCTGGCGCGCATGGTTCGCGTCGACCAGCTGGTGTCGGTGCGGCGCAGCGTGCTGGCGGCCATGCCGATCAACATCGTGCTCAGCTGCACCGCGGCACTGGTGGCGATCAAGTCGGGCCGCCCGGCCATGGGTCTCTCCTGGCTGATGCTGACGCTGACGGTCAGCGTGGTGCGCATCGTCACCAGCCGCCGCCTGCTCGAGCGCTCGGCCGCCACGGCGGCGCAGGGCGGCGATACCGGCCTGGCCAATGCCCACTGGGTCGAATGGCAGCTGCGGTTGACGGCCATCGCCGCCGGCGTCTCGGGCTGCGTGTGGGCCCTGGTGAGCTTTCTGTGCGACGGCTACACCTCGCCGCAGACGGTGTTCTACCTGACGATCGTCTGCGGCACCTGCGCGGGCGCCGTCACCTACAGCAGCGCCTATGCCCTGGCACCGCTGAGCTTCATCCTGCCGACGCTGCTCTCGGTGATGGTGTCGCTGGTGATCGCCGGCGGTTTCGAGAACGTGAGCCTGGCCGCGATGGTGCTGCTGTACTTCGTCGGCCTCACCCGCGGCTCGCTGGTGAGCGAGAAGGCCTTCCGCGCCGGCAGCCGGCTCAAGAACGAGGCCACCGAACTCGCGGCACGGCTGCACCAGGCGCACCAGTCGCTGCAGGCGTCGACGCAGGCGCTGGCCCGCCGGGCGTCGCACGACTTTCTCACCGGGCTGCTCAACCGCGAAGGCTTCACCCAGGCTGTGGCTGCCCATCTGGCCGAACATCCGCAGCAGTCGCACTGCCTCATGCTGCTCGACCTGGACGGGTTCAAGACCGTCAACGACGTCTTCGGCCACAAGGTCGGCGACCGGGTCCTGGAGGACGTGGCCCGCTGGCTGACCAACGAGCTCGACGGCCTGCAGGCGGTGGCGGGTCGATGGGGCGGCGACGAGTTCGCCATCCTGTACAGCCCGGGCGGGCTGACGACGCCGGAGAAGCTGGCCGAGGCCCTGATCCGTTCCATCCCCTTCGCCACCTCGCACTACGGTGGACACCTGGGGGTGAGCATCGGTGTCCTGAAGTTCCAGGCAGCGGACGCGCTGGCGTTCACCGACCTGATCAGCGTCGTCGACGAGGCGCTCTACGAAGCCAAGCGGGCCGGCCGCAACCGTTACCAGGTGGTCGACGAGGCGCTGAACCTGCAACTGGCCACACGCCGCGAAGTGGAGCGCGACCTGCTGGGAGCGATCCAGTCGCGCAGCATCGAGCTGTGGTACCAGCCGATCCTGGAGCGCCAGAACGGACGCGTCCACAGCCTGGAGGCGCTGATCCGCTGGACGCATCCCCGGCATGGCCGCATCTCGCCTGAACACGTGGTGTTTGCAGCCGCCAGCACCGGCATCGCCGAGAACCTGCTGCGCTACATCCTGGATGAAATCTGCCGGGCCATGGCGCAGCTCGATGCGCCCGGTTCGCCCCTGGCCGGCGTGCCGGTGGCCATGAACGTGTCGCCGCGCGAGATGGCCCAGCTGGCGGTCGACGAGATCGTGCTGGGGACGCTGGCGGCGCGCGGCATCGCCACCTGCCGGCTGCAGATCGAGATCACCGAAGAGGTCGCCCTCGATACGCAGGCCACGCGCGGCCGCCTGAGCGCGCTGTCGGCCGCGGGCGTGGCGATCGCCGTCGACGACTTCGGCGTGGGCTATTCGTCGCTGGCCTCGCTGCGCAGCGACTACGTGCGGCAGGTCAAGATCGACCGCAGCTTCATCGACGGGCTGGAAACCTCGCCCGGCAACGCGGTGCTGGTCAATTCGATCGTGCAGCTGGGCAACTCGCTCGACATCCTCGTCGTGGCCGAGGGCGTCGAAACCAGGGCCGAGCTGGAAGTGCTGACCCTGCTGGATTGCCGGCTGGTGCAGGGCTACCTGTTCGCGCGGCCGGCACCGCTGCCCGAGGTGATGGCCTGGGCGGCGGCTCTACCGAACTGAGCGCGCGGCGTCCCCGTCAGCGGCGCTGCAGCTCGCTGCCGCCGATGTAGATGCGGTTGTGCACCGGCGCGATCACCAGCTCGTTGATGCACACGTGCGGCGGCATCTCGGCGATGAAGCGGATGGTGCGGCCCATGTCTTCCTCCTGCAGCATCAGCGCCTTGTCCTCGGCGCTCGGTTCCACCGGGCGCTTCTTCAGGATCGGCGTGGCCACTTCGCCCGGGCACACGGCCGTGGCGCGCAGGCCGTGCACGCATTGCTCGATGTTGAAGTTGTGCGTCATGGCCGTGAGGCCCGCCTTGCTTGCCACGTAGGCCGGGCCGGTGAGGTAGCTCTGGTGCCAGCCGGCGAAGGACGCGATGTTGATCACCGTGCCGCGGCGCCGCGCCTGCATGCCCTTGAGCACCGCCAGCGTGCAGAAGGTCGCGCCGTTGAGGTTGATGTTGACCACCTTGGCGAAGGTGTCGCCGTCGGTCTCGCTCCAGAAGCGCTTGGGGAAGTTGACACCGGCGCTGTTGACCAGGATGTCGACGCCGCCGTGCCGCGCCTCGATGGCGGCGGCCACGGCGTCGACGGCGGGGCGGTCGCCCACGTCGAGCGCCATCGCCGTGATGCTGCCCCGCGGTGCGCCCTTGGCCTCGGCGTCGGCGATCGCGGCGTCGAGCTTGGCCGCTTCGCGCCCGGAGATCACGACCTGGCAACCGGCCTTCGCCAGGTCGATGGCGCCGGCCAGTCCGATGCCGCTGCCGCCGCCGGTGACCCAGGCGATCTGCCCGTCGAGGGGCTGCTTCGTTTCACTCATCGATGTCTCTCCTTGGAATGGGAAACATCGATTGTGCCGCCGCGATCAGCTCGTCGTGTACGCGTCCACCGGCACGCAGCTGCAGAACAGGTTGCGGTCGCCGTAGACGTTGTCGACGCGGCCGATCGGCGACCAGTACTTGGCCTGCTTGAGGGCGGCCAGCGGGTAGGCACCGAGCTCGCGCGAGTAGGGGTGGGTCCACTCGGTGCTCATCAGGCTGGCGGCGGTGTGCGGCGCGTGCTTGAGCGGGTTGTCCTCCTTCGGCCACACGCCTTCCTCCACCCGGCGGATCTCGCCGCGGATGGCGATCATCGCGTCGATGAAGCGGTCGAGCTCGGCCAGCGGCTCGCTCTCGGTCGGCTCCACCATCAGCGTGCCGGGCACCGGGAAGCTCAGCGTGGGCGCGTGGAAGCCGTAGTCGATCAGGCGCTTGGCGACGTCCTCGGCGGTGACGCCGCAGCGGTCCTTGATGGGTCGCAGGTCGAGGATGCACTCGTGCGCGACATGCCCGTTCGGGCTCGCGTAGAGCGTAGGGTAGTGGTCCTTCAGGCGCGCGCTGATGTAGTTGGCCGAGAGGATCGCCGTCTCGGTCGCGGCCTGCAGCCCGGCCGCGCCCATCATGCGGCAGTACATCCAGCTGATCGGCAACACCGCGGCGTTGCCCAGCGGCGCTGCAGACACGGCGCCGACGTCGTGCCCACCGACACCGGCCGTCGCATGGCCCGGCAGGAAGGGCACGAGGTCTTCCACCACGCACACCGGGCCGACGCCGGGGCCGCCGCCGCCGTGGGGGATGCAGAAGGTCTTGTGCAGGTTCAGGTGGCTCACGTCGCCGCCGAACTCGCCCGGGGCAGCCACGCCGACCAGCGCGTTCATGTTGGCGCCGTCGACGTACACGCGGCCGCCATGCGCATGCACCAGCTCGCAGAGTTCCTTCACGCGGGTCTCGAACACGCCGTGCGTGCTCGGGTACGTGATCATCACTGCGGCGAGGTTCGCGCTGTGCTTCTCGCAGGCGCGCTTCAGGTCGTCGAGGTCGACGTTCCCTTGCGCGTCGCAGGCGGTCACGACCACCTGCATGCCGGCCATCTGCGCGCTGGCCGGGTTGGTGCCGTGCGCCGACGACGGGATCAGGCAGATGTTGCGCTGGCCTTCGCCCTTGGACACATGGAAGGCCTTGATCGCCAGCAGGCCGGCGTACTCGCCCTGCGAGCCGGCGTTGGGCTGCAGGCTGATGCCGGCGTAGCCCGTGGCTTCGCAGAGCCAGTCGCGCAGCTGCTGGTCGAGCTCGGCGTAGCCCTGCAACTGGTCGGCCGGCGCGAAGGGGTGGATGTTCGCGAACTCGGGCCAGGTGATCGGGATCATCTCGCTGGTCGCGTTGAGCTTCATGGTGCAGCTGCCCAGCGGGATCATGCTGCGGTCGAGCGCCAGGTCCTTGTCGGAGAGGCTGCGGATGTAGCGCAGCATCGCCGTCTCGCTCTTGTGCGTGTTGAACACCGGGTGCGTGAGGAAGGCCGAGGTGCGGCGCAGGTCGTCCGGAATGCGCACCGGGGCGGTGTCGGCCAGCTCCTCGAAGCGCGGCATCGGCGTGCCGGTGGGCACGAACAGCGCCCACAGCGTCTCGATGTCGGCGCGCGTCGTCGTCTCGTCGAGCGAGATGCCCAGGTGCTGCTGCAGCCGATGGCGCAGGTTGACGCCGGCCGTGTTCGCGTGCGCGAGGATGGCGGCGGTGTCGTCGCCGCTCTTCACGGTCAGCGAATCGAAGGCGGTGGTGTTGACCAGCTCGCGGCCCATCTGCTCGAGGCCCGCGGCCAGGATGCCGGTGAGCGCTGCCACCCGCTGCGCGATGCGCGTGAGGCCGGCCGGGCCGTGGTACACGGCGTACATGCTCGCGACGACGGCCGGCAGCACCTGCGCCGTGCAGATGTTCGACGTGGCCTTCTCGCGGCGGATGTGCTGTTCGCGCGTCTGCAGCGCGAGGCGGTAGGCGGGCGAACCGTGCACGTCGACGCTCACGCCGACCAGCCGGCCCGGCAGTGAGCGCTTGAACGCATCGCGGCAGGCCAGGTAGGCGGCGTGCGGGCCGCCGTTGCACATCGGCATGCCGAAGCGTTGGGTGGTGCCGCAGACGATGTCGGCGTCCCATTCGCCGGGGGGCGCCAGCAGCGTCAGCGCCAGCAGGTCGGCCGCCACGCACAGCGCGGCGTCGCAGGCATGCGCATGGCCGGCCAGCGGACGCAGGTCGTGCACCTGGCCGGTGGTGCCGGGGTACTGCGCCAGCACACCGAAGAAGTCGCCGCTGGTCATGAGGTGCGGCAGCGTTTCGGACGCAGTGCTCACCTTGATCTCGATGCCCAGGGGGGCAGCGCGCGTGCGCAGCACTTCGATGGTCTGCGGGTGGCAATCGCCGGCCACCAGGAAGATGTTGCTTTTGGACTTCACGCTGCGCTTGGCGAGCGTCATGGCCTCGGCCGCGGCCGTCGCTTCGTCGAGCATCGACGCGTTGGCGATCGCCATGCCGGTCAGGTCGCAGACCATGGTCTGGAAGTTGACCAGCGCCTCCATGCGGCCCTGCGAGATCTCGGCCTGGTAGGGCGTGTAGGCCGTGTACCAGGCGGGGTTCTCGAGGATGTTGCGCAGGATCACGCCAGGTGTGTGGGTGCCGTAGTAGCCCTGGCCGATGAAGTTGCGCGCCACCGTGTTCTTCGCCGCCATCTTCTTCAGTTCGGCCAGTGCGTCGGCCTCGCTCACCGGCGCGGGCAAGCGCATCGGCCGCGTACGGCGGATGGCCGGCGGCACGATGCCGTCGATCAGTTCCTCGCGCGTGGCCGAGCCGATGACCGGCAGCATGCGCGCCTCGTCGGCCGGTTCGATGCCGATGTGACGGGCGATGAATTCGTCGGCGTTCTCGAGTTCGCGCAGGGTGGGGAAGGATGGCGTCGGCATGGGAATGAAGCGATGGGGGCGAGGAAGAAAGGCGGATCAGCTTTCGGCGGCGAACTTGTCGTAGTCGGCCGCGTCGAGCAGGGTGTCGAGCTGCAGCGGGTCGCTCAGCTTGACCTTGAAGAACCAGCCGGCGGCCAATGGGTCGCTGTTGGCGAGCGAGGGGTCGGCGCGCAGGGCTTCGTTGACTTCGGTGATTTCGCCCGAGACGGGCATGAACACGTCGGCCGCGGCCTTGACCGACTCGACGACGCCGGCGACTTCGCCCTGCGCGAAGGTCTTGCCGACGTCCGGCAGATCGACGAACACGACGTCGCCCAGCGCGTCCTGCGCATGCACGGTGATGCCGACGATCGCGTCGCTGCCGGTGGCCTGGACCCACTCGTGGTCCTTGGTGAATTTGGTGCTCATGGGGGCTCCTGAAAAGGGATGAAAAAGAAATCAGCCTCGGTAGTATCGGGTCGGCACGAAGGGCAGGGTGGTGACCTCCATCGGCACTGGCTTGCCACGCACGATGGCCTGGATGCGGGTGCCCGGCTCCGCATACGCGGTGGCGACATAGCCCATGGCGATCGGCCGGTCGGCCGTCGGCCCGAGCAGGCCGCTGGTCACCTGGCCGATGGCGGCACCCTCGAAGGACTCGAGCGGCGTGCCGTCGCGCACCGGGATGCGTTCCAGCGCGACCAGGCCGACGCGGCGGCGCTTGAGCGTGTCGTGGTCGGCGATGCCCGCCGCGCCCGACGCTGCGGCCGCCAGCTGGGCCAGCACCTTGTCGGCACCGGGAAAACCGCCGGCCCGCGCGCCACCGGTGCGGCGCACCTTCTGGATCGCCCAGTTGAGCGAGGCCTCGACCGGCGTGGTCGTCTCGTCGATGTCGTGGCCGTAGAGGCACAGGCCCGCTTCCAGCCGCAGCGAGTTGCGCGCGCCCAGGCCGATCGGCTGCACCTCGGGCTGCGCCAGCAGCAGGCGGGCCAGCGCCTCGGCGTCGTCGGCCTTCACCGAGATCTCGAAGCCGTCTTCGCCGGTGTAGCCGCTGCGGGTGACGAAGGCCGGGATCTTCACGTCCTTGTCGCCGATCTGCACCGCGCCGCCCGTCATGAAGACGAAGCGCTCGACGCCAGGCGACAGCCGCGCCAGCGTGGCGGCGGCCTGCGGGCCCTGCAGCGCGAGCAGCGCGTGGTCGGGCATCGGCTGCACGTCGCAGCGCGCGCCGATGCGAGCCTGGATGTGCGCCAGGTCGGCCACCTTGCAGGCGCCGTTGACGATGACGAAGAGCGAGTCGTGGCCTTCGTTGAAGAACATCAGGTCGTCGAGGATGCCGCCGGCATCGTTCAGCAGCAGGCCGTAGCGCTGCTTGCCGGGCGCCAGGTCGACCACGTCGACCGGCATCAGCGTCTCGAAGGCCGCGGCGGCGTCGGGGCCGACCAGGCGCAGCTGGCCCATGTGCGAGATGTCGAACAGGCCGGCGGCCGTGCGGGTGTGCTTGTGCTCGGCCATCAGGCCGGCGGGGTACTGCACGGGCATCGAGTAGCCGGCGAAGGGCACCATGCGGGCGCCGAGTTCGACGTGCAGGGCGTGCAGCGGGGTCTTCTGGAGCGGAAGCGAATCGTCGGAAGCAGCCATGGGCGCTCTCCAAAACAAGGGGCAGACGGAATCCACGACGCAAGTCATGGGCCACCCCTGCTGTCCGCTCTACCTGAGAGATTCGCCCCGCCTCGTCAAAGGCTTAGGGTTTGCTCCTTCGGTGGGCCGGCGTGTCGCGATGGACTACCGACCTCTCTCCAGCAAGGAAACGCCCGGGTGAACGGGCGCCTCGTCAGTCCTTGGTACCTGAGCGTTCGGATGGATCCTGCGCCTTCGGCGGCCCGTTGCGGGCACTCTCCTGACCGGGTGAGTGTAGTGGATCGGCGCGGGCTCAGTGCACCGTTTCGGCTGGCAACAACCTGGCAATGCGATCACGGATGGCGTCGGCGCGCTCGTCGCCAGCGGCCTGGCGGATCTCCGCGAGCATCGTGTCGGCGACGGCCAGCATGGAGGGGCGGTCGCGCGCCTCGCGCAGCGTGTCTCGCAGGACCTGCGCCATCGCGGGGTCGCGCCGCGCGAACATGCGCTCGCACAGGTCGAACAGGAACATGCGCGTGGTGGCCAGCGACGGCTTGCCGTCGAAAGGGTCGGCCGATGCGGTGGCGGGCACAGCGGGCGCCGACGGCTCGGGCACCTCCGCGACGACGACGGCTGGTGCGTCGAGCCGCTCGTCCGGCGCGTGCAGATACCCCTCGTGCAACAGGTGGCGCGCCACGCGCAGCGCCTCGTCCCGGTCGGTGAAGAGCGGCACGAAGTCGGTCACCGAGCGCTGGCCGTCGGCCATCAGCAGCACGGCGCGCTCGCGCTGCGTCAGCGTGCGGCGGCCGGGGCGCAATTCGTCGCGGGCCTTGTCGGTCTTGCTGAAGAACATCGGATGCCGGGCGGAGGATAGGACTCGCCAGCATCGGGGCTGGGCGTGACAGCGGCATGAAGGCCACTGTCACGCCCGTGCACTATTTCGCGTAGACCAGGTCGCGCAGCGTGAGGGAGATCGCCGGGAAGTAGGTGATCAGCATCAGGCAGCCGAGCACCACCCCCACGAAGGGGATCAGGTCCTTCACGATGCGGTCCAGGGATATTCGCGCCACGGTGCAGGCCGCGAACAGGTTCACGCCGAAGGGCGGCGTGATCATGCCGAGCGCCAGGTTGACCACCATGATCAGCCCGAAGTGCACCGGGTCGATGCCGAAGTGCATCGCCACCGGCGCCAGGATGGGCGCGAGCACGATGATGGCCGCACTGGTTTCGATGAACATGCCGATGACGAACAGCGCCGCGTTCACGCCCAGCAGGAACATGGCGGGCGACTGCAGCACCTGCTCGAGCCAGCGGCCGATGGCGTCGGGCACGCCCGCGCGCGTGATCAGGAAGGCGAACAGCCCGGCGTTGGCGATGATGAACATGATCACCGCCGACGACAGCACCGACTTGCGCAGGATCACGAACAGGTCGGTGACCTTGATCTCGCGGTAGATCACCATGCCGACGACCAGCGCGTAGAACACGGCCACGGCCGATGCCTCGGTGGGCGTGAAGACGCCGCCGTAGATGCCGCCGAGGATGATCACCGGCATCAGCAGTGCCCAGCCGGCCTGCCACAGGGCGCGGCCGAAGGGCATGCGGCCCTCGCCGTCGTTCTTGCCCCAGCCCTTGAACTTGCAGTAGACCCACACGAAGAGCATCAGCGCCAGGCTGATCAGGATGCCCGGGCCGAAGCCGGCGATGAACAGTTCGCCGATCGACACCTCGGCGCTCACGCCGTACAGGATCATCGGGATCGATGGCGGGATGATCACGCCCAGCTCGGCGCTGGTGGCCTGCAGCGCGGCGGCGTACGAGGTGGGGTAGCCGTGCTTGATGAGCGCGGGGATCAGGATGGCGCCGATGGCGAAGGTGGTGGCCACCGACGAGCCCGACACCGCCGCGAAGATCATGCAGGTGAGCACGCAGGTCATCGGCAGGCCGCCCTGCACGCCGCCCACGATGCTCTTGGCGAACTCCACCAGGCGGCGCGAGATGCCGCCGGTTTCCATGAGGTTGCCGGCCAGGATGAAGAAGGGGATCGCCGCTAGCGGAAACTTGTTGATCGAGTTGAAGATCTCCTTGGCGGAGATCAGCATGTTGGCGCCGTTGACCTGCATGCCCACGATCGAGGCGAGGCCGATCGAGACGGCGACAGAGACCGACAGTGCGAAGCACAGCACCATCGTGCCAACCATCATGGGCGTCATTGCGCGGTCTCCAGTTCGAGCCGCTTCGGATCGAGAAAATTGCCGGCGATGCCGAACAGGGAAAAGACGGCGCCGACGGGCAGCGCGAGGTAGGCCCAGACCATCGACAGGCTCTCCAAGCCCGCCATCGACTGCACGCGGCCGCGCATCGCGTAGTCCCAGCCGTACCAGAGGATGATCAACATCAGCGTGAGTGCGGCGAGGCTCACCACCGCGTCCAGCACGCGGCGAAAGCGCGGCGGGCTCCAGCGGTAGAGCACGTCGACGCTCACCATGGCGCCCTGGCGGAATGCCATCGGGATGCCCAGGAAGACCATCCAGATCAGGCTGACCCGGATGAGGATCTCGCTCCACTCGGCAGGCCGCTCGAGCACGAAACGGGTGACGATCTGGAACACGCCGAGCGAGGAGGCGATGACCAGCATCGCGCAGGCGAGCACCATGGACGCGCCGGTCGTCCAGCGCTCCAGGCCAAGGAATTTATCTTTCATCTCTACGCCGTTCTCAAAAACAAAAAAGCCCGCCGAAAGCTGCGGCGGGCCCCGGTGCCATCCCGTGCGGGACGGCGGCCCGGGCATCACTTCACATCGCGGATCTTGTCGAGGTTGGCCTTGCCGAACTGCTTCTCGAAGTCGGCGTTGACGGGCGCCAGCATGGCGACGAACTTCGCCTTGTCGACGTTCTCGATCACGGTCATGCCCTGGGCGCGCAGTTCCTTCACGCCGTTGGCATCGTCCTGGTCGACGCGGTCGCGGTTGGCCTTCACGGCCACCTTCGCGGCCTCGAGGAACGCGGTCTTGTCGGCGGCGCTGAGCTTGTCGAACGACGCCTTGTTCATGACGAAGATGCAGGGCGAGTACACGTGGCCCGTCAGCGACAGGTGCTTCTGCACCTGCGAGAACTTGGCCGACATGATCACCGGCAGCGGGTTCTCCTGGCCGTCGACCGTGCCCTGTTGCAAGGCGGTGAAGACCTCCGGGAAGGCCATCGGCGTCGTGATGATGCCCAGGCCCTTGTACGCCGCGATGTGCACCGGGTTCTCCATGGTGCGCATCTTCAGGCCCTTGAGGTCCTCGGGCGCCTTCACGTCGCGCTTGCTGTTGGTCATGTGGCGGAAGCCGTTCTCGCCCCAGGCCAGTGCCTTGAAACCCTTGGCGTCGAACTTGGCCAGCAGGTCCTGGCCGATCGGGCCGTCGAGCACCGCGCGGGCGTGCGCCTTGTCGCGGAACAGGAAGGGCACATCGAGGATCTTCGTCTCGGGCACGAAGTTGGGGACGGGGCCGGTCGACGAGAAGGCCAGCTCCTGCGTGCCGAGCTGAACCGCCTCGATGGATTCGCGTTCGCCGCCGAGTGCGCCGTTGTAGAAGGTCTCGACCTTGTAGCGGCCGCCGGTGCGGGTCGCGACTTCCTTGGCGAAGGTGTCGATGGCGACGCCCTGGTGCGAGTTCTGCGCGGTCGAGATGCTGATCTTCATGGTGGTCTGCGCGAACGCGGCGCAGGCCAGGCCCATTCCCAGAACCAGGCCAGCGGCCAGTCGGTTCAACTTCATGCGGTGTCTCCTGTTTTGAAAAAGACTGCGCGCGGGACATGCCGGCGCGCAGGCAGGCCGCGACTATGCCGCACTCTGCTGCAGTGCAGCGTCGGGATTTCCACGGGGAGCGCGCCGTGTTAAGAGCGCGCGTTTCCGGTGTGTTTCAGGCGCGGGCCGGGCGGATCGCCGACTTCGGCCGGAAGGCCTTGCAGACGGCGTCGTCCGTCTCGAGGTACGGCCCGCCGATCAGGTCGATGCAGTAGGGCACGGCCGCGAAGATGCCCGGCACGGCCTGCGAGCCGTCGGCGTTCTTCAGGCCTTCGAGCGTCTCCGCGATGGCCTTGGGCTGGCCCGGCAGGTTGAGGATCAGCGCGCGGTCGCGAATCACCGCGACCTGGCGCGACAGGATCGCCGTCGGCACGAAGCGCAGGCTGATCTGCCGCATCTGCTCGCCAAAGCCCGGCATTTCCTTGTGCGCCACGGCCAGCGTCGCCTCGGGCGTGACGTCGCGCAGGGCGGGGCCGGTGCCGCCGGTGGTGAGCACCAGCGCGCAGCCGGCGTCGACCAGCTCGATCAGCGTGGCGCTGATGCCGGCCTGCTCGTCGGGGATCAGCCGCGCCTCGAAGTCGATCGGGTTGCGCAGGGCGCGGGTCAGCCAGTCCTTCAGCGCGGGCAGGCCCTTGTCTTCGTACACGCCGGTGGAGGCGCGGTCGCTGACCGAGACGATGCCGATGTGGACGGGGTCGAACGTGTCGTTCACGCGTCGCGCTCCCGCGATTCCTCGCTGGCTTCGGCCGCACGGTCGCTGCCTGCGTGGGCGGCCAGTTGCGCGCGCACCAGCTGGAACACCTCGCGGTAGGACTTGCCCTGGCGCGGTGCTTCGCCGGGCTTGCCGGCCTTGATGTCCTTGCGGGCCTGACGCACCAGGGCGCGCAGCTGCTGGCTGTCGGTGTCGGGATGGGTTTCTATCCAGCCGCCGAGCGCGTCGTCGTCGGCGATGAGCCGGTCGCGCCAGCGCTCGGCCTCGTGCAGCATGGCGGTTTCCTCGGCGGGTCCGCTGTGCTGTTCGTCGAGCGCGCTGCGCACGGCGTCGAGCACCTCGGGGTCGAGCGCGCGCATCAGCTTGCCGATGAACTGCATCTGGCGGCGCTTGCCTTCGAAATTGGTGATGCGGCGCGCCTCGACGATCGCGTCGACCAGCTTCTCGCCGAGCGGCAGCTGGTCGAACAGGCCGGCGCGCAGACCGAGCAGGTCTTCACCGAGCTTCTGCAGCTCGGCGCTTTCGCGCTTGAGGTCGGTCTTGCTGGCGTCGTCGGTGCCCTTGAGCTCGCGTTTGAGCTCCAGGTCGAGTTCGCTGCCTTCGGCAACGAATTCGCCACGGACGTAGTAGCCTTTTTTGGGTTTGCGGGACATCGGGAGATCCTGGGCCGCAAAGGACCGCGCGAGAGAGGAGAACAGGGGGCCAAGTATCATAGCCAACACATGACGACATCCTCCACGCGCCCCGCGTCCGGCTTTGCGTACAGCCGCTCTTTCTTCGAAAACCTGGTCGACTCCGCCTTGGCGCATGCCAAGAAGCTGGGCGCCACCGACGCGGGGGCCGAGGCCTCCGAGGGCTGCGGCCTGAGCGTGTCGGTGCGCAAGGGGGAACTGGAGAACGTCGAGCGCAACCGCGACAAGTCGCTGGGGATCACGGTGTACGTCGGCAACCGCCGCGGCAACGCGAGCACCTCCGATTTCTCCGAGGCCGCCATCGCCCAGACGGTGCAGGCTGCCTACGACATCGCACGCTTCACCGCCGAAGACCCGGTCGGTGGACTGCCCGACGAGGCCGACATCGTGCGCGAGCAGCCCGATCTCGACCTGTTCCACCCCTGGGACATCGACAGCGAGCGCGCCGCCACGCTGGCGCTCGAATGCGAGGCTGCGGCCCTGTCGACCGACAAGCGCATCACCAACAGCGAAGGCGCCGGCGTCTCGGCCCAGCAGAGCCACTTCTTCAGCGCCCACACGCACGGCTTCCGCGGCGGCTATGCCAGCTCGCGGCATTCCATCTCAGTCGCACCGATCGCCGGCAAGGGCGACGACATGCAGCGCGACGCCTGGTACAGCTCCATGCGCTCGGCCGACGAACTGGCCAGCCCCGCATCGGTGGGCCGCTATGCCGCGGAGCGTGCGCTGTCGCGCCTGAAGTCGCGCAAGATCAAGACGACGCAGTGCCCCGTGCTGTTCGAGTCGCCGCTGGCCGCCGGCCTGCTGGGCGGCCTGGTGCAGGCCACCAGCGGCGGCGCGCTCTACCGCAAGAGCACCTTCCTGCTCGATTCGCTCGGCAAGCCGGTGCTGCCCCAGCACATCGACGTGGCCGAAGACCCGCACCTCCTGCGCGGCAAGGGCAGCGCGCCCTTCGACGACGAAGGCGTGACGACCCGGCCGCGCAAGATCGTCGACGGCGGTCGGCTCGAGGGCTATTTTCTCAGCACCTACTCGGCCCGCAAGCTGGGCATGAAGACCACCGGCAACGCCGGCGGCTCGCATAACCTGACGCTGCGCTCGCGTCTGACGAAGCCCGGCGACGACCTCGACGAGATGCTGCGCAAGCTGGGCACCGGGCTGTTCGTGATCGAGCTGATGGGACAGGGCGTGAACTACGTGACCGGCGACTACTCGCGCGGCGCCAGCGGCTTCTGGGTCGAGAAGGGCCGCATCGCGTTTCCGGTGCAGGAGATCACCATCGCCGGCAACCTCAAGGACATGCTGATGGGCATCCAGGCGGTGGGCGCCGATGCCTACAACTACGGCGCCAAGACCACCGGCTCGATCCTCATCGACCGGATGAAGATCGCCGGGAGTTAGGCCCACCCCCGAAGCGGCGCACTGCGTGTCGCCGCTCCCCCCTCAAGGGGGCGCACCCGGCGGACTGTCGGAGCCAGATCCGCGGGTGCCCTGCCACTGAGTTGATCAGCGCGCTGCGCGCGCCATCGCGATGGCGCGGCGATAGGGCTCCGCGAAGCCGTCCAACGGCGCATCTGGCGCCAGCCAGCGGAAGCGGAATACCAGCCCATCCTCCTCCGGGCTGCCGCTGGCGACATGCTCGAAGGTCTCGGGCAGCACGCCGTCCAGCCGCATCACGTAGAGGTGCCACAGCTGGGCATGTCGGTGCACGTTGCCTTCCACGCCCGCCTCGCACTCGCGTTCCATCGTGCCCAGTGGTTCCAGCGCGCCTTCATAGGCGATGCCCGACTCCTCCAGCAACTCGCGCCGCACGGCGTCTTCGGGCGTCTCGCCGGGCTCCACCGTGCCCTTGGGCAACTGCATGCCGCCGTCCTCCGGGTGGTCGAACACCAGCAGGCGGCCGCGGCTGTCCACCAGGCAGGCGCAGGCCTTGTGGACAGGACGCCGGGCCTCGGCGTCCATCAGGCGCCTGACAAGGCCGCCTTGACGGCTGCGCTGACCTGGCCCATGTCGGCCTTGCCGGCCAGGCGCGTCTTCACGACGCCCATGACCTTGCCCATGTCGCCGGGGCCGCTGGCGCCCAGTTCGGCCACGATGGCCTTCACGGCGGCCACGGTCTCCTCGGCGCTCATGCGCTGGGGCAGGTAGACCTCCAGGACCTTGATCTCGGCGGATTCCTTGTCGGCCAGGTCGGCGCGGCCACCGGTCGTGAAGGCGGCGATCGAGTCCTTGCGCTGCTTGACCATCTTGTCGACGATGGCCACGACCATGGGGTCGTCGAGTTCCACGCGTTCGTCGACTTCCTTCTGCTTCAGCGCGGCCAGCAACAGACGGATGGTGCCCAGGCGCTCGCTGTCCTTGGCGCGCATCGCGGTCTTCATGTCTTCGGTGATCTGTTCCTTGAGGGTCATGGCTTTCTTCTTTCCTTGTCGGCGGCAAAAACAAAAGCCGCGGCAGGTTTCCCCGGCGCGGCTCGGTTCACTGGCACGCGGCCAGCGAAGGGGTGCTTAGTACAGCTTCTTGGGGAGCTGCATGCTGCGCACGCGCTTGTAGTGGCGCTTGACGGCCGCAGCCTTCTTGCGCTTGCGCTCGGCGGTCGGCTTTTCGTAGAACTCGCGGGCACGCAGGTCGGTCAGCAGGCCGAGCTTTTCGATGGTGCGCTTGAAGCGACGAAGGGCAACGTCGAAGGGCTCGTTTTCTTTAACGCGGATGGTGGTCATTGATGAATCGTTGAACTGAAGTTGGCCGGGGGAGATCGAGGCCCCAGGCCGGGGTTCCTCAACTGAAAATCTTGGTGGCCGTTGAGGGAAGGCCAAAAGTTAGCCCGCGATTATAACGCGTTGGCGCACGCATGGGCACTGGCCCACGCCCATTGAAAGTTGTAACCGCCCAGCCACCCCGTCACGTCGACCACTTCGCCGATGAAAAAGAGGCCCGGCTGCTTCGATTCGAGGGTCTGGGACGAGAGGTCGCGCGTGTCGACGCCACCGGCCGTGACCTCGGCCTTCTTGTAGCCCTCGGTGCCGGCCGGGGTGATGGCCCAACGGCTGACGCGCTCGGCCAACTGGTTCAGGGCCTTGTCGGCGGCCTCGTTCACCGGGCGCTGGAGAGCCGGGTCGCCGCCCACCCAGGCGTCGGCCAGCCGCGACGGGACCAGTGCCGCCAGTTCGTTGGCGATGCGCTTGCGCGAGCGGGACTTGGCCTCGCCCAGCGCCGCCGCCACGTCGGTGCCGGGGGCGAAATCGATCGTGAGCGGCTCGCCCTCGCGCCAGTAGCTCGAGATCTGCAGCACGGCCGGACCCGACAGGCCGCGGTGGGTGAAGAGCAGGTCTTCCAGGAAGGCGATGCGTTCCTTCTTGCGGCCGGTTTCGATCTGCACCGGCAGCGCCAGGCCGGCCAGCCCGGCGTAGGGTGCCCAGCCGTCGCCGGCGAAGGTGAGCGGGACCAGCGCTGGACGGGGCGCCACCAGACGCAGGCCGAACTGCTGGGCCAGCCGGTAGCCGAAGTCGCTCGCGCCCAGTTGCGGGATCGACAGGCCGCCCGTCGCCACCACCAGCTGGGGTGTTTCGACCCTGCCGCGGTCGGTGTCGAGGCAGTAGAGGGCCTGGCTTTCGTCGAACGCCACGCCCCGCACGGCGCAGGGTTGCCAGCGCGTCACGCCGCCCGCGTCGCACTCGGCCAGCAGCATGTCGATGATCTGCTGCGACGGTCCGTCGCAGAACAGCTGGCCCTTGTGCTTCTCGTGGTACGCGATACCGTGCCGCTCGATCAGCCCGATGAACTGCTGCGATGTGTAGCGCGACAGGGCCGAACGGCAGAAATTCGGGTTCTCGCTCACGAAGTGGCGCTGCGGCGCGCGCACGTCGATGTCGCGGTTGGTGAAGTTGCAGCGGCCGCCGCCCGAGATGCGGATCTTCTCGGCCACGCGTTCGCTGTGGTCGATCAGCAGCACCTTGCGGCCGCGCTGGCCGGCCTGCGCTGCGCAAAACAGCCCGGCGGCCCCCGCACCGATGACGACGGCGTCGAACGTCAACGCGCGGTCGTCCCGTCGACCACGATCACCGGCGGCGGGTTGTACTTGAGGTGGCCGACGTAGCGCAGCGGCTGCGTTGCGGGGATCGACGGCACGTCGCCCTCGCGCATGTGCAGCAGGTCGGCCGGGCTCACCCAGCGCGGGTCGGCCATGGTCACGGGCAGGCCGGCCTGGTTGTAGGCTTCCAGCACGAACTGCGAACAGAAGAATTGGTCGTTGCGACTCGCGCCCAGTTGCACCATGGCGAAGCCGCGCAGGCAGAAGTCGCGTGCGGCGCCGGGCATCAGCGGCAACTCGCAAATGCGTCGGTTCAGCACGAAGGGCGCGTTCAGCATCACGCCGACCGTGTTGTAGCGCGTGCCGACCTGCGACATCGCCCAGCCACGCAGGCGCTGCGCGTGCTCGGCGTCGATGCCGGGGTGACGGAAGGCGACCACCATCTGTTCTTCGGCCACCACGTCGTCGATGCGACGCGCACGCACGCCGTCGCCCACGGCTTCGGCGACTTGGCCGTCGCCCAGGTACAGCACGGCGTGGCTCACCGGCGAAAAGGTGCCCAGCCGGATGCCGAAGGAGCCCAGCGTCGCGACCGACGTGAGCAGGATGTCCCCGGGCTCGAGCGCGGTCGCCGGGATCAGCTCGCCGCCGTTGCCCGGCGCGATCGCCGAGCTCTGGACGTTGAGCCGCGGCAGCCCGCCGTTCTCGGAAGGCTCGAAGCGCGAGGCGCAACCGGCCAGCAGCAGGGCGGCGACGAACAGGGAAGCGCCACGCAGGCCGGTCGGGCTCAAGGCGCTCAACCCTTCCACACGAACGGAAACTTCAGCTGCTTGAAGAACCCATTCGGCACGTAGTCGCCCAGCACGCCGTACTGTTCCGGCCAGAGCTTGGTGCTCTTCACCGCGGTGCCGAAGAGGTAGTCGAGGAAGGCGTAGTGCGCTGCGTAGTTGCGGTCGAGCGCCTCCTGGTCCTGCGCATGGTGCCAGTGGTGGAAGTTCGGCGTGACGATGAGGTAGCGCAGGGGGCCGAGGCGCACGTTCACGTTGCAGTGGTTGAACACCGCCTGGAAGCCGACCACCACGATGTACGCGTCGATCACTTCCTTGCTGAAGCCCAGCACGTAGATCGGCGCCAGCACCAGCGTGCGCGTGATCAGCAGTTCCAGGATGTGCTGACGCGAGCCGGCCATCCAGTCCATGCTCTTGACGCTGTGGTGCACCGCGTGCAGGCGCCAGAGCACCGGCACCTCGTGGTAGGCGCGGTGCGTCCAGTACTGCACCAGGTCGGCCACCAGGATGATCAGCAGCACACCCGCCCAGAAGGGCAGGCCGGCGATCCAGCCGCGGATGCCGTCGTTGGCGGCCCAGCCGAAGAGCTTGTGCACCAGCAGGTTGGTCGCCAGCAGCACGAAGCCCACGATCATGTGGTTGACGACGAAGTGATGGAAGTCGGTCTGCCATTCGGCGCGGAACACCGGCTGGTCCTTGCGGTGCGCGAACAGTTTCTCGATGAAGATGAAGATCAGCGCCGAGCCCAGCAGGTCGAGGATGAACCAGTCCAGGCCGATGTAGGGCGTGTTGTCCGCGAAGTCGTTCACCGGCACCTTGTGGCCGCCCAGCAGCGCCGCCGAGACGATCAGCAGGAAGGCCGCCGACGACAGCCAGCGCGAGCGGTTGAACACGATGTTCACCAGCGCCAGACCGCCCGCCACGACCATCGCCACCAGCAGGATGGTGCGCATGATGTCGACGTTGTAGCTGCGGCGCAGCTCGGGCGTGGTGAGGTACTGCGGGAAGTGGAAGGCCAGCACCCCGAGGAAGCACAGGATGCCCAGGCTCAGCGCGATGGTCCCGGTGACCAGCCCCTTGCCGCGCTGCAGCTCGCCGTGGCTCGCCGTGAACTCGTTGAGCTTGTCGATCTTGAGCATGCCGACCCCTCGATGTTGTTGTGGAATCGGCGGATTTTAGGGGCAGCCCTCGCGCGACGCGACAGGCCGAACGGCGTGTGCCGCCGTCGTGCCCTTACCTGCGCCCGGCCTCTCGGCGCGAAGCCTCCGGCTGCACGCCCGCCGCCGCCAGACCGCGCAGCACGTCGCCCACCACGATCACCGCCGGGCTGCCCAGGCCGGCGTCGGCCATGTCGAGGCACAGGCGCTCGAGCGTGGTCGCCACGTGGCGTTGGTGCGGCAGGCTCGCGTACTGCACGACCACGACCGGCGTCGAGGCCGGCAGGCCCTGCAGCAGCTCGCGCTGGATGTGCGCCGCACCGGCCACGCCCATGTAGATCACCAGGGTCAGGCGCGCGTGATGCGCCATGCCGGCCAGGCCGCGCCAGTCGGTCGGGTCCTGCTGTGCGCCGGCGCCGGTCTTGGCGTGGCCGGTGACGAAAACAACGCCCTGCGCGTGGTCGCGGTGCGTCAGCGGCACGCCCAGCGCGGTCACGGCGGCCAGGCCGGCGGTGATGCCGTTGACCACGGCGACCTCGATGCCGGCCTCGCGCAGGTGTTCCACCTCCTCGCCGCCGCGGCCGAAGATGAAGGGGTCGCCGCCCTTGAGGCGCACCACCGTCTCGCCCTCGCGCACCGCGGTGATCATGAGCTTCTCGATGAAGGCCTGCGGCGTGCTCTTGCAGCCGCCGCGCTTGCCCACGTGCACGATGCGTGCGCCGGGGCGGGCATGCTCGAGGATGGCGTCGTTCACCAGGTCGTCGACGAAGAGCACGGTGGCTGCGCCGATCGCCTTGACCGCCTTGAGCGTCAGCAGTTCCGGGTCGCCGGGGCCGGCGCCGACCAGCGTGCAGGCGCCGTGGTGGCCGTGATGGGTGAGGTCGTTCATGCGTGGGAGGCCAGTTGTCGGATGTGCGCGACCTGCGTGGCGATCGCTTCAGGCACGGGCAGTTCGCCCGCCAGCACGCGGCGCGTGTAGTGCACGGTCGATGCGATGTCGATCTCGGTCGGCAGGCCAGGCACCTCGGCCAGCGTGCCGGCCTGCTGCGCCTGCAGTTCCTGCCGCGCGCCGCGCACGTAGCCGTCGATCTGCGCGGTGCGGCGCGGGTCGGACACGACCTCGCCCTCGAGCCCGCGCGACAGCAGCGCCGTGGTGCCGGTGAGCGCGAAGGTGTCGCCCATCACCGTGGCGTAGGCCGGATGCGTGTAGCTCGCGACCACCACGCAGGGGCCGGCGGTCGGCCGCATCAGCTTCACGACGCTGTGGCCGGGGTTGCGCAGGCCGACCACGCGGCGCACGTCGAGCAGTTTCTTCAGCGCCGGGTTCAGCAGCTCGGTCGACGCGAAGGCCACCTCGCCGTCGGCGATTGCGCGCACGGCGGCGAGCGCCGGCACGTCGAGCGCGGCCAGCACGTTCGACGCCAGCACGCGGCTCGACTCGCTGGCACTGCCGTGCACCAGCACCGGCAGGCCTTCGCGCGCCAGCAGCATCGCAAGCAGCGGCGTGAGCACCGGCAGCTTGCGCGCGCCGTTGTAGCTGGGCAGCACGACCAGCGCGCGGCCCGCGGCGGGAAACAGGGTCAGGCGCGCGTGGGTGGCGTCGAGGAAGCCGGCCATCTCCTCGGGCGTCTCGCCCTTGATGCGCATGGCCAGGCAGAAGCCGCCGATCTCGAGGTCGGTGACGGTGCCGTCCAGCACCTGGCCGAACAGGTCGGCCGACTGTTCGCGCGTGAGTGGCCGGGCGCCTCGGGCGCCGCGGCCGATTTCCTTGATGTACTGGCTGATTCCCATGGGTAGGCGGATTGTCCCGCAAGGCTTATGCCGAAAAAGCGCTTCGCTTATGCCCGTGGACGCACCAAGGACGTTCACGACAGCGCCACCTCGGGTGCGGCGGCCGCGGCCGGCGTGGCGTGCAGCATGCGCTGCAGTTCGGGCAGGCAGGAGCCGCAGTTGGTGCCGCATTGGAGTTCGCCCTGCAGCGCGGCCAGGCGTTCGCGATCCGCGCCTGTGCAGCGCGGCAGGTGCAGCTGGATGGCGGTTTCGGTCACGCCGAAGCAACTGCAGACGACCTTGCCGCGTGCCTGCATGGGCACCGGTGCCGTGACACCCGGCCGCAGGAGCTGGCGGCCGAAGGCCTGGGCGGGCAACTGGTCCTGCAGCAGCGGTTTGAGCCAGGCTTCGGCGCGCGTATCGCCGCCCAGCAGGAAGGTGTCGAGCCGTGCTTCCTGCGGGTCGGTGTCCGAGCGCACCAGCCGCGCGGCGCGGTGCTGGCCCCGGCGAGCGTCGATGTAGCGCAGGGTCTCCGGTGCGGCCAAGCCGAGCAGGG